>NZ_JBBHGT010000001.1:0-1666126 GCF_037572435.1 Ramlibacter sp. PS3R-8
AGACGTGGGTTCGATTCCCATCGCCCGCTCCATGACGAGCATCCAGGAACAGCCCCTTTGGCGGTGCTGCTTCATTTGACGACCCTGGCTGGCTCTGCTTGAATTCCCTCGTCCCATGCGACGAAGGAGTCCACCATGGCCACCTTGTTCGCCAACCGTCCGTTCGACTACCGGGCCTTGAACCTCAGCGATACGCTGGACGCCACCGGCTACGAGTTCAACAACAACGTCTTCGTCACCTACAACGGCATCGTCTACGAGGACCTTTACTCGCTGGAGTTCGACTTCGGTTCCTCGTACCTGACTTTCGCCGGCCACGGCATCACCATGGCCGGCGACACGATCACCGGCGGCACCGTCACGGGCATCATCGAAGAGGCCCGGGACGGCAGCAGCTTTGCGGCGGTGTGGGGTGTCGAGCGGATCAACGTCGGCGCCGTCCCGCTCTGGAACGCGGCGCACACCGCGGGCACCGCTGACGACTTCGCGCTGATCCAGGGCATGCTGGCCGGTGCCGACACCTTCTTTCTTTCGGACGGCGCCGATCGCATGCGCGGCTATGCGGGCAACGACAGGCTCCTCGGCTTCGCAGGCGCCGACATCCTGTACGGCGATGCCGGCAGGGACGTGCTCACCGGCGGCCTCGGAGGGGATCGCTTGTTCGGTGGCGAGGGGGCCGACATCTTCGACCTGGACCGTGTCGGGGAGTCCGGGCTGAGCTCCGGCAGCCGGGACGTCATCGGAGACTTTCAACGGGGCGCCGACAGGATCGACCTTCGCACCATCGATGCGAACGCCGCGGCCGGCGGCGACCAGGCGTTCTCCGGATTCATCGGTGCCGCGCGCGCCTTCAATGCGCCGGGGCAGCTGAAGTTCCGCGACGGGGTGTTGTACGGCAATACCGACAACGATCCCGCCGCGGAGTTCGCGATACGGGTCACCGGTGTGGCGGGGCTTTCCGACCCGGACGTGATGCTGTAGCCCTACGCTGCCAGCACCCGTAAAAAAGCCCCGCAGTGCGGGGCTTTTTCCTGAATCGCGAACCGAATGTTCAGCGCCGTTGCGGCGGCCGGGCACCACCACCGCCCACGAAGGGCTTCCGCTCCGGCAGGTGCCGGAACATGATGCGGCCCTTGGTCAGGTCGTACGGAGACAGCTCGAGGGTCACATCGTCGCCCGCGATGATGCGGATGCGGTGCTTCTTCATCTTGCCGCCGGTGTAGGCAACCAGCTCATGGCCGTTGACGAGCTTCACGCGGCAACGGGAGTCGGGGAGGATTTCCTCGACCCTGCCGCGCATTTCGATCAGTTCTTCCTTGGCCATAGGCGCTCAATACCGGCGGGAACCGCCACCACCACCGCCGCCGCCGCCGTAACCGCCGCCGCCACCACCGCCGCCGCCATAACCACCGCCGCCGCCGCCGCCACCGCTGCGCGGCTCCATCGGACGTGCTTCGTTGACCACCAGGCCACGGCCGCCCATCTGCTGGCCGTTCATGCCCTTGATGGCGGCTTGCGCCTCATCGGGGGTGCTCATTTCGACAAAGCCGAAGCCCTTGGAGCGACCGGTGTCGCGCTCCATCATGACCTTGGCGCTGGAGACAGTACCGAACTGGCCGAAGGCCTGTTGCATGTCGCTGTCGGAGAAGGAATAGGGCAGGTTGCCCACGTAAAGTTTGTTGCCCATCAGGGACTCCAGAGAAAGGATAGGGAAGCGATGGAGCCCGGATGCAATCACAAACTCATGGGATTGATTCGAAAACGCGAAACTGACTGTTCACCGCAAACTGCCGCGCGCGCACCGAAGCGCGAACGACCCCCTATTGTGCCCCGTATTCGATTCCGGCGCACGGGAATCGGCTATCGGCCTGTGAATGGGGGTGAACCGCGTGACAAAGATTCGCCCCTCTGCTGTCTCAGGGGTGGGCACGGGTCCTACAAGCCGCGCCGCGGAGCCTGCATAGCATGAGGTTTTCGGAGAGTCACGACGATGAGCATCCTGCAGAGCCGCCAGCGTTCCCCCCGCAAGGAACGCGTCGACGTTTCCTACGATTACGCCGTTTGCGCCTGGGCACGCCACTTCAACGTGAGCGAGAAGAAAGTGAAAGAGGCCGTGGCCGCGGTGGGAGACGAGGCTGACAAGGTGCGGGAGCACCTGAAGGGCCGGTCTTCCGAAAGGCCGATGAGCAACTGACTTCAGGCGTCGGGGTGCGCTCGCGCGCAACCCGACCTACGCCGGGGAACCGGGCAACTTGATGCCCGGGAAGATCTTGATCACGGCAGAGTCATCCTCCTTGGCATGGCCTGCCGACGACGCCTGCATGAACATCTGGTGCGCGGTGGAAGCCAGCGGCAGCGGAAACTTGGAAGCCCGTGCCGTGTCGAGCACCAGCCCCAGGTCCTTCACGAAGATGTCCACGGCGGACAGCGGCGTGTAGTCGCCCGCCAGCACGTGGGCCATGCGGTTCTCGAACATCCAGCTGTTGCCGGCGCTGTGCGTGATCACCTCGTACAGCGCCTCGGGCGCCACGCCCTCGCGCAACCCCAGCGCCATCGCCTCCGCGGCCGCCGCGATATGCACGCCGGCGAGCAACTGGTTGATGATCTTCACCTTGCTGCCGGCGCCGGCCTTGTCGCCCAGCCGGTAGACCTTGCCCGCCATCGCGTCGAGGACGCCGCCTGCCGCCGCATAGGCCTCGGGCTTCGCGGAGCTCATCATCGTCATCTGGCCGCTGGCCGCCTTGGCCGCGCCACCGGAGATGGGCGCGTCGATGTAGTGGATGCCGGCGGCGTTGAGGCGCTGCTCCAGGGCGATCGACCAGTTGGGGTCGACCGTCGAACACATGACGAAGACGCTGCCCGGCGCCATCGCCGCGGCGGCGCCCGCGTCACCGAACAGCACGCTTTCGGTCTGCTGCGCATTCACCACCACCGAGATGACGATCGCACAGGCTTTCGCCACATCAGCGGGTGAGTCACAGGCGACCCCGCCCTCCCTGGCGAAACTGGCCGCCACGCCGGGCCGTGCATCGCAAGCGTGCACGAGGTAACCGTTGCGTCGAAGGGTCGCGGCCATGCCGGCGCCCATGGCGCCGAGTCCGATCAGTCCTGCCTTGTTCTGTGTCATGGGATGCTCCTGCCGGATCATCCCAAGAAAAAAGGGCCCCGGAGGGCCTTTTTCGTTTCGCCGCGACGCGGGCTCAGCTGCCTTCGACGTCGTGCTTCTTGTCGGCCGGCCCCGTGCCGGACAAGCCGCCGCTCTGCGGGTAACCGCCCGTGGGCCACTCGGACGATGGCCTGGACTTGGCCGCATCGCCCATGTTCTGCGCCACCTGCTTCATCTCGCCCGACTTCTCCTGGGCCTTGGCGTACCACTTGCGCACGATCTCGCTTGCCGTGTCGCGCCCGCCCAGTCCGAAAGCCAGGCCGATGCTGAGGGCCAGCGCGCCGACGATGGCCATGAACAGGGTGTTGACCAGTTCCGTGGCGATGCCCAGCTGGTTGACGGCCACCACCACGGCGAAGGCCCACACCACCACCGCGGCAGCCTTCGCCAGGAAATCCGCGTTCGACAGGCCCGCTTCGCTTGCCGCGCCGCGCACCAGGTTGCTCAGTGCGCGCGACGCCAGGCCACCGATCACCAGCACGACCAGCGCGACCACCACGTTGGGCAGCCACAGCAGCAACTGCCGCAGCACGTCCGACACGGCCGGCAGGCCCAGCGCGTCGAAAGCCACCACCAGTGCGATCAGGCGCACGAACCACTTCACCACCAGGCCGATCAGTCCCGCCGCGTCGGTGTTCATGCCCATCTTCCTCACGAACCCCGACAGCCCCGCCTTTTCGGCCAGGTCGTTGAAGCGGATCGAGCGCAGCAACGAGGCCAGGCCGCGCTCGATGAGGGAAGCGATGAACCAGCCGACGATCAGGATCAGCGCGAAGCCGAGGATCTTGGGGATGGCCGAGAACAGGAGCGCCATGGCGGCGGCGAGCGACGTGAACATGGCGTCGCTCCAGTGGGTGACTGCTGTGGGCATGAGGGAATCTCCGGTGGATGAAGGCGCAACCAACACCCACTGTCAATCTTTCGCATTCTGTAACGCGTCGGTGGCGTCCCGCGCGCGCTGTAGGAGAGTGACGATGTGTCGGGCGGCTCGACCGGGTGCTTCAAGGCCCGGCCGTCACACGCCACACCGCATTGCCGACGTCGTCCGCCACCAGCAACGCACCTCGGCCGTCCAGGGCGACGCCGACCGGTCGACCGCGTGCGCGCTCCTTGCCGTCGAGGAAGCCCGACAGGAATTCCACCGGCGGTCCGGCCGGTCGGCCATTGGCGAACGGTATGAACACCACGTTGTAGCCGGCCATCGGCTTGCGGTTCCATGACCCATGCTGGCCGACGAAGGCGCCGCTGGCGTAGTTGGCCGGCATCCGTGCGTCCGAGAACACCAGGCCCAGCGGCGCGACATGCGAACCCAGGCCGTAGTCCGGCACGATGGCCTTGGCGACCATCTGCGGGTTGGGCGGCTGCACCCGCGCATCCACATTGCCGCCCCAGTAACTCCACGGCCAGCCGTAGAAGCCGCCGTCCTTCACCGAAGTCAGGTAGTCGGGCACCAGGTCGTTGCCGAGCTCGTCACGCTCGTTCACCACCGTCCACAACGCGCCGCTCTGCGGCTCCCAGCCGAGGCCGTTGGGGTTGCGTAGTCCGCTGGCGAAGAGGCGCTTGGCGCCGGTGGCACGGTCCACTTCCCAGATCGCGGCGCGCCCCTCTTCGGAAGACAGTCCGTTGTCGCCCGCATTGCTGTTCGACCCCACGGTGGCGTACAGCTTGGTGCCGTCCTTGCTGGCGATGATGTTCTTCGTCCAGTGGTGGTTGGCGCCCGCCGGCAGGTCCGTCACCTTCACCGGGGTTGCGGAGATCGCGGTCTGCCCCGGCTGGTAGGGCACCTTCACGATGGCATCCGCGTTGGCGATGAACAGCTCGTTGCCGACCAGCGCCATGCCGAACGGCGACGTCAGGCCGGAGAGAAAAACGGTGCGCACTTCGGCCACGCCGTCGCCATCCGCATCCCGCAACAAGGTGATGCGGTTGGCGCTGGGCACGCCGGCGCCGGCCCGCTTCATCACCCACCCCATCACCTTGCCGCGGATGCCTTCGGCATGCACGTTCTTCGCCCCCGCTTGCGGCGGTGGCTTGTTGCTCTCGGCCACCAGCACGTCGCCGTTGGGCAGCGTGTACACCCAGCGCGGATGCTCCAGGCCCCTGGCCAGGGCCGTCACGCGAAAGCCTTGCGGCGCGCGCGGCGTCGCACCGTCGGGCCAGCCTTCAGCCGGCGCGATGCTGAGGGTGGGCAGCAGGCTCTTTTGGGGCGCGGGCAACTGCGGTTGCGGGCCGACGCCGGGCAGAGCCGATTGGGCCGTGACACCGCCAGCGCAGGCAACCAGGGCCAGCACGGCCAGCAGCGGGACGAGGACGAGGGGACGATGGGAGGCCATCCCGCGAGTGTCCGCCGGAACCCGCCGCGACGCGTAGGCCAGCGCCGCAACAGGAGAGAAAGGGTGCGAAACCTATAATCGAAGGTTCAGCTGGACACTCCATGAGCACCCCCAAGATCACCGTCGCCGACATCCGCCAGACCTTCCTCGATTTCTTCAAGGACCGGGCCCACACGGTGGTGGCGTCCAGCCCGCTGGTGCCGGGCAACGACCCGACGCTGATGTTCACCAACTCGGGCATGGTGCAGTTCAAGGACGTGTTCCTCGGCAGCGACAAGCGTTCCTACGTGCGCGCGGCCTCGGTGCAAGCGTGCCTGCGCGCGGGCGGCAAGCACAACGACCTGGAGAACGTGGGCTACACGGCGCGGCACCACACCTTCTTCGAGATGCTGGGCAACTGGTCGTTCGGCGACTACTTCAAGCGCGACTCCCTCAAGTGGGGCTGGGAACTGCTGACCCAGGTGTACAAACTGCCGGCCGACAAGCTGTGGGCCACGGTCTACATCGACGACGACGAGGCCTACGACATCTGGACCAAGGAGATCGGTGTGCCGCCGGAGCGCGTGGTGCGCATCGGCGACAACAAGGGCGCGAAGTACGCCAGCGACAACTTCTGGATGATGGCCGACACCGGCCCGTGCGGCCCGTGCTCGGAAATCTTCTACGACCACGGCCCGCACATTGCCGGCGGCCCGCCGGGCAGCCCGGAGCAGGACGGCGACCGCTACATCGAGATCTGGAACCACGTGTTCATGCAGTTCGACATGCAGCCCGACGGCTCGCTGCGTCCGCTGCCCGCGCCTTGCGTCGACACGGGCATGGGGCTGGAGCGGCTGGCGGCGATCCTGCAGAAA
This sequence comes from Ramlibacter sp. PS3R-8, assembly GCF_037572435.1. Lineage (NCBI taxonomy): Bacteria > Pseudomonadati > Pseudomonadota > Betaproteobacteria > Burkholderiales > Comamonadaceae > Ramlibacter > Ramlibacter sp. PS3R-8. The sequence goes on from NZ_JBBHGT010000001.1 coordinate 6,354, forward strand.
GTGCACAGCAACTACGAGATCGACATCTTCGAGGCGCTGATCGCCGCCGCCGGGCGCGAGACGCACACCCAGGACCTGGGCAATCCCTCGCTGCGCGTGATCGCCGACCACATCCGCGCCACCTCCTTCCTGGTGGCCGACGGCGTCATCCCGTCGAACGAAGGCCGGGGCTACGTGCAGCGCCGCATCATCCGGCGCGCTATCCGCCACGGCTACAAGCTGGGGCAGAAGACGCCCTTCTTCCACAAGCTGGTGCCGACGCTGGTCAAGCTGATGGGTGAGGCCTATCCGCAACTGGCGGCCGCCGAGAAGAAGGTGATGGACGTGCTGGAGGCGGAGGAAGAGCGCTTCTACGAGACGCTCGGCACCGGAATGCAGATCCTGGACCGGGCCTTGAGTGACGAAGGGCTGGTGCTTGCGCACCTGCGCCGCCACCACGGTGCGCAGAACATCGGCATCGAATCGGCAGGGCAGAAGAGTTCCGGCAAGGACACCAACCGGTTCGATGCCGTCCTGGACTTCGACAGCGGCGCCTCGTTCGCGATCGAAATCCTGCGTCCGAGGCCGGGCCAGAAGCAGGAGGAGATGGTGGCGCACCTGAAGCGGTTTGCCGGCAGCTTCGCTGCGAGCCAGTACGACAAGGCCATCGTGGCGGTGCTGGGTGAAAAATCCGCTGTCATCGAGAAAGACATCCGGGCCGCCATGGGCAGCGATGCCGTCGACGTGGAGTTCTTCGACCATCGGCGGCTCGACGAAATTCGAATCCTCGACGGGAAGGTGGCGTTTGCCCTGCACGACACCTACGGTTTTCCGCTCGATCTCTCCGCGGACGTCTGCCGCGAGCGCGGCGTGTCGGTCGACGAGGCCGGCTTCAACGCCGCCATGGAAAAGCAGAAGGCGGCCGGCCGCGCGGCGGGCAAGTTCAAGATGGACCGCGCGCTCGAATATGGCGGGGCGGGCAACGTCTTCATCGGCTATGACAAGCTCGAAGAGCAGGCCACGGTGCTGGCCCTGTACAGGGACGGCACGCCGGTGCCGCAACTGGAGGAGGGCCAGCCGGGCGTCGTGGTGCTGGACACCACGCCGTTCTATGCCGAAAGCGGCGGCCAGGTCGGCGACTGCGGCGTGCTGGCGGCCGAGGGCGTGCAGTTCGGCGTGCAGGACACGCAGAAGATCAAGTCCGACGTCTTCGGCCACCACGGCGTGCAGACGCAGGGCACGCTGAAAGTCGGCGACAGGGTCAAGGCCGCGGTCGACCTGGAGCGGCGGGCCGCCACCGTGCGCAACCACAGCGCCACGCACCTGATGCACAAGGCCTTGCGCGAGGTCCTGGGCGAGCACGTGCAGCAGAAGGGCTCGCTGGTCGACGCCGACAAGACGCGCTTCGACTTCACGCACAACGCTCCCGTCACGCCGCAGCAGGTGCGCGAGATCGAGAAGCGCGTGAACACCGAGATCCTGGACAACCACGCGACGCAGGCGCGGGTGATGGACATCGAAGCGGCCAAGGCCACGGGCGCGATGATGCTGTTCGGCGAGAAGTACGGCGAATCGGTGCGCGTGCTGGACATCGGCAGCAGCCGCGAGCTGTGCGGCGGCACGCACGTGCAGCGCACCGGCGACATCGGAATGTTCAAGGTGGTCAGCGAAGGCGGCGTGGCCGCCGGCATCCGCCGGATCGAGGCCGTGACCGGCGCCAATGCGCTGAACTACCTGCAGGAACTGGAAGGCACGGTGCAGGCGGTCGCCAGCTCGCTGAAGGCCTCGCCCACCGAGCTGAACGGGCGCGTGGCGCAGGTGCTCGAGCAGGTGCGGACGCTGGAAAAGGAAGTGGCCCAGCTCAAGGGCAAGCTGGCTTCCTCGCAGGGCGACGACCTGGTGTCGCAGGCCGTCGAAATCAAGGGCATCAAGGTGCTGGCGGCCCGGCTGGACGGTGCCGATGCCAAGACGCTGCGCGACACCATGGACAAGCTCAAGGACAAGCTCAAGACGGCAGCCATCGTGCTGGCGGCGGTGGACGGATCCAGGGTGCAGCTGGCAGCCGGCGTGACCGCCGACAGCATGGGCAAGGTGAAGGCCGGCGACCTGGTGAACTTCGTCGCCCAGCAGGTGGGCGGCAAGGGCGGCGGCAAGGCCGACATGGCCATGGCGGGCGGCACGGATGCGAGCAAGCTGGCAGCGGCTTTGAGTTCGGTGCAGGCCTGGGTGTCGGATCGGGTGTGAGCTTGCGATGTCGGGGTTCGGCGCTTCGCGCGCTCACCCCGACCTACGAAGTCCCGGCCTGGATCCTGTAGGTCGGGGTGAGCGGCGCAGCCGAACCCCGACGCTCAAGTCTTGCGGAACACCACGTCCCAAACCCCATGCCCGAGCCGCAACCCGCGATTCTCGAATTTCGTCAGCGGCCGGTAGGCGGGCCGCTGCGCGAACCCGGCTGCGGTGTTCTTCAGCGCCGGCTCCGCTGACAACACCTCCAGCATCTGCTGCGCGTAAGGCTCCCAGTCCGTCGCGCAGTGGATGTATCCGCCTTGCGCCAGTCGCGGCAACAGCTTGGCGATGAAATGCGGCTGCACCAGCCGGCGCTTGTTGTGCCGCAACTTGTGCCACGGATCGGGAAAGAAGATGTGAACGCCCGACAGCGCATCGGGCGCAAGCATGTGGTCCAGCACCTCCACCGCATCGTGTTCGAGGATGCGGATGTTGGTGAGGCCCAGCTCGCCGATGCGCTTGAGCAGCGCACCCACGCCCGGTGGATGCACCTCGCAGCACAGGAAATTCGTCTCCGGCATCAGCGCGGCAATGTGCGCCGTGGCCTCGCCCATGCCGAAACCGATCTCCAGGACGGTCGGCGCGGCGCGGCCAAACGCCTGCGCCAGATCCACGGGCTGCGCCTGGTACGGCAGCAAGTACCGCGGCCCCAGCGACTCGATCGCCTTGGCCTGGCCGACCGTCGTGCGGCCGGCGCGGCGCACATAGCTGCGGATGCCGCGCGGGTAGCGCACGCTCTCGGGCGTGTTCTCGTTGTCGCTCATGGCCGGATTGTCCGCTACCGCCAGCGCCCGCCCCATGCGGCGACCGCGCGCGCCAGGACGTCCGCGACAGTGCCGCCTGACGCCACCGTCAGGCCCAGCACCGCCGCAGCGTTGGCCAGCGCGACTGCAGGAGCGTCCAGCTCCAGCGGGGCGGCGCCGTTCTGCTTGGACAATTTCTCCCCGTTCGCACCCAACACCAGCGGCGTGTGCAGATAGACGGGCGCGGGCAGGCCCAGCGCACGCTGCAGCAGCAACTGGCGCGGCGTGTTGTCCGCGAGGTCCTCGCCGCGCACCACGTGCGTGATGCGCTGGGCGGCGTCGTCCACCACCACGGCGAGCTGGTACGCGAACAGGCCGTCGGCGCGCTTGAGGACGAAGTCGCCGACTTGATCTGCCACGTCCTGCTGCTGGTCCCCAAGGCGGCGATCGGTCCACCGCACCTCGCCAGCCGGCACGCGCAAGCGCCAGGCGCGTGGCTGCTTGCCCTGCAGGCCGCCGCGGCAGGTGCCGGGGTACACCAGCTCGGCATGCCGCGGACGCTCGCGCCCCAGCGAGCGCAGCGCCTCCTCGATGTCCTTGCGCGAGCAGCCACACGGGTAGGCCAGGCCGTTCGACACCAGCCGCTCCAGCGCCGACTGATACAACGTGTCGCGACTCGACTGCCACTGCGGCGGCTCGTCGGCCACCAGCCCGCAAGAGGCGAGCTGCTGCAGGATCTGCCTGTCGGCGCCGGTCACGCAGCGCGGCCGGTCCACGTCCTCGATGCGCACCAGCCATTGCCCGCCATGTGCGCGCGCATCCAGCCAGCTCGCGAGCGCCGCGACCAGCGATCCCGCATGCAGCGGCCCGGTGGGAGAGGGCGCGAAGCGGCCCCGATACACCATGCTCATCCCGGACGATGCCGCCCGAGCAGCGCCGAGCGCGTGGTGGCGCTGTCCAGTTGCTCCAGCCACCATTGCAGCGCGCGGCCGGCCGCCAGGTTGCCCGAGGTGCGCCATGCATAGCTCAGGCGCAGCACGCGCCGCGGATGGCGCTGGATGTCGCGCGCAACCAGCCGCCCGGCTTCGAGATAAGGGCGCGCCAGCGGCTCGGGCAGGAAGCCGCCGCCGAGACCACGCGCCTGGGCGTCGAGCTTGGCGCGCATGCTGGAGACCGTCAGCACATCCTGGCCGGGCAGCAGTCCCATGGTCAGCGCGGTACCGCGTTGCTGGGTCGAATCCGATACGGCCACGGCACGGTGCTTCATCAGCACCTCGTCCGGCACCGGTTCGGCCGCACTGGCCAGCGGGTGATGGGGCGCGACCGCATAGATGAAGTGCAAGTCGCCGAGATCGTGGCTTTGCACGCCTGCGGTCGTGCCGGGCTCCACCACCACGCCCAGCGCCAGGTCGGCGCGCCCGGTGGTCAGCGCTTCGAGCGTGCCGGCCAGCGACTCGTCGCGCAGGCGCAGCCGGGTCGTCGGCTGCAGCGCGTAGAAGGATTCCGCCAGCTCCATCACGGTGGACGGTGAAAGCGCGGTGTCCACGGCAACGGTGAACTCGGCTTCCCAGCCGGTGGCCACGCGCTTGACGCGGTGCGCCATGGCATCGATGTCCTGCAGCAGCTGCTGGCCGGCGCACAACAGCTCGTTGCCGGCGGGCGTGAGCCGGGCCTGGCGCGAGCTGCGGTCGAACAGCAGGACGTCGAGCGCATCCTCGAGCTGCCGGATGCGATAAGTCACGGCGCTGGGCACCAGCCCGAGCTCGCGCGCGGCGCCGGCGAAGCTGCCTTGCGCCACCACGGCCTGCACGAGCGCAAAGGAATCGGGCGTCAGCACGTCCCGCGGCGTGGCCATCAATCAACCCCACTGATTCAAAGTTTTTGAATGATGCCATCAAATAGCACTGGCTCTCTCCACGCCTCCCGGCACGTACATTGGTGCTCATTCAAAGGAATTCACCATGATCGCCTTGCGCAAGTCCCAGGAACGCGGGTTCGCCGACCACGGCTGGCTGAAGTCGTTCCACAGCTTTTCGTTCGCCGGCTACCACGACCCCGAGCACATGGGTTTCGGCAACCTGCGCGTGATCAACGAGGACCGCATCGCCCCGGGCACCGGCTTCGGCACGCACGGCCATCGCGACATGGAGATCATCAGCTACGTGCTGTCCGGCGAGCTGGCGCACAAGGACACGCTGGGCAACGTCAAGGGCATTCCGCCCGGCGACGTGCAGCGCATGAGTGCGGGCCGCGGCGTCATGCACAGCGAGTTCAACCACGCCAAGGACCAGACCACGCATTTCCTGCAGATCTGGATCGAACCCAACGTCACCGGCATCGAGCCGGGCTACGAGCAGAAGGGTTTTCCGGAGGAGCAGAAGCGCGGCAAGCTGCGCCTGGTCGCTTCCCCCGATGGCGCCGAAGGCTCGGTGCTGATCCACGCCGATGCGCGGCTGCATGCCGGCTTGTTCGACGGCGGTGAAAGCGCGACGCTGAAGCTCGAGCCTGCCCGCCCCGCTTACGTGCACGTGGTGCGCGGCGAGCTCTCCGTCAACGGCACGCGTCTTGCGGCCGGTGATGCGGCGAAATTGCAGGGCGAGTCGCAGCTGACGCTGTCCGAAGGCCGGGACGCCGAAGTCCTGGTGTTCGAACTCGCCGCCCACTGATCTTTCTTTTCCTTCCCAACTGGAGTTCCCATGGCCACCGTCGCTTCCCCCTACGCCTCGACCAACGACTACGCGCTGACCCCGGCGCAAGACGCTTTCGCGCTGCTCGGCCGCGTGCTCATCGCGCTGCTGTTCATTCCCTCGGGGTGGGGCAAGATCGCCGGCTTCTCCGGACTGGTGGGCTACATCGCCTCCAAGGGCGTGCCGCTGCCCGAGGTGTGCGCCGTGATCGCCATCGCCGTCGAACTGGGCCTGGGCATCCTGCTGCTGGTCGGCTTCAAGACGCGCTGGGTCGCCTTGCTGATGGCCATCTTCATCATCGTCATCACCTTCATCTTCCACAACTACTGGGCGGTCGAAGCCGCGCAGGTGATGGCGCAGAAGATGAACTTCTACAAGAACCTGGCCATCGCCGGTGGCGTGCTGGCTTTCGCGGCGTTCGGCGCGGGCGCCTACAGCGTGGACGGCAGCCGCCGCCGCGCTTGATCCTCCTCGTTCTTTTCATCATTCGCACAGGAATTCCATGGCAAATGTCGTCGTCGTCTACCACTCCGGCTACGGCCACACGCAGCGCCTGGCGCAATCCGTCGCCGAGGGCGCCGGCGCCCGGCTGCTCGCGATCGACGCCGAGGGCAACCTGCCGGCCGGCGGTTGGGAAGAGCTGAAGGCAGCGGACGCGATCATCTTCGGCTCGCCCACTTACATGGGCAGCGTGAGCTGGCAGTTCAAGAAGTTCGCCGATGCGTCGTCCAAGCCCTGGTTCGCCCAGGAGTGGAAGGACAAGATCGCCGCGGGCTTCACCAACAGCGCGGGCATGAACGGCGACAAGCAGGGCGTGCTGACGTCGCTGTTCACCCTGGCCATGCAGCACGGCATGGTGTGGGTGAGCCAGGGCCTGATGCCCAGCAACACCAAGGCCGCCAAACGCGACGACGTGAACTACCTGGTGTCGTACAGCGGCGCCATCGCGCAGTCGCCTTCGGACGCCGGCGCCGATGCCATGTCAGCGGGCGACCTGGAGACCGGCCGCATCTTCGGACAGCGCGTCGCCGAAGCGGCCGCGCGCTGGGCCCGGTAGGCCGCGTCCATGATCGACCTGCAGATCGGCGGCCACCAGAAGGACCTGGGCGGGGGCTTCCTCGTCCGCCGGTTCCTGCCCGATGCCCGGCGGCGCAGTGTCGGGCCCTTCATCTTCTTCGACCACTTCGGCCCGGCGGAAGAACAACCGGGGCTCAACCACGATGTGCGGCCGCACCCGCACATCGGCCTGGCCACCGTCACCTACCTGTTCGAGGGCGCGATGATGCATCGCGACAGCCTGGGCATCGAGCAGCTGATCGAACCCGGCGCCATCAACTGGATGACGGCGGGGCGGGGCATCGTGCACTCCGAGCGCAAGCCGGATCACTTGCGTGACGTGGCCTTCGTCAACCACGGCTTGCAGCTGTGGACGGCGCTGCCGCTGGCGCACGAGGAGGCGCAGCCGTCCTTCTCGCACACGCCTGCATCCGCCATTCCGGAAGGCGCGGTGGACGATGCGCGCGTGCGCGTGCTGGTCGGCGAGGCGTTCGGGCTGGCCTCGCCCGTGCCCGCGCTGTCTCGCACGCTCTACCTCGATGTCCGCCTGACCGCCGGCGGCCGCATGCGATTGCCCGCGCTCGAAAGTGAACTGGCGCTCTATCCCGTGGAGGGCGACGTGACGGTCGACGGCGCGGTGCTGCCGCAGCGGCAGATGGCGGTGCTGCGTCCCGGCGAAGACGCGCTGTTGACGGCCGCCGGTGACGTGCGGCTGGTGGTGGTGGGCGGCGACGCCCTCGACGCGCCGCGCCACATGTGGTGGAACTTCGTGTCCAGCCGCAAGGAGCGCATCCTCGCCGCGAGCGAAGACTGGCAGGCGATGCGCATGGGCCGGGTGCCCGGAGATGACGAGTTCATCCCGCTGCCGCCGACGCCTCTGACGCCGCCGGAGCCGCGGTCGTAGGCGGCTCACCGGGGTTCCTTGCGTCACCCCGGCCTACGAATCCGCGTCGCGCGCACTCTCGCGTGCAGCTATCTCCCGTAGGCCGGCGGTGAGCGCGCAGCCGAACCCCGGTGAACCCCGGTGCCTAGCCCGCCGACCCGTCCTGGGCCGGCGCGAGCTGCCCATCCAGAGCCTCGCGCTCGTCGAAAACGAAGCAGTTCCCGCGGAAATGCGCCCCGCCGGTCTCCTCGAAGTACTTCAGGATGCCGCCCTCGAGCTGCCACACCTGCGGCAAGCCCGCTTCGCGCATCACCAGCGCGGCCTTCTCGCAGCGGATGCCGCCGGTGCAAAAGCTCACGATGGTGCGCCCCTGCAGGTCGGGCAGGTGCTCCTGCAAGGCCTGCGGAAAGTCGCTGAAGCGCGCCAGCCGCCAGTCCACCGCGCCTTCGAAAGTCCCCTGGTCCACCTCGAAGGCGTTGCGCGTGTCCAGCATCACCAGGGGGCGGCCCTCGTCGTCGTGACCCTGGTCCAGCCAGCGCTGGACCGTGAGGGCGTCCAGCGCAGGTGCGCGTCCGGCCGCCGGCTGGATGGCGGGGTGGTTCATGCGGATGATCTCCCGCTTGCGCTTGACCCGCATGCGCCGGAACGGCACGGTGTCGGACCAGCTTTCCTTGGCCTGGAGGTCCGCCAGGCGCGGATCCGACCGCAGATGGGCCAGCATGTCGCGCACCGCGGCAGGCGCTCCGGCGAGGAACAGGTTGATTCCTTCCTCCGCCAGCAGGATCGTGCCCTTGAGCCCCAGCGCCTCGGCGCGCTGCAAGAGCGGCTCGCGCAGCGCGCCGGCGTCGGGCAGCGCGACAAAGCGGTAGGCGGAAATGTTGAGGACTTTGTTCACGGGGTTGGCTTCACTGCAAATGTCAAGGGGCGCGCATTTTCTACAATGGCTGGAACATGTTCGTCCACCTGCGCCTGCACACCGAATTCTCCGTCGTCGACGGCACCAACCGCATCGAGGAGATCGTCAAGGCTGCCGCGGCGGACGCGCAGCCGGCGCTGGCCATCACCGACCTGAACAACCTGTTCGGGGCCATCAAGTTCTACAAGGAGGCGCGCGGCGCCGGGCTGAAGCCGGTGGTGGGCTGCGAGGTCATGCTGCAGGGCTTGGGCGGGGACGCCGCGCTGGTCACGCGCGTGGTGCTGCTCGTCCAGAACCACCAAGGCTACCTGAACCTGTGCGAGATCCTGGCGCGCGGCTGGATCGGCAATGTCGTGCGCGCGCAGGCGGTGTGCAAGCTGGAGTGGTTGCAGGAGCTGGGCGGAGGCCTGATCCTGCTGTCCGGCGCGCAGGCCGGCCCGATCGGCCAGGCGCTGCTGCAGGGTGACGAAAGCCGCGCCGCCGACGTCGCGCTGCAATTGGCCGGCATCTTCCCCCACCGCTTCTACATCGAGCTGCAGCGCGCCGGCCGCCCCGACGACGAGCAGCACGTGGCGGCCGCGGTGCAGCTGGCGGCGCGCCTGAAGCTGCCCGTGGTGGCCACGCATCCCGTGCAGTTCACCAAGGAAGACGACTACGAGGCACACGAGGCGCGCGTGTGCATCTCCGAAGGCGAAATCCTGGGCAACCAGCGGCGCGTGCGCAAATTCACCCGCGAGCAGTACTTCAAGCCGGCCCAGCAGATGGCGACGCTGTTCGCCGACCTGCCGTCGGCGGTGGCCAACACGCTGGAGATCGCGCGGCGCTGCAACCTCGTGCTGGAGCTGGGCAAGCCCAGGCTGCCCAACTTTCCCACGCCCAATGGCATGCCGATCGAGGAGTACTTCCGCTTCGCCTCGCACGAAGGCCTGCAGGAGCGCTTGCTGCAGCTGTTCCCCGAGGAGTCCGCACGCGAGAAGGAGCGGGCGCGTTACGTCGAGCGGCTGGAGTTCGAGATCGGGACCATCCTGAAGATGGGCTTTCCCGGCTACTTCCTGATCGTCGGCGACTTCATCAACTGGGCCAAGAAGAACGGTTGCCCGGTGGGGCCCGGCCGGGGTTCGGGCGCCGGTTCGCTGGTGGCGTACGCGCTGAAGATCACCGACCTGGACCCGCTGCAGTACAACCTGCTGTTCGAGCGCTTCCTGAACCCGGAGCGGGTGTCGATGCCCGACTTCGACATCGACTTCTGCCAGGGCAACCGCGACCGCGTGATCGAGTACGTGAAGGAGAAGTACGGGCGCGAGGCGGTCAGCCAGATCGCCACCTTCGGCACGATGGCCGCGCGCGCCGCCGTGCGGGACGTCGGCCGCGTGCTGGACATGAGCTACACCTTCTGCGACGGCATCAGCAAGCTGATCCCGAACAAGCCGGGCGTGCACATCACGATCGCCGACGCGCTCAAGCAAGAGCCGATCCTGGCGGAGCGCTACCAGCGCGAGGACGAGGTCAGGACGCTGCTGGACCTGGCGCAGAAGCTCGAAGGCATGACCCGCAACGTCGGCATGCACGCGGGCGGCGTGCTGATCGCGCCGGGCAAGCTGACGGACTTCACCCCGCTGTACCAGCAGCCGGGCAGCGACTCGGCCGTCAGCCAGTACGACAAGGACGACGTGGAAGCCGCGGGCCTGGTGAAGTTCGACTTCCTGGGCCTGGCGACGCTGACCATCCTGGAGCAGGCGCGCAAGCTGATCGCCGGACGCCACCCGGGGCAGGAGGACTTCACCTTCGAAAAGATCGCGCTCGACGACGCGCACACCTACAAGCTTTTCTCCGACGGCAAGACCGAGGCGGTGTTCCAGTTCGAATCCCGCGGCATGCAGGGCATGTTGCGCGACGCCCGGCCGACGCGGCTGGAAGACCTGATCGCCCTGAACGCGCTGTACCGCCCGGGCCCGATGGACCTGATCCCCAGCTTCGTGGCACGCAAGCACGGCCGCGAGGTGGTGGAGTACCCGCACCCCGCGGTCGCCGGGATGCTGAGCGAGACCTACGGGATCATGGTCTACCAGGAACAGGTGATGCAGACCGCGCAGATCCTGGGCGGCTACTCGCTGGGCGGCGCCGACCTGCTGCGCCGGGCGATGGGCAAGAAGAAGGCCGAGGAGATGGCCGAGCACCGCGAGCGCTTCCGCGCCGGTGCCGAACAGACGCACGGCATCCCGCAGGCCAAGGCCGACGAGGTGTTCGACCTGATGGAGAAGTTCGCGGGCTACGGCTTCAACAAGTCGCACGCCGCCGCCTACTCGCTGCTGGCGTACCACACCGCCTGGCTGAAGGTCCACTACACGGCGGAGTTCTACTGCGCCAACATGACCATCGAAATGGACAACACCGACAAGCTCAAGGTGTTGTTCGAGGATGCCGTCAAGAACTTCGGCATCACCTTCGAGCCGCCCAACGTGAACCGCGGCACCCACCGCTTCGAGCCGATCTCCAGCAAGCAGGTGCGTTACGGGCTGGGCGCCATCAAGGGCACGGGGCAGTCCGCCATCGAGGCCATCGTCGCCGCGCGGGAGGAGGGCGGGCCTTTCACCAGCCTGTACGACTTCTGCTGCCGGGTGGACCGCACGCGCATCAACAAGCGCTCGGTCGAGGCCCTGATCAAGGCCGGCGCTTTCGACACGCTGAACATGAACCGGGCGGCGCTCGCGGCCTCCATCGACCGCGCCTTCGATTTCGCCAATGCCGCCGACGCCAATGCCAACCAGGGCGGCTTGTTCGACATGGGCGACTCCCACGCGGCCAGCCACGTCGAGCCGGAGCTGGTGGACGCCATGCCTTGGGGCGTGAAGGAGCGGCTGTCGATGGAGAAGACGGCGATCGGCTTCTACCTCTCGGGTCACCTGTTCGACGAGGTGGAGCGCGAGGTGCGCCGCTTCGCCCGGCGCCGCATCGACGAGCTGGTCGACACGCGTGAGCCGTTGCTGCTGGCAGGCATCGTCAACGACCTGCGGGTGATCAACGGGCAACGCGGCAAGCTGGCGCTGTTCAAGCTGGACGACAAGACGGACACGATCGAGGCGGCGGCCGACGAGGGCGTGTTCAACCCGCACCGTGCCTGGTTCAAGGACGACGAGCTGATCGTGGTGATGGCCAAGATGCAGCCCGACCGCTTTTCGGGCGGCTTCCGCCTGAACATCAGCCAGATCTGGGACCTGGCGACCGCCCGCTGCCGCTTCGGCAAGTACCTCAGGGTGGCCGTCAACGGCCAGGTGCCGGACATCCAGCGCCTGCTGCGCGACTTCCCCGCGCGGCGGGAGCTGTCGGACCAAGGCGAGCTGGTGCGCGGCCTCGGCGTGCGCCTGCTGGTGCAGCGCGACGCGGCGCAGGCCGAATTGCAGCTGGGAGAGCAGGCCAAGTTCTTCCCGAGCGACGCCGCCTTGGCCAGCTGGATGGCGCAGGCCCACGGCGGGCAAGCGCAGATCGTCTACGAGAGCTGATCCGGGGTTCGGCGGGGTCGCTGGCGCGAACCCGCCCTACGGACGCCCGCGTAGGGCGGGTTGCGCAACGCGCACCCCACCTGTGCTACTGCGCTGCCGCCACGTCGAACTTCATGCCGGAGCTGCGCCACTCCGGGAAGCCGCCACGGAACCAGTACACCCTGCGGTAGCCCGCCTTCATCGCGGCTTGCGAGGCCTTGAAGCTTTTCCAGCACTCGGGGCCGTTGCAGGCGAAGACCAGTTCCGCATTGCGGTCGGCGCCCAGCCGCTCGACCTCGAACTTGTCCTGCGATGCGTCGAAATCGGCGTCCTTGGCGCTCTTCTCGTGGTACGGCACCAGGATCGCACCGGGCACTTGGCCGGCCTTGAATTCGACCTCCGTGCGGGTGTCCACGTAGGTCGCACCGGCCTGCAGCAACTGCGCCACTTTCGGCGCGTCGACGACCGTGGCGCCGGGCAACGCGCGCGGGGTGAAGTACCCGAGCGTGGCCACGTACTTGAAGTCATCGGCCGTGTGGGCGACGGAGCGCGCATTCTCGAGGCGCATCAGCTCCGCGAACGGCGCGGCGTCCGCCAGCGCATCCCGAAGCGCGTCGGGACTGGTGCGCGCGCCCTTGCGGATGGCGACGCTGAGGCCGGGCACCGGCTTGGACTGCATCACCGCCTTCACCGGCTCGCCGGCGGCCACCCAGCGGTCGAACACGGCCTTCTCCACGGCCACCACGTCGCAGCGGCGCACCTGCAGGCACGGCAGCAGTGCGTCCTGGTAGCGCGTCTCGTAGACCGACGAGAAGTGGCGCTTGATGCTGGTGTTGGCGGCGTTCACTTCGCCGCGCACCAGGTACGTCACCACGCTGTCCTGCAGCGGGAGCCCCAGGCGCTTGCCCTTCGCATGGGTGAGGTCCGCGATGTCGGTGTCGCGCAGCGTCACCAGCACCGCCTGCACCGGCCGGCCCAACCCCACCACCGGCACGTAGCCGTAACGCACGGCGCTGCCCACGACGTGGGCGGGGCCGACGAAGATGTCGTGGACGCCCGCCCGCGTGGAGCCCAGGTCCGCGGTCGCATCGGTCGACAGCGCGACATGGACGCCGCCACCGGATTGCTTGCGCAACGCCTGCTCCACGGCGGCTCGCCACGCCGTGTACAGCGCATAGCGGGACTGCTCGCTGCTGTCCCCCGGATTGACCAGCACGCGCAGTACGGCCGGGGCGCCCGCGGCCGGTGACTGCGCCGTGGCGGCTTGCCCCGCGAGGCCCGTGAGGGCCAGTGCAGCCCCGATGATGACCCTGGACGGTTTCATGCTGCCTCCTGTTGAATCGGCGAAGTGAGGACGTAGCGGCCGCGCACCTGTGCGTGCCGAGGCGGCTGGGCGGATGCGGCCATCGGCGGGTCGTGCCGGTGGAGCGTGGTGAGGTTGTTCCAGAGCAGCACGTCGCCTGGCTGCCATGCGTGGTGCAGCGTGACGGCGGGCGCCGTGGCATAGCTCCAGACGATGTTCATCAGCCGCTCGGATTCGTCGGGGGCCAGTCCCGCGAACCAGCTCTGGCGGCGGTTGCCGAGATACAGGCTCTGCTCGCCGCTTTCGGGCTGCACGACGATCACCGGATGCACGCTGCCCGTCACGTGCACGGGGCCGTCGTTGGCCACGCGGCCGAAAGCGATGGGCTCCGCCATGGCCAGGCTGCCGGCATGGCGCATGGCCAGCCGGCGCAGCCGTGAAGCCAGGTCGGTCGGCATCGAGCGCAGGGCGGCCGACAGGCTCGCGAGCCAGAGGCCGGTGCATGCGGCCTGCTGCGGCGCATGCATCAGGTGCGCGAACGGCGGCCGCTCCAGGTACGCGCCGGCAGCGTGCCATTCGGTGTCCGCGCGCTCGCTCTCGGCTTGCGCTTCGATCTCGCCAAAGCGGGCCGCGAACCGGTCGAACTCGCCGTCGGCCAGCCGCTGGCCGCGGAACAGGATCACGTGGTGCCGCTTCCAGAGCGCATACAGGAGATGGAACTGGGGCGCCGTGATGCGCGCCAGGTCGATGCCGTGGATCTCCGCACCAAAACTGGCGCAGAGCGGGGTATGTCGAACCATGCAAAGCCTCCCATCCATGCCGCGTCGCCGCCATTCGAATGCCACGGCCGGGCTGACCCAGTGTGAGCAGATGCAGCGTGCCAGCCTAGGGGCAGCGCACGGGCGCAGCCGCAACTTACCTGCGGTTGCAGGTCGTGCTATCGAAAAAGTAGCATTGGAGTCAGGCGAACCAAGGCCTGCAGCGCCACCGTAAGCCCGGTGCGTACGCGGCGATGGGTGCGCTCCCCAAAGCGCGCGCAACAAAAAGCCCCGTGCGTCGCGGATGGGCGGTCAACCGCGTGGGCGGAAGACGAGATCGCCGCCGGGTGGCACGCGCCCGTCGGTGTCGCGCGGCAAAACTTCGGTGCGGTCCAGGGCGCGCAGCACCGCATCGTCCCAAGCCTTGTTGCCGCTCGCCTTCTTGATGCGCCGGCTGACGATGGTGCCGTCCGGCGCCAGGCGCACTTCGACCACCGCTTCCGGGTTGCCCGGGCTGTCGTCGCTGAACACGATGTTCGGCTTCACGCGTGCCTGCACGCGGGAGCCCCAACTGGCGGACGGGCCGGAGGAGCGCGCGGCGTTCCCGGTCGCATCGGGTGCGCCCGAACCGGCCATGCCCTGGATGCGCCGCATGTTTTCTTCGCGCTGTTGCGCCACCCGCTGCGCTTCGCGCGCCTCCCGGGCCTGCTGTTCCTGCTGGCGCTTGCGATCGGCTTCTTCCTTGCGCTTCGCCTCGGCGACGGCGCGCGCCTGTTCTTCCTTCTTGCGCGCGAGGTCCTCTTCGCGCTGCTTCTTCTGGGCCTCCAGCTTGCGGCGCTGGTCACGCTCGCGTGCCAGGTCCTCCTGTTTCCGCTTCGCGGCTTCGCGCTTCTCCAGTTCGCGCCGTTCCAGCTCCCGCTCGCGTCGCTGCTTCTCGCGCTCCAGGGCGATGTCCGCCTGGCGCTGCACCGGCGGTTCCGGTTGCGGTGGCGTCTTCACCACCGGCGGCGGTGGCGGCGGCGCCCGGACCACGGGTGGCGGCGGAGGAGGTGGGGGCGGAGGCGGCTGCACGACTTCGCGCGGGGCTGCCTGGCGTGGCACGCTGGACCAGAGTTCGGCCTCGGCCACCGTGGCCTGCGTGTCGGTCTTCCATCGCAGTCCGTGCATCAGCGCGGCGGCCAGGAGCAGGTGCGCCACCACGGCCAGGCCCAGGGCGCGTGTGAGGCCCGGCTGCGGCGGCGGCGCGAAGTCGAGGCGGTCGGCGGTGGCGTGCATGCGGACCTGCGCTTGTCGTTACGGCGCGAGCTGGACGGACAGGCCGACGCGCTCGACCCCGGCGCGCTGCAGCGTGTCCATCACCTTGACCACGGTTTCGTACTTCACGTTGCGGTCGGCGCTGATCACCACCGCCACGCTGCCCGCGGCTTGCCCGGACTGCGCCTGCAGCACGGCGGGTGCGATGTCCTTGAGGTTCATCGGCTGTGACTTGTCGCCGCTCCTGACTTCCAGCGTCTCGTCCCTGGAGACGATCACCTGCACCACCTTGTCCGGCTGGGTCTTCGCCTTGCCCACGCTCGGCAGGTCGATCACGCTGGGTGCGATCAGCGGCGCGGTCACCATGAAGATGATCAGCAGCACCAGCATCACGTCGATGAACGGGACCATGTTGATCTCGTTGATGGTGCGGCGGCCGCGGCCACGCTGGCTGACGGAAGGCATCAGTGCCCCGAGGCGGACGAGGCGCCCAGGTTGCGCTGCAGGATGTTGGAGAACTCCTCGATGAAGGTCTCCAGCTTGATGGCCACCCGGTCGATGTCACGGGCAAAGCGGTTGTACGCCACCACGGCGGGGATCGCGGCGAACAGGCCCAGGGCGGTGGCCACCAGCGCCTCCGCGATGCCTGGCGCCACGGTGGCCAGGGTCACCTGCTGCAGGCTGGCCAGGCCGGTGAAGGCATGCATGATCCCCCACACGGTGCCGAACAGGCCCACGTAAGGCGAGACCGAGCCGACCGAGGCGAGGAACGACAGGTGGGTCTCCACCGTGTCCATCTCCCGCTGGTAGCTGGCGCGCATGGCGCGCCGCGCGCCATCGAGCAGCGTGGCCGCATCGCCGATGCGGCGCTCGCGCAGCTTCTGGTATTCGCGCATGCCGGAGGCGAAGATGCGCTCCATGGGGCCGGCGAGCTTGGCGTTCTGGGCAGCCGCGGAGAACAGGTCGTTCAGGCTGGTGCCCGACCAGAAGTCGCGTTCGAAATCGTCGTTCAGCGCGTTCACCCGCCGCAGCGAGAACAGCTTGCGGAAGATGGCAGCCCAGCTGGCCACCGACACGATGAGCAGCAGCAGCATCACCAGCTGCACGACGAGACTGGCGCCCAGCACGAGCTGGAGGATCGATAGGTTCTGGTTCATGCCTTGTGGTTCAGCACATCGAGGATGTCGTGCGGGATGCGGCCGGGCCGCAAGGTTTGCGCATCGACCCAGCCGATGCGGATGGTGCCCTTGCATAACAGCGTGTCGCCGCGCCGGGCCTGCTGCGCGATTATCAGAGACGCCTGGCCTGCTGCTTCGAGCTGGGCCGTAACAAGAAGTTCATCGTCCAGCCGCGCGGGCGCGAGATAGCGCACCGAAGTTTCGCTGACGACGAACATGCCGCCCACCCGTTCCTTCAGCCGGCCCTGGTCCACGCCCAGCGCGCGCAGCCACTCGGTGCGCGCGCGTTCGAAGAACTTCAGGTAGTTGGCGTAGAACACGATGCCACCCGCGTCCGTGTCTTCCCAATAGACGCGCACCGGCCATGTAAAGACCGGGTGAATCAGACCACCTCCCCCAGGATCGTCCGCTTCGCGGCCATCTCCTCCCCCCTCCGCAAGCGGAGGGGGCGAGCGCCTTCGGGCGGCCGTGCGGCGCTCTGCATCATCCGAGGAGTCCTTTCAGCCGCGCCGCCGCTTCCTGCAACTGCGCCATCGAGCTCGCGGTGGAAAAGCGGACGAAACGGCTGGTTTCGGCGTGCCCGAAGTCGCGGCCCGGCGTGACGGCGACGTGCGCGCGCCGCATGGCTTCGAAAGCGAAGTCCCAGCTGCCGTCGACGCCCAGGCGCCGCGCGGCGTCGCCGCAATCCGCCCAGGCATAGAAAGCGCCGTCGGGCATCACCGGCACCTGGAGGCCCATCGACCGCAGTTGCGGGATGAACCAGTCGCGGCGGGCGCGGAATTCGGCGCGCCGGCGCTCGTACTCGGCGATGCTTTCCGGCTCGAAGCAGGCGAGGGCGGCGTACTGGGAAATGGTGCTGGCGCAGATGAACAGGTTCTGGGCCAGTCGCTCGATCACGGGCACCAGGGCGTCCGGCACCACCATCCAGCCGAGCCGCCAGCCCGTCATGTTGAAGTACTTGGAGAAGCTGTTGATGCTGATGACGTGGTCGTCGATCGCCAGCCCCGTGTGCCCGAAGGT
This sequence comes from Ramlibacter sp. PS3R-8, assembly GCF_037572435.1. NCBI lineage: Bacteria > Pseudomonadati > Pseudomonadota > Betaproteobacteria > Burkholderiales > Comamonadaceae > Ramlibacter > Ramlibacter sp. PS3R-8. The sequence continues at coordinate 23,896 of NZ_JBBHGT010000001.1, forward strand.
GTCGTCGTAGCTCAGGCCGAGGTAGATCTCGTCCAGCAGGGTGATGCCACCGCGGCTTTGCACCAGGTGGTGGATGCGCCGCAATTCGTCGGGGTGGATGCTGGTGCCGGTGGGGTTGGACGGCGACGCCAGCAGCACGCCGCGGGTGCGCGGCGTCCAGTGCTCCTGCACCTTGGCGGCGGTGAGCTGGTAGCGCTCCGCGGCGGTGGTGGGCACCAGCACGGCGTCGCCGTCGGCCGCGCTCACGAAATGCCGGTTGCACGGGTAGCTCGGATCCGGCATCAGGATTTCGTCGCCGGCCTCGATCAGCGCCAGGCAGGCCAGCTGCAGCGCCGCCGAGGCGCCGGCCGTGATGACGATGCGCCGGGCCGGCACATCGACGCCAAAGCGCTCGGTGTACCACCCGCTGATGCGCTCGCGCAGCGCGTCCAGGCCGACGGCGTGCGTGTATTGCGTGGCGCCGCCGCGGATGGCGCGTTGCGCCGCTTCCTGCACCAGCGGCGGCGCGGTGAAGTCCGGCTCGCCGATGTTCAGGAAGATCATCGGCGTGTCGCTGCGGGCGACGTCGCGCGCGATCTCGCGGGCGGCCTTGGCCACCTCCATCACGTAGAACGGCTCGATCCGCTCCGCCCGCCGCGAAATCCTCATCAGCGTGCCTTGCCCGAGGCGCGGTCCGCGTCCACTTCCGCCGGGCGCAGCTGCGGCGCCAGGCCGTTGAGCACGCCGTTGACATACTTGTGGCCGTCGGTGCCGCCGAACTCCTTGGCCAGCTCGATGCATTCGTTGAGCACGACGCGCCAGGGGACGTCCGGCGCGTGCAGCATTTCGTAGGCGCCGATCCACATCACCGCGTGTTCGATCGGGGAGATCTCGGCCAGCTTGCGATCGAGCAGCGGCAGGATCAGCTCGTCCAGCTGCGCTGATTCGCGGATGCAGCCATGCAGCAGCGCGTCGTAATGCACCGAGTCCGCCTTGTGGAAGCCGGACAGGCCGCGGGTGAACTGGTCGATGGACTCGGCGTCCTGCCGGCCGACCAGGTGCTGGTACAGCGCCTGCACCGCGAATTCGCGGGCGCGGCTGCGCGGCGGCTTGGACGATGTCTTGCGGGGAGCGTCGGTCGTCATCCGATCGATTCCAGCAAGTTGGCCATCTCGATGGCGACGCGCGCCGCATCGCAGCCCTTGTCCTCCTGCCGCGCCAGGGCCTGCGCCATGTTCTCGGTGGTCAGGATCGCGTTGGCGATCGGCAACTGGTAATCCAGCGAAACCCGGGTCACGCCTGCGGCCGACTCGTTGGCAACCAGCTCGAAGTGATAGGTTTCGCCACGGATGATGCAGCCCAGCGCGATCAGCGCGTCGTAGCCGCCCCGTTCGGCCATTGCCTGCAGCGCGATGGGCACTTCCAGCGCGCCCGGCACCTGGACGTGCTCGATGTTCTTTTCCAGCACGCCGTGCTCCAGCAGCGTGTCCCAGCAAGCCTTGGCCAGCACGTTGGTCACGCCCTGGTTGAAGCGGGCCTGCACGATGCCGATCGCCAGGTCCTTGCCATCGAGCCGGTTGGCCGGGCCCTTGTCTGCACCAAACATTCAGAGATTCCTTCAGGCAACGGGGCGGGGGATGTACCCGACCACTTCCAGGCCGTAGCCGGCCATGCTGGGCATGCGCCGCGGCGCGCCCATCAGGTTCATGCGCTGCACGCCGCAGTCGCGCAGGATCTGGGCGCCCACGCCGTAGGTGCGCAGGTCCATGGTGCCGCGCTCCGGTGCGTGCGATGCGCGGGCGGTGCCCTCGAACTGCGCCAGCAACTGGTGCGCCGTCTCGCCGCAGTTCAGGAGCACGGCGACGCCGCGGCCTGCCGCGGCGATGTGCTGGAGCGTGGCTTCCAGGCTCCAGGAATGCATGGAGCGGTCCAGCTCCAGCGCGTCCAGCACCGACAGCGGCTCGTGCACGCGCACCGGCACCACATCGTCCGGCTGCCAGGCGCCCTTGACCAGCGCCAGGTGCAGGCCCTGGCTGGGCTTGTCGCGCCAGGCGTGCGCCACGAATTCGCCGCAGGCCGTCTTCAGCGGCCGCGAGCCGAGCTTTTCCACCAGGCTCTCGGTCCGGCTGCGGTGCCCGATCAGGTCGGCGATGGTGCCGATCTTCAAGCCATGTTCGGCGGCGAACAGCTGCAGGTCCGGCAGGCGCGCCATGGTGCCGTCGTCCTTCATCACTTCGCAGATCACCGCCGCTGGCGTGAGGCCGGCCAGGGCGGCGAGGTCGCAACCCGCTTCCGTGTGCCCCGCGCGCATCAGCACGCCGCCATCCACCGCCTGCAAGGGGAAGATGTGGCCTGGCTGGACGAGGTCGGCGGCAGTGGCCGTGCGGGCGACGGCCGCCTGCACGGTGCGTGCGCGGTCGGCGGCCGAGATGCCGGTGGTCACGCCTTCGGCGGCCTCGATGGAGACGGTGAACGCCGTGCCCATCTTGGTGCCGTTGCGCGCCACCATGGGCGGCAGCTGCAGGCGCTCGCAACGGTCGCGGGTGAGCGTCAGGCAGATCAGGCCGCGGCCGAAGCGCGCCATGAAGTTGATGGCCTCGGGCGTGACGTGCTCGGCGGCCAGGACGAGGTCGCCTTCGTTCTCGCGGTCCTCCTCGTCGACCAGGATGACCATGCGGCCGGCGCGGATCTCCGCGACGATCTCCTCGACGGGCGCCACCGGCACCGGCGTGACGGGTTGACGTGCGTTCATGACGGGACCCTTCCTGTGCCGAGCATGCGCTCGACGTAGCGGGCGATCAGGTCGATCTCCAGGTTGACCCGGCCGCCGGCTTTCAGCGCGTGCAGGGCGGTGTTGTCCACGGTGTGCGGGATCAGGTTGATCGACAGTTCGGTGCCGTCGGCGCGGTCGGCGATGCTGTTGACCGTGAGGCTGACCCCGTTGACGGTGATCGAGCCCTTGTATGCCAGGTACTTGCCCAGCCCCGGCGGCGCCAGGACGCGCAGCTCCCAGCTTTCGCCCACCGGCTCCATTTTCGTCACGGCCCCGACGCCGTCGACATGGCCGGCCACCAAGTGGCCGCCCAGCCGGTCGTGCGCACGCAAGGCCTTTTCCAGGTTCACCGGGCCGGGGTCCGCCAGGCCAGCGGTCTTGTCGAGGGACTCCGCGGAGATGTCGATGGTGAAGCGGCCTGCGTTGGCATCGAGCGAAGTCACCGTCATGCAGGCGCCGTTGAGGGCGATGCTGTCGCCCAGCCCGACATCGTCCAGGTAGCCGGAGGGCGCGGTGATGGTGAGCCGCTTGCCGTGCTGCCTTGAAGAGCCGAGGTCGTCGATGGCGGCGATACGCCCGACGCCGGTGATGATGCCGGTGAACATACGCGTATTCTCGCAGGTTCACCCGGGACGGCAGGCTGGTTGGGTAGGGCGGGTTCGCGCAGCGACCCCGCCGGTGGGGTCGCTGCGCGAACCCACCCTACGAAAAACCGCGGTCTTTGACGGTGGCGAGCACCCGCAGGTCGGCGCCGATCGGCTCGACGCTGGTGAACTCCAGGGCCACCGCGCCCGCCAGCTCCCCCAGCGGCCCGAAGTTCACCATGCCGCGGCCGGCGCCCAGCAGCTTGGGCGCGAAGTACAGCAGGAACTCGTCCACCAGCCCCTCACGCACCAGGGAGCCGTTGAGCTTGAAGCCGGCTTCGACGTGCAACTCGTTGACGCCGCGCGCGGCGAGGTCCTTCAGCAGCGCGGCCAGGTCCACCTTGCCGCCGGGGCCGGGCAGTTGCGTGACCAGGGCGCCGCGTCCTTCCAGCGCGGCCCGCTCCGGGGCGCGATCCTCGGCGGCGTAGATCCACACCGGCCGGCCGGCCTGGAAGAGGGCGGCGCCGGGTGGCGTCTGCAACTTGCTGTCCACGACCACCAAGGGCGGTTGTTGGCCGACGGGTGCCAGCCGCACGTCCAGGCGCGGGTCGTCTTCCTGCACCGTGCCAATGCCCGTGAGCACGGCGCCCGCCCGGGCGCGCCAGGCGTGGCCGTCGGCGCGCGCGGCCTCACCGGTGATCCACTGGCTGCGGCCGTTCTCCAGGGCCGTCTGGCCATCGAGCGAGGCGGCGATCTTCATGCGCACCCAGGGCAGGCCGCGCACCATGCGGCTGAAAAAGCCGATATTGAGTGCGCGGCTCTCGTCGGCGCCCGGCCCGGTCTCCACCGTGACGCCGGCGGCCCGCAGCCGCGCGAAGCCCTGGCCGGCGACCAGCGGATTGGGATCCGTCAATGAAGCGACGACCCGGCCGACGCCGGCGGCCACCAGGGCGTCGCAGCAGGGGCCGGTGCGGCCGTGGTGCGCGCAGGGCTCCAGCGTGACGAACACGGTGGCGCCACGCACGTCCTCGCCGCGCGCGGCGGCATCCCGCAGGGCCATGATTTCGGCGTGCGCCTGCCCGGCGGCCTGGGTATGCCCGCGCCCCAGCTCCCGCGTGCCGTCCGCCGTGACGATGACGCAGCCGACGCGGGGGTTGGGCTCGCAGAAGCCGACAGCGCGCGCCGCCAGCGCGAGCGCCTCCTGCATCCAGCGGTCCTGAGGTTCCATCAAGCCATTGTGAGCCAAGAGCGTGCGGCATCCGTCACGCCGTCGTTGCCAGCAACGCACTGCGCGGGCGGGGACGGCTGCCTATCGTGCGGTGCATGTCCCAGCGCGCTCGCGGCTTCACCCTGGTCGAGTCCCTCGTGACGCTCGCCATGGTCGGCTCCCTGCTGGCGCTGGGCGCCAGCTCGATGGCCGACCTGTTCCATGGCCTGCGGCTGCAGGCCATGAGCGGCGACCTGTTCCAGCAGCTGATGCTGGCCCGCAGCGAGGCCATCAAGCGCAACGGACGCGTGGTGCTTTGCAAATCCGCGGACGGCAACTCCTGCGCGGGGAGCGGCGCGTGGGAGCAAGGCTGGATCCTCTTCCAGGACCGCAACAACAGCGGCGCCCGCGACGAGAACGAGCCGGTGCTGCATCGGCTGAATGCGCTGCCGCCGGGATGGCGGCTGACCGCCAATGGGCCGGTGGGCCGCTACGTGTCGTACGGTCCGATGGGGGGCGCGCGGATGGCGTCGTCCGGCGCCTTCCAGGCCGGGACGTTCACCTTGTGCCGGACCTCGACGGAGCGCACCGAAGCACGCCAGATCATCATCAACGCGGGTGGCCGGCCGAGGGTGCAGAAGATCTGGTTGAACGACTGCTACTGATCCGTCGGTAGGGCGCGCCGCGCCGTCTGCCAGCCCCCCGCGACGGGGCTGGACCGCTTATCACATGACCGTGACCGCTGGGCGAACCGGCATGGCAGGGGGTGGGTGCGCTGCGTAGCATCCGCTCGTTCCTGTCGTCTGGAGAGAGCCTTGTCCCCAACCTGTCTGAGCCGGTCCCGCAGCGCAGCGGGCTTCACCCTCATCGAATTGATGATCACGGTCGCGATCGTGGGCATCCTCGCGGGGGTGGGTTATCCCGCCTACACCGACTACATCCGCCGCGGCCAGCTGCAGGAGGCGTTCGGTGCGCTGCAGGATTACCGCGTCAAGCTCGAGCAGTACTTCCAGGACTACAAGAGCTACGGCACCACCAACGGCGGCGTCTGCGCCAACGGCACCAACGCGCCGGGGTGGAGCAGCTTCGCTCCCGGAAAATTCTTCAACTACACCTGCCTGGTCGACGGCACCGGCTACGTGCTGACGGCCACCGGCGCGTCGGGCAAGGCCGTGGGCCATGTCTACACCGTGAACCAGGCCAACCAGCAGGGCACCACGTATTTCAAGGGCGCCTCCGTCACCAAGACCTGCTGGGTGGTGAAGGGCACGGAGTGCTGATCATGAAGCGGCAACTTGGCATCAACCTGATCGAGGTCGCCGTGACGGTCTCGGTGCTGGGGATCCTGATTGCCGCCGGCCTGCCCAGCATGGGCGACTGGATGCGGTCCACGCACGTGCGCACGCTGGCCGAGACCACCCAGAACGGCCTGCACAAGGCGCGCCAGGAAGCGATGAAGCGCAACAAGGTGGTCACGTTCTGGCTGGTCTCGCCGCCCAACACCACCCGGCCGGACAACTCCTGCGCGCTCGACACCGCGTCCGGGGCGTGGGTCGTCAGCCTGGAGAACCCGGCAGGGGCGTGCGCGACGGCCCCGTCCGCCTCCGTCACGCCAAAGATCGTGGAGACCTTCGGCCCCGGCAAGAGCGCCGAGGGGCTTGCCGTCGTCGCGAACACGTCTTCCGTCAGCTTCAACGGGTTCGGGCAGCGAACCACCGGCGGCGCCTGGAAGGTGGACATCAGCCACTCCGCCAGCACCACCGTGCGGCCGCTGCGGGTGGAAGTCTCGGCCAGCGGCGGCATCCGCATGTGCGACCCGACCGCCACCGCCATCGATGCCACGGATTCGAGGGCTTGCGTCCAGCCATGAACAAGAAACCGCACATCTCCCGCAAGCCCGCGGCGCGCCGCCAGCGCGGCGTGGCGCTGGTCGAAGCACTCGTCGGCATCCTCATCTTCGCCTTCGGCATCATCGGCCTGGTGGGTCTGCAAGTGGCGATGACGCGCGCGCAGGGCAGCGCCAAGTACCGCGCCGATGCCGCCTACCTGAGCTCGCAGGTGCTGGGGAACATGTGGGCGGACAGGGCCAACCTGGCCTCCTACAACACGGGCGCCGCCTGCGACGCCCATGCGCCTTGCAGCGACTTCGTGCAGAAGGTCGAATCCGGCCTGCCTGCCGGCGCCGTCGAAATCAGCGCCACCGCCGCCACCGGCGTCGTGTCGATGACACTCACCTGGTCCACGAGCGCGGAAGGAACGCACAGCCATGTCGTCTCGAGTTCCATCAATTAAGCGCCAGTCCGGTTTCACGCTGATCGAGCTGATGATCGGCGTGCTGATCGGCCTGATGGCCAGCCTCGCCGTGACCCACGTCCTGGTGAATTCGGAGGGGCAGAAGCGCAGCACGACGTCCGGCTCCGACGCGCAGGTGAACGGCGCGGTGGCGCTGGCCACGCTGCAGCGCGCGCTGCAGCCGGCCGGCTATGGCTTCGCCACCACGCCCCAAGTGGTCGGCTGTACGCTGACGGCATCCTTCGGCGGCGCCGTTGTCGCGAATTTCCCGCCGCGCCTGGTGCCCGTGGTGATCACCGATGGCGCAGGGGACGCCCCGGATTCCGTGCGCATCCTCGCCAGCGGCAAGACCTCGTACTCGGTGCCCCTGCGCATCGTGGCGCCCGGCAACACGCTCACCGCCTACCCGGTGGCAAGTTCCCGTGGCATCGCCAGCGGCGACCTGGTCATTGCCACCAATGCCATCTCCGCCGCGCCCAGCGTTCCGTGCCGCGTGCTGCAGGTGACGGGCACCCCGGGGGCGAGCGTCCCGATCGGCACCACCAGCAGCTGGAACGCGGGCCCGCCCGCCGCAGCCGTGTTTCCCGACGGCGGCGCGCTGATCAACATGGGTACGCCCCTGGACGTGACCTATGCCGTCAGCGGCAACGCCCTGACCGTGCGAAGCCTCACCCTCAATGCGGCGACCTTCGAGCCGGAATACGCCGCGGCCACCGAATTGTTTCCCAACATCGTCCAGTTGCAGGCGCTGTATGGCAAGGACACCATTGCCGACGCCAACAGCATCGTCGACACCTGGAACAGCGTCGCGCCGACGACGCCGGCCGAGTGGCAACAGGTGATCGCCGTGCGCATCGCGGTGGTCGCGCGCAACAGCCAGTACGAGAAGGAAGACGTGACGCACGCCAATGTGTCCTGGGACGTCGGCACCGTGGGGACTTCCGCGATCGGCGCCTCTTGCGTGACCCCGTCGGGCGCCACCAGCCGGTGCGTGTCCATCAAGATCGACGGCCTGGGCGACGACTGGAAGCGCTACCGCTACCGCCTGTTCGACACCATCGTGCCCCTGCGCAACATGCTGTGGTCGTCATGAATCGCATTTCCATCCTTCGCCGATCCGCCCCGCGCGCTGCGCAGCGCGGCGTGTCGTTGCTGTTCTCGCTGATGGCCCTGGTCATCCTGGGCTTCGGCGCCGTGGCGCTGACGCGCTCGGTGGACACCGGCACGCTCATCATGGGCAACCTGGCCTTCAAGCAGGACACCATCGCCGCCAGCTCCCGCGCCACCGAAGAGGCCCTGGTCTGGCTGGCGAGCAATGCCTCCGGCGCCACGCTGAACACCAGCGTCCCGGAACGGGGCTACTACGCCAGCAGCATCGACCAGCTCGATCCCACCGGCAACCACAACCGGGACGAACCCGGCAAGAGGCTGGCGATGGTCAACTGGGACGGCGACTGCAACGGCCTCGCCGAGGGAACCTACGCGACCTGCGACACGCTGCCCTTCACGGGCACCACGGTCGGCGGCAACAGGATGCAGTGGGTCATCACGCGCCTGTGCGACGCCGACGGCGCCCCAGGCCCGGCGAACTCGTGCGTTCGCCCGGCAGCTGCATCCACATCGACCGCGCTCGAGCGCGGCGAGCTCAACCCCGGCGGCCGCATCAGCACCGGCATCGCAGGTCCCTACTTCCGCGTCATCGTGCGCGTGGAAGGGCCGCGCAATACCGTGACCTTCACCGAATCCCTCGTCCACTTCTGACGGACAGCCGCCGAAAGCCCATCATGAAACTCGCTGACCTTCAACTCCAGTCCCGGGTGCGACGATCGCGCGCGGCGGCCGCGTTGCTTGCGGGACTGTTCTGCGGCACCGTCATTGCAGCGACGACCGACATCGCCAACGCCCCGCTGTTCACGTCCTCCAACGACGTGGTCAAGCCGAACATCATGTTCATCCTGGACGATTCGGGCTCGATGTTGCGCGACCACATGCCGGACTCGGCGGATGATTTCGACGCCACGGAGTATGGCCAGCGGTCACAGCAATGCAACGGCCTGGCCTACAGCCCCGCCACTTCGTACCTGCTGCCGGTGGACCACACGGGTGCGGACGCTACCCTCGGCGACCTCGCAGTGCTGGATCCGGCCACCCAGGTGACGGATACGCGCAGCCTGAACAACATCAGCACCTGGCCGGCTGCGGGCGCTTCGGTATCCGTAACGCTGTCGAGCGGAAACGCGAGTGACTATTTCTCGACGACGGGATCGAGCCGATTGGTGACGGTGTACGGTTCCGCCAGCAAGTATTTCACCGCTGTCGTGACCGCCATGAGCAGCGGCACCATGACCCTGAAGGTGCTGGCAGTCGTCGGCACGGGAAGCCTGTCGGGCGGCAAGATCGGTCGCGGCCTCGCCAACACCTACTTCACTTACACCGGCGTGCAGAAAAAGCTGGGCTTCTCCTACGCGACCGACGGAACCGTCATCACGAGCACCACCTTCTACAAGGAGTGCAACAGTCCAATCCGCCCGATCGGCACGACTCCCACTTCTGCCGAACCCGGCAGCGGCGTGTTCACTCCATTCGCTGTCGACGGCGGCGATGCCGTCGCTGCACAGAAGTACGCGAACTGGAAGGCGTACTACACCGACCGCATGAAGCTGATGAAGACGGCCGTGTCCAGGGCGTTCCGCACGGTGGACAAAGACTACCGCGTGGGCTTCACCACCATCAGCTCCACCAACGCGGTGGAAGGTACGAAGTTCCTGAACATCCGGGACTTCGACGCTGCCCAGAAGGAGCTGTTCTATACCAAGCTCTTCGCCACCGTCCCGCCGGCCACGATGACGACCCCGCTGCGCGGTGCGTTGGCCAAGGCCGGCCAGTACTACGCCAAGAAGGCGCCGAGCCAGACGGTCGACCCCGTCCAGTACTCCTGCCAGCGCAACTTCACCCTGCTGTCCACGGACGGTTACTGGAACACCGGATACGAGACTTCGTCGTACGGCCCCTACAAGCTGGACGGAACCACCCTGGTGGGCCAGCAGGACGGCGGGGCAACGTTGCGGCCGATGTTCGACGGCGGCAGCGTGACGGACACGACCACCGAAACCTGGACGGTGACCAAGGACACCTTGACCACTGTCGTCATCCCCTACGTCACGACCAGCACGGTCACACGGAGCACCTCCACGACCGCACCGGCGAGCGCGAACGCTGGACAGCGGCGCGACAATTTCGTGCTCGTTCCCGAGTTCGACGTGGGCGCGAACCTTACCCGTGCCGCAGGCGTCGTGACTGTGACTGTCGCTGGCGGCCACAACCTCGTCACCGGTGATGTCATCGACATTGGCGGCGGCAACAGCGGCACGTTCAACCTCTCGTTCAGGGCGGACAACGTCAGCATCACGGTGATCAGCGCCACGCAGTTCCGGTACAACAGCCCGGGGACTGCCGGGACTCCGGCCGGCACCTACCGGATCTTCCCGGGCGGCGTGGATTGCAGCAGCGGCAGGAGCGTGCAGCGCACGATCCGCGAAACCAGTGACCTGCTGAGCACCACGACGACCTACATGACCACCACGACCCGGCAGCCGTCGACGTCCACGCACGTCTCCACGCTTCGGGAAATCACGCCCTGGACCCGGGTGGTGAAGGTCGTGAACGGAGTGCAGGTGAGCGACACGACCACCCAGGGGGCGCTGTCCAGCAGTACGACCACTTCCACGCCGACGAACGTCACGGGCACCGCGGCCGTCACGACCGCCATCGGCACACCGCCCGCGCCGGCCACCACGGTGGTGTCCGCGGGCCAGACCTCCTGGGTCGCCAGTACGAGCGTTTCGGTCCCGTCGGGCGCCTCTTGCGTGAACAACGCTTCCAATCCCAGCAACGTGACCGCTACGAACCTCCCGTCCACGACGAGCCCCCAGGCGCCGGTGTCCAACGGCATCGTCAGCAGCACGGGTCCCACTCGCACGCAGAACGGCGCCCAGAGCGTCACTCCGCTCAGCACGAGCACGGTGGAAAGCGCGCACGTCAGCACCACGGCCGCGACCACCAGCGGCGGCAGCTTGAACACATTGGCCGACGTGGCAATGTATTACTACAAGACCGACTTGCGGACCAGTGGGCTGAGCAACTGCATTGGCGCGCTCGGCAACGACATCTGCCGGAACAACGGGTCGGGCGACGTCAAGGAGGCCGGGTATTCCTATGGCGACACCGCGCAGTGGCAGCACATGACCACCTTCACGCTGGGCCTGGGCGCAAACGGCTACATGACGTACGACCCGAACTACCAGGAGCAGACGACCGGCGATTTCCGCGACATCATCAACAACAGCCGGAACTGGGCCGCGCCGACCGCGAGCACCAGTGGTGGCGGCCCCGAGAACATCGACGACCTGTGGCACGCCGCGGTCAACGGCCGGGGCAAGTACTTCAGCGCGGGTGACCCGGCCACGCTGGCCAGCAGCCTGACTGCCGTGATCGACACCATCGCGGGGACCACCGGCGCCGCGTCCGCGGCATCGACCTCGTCGCTGCAGCCGGTGCAAGGCGACAACGACATCTACGTCGCGCAGTTCCGCACGCAGGACTGGTGGGGTGACGTTCTTTCCTTCAGCATTTCGCCCACGAGCGGCGCGATTTCGACCACCACCACGTGGTCCGCGAAGGCCCGACTGGATCTGCAGACGCCGGCCAGCCGCACGATCTACTACCGGAATCCGGCGGGCGGCACGACGCTGAAAACGTTCACGACCACCAACCTGAGCGACGATGGCTACATCGGCTCTTTCGAGAACTTCTGCAGCAAGCCAGGGGCCGACGGCGGCAGCGCGCCGGAACAGTGCGCGGACCTGGACACGGCAACCAAGGCCAGCGCCAACACCGCAGACAACCTGGTCAAGTTCATCCGCGGTGACAGGACGATGGCTTACTACCGCTCGCGCGTCCACCTGCTGGGCGACATCATCAATGCCTCGCCGCTGTTCGTCGGCAAGCCGGGCTTCAAGTACACGGAGAACGACTACCAGACTTTCGTGAACGCCTCGCCGGCGCGGACTGCCGTGGTGCTGGCCGCTTCCAACGACGGCATGCTGCACGCCTTTGACCGCCTGACCGGTGATGAAAGGTGGGCCTACATTCCTTCGTTCGTGATGCCCAAGCTGTACAAGCTGGCGGACCGCAACTTCACCAACCACCACTCCTACTTCGTGGACGGTTCGCCGCAGATGGGCGACATCTATGTGGACGGCGCCTGGAAGACCATCGTCGTGGGCGGCCTCAATGCCGGCGGGCGGGGCTATTACGCTCTGGACCTCACGGACCCGGCGAACCCCAAGCAGATGTGGGAGTTCACCAACGACAACCTCGGCCTGAGCTACGGCAACCCGATCATCACGAAGCGCAGCGACGGCACATGGGTGGTGGTGTTCGCGTCCGGCTACAACAACGTGAGTCCGGGCGACGGCAACGGTCACCTGTTCGTGCTGGACGCGAACACCGGCACGCTCCTGACGCAGGTGGACACCTTCACCAGCGGCACCACCGCCGCCGGTGACACCACCACGCCGAGCGGCCTGGCAAAGATCAACTCCTGGGTGGATTCCGAACTGGCGAACGTGTCCAAGCGTTTTTACGGCGGGGACATCCTGGGCAACCTGTGGCGCTTCGACATCGACGGCGTGGTCGCCCCCAACAACGCCGCGCTGCGCCTGGCCCAGCTGACCAACCCCGACGGTGGGGCCCAGCCGGTGACCACCAAGCCTTCGGTGGCGGAGATCACCCACAATGGCTCGCGCTATCCGGTCGTCTTCGTCGGAACAGGCAAGTACCTGGGCACGTCCGACCTGACTGACGGCAGCGTGCAGTCCCTCTACGCGATGAAGGACCCGCTGATCGACTCGTCTTATGGCGACGTGCGCTCCAACACCAACTTCGTGTCGCAGACCATCAGCGCCAGCGGTACGGCCCGAACCAGCACCAACAATGCCGTCGATTGGCTGACCAAGGCAGGCTGGCGGGCCGACCTTCCGGCCGGGGAGCGCATTTCGGTGAATCCGCAGCTCGCGCTGGAGACGCTGTTCGTGGGTTCCAACCTGCCCAACGACGAGAGCTGCACGGTGGGGGGCCAGTCCTTCCTGTACGAGTTCAGCATCGGCAGCGGCGCCTCGAGCTCCACCTACATCGGCAACGTGATGATCCAGGGCCTGACGCTGGTCCAGCTGACCACCGGTGACAACCCCGGCAGCGTGGTCAGCATCATCACGCGCAGCGACGGCACCTTGCAATCGCTGGTCGGGACGTCATCCGGCGGCAGCCCTGTCCTGCGCCGGACCTCCTGGCGGGAACTGGTGGATTGAGTTGGAGCGCCGCCGCGGTTTCTGGCAGGCCGTCGCCGTGACCCTGCTGGGGCACGGGGCGGTGTTTGCCTGGCTGGCGACGGTGCAGCCGGCTCCCGCCCTCCACGGCGCGCTGCACGGCGCGCCGCTCGCGTTCCAGGTGCGTCCGGTGCAGCCGACGGCAACTGCGGAGCCGGCGCCCACCGCGCCCGAGACGCCGGCCGCTCTGCGCGGCACCACCGAGTCCATCCCGCCGCCGGTTGCCGCTGCCGCCACGGCACCCACCCTGGGGCCGGCCACCCCGGAACGAACTGCCGCACCCGCGCCGGATGCGCCTTACCTGCCGCGCGGACAGCTCACGGTGACGCCGAAGCTGGTAGGCCACGTGGACGTGCCTTTCCCGAACGACGTGGACGGCACGGTGGACCTGAAGGTGCGGGTGACGCTGTTCATCGACGAGCGCGGTGCGGTGCAGAAGCTGCGGCTGGACTCGCCCGATGTGCACCCGGCGTTCGAGCGCAGCATCCGCGAAGCCTTCGCGGCGGCCCGCTTCAGCCCGGGAGAGGTGGACCGCGTCGCGGTGCGCTCTCAGGTGCGGCTGGAGATCGACTTCCAGGCGCCGACCGGCCGCAAGTCGTAGGCCGGGTTCGGCGACGAGCCGACCCCGGCATGGTGGTGCAGATCAGCGCCGGATCTCGTCGATGACGGTGCGGAACTCGTCGACGTCCTCGAAGCTGCGGTACACGCTGGCGAAACGCACGTAAGCGACCTTGTCCAGCTTCTTGAGCTCGCGCATCACCATTTCGCCGATGCGGGAGGAGGGCACTTCGCGCACGCCCAGGCCCAGCAGCTTTTCCTCGATGCGCTCCACGGCGCCGTCGATCTGCTCGGTGGACACGGGGCGCTTGCGCAGCGCCAGGTTCATGGAGGCCAGCAGCTTGGCGCGTTCGAAGTCGATGCGCCGGCCATCCTTTTTCACCACCGCGGGGAAAGTGACGTCCGGCCGCTCATAGGTGGTGAAGCGCTTTTCGCAGTGGGCGCACTGGCGGCGGCGGCGGATGAAGTCGCCGTCCTCCGCCATGCGGGTCTCCACCACCTGGGTGTCCGCGTTGCTGCAGAAGGGGCACTTCATCCGGGGCTTTACCTGTAGACCGGGAAGCGGCGGGTCAGGGCGTTGACCTTCTCGCGCACCGCGGCGATGTTGGCGGCGTCGCGCGGCTTGTCGAGCACGTCGGCCAGCAGGTTGGCCGTCAGGCGCGCCTCCTCCTCCTTGAAGCCGCGCGTGGTCATGGCCGGCGTGCCGATGCGCAGGCCGCTGGTGACCATCGGCTTTTCCGGGTCGTTGGGAATGGCGTTCTTGTTGATCGTCATGTGCGCCTGCCCCAGCACCGCCTCGGCTTCCTTGCCGGTGATGCCCTTGGAGCGCAGGTCCACCAGCATCACGTGGCTTTCGGTCCGGCCGCTCACCACGCGCAGCCCGCGCTGCACCAGCGTTTCGGCGACGACCTGGGCGTTCTTCACCACCTGCTGCTGGTAACCCTTGAACTCGGGCGACAGCGCTTCCTTGAACGCGACCGCCTTGGCGGCGATGACGTGCATCAGCGGTCCGCCCTGCAGGCCGGGGAAGACGGCGCTGTTGATCGCCTTTTCGTGCTGCGCCTTCATCAGGACGAAGCCGCCGCGCGGTCCGCGCAGGCTCTTGTGGGTGGTGGAAGTCACCACGTCGGCATGAGGCACGGGGTTCGGGTAGGCGCCCGCGGCGATCAGTCCGGCGTAGTGCGCCATGTCGACCATGAAGATCGCGCCGACGTCCTTCGCCACTCTGGCGAAGCGTTCGAAATCGATGCGCAGCGAGTACGCCGACGCGCCGGCGATGATCAGCTTGGGCTTGTGCTCGTGGGCCTTGCGCTCCATCGCGTCGTAGTCGATGGCTTCGTCCTTGTTCAGCCCGTAGCTCACGACGTTGAACCACTTGCCGCTCATGTTCAACGCCATGCCGTGGGTGAGGTGGCCGCCTTCGGCCAGGCTCATGCCCATGATGGTGTCGCCGGGCTTCAGGAACGCCAGGAAGACCGCCTGGTTCGCCTGCGCGCCGGAGTGCGGCTGCACGTTGGCGGCCTCGGCGCCGAACAACTGCTTGATCCGGTCGATGGCCAGCTGCTCGGCCACGTCGACATTCTCGCAGCCGCCGTAATAGCGCTTGCCGGGGTAGCCCTCGGCGTACTTGTTGGTGAGTTGGGTGCCCTGGGCGGCCATGACGGCGGGCGAGGCGTAGTTCTCGCTGGCGATCAACTCGATGTGTGCTTCCTGGCGGCGGTTCTCGGCCTGGATGGCGGCCCAGAGTTCGGGGTCGGTCTGTTCGATGAGGATGTTGCGGTCGTACATGGCAGTCCTATGGTTCCCTGTCGTTGACGAGGGCTGCCCAGGCGAACGGCGGGTCGCGCGCGGAGCTCGCGCGCGGCACGCTTCCCAGTGGTTGGTGCGGGGGCGGGCCCCCGGATGGATCCACGTCAGCGCCCCGGGCGGGGCGCCTATCGCCAGTCGCGTGCCGGGCTAGTTTACCCGCTCGAAGCGACCGGGCGTCTCAGACCGCCGGGGTCGGCGCGTCGTCTTCCTTGGCGGGCGCGGAGGGGATGGGCATGGGGACCGCGGTGCGCAGGGGCGCTGCCGGGGGGGTCGCCAGCGGCACGGCCCGGCCGCTCGCCACTTCCTTCAGCCGGGCGTGCTCGGCCAGCACCTTGTCGCCATAGCCGCCATCGTCCGGGTGAAGGGCCGCGCCCACATAGAACTTCAGCCCCGCCTGGACCGAGCCGGCCCGCTGTATGCATTCCTGCAACACCTTGGCGCCGACCCGCAGGTTGGTCACGGGGTCGAAGGCGGCCAGCTTGCCGCCGAAGTTCTCGTATTTGTCGCTGTGGATGCCGGTCATCACCTGCATCAGGCCCTGCGCCCCGACCGGGCTCTGGGCGAACGGGTTGAAGCCCGACTCCACCGCCATTACCGCCAGCAGCAGGGTGGGGTCGATCTTCATCTTCTCGCCGATCTCGTAGGCCTCGGCGACCAGCGCCGACAGCGGCTCGGGGGCCACGCGGTACTTCTTGCTGATCCAGTACGCCACGGCCGCCTGCTGTTTGGGCAGGTCCTTGGGATTCAGCGCCGTGGCGCGGTCGATCGCATCGAGTTCGGGCACCAGGCCCAGGGCCTGGGCCTGCCGGGCGTGGAGCCAGGTCATCAGCTGGGACTCGCCCGCCTGGCGCAGATCGGGACGGGCGGCCAGGGTCAGCATGGAAAAAACCGTCGCCAGCCCCACCACCGCGAAGCCGTTGTGCGTGATCTCGAAGAAGCCCTGGGCCACGTCGCCGACGAATGTCTGCACGCCCTTGGCCACATTTCCTAACGCTGTCATAGCACTTCCTTTCTACGCGCGGGTCCGTAGAGGCGCCGCCTGGGGGCGGCATCGCTCCGGCTCCTCGTTTGGATTGGTACGCCATCAGGCTCGAGGCTCCCCGGATTCCGGAGGCGCCTTCGAACCGGACTTAGCCGGGTTCGGCAGCGGGTTGATCTGGTCGTCGTCCCGGCGCGATGGTCGGGACGGGCGGATTCTAGGCAGGGCCTAAATGCTCAGTCAAGGATGTTCTTACCCTGCGTTATGCAAGAACTGTGATATCGATGAGGTAATTTAGTGCTGAGCCAGGGCCGTGAGGCGTGGGAAATTCCCGTCGGAGCCTGTCGGACGGGCCTGACAGTGCGTCGGACGCTCCTTTTTCAGGAGCGCCTCCGCTTGCTGCCGTGCCTCGTGACCGCTTGTCGGGGCACCCGGGACAGGCGGCAGGCGTCAGGTTGGCCGGGGATTCCTGCCTTGCCAGCCGCAATGGCCACGGCCGGAGCCATTGAAAAGTCGATTTGAAAAAGCCGGGCGCGTCGCCTACCTTGCGTGGGTCCAAGTGATTGGACGCCAAGCCGGTAGGGCCACATCCCGTGGTAGCCCCGGCCCCTCTTGGAGGCAATCTTTTTGCCTCCGGCGCGACGCGGACACCCTGTCCGGGTCGCGAACCCAGACGGCAGCGACCGGGTCGCGCCGTCAGCCCGGCAGGCTGCTGGAAGGCGCCTGGCCGGGCTTTCTATTTGGGGAAACGCGCCGTGCCCCGGGCATCCCGTTTCGCGGCGAGAATACGGCCCTTGCCCCCGCATCCGGGGGCTTTCCTTTCCCCCTTTCGAACGACTTGCAGTGAGCTCCTTGAAAACCCACGACACCCAGGCGCTCGACGCGCTCACCAAGGGTGCCTTCTCCGCGCCAACCTCCGGCGAGCGGGCCGCCCGCGTGCGCGAATGGCTCGCGACCGAGCCCGCCGCCGAGCAGATGCAGGAGGTGTTCCGCGAGCTGAGCGCCCGCGACAAGGGCGCGGCCCGCCTGTTGCGCGAAAAGCTCGACGAGATCAAGCGGGCTAAAGGGCAGGAGGCCATCGCCGCGGAGTGGGCGGAGAAGGCGCGCGGCCTGCTGTCGCAGCCGCGCCTGAACATCGCCGACGCCATGGCCTGGCAGCGCGATGCGGCCAAGGCCGGCGCGCCCCTCAGCCGCGAGCCGCTGGCCGGCGTCAAGACCGAATTGGCCGATCGCATCAAGGGCATCGAGGACCTGCAGACGCGGGTGCAGGTGCAGCGCGAAGCGGCGGTGCTGCTGGCGCAGCGCATCGAAGTGCTTTCCACCAAGTCGTGGCGCGACGCCCAGGCCGCGGCCGACGCGCTGCGCACCGACGTGCCGCAATGGCAGGCGCAGGCGCAGGCCCTGCTCGAAGACCCGAACTGGGGCAGCGTCGAGCCGCGCTTCCCGCCCCTGCTCGACGCTTCGCGCGGCCAGCTGCAGGTGGTCTGGGACGCCTTCCAGTCGGCGCTGGCGCAAGCCGTCGCTGCGGCGCAAGACAGCCAGGCTGCGCTCCCGCCGGTGCCGGTGTGGGCCGAGGAATTGCGCCAGGGCCGCGGCCACCCGCCGGAAGCGGTGGCCAGGCCCGCGCGCCCAAAGGCGGATCCGGAGCAGCGGGCGCGGGCCAACCAGGCCGTGACCGAGGCGCTGGCGAAAGTCGAGCAGGAAGTGGCCCAAGGCCACGGCAAGGCCAGCGCGGGCGCGGCCAACGCCCTGCGCAATGCCTTGAAGGAACACGGCAAGCTGGTGGACGACAAGCTGGAAGCGCAGGCGCATGCCGCGCTGGGTGCGGCGACGGAGCTGGAAGGCTGGCAGCGCTGGCGCGCCGACCAGCTGCGCCAGGAGCTCGTTGCGAAAGCGGAAGCACTGTTCGAGATGGTGCCGGTGCGTGGACCCAAGGGCCCCCGAGCCGCGAACCGGACACCGGCCGCAACGGAAGCCGCCGCCGCCCAACCGCAGGAGGCGCTGGAAGGCCAGCTCGAAGCCAAATCGCCGGTGCTGGCCGAGAGCCAGCCCGCTCCGGAAGGCGCCGCGGTGGCCGAGGCGTCACCTGCGGCGCAACCAGCGCCTGCACCGGAAGCTGCGGCCGCATCGGAAGCCGTGACTGCATCGGAGGCCGCATCGGCCCCGGCCGTTGCCAGCGTGCGCAAGCCGCGCTATGGCGGCCGCAAGATGCAGGAGACGCTGCGCAGCCTGCGCGACCAGTGGAAGCAGGTGGACCAGGGTGGCCCGCCCAACCACGCGCTGTGGAAGCGCTTCGACGAAGCCTGCAACGAAGCCTACAAGGTGGTGCAGGAGTGGCTGGATCGCGTCAAGTCGGAAGCCGCCGAGCATCGCGCGGCCCGCCTCGTGCTGATCGAAGAGGTCAAGGCCTGGGCGGCTGCGCATCCCGAGCCGCAACAGGGCGACTGGAAGGCGTTCAACCGTGCGCTGCACCAGTTCGGCGACCGCTGGCGCGACGCAGGCCACCTGAGCGAAAAGGCATTCGCGGAGTTGCAGCCGCTGTGGAAAGAGGCCATCAACCAGGCGGCCGCGCCGCTGGAGCAGGCACAGCAGGCCAGCATCGAGCGCCGCAACGCCATGATCGACGAGGCACGCGTGCTGGGCGAGGCGCCCATGCTGCGCATCGACGCGGTCAAGTCGCTGCAGCAGCGCTGGCAAGCCGAGGCGCAGACGGTGCCGCTGGAGCGCAAGTTCGAACAGAAGTTGTGGGATGCATTCCGCAAGCCGATCGACGATGCCTTCAACCGCAAGACGGTCGAGCGCGAGAAGGCCGCCGCTGCCATGAGCGGGCGCGACCGCGCGGTGCTGGACGCATCGCGTGCGGTGGAGGAAGCCACCGCCAGCGGTGACGCCCAGAAGATCCGCACCGCGATGGCGGCGCTCGAACAGGCGCTGCGGGCGCGCGATGATGAACAGGCGGCCGTGGCTGCCGCTGCGCCTGCGCCCGTTGCTGCCGCGGCTGCACCCGCGACCGCATTGGAGGAGGCCGGCGAAGGCGAGGGCGCAACGGAGCCGGTCACGGCCGAGGGCGGCGCCGAAGCAGCGGCGGCCGCCGCACCCGCACCGGCACCCAAGGCGCCTCCCAAGCCGGTGGTTGCCGCGCGCCGAGCCGATGACCGACCCGGTGGACGCCGGCCGGAGATGCCGCCGTCCAGGCCGGGTGGCAAGTTCGATTCGCGGCGCCCGGGCGCGCCCGGCGGCCGCGACGCGCGGGACGGCCGGGGCGGTTTCGGTCGCGACCGCGACGACCAGCGCGAGGACCGCGGTCCTCGCCTGGGCGATGCCGCCTTCCGCGCCCAGCGCGACGCGCTGGAGCACGCGCAGGCCGCCTTGCGCAAGCTGGCGGCGCAGGCGCATGGCGAGGCGCTCACGTCGTTGATGACGGCGTGGGAACAGCGCTCCGCCGAGCAGGTGCCCAGCCACCAGGAGCTTGGCAAGGTGGTCAGCACGCAGGTGCGCACGGGGTGGCTGCAGGCGCTGGGCAAGGCGCCCGGCGGCGACGCCTCCGAGGCGCTGCTGCGCCTGGAGATCGCGGCCGACGTGCCGACGCCGGCGGAGCAGATCACCGCGCGCCGCGCCTTGCAGTTGCAGTTGCTCACGCGCCGCAACGACCCGTCGCCGCAGGAAACCTGGGGGGCGGACGTGGCGAAGGTGCTGGCGACGGCGTACGAGGCCGGCGCCGCGCGCCGGATGCAGAACGCGTTGAAGGCGCTGCTGCGCAAGTAAGGGCATTCATCACCGGGGTTCGCCTGCGGGCTCACCCCGGCCTACGAAATCCCGGCATCGATGCGGAGATCCGTACGCCGGGTTCATGCGGCGATCGGTACGCCGGGTCCATGCGGCGATCCATACGCGGGGCCCATGCGGCGATCCGTACGCCGGGTCCATGCGGCGATCCGTACGCCGGGTCCATGCGGCGATCCGTACGCCGGGTCCATGCGGCGATCCGTAGGCCGGGGTGAGCCCGCAGGCGAACCCCGGTGATCAGTCGCTGCGCAGATAAAAGCTGTCGAACAGGGCGGTCAAATCCGGAAAGTCCTGCGTGAACCGCTCGCGGTTCACGAAGTAGGCCTCGCACGCCACCGGGAAGAATTCGTCGATCGCCTCCGCGCCATAGCTGTCCAGCCACGGCTGCTCGCCGCCGAAACGCTCGGCGATCACTACGGCCTCGCGAAAGCGCTCGTAGTTCGCCTGCAGCACCGCGAGCCACGCGGTTCGCGCCGCGCGCGTAGGCAGCGGCGGGCAGCCGTCGGCGGCGCCGTCGCGCAAGTCGATCTTGTGCACGAACTCGTGGATCACCACGTTGAAGCCGGCCTCCGCCGCCAACCCGGCGGCGGCCACGTCGCGCCAGTTCACCATCACCGGCCCGCCCTCCATCATCTCGCCGGCAAGCACTTCGTCCCAGTCGTGGACCACGCCGTCGTCGTCCACGTGCGTGCGGCGCGCCACCACTTCATCCGGATGCACCACCACCGTCACGAAGTCGTCGTACCAGGAAAGGCCCAGGTGCAGGATCGGCAGCACCGCCTGTGCCGCGATGGCAAGCGCGATTTCGTCGGTGATCACCAGCCCGCCGGCGCCGTGGAATTCCTTGTCGGCGAGGAAGCGTGCGGAGAGCGCGCGCAACCGCTCGCGTTCTTCGGCACTGCGTTGCGCCAGGAAGGGGTAGCGGGCCAGCGTGGCATGCCACAGCGCGTCCGGCAGGGCCGGCCCGCCGCGGCGCCGGCGCAGCCAGTTCCAGATCACGCCAATCCGATGCGGCGGACGTCGCCTTCGCGCGTGATGCGCAACGCTTCCAGCCGGGGCGGCACGGCGTTCGCGTCCCAGTCGCTCAGCACGATGCGGCGGTGCGTGCCGTCCAGTTCATGCTCGCGCGGGCGGTGCGTGTGGCCGTGCACCAGCACCGGCGCATCGGCCGCCGCCAGCCATTGCAGCGCGGTGGCGGTGTCGACGTCCGCGTAGTCGCGCCCGCCTTGCTTGAGTTGCTCGCTCTCGTTGCGGACACTGCGGGCCATGGCCTGCCGCGTGGCCAGCGGCTGGGCCAGGAATTGCTGCTGCCAGCGCGCGTCGCGCACTTGGGCGCGGAAGGCGAGGTACGCATGGTCGTCGATGCACAGCGCGTCGCCGTGCGACAGCAGCCAGCGCCGGTCGCCGAAGGTGAACACGGTGGGATCGTCCACCAAGGTCATGCCGGTGGCCTGCGCCAGCCCGACGCCCACCAGGAAGTCGCGGTTGCCGACCAGGAAGAAGAGGGGAAGCCGCTGCGCCGTGGCGCGCAACACCGCTGCGCAGTCGGCCTCGAAGCCGGCCTGCTGCGCCACGTCGTCGCCGACCCAGGCCTCGAACAGGTCGCCCAGGATGAACAGCGCGTCGGCGCCAACGTTCGCCATGTAGCGGCGCCAGGCCTCGAAAGTGGACGGCTCCGCGGCCTGCAGGTGCAGGTCGGAGATGAACTCCACCGCGCGCCAGCCGGGGCCGGCGCGCAGTTCCTGCGCCTGCGGCGTGTTCAGACCACGACCGCCTTTTCGACCACCACGTCCGTCTTCGGCACGTCGCCGTGGCCGCCGCTGTTGCCGGTGGGCACGCCCTTGATGCGGTCGACGACGTCCTGGCCGCCGACCACCTTGCCGAAGACCGCGTAGCCCCAGCCCTGCGCCGTGGGCGCGGTGTGGTTGAGGAAGGTATTGTCGGAAACGTTGATGAAGAACTGCGCCGATGCCGAGTGCGGATCGGAGGTGCGAGCCATGGCTACCGTGTACTTCGTGTTCTTCAGGCCGTTGTTGGCCTCGTTCTCGATCTGCGCGTCGGTCGGCTTCTGTTTCATGCCGGGGGCGAAGCCGCCACCCTGCACCATGAAGCCGTCGATGACGCGGTGGAAGATGGTGCCGTCGTAGTGGCCCTTCTTCACGTAAGCCAGGAAGTTGGCGACCGTCTTGGGCGCCTTCTGTTCGTCCAGCTCCAGCGTGATCACGCCGCCGCCGGCAATGTGCAATTCGACCTTCGGGTTCATTTCCTGTTTTCCTGTTTAACGGACGAGCGTGGCCGAGTTGATGACCACGGGCACCACCGGCACGTCGCCGTGCATGCCGCTGCGGGCGGTCTGCACGCCCTTGATCTTGTTGACGACGTCCATGCCACTGACCACGCGGCCGAACACGGTGTAGCCCGGGGCGTTGGGCCCCGGCGGGTCGAGCGTTCGCGTGTTGTCGGCGACGTTGATGAAGAACTGCGCGGTGGCGGAGTTGGGATCGGCGGTGCGCGCCATCGCCACCGTGCCGAGTTCGTTCTTCAGGCCCTTCGCGTAAGCGTCGCGGCCTTCGTGCGCAACCGGGGGGCGCGTGCTTTTCTGGGCCATGTTGCGGTCCATGCCGCCGCCCTGGATCATGAAGTCGTTGATGACGCGGTGGAAGACGGTGCCGTCGTAGTGCTTGTCGCGCACGTACTGCAGGAAATTTTCCACCGTCTTCGGCGCCTTGTCGGGATACACCTCGACGACGATGTCGCCGGCGCTGGTGGCGAACTTGACCTTGGGCGCATCGGCGGCCCAGGCGGGAGCGGCCAGGCAGGCGCCCAGCAGGAGGGCCGCGGCGCGGCGCGAGAACGAAACCATCAACCGATCACTCCTTCGAAGAAGATCTTCCAGTTGGCCCCCTGGCGCACCCAGTACTGGCGCTTCACGGGGCCGGTGCGGTCGCCCATGGCGACCTCGCCAAAGGTTACCACCCTGGTGTCTGCAGAGTCGGTCCAGCGCAGCACCGAAAGGTCCTTGAGCTCGATGTTCTTGCCGCGCGCCTTGCCGAGTTCCACCTGCAGCATCGGCGTCCATTCGGCCAGCGTCTTGCCGTTGATGGCGAAATCGGGCGCGTAGAAGGCCAGCAGGCGGTTGACGTCGCCGCTGGCCTTGGCCCCGCGCCACGCCTGCAGCACGTCGTGGAAGTGGCGGGCGTCGGCCTGCATGCCGGCCGGTGCGACCCAGCGCAGCGACGGCGCGATCACCACCGGCGTGGTGCGAACCTCGACGGTGCGGATGATGCGCTGCAGGTCCGGGTTGGCCAGCACCACGCAGCCGTCGGTGGCCTTGGGCGCGCGCGAGAACTGCTCGGGCGGCGTGCCGTGCAGCCAGATGCCGCGCCCGGTCTTGCCGCGGCGCGCATCGTACGGGTTCGGGTAGTTGATCGGCAGGGCGCCGGCGCCGTAGAAGTCCTTCAGCGACTTCGGGTCGAGGTTGCTGGTGATGAAGTACACGCCCAGCGGCGTGCGCAGGTCGCCTTCGGCCGTCTTCTCGGTGCCCAGCTTGCCCACCGAGACGTAGTAGTCGGCGATGAGCTTGAGTCCCTCGGGGCCGTTCTCGAACAGGTACAGGCGGGCCCGCGACGTATCGATGGCGATGGCGTGCTTGTTCTTCGCCGAAAGCTGCAGGAACTGCGCCGGGATGACGCCGGCCGGCGGCCGCTCGCGCAGCGCGCGGATGCGCAGCTGCGATTCCTCGCGCAATTCGGCCAGCGCCGGGCCGGCGGCCTGCGCATGCTGCTCCGGTACGTCGCCGAGCGTCCGCACCGGGCGCAGTTGCGCCATCAGCAGGTCGCCGTACACCAGCTGCGCCAGCGTGAAGTTGGGGTGGTCCTTGACCAGCGCCTCGGCGCGGGTGAGGGCCGTGCGCGTCTGCGCCTGGCCGATCAGCTTGTAGATCTCGATCAGCCGCGCCTCGGTCTCGCCATCACGCACCACGGCAAGCGCAGGCGATGCGGCCTTGCGAGCCTGCGCATGCGGGGACTTGCGGGATGGGCCGTTGGCGAGGGCAGCCGGGACGGCCGCGACGCAGCACAGGGCCAGCAGCGCCCGGGTCAACAGGAGGGAGAGCCTGGGAAGGTTCAACTGCGCAACCATCGCCTGGGGCCGGGCGCGCCGTCAGGCGCCCGTGCTTTCTCGCACGATGGTCCAGCGCTCGCCGTTGCGGACCAGTTCCAGCGTCTTGCGGCTGGTGACGTTCAGGGAGTCGGCGCTGTACCCCTGGCGGAAACGGGCGGTGGCCTTGTTGCCGTGGACCGAGACGTTCAGGTCGGAGATGTTCACCGCGATCTTCGACTTGCCGACGATGCGCGCGCGCCGGTCGGCCTCCCAGGCCTGGCGGCTCTGGCTGCCGGGCGGGTCGAATTCCTTGCCGTAGGCGCCCAGGTAGCCGGTCATGTCCTTCGCGGCCCAGGCGGCGGCCCAGGCCCGAACGGCGGCTTCGACCTCCTTGCTGGACGCGGCCGGTGCAGCCGGTGCGGCAGCGCTCGCGGCGGCCGCTGCCGGTGCCGGCGCTGCCGCTGCCGCTGGAGCACCGGTGACGGGGCCAGCGGCGGTCGGCGCGGCGGTGGCCGGGCGCGCGGGAGCAGCGGGGGCGGCCGCGGGCGCAGGCGCGGCGGCCACGGTCGTCGGGCGACCCGGCGCCGCGACCGGGGCCGTGGCGACCACGGCGCCCGGGCGGGCGGCGGCCGCGCCGGAGCGCGCACCTGGCGAGAACAGCTCGCGGATCAGGCCCAGCTTGGGTTGCACGGCGGTGTTGGTGGCATCGAGCTGCAGCGCGCGGCTGTAGGCCTGGCTGGCCAGCTTGGCGTAGACGTCGCCGAGGTTTTCGTGCGCCGTCGCGTAGCTCGGATTGGTGCGGATGGCCATTTCGAGCGCGGCGCGCGCCTTGTCGAACTGCGCCTGGCCGGCATACAGCACGGCGAGGTTGTTGTACGGTTCCGGCAGCTCCGGGAAGTCCTCGGTGAGCTTCTGGAAGGTGGCGATGGCGTCGGCGGTGCGGCCGGCTTCCGTCAGCACCACGCCCCTGATGAAGCGCATCTGCGGGTCCTTGGGCTTGCCCGCGAGATACTGGTCGGCCTTGGCCAGGGCTTCGGCGTGCCGGCCGGTGCGCAGCAGCTGGTTCACGTCGCCGTACTCGTCGGCGCGCGCCGCGCCGGCCGCGAACAGGGCGGCCGCCAGGACCGCGAGGCCCAGCGTTTTCGGGAAAATCGTGCGCGCAAGCTTCATGAGGTCTCTCGGATCCACGCTGGTGGTATGCCCGGAAGCGGGGCTATATACTGCGGCCGATTGTAGCCGTGGCCCTGCCTTGCGGCTCAACTCTTCTCCCTCAGAACAACACCCATCCCGCCGCCTCCAGGCGCCGCCGGCGGCTTCGAGATTCCAATGAGCCTGCGCATCTACAACACGCTCACGCGTGCGCTGGAGGACTTTTCCCCACTGGAACCGGGCCAGGTGCGCATGTACGTGTGCGGCATGACCGTCTACGACCTGTGCCATGTCGGCCACGCCCGCGCCAATATCGCCTTCGATGTCGTGCAGCGGTGGCTGAAAGCGTCGGGACTGAAAGTGTCGTTCGTGCGAAACATCACGGACATCGACGACAAGATCATCCGCAGGGCCGTCGAAAACCGCGAGACTGTGCGGTCCCTGACCGACCGGATGATCGCCGAGATGTACCGAGACTTCGACGCGCTCCACATCGAGCGGCCCACCCACGACCCCCGCGCCACGGACTACGTCCCCCAGATGCTGGACATCGTGCGCAAGCTCGAGGGCAAGGGCCTGGCCTATCGCGCCGAGGGCGGCGACGTGAATTACGCGGTGCGGCGCTTCCCCGGCTACGGCAAGCTCTCGGGCAAGTCGCTCGACGAACTGCATGCGGGCGAGCGGGTGGCGGTGCTGGAGGGCAAGGAAGACCCGCTGGACTTCGTGCTGTGGAAGGCCGCCAAGCCGGCGGAGCCCGCCGACGCCATCTGGGACAGCGGCTACGGTCGTGGCCGCCCCGGCTGGCATATCGAGTGCTCCGCCATGGCCTGCGCGCTGCTGGGGGAAACCTTCGATATCCACGGCGGCGGCGCGGACCTGCAGTTCCCGCATCACGAGAACGAGATCGCCCAGAGCGAGGGCGCCAACGGCGTGCCGCTCGCCAGGGTGTGGATGCACAACGGCTTCGTCAACATCGACAACGAGAAGATGTCGAAGTCGCTCGGCAACTTCTTCACCATCCGCGAGGTGCTGCAGAAGTTCGACGCCGAGACGCTGCGCTTCTTCGTCGTCCGCGCCCATTACCGCAGCCCTCTGAACTACAGCGACGTGCACCTGGACGACGCCCGCGGCTCGCTGAAGCGCCTTTACACGGCGCTGGACCTGGTGGCGCCGGCGCCGGTGGCGATCGACTGGAACGATCCGCACGCCGCGCGCTTCCAGGCGGCGATGGACAACGACTTCGGCACGCCGGATGCGGTGGCCGTGCTGTTCGAGCTGGCGGCGGACGTCAACCGAACGCGTTCAGCGCAGCGCGCGGGGCTGCTGAAGGCGCTGGGTGCGACGCTGGGCATCCTGCAGGGCGACCCCAAGGCGTTCCTGCGCGCCGGCGCTGTCCTGGACGAGGCGACGATCCAGCAACGGATCGACGCCCGCGCCTCGGCCAAGAAGGCCAGGGACTTCGCCGAGGCCGACCGCATCCGCAAGGAGCTGCTGGAGCAGGGCATCGTGCTGAAGGACTCTCCCACCGGCACCACCTGGGAGGCGAAGTCTTGACCACCGCGGGGGAGGCTCCTGGGGGACTGGTCACGCCCGAATACTGGGACGACGCCCGCAAGTACCTGACGCGCAAGGACCGCGTCATGAAGCGGCTCATCCCGCAGTTCGGCACCGCCTGCCTGCAGTCGCGCGGCGATGCCTTCATCACGCTGGCCCGCAGCATCGTCGGCCAGCAGATCTCCGTGAAGGCGGCGCAAAGCGTATGGGACCGGTTCTCGGCGCTCCCGAAGCGCATGACCCCCGCGAGCGTGTTGAAGCTGAAGATGGACGACATGCGCGGCGCGGGCCTGTCGGCGCGCAAGATCGAGTACCTGGTGGACCTGGCGCTGCACTTCGACTCCGGCGCGATCCACGCCGATGCGTGGGCCGGGATGGGGGACGAAGAGATCATCGCGGAGCTCGTGGGCATCCGCGGGATCGGGCGGTGGACCGCCGAGATGTTCCTGATCTTCCACCTGATGCGGCCCAACGTGCTGCCGCTGGACGACGTCGGCCTGATCGCGGGCATCAGCAAGAACTACTTCTCCGGCGAAGCGGTGAGCCGCAGCGACGCCCGGGAAGTGGCCGCGGCCTGGAACCCGTATTGCTCGGTCGCGACTTGGTATATTTGGCGATCGCTCGACCCGCTGCCCGTGGCCTACTGACCGCGGCGCCGCGCCAGGGCGCAAAACAAGAGGAACACAAGTGGCGAAACGGACCTTCCTGGATTTCGAGCAGCCCATTGCGGAGCTCGAGACGAAGATCGAGGAACTGCGCTACGTGCAGACCGAGTCTGCCGTCGACATCTCGGACGAGATCGAGCAGCTGGGCAAGAAGAGCCAGCAGCTCACCAAGGACATCTACAGCCAGCTGTCGCCGTGGCAGATCACCAAGATCGCGCGCCACCCGGAGCGGCCGTACACCATGGACTACATCAACGAGGTCTTCACCGACTTCGTCGAGATGCACGGCGACCGCCACTTCGCCGATGACCTGTCCATCGTCGGCGGGCTGGCGCGTTTCAACGGCACCCCGTGCATGGTGCTGGGCCACCAGAAGGGCCGCGACACGAAGGAGCGCGCACTGCGCAACTTCGGCATGAGCCGACCCGAGGGCTACCGCAAGGCGCTGCGCCTGATGAAGACCGCCGAGAAGTTCAAGCTGCCGGTCTTCACCTTCGTCGACACGCCCGGCGCCTATCCCGGCATCGACGCCGAGGAGCGCGGCCAGTCGGAGGCCATCGGCCGCAACATCTACGAGATGGCGCAGCTGGAAGTGCCGATCATCACCACCATCATCGGCGAGGGCGGCTCGGGCGGCGCGCTGGCGATTTCCGTGGGCGACCAGGTGCTGATGTTGCAGTACTCGATCTATTCGGTGATCAGCCCGGAAGGCTGCGCGTCGATCCTGTGGAAGACGTCGGAGAAGGCGCAGGATGCCGCCGAAGCGATGGGCATCACGGCGCACCGGCTGAAGGCGCTGGGCCTGATCGACAAGATCGTCAACGAACCGGTGGGCGGCGCCCATCGCGACCACAAGCAGATGGCCGCGTTCCTCAAGCGCGCGCTGAACGACGCCTGGCGCCAGCTGAGCGACCTGAAGGTGCGCGAGCTCCTGGAGCGGCGCTACGAGCGGCTGCAAAGCTATGGCCGCTTCTCCGACACCAAGGCCGAAGCCAGCTGAGCCCCCGGGCAATCCGGCAGCGGCCGCGCTTGCCGGGCTGGACCTGCCGCTGCCCCTGGCCGTCGCGTACAGCGGCGGCGCCGATTCCACCGTGCTCCTGCTCGCCGCCGTGCAACGCTGGCCCGGACAGGTGCAGGCCATCCACATCCACCACGGTTTGCAGGATGCCGCCGATGCGTTCGCGCAGCACTGCCGCCAGGTGTGCGCGGCGCTTGGCGTGCCTTTGCAGGTGAAGCGCGTGCAGGCCGGCCACGCGATGGGGGAGAGCCCGGAAGATGCGGCGCGGCAGGCGCGCTACCCCGCGCTCGCGCGGGCAGCGCGGGACGCCGGACTGCAGGCGGTGTTGCTGGGCCAGCATGCCGACGATCAGGTGGAGACACTGCTGCTGGCGCTGAGCCGCGGCGCCGGCCTGCCGGGCCTGGCGGGGATGCCGCCGGTGTTCCAGCGCGATGGCGTCTTGTTCGTGCGGCCGCTGCTGGCCGTGGGCGCGCGCGTCATCCGCGAATGGGTCGGGCAGCACGGCGTTGCCGTCGTCGAAGATCCGACCAACGCGGACATCGCCTTCACGCGCAATCGCATCCGCCATCTGGTGCTGCCCACGCTGGAAGAAGCCTTCCCGCATTACCGCGAGACCTTCGGCCGCTCGACCCGCCATGCCGCGCAGGCGCAGGAGCTGCTGGAGACGGTGGCGGTCGAGGACCTCGCGCGCATGGGCGGCGTGCCGGGCATCACGGCCTTGCAACAGATGCATCGCGCGCGGCAGGGCAACGTGCTGCGGCATTGGTTGCGCACTGCGCATGCGGCGAACGCGAGCGCCGCGCAATTGGAAGAATTGCTCGACCAGGTTGCCGACTGCAAGACCCGCGGTCACCAGATCCGGATCAAGGTCGGGAACGGGTTTGTCGAGCGGGTGCTGGATCGACTCAGCTTTGTCCAATAGGGTTGGGGCGCGCTGGTCGGTGAACGCAGAGTGCGCAGAGGTTACGCAGAGGGAAGGCAAAGAAGAATTCCTTCTGGGTTTTTTCTGCGCACTCTGCGTACCTCTGCGTCCTCCGCGTTCACAGGCCTCGGATCGCGCAGCCCCTCGCAGGAGGCCACAGCCCCGCTAGGTATAATCCCGCAGTCCTTCGCGCAGTCGCGCCAGCATTGGCGAGCACTGAATCGCCCCCCGGCTCGCACGAGCCCCTCTCATCCCCGGTTCCGATGGCACTGATCGTTCACAAATACGGCGGCACGTCGATGGGCTCGACCGAGCGCATCCGCAACGTCGCCAAGCGCGTCGCCAAATGGGCGCGCGCCGGCCACCAGATGGTGGTGGTGCCCAGCGCCATGAGCGGCGAAACCAACCGCCTGCTCGGCCTCGCCAAGGAAGTGGCGCCCGTGAAGACCGACGACGCCGTGCAGCGTGAACTCGACATGCTGGCCTCCACCGGCGAACAGGTCTCCGTCGGCTTGCTCGCGCTCGCGCTGCAGGCCGAGGGCATGCCCTCCGTCAGCTACGCGGGCTGGCAAGTGCCGATTCGCACCAACAGCGCGTACACCAAGGCCCGCATCGAATCGATCGACGACGCGCGCGTGCGCAAGGACCTCGACGCCGGCAAGGTGGTCATCATCACCGGCTTCCAGGGCGTCGACGGCCTGGGCCACATCACCACGCTGGGCCGCGGCGGCAGCGACACCTCCGCCGTGGCCGTGGCTGCGGCGCTGAAGGCGTCCGAATGCCTGATCTACACCGACGTGGACGGCGTCTACACCACCGACCCGCGGGTGGTGCCGGAAGCGCGCCGCCTCACCACGGTGAGCTTCGAGGAAATGCTGGAGATGGCCTCCATGGGGTCCAAGGTCCTGCAGATCCGCTCGGTCGAATTCGCGGGCAAGTACCAGGTCCCGCTGCGCGTGCTGTCCAGCTT
This sequence comes from Ramlibacter sp. PS3R-8, assembly GCF_037572435.1. Taxonomy (NCBI): domain Bacteria; kingdom Pseudomonadati; phylum Pseudomonadota; class Betaproteobacteria; order Burkholderiales; family Comamonadaceae; genus Ramlibacter; species Ramlibacter sp. PS3R-8. The sequence continues at coordinate 54,628 of NZ_JBBHGT010000001.1, forward strand.
CACCCCGTGGGACATTCCCATCGCGGAAGAAGCGGTCTCCGGCACGCTGATCACTTTTGAGGAAGACGAGAAAATGGAACAAGCCGTCGTTTCGGGCATCGCGTTCAATCGCGACGAAGCCAAGATTTCCATCCTGGGCGTGCCCGACCGGCCCGGCATCGCCTACCAGATCCTCGGTGCGGTGGCGGACGCCAACATCGAGGTCGACGTGATCATCCAGAACGTCAGCCACGACGGCAAGACGGACTTCAGCTTCACCGTGCACCGCAACGACTATGCGCGCACCGTCGACGTGTTGAAGAGCAAGGTGGTGCCTACCCTGGGCACCGACCGCGTGGAGGGCGACACGCGCATCTGCAAGGTGTCCATCGTCGGCATCGGCATGCGCAGCCACGTGGGCATCGCCTCCAGGATGTTCCGCGCGCTGTCGGAAGAGGGCATCAACATCCAGATGATCTCCACCAGCGAGATCAAGACCTCGGTCGTGATCGACGAGAAATACATGGAGCTGGCGGTGCGGGCGCTGCACCGGGCTTTCGACCTGGACCAGCCGCCCGCATGAGCCCGCTTGGGGCATAATCCGGGCACCGGAGCGGTGACCGAGTGGCCGAAGGTGCTCCCCTGCTAAGGGAGTATGCGGGCAAAAACCTGCATCCAGGGTTCGAATCCCTGTCGCTCCGCCAGGACAATCCCCCGTTAACGTGCATCTCAGTACCGTTAGCGTGCAGCGGAAAAGCTCCTACTGCCCGTGAAGGTCCAAGCCGCCGGCGACGGCGACCTCAGCGACGGCGGTGGGCTGCTGCTGCGCATCCGTGGCGCTTCCTGGTCGTGGGTCTTTCGGGATGAGCAGCCAGTCACGAACTACACCTGAACGCTGGTCTGATCAGCGCCATCCGTGAAGTTACCTACTTGCGTGACTACAGGTGCAGTCACGTATGCTGGGCAAATGGACACGAGCTTTTTGCAACCCTGGGAGACACAGCCTTTTTCGTGGCAGGTGCCCTGATTCTTGCTGGTGTCGCTGTCTTTTGCGTACGCCGGTGGCGCGCGCGGCGGCCTCGATCCGACCTTCGAGACTCATCGATTTCGACCTTGGTGTTTCCGCCTGAATCGAAGCTCCATTAGGGCGCGGGGAGTTGGCGAGAGCAACGCTAGAAAAAGCATACGGTATCGACTTGCCTCCGCTAAGGTGACGTGCGTTCGTTACCAGAGCCTCGGCGACCGCCCGCTTGGTACTGCTGTCATGCTGCGGGCGCAACCCCATGCTGGAGCACGCTGCCGAAGTCCTGGATCTCGCGTTAAACCATCTCCCTAATCGACGAAATCATGCAAACCATCAATCCCGAAGACCTTCCGCAACCCGCCGGCCCCTATTCGCAGGCCACGCTGGTGCACGGCCCCGGCGAATGGCTGCATGTCTCCGGCCAAGTGGGCATCGATGCGCAAGGCGCTACACCCGCTGACTTCGCGGAGCAGGCGGAACTGGCGTGGGGCAACGTTGCGCGCGCGCTGCGCGGGGCGGGAATGGACATGCAGCATGTGGTGAAGACCACCACCTATCTGGTCGACCGACAGGACATTCCGGTGATGCGCCCAATCCGCATTCGGCATCTCGGGGCGAGCCGACCCGCTTCCACGCTGGTGCTGGTACAGGGGTTGGTGGACCCGTCGTGGAAGATCGAAGTCGAGGCTGTGGCTTTTCGTGCCAGGCACGGCGTCCGCTGAAATGTCTCAGGTCAAGAGGGAGAGCGTACGACCCCGGCAGCCGTCACCTCCAAAGCCCCGGCCTTGGAGCCCTCGTATCGGATCAAAGCGATAGAGCGGAGCGGGGATCCCTGGCGCGGGCGGCACGCAGCGGCTGGCAAGAGTGCTCGAAAAAGGACGCGCGCTGCAACTCGTTCGGTGCCGAGTGTGAACGACTGACGACTCATGGGTTACCTCAAACCATGCTGCAACTGACACGCCCAAGCGGTCCCATGTCCGCCTGGATGGTGTCGCCTGCACTGACCGGCACCATGGGCCCGAGGGCGCCCGAGAGAATGACTTCGCCGGCCCGCAGTCCCTGGCCGCGGGCGGCCATGGTCCTGGCCAGCCAGTAGGCCGCGCGCAGTGGATGGCCCAGGCAGGCGGCGCCAGTGCCACTGGAGGCGGGTTCACGGTTCTTTGTCATGCTCATCGCGACCTCGCCCAATTGCAAGGCGCCAAGCGCCACCGGCTGATCACCGAGAACGAAAAGGGCGGACGACGCGTTGTCCGCGATCGTGTCGACGAGCGTGATCTTCCAGTCGGTGATGGCGCTGTCCACGATTTCAATCGCCGGCAGCACTTGCGAAACACATGCCAGGAACTCGGACCACGTGGGCGCTGCGCCCGCCAGATCGCGCCCCATGATGAATGCAACCTCAGCTTCCACCTTGGGTTGGATCAGGCGCGCCATGGGGACGTCCTGCCCGTTCAGGTACTCCATGTCGTCGAACAAGACGCCGAAGTCCGGCTGGTCTACACCTAGCTGCTTCTGGACGGCCAGGGAGGTGAGGCCGACTTTTTTCCCGACGATGCGGCGCCCCTCTGCCAGCCGAGCTTGGGTGTTGACCGCGGCGACGGCATATGCCTCCTCGGCGCCGGCAATACCATGCGTTTCCGAGATGCGGGCAATGGTCAGACGCTGTGCGCGCGCACGGCGTAATGCCTGTGCGGCGTCCTGAACTGCAGTGGGGCCTGTCATGGTGTCTCCTGTAGGGGGTTGGATGAAGATTTCGCCGTCACGCCCACAGGCAGGCTGGATGCGAATCGGGGTGACTGCAGCATGGCTATCGGCGATGCGAATCGCTTGGGCGCCGCTGCTCACGAGGGGCTGCGTCCCAACCAACTCATGGCATTGGCGCTGCGCAGCAGGTCGAGAGCCGCCGTATCCAGGCCAAGCCCAACGAGGCGGGCGGCTGGGTCCGGGTCCATGATGCTGAATGGGTAGTCAGATCCCGCCAGGACCTGCGTGATTCCGAACACGTCGATGAGCCTGTGGATGGTGGCTGCGTCGTAGACCAAATCATCGAAATACATCTGCCGCGCCGATTGCAACGGATTGAGCGGGATGGCTTGGCGAATTTGGGGTAGGGCGTGCCAGGCATGCTGCAACCGGGGCAACAGCGTACTGAGCGTGCCGCCGCCATGGCTGAACGCAATGCGCAGTCCAGGCACTCTGGCGAATGTTCCGCCGGTGATCATCGATGCTGCGGCGAGCCCGGTTTCGCTCGGGAAAGCCAGTACCTGTTCAAGCGACGCAGGGCCGACGAGCCGGTCCATTGCGACGGGTCGCAAAGGGTGAACGAAAACCGCCGCGTCCAACTCAACGGCCGCCTGGAAGAAGGGAAGAAATCGGGGGTCGCCGATCACATTGCCATTGACGTTGCCGGCAATCTCCACCCCATGCAGACCAAGATGCCGGACAGCATGATCCAGTTCGGTGATGGCCATGTCCACGTCCTGCAGCGGCACGGCGGCCAAGCCGAAGAAGTGTTGCGGCGAGTCGGCCACCATCGCGGCAATGGTTTCGTTGAGGAAGCGACACATGACGGCCCCGTCCTCGGGCTCCAGCCAGTACGAGAGCAGTTCCGGCATAGGCGACAGCACTTGGCGCGAGATCCCCATGCGGTTCATGTCTGCACGGCGTTGCGCGCAATCCCAGCATTGATGGGACACGGTCCTGTAGACCGATCCCGAGACCATCACGTGCCGATGACAGCCTTCTGCCGAAGCCATGGACGGCCATGGCGCGCCAAAATGCCGACCAATGTATTCCGGGAAAGATTCCGGAACGATGTGGGTATGGACGTCAATCATTCCGTCCAGGCCGGTATTGACGCCGCGCAACCAGCTTGCGGGACGATGCCGCGCTTGTTGAAATTCTTGTTCATCGTCGTCGTTCCCACTTTGAACTGCCTGGTCGGAATCACGCGGACCGGTATACCGTGAAGACCTTGTTGGAATTGAAGATGTGCGTCTCGGTGAAGCTCGACCACTCGGGTTGCGATCCCAATGCCTCCATGGCGCCCAGTAAAGGACACCAGTTCAGCAACTCCTGCTGGCCAGCGGCCTCAAAATCTTCCGTGGTATTGCGGCGCCAGGTGGTGAAGTCGTTCGCACGGAGTGCGCGATACAGCTCGCGGTCCGCCGGGGTGTCAGGCCGCAGGCGCCACGTGCGGTCGCACAGGAAGGCGTGCGACCAGCTCGAAGAGGCGATCAATGCCACGCGCCACGGCGAGTCTCGCAGGATCTTGGCGCTCGCCGCCCCCATGTCCATGCAGCGCGCGGGGGAAGGACCGGGCGGGTCGTAGTCCATCTTGCTGCCGAAATCCGTCATGAAGCCGCGGGCGGAGATCACTTTGCGGCCATAGCAGTTGATGGGCACCGTTACGGTCGGATAGTCCCAGCCGACCCGGTCATAGTCCAAATAGAGAATCGCGTTGGTAAAGGCGTGCGCCAGGCTTTCGTGGTGCAGTGGCTTGTAGGCATAGGACATGTCGAAGCCTGCATTGATCAGCCCGCCGACCAGGTGCTTGGCAATGTCGCGACGGCCCTTGAGGCGGTAATGCTTGTCAGGCCCCTCACCCCAGACGTTCGGCTTGCCTTGCATGATCGACGAACCCTGCGCGTGCTTCCAGGGGTACACATCCATATCGTCATAGGCGCAGACAGTGAACGGCGGAATGATGTCTTCCTTGAAGTTTTCGTACTGGTCATCGCCCCAGATCAGCACGAAGTCGGGATTGAAGTCGTCGAGCGCCTTGCGGACCTTGCGAAACTCTCCAACCAGCGCTTCGCGGTGCCGCGCCGCCGCCTTCAGCCCCAAGTCCGTGCTCCATTCGGCCTGCATTGCCTCCGGCCAATTTTCCGGAGCTTTCACGTCGGCGGGGATGCCCGCGTCCTTCAGCGTCAAGCGAAGGATGCCCGACATCATTTCGTCGGGAAGACATAGGGGCGGGTAATGCGAGAGGCCCAATCCGAGAATTTCCGCCATGTTCGTCTCCAGAAGCGATAAGGTCTGGGCGCAGCGCGCTCAGGTGATACGGGACTTCTTTTCGCTGGCCCGCGAGGCTTTGTCGCGGTGCTGCTCGTCCTCTATGGAGAGAACGAGTTCCTTGAGCAGAGCGACCAGTTGCAGTCGCTTTTCACGCGAAAGCCCGTGCATGAGCCGCTCCAGCCTTCGCCAATGGCTTGGCACGTGCTCCGCCAGGAACTCGCGCCCTTTTGGAGTCAGCACGGGCAGAACGGACCGCAGGTCCTGCGCATTCAGCTCTCGCTTGATCAGGCCGCGCTCGACCAGTGAGTTGATGTTGCCCGACAGATTGTTCGGCTTGACGACAAGCATCGAAGCAAGCGCGCCCATGGTGGTCGGCTTACCGGTGCGTTGCAACGTCATCAGGATGTTGAACTGCAGCGGTGTGAGACCGATTGCGCCGACCTCATCGGCCTGGTCCCGGTCCAATACGGCGAAGGTGCGGTAGAGGCTGAGCAGAACCCACAGGGCGCTGCCGTCCAGAGCCCTGTCCAGAGCCGCACTTACCGCGACCTGATCAGCCAGATTCAAAGGGTCAACAGCAGCGGGTTCCAGGGCGCCATCAACCCTTGCGGAGGGACCCAATCTTCTAGTCATTTGCTTCATTCAATGAAGAAGTTATTTTGACTGGAGGACCGCCTTATGGCAACTCGAAGACGAAAAATACTCATAAGGGTAAACCTCACTGCTTCGAAATCACCGAGCTAATAGATCAGAAAATGAACTACTTCTCAGTGCAGTCAGACGCCTTGTGCAAGCCTGCGTCACGGGAGCCGGCGAAGCCGAGCATCGCGCAGCCCAAGCCGGCGACAACGAACAGGGGCGCCACGCCGTGCCAGCCACTGCCGCTCGCCAGAGCAGCGGCGCAAGGCGGCCCTGCCAACGTGCCGATGTTCGACGCCTGGACCACGAGGCCGTTCACGGCGCCCAGGTTCTGGTGGCGCGCTGCGACTGCTGGCACAGCGGCGTAAATGGAGCCGGGAAGGATGCCACCGAAGAAGGAAAGCAGCGTCCCGAGGCCGATCACGGCGCCAGCTGGCGGCATCAGGGCAAATACTGCGAATCCGGCCGTCGACAGCGTGGCCGTGGATACCAGGACGAGCATCGCCAAAGGCGTGCCTCGCTGCAAGAGCCAGCCACCGGCAATGTTCCCTGGTGCATTCACCACAATCATCAGGGCCACCGCTCCGCTCACCTCCGCAAGACTCATGCCCTGCTCCAGCAGGTAGGTTGGCATCCACACCATGAACGCCATCCATTGGAAGGTGTACAGGCCGAAGGTCGCGGCGAGGCACCACGGCGTGTGCACGTGCAACCCGCGGAGCAAGCTGGCGCCCTTTCCATCGACGGCAGCGCGCGTTCCGGCGCCGGGAAAGCGCCGCCAGATGACAAGCAGCAGCACGGCCGCACCCGCCACGCCGATCCACCAGCCGCCTTGCCAGCCAAGTGCGGGCAGTGACCACGGCGCAATTGCGAGCATCAGAGTCATCCCGGCGGCCGTATAGGCACTCCAGATGCCAAGCGCGAGGCGCTGACTGCCGGGCGCAACTGCCTCGCGCACCAGGACCGGCGCCGCTACCACGATGCACACAAAGCCGAATCCTTCAATGACGCGGGAGATGAACAACATCGGCAGACCGTCGGCAATGAGCCCGAGCAGTGCGCCACAACCCAGAAAGGCGATTCCGGCCTTCAGCAGCGTGCGGCGGCCGAGCCGGTCCGCGACGAGGCCCGTCGCAAGTCCTCCACAAGCGGCAATCAGGTTGAAGATTGAGGCGATCCATCCCATCTGCACAAGCGATGCGCCGAAGGCTTCCCGCAGTGCCGGGATGGCGGGTGGCAGCTTGCCGATCTGGGTAGCAGCGAATACGCCGCAGACCAGCACCAAGGCAGCCCGTGGCCAGCCGGAGGATCCGGTCGTCATCAGCTGTCGTCGACCGGGCCGGATGCGGACGCGATGCGGAGGGCATCGCTAACGACGACGTGAACTGCGCCGTCCTGAACGGTCACCCGGTACGTCCGGATCGCCTCAGTGCATGGACTAGCCGTCGGCGCTCCCGAACGGATGTCGAAGCGGCCAAAGTGCCAGGAGCATTCCACTTGGCAACCATCGATGATTCCTTCCTCCGTAAGCGAGGCAGCGCCGTGCGAACAGCGGTCGTCCGTGACGTACACCTCACCATCGATCAGGTAGATGGCAACGCGGTGTCCGTCTGGGAGCCGGCCGCCCGTGATGGTGCCCTCTTCGAGTTCGTCGAGGCGGCAGAGGTGGTGCAGTTCGGCACTCATCAAGTCACTGTCACTGCAAAGTGGTCCCGCCGTTGACGCTGAGGACCTGGCCAGTGATGAAAGCCGCTTCCTCCGAGGCGATATAACTGACGAATGACGCGATCTCATCCATCTCGCCGGCGCGGCCCATGGGTATTACGTCAATGAACCTTTTAAGTAAGGCGTCGTTGTCCTTCACCAGTTCCGCAAGCTGAGGGGTATTGACCGCGCATGGCGCGATAGCGTTGACGGTAATGCCTTCGTGCACGAACTCGAGGGCCAGCCCGCTCCCGATCGCATGGACGCCTCCTTTGGCCGCGTTGTAGGCAGCGTGGGCGTGCAGGCCGCTGCGAACCGAGTCGGCCCCCATATTCACGATACGACCGTAGCGCTGCTCGCGCATCACCGGAAGGGCCGCGCGGCAGCACCAGATGACGGTCCAAAGGTTGCGGTCGATGGTACGGCGAAGGGTTTCCGGGGTGTGTTCGAGGAATGGCAGGATGACGCCTCCGCCGGCGTTATTGACAAGGATGTCCAGACGGCCGAAATTGTCGACGGCCGCGCGGACTGTCTCGATGGCTACCGATTCCTGAGACAGATCACCAGCCACGCCGACAGCTTCGCTGCCGGATGCCCTGATCAACGAAACAGCGGCAGCCAGGCCAGCTTCATCGGCGTCTGCCAACACCAGCCGTGCTCCGTCGGCGGACAGCCTCTCTGCAACTGCCAGACCGATGCCCCGGGCGGCTCCCGTGACTACTGCGACGCGGTTTGCGTGGGGATGAACCTTGAAAGCTTTCATGGGCCGTCTTCACAGGAGGATGCTGATGCGGCCGTGGGGGCGCAAAGCTTCCATGTCAAGCGTGCAACGCTTCGAGCGGATGCGCAGTTCCCCCTCCCTGCGAACGATCGTGTATTCACTGCTACCCACATACAGATCGACGTTGCCCCCTTTGGCGCGGCTGGTGATGAATGCGGCCATGGCCACGCACTGGTCAGCCGACTGCGAGACGACGCGCACATTGCTCACCAGATGCCGCGTTTTGGATCTGGGTTGCTCGGAGAAGGCGGTTCTCTTCATCAGGCGCTTGACCCGCTCGCCGATGCGAAAGTAATCATCAGCGATGTAGAAAAGGTTGCCCTCTGGCGGCGCGTCCTTGGGCAGGTCAGTGGCGGGAACGAGATAACGAGCGTCATCGGTGAATAGCGCAAGCCATTCCTCCAGCTTCCAGTCGTCGAGCAGGGCAGCCTCGTTGAACAAGAAGTCTTCGATCTCGGGGCGGGTGAAAGTCATGGTCATGCGCACGTCTCCTCAATCCTGCTTGTCGATCTTGCCGAGCATCTTGTTCCACTGGGTCCAGAACGCGCGCATCTGGACCTCGTCGTCCATCGCGGGGATCTCCCGACCCATGCCCTTGGAGATATCGTTCCAACCCGCTTCACGGGCGTTGTCGTAACCAGCCTGACACTGCTGTAACGCCTCGACGTCATCGGGCGTTGCGAAACCACCCGGGCCCAGGAACTCGAGGAAATTTTCCAGCCGGTTTTTGCGCGCCCACTCATTCTCGCCAACCGGAGCGAGCGCCCAGGCGTTGACGTTCTGATAGTTTGGCGCCAGCGGGTAGAAAGTCCGCACGGTGATGGCCATGATGTCATTGATGATCAGGTTCGGGAAGATCAACAGGTTGCGGTTGGTCAGCGCAATGCGCTTGGCGCGCTCTTCCCCGAAGCGGGTGGTCAGGCCTGCCAGGAGGCGTTCAACATCCTGCTTGCCGGTTTCCCCCCACGCCGGGATCCATTGCGCAATCGGACGCCCCCAGGGCGCCGCATATTGAATCACTGCATGCCCGCCGCCGAGGTCGACCCCATGACCTTTCAACGGCACCGCAGCGAGCGCGCCGGCGGTTCCCTTCAGATAGTCAAGGTAGCTCGCATGTGTGGTCGAGGCGTGGTAGCCATCAATGCTGTTCTCCACCAGCAACTTCCAGTTCGCGCGGATGCTGTATTCCTGTGTACCGCCCACTACTTCCATTCCGGCTTCGGAATGGTCGGCGACCAGGTCAATGTATTCGCGAGCGTTACCCAGGTAGTCGAAAAGGGAAACCGCTGCCTTGTCGAAGCAGACGAACCAGAAGCCGCGGTATTCCTCAAGGCGCGGAACGCGCGCCAGGTCGACCTCGCCGCCCTGATTGATGGACTCGCTATACGACTCAGCGCCGGGCTGGCTCTTGAGGCCGCCGTCGATACCGAAAACCCAGCCATGGTAAAAGCACTGGAAAGATTTAGCCGTTCCGGCGCGATCGCGGACCACCGTTGCACCGCGATGCGGGCAGGTGTTCAGAAAGGCGTTGACACGTTTTTCCATGTCGCGGCTGAATACGATATTGCGGCCGCCGACGGTGCGAGTGACGAACTGTCCAGGCTTTGGAATTTCCGATACATGGCCAAGGTACAGCCAGCACTTGCTGAAGATAACGTCTCGCTCCGCCTCCAGCACTTCCTGGCTGGTGAATGAAATGCGCGGAACCTTGAATAGTTTGCGCTCCAGATCCACGCGGAGCTGGGTCTTATCCTGGAGTGTGCTCATAAATCTCTCTCTTGGATGGGGTGGGGTGCGGGCATGGTCAAACGCCCAGGTATTGATTCAGCAGGGACTGGTCACCCGCTATGGTTGCGCTGGGTCCCTGCGCGACCACGGAGCCGCGCGAGATCAATACCACGTGATCGGCAATGTCAAAGACCGTTTCCAGGTTCTGGTCGACGATCACGATGGTTAGTCCGCTGCCGCGCAGCGAGCGAAGTACCTTGCGAATCTGCAGCACGATCAGGGGTGCCAACCCTTCGGTAGGCTCGTCAAGAATAAGCAGCCGCGGATTGGTCAGCAGGGCCCGGCCGATCGCCAGCATCTGTTGTTCGCCGCCGGAGAGCTGATCGCCACGGTTGGCGCGGCGCTCGGCCAGCCGTGGGAAGACATCAAAGACACGTTCCAGTGTCCATATGTCCCCTGACCTGGTGGGTGCGCGAGCAGCCAGCGTCAGACTTTCCAGCACCGTAAGCGACGGGAAAACGCCGCGGTTCTCCGGCACATACGCCACGCCCATGCGCGCGATCTCGTGCGTCTGGCGCCCGGCGATGGATTGACCGTCCAGGCGCACGTCCCCAGCGGTGAGTGGCATCAGGCCGACAATGCTGCGCAGCGTGGTCGTCTTGCCGACGCCATTGCGCCCAATGATGCCCAGGAAGCGATCCGGCGCCGCCGCCAGACTGATGCCGTACAGCACGGGAATGCGGCCGTATGCGGCGTGAAGCTCGCGTGCTTCAAGCATGCGCGGGCCCCTTGAAATACACCCGCTGCACACGCTCACTGGCGCGAATTTCAGCCGGTGTGCCCTGCTCGAACAAGGCGCCGCTCTCGAACACGAACACGTGGTCGGTCAATCCCTCGATCACGCGCAGGTCGTGCTCGATGATCAGCAGTGTGAGCGAAGTGGGTAGCCTGGTTTGAAGCATGGCAACGATGGCGTGGGTCTCTTCCTCGCTCATTCCGGCCGTGGGCTCGTCCAGAAGAAGCACCCTTGGCTCTGTCGCCAATGCCAGACCCACTTCAAGCTGGCGCAGCTCGCCATAGGACAGCGCAGCCGCGCAGGTGCCGAGCCGCGCCGTGAGCCCCACCTGCTCCGCGAAGTCGGCGGCGCGGGTCACCACTTCGCGATCATGCGAGCGAGGCGACCATGGATCAAACAACTGCCAGCTTCTTTTCGACTGTACTGAGAGGCGTAGGTTGTCCAGCACGCTCATGTCGGCAAAGACACTGGTCTTCTGGAAGCTGCGGCCAAGGCCGGCATGCCGACGCTGCGCAGGACTCCGTGCGGTGACATCGATGCCGTCCAGCAGGATGGCACCAGAGCTCGCCCGAGAAGTGCCAGACAAAAGGTTCAGAAGCGAGGTCTTCCCGGCTCCGTTCGGTCCCAGTACGCCGTAGCGTCGGCCTGCGTGCAGGGAAAGGGACACATTGTCGATGGCGGTGAACCGGCCATAACGCAAGGTGAGCCCAGCGGTCTGCAGAACGGGGCTCATGATCGCACCTCGGGGCGAACCGGAGACATCGTTGTGTGGCGATTGCGCCGGCGTGTCCATGCTTCAGCCATCAGCGGCACCAGCCCACGTGGCGCATACAGGACGACCACGACGAACACCAGTCCAAGCACCAGGCGCCAGTGGTCAGTCAGCCCGCTCAGGTAGTGGAACAGCGCCAGAAAGATCATGGCGCCCACCAGGGGACCATACAGCGCGGTCGCTCCGCCCAGGATCACCATCAGGATCACCTCGCCGGACGTCGTCCAGAAGAATACGGTCGGATCGACGAAACCAAATAGCGAGGCATGCAGCGCACCGGCGACCGCTGCCGCTGCTCCGGCCATCACAAAGCCTGTCAGCTGGAAAGCACGTACAGGGTAGCCCAGCGCAAGCATGCGACCAGGGTTCTGGCGAATGCCTTCGAATACCGAGCCCATCGCCGATGCGTCCAGCCGCTTAAGAAGCCAGATGAACACCACAAGGCAGGCTAGGGCAACGTAGAAGAAGGTGGCTCCGGTGTCGAGCGACAGCCACGCCGGCGCGTCTTTCCAGAAGGTCGGGCGCGGGATCGAGGTCAAGCCGTTGATGCCCCCCGACCAGGTCTGCGTCGAGAGGATGACCACGTACACAAGCTGGCACATCGCGATTGTGATCATGACGAAGCCGACCCCCCCGAGCCGCAGGACGAGGGCGCCGACCAGCAGCGCAATGACGGCGCCTACCAGCAGTGCCGCAAGCAGCAACAGGAAGAGGTTGTCGGTCACGTTGCGCAGCTGGAAAGCCGCAAGATACGCACCGACGCCGAGAAACATGCCGTGGCCGAAGCTGATGAGGCCCAGCCGGCCGATCAGGATGTTCAGGCTCAGCGCGAAAATGCCCGTGATAAGCAGCTCGATGGCAAACTCGGTCTGCGTGCCGCGGGTGACATGCGGTACAGCCAGAGCCAGCAGCAGGAACAGATATGGCAAGTAGCGGTTCATGCCGGCCTCGCCACGCCCATCAGGCCCTGCGGCCGGAACAGCAAGACAAGGATCAGTACGACATAGATCATGGCCGTCGCGAACTCGGCCAACATGACCTGTCCGAAGACGATGGCGAAGGACACCAGCAGGCTGGCGAGGAGCGCGCCGATCAGCGAGCCCATGCCACCTACGACCACCACGACAAGCGCCGAGATCAAGATCTCGCTGCCCATGCCGGGATATGCGGTGTAGAGAGGTACGGCGAGCGCGCCGCCCAGACCGGCGAGTGCGGCGCCAAGCGCGAACATCACGGTGAACAGGCGCGGCACGTCGATACCGAGTGATGCGGCCATCTGGCGGTCATCGACGCTGGCACGCACCTGGGCGCCAAGCCGCGTGCGGTTGAACAGGAGAAGCAGCGCTCCGACAACACAGGCGCCGACGACAACCACGAACGCCCGATATGTCGGCACCTGCATGCCCGCCACGAAAAAGGTACCGGCCAGGGCCTCCGGCAATTCGATGGTCTGGATTTGCGAGCTCCAGACGATGCGCACCAGTTCGTCGAAACAGAACACCATGCCGAAAGTCAGCAGCACCTGCGGATGCATCCCCCGGCCGTACGTACGCCGCAGAAGCACCCGTTCCAGGATGGCACCGAGCACCGCGGTCATGATGGGCGCCAGTACCAGCGCCAACATGAAGCTGTCAAAGCGACGGGCAACGGTGAGCGCGAAGTACGCCCCCACCATGTACAGCGCGCCGTGTGCCAGGTTGACCACGTGCATCAGGCCGAAGATCAAAGACAAACCCGAGGAGATCAGGAACAGCAGAATCCCCATCTGCAGGGCGTTGATGAGCTGCTCGGCAAAGATGTGCATGGAATCGGACCCAGTCCCTTACAACGCGCATCCCTGGCCCGGATCGCGAACCTGTTCATAGGTCTTGAGGACTTTGTGACCCAGGTTGCCATCGGCTTTTTTTACAACCTCCGTGATATAGACGTTCTGCACCACGTTCCCGGTGCGCGCGTCGATGCTGACGCGTCCACGAGGACTGTCCATCTGCACACTGGTCAGGGCCTTGCGGACTGCAGGCTTGTCTGCCAAGTTGCCCTTCATGGCTCCGACTGTTGCCAGGATCAGCTTGGCGGTGTCGTAGCCCTGCACATGAATCACGTGTGCGACCTTGTTGTACTTCTTGCGAAAGGCGTGCTGGAACGCGTTGTTGCGTGCGGTGTCGATGCTGGCGACGTAGTGACCGCTCCCCAGCATCCCTACGGCTGAATCGCCCATCGCGCCCCAGAACATTTCATCGGCCATGAAAACCGGGCCGCTCACCTTCAGCTTTCCGGTGCGAAGTCCCGATTGTTGGACCTGGTTGACGAAGCGGGGGCCGCCGGTCCCGGGGATGAAGAACCACACGGTGTCAAGGTTGGTGGCCTTGGCGCGTACGTTGGTGATGGTGGGTGCAAAGTCTGAGGTGCCGAGTGCCGGCCATTCTTCAGCGGGTGCCTTGCCGCCCTTTTCCTGGAAGCCCTGCGCGAAGGCGCCCGCCATTTCGCGACCCGCGTCATAGTTGGATCCCACCGTCAGCGCCGACTTGCCGAGCGTTTCCGCAGCGTACAGCCCCATTGGGTAATTGATCTGCCAGTTCGAAAAGGAGGCGCGGATGATGTACGGGCTACACGCCTTGCCGGTCACTTCGTTGTTACCTGCGTTTGGCACCACCAGAAAGGTCTTGCTGCGGTGGATGTCGTCGCGAATCGCAGCGACCACGTGCGAGGCGATCGGGCCGACCACGAAGTCGACGTTGTCATCTTTGACGTACTTGCGCACGAGGCTAAGGGAGGTCTTCGGGTCTTCCTTGTTGTCCTCCGCCAGCAGTACCACTTTTCGTCCGGCGACCTGTCCCCCCGCTTCCTCGAGCGCGAGGTTGAAGCCTTCCATGATTGCCTCGCCATACAGTGCAAACACCCCGGAAGTGGGTAGCAACATGGCGATCTTCAGGTCCTTGGCCTGGGCGCTTGCCGTGCCCGGAAGCGTGAGTGCAGCGGCGATGCCGAGTGCGAGGGCAGCTTGTTTCATCTTGTCTCCTGATGGTTTTCGACGGGGGAACTGCAAAATCACGCCGCTGCGTCGGCTTCCGCGAGGAAGTCTCCGACCAGCCGCACGAAGCGGCTCGCATGTTCTATCTGCGTCCAATGGCCACACTGCCCAAAGACGTGAAGTTGAGCGCGTGGAATGAGCTGTGCGAGCCGCAGCGAAGTTGCCAGAGGCAGCACGCGGTCCTCGCGGCCGTGGATCACCAGGGTTTGGTGAGAGAGGCCAGCAATGCGGTCTTCCGGGCTGGCTAGCGCGTCGACCCAGCGTTGGCGCGGTGCTGGGAACATGGCGGCATAGGCCTCCTGTACGCCCGGCCGTATGCTGGCTTCGTAGCGCATGAGGGCGAGACCGTCGGTGAGCAGCGAAGCGTCATAGGCGAAAGTGCCCATGATCTCCTTCATGTTTTGCACAGAGGGCGTGTATCCCCAGACGGCATCAAGAGCCGGCGTGAGCTCAAACTTCAGCCCGGCCGCCCCCATGAGTACCAAGCGGCGAACGCGTTCGGGATGACGGATGGCAAGGGCCAGGGAAATGGCGCCGCCGAAGGAGTTGCCGACCAGATCCGCCTGTTCGATGTTCAGCGCATCCAGGAATCCGATTGCCTGCTTGACCCACCGGTCCAGGCTATAGGTGCCATCCTTGGATCCGTCGCTGTAGCCGAAGCCTGCCATGTCCGGCGCCAGCACCCGGCGCTCCTTGGCGAGCTCAGGTAGTGCCAATCGCCAATTGGCCCACGCGCTTACACCAGGGCCGGAGCCATGGATCATCACAACCGGTGAACCGGCCCCCATGTCGTGGTAGTTCGTTCGCACTCCAGCTGCAGCGATTGATTTTCCGATCTCGGGCGAGTCGCGCATGTCTTTTCCCTTTAATATCGAGAATTCTGGGTTAGACCACTATTTTCCTGATAGGTACTAACCCGAGAGAATATCGAGATTTCAGTTGATACCCTGTCGACTGATCAGGTGGGAACACATGGAAAGTCAAAACATCGGGCTCTGGGGTGCTTTGGATGGGGGCGCGGAGCCGCGTTCACAGATCGAAGCAGCCTATCGTCAGCTGCGCGAAGACATCATTGGCGGTCGCCACGCGCCCGGCGAACGCCTTCGGGTAGAGCACCTCAAGGACCAATACCACGTGGGCGCGGGCACGTTGCGTGAGGCGTTGGCACTGCTTGTCTCCGACTCTCTCGTCGTCTCGCAGTCACAACGCGGCTTTAGAGTTGCACCGATGTCGCTGGCCGATATTGAGGATCTGACGCGTACCCGCACCATCATGGAATGCGCCGCATTCCGCGACTCGATGCAGGTTGGTGATGATGAATGGGAGGCACGCGTGGTGAGCGCGTATCACAAGCTCTCCCGGGCCGAGGAACGGCTGGCCACCGACGCGGCCAACGTGTTCGACGAATGGGAAGAGCGCAACCGCGCCTTTCACGACGCCCTGACATCGGCGTCCCCCTCAATGTGGATCAAACGCTTCCGGGTCATCCTGTATCAACAGGCACGTCGCTATCGCCGCCTGTCCGCAGTAAGCGCAACCGTACCCCCTAACGTGCACGAAGAGCATCGGCAGATTTTCGAGGCAGCCATGAAGCGCGACGTCGACAGCGCCGAACGCCTTCTTGCACAGCATATCCAGCTGGCGCTCAATGTGATCAAACAGCGGGGAGTCCTGAAGTGATAAGCGTCAGCAAAGAACCAGTCGTCGTCGTCGGCAACGGGTTGGCCGGCATTTCATTTGCCTGCGCCTTGCGACAGGGTGGCTACACAGGCGAGCTGACCCTGCTGTCCGACGAGGCCGAGGCTCCCTATGACCGGCCTCCGCTTTCAAAGGCTTATCTGAAGGACGGCGACACGCAGCGGATTCGTCTGGACGAAAGCCGCCTGAACGGAGCTCGCCTGCTTCGGGGCGTGCGAGCCGAAATGCTTGACCTCGACGGCCGTAAGCTCACCTTGTCTGACGGTCAGGTGATCCCATGGGGAACGTTGGTACTGGCAACCGGCGCGCGTCCGCGTGAGTTGCGATCCCTGGAAGCATTCGGCAAACCAACGCTCACGCTGCGCACTCTTGACGACGCGCGCCGTCTTCGCGAGCTGATTCAACCCGGGCGCCTTCTCCTTTTGATCGGGGCTGGAGTAATCGGGCTGGAGCTGGCGGCTACCGCGCGGGAAGCTGGCTGTGGAGTGACGGTGCTGGAGTCTCAGGCACGCGTCATGGGTCGCACCGCGCCCCCGACGCTATCCGACTATGTAGCGGGCCGGCACCTGCGTGCAGGTGTGGATTTGCGGCTTGGCAGGGTCATGGCTGAATGCGTTGAAGGAGAGGCCGTGCTGGATGACGGCAGCCGCATCGCGCCCGATTTTGTAGTCGTCGGCATCGGTGTTCGCTCGAACGACGAACTCGCTCGCGCCGCTGGTATTCGCTGCGACGACGGCATCTTTGTCGACGGGCACGGGCGCACCAGCGCGCCAGGTGTGCTGGCAGTCGGCGATGTGGCAAGGCAGGTGCACCCGATCAGCGGTGAGGTGGTTCGGATAGAGACTTGGTCAAACGCCCAGATGCAAGGTGCCGCCGCCGCACGCTCCTGGCTGAACTCCGACACGCCTTCATTTGCGGAGACGCCCTGGTACTGGAGCGACCAGTACGATTTGCGCATCCAAGGTGTGGGAATCCCTCGCGGCGAGCGTGAAGTGGTCCGCGGGGATGTGAGCGCCGGAAAATTCGCACTGCTGCAATTTCAGGGACGCAAACTCGTCGGAGCCTCCTGCGTAAACAACGGAAAGGACTTTGGCTTGCTGCGCAAGTTGGTCGGCCTCGAATATGAGGCGAACGACCAGCAGTGGGCCTCGGCCCCGGACTTGCGCAAAATCGCCTGAAGCTAAAAGCTCTCAGAGAATCCGTACTGAGCTCTAACGGCCATGACCTATCAACTAAGCTTGGGCGACGCGGTCCTTGACGACGACCATTCCTGCCTAGCGCAGCTAATGGAGCAACTTCGGGATGGGCCGATTGCGCAGGCTGTAATCACTTTGGACGGGTTGCGTGAGCACGCGCACCGCCATTTTGAACTGGAGAATCTGGAGTTGCGGAACATGAAGGACGGCAACGCCCAGTGTCATATCGACGAGCATGCCGCCGTTCTCCAGTCACTCGGCGAAGTGCGGACCTTCTTGATCGATGATGGAATGTCCCAGGACGCCAAGGCCGCACTTGTCCAGCGGCTGGCAGCACGGCTCATCGAATGGCTGCCGGAGCACGTGCACGCAATGGACGCCGGCGTGGCGGCACACCGTTTCAAGCAGCGTTTCGACGGTGCTCCAATAATTGTCCGGCGACTGGCGGGTTAAGCCGGTCAGTCGCGGCTTGCGCAAGTTGGCTTGAGCTTCACAGCACTGACACCCACACCATGAAGCATCAAACCGACGCCTTCCTCGGCGCCCGAGACCTGTTGCTGAAGCTACGCGACGACCCCGATGCCGCGGTTGACCGTTTCCAGTGGCCGCGACTGCAGGAGTTCAACTGGGCGCTCGACCACTTCGACGTTCTGGCGAAAGGCAACGACGCGCCTGCGCTCTGGATCGTGGAGGCGGACGGGAGTGAGCACCGCACCAGCTTCGCCCAGCTTTCGCGTCGGTCGTCGCAGGTCGCGAATCATCTGCGTTCGCTCGGAGTCCGCCGCGGCGATAGCGTTCTGCTGATGCTGGGCAATGAACCCGCGCTGTGGGAGGTGATGCTGGCTGCGATGAAGATCGGCGCCGTGGTGATCCCCGCCACCTCGCTGTTGACGCCCGAAGACCTGCGTGACCGACTCGAAAGAGGTGCTGTCCGGCACGTGGTGACCAATACGACGCAAGCCTCGAAGTTCGATGGACTTGCGGGAGAATACTCACGGATTTGTGTCGGAACACCGGCGGGGGGATGGTTGCGCTATGAGGACTCGGAGGCGGCGCCGGCCGACTATGCGCCGGATGCAGCGACGCTCGCGACGGACCCGCTCCTGCTCTACTTCACCTCTGGGACTACGTCGAAACCGAAGCTCGTGCTGCACACGCACGAGAGTTACCCCGTCGGACATCTGTCCACGATGTATTGGCTCGGCCTGCGGCCCGGTGACATCCACCTGAACATCTCTTCGCCGGGATGGGCCAAGCACGCCTGGAGCTGCTTATTCGCACCCTGGAATGCAGGCGCCTGCGTCTTTATTCACAACAACCCCCGCTTTTCCGCGCCGGCATTACTCGAGACGCTCGCCCGCTGCGAGGTGACAAGCCTGTGCGCTCCCCCAACGGTTTGGCGCATGCTGATCCAGGAAGACCTGCACGCGTGGAAGCAGAAGCTGGCACTGCGATCGGTGGTCGGCGCCGGGGAGCCGCTCAATCCGGAAATCATCGAGAAGGTCCAGGATGCGTGGGGTCTGCAGCTGCGCGACGGCTACGGGCAAACGGAGACTTCTGCCCAGGTTGGCAACTCACCTGGCCTGCCGGTGAAGCCGGGTTCGATGGGCAAACCGCTGCCCGGCTTCAGGATCGTGCTGCTCGATGCGGACGGTCGCGAAGCAGATGAAGGCGAAGTCTGCATCGACCTCAATCAACGACCCACCGGCCTCATGTCGGGCTACCAGGACAGCGCAGAGAAGACGGCCGAGGCCATGCGCGATGGCTACTACCACACAGGTGACACTGCGGCGCGTGACGCAGAGGGCTACTACACCTTTGTCGGCCGGGCAGACGACGTGTTCAAGGCATCTGACTACCGCATCAGCCCGTTCGAGCTCGAAAGTGCGCTCATCGAGCACGAGGCTGTCGTCGAGGTCGCGGTCGTGCCTAGTCCGGACGCGGTGCGCCTGGCCGTGCCGAAGGCGTACCTGCTGCTTGCGCCCGGTCGCGTGCGCGATGCGGCACTGGCCGAAGACATCCTTGCATTCGCGCGGCGGAAGCTCGCCCCCTACAAGCGCGTGCGTCGCATCGAGTTCGTCGATGAGCTGCCCAAGACGATCTCGGGAAAGATCCGCCGCGTGCAATTGCGTGCGCAAGAAGCCACCCGCTTTGCCAAAGGTGAGCGGGGTTCCGAGGAGTATCGTGAGGAGGATTTCCCGCGTTTGCGGCAGGAGGGATGACCATGCGCGCCGCGTATTACGAGAAGGTCGGACCGGCACGTGACGTTCTGCACGTCGGTGAGGTTCCAACGCCCGAACCTGCCGCGGGTGAAGTGCGGGTCCGGGTGCGCTGGTCCGGCGTGAATCCGTCTGACGTCAAGTCGCGCAGCGGCCTTCGCCACCGGACCCTTGCTTTCCCGCGCGTGATTCCGCACAGCGATGGCTCAGGGGTCATCGATAGGGTGGGGGCGGGAATCGACCGCAGCCGCATTGGTGAGCGCGTGTGGCTATGGAACGCTGCCTGGGGGCGCGCCTTTGGGACAGCGGCCGAGTACGTCTGCCTGCCTTCGCGGATGGCCGTGAAACTGCCGGAGGGTGTCGACGAGGTGGTTGGTGCATGTCTCGGCATCCCCGCCCTCACGGCAATGCATGCCGTGCTGATGGATGGGGGCGTGGCGGGCAAGACGGTGCTGGTGAGCGGCGGCGCGGGGGCCGTCGGCCACTATGCGATCCAGCTCGCGGGCCGCCTCGGCGCCGCACGCGTGATCAGCACCGTGAGCGGCCCGGTGAAGGCGGCGCTTGCGGCCGCCGCGGGTGCGGATGACGTCATCAACTACAAAACTGAGGATGTGGTGCAGCGAGTGCGCGACATCACCTCCGGCGCCGGCGTGGACCGAGCAATCGAAATGGACGTCGCGGTGAACGGTGCGCAGGACCTGGAACTTTTGCGGATTGGCGGCGACTGCGTCGCTTACGGCAGCAGTCCCGCGCCCTTGAACCTGGCTTTCCCGACCCTGTTGGCGAAGAACATCCAGCTTCGTTTCTTCATGGTCTACCACCTGGCCGATGCGGACCGTGAACGCGCGATAGCCACGCTGCACCGGATGCTCAAGCTCGGGGCGCTCACGCACAACATCGGTGAGCGCATGCCATTGGCTGACATCGTCGAGGCACATGAGAAGGTCGAGCAGGGTAAGGTCGCGGGGAACCTTGTACTGGCCGTGTGACCAGCCGTCTGTACCCGCTGTCCTTCTATGGGGGTACAGTACGGGGTACCGCTCCAGAAGGATTTCAGAAATTCCTTCTGCGACTGGTACTTAGGCGCCCAATACTGCTGCCTGTCGCTCCGCCAGAACCGATTTCGAGGAGGCCCAGAATGGTCTCCCGAAGCAGCAAAGAGCCCTGATGACTCAGGGCTTTTTGTTTTTTGCGCTGTCTCCTGCGTGCGCCGTCTCAAGGATGAGTACCGATAGGCACACCACGCTCAATGCACTTTGATAAGCGCCATCGGTGAAGTTACCTACTTGCGTGACTACAAGTGTCGTCACGTATGCTGGTCACATGGACACGAGCTTTTTTCCGAACCTGGTAGACGCAGCCTTTGTCGTCGCAGCTGCTCTGATCGTGGCGTGCGCTGCTGTTTTTGGCGCACGCTGGTGGCGTGCGCCGCGGTCTCGATCCGACCTTCGAGACTCTTCGATTTCGACCCTGGTCTTCCCGCCGGAATCGAAGCTCCATTAGGACGCGTGAGTCGGCGAGGGCGACGCTGGAAGGCTGCGGCCCGTGGCGCGCAAGAGGTGGGCAACGGTCTCCAGCCCCGTAGGGCAGTGCTCCATGTCGATGGTGACGAAGTCGAGGCCGGTCGTGCCCATTGCCTTGACCAGCACCGGGCTGGCCGAGAATCACTGCGTGCCGGGGAGGGTGCGGCCCTCGCGCAGGCGCTGTACGAGGGAGTTTGCGACCGGGGTCATGCCTCGTCGGCGGAGGTTCGCTTCATTTGTTTCCTGCTTGTTGTGAGGCAAGTCTAGGAGCCGGGTGCCGAGAACGAAGGCGAATTATCTTCGTGGCGATCCATCGACTGGGCCACACGGCTGGCTTCGCGGAAGGTGAGGTTTCACCGTGCACAGCCCTGAAGCGCTGGCTTGTCTGGCCGATGATCCCCGCGGCTCCTATGTCGACCTACCAAATGTCGGCTCACGCGAGAACACCCAGATCCCCAGCAGTACCAAGCCGGTCCCAAGAACGATCCCTGCGGTCAACGTTTCGTCAAGCAGTAGCACGCTCAGGAAGATGGTGGACAAGGGCCCGACCATGCTGACCTGGGAGTACAGCGCGGGTCCCAGCCGCGCGATGGCCATCATCACGAGCAGCACCGGGATAGCCGTGCACAGGGTGGCGTTCAACAGCGAAAGCCAGATGACCTGTGGCGCCAGCGTGACCACGCTGCTCCAGGGCCGCAGCAGTGTGAATTGCAGGATGCAGCACAGGCAGGCGAAGGTGGTCGCCAGGCCGACGAGCCGGGTCGCGCCGAGAATCTGCACCATCTGCCCGCTGTAGACCAGGTAAACGGCATAACTGATGGCGCTGCCGAGAACGAGCGCGAAGCCCCATGCGGCACCGGGGCCGAGCGTGCCGAACTCACGGCCGAACACCAGCGCCACGCCGAGGTAGCTGATGGCACTGCCGGCCAGGTGCATGCGGGTCACGCGCTTGCCGTGCAGAAGCCATCCGAGCAGCAGCACGAAGGTCGGTGTCAGGTACAGGACCAGCCGTTCGAGCGATGCGCTGATGTAGGCGAGCCCAGCGAAGTCGAGGTAGCTGGCGAGGTAATAGCCGGAGAAGCCCAGTCCGGCGATGCCCGCCCATTGCTTGCCGTTCAGGGGCGGCTGGCCCCGGCCCGCCCAGGCAGCCATCAGCACGAACAGCGGCAGCGCGAACAACATGCGCAGCATCAGCAGGGTCACCGCATCCACGCCGTAACGGTACGCCATCTTGGCGATGATGGCCTTGCCGCTGAAGGCGATCGAACCGGCCGCGGCCACGGCAAGGCCAGGCAGCAGGCCGGACGGCCCGCCGCCATCCGTCGTGCGACCCATCAGCCGAGCTTGATGCCGGCTTGCTGTATCAGGCGTCCCGCCTTGGCGCGTTCGTCGGCGATCATGGCCGCGAACTGCTCGGGCGTGGAGGTGACGAGTTCGGCGCCCTGGGAGTCGTAGACACCACCGATCTCGGGCCGCTGCATGCCCGCGACGATCGCCCGGTTGAGCACCAGGATCACGTCGGCAGGCGTGCCCTGGCGTGTGATGACGCCTTGCCACGCGCGCCCTTCGAACCCGGGCAAGCCGCTCTCCGCGATGGTGGGCACGTCCGGCAGCAGCTTCGAACGCTTCGCCGTGGACACGGCCAGCGCGCGCACCTTGTTCGCCTTGACCTGCGCCGAGGCCGTGGCCAGGTCGACGAACATCAGGTCGACGTGGTCGCCCAGCACGTTCGTCAGGCCTTCGCTGGCTCCCTTGAACGGAACGTGCGAGATGGCCAGGCCCGCGCGGCTCTTGAACTGCTCCGCGATCATGTGTGGCGGCGTCGCGTTGCCGGCGGAGGCGTAGCTCAGCTTCCCAGGCTGGGCCTTGGCCAGGGCGACCAGGTCCTGCACGGACTTCACCGCCAGCGACGGCCGCACCACCAGCACCGCGGGTGCGCTGACCAGCAGCGTGATGGGAGCGAAATCCTTTTCGAGGCTGAACGACAGGTTCGGCTGCAGGTGCGGCATCACGGCCATGTTGGTGTCGCCGCAGATCAGCAGCGTGTGGCCGTCCGGCGCCTGTCGCGACAGGTGCTCCAGCGCGATCATGGTGCCGCCGCCAGGGCGGTTCTCCACGATCGCGTTCTTCCCGAGCTCGGCCTGCAGGGCGCGGGCGACGGCGCGCGCGCTTGTGTCGTTCAGCCCGCCCGGCGGGAACGGGGAGATGACGGTGATGGTCCTGGTCGGAAAGTCGGCTGCGCGCGCGGGGCCGCCCAGCAGCGCCGCGGCAGGTGCGAGCGCCCCGCCGGCGAGCAGCTTGCGGCGGCTGATGAAGAAGGCGTCATGCATCGGTTCGTTTCCCCGTCTTGCGATCGTATTGGGTGAAGGCGCCTTCGCGCCGGATGCCGGCCATTTCGAGGCCGGTGCGGATGCGATCGATCTCGGAGGCGGCGAGTTTCAGCAGGGGCGGGCGCACCGTGGCACCGGGCAGGCGTCCGAGCGCCACTTGTGCTTCCTTCATGCGGTTGTGCTGGTCCAGCCGCGGGGAGCCGTAGAAGATGCCGGTGGTGATGTACAGCCGGTCGGCATGGCGGCGCGCGGCCTCCAGGTCGTTCGCCTTCACCGCTTCGTACAAGGCGCACTGCAAGTCGGCAATGGTGCTTCCCGAGCCCGAGATGATGCCGTCGCAGCCGGTCACCAGGGAAGGCAGCAGCCAGGGGTTGTGCGCGCTGAAGACGGTGACCTTCCGCGGGCCATGCTGGATCTCACGTACCGTCTTCTCAAGGAACACCGGATGGTCCGACACGTCCTTGATGCCGCAGATGGCCGGGATCTCGTCGACCAGGCGGTGCAGTACCTCGTGGCTGTGACCGAGGTCCGCGACGCGGAACTGGAAAATGATCAGGGGCAGGTCGCTCGCCGCGGCGATGTGCCGGTAATGGTTCAGCACCACCTCGGGCCGGTGGTTGGCGCCGCCGCTGAAGATGCCGGGCGGAAACACCAGCAGTGCAGAGGCACCGCCGCGTTGCGCCATCCTGGCCACGCGTGCCGCCTCCAGGCTGCCTTCCGGGTAGATGCCCTGGATCACGTGCGTGCGGTCACCCACGGCCTCTACCGTCGTCGCCAGGACCTGCTCCTGCTCCTCGAAAGTGCACGAGCTGATCTCCGATGCGTGCGCATTTATCACCAGCGACTTCACGCCGTCGACGGCAGCGACGTCGCGCACGTGCTTCGCCAGCGATGCCGTATCGATGGAATAGTCCTCCCGCATCGGCAACAGGCAGGCGGGGATGACCCCCCGCGCCTGAAAAGTACTCTTGCTGCTCATGTCTCGTCTTTTCCCTTCAATGTGCGCCGGCCGCGCTGCGTTCGAAGTCGCGCAACACCTGGCCGGGCCGGCGCTGCTGCGACACGGTGCCATCATCGCCGACCACGCGCTCGCCGTTCACCCACACGCCGTGGACGCCCACGGCAGGGCGCACCACGCGCGCTGCGCCAGCCGGCAGGTCTTCCACGCGCCGCGCCTTGCCCCGGCTGACCGTGGCGGGGTCGAAAAGCATCAGGTCGGCCCAGTGGCCGGCTTGCAGGCGGCCGCGGCCTTTCAGGCCGAAGATGTCGGCCGGTTGCGCCGTGAGCTTGCGCACCGCCTCGCCGAGCTTGAAGACGCCCAGGTCGCGGGACCATTTGCCCAGCAGGTGCAGGCCGAAGCCGGCATCGCAGAAAAAGCTGAGATGCGCACCGGCGTCCGAGAGGGTCACGTAGTTGTCCGGGTCGGCGATCAGCTTCGCCACCTCGGCGTCATCCGAGTTCAGGAGGGTGGCCGTGAAGCGCGTGCGCAGGGTTTCGGACAGGCCCAGGTCCAGCAGGGCGTCGAGCGGTTCCTTGCCGCTGGCCGCGGCGATGTCGGCGATCGAGCGGCCTTCGAGCGCCGCGTTCTCGGGAGACATGACCTCGAGCACGTGCAGCTTGTCCCACTCGCTGTTGAAGGCGCGCTTGCCGCGCAGTGCCACCAGGTCCCGCTTCACGGCGGCACGGAAGGCGGGGTCCCGGTAGACCGCGGCGAGTTCTTCGGCGCCATGGGCCGTCATGGCCGGCAACCATGCCGGGAAGCCTTCGAACATGTACGCGGACTCCAGCGTGAAGTCCATCGTCAGGGGGCAGCAGGTGACTTCGCCCCACATTCGGGCGCCTCGGCGGCGAGCCGCCGCGATCTCGGCCAGGAAGCCGCTGGCGCGCGTCGGGTTCGCGGGGTTGTGCAGGAAGCCCGACACGAGCGTCGGGCGTCGGTTGGCGAGCGCCAGGACCTCGAGTTCGGCGATCGACGTGCACGCGCCCTTGGTCGTCATGAACACGCCGCGCCCGCTGTCGCCCAGCACCCGGGTCAATGCGCGCAGCTCGCGTTCGTCCGCCAGCCGCGACGGCATCGGCACGCCGCCTTCGCCGTTGTGCGGCTCGTTGGTCGTCGACGAGAAGCCCACGGCGCCCGCTTCCAGCGCATCGCGCACGACTTGCGCCATGCGGGCGATCTCCTCGTCGGTGGCAGCGCGGGCCGACGCGTCCGCGCCCATCACGTACGTGCGCACCGAGGAGTGGCCGACGAAGCCCGCCACGTTGGGCCCGACGCCAAGCCGCTGCAGCATGTCCAGGTACTGCGGAAAACTCTCGAACTCCCACCGGATGCCGGCGCGCAGCGCGTCCAGTGACATGCCTTCGACGTGCGTCAGGTTGCGCATCGTCAGGTCACGGTGCTCGGGCCGGCAAGGCGCGATGGTGAAGCCGCAGTTGCCCATTACGACGGTCGTCACGCCGTTGGCGGGCGACGGGTCTGCGAACGGATCCCAGGTGATCTGCGCGTCGTAGTGCGTGTGCCCGTCGATGATGCCGGGCATCAGCACGCGGCCGGCTGCGTCGATCGTCTCGCGGGCCTCGCCTTGCACGTCCGGGCCGACGGCCGCGATGCGGCCATCCTGCACGGCCAGGCTGCCGGGGTAGGGATCGCCGCCGCTGCCGTCGGCGATCCGGGCGTTGCGGATCAGGAGGTCGAACATTCGCATCACTCCGCCCGGATTCCGAGGTCCTTGATGATGGGCGCCCACATCTTCTGCTCCGCGGTGATCCGCCGCAGCGCGCCCGTGCTGCTGGTGTCTTCCGGTACCTCGGCGCCCAGCGCCAGGAAGCGCTCGCGCGTGTCCTTGCGTTGCAGGAACGCGGCGATCTCGGTCTCCAGCTTCTGCTCGATGGGTTTCGGCGTGCCGGCGGGCAGGGCCAGGCCGAACCAGGTTTCCACCACGACGTCCGGGAAGCCCTGCTCGGCCAGCGTGGGCACGTCGGGCAGGGCCTTGGACCGCGTGGCACTGCTGACGGCCAGCGCGCGCAGCTTGCCCTCCTTGATCAAGGGAACACCGGTGGGATCGGTGAACATCAGGTTCACGCGGCCGGCCATCACGTCCATGCGCGCGGGCGGCCCACCCTTGTAGGGAATGTGCAGCATGCGAAAGCCGGCGCTGCGCGCGAACAGCTCGCCCGCGAGCTGGGCGGTGCTGCCGGTGCCCGACGAGGCCTGCGTCAGCTTCCCTGGGTTGGCCTTGCCGTATGCCACGATGTCGGCCACCGACTTGAACGGTGAATCGGGCGGCACCACGAGGATGGTCCCATAGGCGATGCCAGTGAGCAGGTGGTGGAAGTCCTTGAGCGGATCGAAGGGCATCTTCGCGTAGATCCAGGGATTGATCGCGAAGGTGGCATTGGTGGTGACAACCATGTTGTACCCGTCGGGCGGGGACTTCGCGACCAGGTCGGCCCCGATGTTGCCGGTGGCGCCGGGCTTGTAATCGACCACCACCGGCTGGCCCAGCCGCTCCTTGAGTCCCTCGCCGATGAGTTGAGCGAACGTGCCCGTCAGCGACCCGGCGCCAAAGGGCACGATGATGCGGATCGGGCGGCTGGGGTAGTCGGCCTGCGACCAAGCCAGCGGGGCGGCGCCCGCGAGTGCGGCGCCAAGCACGTGTCTCCTGGAAATCATGGAATGCTCCTGTACGCCAGCGGCGTTGCGCACGTGGCTGCAGCGATGCTAGGTTCGAGCCGCGGCGGCCGAAAGCGACTTTTTTTCGCGCACTGCCAGTCGAAAAGCGACAGCCCGCGCGAAAAAAGGCGATGAATCCGACAGAAGAAATGTCGCTATCGCCGGGGCAGGGCGCCTCCTACACTCGCCGGCCAAGGACAACGCAATGGCGGTACGGATGGCACATGACCTGGTAGTGCGCGGCGGCACCGTCTACGACGGCACCGGGGCGAACGGGATGGAAGACACGGATGTCGCCATCGATGGCGGCGTGATCGTGGCCGTCGGCCGCGGGTTGCCGCCCGGCCTGGAGGAAGTGGATGCGCGCGGGCGCATCGTCACGCCCGGTTTCGTCGACGTGCACACGCACTACGACGGCCAGGCCACCTGGGAATCGCACCTCAAGCCCAGCGGCTGGCACGGCGTGACCACCGCGGTGATGGGCAACTGCGGCGTGGGCTTCGCGCCG
Source organism: Ramlibacter sp. PS3R-8 (assembly GCF_037572435.1). Classification (NCBI taxonomy): domain Bacteria; kingdom Pseudomonadati; phylum Pseudomonadota; class Betaproteobacteria; order Burkholderiales; family Comamonadaceae; genus Ramlibacter; species Ramlibacter sp. PS3R-8. The sequence continues at coordinate 82,246 of NZ_JBBHGT010000001.1, forward strand.
GTGCGCACCAAGGATCGCGAACTGCTGATCCAGGTCATGGAAGGCGTGGAGGACATCCCCGGCGCCGTGCTGCACGAGGGCCTGCAGTGGTCTTGGGAAAGCTTCGGGGACTATCTGGACGCACTGGACGGCCGGGCGCACGACATCGACGTGTGCGCCCAAGTGCCGCACGCGGCGCTGCGCGTGTACGTGATGGGCGAACGCGCAGCGCGCCTGGAGGAGGCCACCGCCGAAGATGCGGCGCAGATGCGCGCGCTGGCGGCCGAGGCCATCCGCGCCGGCGCTGTCGGCTTTTCCACCTCGCGCACGCTGATCCACAAGACCGCCACCGGCCATCCCTTGCCGACGCTGCACGCCACGGAGCACGAGCTCACCCAGATCGCGCTGGGCCTGAAGGACGCCGGCGGCGGCGTGCTGGAGTACCGCACCGATTTCGACACGCCCGAGCGGCGGCGCGACGAGTTCGGGATCATGCGGCGCATCGTCGAGGCGTCGGGGCGGCCGCTCACGCTGTCTCTGTTCCAGGAGAACAAGACGCCGGACGGCTGGCGCGACCTGCTGGACATGGTCGAATCCGCCTGGGCCGACGGCCTGCCGCTGCGTGCGCAGGTGGCGCCGCGCCAGCTCGGCGTGCTGCTGGGCCTGCAGGGCACCGAGAACCCGTTCTCCAACAACGCGAGCTACCTGCCCATCGCGAAGAAGCCGCTGGCGGAGCGCGTCGCCATCCTGCGCGACCCGGCGATGCGCGCGCGCATCCTGGCCGAGCCGCGGCCATCCCGGCGTGAGTACGCCCACATGTTCCGCATGGATTCGTCCTTCGAATACGCGGCGCGGCGCGAGTGGTCCATTCCGGTGATCGCGGAACGCGGAGGCCGCACCCCCGGCGAAGTGGCCTACGACCTGCTGCTGGCGGACGAGGGCCGCAACTTCATCTACTACGCCGCTGCCAATTACACCGACTTTGGCTTCGGCGCCGTACGCGAGATGCTGGCCAGCCCCGCGTCCATCCTCGGCCTGGGCGACGCGGGCGCGCACGTGACCACGCTGGTCGATGCGAGCTATCCCACGTTCTTCCTCAGCCACTGGGCACGCGATGCCGGCGCCGACGCCTTCGAACTGCCCGCGGCCATCCGCCGGCTGACGATGGACAATGCGCAGGCCATGGGCCTGCCGGACCGGGGCGTGCTGCGCGCCGGGATGAAGGCCGACCTGAACGTGATCGACTTTCAGCGCCTTCGCTGCGAGCGGCCCTTCATGGCCTTCGACCTGCCCGCGGGCGGTCACCGCCTGCTGCAAAAGGCCACCGGCTACACGGCCACCATCGTGTCGGGCCAAGTGGTGTACCGCGACGGCGAAGCCACCGGAGCGCTGCCGGGCCGGCTGGTGCGCGGCCCGGCCGCCATGCGGCACTGACGACAACGAACAAGGAACAACGAAACCATGGACGACTTCCTCCTGTACGAGCAGCACGAAGGCATCGTCACGCTGACGATGAATCGGCCGCAGGAGCGCAACGCGCTCACCGAGGAGCACCAGATGCTGGAGTTCGCGACGGTGTGCGCGCGCATGCGGCGCGACCCGACCGTGAAGGTGGTGATCCTTACCGGCGCGGGCAGCGCGTTCTCCGCCGGCGGCAACCTGAAGAACATGCGCGACAAGAAGGGTTTCTCGGCCGGCTCTCCCGCCGACATCCGCGACTCGTATCGCAACGGCATCCAGCAGATCCCGCTGGCGCTGTACGAACTGGACATCCCCACCATTGCCATGGTCAACGGCCCGGCGATCGGCGCGGGCATGGACCTCACCTGCATGTGCGACCTGCGGGTGGCCTCCGACCAGGCGACGTTCGCCAGCAGCTTCGTCAAGCTGGGCATCGTGCCGGCCGACGGCGGCGCCTGGCTGCTCTCGCGCACGATCGGCCAGACCAAGGCGCTGGAGCTGATGTTCACCGGCGAGACCATCGATGCGCATCGCGCGCTCGCGATCGGCCTGGTCACGATGGTGGCGCCCCACGAGCAGCTGCGCGAAAAGGCGCTGGACCTCGCGCAGCGCATCGCCGCCAATCCGTCACGCACGGTGCGCCTGACCAAGCGGCTGCTGCGCGAGAGCGATCATTCGTCGCTGGCCAGCTCGCTGGAGTTGGCCGCGGCCTACCAGGCGCTGGCGCACAACACCAGCGACCACGACGAAGCGGTGCGCGCATTTCTCGAGAAGCGCCCGCCGGTATTCACGGGGCGCTGAGCGCGATGCAGTTCCGATTCGGCCAAGCGCCCGACCTGGCGCCCTACGAGGCGACTCGCGCACGCGTGCGCGCCTTCCTCGAGGAGGAGCGGGCCGGCGGCCGCTTCGTGCCCTGGAAGACCACCTGGACCACCTTCGACCGCGGCTTCACGCGGCGAGCGGGGGAACGTGGCTTCATCGGCATGACCTGGCCGCGCCGCTACGGCGGCGGTGAATGCCCCGCCTTGGAGCGCTACGTCGTGGTGGAGGAGATGCTGGCCGCCGGCGCACCCTGCGGTGCGCACTGGATCGCCGACCGGCAATCGGGACCGCAGATCCTCCTGCACGGCAGCCAGCGCGCGAGGGACGAGATCCTGCCGCGCATCGTGCGCGGCGAATGCGCATTCGGGATCGGGATGAGCGAGCCCGACTCCGGGTCCGACCTGGCTGCCGTGCGCACGCGCGCGCAGCAGGTCGACGGCGGCTGGCGCATCACCGGCACCAAGGTGTGGACGACCAATGCGCACCAGGTGGACTACCTGATCGTACTGGTGCGCACCGATCCCGAAGCAAAGAAGCACGCCGGCCTGACGCAGATGATCGTGGACACGCGCTCACCGGGGGTGACGGTGCGTCCCATCCTGGACCTGTCGGGCCACCACGAATTCAACGAAGTCCACTTCGAGGGCTGCTTCGTGCCCGATGACATGCTGATCGGCGCACCCGGTGACGGCTGGAAGATGGTGACCTCGGAGCTGTCGCTGGAACGTTCGGGCCCCGACCGCTTCCTCAGCGCCTTCCAGCTGCTGCTGGCCCTGGTGGACGAAGTAGGGCGTTCGCCTGACGCGGCCCAGTCCGCGCAGGTGGGGCGACTGGTCGCGCACCTGGTGACCCTGCGCACGATGTCGGCCTCGGTTGCCGGATTGCTGCAGGCGGGCACCGACCCGGCGACGGAAGCGGCGCTGATCAAGGACCTGGGCACGACCTTCGAGCGCGAGATTCCGGAGTTGGCGCGCTTGCTGGTGGACGTGGAGCCGGCGCGCGAAGGCGGCCGCTTTGCCGCGGCGCTGGCGCAGGTCGAACTGGTGGCGCCCAGCTTCACGCTGCGCGGCGGCACCCGCGAAGTGCTGCGCGGCATCCTCGCGCGTGCCCTGGGATTGCGATGACGATGGCACAACACGATCAGGAAATGGCCGCCCTGGTGGCCGAACACAGCGAGCGCCTGTTCGCCGACCTCGCCACGCCGGCCTTGCTGGCCCGGGCGGACGGCGGCGAATGGTGCCGCGAGGAATGGGCGCAGCTGGCGAGCAGCGGCTACCTGGACGCGCTGGTGCCCGCCAGCCACGGCGGCGCCGGTTTGGCGCCTGCGGACGCCTTTGCGCTGGCGCGGCGCGCCGCCTACCACGCACTGCCGCTGCCGCTGGGAGAAACGCTGGCTGCCCGTGCGCTTTGGTGCGCCGCCGGCGGCGAGCTCGCAGAGCTCGAGGCGCCATGGACGCTGGGCTCCAACGACGCAAGCGACGGGCCGCAGCTGTCGTCCACCGGCGGCCTGCGGCTGCGCGGCACGTTGCGCCGGCTGTCGTGGGCGCGCCACGCGGGCGTGGCGGTGTTGCAGGCCTGGAATGATGCGGGACAGCCCTGCCTCGTGAAGGTGGACCTGCAAGGCGTTCCGAAGGAAGCCGGCAGCAGCCTGGCCAACGAAGCACGGGACACGATCACGCTGGACATGCCGATTCCGGATGATGCGGTGCTGCCGCTCGACCGCCCGGCCATCACGCCGCTGCCGCGCGTTGCCGGCGCGCTGGTGCGCGCGCAGCAGCTGGCCGGCGCGATGCAGCGCTGCCTGGACCTGACGCTGCAGTACGCCGGCGAGCGCGTGCAATTCGGTCAGCCGATCGGCAAGTTTCCCGCCGTGCAGGCGATGCTGGTAGAAGCCGTCGGCGAAACGGCCGCGGCGGGCGCGGCGGTGGAGCTCGCGTGCTCGCGCTGGGACGGCGACCCCGCGCAACTGGAATTCCTGACGGCGGTTGCCAAGTCACGCGCCGGCGAAGCCGCCGGCAAGGTGGCCACCGCCTGCCACCAGGTGCACGGCGCGATCGGTTTCACGCAGGAGCACGTGCTCCATCACTTCACGCGACGGCTCTGGTCCTGGCGCGACGAGTTCGGGTCGGAGACGTGGTGGAACCGCCGCCTGGGCGAACTCGCGTGCAGCCGCGGCGCCGACGCGCTGTGGCCGGCCGTCACGCGGCTTTGATCGCTCCCGGACCGCATTCGAAACGCGACTCCGAGTCGGCGAAAAAAAGTCGCTTTCCGGGGCGAGGGGTGCTGTCTATGCTTCTGCGCATCATGAAGGCAATGGACTGAAGCCCGCGCTGCCGCGACGAGCAAGGGGAGAAGATGGGAAAGAACGATTTCAGCCGGGGCCCGCTGCAGGGCGTGCGCATCGTGGACCTCACGAGCGTCGTCCTCGGGCCGTATGCCACCCGCATCCTGGGCGACATGGGCGCCGACGTGATCAAGGTGGAGACGCCAAGCGGCGACCAGACCCGGCACTACCGTCCCATGCGCAGCGATGGCATGGCGGGCTACTACATGAACCTCAACCGCAACAAGCGCAGCGTGTCGCTGGACTTGAAGCGGCCCGAAGGCCTGCGGGCGCTGATGAAGCTGGTGGCGGGTGCGAACGTGTTCGTGCACAACATGCGGCAGCAGGCCGCCGACCGCCTGGGCGTGGGCTATGCGGCCGTGCGGGAGGTGAACCCGGAGATCGTCTACTGCGGCGCCGTCGGCTTCGGCTCGACGGGACCGTACGCGGACAAGGCGGCCTACGACGACGTGATCCAGGCGGGCTCGGGCCTGGCGAGCCTGTCGGCGCGCGTGCAGGGCGATCCGTCCTATGCGCCCACCGTGCTGTGCGACAAGATCACCGGCCAGGCCGTCGCCTATGCGGTGCTCGGCGCGCTGCACCAGCAGGCGCGCGGCGGCGGGGGCCAGGCCCTCGAAGTGCCGATGCTCGAGACCGCCGTGGAATTCGCGCTGGTCGAACACCTGCATGCGGCGACGTTCGAGCCGCCGCTGGGCGAGCACGGCTTCGGCCGCGTGCTCAGCCGCTACCGCAAGCCCTTCCGCACCGCCGACAGCTTCATGTGCATCCTGCCGTATTCCGACCGCAACTGGCAGGACTTCTTCCGCTTCACGGGGCGCGACGACTTCCTCGGAGACCCGCGGTTCACCAGCCTGGCCGACCGCGCGCAGCACATCGACCGGCTGTACGCGCTGGTGGAGGAGGAGGCGCCGCACCACACCAACGCCGAGTGGATCGCTTTCTGCGACGGCGTCAGCATCCCCTGCATGCCCGTGCATGCGCTGGAAGACCTGGCCGGCGACGCGCACCTGCAGGCCGTCGGAATGTTCCAGGCCAAGGTGCACCCGACCGAGGGCCCGTACCGTTCGGTGCGAAGCCCCATCACCTTCGGGGGCAGCAAGTTCGAGGTGCGCCATCACGCGCCGCGCCTGGGTGAAAACACGCGCGAGGTGCTGCGCGAAGCCGGCGTCAGCGAGAAGGACATCGACGCCCTGGTGAGTTCAGGTTCGGCGGTGCAGGCGGCCGAGACCCCATGAGCGCTGCCTGGGTCGCAGGCGCGTTCGAACACCCGGCGCGCCACGCGCCCGAACTGTCGCTGGCGCAGCTGCACGCGGAGTGTGCGCGCGGCGCGCTGGCCGATGCTGGCCTGCAGCTCACCGACGTCGACGGCTACTTCTGCGCAGCCGATGCGCCGGGCGCGAGCCCGCTGTACATGGCGGACTATCTGAATCTCGACCTGCGGTGGATCGACGGAACGGAGTCGGGCGGTTGCTCGTACCTCGTCCACGTGGCGCATGCCGCCGCGGCCATCGCAAGCGGCCAATGCAACGTGGCCCTGGTCACGCTGGCCGGCAAGCCGCGCAGCGATCGCGCGCCGCCGGGGCTGGCCTCATCCGGCGCGACGGGGCCGCCGGACGCGGCGCTGGAAGCGCCGTACCGGCCCACCATCGCCGGCATCTACGGCCTGATCGCGCAGCGCTACATGCACCAGCACGGCGCCACGCCGGAACAGCTTGCCTGGGTAAAGGTCACGGCCTCGCTGCATGCGCAGCACAATCCGCGAGCGCTGCTGCCGAAACCCGTGACGGTGCAGGAGGTGCTGGCTTCGCCGGTGATCGCCGACGGCATCCGGCGCCTGGACTGCTGCGTGGTCACCGACGGCGGCGGCGCACTCGTGCTCACGCGTCCGGAGATCGCGCGCTCCCTCGGACGGCCCCTGGTGCGCGTGGCCGGCAGCGGGCAGGCCGTGCGCACGCGGCAGGGCGGATACGCCGACATCACGGTCACGGGCGCCGTGCAATCCGGCGCGGCGGCGTTCGCGCAAGCGCGCATGCAGCCCGCGGACGTGCAGTACGCGTCCATCTACGACAACTTCACCATCATGGTGCTGCTGCAGCTGGAGGATCTGGGGTTCTGCGCGAAGGGTGAGGCCGGCCGCTTCGCCGCGGATGGCCATCTGCTGGCGGGCAGCGGCCGCCTGCCCTGGAACACGGACGGCGGCGGACTGTGCAACAACCATCCCGGCAACCGCGGTGGCATGACCAAGCTGGTCGAAGCCGTGCGGCAATTGCGCGGAGAGGCGCATCCGGCCGTCCAGGTGAAGGACTGCGCGGTAGCGCTTGCCTGCGGCCCCGGCAAGGTGATGGGCAGCGGCCACGGCCACGCCACCGTGCTGCTGGAACGGGAGGGCTGACGATGGAAGGTGCAGCTTTCTCCGCCTTCCGGGCCGCTGCTGCCGAGGGGCGCCTGCTGCTCCCCGTTTGTGTGCGTTGCGCCCGTGCACACTGGTACCCGCGCGCGTTCTGCCCTTTGTGCGGCGGACCGGACATCGAATGGCAGGCGGCGACGGGTGCAGGAACGGTCTACAGCGTCAGCGTGGTGCGGCGCACGGAGACGCCGTACGCGCTGGTGCTGGTCACGCTGGATGAAGGCCCCACCGTGCTGAGCAACATGGTCGAATGCGACCTGGACGCCGTGCGCATCGGCGACCGCGTGCGTGCCCTCGTCACAGCCGGCGACGGCGTCATCCCCCTGATCCTGTTCACGCCCGAGCGGCAGGCGAACCCATGAACAACGACTACACCACCATCGAAGTGCAGCAGGACGAACGCGGCGTCGCCACCGTGTGGCTGGCACGGCCGCAGGTGCGCAACGCCATGAACGGCACCATGTGGGAGGAACTGCGCGATGCGTTCGCGCGCATCGAGGCGGATGCCGCGACCCGCGTGGCCGTCCTCAGCGGCCGCGGCGAGACCTTCTGCTCGGGCGGAGACCTGAAGTACCAGGGTTCGCAACGCGAATCCTCTCGCGACGAGCGCGTGCGGGAAGCGGGCAAGCTGGCCCTGCTGCTGCGCGACATGGACCTGCTGTCCAAGCCGTTGGTCGCGCGTGTCAACGGATCGGCCTTCGCCGGCGCGATGGCGCTGATCTGCGTTGCCGACGTGGCGATCGGAACCACTGCGGGCCGCTTCGCCATCACCGAGGCGAGGCTCGGGATGGTCCCGGGCATGATATCGCCCTACGTCACCCGCCGCGTCGGCATCTCGCAGGCGCGCAGGCTTTTCCTTTCCGCGCGCCAGTTCAGCGGCGAGGAGGCGGTGCGCTACGGGCTGCTGCACGAGGCCGTGTCGCCCGAGAGCCTGGACGACGCGATCGAGGACGAGGTCCGCCACTTCCTGGCGTGCGGCCCGCAGGCGCTGGGCACGATCAAGAAGCTGCTGGCCTACGTGTCGACGCACGGCCAGGAAGACAACTTCACCTACGCTGTCGACCGTGTCGCCGACATGTGGGACTCACCCGAGGCCCGCGAAGGCATCGCCAGCTTCTTCGAGAAGCGCAAGCCGGGCTGGCATCGCGGTTAGACTCCGCCCCCGTCACGAACCCAGCCGCTCGCGCTTGAGTGCGCCCATCTCGAGTTCGCGGTCCCAGGCGCCTGCCGCACCGGCGTCGCGCAGCACGTGTTTCTGCACCTTGCCGGTAGGCGTCTTCGGCAGCTCCGCCAGGACGCGCAGGTAGCGCGGCACCATGAAGTGCGGCAGCCGCGGCAGCAGGAAGTCGACCAGCGCGCGCGGTTCGACGTCGGCGCCCGGCTGGCACGAGAGCACCACCAGCACCTCGTCTTCGCCATGCTCGCTGCGCGCGGCCACGGCGGCGGCTTCGCGCACGCCGGGGTACTGCAGGACCTCGCGCTCCACCTCGAAGGACGACACGTTCTCGCCGCGGCGGCGGATGGCGTCCTTCAGGCGATCGACGAAATGGAACTCGCCCTGCGCGTCGACCCGGAAGGCATCGCCCGTGTGGAACCAGCCATTCCGCCAGGCGCGCGCGGTCGCTTCGGGCGCACCTTCGTAGCCATGGCCGAAGGCCCAGGGCATGTCGGCGCGCAGCAGCAGTTCGCCGGTGGCGCCCGTCGGCATCTCGCAGTCGTTTTCGTCCGCCACCCGCGCCTCGATGCCCGGCCGCGGCCGGCCGCAGCTGCCCGGCGTGCCGGGGTTCCGGCCGGAAAACAGCGGACACGAGACTTCGGTCATGTTGAAGGCCGTGTACAGGTCGATGCCGAAGCGCTCGTGGATCGACCGTGCATCCTCGGTCAACGGAACCATCAAGGCATGGCGCAGCGTGTGCTCGCGGTCGCGCTCCGAGGGCGGCTCCCCCAGCAGGAAGCGCGTCATGGCGCCCAGCAGGGTGAGGAAGGTCGCTTCCGTGGCGCGGACATCGTCCCAGAATTCGTGGGTGCGGAAGGACTCCACGACGGCGATTGAGGCGCCGCGGATCAGCATGCGGTAGATGGCGCCGGTGCCGGCCTGGTGGAACAGGGGCAGCGTGGTCAGGCCGCGGTCGTCCTCGCGCAGGAAGTGGAAGGCCGCGCCCGCTGCGTGCAGGTGCAGATAGGACGACAGGACCGCCTTCGAGGGTCCCGTGGTGCCGGAGGTGAAGATGATGCTCTGCAGGTCCCAGGGTTCGATGGGCCGCGCAAGCGGCGCGGGCTCCCCCGGCGCTTCGAGGATTGCCGCGAGGTCCGTGCAGTCAAAGCCCTGTACCTCGGAGGTCCCTTCGCCGGTGAGCGCCAGCCGCCGCAGGGCCCCCGTGTCGAGGCCCGCCAGCCGGTCGGCCAGGCGGCGATGCGCCAGCATCAGGGTGCCGCCGCCAGTGCGCACGGCATGCGCGAGCAGCTCGCCGCGGTAGCTGGTGTTCAGGGGCGCGAACACCGCGCCCGCGTAATTGATGGCGAACCAGGCGAGGATCGCCTCCGCCCCGTTGGGCAGCCAGCAAAGCACGCGCTCACCCTGGGCGACCCCGGCGCGCTGCAGCCCGGCCGTCGCGGCGCGCACCTTGGCGTGCAGTTCGCGATAGGTCCAGCGGCGGCCGTCGCGAAAGACCGCGAACACGGCGTCGGGCCGCTCACGCGCATGCCGGTCCAGGAGGTCGCGCAGCACGCACTCGTCGCGCGGCGGCATGCGGGGGTCGAGCGCCATGGCCGCCATGCTAGGCAAGGTGCGTTGCCCGGCCAAGCGAAAAATGGGACTCAGCGCGCTTGCTCGAAACGACTTGGTGCGCAGTCGAAAATTTCGCTTTCGCGCTTGCCCAGGGCGCGCCAGACTGGCTGGCGTCAGCACGACGACAGCAGGAGACACCATGACCCGGATGACCAGGCGCCTTGCCGCGATCGCCATGCTGGCGGGCGCCGCGCTGGCGACGAACGCCGCCGCGCAGGACTTTCCCACCAAGCCGATCCGCCTCATCGTCCCCGGGCCGCCCGGCGGGCCGACCGACATGCTGGCGCGCGAACTCGCCAACAAGCTCACCGAGTACCTGCCGCAACCGACGGTGGTGATCAACCAGGCCGGTGCCGGCGGCATGATCGGCGCCAGCACCGTGGCCAAGGCCGATCCCGACGGCTACACGCTCCTCTTCGGCAACAGTGGTCCCTTGGCTTCCAACATGAGCCTGTACGAGAAGGTGCCCTACGACGTGCAGCGCGATTTCATCGCGATCGCGCGCTTTGTCGAACTGCCGAACGTGCTGCTGGTGGGCAACAAGGTGCCGGCGAACTCCGTGTCCGAACTGGTCGCGCTGATCCAGAAGGGTGGCAACTGGAGCTACGGCTCCGGCGGCAACGGGTCGAGCCACCACATCAGCGGTGCGATGTTCGCCAAGCGTGCCGGCGTCGCCATCACGCACGTGCCGTACAAGGGCTCCACGCCGGCGATGCAAGACGTGATCGGCGGCCAGATCCCCATCAATTTCACGGGCCTCGTCGACGCGCTCCCGCAAATCAAGGCGGGCACGGTGAAAGCCCTGGCGGTCACCACGCTGCAACGAGCGCCCGCGATGCCCAACCTGCCGACCATGAGCGAGGCGGGACTGGCCGGCTACAACGTCGGCGCCTGGATGGGTGTCGTGGCGCCCGCTGGCACGCCGCCCAAGGTGGTGGAAGCCCTCAACGCAGCCATCGTCCGCGCCGGACGCTCGCCCGAGATGGTGAAGAAGGTGACGGATCTGGGAGGCTCGATCGTCGTGGGAACGCCGGCCGAATTCGCCGACTTCATGAAGAAGGACATCGCGCACTGGGCCGCTCTCGTCAAGGAGTCCGGCGCGAGGTTGGACTGACGGCGTGCTCAGGCGGGCGCGTGCGAGTACATCGCGCGCCCTGCCACCGGCATGCGCGCGCGCAGCACCGTGCCGCTGTGCGATTCCGTCACGTACAGCCAGCGATTGTCGGGCCCCCCGTACGCCGAATTGGTGGTGTAGCTGTCCGCACAGGAGCGCACGCGCGCCATGGGTTCACCCATCGCGCTGAACAGCCATACGCTCCCCAGGCCGGGATGGCACACCGCCAGATTGCCCGCCTCGTCCATCGCCAGGCCGTCGGGCCCGAGGCCCCCGGACAACTGCAGGAACACGCCAACGCGTGAAGGCGTGCCGTCGTCCAGCAGCGGCAACCGCCACACGGCGTTGGCCCGGGTGACGGCAACGAACAAGGAGTGCTCCTGCGCGTCGAGCACGATTCCGTTCGGGCTGGGGATGTTTCGCATCACCACGTCCAGCTTGCCGCCTGCGCGCAGGCAGTAGATCCGGCCGGCCGGATCCTCCAGGCCTGACTGGCCCTGGTCGGTGAAGTAGAGGTCGCCATTGGAGGCGAATACCAGGTCGTTGACGCCGCGAAAGCGCTCCAGCACCGGCCGGTCGCACACCGTCTCCATCCTGCCGGTGCGCGCGTCCAGCCGCAGGATGCCGTGCATGTGGTCGGCGACCCAGACGCGGCCCTCGCGATCCAGCTTCAGGCCGTTGGGTTCGCCCTCGTACTCCGCCACCAGGTCCCACTCGCCGCGCGGGTCGATCCGGAAGATGCGGCCGTAGGGAATGTCGGTGACGTACAGGTTGCCGGCCCGGTCGAAGCTGGGGCCTTCCAGGAAGCTTTCGATGGGCTGGCTGCGCCGCAGCACCCGCACCCACTCGGGCACGCGCCCGCGCAGGCGGTAGCGCTCGGGCATGGCGCTGAACACTTCCGTCGCGATGTCGGGCGGTGCGGCGAACATGCGCGTTCCTGCCTCAGGCGGCAGCGGGGGACCAGAACAGGTTCTCGGAACCGAAGTCGGCCTCCTGCTCCACCAGTTCCCGCATGACCTGCACCAGCTTGCGGTCGTCGTCGCGTCGCCAGATCAGCGAGTAGGGCACGGGAGGCAGCGGCGGGTCGCTGTCCAGGGGGACGAGCAGGCCGCGGTTGAACAGCGGCTGGACGTAGCGTCGCGGCTGGAAGCTCAGTCCCACGCCGGCCACGGTGAGCGCGATGATCGCGCCGCGGCTGTTGCAGGGAATGGTCCGGATGGGGCGGATGTGGTTGGCGGCGGACCACGCTTCGAACAGCGCATTGAGGCCCGAGTCCTGCGCGTTGCTCACCACCGGCATGGTCGCGAAGTGTTCCTTGGTCAGCACGGTACGCCGGCGCAGCCGTGCAGGCGAAGCCGTCCACACGAACTCGATCTCGGAGATCACCTTGCTGTCGATCTCCGGGCTGCTGGCGGGGCCGGCGATGGTGGCCAGATCGAGTTCACCGCGCAGCACCGCGTTTTCCCAAGCGCGAGACAGGCCCACCTGGGGCTCCAGCGTGATGGCGGGGTGCTCCTGCTCCATCCGCGCGGCGAGCGCCGGAAACCAGGTGGTGGCCGACAGCTCGGTCAGGCCGAAGCGGCAGGTGCCGCGCACGCCTTGCGACTGCTGGGCGAGGCTGGCGCGGATGTCGCGCTCGAACTCCAGCATCGGCCCTGCCTTTTCCAGCAGGATCTCACCGGCGGCGGTGAGCGTGGCGCGGCGACCGTTGCGGTCGAACAGCTGCTGCCCCAGGTCCTCCTCCAGCTCGGCCACCCGCTTGGAGAGCGAGGATTGGGTGACATGCAGCCTCTGGGCGGCAATGGCGAAGGTGCCCAGCTTGGCGGCCCAATAGAACGCTTGGAGTTGCTTGAGGGTCATGGCGGTGCGATGCGGTGACCGCAGTCTAGCCGGGACGCCCGGGGCTGGGTCGCTGCTCATCCGCCGAATCGCCGGCATCTCCGTGAGGCTCCGGATGGGGGATGCCCTAGGCGCGTTGCCGCGGCAGCGGCTTGAGCGGCCAGCCCAGTTCGCGCAGGTGGTCGCGCCAGGGCGGCACGCGCGGGTCCGCGTTGCGTCGGACGTAGTACGCGATGAGCGGCTGGTACCAGTCGACGAGGCGGCGCAGCTCACCGATCGGCTCGTCGTCCATGTCGACTCGCAGGTCCACCAGCGGAAAGGAAGCGTCCCCGTAGACGGTGAGCACGGCAGAGTTCTGCCCGGTCGGCTGGCCGCCGGCGTCGCGCCCGGCCTCGACGGCGCGCATCAGTCGTTCCGCCAGGTCTTCGGCCGCGGAGGACTCGAATGCGCTGGACATGGCCTGCACCACGCCGCTGTCGCACACCATGTTGCCGGCCGCGGCGTAGCCGGCGCCCTGCAGCATCGAGGCGTGGTCACGCGCCTGCGAGCCGCTGAGGATCGCCACCGACTCGCCGGCGAGCACCGCGACTTGGCGGTAGTCGATCCGCGGGTCGCGCTCGCGCATGCCCGCGAGCACCGCTTGCGCATCGAGGCCCTGCTCCAGCAGGGCCGCGCCTGCTTCCACCAGCGGGTAGTCGATCGCCGCCTGCACCAGCACGCCGCCGCGGCCCGGAAGGAACTTGAAGCAGCGCGTGCCAACTGCCGGCGTGCCGGTTGCCTGGCCGATGCCGTAGTGCCCGGTGCGCGGGCAGCGTGCGATGACGGCGAACGTCACTGCCCGCTGCCCTGGAAGCAGGAGGCGTTCGCCGCGCCGGTGCCCTTGACGGCGGCAATGACGCATTGCCAGGTCTTTGATTCCGCCGCGATGGTGTTGCGCGCGACCTCCACGGGCCCGCCGGTGCGCACCAGTCCCAGGTCGGCCATCTGCTTTTGCACCGAGGGCCGGGCCAGCACCTGGTTGACGGCCGTATTCATGCGCGTGACCACTTCGGGCGGCAGCTTGGCCGGCCCGACGATGATGAACGAGGAGCCGGCCTCGTAGCCTGGAATGGTCGTTTCGGCGATGGTGGGCAGCTGCGGCAGCGTGGCAAAGCGGGCGCGCGAACCGGCCGCGATGGCCTTGATGGTGCCGGCCTGAAGGTGGGGCAGGGCGGCGGTGTAGGTGACCATGCTGAGGTCGATTTCTCCGCCCAGCAGCGCGGTGAGGATCGGCGCCTCGCCCCGGTAGGGCACGCGCAGGAACTCCACGTTCTGCAGTCGCGATAGGTAGCCGTATGTGAGCGGCACCGCGCCGATGCCATCCAGCGAAAGGTCTCCATACGTGACCTTGCCCGGACGGGCGGCGGCCTGTTCCAGCACCTGCTGCAGCGTGCCGGCGGGGAAGTCCTTGCGCGCCACGAACACGAGCTGCGAACGCGCGACGTGCGCCACGTACGTGAGGTCGTTCAATCCGTATGGAATGGCCTGGCCGGAGATGAAGGCCATGGTCAGGTTGGTGGAAGCCGCCAGCGCCAGGGTATAGCCGTCGGGGGCCGACTTGGCCACCTGGTCGACCGCGATCACCCCGCCCGCGCCGGTGCGGTTCTCCACCACGACGGTCTGCCCGAGCTCCGCCTGTAGCTCCTGCGCCAGCAGGCGCGCGGTGGCATCGACGGCGCCGCCGGGCGCGAACGGCACCACCAGCTTCACCGGCCTGGTGGGCCAAGCCTGCGCGTGCGCCGCGGCCATCGCGCAAACGGCGAGCCCGGCGAAGAAGAGGCGCGAGAAGGTTTTCATGCGCCCACCTCGACGGGGGCAACGTCGAACTCCTGGTAGCCGCGCGCCGCGATGCCGTCGCAGATCTCCTTGTAGCGGCCCAGCCCGCCGACGTAGGGCATGAACACGCGGGGCTTGCCCTCGATGTTGGCGCCGCTGTACCAGGAGTTGGCGGTCGGGTAGAGGGTGGCGTTCGCGACTTCCGAGACGTGGTCCACCCACTGGTCTTCCAGCTGCACGCGCGGCTCGATGCGGGAGATGCCGCGCTCGCGCAGCCATTGCAGGCAGTCGGCGACCCACGCGACGTGCTGCTCGATGTGGCACAGCATGTTGGTCTTCACCGAGGGGCTGCCGGGCCCGGTGATGAGGAACATGTTCGGAAATCCCGCGACCATCAGGCCGAGGTAGGCACGCGGGCCGTGCTGCCACTTGTCGTTGAGCTTCACGCCGCCGCTGCCGCGGATGTTCATTTCCTTGAGCGCACCGGTCATCGCGTCGTAGCCGGTGGCGAACACGAGGGTGTCCAGCTCGTACCGGGCCTGTTCCGTCTTCATGCCGTCGGGCGTGACCGTGACGATCGGGTCCTTGCGAACGTCCACCAGCTTGACGTTCGGGCGGTTGAAGGTTTCGAAATAGTTGGTGTCCAGGCACAGGCGCTTGGTGCCGATCAGGTGGTCCTTCGGGCACAGCATCTCGGCGGTGGCCGGATCCTGGACGATGCCGCGGATCTTGCGCCGCACGAAGTCGCCCGCGGTCTCGTTGGCCACCGGGTCGGTGAGCATGTCCTTGTAGGCGCTCAGAAAGGCGATGTTGCCGCCCACGCCCCACTGCTTCTCGTAGGAGCGGTCGCGCTCCTCGGGCGGGTCTTCATAGACGGTCCTGGTCGGCGGCTCGTAGCCGGCAATGCCGAAGCCGGAGGCCAGTGCGACCTGCCGCCAGCGCGCGTATTCGGCCTTGCGCCTGCGCTCCACCTCCGGGTCCATGGGTTTGTTCACGGCCGGCACGCTGAAGTTCGCCGTTCTCTGGAACACCGTGAGGTGCGTGGCCTGTTCGGCGATCCTGGGGATCACCTGGATGCCCGACGAACCGGTGCCGACCACGCCGACGCGCTGGCCGCTGAAGTCCACCGCTTCATGCGGCCACAAGCCGGTGTGGTAGACCTTGCCTCGGAAGCTGTCCAGTCCCGGGAAGGGCGGGATGCGCGGCAGCGAAAGGTTGCCGCTGGCCATGATGCAGAAGCGCGCGCGCACGCTCTCGCCCGCGTCGGTGGTGACGGTCCACAGCCCTGATGCGTCGTCGAAGGCCATGCCGTTGACGCGCGTGTTCAGGGTGACGTGGCGGCGCAGGTCGAAGCGGTCTGCCACATGGTTGACGTAGCGCAGGATGTCCGGCTGCGCCGCGTAGCGCTCCGGCCACTGCCACTCCTGCTGCAGTTCTTCCGAGAACGAGTACGAGTACTCCAGACTCTCGATGTCGCAGCGCGCCCCGGGATAGCGGTTCCAGAACCAGGTGCCGCCGACTCCGCTGCCCGCCTCGAAGGCGCGCAGCGACATGCCCAGCTTCAGCAGTCGGTGGATCGCGTACAGGCCGGAGAAGCCGGCACCAACCACCACGGCATCCAGCACGGCGCCGGTACTGCTCGCGGTCTCGTCTCGTTTCATGTCGTCCTCTCGATGGGCCCGGGGCACGATAAACAATGCCCGTGGGAGCGGAAAGCGACTTTTTTTCTTCCGCTCGCAGTCCCTTTTTTCGTGCGCCCGTGCGCGCCGCAGCGCGGCCGAATGTTCTACGGGTTCTCCCCGCCTCGCCGCTGCGACAAAAACGACTCCGTGGCGGCGAATAAAAGTCGCTTTTCCGAAGACCGTGCGCTGGCTAAAGTCGCGGCGCATCGCCGATGCACGCAGGAGACAAACGCATGGTCACCAAGAGAGCATTCCTGTCGGGCGGCGTGGCCGCCCTCGTGGCCTCACCGTGGAGCTGGACGCACGCGCAGGGCGTGTACCCGAACAAGCCGGTGCGGCTGGTCATCGCCACCGGCCCTGGCGGAGCCGGCAGCACGCTGGCACAGATCCTCAGCGACGGCCTGCAGGGACCGCTGGGCCAGCCCGTGGTCATGGACTACAAACCCGGGGCCTCGGGCAACATCGCTGGAGACAACGTTGCCAAGTCGCCCGCCGACGGCTACTCGCTGTTGCTGGCATTCAATTCGCTGCTGGCGATCAACCCGCTGCTGTTCTCGAAGATGTCCTTCGAGCCGAGCAAGGACTTCGTGCCGGTCGCAAGCTGCATCGCCTATCCCAACATCCTGGTCGTGCCGGGCGAGTCTCCGCTGAAATCGGTCGACGACATCCGCGCCGCGGCGAAGGCGCAACCGCTGTCGCACGCCTCGGTGGCGGTCGGCAGTACCGCGCACCTGGCAGGCGAGCTGTTCGCCAGGCAGTTGGGAGTGCAGTTGCTGCATGTTCCCTACAAGTCCGCGCCAGCGGCACGGCAGGACCTTATCGGCGGACGCATCAGCATGATGTTCACCGACCCGTCGGCCTTGCCTCTCATCAAGGAGGGCCGCCTGCGCGCCCTGGCTATCAGCGGTGCCCAGCGCATGGATGTGCTGCCGGGCGTAGCGACACTGCAGGAGCACGGCATGAAGAATTTCGACGTGCAGGTGGTGTTCGGCGTCATGGCGCCGGCCAGGACGCCGCCGGAAATCGTCAGGCGCCTCGAGGCCGAGATCGGCAAGGTGCTGGCGCGCGAGGACGTCAAGGAAAAGTTCTCCGCCCAAGGCATTCGCGTGGCGCACCCGACCACGGCAGACGCCTTCGGCCAGCGTATTCGCCAGGAGGTGGCCGTCTGGTCGCCGGTGGTCAAGGAACTCAACATCCGCCTGGACTGAACACGATGCAGGCTTCGTTCGACGGCGCGCGGCAAGCCGCGGCCGTGCCTACCCTGGCGGAATTGATCCAGGCCCAGGTGCGGCGCAAGCCGGGCGCCATCGCCCTGCAATCGCAGGAGGGGCAGCGCACCTATGCGGACCTGCAGCGGCGGGCGCAGGCGCTGGCCGCGCACCTGCACCGCAGCGGCGCGCGGCGCGGCGACCGCATCGCCATCCTGTCCGAGAACCGTTTCGAGTTCGTCGAGGTCCTGCTGGCCGCGGCTCACCTGGGCGTGACCTGCGCCTGCCTGAATTGGCGCCTGGCACAGCCTGAGCTGCGCGACTGCCTCGCGCTGGTGACCCCCGTGGCCGCATTCCTGTCGCCGAAATTCGAGGACCAGGCGGGCTTGTTCGAAGGCATGCCACTGCACCGCTTCGGTGACGCCTTCGAAGGCCTGGCCAATGCGCCTGCGAACGACGTTCCGCCCATCCAGGCGGAGCCGGAAGACGGGTTGCACATCCTGTTCACCAGCGGGACCACCGGCCGCCCCAAGGGGGCGCTGATCAGCCAGCGTGCCGTCGTGGCCCGCGGCACGGTCGCAGTGCTCGATGGCGCGTTCCGGACCGGCCGCACCCACATCACGTGGGCGCCCATGTTCCACCAGATGGGGACCGACAACACACTGACCACGCTCATGTTCGGCGGCAAGGTGATCGTGCTGGATGGCCCGCGGCTCGACGCCATGTGCGACGCGCTGGAGCAGGAGACCAATCTGGGCTGGCTGGGACTGACGCCCGGCATGGCCGACGAGTTGCTGGACAAGCTGCGCGACCGCGGCGTGCGGCCGCAGCCGCTGGACTCGGTCGGCAGCATGGCCGATCTGCTACCCCGGCAGCGCATTGCGGAGATCACCCGTGCCTTCAACGCTCCGTTCCGCAACAGCTTCGGCGCCACCGAGGCCGGATCGGCGCCGGCCAGCGGCAACCTGATCCCCGTCGGCGTCGCGCCCGAAGACCTCGACAAGGTCGAAAGCACCTTTGCGCGCGTGCGGCTCGTCGATGGCGACGGGCGCGACGTGCCGGATGGCCAGCCTGGGGAGTTGCTGCTGCGCAGCCCCACGTTGTTCAGCGGGTACTTCGGCATGCCCGAAGCCACGGCCGAGGCCTTCCGCGACGGCTGGTACTGCACGGGCGACGTGTTCGTGCGGCAACCCACCGGTCGCCTGGCCTACGTCGACCGCAAGAAGTACCTGATCAAGACCGGGGGCGAGAACGTGTACCCGGCAGAGATCGAGCAGGTGCTGCGCACCCATCCCGCGCTCGGCGAGGTGGTGGTCGTGCGCCGCGCGGACGAGCGCTGGGGCGAGGTGCCCATTGCTTTCGTCGAACTGCGCGGCGAGGCGACGGAGCGCGAGCTGCTGGAGTTCTGCCGCGGCAAGATCGCCAACTACAAGCTGCCCAAGGGGGTGCGCTTCCTCGCGGCCGCGGACTTCCCGCGCAACATCACCGGGAAGGTGATGCGGCAGCCGCTGGAGCAACTGCTGGAACAGGAATAGAACAAAGTGGAAGCCGACACGCACGCGCACCTGCGCGACAAGTACGCCATCGTCGGCGTGGGCGAGACCCGCTACGTCCGCGGCGCGGGCAAGACGACGCGCCAACTGGCGCACGAGGCGGTGAGCAAGGCGATCGCCGATTCAGGCCTGGACCGCTCGCGGGTGGACGGCATGCTCTCGTATTCGTACAACGATTCGACGGCATCCAACCTGGTGGGCGCCGATGTGGGCCTGCGACTGAACTTCTTCATGGACTGCTTCGGCGGCGGCTCGTCGACCGAGGCGCTGGTCGGCCTGGCCGTCGGTGCCATCGAGGCCGGCATGTGCGAAGCGGTCGTGGTGTTCCGCGCGATGAACGGCTACTCGGGCCTGCGCATGGGCGGTACCGGCGGCCTGTCGGCGGCACCGGTCACCGACGAAGCCCTGCACACGCGGCCTTATGGGTGGCGCAGCGCCGCGCAGATGTTCTCGCCGACCTTCCTGCGCCACATGCATGACTACGGCACCACGTCCGAGCAGGTGGCTGCCGTGAAGGTGGCACACAGCAAGCACGCATCCAACAATCCCAAGGCGCTGTACAAGCAGCGCGTGACGGTGGACGAGGTGCTGGCCAGCCGCCTGATCTGCACGCCCCTGCACCTGCTCGACTGCTGCACCGAATCGGACAACGCCACCGCGCTGGTCGTCACGCGCGCCGAGCGCGCGCGGGATTGCCGACACCACCCGGTCCTGATCCGCTCGGTGGTCGGCCGCTGCAACAAGCCGCGCATGGACATGCACTACCAGCACGGCCCCATCACCGCAACGGCCGGCCGCTACGCCGCCGAGCGGCTGTGGCGCAATGCGGGACTGGGACCGCAGGACGTGGACCTGACGGCTTCATACGACGCCTTCACCTTCACCTCGATGCTGCAGCTGGAGGACTACGGCTTCTGCGCCAAGGGCGAGGGCGGGCAGTACGTGTCCAGCGGCATCATCGAGCTGGGGGGCGAGCGGCCCAACAACACGAGCGGCGGGCATCTCTGCGAGGGCTACACGCACGGCATCAGCATGGTGATCGAGAACGTGCGGCAGCTGCGGCACGAGGCGGACGATTCCTGCCCGGTCGGGCCGGACGGGAAGCGGCAGCACACCTACGACTACCGCGAGGGCGGCTGCCGGCAGGTCAAGGACGCCGAGGTCAGCGCCAACCTGGGCTGGGCCTCGCCCGGCACGGGTTCGGCCATGGTCATGCGCAGGGCCTGACGCAATGCTCAGCTACCATCACCTGGGAATGGAACTGCGCGTGTCCGAGCAGGACTCCGTCAACACGGCCTATTTCGCGCGCTGCGCGCAAGGGCGCTTCTGCCTGCAACGCTGCGACCAATGCCGGCTGCTGCACTACCCGCCGTCGGCCGGTTGCCCGTGGTGCGGCAGCGCCGGCTTCGCGTGGGACGAGGTGGAAGCGCGCGGCACCGTCTATTCGTACAGCGAGGTGCAGCATGCGGTGCAGCCCGGCTTCGCGCCGCACTCACCCTACATGGTTCTTCTGGTTGAACTGGACACGCAGCGTGGCCAGCCGACCGCGGACGAAGCGATCCGGGTGCTGGGCAACCTGGTGCGGCCCGACGGCACGCCCGCTTCGCCGCAGGAAGTGGCGCGGGTGGGCATCGGCACGCGCGTGAAGATGGCGTTCACCCGGTTGGGCGAGCACATGGCATTGCCGCAGTGGACGATCGACGAGGCCTCTCCTGCCAAGGCGTGGCGGGCGGAGATGAAGCGATGAGCATCGGCCAGATGCTGCGTCCGCGCTCGGTTGCGTTGGTCGGCGCCACCGACCGCTCGCGCTGGTCGCAAGTCACGTTCGACAACATCCAGCCTTTCGCCGGCCGGTTGCACCTGGTGAACCGCCGCGGCGGCACGGTGCACGGGCGCGCAGCCGCGACGTCGGTGGCGGCCATCGGCGAGCCGGTCGACGTCGGCCTCGTGATGGTACCGATGGCGGCGGTGCGCGACGCCCTCGAAGACCTCGTGCAATCCGGCGTGAAGCATGCCGTGGTCTTGAGCTCGGGCTTCGCGGAGCTCGGAGCCGAAGGCGCGGCGGAGCAGGAAAAGCTGCGCGCGTACGCCGACAGCGCCGGCCTGACCATGATGGGTCCCAACAGCCTGGGCTTCGTGAACTTCCTAGACGACGTGGCGCTGTGGGCATCGCCGTACACGGCCACCTATGCGAAGGGCAAGGTGGCGGTCATCTCGCACAGCGGCCAGGTGGCGTTCCACCTGAACCGGCTGGCGCGCAACCAGGGCGTGGGCCTGAGCCATCTTGTGGCTACCGGCAACGAAGCACAGGTAGATTTCACCGACTTCGTCGACGAACTGTTGGCCGACGAGCGCGTGGGCGCGATCGCGCTGTACCTTGAAACCATCCGCAGGCCCGAGCGGTTCGTGCAGGTCGCTCGCCGCGCGTTGGCCGCGGCCAAGCCGCTCATCGTGCTGAAGGTCGGCACCAACGAGGTGGCCGCCCGCACGGCGCAAGCCCACACCGGCGCGCTGGTGGGCGACGACCGCGCG
The DNA here is from genome assembly GCF_037572435.1 of Ramlibacter sp. PS3R-8. NCBI lineage: Bacteria > Pseudomonadati > Pseudomonadota > Betaproteobacteria > Burkholderiales > Comamonadaceae > Ramlibacter > Ramlibacter sp. PS3R-8. The sequence goes on from NZ_JBBHGT010000001.1 coordinate 103,790, forward strand.
TTCTCGGCGGTGTGCGCCCAGCATGGCGTCATCCGGGTGGCGTCGATCGAGGACCTGGTGTGCACGGCCGCCGTCATCTCGCACACCGGCGTGCTCCCGGAAGGCGGTGCGGCGTTCGTGTCGAACTCGGGGGGCATCTGCGGTATCGCTGCCGATACCGCAGGTAAGTTCAGAGTGGCCATGCCCGAGCCGTCGAGCGCCACCGCAACGGCGCTGCGCGACCTGCTGCCCGGCTACGCGACCATCAACAACCCGCTCGACCTCACCGGCGCGGCAGCGGCGGATCGCTCCCTGTTCGAGTCCTGCCTGTCGGTGGTGAGCCAGGACCCGAAGTACGCGTCGGTCGTGTGCTTTGCCGATCTGCCCGCCTCGCGCCAGGACAGCGACGAGTCGTTGCTGGCGGGCTTGCGCCACATGGGCCGCGGCGTGGCGGGGGCCAAGCGCCCCGCGCTCGTCATGAGCTGTGTGGCCACCACCGTCACGCCGCAGGGCTGGGAGCTGGTGCAGGAGTTCGGCCTGCCTTTCATCGGCGCTGGCCTGGAGCGTGGTGTCGCAGCGCTGGGCCAGGCGATGGCCTGGTCGCGCCAGCAGCGCGAGCGCGCGGACGCGCTGCAGGTCGCGCCGCCGGTTCCGCTCGAGATCGGGTCGGCCTCCGAGCACGACGCGCTGCAGTTTCTGAGCAAGCACGGCGTGCCCGTCGTGCCCGCGGTGCTCGCCACGACGGCCGACGAGGCCATGCGGGCGGCGCGGCAGATCGGCGAGCCCGTGGCCGTGAAGGTGTGCTCGGCCGATATCGCGCACAAGTCCGATATCGGCGGCGTCGCGCTCGGCGTGCAGGGTGACGAGGCCGTCGCGCACGCCTTCCATGCGGTGCAGCAGAGGGTGCCTGCAGGCTCGCGCGTGCAGGGCGTGCTGGTCGCACCCATGCGCAAGGGCGGCATCGAGCTGTTCGTGGGCGTCACGCACGATGCGCAATGGGGCCCGATGCTGGCGGTCGGGCTCGGCGGCGTCTGGATCGAGGTGTTGCAGGACGTGGCGCTGCGCCAGCTGCCCGTCACTGCCACCGAAGCCGCCGGCATGTTGCGCCAGCTGCGCGGCGCGGCCTTGCTGCAGGGGCAACGTGGCACGGAAGCCGCCGACGTCGAGGCGCTGGGTCAACTGCTGGCGCGCATCGGCGACATCGCCTTCACTCGGCGCGGCTCGCTGCAGGCTCTGGAGATCAACCCGCTGTGGGTCAGCGGCCGCCAGGTGGAGGCGCTGGACGCACTCCTGATCGCGGCCGACCCTTCCGGAAGGTACGCATGAACGAACTGGATCGCCGGCCCGTCATCATCGGCATCGGGCAGGTGAACGACCGCACCGAGAACTTGGCCACGGCGCCGGACGCCTGCGACCTGATGCTGGAAGCCGTCCGCCTCGCGGGATCCGACGCCGGTGCGCGCGTGCTAGAGCAGCTGGACACGCTCGACTTGGTGCGCTTGTTCGCGGCGCCCATGGAGGGCATCCCGGAGCGCCTGTCGCAGGCGCTGCCCGGCCTGCGCAGCACACCGCAATTCGTGGTGGGCCACGGCAATACGCCGCTGCTGATGCTGAGCCTTGTCGCCAACCGCATCGCCTCCGGCCAAGCCGAAATCTGCGCACTGGCGGGAGCCGAAGCCTGCCGCACAGACAAGCGGCGCGCGGCCGCGGCCGCCGGCGGCGCAAGGCCGCCCGAGATGATGCAGCAGGCGCTGGAGGGCCTGACCAGCGAGGACTGCCGCCGCTATTCGCTCGTCACGCCCATCGCGCTGTACCCGCTGTTCGAGAATGCGATGCGCGCGCATTGGGGCCAGCGGCTGGAGGAATCGCAGTGGGAGTCGGCCGAGTTGTGGTCGCAGTTCTCGCGCACCGCCGCCGGCAACGAGCATGCGTGGATCCGCCGAGAGTACGCACCGGAGCAGATCCTGGAGCCCGGGCCCGCCAACCGGAGACTCTCCTTTCCTTACACGACGCTGATGGTGGCGAACAACGGCGTCAACCAGGGCGCGGCGCTGATCGTCGCCAGCTATGCAAAGGCCAGGCAGCTGGGCATCCCCGAGCACCGCATGGTGTTCGTTGGCGGTTCCGCGGCCGCCACCGAATCGCACGACATCCGCGAACGCGAGGGTTACGCCACCTCGCCCAGCATGCAAGCATCGCTGCTGTCCACGCTGCAGCGCAATGGCCTGCAGGCCGCCGACTGCGACCTGCTGGAGATCTACAGCTGCTTTCCCTGCGTGCCCAAGTACGCACGGCGGGTGCTGGGAATTCCGGCCGGCCGGCCCCTGAGCGTCTCCGGCGGGCTGACGTTCGCGGGAGCGCCGATCCGGAACTACATGATGCATGCAGCCGCCGAGATGACGCGGCGCATGCGGGACAACGGTGGCCGCAACGGGCTGCTGTTCGCCAACGGCGGCTTCATGACCGAGGCCCATGCGATCGCGGTGTCGCGCGAGCCTCTGCGCGACGCCCGGTTGCCCGGGGATTTCGACGCGCAGGAGCACGCCGACCGACTGCGCGGACGCATCCCTCGCTTCGTGCAGGACCATGCCGGTCCAGCCACCATCGAGACCTACACCGTCGCCTACCGGGCAGACGGCGAGCCGGCGCATGGCACCGTGATCGCGCGCACGCCAGCCGGCGAGCGCCTGTTCGCGCGGGCGCAGGGCCGCGAGCTTCTCGAGTGGCTCACCTGCGGCCAGGAAGAGCCCGTGGGCAGCCGCGGTACGGTGGCGGCAGCCGCCGACGGCCTGGCGGACTGGACGCCTGCTTAGCCGCGAAGCCAATGACCGATCTGCAAGAGACCGTCCGCCTCGAACGTATCGAGCCGCATATCGCCCTCGTCACGCTCAATCGCCCGCACGCGCGCAACGCCGTCAATGGCGAAGTGGTGGTCCGCATGCAGGAGGTGATCCGCGAAACCGAGGCCGATGCGGACTGCCGCGTCGTGGTGCTCACCGGCGCCGGCACCGCGTTCTGCGCCGGGGCGGACCTGAAGGCGGTGGCCGCCGGCCGCATGGCCGAAGTGCGCTCGCCCGACGGTTTCGGTGGTTTCGTGTTCGCGGCCCGGACGCATCCATGGATCGCTGCGGTCAACGGGCCGGCGCTGGCCGGTGGGCTCGAGCTGGCGCTCGCGTGCGAAATGATCGTCGCCGCCGAAGGCGCCAGCTTCGGCATGCCGGAGGTGAAGCGTTCGCTGGTCGCCGGCTCCGGCGGGCTTTGGCGGCTGCCCCGGTCGGTGCCGCGGGCGCTTGCGTTCCGCATGGTTCTGACCGGCAACCCGATCACGGCGCAGGAGGCCGAGCGTTGCGGCTTGGTCAACGCGTGCGTGGCGGCCGAAGACCTCCTGCCGACCGCCCTGTGCCTCGCGCGTGAAATCGCTGCCTGCGCGCCGCTGGCCGTGCGCGAATCGATGGCGGTGGTGCGAGCCGCGGTGCTGGCAGGCGAGCGCGAACTGCGCGACCTCGCCTGGGGTGCCGTCGAACGGGTCAAGGCGAGCGAGGACTTCCTGGAAGGCCCCCGCGCCTTCATCGAGAAGCGCGCCCCGCGCTGGCGGGGGCGCTAGCCGTGGCAAAGGACATCTGCCTGCAGCTCGGTTGCACCGCGCCGATCTTCGCCTTCTCGCATTGCCGCGACGTGGTGGTGGAGGCCAGCCGCAGCGGCGGCTTCGGCGTGCTGGGCGCGGTGCTCTTCTCGCCCGAGCAGCTGGAACAGGAACTGCGCTGGATCGACGAGCACGTCGGCGACCATTTCTATGGCGTGGACGTGCTGATTCCGGTGACTTACTCGAAGGAGGCGGAAACCAGCACGGGGCGCCTGCGCGAGATCGTGCCGCCCTCGCACCTGGAGTTCGTCGAGAAGCTGCTGGGCGACGCCGGCATCCCGCCGCTGCCGCCCGACGTTCAGCGCCAGGTGGACGAGGACCGCCGCGGCGCCGAACGCAACAACACGCCCGCCGGTGCGCGCGCGTTGGTGGAAGTGGCGTTGCGCCACCCGAAGATGAAGCTGCTGGTGAGCGCACTCGGCTCGCCGCCGCCCGACGTGGTGGAAGCGATGCACGCGCGTGGCGGTCTGGTGGGTGCGCTGTGCGGCAAGGCCGAGCATGCTCGGCGGCATGCGCAGGCCGGCGTGGACGTGGTCATCGCGCAGGGCACTGAAGCCGGCGGCCACACCGGCGCCATCAGCACCTTCGTGCTGGTGCCGCAGGTGGTGCAGGCTTGCGCGCCGGACGTGGCCGTGCTGGCGGCGGGCGGCATCACACGGGGCAGCCAGGTGGCGGCTGCGATCGCCATGGGCGCGCAGGGCGTGTGGTGCGGCACCCTATGGCTGGCGACGCGGGAAAGTGACCTGTTGTCCTACCAGAAGCAGGCGCTGTTCAAGGCGCGCGCCGAGGACGCGGTGCAAAGCCTCAGCCGCACGGGCAAGCCGGTGCGCCTGCTGCGCAGCCGCTGGTCGGAAGCCTGGGAAGCACCCGGTGCGCCGCAACCGCTGCCGCCGCCGCTGCAGGAGGTGCTGGTGCGCATGGCAGTGCCGCGCATCGACCGCGCGGAACGCGAGGACTTCTACACGACGCCCTGTGGGCAGGGTGTCGCCGACCTGCACGAGGAACTCAGCGTCCGCCAGGTGATGGTGGAGCTGCAGGAAGGGTATCTCGAGGCGCTGGACCGGCTGGCCGCCGTGCGCGCGCAGCTGGCGGCGGAGACGTAAGAAAGCGACGAAACATGGACTTCCAGCTATCCCCCGAATTGCGCGACCTGCAGGAGCGAACGCGCCGCTTCATCGCCGACGAGATCCTGCCGCTGGAAAAGGAGTTGCCGCGCGATGCGCACGGGCCGACCGACGCACTCCGCCAGGACCTGGTGGCGCGCGCCCGCGCCGCGGGGCTCCTGACGCCGCATGCCTCACGCGAGATGGGCGGCCTCGGCCTCAGCCACGTGGGCAAGGCTGTGGTGTTCGAAGAGGCGGGCTACTCCTGGCTGGGGCCGGTGGCACTGAACATCCACGCCCCCGACGAAGGCAACATCCACCTGCTGGAGGAAGTGGCGACGCCCGCACAGAAGGAGCGCTGGCTGCGCCCGCAGGTGGCGGGCCACACGCGCTCGTGCTTCGCGATGACCGAGCCGGACGGCGCCGGCGCCGATCCTTCGATGCTGAGGACCACCGCGGTGCGCGATGGCGACGAGTTCGTGATCACCGGGCGCAAGTGGTTCATCACCGGGGCCGAAGGGGCCCACTACGTCATCGTCATGGCGCGGATGGAGGAAGGCTCGGCGACCATGTTCCTCGCGGACATGGCGTCGCCCGGCATCCGGCTGGAACGCCAGATGGACACGATGGATGCGTGCTTCACCGGCGGTCATGCCGTGATGGCATTCGACGCGCTGCGCGTGCCGGCCGACAGCGTGCTCGGCGAGGTGGGACAAGGCTTTCGCTACGCGCAGGTGCGCCTCGCGCCGGCCCGCCTCACGCATTGCATGCGCTGGCTGGGCCAGGCGCGTCGCGCCCACGACATCGCGCTTGACTATGCACGCCGGCGCACCGGCTTCGGCAAGCCGCTGGCCGAACACGAGGGCGTGGGCTTCATGCTGGCCGACAACGACATCGACCTGCACACCGCGCGGCTGCACATATGGCACACGGCGTGGCTGATGGACCAGGGTGCGAAGGGCAACTTCGAATCCAGCCGCGCCAAGGTCGTCTGTTCCGAGGCGCAGTGGCGCGTGGTGGACCGCTGCGTGCAGATCCTGGGTGGGCAGGGCGTGACGGCCGAAACGCCCGTGATGCGCATCTTCATGGACCTGCGCGCTTTCCGCATCTACGACGGCCCGAGCGAGGTGCATCGCTGGAGCATGGCACGCCGCTTGGTGCGCCAGGCCGGGGCCGCGGAATGAGCGCGCTGGACCGCTTCCGACTCGATGGGCAGCTGGCGCTGATCACCGGCGCCTCCAGCGGCCTGGGCGCGCATTTCGCGCAGGTGCTGGCTGCTGCCGGCGCGCGCATCGTCCTCGCCGCGCGCCGTATCGAGCGCCTGCAGCCGCTGCGCGAGCGCATCGACGCCGACGGCGGACAAGCCCGCACGATCGCGTTGGACGTCACGAATGCGGGCAGCGTCAGGGACTGCCTGGACGAAGTGTGCGCCTGGGGCCGGCCGGACATCCTGGTGAACAACGCGGGCGTGACGGTCTCGCGGCCGCTGCTGGAGCAGACCGAGGAAGACTTCGACCAGGTGATGGACACCAACCTCAAGGGCTGCTGGCTGGTGGCGACCGAGACAGCGCGCCGCATGGTGCGGGCTGGCGGCGGCGGGGCGATCGTGAACGTCGCCTCCATCCTCGGCGAGCGGGTGGCCGGCGGCGTCGCGCCTTACGCGATCTCCAAGGCCGCGCTCGTGCAGGCGACCAAGGCAATGGCGCTGGAACTCGCGCGACACCGCATCCGCGTGAATGCGCTCTTGCCTGGCTACGTCGTCACCGACCTCAATCGCGAGTTCCTCGCCGGCGACGCGGGCGAGAAGCTGCGCGCCCGCATCCCGAGCCGCCGGTTCGGTGAGTTGGCCGACCTGGACGGGCCACTCCTATTGCTGGCCTCTCCCGCCGGTGCGGCGATGTCTGGCGCCACCGTGGCGGTGGACGGCGCCCACCTCGTCAGTTCGCTGTGAACGAAGCAACGCCGGAGCGGCTTGCGCACTGGCTGCGCGCGCAAGGCTTCGCGGGCGCGGAGGCACCGGACATCCGGCCGCTGACTGGAGGGCAGTCCAATCCCACTTTCCGGGTACGCACCGGCCGCGGCGATTTCGTGCTGCGCAAGAAGCCGGACGGCGTGCTGCTGCCGTCCGCGCACGCCATCGACCGCGAGCACCGCGCCATGCAGGCGCTGGCGGACAGCGGCGTGCCGGTGCCGCGCATGCGCGCCTGGTGCGGCGACGAGGCGGTGGTCGGCACGCCGTTCTACCTGATGGAGTTCCTGGATGGCCGGGTCCTGACCGATCCGTCGCTGCCGGATTCCACGCCCAGCGAACGCGCAGCCATCTACGACGAGATGAACCGCGTGCTGGCGCGGTTGCACACCGTGGATATCCAGGCGCTGGGCCTGCAGTCGTTCGGACGCCCCGGTAACTACGTTGCGCGCCAGGTGGCGCGCTGGGTCGGCCAGTGCGAGCGCGCGACGCTGCCCGTGCCCGCCGCGATGCGCCGCCTCATGGACTGGCTTCCCGCCCACGTGCCTTCCCAAACGCCCACCTGCCTCGTGCACGGCGACTACCGGATCGACAACCTGGTGTTCCACGCCACGGAGCCGCGCATCCTGGGTGTGCTGGACTGGGAGCTGTCGACGCTGGGCGACCCGCTGGCTGACCTGGCCTACCACTGCATGGCCTGGCGCGTCACGCCGGCACTGTGGCGCGGCATCGGTGGCCTGGATCTGGCGGCCCTCGGCATCCCGGACGAAGCCTCCTACCTTCACACCTATTCGCAGCGCACCGGGGTCCTCCCCGTGCACTGGAATTTCTATCTGGCCTACAACCTGTTCCGCATGGCGGCCATCCTGCACGGCATCGCGCAGCGCGCGCTGGAGGGAACCGCCTCCGCGCCCGACGCCGCCCAAGTGGGCGCGAAGGCGGGGCCGCTGGCGGAGCTCGCGCTCGAGATCGCCGGCGGCCTCGCCGCCTCCGTCCCGCCGGACAACGGACAACCCAACGACCCCAAGGAGACATCGCGATGCAATTCCGTACCCGCTTCTTCCATGCCGCCGCCGTAGCCGCCGCATTCTCCTTCGCGCCGCTGGCGCATGCGGACTGGCCATCCGACGCGCCGATCAACGTAACCGTCGGCTTTGCGCCGGGCGGGAGCACCGACGTGATGGTGCGCACGATTGCACCTTTCATCGCGAAGCACTTGGGCGAAAACGCCTCGCTGGTCGTCCAGAACCGCCCCGGTGCTTCGGGGGAACTGGCCATCAGCACGGTGATGCGCGCCAAGCCCGACGGTTACTCGCTGGTCATCGTCAACATGCCCGGCTACTTCTTCGTACCGATGCATCGCAAGGCCTCGTACGCCACGAAGGACCTGGCGCTGCTCGCCCGCGTGGTGAGCGACCCCACCATCATGGTGGCGCGCAAGGACGGCAAGTACGCGGACCTCAAGCAGGTGCTGGCGGCGCTCAAGGCGGCGCCCGGGTCGATTTCCGCAGGCCACAACGGGCTGGGAACCAACGGCCACCTGGCAATGGCTCGGCTGGAGCAGGCGGCCGGCGTCAAGTTCAACGCCATCCCGTACAACGGTACGGCGCAGCAGAAGACGGCCCTCGCCACCAACACGCTCGACATCGCGTTCCTCGCGGCCTCGGAGGTGCCGGATGCAGACAACGAGCCGACGCCGGTGCGGCTGTTCGCCCAATTCACCAAAGAGAAGGTGCAGCGCATCGCGCGCGTGCCGACGACGTACGAACTCGGTTTCCCCGTCGAGATGACCGCCGAACGCGGCTTCGCCGCGCCCAACGGCGTGCCGGCGCCTATCCTGGCGCGGCTGCAGAAAGCGATTGAGGCGGCGATGAAGGACCCCGAGTACGTCAAGGCCGCCCGCAACGACGCGCCTTTCCTGTCCTTCCTCGGCGGCGCCGACTGGTCGCGGCAGATGGAGCAGGACACGCGGACCTACGAGCCGGTAGCGAAGTCCATGCCCAAGGACTGACGCAGGCTTTTCGCGACGCGCTCAGTCGGAAAACGCAACATCCGGCGCGAAAAGAAGTCGCTTTTGCGCCAGAGTCGCCGCGCCTACGATCGCTGCTGGTTTTCACCGCGCCGGCAGGCTGGAAGGATGGGCATCGCGCAATGACTCTGCGAGACAAGGTGGTGGTGTCCGGCGTGGGCGAAACGCGCTACGTCCGGGCCCCCGGTTCCGGCAAGACCCCGATTGCATTGCAGATGGAAGCCGCGCTGGCCGCCGTGGCCGACGCGGGGCTGTCTCCGCGCGACATCGACGGGATTATCCCGTTTGCCATCCCCCCGCTGGTGGCCGAGGATTTCATCACCAATTTCGGCATCGAGGACCTGAGCTTTTCCGCGCTCACGCCGCTGGGCGGTGCCAGCGCGGTCGCGGCCCTGCAGTGCGCAGCGGCTGCCATCGCTTCGGGTGTATGCCGCCACGTGTTGCTTTCGCTGGGCCGCAACGGTTACTCCGGCACGCGCATCGCCAGCCGCATCGCGCAGATGCCGCAGTTCCGCGTGGTGGGCGAGTTCGAGATCCCCGCGGGCGCGACCACGCCGGTGCAGTTCTATGCGCCGATGGCGCGCCTGCACATGGAGCGCTACGGCACCACCGAGCGCCAGCTGGGCGAAGTGGCGATCACCATGCGCAAGCACGCGCTCCTCAATGGCAATGCCGTGATGAAGGAGCCGCTGACCATCGACGAATACCTGGCATCGCGCATGATCGCGCAGCCGCTGCGCATGTTCGACTGCAGCGTGGAAAGCGACGGCGCCGCCTGCGTGGTGGTCAGCGCCGCGGACCACGCCACGGACATGGCCCGGCGCCCGGTGTACATCTCCGGGGTCGGCGAGGGCCATCCCGAAAGCCCCAGTTCGGTGAGCCAGCGCAGTGATCTGCTGGCCCTGGGCACGCGCAAGGCGGCACGCAAGGCGTTCGCGATGGCAGGGGTGACCGCGCGGGACATCGACGTGGCCGAGGTCTACGACTGCTTCACGTACATCCTGCTGCGCCAGCTGGAGGAACTGGGCTTCTGCGCGCAGGGCGAGGGCGGCAGTTTCGTGGAGGACGGCGGCATCTCGCTCGGCGGCCGCCTGCCGGTGAACACCCACGGCGGACTGCTGTCGCAGGCGCACGTAGGCGGCATGAACCACATCGTCGAACTGGTGCGCCAGTTGCGTGGCGAAGCTGGTGCGGCGCAGGTGAAAGACGCCGAGCTCGGCCTCGTGACGGGTTTCGGCGACATGTGCGACGGCACCGTCGCCATCATGAGGAGGGGTTGATGACCACCGGCTACCTTTGCACCAAGCCGGAGCCGACGCCGGACTCGGCGCCTTTCTGGGACGGCTTGGTGCGCGAGCAGTTCCTGGTGCAGTCCTGCCGCAACTGCGGCACGCGGCGGCATTATCCGCGGCCGGTGTGCAGCGCCTGCCATTCGATGGAAACCGACTGGGTCGCGATCGCGGGCGAGGGCACCCTCACGAGCTGGACGGTGTGCCACCACGCCTACCTGCCCGAGTTCAAGTCGCAGGTGCCCTACGTCGTCGCCATCGCGGAACTGGAGGACGGCATCCGCGTGAACCTGCGGCTGGAGGTGCCGGCCACGCAGCCGCTGAAGACCGGCCAGCCGGTGCGGGTGGCTTATCGTGCCATGGAGGAGGGATTCACCATGCCGGTCCTCGTGCTCGCAGGGGAGTCCGCATGAGCGAACCCGCGACGCTCCACCTCCCGCTGCGGACCGAAGACGAGGCGCACCTGCGCGCAGCGCTGCGCGAGGCCGATTTGCCCGTGCTGCTGATGGTGCTGGTGCAGCTGACCGGCGATGCGCGGCACCTCGACGAATTCGCCGATGCCGTGGCGCCGGGCACCACACCGCCGCCCGAAGTTGCGCAGGCGTTGCACGATCGCCTTGTCCAGGCCTTGCGCGGGTCCGACGGCATGCCGCCGCCGGTGTCGGACGAGATGTTCCGTCGCATGATGTGCGCCTGCGTCGGTGCGGACGTTCCGTCGGAGTACGTGCCCATGATCCAGGAGGACCTGGGCTTCGCTGTTTCGCCTTCGCTGGCCCATCGCGATGATCTCGGGGCCAGGCTCGACCAGCGTATGCCGGGGTTCAAGGTGCTGATCATCGGTGCCGGTGCCGCCGGCCTGTGCGCCGCCATGCAACTGGGGCAGGCAGGCGTCTCCTTCGAGATCGTCGAGAAGAACCCCGACGTCGGCGGCACCTGGTACGAAAACCGCTACCCCGGTGCCGGCGTGGACGCGCCCAACCATCTCTATTCCTTCTCGTTCGAGCAGAACCACGCTTGGACGCGGTTCTTCGTGCGCCAGCCCGAGTTGCTGGCGTACTTCCGCGAGTGCGCAAGCAAGCACCGCCTCTACGAGCGCACAAGCTTCGACACGGAGGTGGTGTCCGTCGAGTACTCGGCAGCCGACGCCATGTGGGACGTGACGCTGCGCGGAGCTGACGGCCAGGTGCAGCGCCGCCGCGTGAACGTGGTCATCTCCGCGGTGGGCCAGCTGAACCGGCCTGCGATCCCGAAGATCCCCGGCCTCGATGGTTTCCAGGGGCCGGTGGTGCACACCGGTGCCTGGCAGGACGGCCTGCAGCTCGCGGGCAAGCGCGTCGCCCTGATCGGGAGTGGTGCCAGCGGCATGCAGGTCGGTCCCACCATCGCCCCGGAGGTCGAGCGCCTGACGATCTTTCAGCGTTCGCCCAACTGGATCCGCAGCCGCCCGCGCTACCACGACACCGTGGGCGCGGGCCTGCAATGGGTTCTATCCGCGCTGCCGTTCTACGCCACCTGGTACCGCTTCCAGCTGTTCTGGGCCAACAGCGACGCGCTGCACCACGCGCTGCAAAAGCAGCCGGGATGGCCGCAAACCTCTTCCATCTCGCCGGCCAATGCCGCACTGCGCGAGCAGTGGGAACAGTACATGCGTGACGAGCTGCATGGCATCCCGGCGCCGGCGTCCGACGTCATCCCTGACTACCCTCCGTTTGGCAAGCGACCGCTGTTGAACAACAACTGGTTCGGCATGCTGCGGCGCCCCAACGTCGAACTGGTGACGGATGCGGTGGAGCAGGTGAACGCTGATGCGGTCGCCACGCGCAGCGGCAAGCGCTACCCCGTGGACGTCATCGTGCTGGCCACGGGCTTCCAGGCCAGCCGCATGCTGCACCCGATGCACGTGAAAGGGCGTGAGGGCAAGACCGTGCGCGAGCTGTGGGGCGACGAGAACCCGCGCGCCCACCTGGGCGTCACCGTGCCGGGCTTTCCCAACTTCTTCCTGCTGTACGGCCCCAACACCAACCTGGGCCACGGCGGTAGCGTGATCTTCCACCTGGAAATCCAGGTGCGCTATGTCATTGGCTGCCTCGAACTGATGGCGCGTCGCAGCAGCCGCGCGCTGGAGTGCCGGAACGAGGTGCACGACGCCTACAACGCGCGCGTTGACGCCGCGCACAATGCGATGGTGTGGACGCACGAAGGCGTCCGCAATTGGTACAAGAACAGCCAGGGCCGCGTGACCACCAACTCTCCCTGGCGCATCGTCGACTACTGGACGATGACCCGCGCGCCTGACGAGCGCGACTTCATCCTCGCTCCCTGAACAAAACTGGAGATGACGACATGCACATGAATCGACGCCAGGCCCTCGGCGGCCTCGCAGGCCTGGCCGCGCCCGGCCTGCTGCTGGCCCAGGCCACCAGCTTCCCGACCAAGGCGGTGGAGATCCAGGTGGGTGCCACCGCGGGTGGCGCCACCGACATCGGCGCCCGCCTGGCGGGGCAGATGCTTTCGGAAGCCTGGGGCCAGCCCGTCGTGATCCAGAACAAGGCCGGCGCGGGCGGCTCCATCGCCGCCGCCGCGGTCGCCCGCGCCGAGAAGACCGGGCACGTCGTGGGGCTCGCAACCGATTCGACTGTGATCATCAACCCCCTGGTGGTCGCCGACACCGGGTACAGGCTGGAAGACTTCCAGCTGCTCACGCCCCTCTACACCGGTGCGTTCGCAGTGGCTGTGCATAAGGACTTCCCGGCCAACACCCTGAAGGAATTCATCGCGGAGGTCCGGCGCAAGCGCGAGATCACCTGCGCGATGTTCGGCACCGTGAGCTCACCGCGCCTGGTGGCCGAGATGTTCGCTGACGACGCGGGCGTGAAGCTGGTGCCGGTGGCGTACAAGGGCGAGATCGACGGCGTGCGCGACATCGTCGCTGGCATCGTGCCCGCATTCTTCGGCACCACGGCCAGCCTCATCCCTCAGCACAAGGCCGGTACGCTGAAGATCCTCGGCGTGTCTTTCACCGAGCGCCTGCAGGCGCTGCCCGACGTCCCGACCTTCCGGGAGGCCGGCCTGGAGAATACCGTCTACCGCTGGTTCCACGGCCTGATGCTGCCTGCCGGCACGCCAAGGGCCGTGGTCGACAAGTACTCGGCGCAGTTGCAGAAGGTGGTCACGAGCGACCGCTTCCGCGCGGGCATCGCGTCGGACCTCACTCCCACCTTCATGCAACCGGCCGCGTTCACGGAGATGGCACTCGCCACCCGGGAGCGCGTGCAGGTCATCATCCGCGGCAAGAACCTCAAGCCTTGAGCCGCCCGGCCACGCTCCATGCGCAGATGCGCGCTGTGCTCGAGAAGATGGCGGCGCTGGGGGCGCGGCCGCTCGAGACGCTGAGCCCCGACGAGGCGCGGGGTGAACTGGCGCAGTTCGCGCGCCTGCGGCCGCCGGTGGAGGGCGCCTGCACGACGCGCGATCTCACCATTCCCGCGCAGGACGGCGCCAGTATCCCGTCGCGCCTGTACCTTCCCGACGACGCGGCCCACGCGCCCGTGGTGCTGTACTTCCATGGCGGCGGCCACGTGGTCGGCTCCATCGAGACCAGCGACGACGTCGCGCGGCGCACGGCCTTGCAGTCCGGCGCTGCCGTGCTGTCGGTGGGGTACCGCAAGGGACCCGAGCACCGCTTTCCCGCCGCCGTGGACGATGCGTGGGACGCGCTTCGGTGGGTGAACGCCAACGGCGCCGGGCTCGGACTCGACGCGTCGCGCCTGGCCGTGATGGGGGAGAGCGCCGGCGCCAATCTCGCCACCGTCGTGGCGCTGATGGCGCGCGACGCGGGCGGGCCGCGCCTCCAGGGGCAGGTGCTGGTGTACCCGGTGGCCGACTACCGGCTGCAGGCGGCGAGCTTCGACACCTATGCACGCGGCTTCGGCGTGCTGTCGGCCGATGCGATGCGCTGGTTCCGGGGCCACTACCTGGCCAGCGAAACCGATGCGCAGGACTGGCGCGCGTCGCCCATCCTCGCGCCCGGGCTGGCGGGCTTGCCGCCGGCGCTGGTGATTGCCGCCGAATGCGATCCGCTGGTGGACGACGTGCGCCTGTATGCGCTGCGGCTCGCCGCCGAGGGCGTGCCGACGGAACTCGTCGAATATGCCGGGGCTGTGCACGGCTTCTATTCCATGCCACACGCTGTCGACATGGCGCGTGAAGCGAACGAACGTGTCGCGTGCCAACTGAAGGCCTTCCTGCGAACCTGATGTCCTACGAAGAACACCTCGGCAAGTCCGAAACCCTCGACGACGAGATCACTGCCGGCTGGCTGGCGAACGCCTGCGCCGTGATCGGCCCGGACCTCGCACCGGAGCAGCCGATCCCCGCGCTGTGGCACTGGATGCTGTTCCAGCGCTGGGCCCGTGCGAACGCGCTGCGCGAGGACGGCGGCGCCCGGGCCGAGGGCTTCCTGCCACCCTTCACCCACCTGCCGCGGCGCGTGGCCGCGGGCGGCCGGTTGCGCTTCGGCCGGCCGCTGCGCGTGGGCGACCACATCACGCGCACCAGCCGCATCAAGAACATTGCCGACAAGGATGGCAAGGCCGGCCCCATGGTGCTGCTGACGATCAACCGGGTCATCACGGTGGCCGGCGAAGTGGCGATCGACGAGGAGCAGGACGTGATCTACCTGGGGCCGCCAAGCCCGTCGGCTGCAGCGGCGGCCGCACCGTCGGCCCCGCCGTTGCCGGCCGGTGCTGTGAAGCGCGAGCACGCGGCCGGGCCCCTGGAGATGTTTCGCTATTCCGCGATGACGGCCAACAGCCACCGCCTGCACTACGACCTGGAGTACGCGACGCAGGTGGAAGGCCGCGCGGGCCTGCTGGTGCACGGGCCGCTGCAGGCCACGTGGCTGGCCGGCCTGGCCGAATCGCTGGCACCGTCGAAGCGGCTGCGGTCCATCGAGTTTCGCAACCTCGGTTCCGCGACCCACCGGGACGGCATGGTTGCTGCGGCCTGGCCCGAGAACGACAAGCTGCGGCTGGAGCTGCGCCGCGCGGACGGCGAGCGCTGCATCGCCGGCACCGCAGTGCTGGCCTGACGTCCATGGTCGACGCGAGCCGCATCCCCGTCATCGTCGGCGTCGCGCAGATCACCGACACCGACTCGCAGCCGCCGGACGGGCGCTCGCCGCGGTCCTTCCTGGCCGAGGTGTCCCGCGCCGCAGCGCGCGACAGTGGTGCTCCGGCGGACGCGCTGCTGGCGAGCCTGGACTCGGTGGTGGTGGTGCGGCTGTACTCGGACTCGAACCCGCGGTTCGCGACGCCCTTCGGCGCCATGGCGAACCCACCGTGGTCGCTGGCCCGGCAGCTGGGCGCCACGCCGACCGAATACGCGTACCCGGCCGCCGGTGGCGACTCGCCGCAGACGCTGGTCACGCGTGCCTGCCGCCGCATCGCCCGCGGCGAGTCGGCGGCAGCCCTGGTCGTGGGAGCGGAGGCCATGCGCAGCGAACTGTTGGCTCGGCGCGCCGGCCTGCAGCTGGACTGGTCGGAGTCCGCGCCTTTCGCGCCGGACACCTTGGGTGCGCTTCCCACCTACTTCAAGCCGGTGGAAGTGGACCACGGCCTGCGCGCACCCAGCGCGATGTACGGGATCATCGGCCAGGCGGTGCGCGTGGCGGCCGGGCAGACTCTCGACGAATACCGCGAGGACAGTGCCAGCCTGTTCGCGCGCTTCGCTGGCGTCGCCCGTGACAATCCGCTGGCCACACGCCGACAAGGCTATACCGCCGCCGCGATCGGCACGGTGAGCGCGGAGAACCCCATGGTGGGCTTTCCGTTCACCAAGCTGATGACCGCGAGTGCCTTCGTCGACCAGGCCGCGGCCGTGATCGTGTGTTCGCAAGCCAGGGCGGACGAAATACGCGTGCCCGCGAGCCAGCGCGTGTACCTGCACGGGGCGGCAGCCGCGCATGACGAATGGTTCATGAGCGACCGGCAGAACCTGGCGGACTCTCTGGCGGTGCGGCTCGCGTCGAGCAGCGCGCTCACCCTGGCCGGGCGCACCCTCGCGGAAATGGACCTGCTCGACCTCTACAGTTGCTTTCCCAGCGCGGTGCAGATCGCACGCAGGGAACTGGGGCTGTCGAGCCACGACCCGCGACCGCTGACGGTGACCGGCGGGCTCGCGTTCTTCGGCGGTCCCGGCAACAACTACTCGACGCACGCCATCGCGGAGATGGTGAGCCGGCTGCGCCGCGCGCCTTCCGCCTTCGGCATGGTGCTGGCCAACGGCGGTCTGATGACCAAGGAGTCCATCGGCGTCTATTCCGCGCAGCCCGCAACCGGCGAGTGGCTGTTGCGGGAAACCGAGCCCATCCAGCGGAGGATCGACGCCCAGGCCAAGGTGCCCTTCAGCGATGCGCCGGCCGGTGACGCTACCGTGGAGAGCTACACGGTCATGCACCTCAAGGGCAGGCCCGACCGCGGCATCCTGCTGGGCCGGCTGTCCGCAACCGGCGAGCGCTTCATCGCCAACTTCGAGCCGGAGGTGCTGGACGCCATCGTCGCCGCCGATGCAGTGGGCCGCGGGGGCACGGTGCGCCGCGAGGGCGCCATCAACCTCTTCCGGCTGGCGCCGTAGAACGCCGGGGCAGGCGCAGTCGGAAAGCGCATCAGTCGGCTGGAAAAGAACTCGCTTTCCCTGGCGGCGCCGCGTGCCTACGATCCTGCAATGACGTCCGAAGACCGGCACGCGGCCAAGTGATCGACCTGCACTACTGGCCCACCCCCAACGGGTGGAAGATTTCCATCATGCTGGAAGAGTGTGGCCTGCCCTACCGGCTTGTGCCGGTGGACATCACGCGCAGCGCCCAGTTCGAGCCGGCGTTCCTGGAGATCAGCCCGAACAACCGCATCCCCGCGATCGTCGATCATGGTCCGCCGGGCGGCGCCGAGCCTGTTTCCATTTTCGAGAGCGGCGCTATCCTGCAGTACCTTGCCGAGAAGTGCGGTCGCTTCCTGCCCGCGCAAGTCGCGGACAGGTACCAGGTGCTGCAGTGGCTCTACTGGCAGGTCGGCGGACTTGGTCCGATGGCCGGGCAGAACGGCCACTTCCTGCTGTACGCGCAGGAGAGGATCCCCTATGCCATCGACCGTTATGGCGCCGAGGTCCGCCGCCTGTACGCGGTAATGGACGGGCAGTTGCAGCGAACCGGCCGATATCTCGCCGGCGACTATTCGATCGCCGACATGGCGGCCTTCCCCTGGGTCATGACGCACAAGGCGCAGCAGCTGACGCTGGACGCTTGGCCGGGCCTCAAGCGCTGGTTTGCCGAGGTGCGCGAGCGCCCGCAGGTGCAAGCGGGGCTGGCGGTTGGCAAGTCGCTGCGCAAGCCGGCGGCGGCGGCGATGGACGACGAAACGCGGCGCAGCCTCTTCGCCGGCACGCAAGCCGCGCCAGTGCGGGAGTGAATCGCTTGGCCGACCTCGAGTTCTTCTTCGACTGTTCCAGCCCCTGGACCTACCTGGCCTTCCACAACGTGCAGCCGCTGGCACGCGAACTGGGCGTGCAGATCCGCTGGCGGCCGATCCTCGTGGGCGGTGTGTTCAACGCGGTGAACCCCACCGTCTATGCCACCCGCAGCAACCCGGTGCCGGCGAAGATGGCGTACTCGGCGAGAAGCTTGCAGGCGTGGGCGCGCCTCGCCGGCATCGCGATCAACCCGGCGCCTACTGTCTTCCCGGTCAACAGCGTCAAGGTCATGCGCGGCTGCCTGGCGCTGGAGCCGCAAGGCAAGCTGGTCGAGTTCGCGCGGGCCGCGTTCGAATCCTATTGGGGCGACGACCTGGACATTGCGCAGGACGACGTGATTCGCCGAATCTGCGCGACGGCCGGCGTCGACGCCGACGCACTGCTCAATGCCATTGCCCGACCGGCCATCAAGGACGTGCTGCGCGCCAACACCGATGAACTGATCGCGCGTGGCGGCTTCGGCTCGCCCACCTTCTTCGTGCGCGGCGACGAGATGTATTTCGGCAACGACCACCTGCCGCTGGTGCGCGCCAGCCTGCAGGCCCAACTATCACCAAGGAGACAGCGATGAACATCAACAGACGTGAAGTCCTGGCGGGCCTTTCCGCCCTGGCGGCCCCCGCCGTCCTTCGAGCCCAGGCCACCTTCCCGAGCAAGCCGATCGAGATCATCGTCCCGGCCACAGCGGGCGGCGGTGCGGATCTCGGCGCGCGCCGCATCGGCGAGATGCTGTCGCCGGTACTCGGTCAGCCGATCGTGATCCAGAACAAGGCCGGTGCCGCCGGCTCAGTGGCCGCCAGCATGGTGGCTCGCGCTGAGAAGACTGGCCACGTGATCGGCATGGCCACCGACTCGTCGGTGCTGATCAACCCCCTGGTGCTGCCCGACATCACATACCAACTGGAGGACTTCGAGCTGCTGACGCCGCTCTACACCGGCGGCATGGCGCTCGCCGTGCACAAGGACTTCCCGGCTCGCACGTTGCAGGAGTTCGTCGTCGAGGTGCGCAAGCGCGGCGACATCAACTGCGCCACCTTCGGCACGGTGAGCTCCACGCGCCTGTCGGCCGAGATGTTCATGGCCGACGCCAACGTGAAGATGAACATGGTGCCTTACAAGGGCGAGGCCGAGGCGGTCCGCGATGTCGTCGCCAACATCGCGCCGGCGTTCTTCGGCACCACCGCCACCCTGCTGCCGCAGGTTCGCGGCGGAACGATGCGCGTGCTCGCCGTCTCGTCCACCGAGCGCAACCGCGCGATGCCGGACGTGCCGACGTTCAAGGAACTGGGCCTTAACAACACCGTGTACCGCTGGTTCCACGGCCTCATGGTGCCGAAGGGGACGCCCAAGACGGTGGTGGACAAGCTGGCTTCGTCCCTGCTGCCGCTGGTCGCCAGCGAGAAGTTCCGCACCAGCATCGCCGCCGACCTGACGCCGGCGCCGATGGAGCCGGCAGCTTTCACCGAGATGGTGTATGCGTCGCGCGAGACCGTGCGCCGCATCATCAAGGAGCGCAACCTCAAGGCGACCTGAACGCTGCGGTGTGCACTCGGTGCGGTCACCCGGTGCACCCGGGTGGACCTCAGTCCCTGTCGGCGGTCATGGCCGAGAGCCGCTCGACGGTCTCGCCAAACTCCTCGAGGAGCGAATAGAACACCTGCCGCACGGTGGTGGGCTCGTTGACCAGGCCCACCACCTGCCCGGCCGGGTAGGTGAGCAGGTCTTCGGCCTTGTGCCGGGCCATGCGCACTCGCGCATCGCTGACCAGCAGGCCTTGTAGCGGCATCTCCAGCGCCTTGGGCGCCTCGGGGCTGTTCCAGGCCTGCATCCAGGCGCTGGTCAGCCGGCGGGCCGGCTTGCCGCTGTCGGACCGGCTGATCATGGTGTCGGCGGAGGTCGCCGCATAGAGCTTCTTGCGGATCTCGGGGGATACCTCGCTTTCCACGGTGCCCAGCCAGATGGTGCCGCACCACACGCCCTCGGCTCCCAGCGCGAGTGCCGCGGCCATCTGCCGGCCTCGACCGATGCCACCCGCCGCCAGTACCGGCACCGGTGCGACCAGGTCCACCACCTCCGGCACGAGGATCATCGTGGTCAGGTTGCCCGTGTGGCCCGCGGCTTCATGGCCCTGGGCGATGATCAGGTCCACGCCGGCCGCCACCTGGCGCCGTGCATGCTCGGGCTTGCCGATGAGGGCGCCTACCTTCAAGCCCAGTCCGTGCGCCCGCTCGATGGTCGCGGGCGAAGGGATGCCGAGCGCGCTGACGATCAGTTGGGCCATCTTGTGGCGATACACCACCTCCAGTCGCACTTCCGCCTCCTCGCGCGTGAAGGCAAGGCTGCGGATGTACTCGAGGCGGATCTGTTCGGACTCGCCGTCCTTGAGCGCAGGCACGTTGTGTTCGCGCATGAGCTCCTCGATGAACTCCGTGTGCTCGCGCGGCAGCAGCGTCTTCGGATCGGCCTTGAGCTTGTCAGGAATCCGGTACTCGGCGTTGGGGATCAGCAGGTCCACACCGTAGGGCCGCCCGCCGGTGTGCGCGTCCAGCCAGGAGAGCTCCTGCTCCAGCTGCTCGGGCGTGAACGTGGATCCGCCGAAGACGCCCATGCCGCCCGCCAGGCAGGTCTCGGCGACGACGTCGCGGCAGTGGGAAAAGGCGAAGATCGGCGCCTGCAGGCCGAACATCTTGCAGACAGAAGTGTTCATGGTGGGTCAATGCTCGTTGGGGGTGGATTCGGAGGGCTGGGGCGGGCGCAGCCAGCCGGAAAGGGCGGCGATCTCGCGCCGCAGTTGCGTCGGAGGGTCGCGCAGCGACCGGTTCACCACCGTACGGTTGACCCAGAAGTGCAGGCCCGACGCGTCGGTGAAACCCATCGCGCCATGGACCTCGATGGCTCCGCGCGCGACGGCACGCGAGACTTCATCCAGCTGGCTCTTGGCCTGGGCACACAGCAGGGCGGCTTCGCCCGTGCCCGCGTCCAAGCTGCGTGCGGCTCGCCAGAACAGCGAGCGCGCGAGTTCCAGCGCCGCGACCAGGTCGGCGCACAGGTGCTTGATGGCCTGGAACGAGCCGATGGGACGGCCGAATTGCCGCCGCTCCTTCGCATAGGCGACGGCCAGGTCCAGCAGGGACTCGCAGGCCCCCAGGCTGTCGGCCGCCAGCAGCAGGCGCTCCAGCGCGGTCAGCTGTTGCCACGCCTGCGCATCGAGGACCAGCGGTTCGGCCTGCGCATCTTCGAGTTGCGCGTCCGCGAACTGCCGTGTCGCGTCGACCGTTTCCAGGGCGGTCCATCGCAGCCCCGGCTGCGCCGGCACCAGGAAGGCCTTTCCGTCGCGATCCACGAGCAGGGCCGCGTCGCAGTCGGGTGCTTCAGGTATGTTGCGCGCGGCGCCCTGGAGCACTCTGCCGCGCCAGGACAGGCCCGGATGCGGCCGCAGCGACGCTGCGAGCCGGCATCCGCCGGCCGCGATGGCAGGCAGCCACCGGTGATGTTGCGCCGGATCACCGCCCAGCGCGATCGCCCATGGGGCCAGCGCATGGCAGCCCATGAAGCGCAAGGGGCTCGCATGTTGGCCCAGCAGCCGCGCCACGATGGCGACCTCCAGGAGGCCCAGCCCGTGGCCGCCGAAGGCTTCGGGAACCAGCATCGCCGGCGCGCCGAACGCAGCGAATGTGGCCTCGGTCGCCTTCACCGCGCCCCTGCCGCTGCGCGCGAAGATGCGCGTCGTCTCCAGCGGGGGGGAAGTGGCCAGCAATCGGTCCAGCGCTTCTTGCAGCATGCGCTGGTCGGCGCTGAGGCCGGTCCCAGCCTGGCTGGCGGCAAGATCGATCATTTCGCCGCGCTCGAAGGCTCGCGCGGCAGGCCCAAACCCTGCTCCGCGATGATGTTGCGCTGGATCTGGGCGGAGCCGCCGCCGATCACCAGCGCCAGATCGAACATCGTGCGGAACGGCCAGACGCCTTCCTCGTGCAGGCGCGGACTGTCCCCGTACAAGGGGCCTTCGTCGCCCATCGCGTCCACTGCGAGCGTAGACAGCTGCAGGTTCAGCTCGCAGCCCTCCAGCTTGACCACCATGGCGGCCAGCCGCGCGTCCTCGCCGGCGAGGTCTGCCGCGAGGATGCGGTCGGCATGGGCGCGCATCGCCGCCACGCGGCAGGACAGGGCGGCCAGCCGGTCCACCAGCACCGCGTCGTCGATCGCGCGGCGGCTGTCGAACTCCTGCTGGAACAATTGCGAAATCTCGTGCAGGCGGCGCTCCAGCCGGCCGGCGTCGCCCAGCATGCCGCGCTCGCTGCCCAGCGCCTTCATCGCGGCGGACCAGCCGTGGCCCATCTCCCCGACGACGTTGGCCTTGGGCACGCGCACGCCGGTGAAGAACACTTCGTTGAACGACGGGCGGCCGTCGAAGAAGTCCTTGCGCACCATGCTGGTGATGTTGCGCACCTCGATGCCTGGTGCGCGCATCGGCACGATGACGTAAGTGATGCCGTCGCTCTTGCGTTCGCCGCGCGCGGTGCGCACCAGACAGTGCATGTAGTCGGCCTCGTGTGCCGAGGAGGTCCAGATCTTCTGGCCGTCGATCACCAGCGCGTCGCCCTCCTCGCGTGCGGCCGTCGCCAGCGACGCGAGGTCCGAACCCGCGTTCGGTTCCGAGAAGCCTTGGCACCAGATGTATTCGCCGCGCAGGGTCGGCGCGATATAGGCCCTGCGCTGCGCCTCGGTGCCGATCTTCAGCAGCGTGGGGACGACGATCTCGATGCCCTGGCTGCCCAGGCCCGGGTGCAGGCCGGCCCGCGCGAACTCGTCACCGATGATCGCGCGCGCAATCGGGTCCGGTGCGGCGCCGAAGCCGCCGTACTCGCGCGGCACTTCGCGCCCCGCATAGCCGTGGGCCAGCAGCAGCGCCTGCCATTCCAGCACCTGTGGGTCCTTGCGGTGGCGAGCCAAGCCGCGTGGCGCGACGTGCCCGTGCAGCGCAATGAAGGCGCGCACTTCGTCGCGCAGGGCGGCGTGCTCGCGATCGAGCGCGATCATGCGCGCTTCAGTCCTGCGGCGACAGCGAGCGTGCTGCCATCAGCTGGTCGATGGTGTCCTGCGCTACGCCGGCTTCCCGCAGCACCTCCTCGGTGTGCTGGCCCAGCGTGGGCGCGTGCCGGCGCACGGGCGGGGCCTGGCCGCCGAAGGAGACGGGCGGCCGCACTGACAGGTAGCGACCCTCGCTGGGGTGATCCATCTCCTGGAAGAAGCCCACGGCCTGCAGGTGCGGGTCTTCGGCCAACTGGTCCAGCCGCGCGACGGCCATGCAGGGCACGTTGGCACTGTCCCCGAACGCGATCCATTCGGCCGTCGTGTGCTTCAACGCGGCGACCTCCACCTGGCCGTAAATGGTGTCAGCGTGTTCGGCGCGACCGGCGAAAGTGGCGAACCGCGGGTCCCGGCTGCTCTCGTGCAGGCCGGCGAACTCGAAGAAGTCCTGCCAGTTACGGTCCGAGTACGGCATGATGCAAACGTATCCGTCACGGGTGCGGTAGGGCTTGCGCCGCTCCGTCAGCACGCGCGAAGCGCCCATCGGACCAAGCGGCGGCACGAACGCCGTACCGGACATGTGCTCGACGAGATTGAACTCCACCGCCGTTTCGAACATCGGCACCTCCACTGCTGAACCGCGGCCGGTTCGACCGCGCTGCACCAGTGCGGCCAGGATCGCGTAGGCGATCGTCTGTCCTGCCAGCTTGTCGTAGATGACGCTGGGCACGTATTTGGGAGTGCCGTGCACCTGCTCGTACAGCGCCGCAATGCCGGAGCCGGCCTGGATCATGTCGTCGTACGCCGGCTTGTCGCCGTAGGGGCCGGCAGCGCCGAAGCCATATGCGCCGCAGTGCACGATGTCAGGGCGCAGCGACTTCACGCGTTCGTAGCCGTAGCCTAGGCGCTCGATCACCTTCGGCCGCAGGTTGTGCATGAACACGTCGGCGCTGCCCAGCAGGCGGTCCAGGGCGGCGCGCGCGGACGCCGTCTTGAGGTCCAGCACCACGCTGCGCTTGTTGCGGTGCAGGTTGAGCACCGCGCCGTTCATGCCGGGATTGCGTTGCGGCTTGTAGCGCCGGTACGGGTCCCCCTCCGGGGGCTCCACCTTGATCACGTCGGCGCCCAGGTCGGCCAGGATGTGGCTGCCGTACGGGCCCATGATCACCGTGGACAAGTCAATGATGCGAATTCCGTCCAACGGGCCGTCGGAGGAGTTCAAGGCGGGGAGAGATTTGTCAGGCTGCATGCCCGACGGAACTTAGCGCGTGGAGTCAACGGTTCAAAACGACTTTTTTTCCGAATAACAGAGTCGTTTTCTGCGTCCGCGCTTCCCCAGACGAATGTCACCAGGGGCTTCCAAAGGCAACTCGATTCTAAGCGCGCACAATTCCACGGTCCTCTGTTGAGCCTGCGTAAGGGTGGTATTCCAGAAGCTGAATTGCGCCAGAGCAACGCCCGAGCAAGCACGAAGTCTACGGGATCAGTCTGTCCACCCGTAGCTCGATGCCTTCCTGGCCCAGCGACACCCCGACCATCGAACCTGCCAGGTCGCCCGGCTGCGGTGCGGCTTGGCCGGATCGCGAGACACGCACATCGATCGTCAACTTGCCAAAGCGCGAGATCGGCCGTTCAGGGGACATGGCGAGGCTGTCATCGAGGACGAATTTCGCGGGCAGGTCCTTGACCCGCAGGCGCAGCACCGCAACCGGCATGGGCCCCGCGGCCTGCGCCCTGGCGATGACGAAGACCGTGTCATCGGGAGCGACCTTGTCCTGGAGTGAAGGGGCGATCGCGACCTGGCCGCCGACGTGCTTGCGAGATGGGACGCCGGCATGGTTGGAAGTGTTCGGTGATTCCAACCTTGCCAGGTCGGCCCCGATCAGTTGGGCCAATTCGGAATCCGGCGGCAGCCGCGAGAGGAGGTGCTCCCAATGCTGGCGCGCCACTGCGATATCGCCCCGCTTGAATGCGGCCGCGCCGGCGAGCGCTAGCGCCTTGGGGTGGTCGGCGTCGATGGCCAAGGCAGCGTCGATGGCAGCCTGCGCGGGCCCTGACAGGTCGCCGGAACGTGCCGAACCCAGGGCATCCGCGTAGTCGGCGAGCAGTTGCGGCTGATTCGGCGCAATCGCAAGCGCCCTCTGGTAAGCCGCGGCCGCGTCGTCGTAGCGTTGCAAGAATTCGAGGGAGCGCGCCAGCACGGTCCAACCTTCGAGATCGTCAGGTTGCGTGCGCAAGCGGGCCGCGAGGCGGCTGACCGCGACCTCCATCTCGACGCCCCCGCTTTCATGGGCTTCGGGCTGGTTGGCCGCCAGCACGGCGACGGCCCGCGGGTTGCCGACCTGCAGGTACAAGGCCAGCGCGGCGGCCGGCAAACCAATGCTCAAGGCCGCGGCCACTCCCCAACCCATCCATGGGCGCGGTGCAAGCTGTGCGCGCGAGGAGGGCTGGGATGCCTCCTCCAGCGCCTGCAGGCGGACGTCGTTCACCGCCTGCTCCCGGTGATGTTCGTCGAGCGCGCCGGATTGGAGGTCCTGCTCGATCTGCGCCAGTTGATCGCCATGGAGATGGCGGGCAACCGATTGCCGCGCAACAGTGGAACGGCGGGATGTCCCGAGCAGCGGAGGGACGACGAACAACAGCGCAATCACCAACAGCGCCACGGCGGCCAGCCACAGGCCCGTCACGGCGTCCTTCCTTCCAGCAAGGAGTCCGCCCGTGCTTGTTCCTCTTCGGTCAGGGGCTCGGTCATCGCCCGGGCACGCCGCGACACCAGGCGCCACAGGGCCGCGAAGCCCGCCGCGAGCAAAAGGAACGGTCCGAGCCATAGCAGCCAGGTCGAGGGCGTGAATGGCGGGTCATAACGGACGAACGCGCCATAGCGCTGCTCGAAGTAATCCCGGATCTGCGCGTCGGATCTGCCCTGTGCCAGTTGCTCGCGAATCTGCTGCCGCATGCTGGCCGCCAGCGGCGCATTCGACTCCGCCAGCGTCTGGTTCTGGCACACCGGGCACCGCATGCTGGCCGCCAGGTTCGCTTCCCTGGCGTGAAGGGAATCGGCTGTTGCCGCGCCCAGCAGCGCCGAGCCCAGCAACAGTGCGGCGATCACCGGCCGAAGCATGACCATGAAGCTCACTGGAGGCTCCGCACCACGGGCATCAGTTGACTGCGCCAGATGTCGGCCGTGAGCGGCCCCGCGTGCCGAAAGCGCACGAGGCCGGTTTGATCGATCACGAAAGTCTCGGGCACGCCATAGACCCCGTAGTCGATGCCGATGCGGCCGTCGCTGTCGCTCGCTGAAGCCAAGTAGGGGTTGCCATGCCGCTGCAGCCAGGTGCGCGCCGCATCGTCCTGGTCCTTGTAGTTCAGCCCGTAGAGCGCAACGCCGTCCTTGCGGCTGAACTCCGCCAGGACCGGCAGCTCTTCCCGGCAAGGCGCGCACCACGATGCCCACACGTTCAGAACCCAGACCTTGCCCCGCAAGGCGCCGATCTGCAGCCTTTGCTGCGGATCGTGCAACAACGGCAGGTCGATGGCCGGCGCGGGCTTCTCGATCAGGGCGGACGGCAGTACTTTCGGGTCGCGCGTCAATCCCAGCGCGAGCACGATGGCCAGGCCGATGAAGACCGCAAAGGGCAGCATGAAGCGCATCACGCCCCCCCTTGCGGCCCCGTGGCGACGATGGCGGTCGCGGGCATCCGGACCGTGACCTCGGAGGAGCGCGTGGCGAGCTGCAGCCGGTAGCGGCGGTCCGTGGCCGCGAGCAGGCCACCCAGGACCATCAGCACGCAGCCTGCCCAGATCCAGGCCATGAAGGGCTTGACGTGCAGGCGCATGGTCCATGCCCGCTCACCGGCCGGTTCGCCCAGCGCGACGAACAGGTCCCGCGTCGCCCCGACGTCGATGGCCGCCTGGCTCAATGGCATCTGCTGGGCACGGTAGACCCGCTTCTCGGGATGCAGGGTGGCCGCCAGGCGTGCGTCGCGCATGACCAGCACGGTGGCGCGTTGGGCATCGTAGTTCGGCCCGCTGGACGGGACGATGTCCTGGAAGATGAACTCGTAGCCGGCCAGGGTGACCCGCGCACCCAGGGCAAGCCGCAATTCCTGCTTGCTTTCGAAGCCGTTGGCCATCGTCGCGCCGAAGATGAAAACGCCGATGCCGGCGTGCGCAGCCAACATTCCGTACCAACCGCGCGGCTGGCGACCGGCTCGCTCGACCCAGCCGCCAGCTCCGCCGGCGAGCCGCTGCCACGCGTGGGCGATGGCGCTTGCGACGGCCCATGCGGCCAGCAGCAGCGCAAACGTGGACAGCGCGGACCATCCGCGCTGGCCGGCGGGCAGCACGAACGGCAGCAATAGCGCGGCCGCGCCGCTGGCAGCCATGGCCCAGCGCAGGCGCATGGCCAGCTCGGGCAGCGGCGCCTGCTTCCAGCGAGCCATCGGACCAACGCCCATCAGGAAGATGGCCGGAACCATGATCGGCACGAACACAGCTTCGAAGTAGGGCGGTCCGACGGAGATCTTCTGTCCGGTGAGCACGTCGAGCGCCAGCGGATACAGGGTGCCGATCAACACCGCCATGGCCGCGGCGGCCAGCACCACGTTGTTGGCCAGCAGCAGCGACTCACGCGACAGCACCTCGAAGCGTCCACCCAGCCCGATGCGCGGCGCGCGCCAGCAAAACAGCAGCAGCGAACCGCCCACCACCGCCGTCATGAAGGCCAGGATGAACAGGCCGCGGCCCGGATCGACGGCGAACGCATGGACCGATGTGAGGACGCCGGAGCGGACGAGGAAGGTGCCAAGCAGGCTGAGGGAGAAAGCGCAAATGGCCAGCAACACGGTCCAACTGCGGAAGGCGCCGCGCTTTTCGGTGACCACCAGCGAGTGGATCAGCGCCGTGCCCACGAGCCAGGGCATGAAGGAGGCGTTCTCCACCGGGTCCCAGAACCACCAGCCGCCCCAGCCGAGGACGTAGTAGGCCCATGCGCTGCCCAGCAGGATGCCCAGCGTGAGGAAGGCCCAGGCCGCCACGGTCCAGGGGCGCGACCAGCGGGCCCATGCCGCGTCCAGTTGCCCCGACAGCAGCGCGGCGATCGCGAAGGCGAATGCCACCGAGAAACCCACGTAGCCCATGTAGAGGATCGGCGGATGCACCACCATGCCGGGGTCCTGCAGCAATGGGTTGAGGTCGCGACCTTGCAGGGCAGCGGGAACAAGCCGCGTGAACGGATTCGAGAGGAACAGCAGGAACAGCAGGAAGCCCACGCTCAACCACGCCATCAATGCGAGCACGCGCGCCACGAAAGGTTCGGGCAACTGGCGGCTGAACAGCGCGACAGCCAGCGTCCAGCCGGTGAGCAGGCAGAGCCAGAGCAGCATCGAGCCCTCATGGCCACCCCACACCGCGGCGAATCGGTAGATGGCAGGCAGGTCGGCATGCGAATTGGACGCCACGTACCGCACCGAAAAATCGTTGTCCACGAAGGACCAGGCCAGGCACGCGAACGCCAGGCTGGCGAAAAGGAACTGTCCCAGGGCGGCGGGGCGTGCGACCCGCATCCAGCGGGCGACGCCCCAGTGCGCGCCGGCCATCGGCAGGCTGCCCTGCACCACGGCGACAAGCAAGGCCAGCACCAGGCTGAAGACGCCCATCTCGGGGATCACGGCTGCGCCTCCATCGGCAAGGGCGCCGGCGACTTGCGCGCCTGTTCCAGGGCCGCGGCCGCTTCGGGTGGCATGTAGTTCTCGTCGTGCTTGGCCAGCACCTGCGTGGCCTGGAACGATCCGTCGGCGAGCAACCGGCCGGCCACCACCACGCCCTTGCCTTCGCGGAACAGGTCGGGCAACAGGCCGCTGTAGCTCACGGGGACCCGTTGCGCCAGGTCGGTGACGACGAAACGCACAGTCAGCCCGTCGCTGCCTCGTTGCACCGAGCCGGCCTCCACCAACCCGCCGATGCGAAACGCTTCCGCGCGCGGCACAGCCTTGGCCGCGACCTGGCTCGGGCTGAAGAAGAACACCAGGTTGGACTGCAGCGCATTGAGCACCAGCAGCGCCGCCAGCCCCAGGGCCGCCAGGCCGGCGCCGACGATGGCGATGCGGCGGTGCCTAGGCTTCATCGTCCGGCTCCCGCGTGGGGGAACGGGCCTGGGCCCGGCTGCGATGCGCCAGTTGCCAGATTTCGGCGGCCAGCAGGACCAGGGTGACGCCGTAGGCGCCAACGATGAACCAGGTGGGGTCCGAAGCGATCATCGCCGCCGGTCCAATGCTTGCCGATCGACGATCAGGCAGCGCACCCGCGCCAGGGCCACCGCCACCGAATACGCCCAGCACGCACCCACCATCAGCAACAGGCCGGCCAACATGGTGTGCGCCATCGCAGGCGCCGCGGTGAGACTGATCGACGCGCCCTGGTGCAGCGTGTTCCACCACTGCACGGAGAAGTAGATCACGGGGATGTTGACCACCCCGGCCAGCAGCAGGATGGCTCCGCCCCGGTCGGCGCGGCGAGGATCGTCGATGGCGGAAACCAGTCCGAGGTACCCGAGGTAAAGGAACAGCAGGACCAACTCGGACGTCAGGCGCGCGTCCCACACCCACCAGGTGCCCCAGGTCGGCTTGCCCCAGACGGCGCCCGTCCACAGCGCGATGACGGTGAAGAGCGCGCCCGTCGGCGCCAGTGCCCGTGCCATGAGGGCCGACAGGCGCGTGTTGAAGATCAATCCCCAGGCCGCATGTGCCGCCGCCACGAGGTAGAGGAACATCGACATCCAGGCGGCTGGGACATGGATGAAGATGATGCGGTAGACCTCGCCCTGCTGGTGGTCGGTGGGGGCCACGAAGAAGCCGACCGCCAGCCCCGCAAGAGCCAGCACGCACGCCAGGGCCGCGAACCAGGGCACGGCCCGCCCGGCCCAGGCATGGAACACCACCGGAGAAGCCAGGCGCCGCCAGTTCCCGTGCGAGGGGAGCGCCAGACCGATGCCGTCGGCCCCTCGAGCCGGGTTCATGCCGCGGTCGCTCATTCGACAGCCAGTCGCAAGGCGGCTCCTGTGGCCCAGGGACACAGGACTGCCGCAGCCAGCAAGCAAGCACCGAGCAGGGACAGGTGCGGTCCGGCCGGCATGCCCACGCGGCTCGCCGCCACGGCCCCGCTGCCGAAGATCAACACCGGCACCGACAGCGGCAGCACGATCAGGGCCAGCAGCACGTTGCCACGCAGGCCCAGCGTGAGGGCGGCGCCCAGCGCGCCCAGCAGCACCAGCGTCGGCGTTCCGAGAAGCAGGGAGGCCAGCAGGACGGCCAATGATTGCGCGGACAGGCCGAACTGCAACCCCAGCAAAGGCGCAACCACCACCAGCGGCAGGCAGGTGAGCAGCCAATGCGCCGCCACGCGGGCGCCGACGATGCCCGCCAGCGAGCGAGGCGACAGCAACAGCTGTTCCAGGGCGCCATCTTCGAGGTCGGGCAGGAACAGGCGGTGCAGCGAGACCGTCACCGCCAGCAGCGCGGCCACCCACACGACGCCGGGCCCGACGGCGGCCAGCAGCGCCGGGTCCGGTCCCAGCGCGAGCGGGAACACGCTGCCGACCACCACGAAGAAGAACAGCGCACCGAGCGCGTCCATGGGCCGGCGCCAGGCCGACCGCACTTCACGGGTGATGAACGGAATCGAGGCTGCCAGCATCACCGAATGCATCCATGTCGATGGAGAGCGCACCAGGGCCGTCACCGAGGTCGCGATGGGTCGCCACCACCGCAATCCGGCCACCGCGCGCGTGCTCCGAGAGGTACTCGTCGAAAAGCTCCTCGCCTTCCTCGTCCAGGCTCGCACTGGGTTCGTCGAGCAGCCACAGCGGACGGCGGCTCAGGATGACGCGCGCCAGGCTCAGGCGTTGCTGCTGTCCTTGCGAGAGGAAGCGCACGCAGGTGTCGCTGCGTCGGGCCAGCCCCAGTCGCCCCAGGACTTCACGGCACTCCGTCTGAGCAAAAGCGCTATTCGCGACGTGCAAGGAGAAGCGAAGGTTCTCCAGCACGGTCAATTCGCCGCTCATCCCGCTGGCGTGCCCCATGTAGGCAATGCTTCCGAGGGATTCCGATGGGATGGGGCCGATGGACTGGCCGCACCAACGCACGTCGCCGCGGGTAGGTTGCAACAGGCCGCACAGCAGCCGAAGCAGGCTGCTCTTGCCGCTGCCGTTGGACCCGCGCACCTGCACGACATCTCCCGGCATGGCTGCGAAGCTCATTCCGCTGAAGATGATCCGGCCGGCCCGCGTGCATTGCACATCGCGAACCGTCAATCCTTGGCCCATCAACCCCCCGGTTTGGTGGTGCCTGTCGCAGCGCTACCGTCCTTGGGCACCACCTGGCCGGG
This sequence comes from Ramlibacter sp. PS3R-8, assembly GCF_037572435.1. Classification (NCBI taxonomy): domain Bacteria; kingdom Pseudomonadati; phylum Pseudomonadota; class Betaproteobacteria; order Burkholderiales; family Comamonadaceae; genus Ramlibacter; species Ramlibacter sp. PS3R-8. Next base: position 134,736 of record NZ_JBBHGT010000001.1, read on the forward strand.
CGTGTCCGTCGGAGCCTGTCCGGGCGGGATGTGCGGCAACTTGTGGGCGATGCCCTTGTGGCAGTCGATGCAGGTCTTTTCCTTGCTGGCCAGGTAGGTCGTGTGCATGTTCTGCGCGCGCACGCTTTGCCGCGTGAAATCCATGGATTCGTAGTCATGGCAATTGCGGCATTCCAGCGAATCGTTGGCCTTGAAGCGCGCCCATTCGTGCTGGGCCAGCTCGAGGCGCTTGGCACGGAACTTCTCCTCGGTGGAGATGGTGCCGAAGATTTTCCCCCAGACCTCCTTGGACGCCTGCATCTTGCGGGCCATCTTGTCGGTCCAGTCGTGCGGTACGTGGCAGTTGGAGCACGTCGCGCGCACACCGGAGCGGTTGGTGTAGTGGATGGTGCTCTTGAGTTCAACGAACACGTTGTCGCGCATCTCGTGGCAGCCGGTGCAGAACTTCTCGGTGTTCGTGGCTTCCATCGCCGTGTTGAAAGCGCCCCAGAACAGGATGCCCCCGATGAAGCCGCCCAGCGTGAGGAAGCCCAGGCTGAAGTGAACGCTTGGCCGGCGGACGATGGTCCAGTAACGCTTGAAGCGGTCGATCAATCGCATGGTGTCTTCCGCTGCTATTTGTTGGCTGGCAGGGACACGGGAGGTGCGGCCCCGAAGGAGTTGCCCACGATCGGAGGCACGCTGTCCTGCGGCACGTGGCACTGCATGCAGAAGTAGCGCCGCGTCGAAATGTGCGGCAGTTCCTTGCCGCTGCGGTCGAAGTAGTGGGTGGCGCTCACCGGGATGGCCTGGGAAAAACTGGCCTTGCCGCGCGCGTGGCAGTCCAGGCACTTGTTGAAGTTCCTGTCGACCTGGTAGCCGTCCACGCGGTGCGGAATGGTGGGCGGCTGCGTGTCGTAGTTGCGCGGTCGCCGGACATCGTCGTTCACCGCGTTGCCCAGCATCGGTGGCCGGGTGGTATCAGGCACCGCCGCCGGGCCGCGCGCCGCATCCTGCAGCTTGGTCGCAGGCTGGGCCCAGGCCAGGACGGCCACGAGGCCAAGCAGCGGGAGGAGTTTGCGAAGGTGGGTCATGGTGGCGCTGCCTTCCGCCCGCTCACACCTTGGTGATCTTCACGGCGCATTTCTTGAAGTCCGTCTGGAACGAGATCGGGTCCGTGGCATCCAGCGTGACCTTGTTGATCAACTGGCTCGCATCGAACCACGGCACGAAGACCAGTCCGCGGGGCGGCTTGTTGCGGCCACGCGTTTCCACCCGCGTGCGCATGCTGCCGCGCCGCGAGCTCACTTCCACCTCGACGCCGCGCCTGACGCCCAATGCCGCCGCGTCTTCCGGGTGCATGTAGCACACCGCGTTCGGCACGGCCTTGTGCAATTCGGGCACGCGGCGCGTCATGGAGCCTGAATGCCAGTGCTCGAGGACCCGTCCGGTCGAAAGCCAGAAGGGGTATTCCTTGTCCGGTATTTCCGGAGGGGGCTCGTAGGGCAGGGCGAAGATCAGCGCCTTGCCGTCGGGATGGCCGTAGAACTGGTAGCCGGTGCCCGCCTTCACGTAGGGGTCAGCGCCTTCCCGGTAGCGCCACAGGGTCTCCTTGCCGTTCACCACGGGCCAGCGCAATCCGCGTCCCTGGTGGTAGGTGTCGAAGGGGGCCAGATCGTGCCCGTGGCCTCGCCCGAAAGTGGCGTACTCCTCGAACAGGCCCTTCTGCACGTAGAAGCCGCACTCCTTCGCCTCGGCGTTGTCGTAGCCGGCCTCCATTTGCGACGCCGGGAACTTGTCGACCTGGCCGTTTCGGAAGAGCACGTCGTACAAGGTCTTTCCGCGGTACTCCGGCTTCTTCGCGATCAGCTCGGGCGGCCACACTTCCTCGACCGTGAAGCGCTTCGAAAATTCCATCAGCTGCCACAGGTCGGACCGTGCCTCCCCGGGTGCCTTCACCAGCTGGTGCCAGAAGTGGGTGCGACGCTCGGCGTTGCCGTACGCGCCTTCTTTTTCTACCCACATCGCGGCCGGCAGGATCAGGTCGGCGCTCAGCGCGGTCACGGTGGGATAGACGTCCGACACGACGACGAAGTTGTCCGGATTCCGGTAGCCCGGATAGCCCTCCTGCATCAGGTTGGCGGCCGCCTGCATGTTGTTGTTGACCATGGACCAGTAGGCATTGAGCTTTCCGTCCTTGAGCATCCGGTTCTGCAGCACGGCGTGGTAGCCGGGGACGTCGGGGATGGTGCCCGCGGGCAGCTTCCAGATCTCCTCGGCGTGGGCGCGATGCTTCGGGTTGGTCACGACCATGTCGGCCGGCAGGCGGTGCGCAAACGTGCCGACCTCGCGCGCCGTCCCGCACGCGGAAGGCTGGCCCGTGAGCGAGAAAGGGCTGTTGCCTGGCGTGGAGATCTTGCCGGTGAGCAGATGGATGTTGTAGACCATGTTGTTGCACCAGACACCGCGGGTGTGCTGGTTGAAACCCATGGTCCAGAACGACATCACCTTGGTCTTGGGGTCGGCATAGAGCTCGGCCAACGCCTCCAGCCGGTTCTTCGGCACGCCGCTCAACCTGGCGGTGTAGTCGAGGTCGTAAGTCGAGACGAACCTGGCGAAGTCGTCGAAGCTGATCGGCTTGGATCCGCCCGCATTGCCCGCATTCTTGGCGGCCTTCTGCAATGGGTGTTCCGGGCGCAACCCGTAGCCGATGTCGGCGTTACCCAGGCGGAACGACGTGTGCTTGTCGACGAACTCGCGGTTCACGCGGTTCGTCTTGATGATGTGGTTGGCGATGTAGTTGAGGATCGCCAGGTCCGACTGGGGCGTGAAGGTGAGCTCGATGTCGGCCAGTTCGTAGGAACGGTGCTCGAAGGTGGAAAGCACCGCCACCTTCACGTGGGGGCTGCTCAGGCGGCGGTCGGTCACCCGTGTCCACAGGATCGGGTGCATCTCCGCCATGTTGGAGCCCCACAGCACGAAGGCGTCGGCGGCCTCGATGTCGTCGTAGCAACCCATCGGCTCGTCGGCTCCGAAGGTGCGCATGAAGCCCACGGCGGCCGAGGCCATGCAGTGCCGCGCATTGGGGTCCAGGTTGTTCGAACGGAACCCGGCCTTCATCAGCTTGAGGCCGGCGTAGCCTTCCCACACCGTCCACTGGCCGGAACCGAACATGCCCACCGCGGTCGGACCCTTCTCCTTGAGTACGCGCTTGAATTGCGCGGCCATCACGTCGAAGGCCTGGTCCCACGATACGCGCGTGAACTCTCCGTCCTTCGCGTACTGGCCGTTCTTCATGCGCAGCAACGGAGTGAGAAGACGGTCCTCCCCATACATGATCTTCGACAGGAAATAGCCCTTGACGCAGTTGAGGCCACGGTTGACCTCCGCTTCGGGGTCTCCACGCGTCGCGACGACGCGGTTGTCCTTGACGGCCACCTGCACGCCGCAACCGGTGCCGCAGAACCGGCAAGGTGCCTTCGACCATTTCAGGCCGGAGGCTCCGGGGGCAACGGCTTGAGCGATGCCCGGAAGCGGGATGCCGGCGACCGCCCCTGCTGTCGCAGCGGCCGTTCGCCGCATGAACTCCCGACGATCAGTGGGCATCCGGAATCTCCTCGTTCATTGCGGCCAGGCTGTCGGAGCATTGATACACCATGGCGGCGGACAAGACACCATCGGTGCGCTGGATCCGGTTGACCATGGCCAGCATGGCGTCGGTGGTTTCCGCTTCCAGCGTGACCACCATCTTTCCGGCGGGGGAGGTGCCGTGCACCATCGCGCCGGGCATGGCGCCGATGGCCTCCTCGACGTCCCGCAAGCGGACGGGAGCGGTGAGTACCACCAGGCTGCTGATGTGCACTTCTTCAGTCACGTGGCTTCCTTGAAGTGGCGCGCGAAATCATTGAAGGGTCGCTCAACGGACCGGTGGACCAGCCAGGAGCTGGTACATCCAGACGAGGAACCCATAGCCGGAAACGACGATGACCGCCAGCACGGGCGCCATGACGACCGAGAGAAACAGGAAGCTGCGAAACTCCTGCGCCTTCGTGAAAGGCTGCTGTGGTCTGTCCATCCATTCCTCCATGGCGCGAAATCGCGCTATGTGCCTCTCTGACGCCGAACTGATCGTAGGCGGGCGCCATGGCACTGTCAATCACTCGGTCACGCGGCAAACGCCTGGGCGCGCCGGTCGAAGCAACGTACTCTCGCGTCTTCAAGACTTGAGCCGCCGCACGGCCTTGCGCGGCGCCTTCTTGGCCGGGACGCGGCGTGTCTGGGGTTGGAAGAGCTTCTCGAGCTGCTCCAGCCGCTCCGCCTGCAGATCGGAAGTGTCGCCGTCGGCAGCCGCGGTGCGGCGGATGGCCGCCAGAAGGCGTGCGCGCTTGCCGGCATCGGCCGGCAGCATCCCGGGGATGGCGGCGACTGCTCCTTCCGGATCGAGCACCAGGCTGAAATACTGCTCACGCACCAACTGCTTGAATGCTTCCAGGGTCAGGCCGTCGTTCTCCCTGCGCATCTCGCGCAGCGTGTTGAACGCACGCTCGTCGACGCCTGGATCCGCCATGCTGACATAGAGAAAGGCTCTGACCGCCGCTTCTCGGACCCCACCTTTGGTGATGCCGGCCTTCAATTCGGCGATGCGGTCCTTGATGAGGGCGACGCGCTCCGGCGCCATGCCGGGGCGCGGCCTGGGCTCGGCCTGCGCCGTGCCCACCATCGCCTGCAGCACGGGTGAGTCGTAGATCGCCAGGAAGATCTTTTCCATCTGGGCGTCGCGCTGGTCGCGGTAGCCGTCGAGGGCGGCGACGATGCCGTCCGAGACCATGGCCTGCCATTGCACGAGGGGGTTGTCCGGCGCGACCGGCTGGCGCTGCGCCCGTACCTGGTCCGCCAGTCGCGCGACCTGCTTCATCATCGGGTTGCGACCCGAGAAGATCTCGTAGGGAAGTTCGGTGCGCCTGGACTTCTTGCTCTTGCGCTTGTCGGCGGACTGCTGCGTGACGAACGCCTTCACGAAAGGCTGGACCATGCTGCGGTAGAGGGCGAGGTTGGTCTCGGAGACCTTGCGCACCGTGGCGAAGCGCCGCTCGTTCTCCGGGCTGGGCTGGACGATGGCGCGGATGTCCTCCAGGCTGCGCGGCTCGAAGCGCACGATCCAGTCGCCGTCGATCGCATCCTGGTTGAGCGATTCGGCGGTCTTCGGGGTCATGACAGCCTCGTACAGGCCGGGCGGCAGCACATCGATCAGGTCGATGTTGGAGGCGAACTCGTTGTGCTCCTTCTTGGCCACACCGCCCGAGACGAAGATGCCGAGGTGGCCGACGGTGTCGTGCACGGCGTAGACGATGGTCTGGCCGCAGGCACGGATGTCGTCGTCGCTGCCGTAGAGGTCATGGATCCACCCGAGCGCCTGCTGCGGCGGGGTGATGTTGTCGCCTTTCGAGCAGAAGCAGATGATCGGCGAGCGGATATTGCGCAGGTCGATGCGCTGTCCGTCACGCGTGACGATCTCGGCGGTGGCGAGCTTGTTGCCGACGAACAGGTTGTCGACGATCCACTGCATCTCCTCCGCATTGAGGTCGATGTGGCCGCCCCACCACTTTTCGAATTCGATGTAGCGGGGTCCTTCGGTATCCACCTTGGACCAGAGGTTGTACTTCTTGGTCCACAAGGTGTTGGATGGATTCAGGTTCTCGAAATTCTCGACCAGCATGCCGCCGTCGAACTTGCCGGCGCCCAGGTCGCCGGCCAGCGCCGTCATCCAGCTGCCGCCGGCCAGGCCGCCGGTGTAGCGCATCGGGTTCTCGCCTTCGATGCCCGCCCAGTAGGACAGCGGCGAGCCGGCCACGATGATCGGCCCGAACAGCTCGGGCCGGATCGCCGCCACCAGCAGCACGGCCCACCCGCCCTGGCAGTTGCCGACGACGCAGGGCTTGCCTTCGGCACCGGGGTGCAGCGAGATGACCTTCTCCAGGAACACTGCTTCGGTCTGCATGACGTCTTCGATGGTCTGGCCCGGCATCGGCTCCGGGGTGAAGCCGATCAGGTAGGCGGGGTGGCCGGCTTTCATGGCCACGCCCAGTTCGCTGTCGGCCTTGAAGCCGCCGATGCCCGGCCCGTGCCCGGCACGCGGATCGACCACGACGAAGGGGCGCTTGCGCGGATCGACCTTCAGGCCGGCCGGCGGCCTCACGCGCGCCAGCAGGTAATTGCACGGCCGTTCGAACGTGCGACCGTCCAGCACCAGTTCGCCGTCGAAGCGCAGCACATGCGGAACGTCCTTGTCCTTCTGCTCGTAGTACTGGTCGCTGCGTTGGCGCATCACGTCCCAATACAGCACCGTGCGCTGCATGACATCGGTCATGTATTCGGCGATCGGCCCACCGGCTTGGGTGAAGTCGGTCAGGGAAGGAATGGTCTTCGGCATATCGATTCTCCGGGCTGGCATCAAGCCAGCTTGATTTCATTCGACAGGGGGGACTTGGTGGCGAATTCGGTCGCGCTGCGCAGGGTGGTCTCGCTGATCGTGGCAATGGCCTCGCGCGTGAAGAAGGCCTGGTGGCCGGTGACGATGACATTCGGGAAGGCCATGAGGCGCTGCAGCACGTCGTCGGTCACGATGGTGTTGGACAGGTCGCGGAAGAACAGGCCGGCCTCCTGCTCGTAGACGTCCAGTCCCAGCCCGCCCAGTTGGCCGCTCTTGAGCGCGTTGATGGCGGCATCCGTGTCCACCAGGCCGCCACGGCTCGTGTTCACCAACAAGGCGCCGCGCTTCATTCTTGCCAGCGTGCCCGCGTTGACGATATGGTGGGTCTCCGGCGTCAGGGGGCAGTGCAGGGAGATGATGTCGGCGTCCGCGCCGATCTCCCCGGGCGCCGCATACCGTGCGCCCATCGCCTCGAACTCCGGCGACACGATCGGGGCATGGCCGATGACCTTGCATCCGAAGCCCAGCATGATGCGGGCAAAGACGCAGCCGATCTTGCCGGTGCCCACCACGGCGACGGTTTTTCCGTGCAGGTCGAAGCCCATCAGCCCGTTGAGCGAGAAATTGGAATCCCGTGTCCGGTTGTAGGCCCGGTGCGTCTTGCGGTTGATCGCCAACAGCAATGCGACGGCGTGCTCTGCCACCGAGTTGGGTGAGTAGTTGACCACCCGGACCACCTTGACGCCCAGGCGCGCCGCGGCCGCCAGGTCGACGTTGTTGAAGCCGGTGCACCGGAGCGCCACCAACCCCGTGCCCCCCGCTCGCAGCGCGCCCAGCACGGCTGCGTCGACGACATCGTTGACGAAGACGCAAACGGCCTCGTAGCCGGTGGCCAGCGCGACCGATCCGGGGCCCAGGGCCGCCTCGAAGTACTCGAGTTCGTGCCCTTCGGCGGCATTGGCTGCGTCGAGGAACTCCCGGTCATGGGGTTGGGCGCTGAAGACGGCGATTTTCATGGGGTCTCACATCCGATTAGGGGTCGAACTTCCGGCCAGCCACTCCAGGAAGCAGCGGAAGGCTTCATCGACGGCTTCCTGCTTCGTTTCGATGATCTCTTCGCGCTCGGCCAGGGGCAGCGGGCTGTCGCCGTCCTTGAGCAGCCGGATCTGCGTCTGGATCATCCGGCCCGATTCCTGTTCCATCCGGCGCAGCGCCGCCACGAAAGCGGACTGCTCGTCCACGTTCTCGGGGATCACCGGCGCAAGGCGGATCCGCGCGAGCAACGCGTGCCCCAGCGCAAGGGCGGCGAATGCCGCGCGGGGGTCGAAGGCCGGTCCGGCGGGCAACTGGATGCGCCACCATTGCGCCCACAGGGGCGTGGTGTGCTGCGCACCCTGGGCATAGAGCGCCCAGTTGCCGGACCAGCGCGTCGCTCGCATGAGCAGGGTCGCGAATTCGACCTCGCGGTAGTACTGGCCGTGGACGAAGGGATACGCCACGGTCACCTGGGGCTGGAGTTCGACGGCGCCGAGGATCGCGGCGTTGACCTGCCTGGCCGCGCCGAGGAAGAGCGAGATGCGGGTCTGCGTGTCCGCGCCGAATCCGCCCGCCGCGATGGCCGCCCGGGCGTCGTCATAGAGCTTTAGGGTGGGCTTCATCGCCGGCGCCCCCCGGTTGCCGCCACCGTGCGGCGCGGCGCCCGCCTGGCCGCGGCGGACGCCAGCGGCAACTGGATCGCTCTCGTGTGGTCACCGTGAAAAGGCAGCACGTGCGGGGTGGCATCCGCACGATCGGCCGCCACCCACACCGAGCCGTCCCCCACCCAGCGCCTCTCGTCCACGGCACGGAAGAATTCGTGCAACTGGCGCAGGGTGATGTCGGGCAATTCCACCGTGAACGCGTGGTACGCGTGCTGGATGATCACCAGCCGGCAGTTCGGCAATTCGCGCCGCAGCAGTTCGTGGCATTCGCGCGGCGTGAAGAAATCGTGCTCCCCGTTCATCAGCAGGACGGGCCCGCGGATCTCCTTGAGGCGGGGCGTGAGCGGCTCGAACCGGATGAAGGATTCCATCAGGTTCTGCAAGGCATAAAGGTCGTTGCTGATGTAGCCGCCTCGCATCATCGCGGGCAGGCGGGCGCGGTTGGCGGCGAGCCAGCGCGAACTCATGTTCATGGGGTACAGCATGCTTTGCAGGTAGGGCAGGCCGCATTGCGTGAGCCCCTCGTACATCACGTTGCCCAGCAGCTCGAGCTGCGGTGACAGCTCGGCGAACGCGCTCATGACAGCGAGGCCGGCTACCTTTTGCGGGTGCCGGATGGCGAAGTCGAGGGCGACCACGCCGCCGAAGCTGATGCCTGCCAAGTGCGTGCGGCCGGCCTGCAAGCGGTCGAGCAGACCGGCCAGCAGGTCCGCGTGTTCGGTGAACTCGATGCCCAGCACCGGCTTGGCCGACTGCGCCTGCCCGAGCATGTCGTACGCCAGCACCCGGTAGCCACGCTCCGACAGGGTGGCTGCATACGCTGTCCACAGGTCGGCATTCTGCGTCAGCCCGTTGATGAACGTGACAAGGGGACGCCCCGGCTCACCCTGCAATTCATAGCGGATGCGGTGACCGTTGACGTTGGCGAAGCCCGAGCGCCCCGCCTCAGAAGTTGAAGGGGATCTGGATGTCAAAACGGATGTCGGTGTACTTCTCGTTCACGGTCGTGATGGCGCCGCCGGCGAACCGGTCGCCCTTCTCGTTGACCTTGGCCCAACGCAGCCGCGTGCGCGTGCCCGCGGGCAGGCCGGCTTCCTTGGGCACCGAATAGATCAGGTCGAGCGCCAGCTCGTTCATGTCGGACAACGGCTGCGCGCTGTTGCCCTTCACGTGGCGGTCCCGGCGCCAGCCGTAGCTGATGTCGAACGAAAGTCCACGGGCGCCGAGCGTGCTGAAGTCGAAGGTGGACGCGAGGATCAGCGTCTTCTCGCCGGCCTTGGCGTTCTCGCCGACGCGCTGCACCAGGTAGGACGGGCCCAGGCTGTAGGGCGAACGCAATTCGTCGCCGTCCCCGTTGAAGCCGATGGCGGCATAGGGAATCCACCAGGGAACGGGGCGGGCTTCGAGGTACCCGGCCCAGTTCCAAGTGTTGAACTCGCCGAGGTTGGCCGCGCCACTGGAGTTCTGGTAGATGTACTGGGTGTCGAAGCGGACGTAGCGGTCGCTGCCGAGTCGCCAGACGTAGTCGAGGTCGACCCAGGCGACGTTCATGATGTTCTGCACGTTGTGGTACGCACCCTGCAGCATCAGGTCGTTGGTGATCTTCCACTGCGCGCCGCCATAGGCCATGCCGTCGGAGTCGCCGGGCAGCAGGGCTGCCTTGGCGAGGTCGTAGAACTTCGGGCTGTTCACCTGCCGCATCTTCCACGCGTAACCGCCGTAGTAGCGGACGGTGTCGCCGGCGAACTTGCCGTTCACCGTGGCCGACTCGAAGTCCAGGGGCACCATGGCGCGCACGTCGCGCCGCCCGATGAAGGCGCCGTCGTACCGGTTGTAGGTGCGGTAGATGCCGTCCAGGCTCCAGTTGTACGACAGCGCCTGCCGGCCGACGGTCACGGCATGGTCACCGAAGCGAGCCCGGCCCCACCCCTCGCCCAGGACGCCGTAGCCGCTGTTCTGGTCGTCGAGGATGAAGCTGCCGCCGCCATCCGCAGGGCTGTACAACTTGCCGACGAAATAGTAGGCGCCACCCATCGAGAAGATCTGGTTGAGTTCGCCAGTCTCGCCCCAGAGCCAACCCCCGACGCCCCAGGCGTCCGGGTGCGGGTCGGTGTCGACTGGTTTGGTGCGCTCGAAGTACGAGGAGCGCAGCATCACTCCGGCCTTGGCCTTGCCGAAGAAGTCGTTGGCCATCGGGCCGTCGGATGGCGCGGGCGTCGCCTGGGCGAGGGCGCCGCCGCAAGCCATGCTGGCCGCCAGGGCGCAGGCAGCGGCCGGCGCGCATTGGAAGTTCCGTGAAGCTTCGTTGTTCTTTCGCATGTTGTCTCCTCGTTTTACTTGGCCAGTCCGGTGGGTTTGGATGGGGCGGCGCCGCTGCTGGAACTGTTTCCTCCTCCGACACCGGGCAGCGAGACCGTGAAGTTGTCGTCGACGAAGGCCTTGATGGTGTCGCGCAGGACGTTGGGCGCCTTGAAAACGCCATAGTGGGCAGTGGCGTCCGTGAGCGTGGCGACGACCGCGCCGGGCACCGCCGCCGCGGCCTTGCGTGCGTTGGCCACGATCAGCCACTGGTCGGTCTCGACGTGCACGACCAGGGTGCGCGCCTTGATGCGCTTGAGTTCGGCGTTGATGTTGTAGTTGAAGCCGGCGTTGTTGCGGTACCAGTAGTCGACCGCGTCCTCGTTCTTGACGCGACTGATCCACGAAGCCGTTTCGTCACCCTTGGGCTCCCAGTAGAAGACTTCGCGCTGCAGCGTCTTCCACGGTGTCGCCGAACGGACCGGGAAGGTGTAGCCGGTGAGCTGCAGCGTGGACCACATCATCTGCATGCCCTGGTTGGGATGCTGCTCCTTCGGCAAGTGGTAGTAGTTGCCGTTGGTGGCGCGCCAGTTGGGGTCGGACTCGATCGCGGCCTGGCCCAGGCGGAAGGTCCACTGGCCGACCGGGTCGTCACCGTCGGAGGCGGTGGTGCCGCCGATCGGCATGATCGCCTTGACGTAGCCGCTGGGCGAATACATCACCCCCCACACCCAGCTCTGCGTGGCCCCCATGGACGCCCCCGTCGCCACCAGAACCTGCGCGACGTTCAGGTGGTCGCGCAGCATGCGCTGGTTGGCCACCACCATGTCCATGTAGTTGTACTGCGGAAACTTGCGGCCCAGGCCGTGCGAGGGCTTGGAGGCGCCCCACAGGCCGATGGCGTCGAGGAACACCACGTAGTACTTGTCGGTGTCGATGGTCCGCCCCGGTCCCACCACCGCCCCGCCCGAAAAGGCGTTGGCCGGCTGGTTCTCGTACCACGTGTTGTACATGTAGGTGGAGTCGCCGGAATAGAAAGTGCTGACGATGACCGCATTGATGATTTCGCCCTTGGCATTGCGCTGGGGCGTGCCCACGGCGATGTAGGCCACCTGCAGCGGGCCCGAGCCCAGCGATTCGAGCGTGGTGCCGCCTTCTCCGCCGTTGCGCCAGGTGTCGGGCTGCGCGTCGAGGTTGTACTTTCCGCCGATGCGGAAGTTGGGGATGGTGTAGTAGCGCTTGTGCTTGTCCTGCTCCGGCACGTTGGAGTTGGGCGTGATCACCGGCCTGGCGGGGCTCTCCGTGATCTCCCGAACCGGAGTCTGTGCCAGCGCGGCGCCGAGCACCAGGGCGTTCAGCGCGATCAGGATGTGTTGCCTGTTCATGGTGAGCCTCACTTTGCGAGTCCGCTGGGCTTGGACACCGCGGCCGAGTCACCGCCGCCGGCCGGCGTGCCCTTGATCAGCGTTTCCACGGTCAGGGGCGAGAAGGCATCGACCCGCCCGGTGCGCATGAAGTCCACCGTGTCGCGCGCGAACTCGTAGGGCACGTCGGTGTGGATGAAGTGGCCCACGCCCGGATAGACCTTGAGCACCGGCTTGTTGCCGGCGGCTGTCATCCGCTTCATGAAGGGGGTGACGATGTCCTTGCCCAGGTCCGTCAGGCCATTGAGCGCCGTGCCGGGAATGAACGGCTCCTGGGCGCCGAAGGCCAGGAAGATCGGCGCCTTGATCTTGGTCAACTGCTTGTAGAGGCTGTTCGGGTCGTCGACGGCCACCTCGGAGCAGATCGAGTACAGGTCGTAGATGAACATGAAGACCCACTGGTCGAGTTCGCGCTGGTTGCCGCCGATCATCGCGATGCGCTGGTCGGTGTGCAGCCGGGCGTACTCGGTGTCTTCCTTGAAGTAGCCGTTGAAGCTGGGCGAGACGGCGCCGGTCTTGGGGTCGCGCTGCTTGAAATAGAAGAAGTCGCGCACGCCCTGCTCGTCGCGCTTCGACTCGGCGGCGATCATGCCGGTGGGGGCGTAGGCTGCTTCCCAGCGCGTTCGGTCATAGGCGAAGGAGCGGTCGCACAGCGGCAGCTTCCTGTCGCCGAGCTGGATTTCCCGCGGGTACTCCTCGAGGCCGGCCGGGGCTTCGAGCACCAGGCCGCTCACGGCCTCGGGATAGCGGACCGCATAGCCCAGCACGGTGGCGCCGCCCAGCGAGTGGCCGTGGTACATGGCCTTCTTCACACCGAGCTTGCCGACGATCAGCGAATGGAACGTGTCGCGCACGTCGTCCAGCGTGCGCGTCATCGGCTTGTCGAGGTTGCCGGGGCCGGAGGTGCCCCATTGCGGCATGTCGGGAGCGATCACGCGGTAGCCGCGTTCCACCGCGTATTTGATCAGGTAGCCGTAGTGCGCGGCGAAGGCGCCCTTGCCGTGCACCACCACGAGCACGGGCGGATTCCTGTCCTTGCCGCAGTACTCGTCGATGTAGCCGATTTCCCATTCGACGCCGCGCTTGTCACGGGCCTTGGCGTACTTCACCGGGAAGGGCGACACCATCTCGTCCTTCCAGAACGACTTGCCGGGAGAAGGCTTCATGTTGATCCGCGGAGTGCGGTAATTGGCGGCGTCGCAGACCTTGGTCTTGTCTTCGATGAGGCCGATGTCGCGCTCGAAGGTGTTGAGCATCGGGTCATCCGCCAGCGTGTTGAGCGCGCTGAACACGGCGTAGTGCGCGATGGGGCTGGACAGGCTGGCGTACTGCGCGCCCGGGATGGCTTCTGCAGCGGCGCGCGCCTTGTCGGAGATCAGCCACTGGTCGTTGTCGACGTGCACGATCAGCGTGCGCGGCTTCATGGAGGGCAGCAACGCGTTGATGTTGTGGATCTCGCCGACCGTGTCGCGGTACCAGAGGTCCACCGCGTCGAAGACCTTGGCCAGGCTCGCCAGGTTGGCGCCCGCCGTCTTGCCCATGCGCGGATCCGGTTCCCAGGTGAACACCTCGCGCGACACGGCGTCCCAGCCCAGGCTCTGGCGATGCCCCAGGTCGTAGCCGGTCAGCGACAGCACGGACCAGTGGTACTCCACGCCCTTGTTCGGATGCTGGTCCTTGGGCAGGTTGTAGTAGTTGCCCTTGGTCTTGACCCATACCGGATCGGCCTCGAGCGCCGCCTTGGCGAGCTGGAAGGTCCAGGCGGCCACCTGGCCCTCGCCGTCGGTCGCGGTCGCGCCGCCCACGGGCATCACGGCCTGCACGAAGTCGGGGTACATCAGGCCCCAGTAGTACGACTGCGTGGCACCCATCGAGACGCCGGTGGCCAGCACGACCTTGCCGATCTTCAGGTGGTCGCGCAGCATCCGGTAGTTCAGGTGCACCACGTCGTAGTAGCTGTACACCGGGAACTTGCGGCCCAGCCCGTCCGAGGGCTTGGAGCTGCCGTACAGCCCCAGGGCGTCCAGGAACACGACGTAGAAGCGGTTGGTGTCGAACAGCAGGCCCGGCCCGACCAGCGCGCCGCCGGAGAAGGTGTTGCCGGCGTTGCCCGGGACCCAGTTGTTGACCATCGCGGTCGCGTCACCCGAGTAGTACGAGTTGATGACGATGGCGTTGACGATCTCGCCCTTGGCATTGCGCCTGGGCGTGCCCACCGCGATGTACGAGGTGTAGGCGGGCCTGGCGCCCAGGGATTCGAGCGTGGTTCCACCCACGCCGCCATCGGCCCACGCGGCGGGTTGCGAAAGGTCGTACTTGCCGCCGATGCGGAAGTTGGGCACCTCGTACGTCCGCTTCTGGCCGTCGATCGCCATCACCACCGACCGGGGGGTCAACGGCTGCTGCGCCGCGGCGCCGCCGGCTGCCAGCAGGGCGGCGAGCACGCCGGCACTGCACAACGCCTTGAACATCTTCAGCATGATCGGTCTCCGTTGTTGCGATCGCCCCGATGCCGCGCCACGGCTCAGTCGGGCTTGAAGTAGTTCGCGAACGTCTGCGCGAACACGGCGGGCGCTTCCAGGTTCATCGAGTGGCCGATGAAGGGCGACATCTCGAGCCTCGCGTTGGGCAGGCGCGCCGCCATCTCTTCGAAATGCTCGCGCGGCACCCAGGAGTCGAGCCCGCCGCACAGGAGCAGGTGCTCGTGGGTCATGGCCGGCATCCGGGCGGCGAGCGCCTTCGACTCCCATTCCTTGGCCAGGTTGCTTGGCGTGCCGAACCAGATGCCGTCGGACAGCACGGTGGTGCGCTCGATGATCCGTTCAAACAGGGCGCGCTGCACCGCTGACGTGGTGTCCGCGAATTGCGGGACGCTGGTGAGGGATTCGGGGCGGAACAGCGTCGGTGCGGCGCTCGCCATGCCGGCGAAGCAGGTCTCGTAGCTGCTCTTCATCTGCGCCAGCACGTCGATCTGGCCGGGGGCGAGCTGGAGCCCGAGCGGCGTGACCGGGTCGAGCATCAGCACCTTGCGGAAGCGCTCGGGCTGCATGACGAGCATGTAGGAGCAGATGATTCCACCGGTCGAATGCCCGTAGAGGTGGCACTTTTCGATGCCCAGCGCGTCGAGCAGGTTCAGCATGTCCTGCGCATGCGTGGCCATGGAATAGTTGGAATAGTCGCTCGCAGGTTCCGGCTTGTCGGAGTCGCCGCAGCCACGCCATTCCGGGGCGATCACGTGCAGGTCGGGCGGCAGCAGGGGCAGCACCAGGGCGAGCCAGTCCGCGCAGCCCAGGTTGCCGTGGACGGCGAGCACGACGTTGTCGCCCCTGCCGTGTTCGACGTAGTTGAGCGACAAGTCGCCTGCTTTGATTCGAGGCATGTCCAGTCCCCTCTTGCCTGCGCTCCACACCTGACGTCCGCGTGGGCTTTGCCTGCCCACTGCGTCCCTACGCCATGATGTGCACGCCTCCATCGACATACACCGTCTCGCCCGACAGCCGCCGCGCATAGGGCGTCGCCAGGAAAGCGCAGGTGAATCCCACATCCATGATGTCGACCAGTTCGCCCAGCGGCGCGCGCTGCGCGGCTTCATTGAGCAACAGGTCGAAGTCCTTCAATCCCGAGGCAGCGCGCGTCTTCAAGGGGCCCGGGGAAATCGGGTGCACCCGGATGTTCTTCGGACCGAGCTCGAAGGCGAGATAGCGCGCCGACGCTTCGAGTGCGGCCTTCACCGGCCCCATCACGTTGTAGTTCGAGACGACCTTGTTGGCCCCGTAGTAGCTCATGGCGAACATCGTTCCGCCCTTGTCCATGAGGGGCGCCGCCAGGCGGGCCATCCGCACGAAGGAATGGCAGGAGACGTCCATGGCCTTGGCGAAGCCGTCGGCCGAGCAATTCAGCAAGCCGCCGCGCAGGTCTTCGTACGGCGCCCAGGCGATCGAGTGGACCAGCGAGTCGAGCCGGCCCCAGTCCTTGCCGATCCGGGCGAACACGGCTTCGAGTTCCCCGGGCCTGGCGACGTCGAGCGGCAGGAAGATGCTGGCGCCGAGCTCGCGGGCGAGGGGCTCCACGTACGTCTTGGACTTCTCGTTGAGATAGGTGATGGCCAGTTCGGCGCCGAGCTCGTGGAATGCCTTGGCGCACCCGTAGGCGATCGAATGCTCGTTGGCGATGCCGCAAACCAGCACCTTGTGGCCTTGCAACAAGGTCGAATTCATGAGGCCCCTCCGATGACTTTGGCGGTGTGCCGCGCGATCATCAATTCCTCGTTGGTGGGGATCACCCAGACCGACACCTTGCTGCCGGGGGTGCTGATGCGCTGGGCGCCCGCCTGGTTGGCCGCCGGGTCGAGCGCAATGCCCAGCCACTCCGCGGAGCGGCAGAGCGTTTCGCGGATCGCCGGTGCGTGCTGCCCGATGCCGCCGGTGAACACCAGCGCGTCGAGCCCACCCGCCGCGGCTGCCAGCGAACCCAGCTCGCGCGCCAGCCGGTAGGTGAAGAGGCCCACGGCCTGCCGCGCCCGCGGGTCTTCGCTGGCGAGCAGGGTGCGCATGTCGCTCGAGATGCCGGAAACGCCGAGCAGGCCCGACTTCTTGTAGATCAGGTCTTCGATGGCACGTGCGTCCATGCCCAGCGTGTCCAGCAGGTAGAGCACGA
Source organism: Ramlibacter sp. PS3R-8 (assembly GCF_037572435.1). Classification (NCBI taxonomy): domain Bacteria; kingdom Pseudomonadati; phylum Pseudomonadota; class Betaproteobacteria; order Burkholderiales; family Comamonadaceae; genus Ramlibacter; species Ramlibacter sp. PS3R-8. Next base: position 151,223 of record NZ_JBBHGT010000001.1, read on the forward strand.
CGCCGGGGTCGAGGCTGCCACAGCGCGTTCCCATCGGCAGGCCGTCGACCGCGGTAAAGCCCATCGTGCTGGCCATGCTGCGGCCCCCGACCATCGCGCACATGCTGCTGCCGTTGCCCAGGTGCGCGACCACCGTGCGGCCGGCGCCCGCCTTGGCATCGATGCCGGGCAGCACGCTGGCGATGTATTCGTAGGAGAGGCCATGGAACCCGTAACGGCGCACGCCCAGGTCGGTGATGGAAGGCGGCAGGGCAAACGCCTGCGCCACTTCGGGCTGCGCGCGGTGGAACGCCGTATCGAAGCAGGCGACCTGCGGGAGTTGCGGACGCAGCTGCGCGACGATCTCGATCGGCTTCAGGTTGTGCGGCTGGTGCAGCGGCGCCAGCGGGCTCAGCTTGGCCAGCTCCGCCACGATGGAGCGGTTGATCAGCACCGGCTGCTTGTGGGTGACGCCACCGTGCACGACGCGGTGCCCGACGGCCACCAGCTTGTCGTTGCCGGCATGGCCCTGCAGGAATTCAATGAGGTAGGCCAGCGCCTCGGCGTGGCCGAAGCCCGTGCCTTCCCACGCCTTGACGCCGATCTCCTGGCCTCGGGCATCCTTGGCCTTGAACCTGGCGGCGGTGTACAGGCCTTCGATCTGCCCGCTCAGCTTCAGCGGCATGGCGTCGCCCGCCGCGTCGAACACGCTGAACTTCAGGCTGGAGGAACCCGCGTTGAGGACGAGGATGATGTCGGCCATGGGTTCACGCAACGGCTTTGGCCGATTCCCGGCGGGCCCGCGCCACCATGGCCGCGACGGCGCAGGACGCCAGGCGGGTCAGCACCGAATCGGCCCGGCTGGTCAGGATGACGGGCACCTTGGCGCCGAGCACGATGCCCGCCGCGTCGGCGCCGGCCAGGAACGACAGGCTCTTGGCGAGCATGTTGCCGGCTTCCAGGTCGGGCACCAGCAGCACGTTGGCGCGGCCGGCCACGGGGGAATTGATCTTCTTGATCCTGGCGGCGTCCAGGTTGATGGCGTTGTCCAGCGCCAGCGGGCCGTCGATCACCGCGCCGGTGATCTGCCCGCGGTCCATCATCTTGCACAGCGCCGCCGCTTCGACGGTGGACGGCACCTTGGGGTTGACCGTCTCCATGGCTGACAGCACGGCCACCCGCACGTCCTTGATGCCCATCGCATGCGCCAGGTCGATCGCGTTCTGCACGATGTGGACCTTGTCCTCCAGTGTCGGAAAGATGTTGACGGCGGCGTCGGTGATGATCAGCGCGTCGGGATGCCCCGGCACGTCCATCACGAAGCAGTGGCTCACGCGCCGCGCCGTGCGCAGGCCGGTGTCGCGCTTCACCACGGCCGCCATGATTTCGTCGGTATGCAGGCTGCCCTTCATCAGGGCTTCGGCCTTGCCCTCGCGCACCAGTTGCACCGCCATCGCGGCCGACGCTTCACTGTGCGGCGTGTCCACGATTTGCACGCTCCCCAGGTCGATGCCGGCCTTGGCGGCGACCTCCTGGATCCGTGCGCGCGGCCCCACCAGGATCGGCACCAGCAAACCCAGCCTGCCGGCCTCGATGGCGCCCTCCAGGGACGACGCATCGCACGGGTGCGCCACCGCGGTCGGCGTGGGCGGCATCGCCTTGCAGGCGTCTATCAGGCGTTGATACTTCTCGTGCTTGACGGTCATCGCACCTTCTCCATCGTGGCTTCCATTCTCGGATCAAGGCGTCAACGCAAGCATTGGACCAAGGTCCTATACGCTGATCGACGAGGGCGTCACGCGAAGCGGTCCTGCATGATGCGCGCGGTGAGCTTGCGGCTCTTCCAGAACATGTCGTGGACACGCTCCTGGAGGTTGAACATGCTGGTCGCGTCCAATCCCGAAAACGACAGCACCACGGCGGGCCGCGATCCGTCGCCCGGCTCGTGCTCGATGGAATCGAACGGAGGGAATCCGTACTTGACCAGGAAATCCCGGATCTCTTCGTCCGTGGTGCCGGGTGCCAGGTTGCCCAGAAGGAGACGTGCCATGTTTTGGCTCCTTTGATGTGTGGACGCAGCTCAGCCTGAAAGACTCAGAACGCCACGCCGACGGATGCGACGAACACCTGGTCGCCGGACCCCGGGTTGAACCAGAAGCCGCCGAAAGTGAACTGGCCCACGGTCGCCTGCGCGAACGGTCCGCTCTGGATGTCGCGATCGCCGCCGTAGGCCCGGGTACGCTGCACGACCAGGCCCAGGCGCAGCCAGTCGAGGGGCTTGTAGCCGACTTCAGTCCACGCGTACAGGTACCGGCTCTCCTTGTCGTTTTTCAGGCGGACATATTCCGCCTCGGTGTAGAAGTCGAACTGCTTGTAGCCCAGGCTGGCTTCCAGCGCGGGCACGAACGCCTTGATGTCGCCCCACGCACCGCCGACCAGCGGCCGGAACATCCACTTGAACTCATCGCCGCCCGAAAACGACCAGCCGACGAAGGCCGAGCGCGCGCCGACGGATTCGTAGTTGATGCGGGCCTCGAAGTGCAGGGGCCCGCGGTCGGCCACGGCGATGCCCGAACCGTAGTTGCTGCCGGCCCGGACATCGGTGTGATAGGCAGTGACGCCAAACGTCCATGCGGGTTCCGGGTCGGCGGGCGCCTCCTTGGCCGCCTCCTGGGCGGCTACCGGGAAAGCACAGGCCAGCAGTGCAGCCAGCGGAAGAAGGTGGGGAGCAACTTTCATCCGCCCAGCGCCATGATTGCGGCGATCAGCAGCAGGCCGAGGACCATCATGATGAAGCCGACCCTCAGGCTGCCGTAGCCCGCGTACTTGCCCAGGCCCAGGCCGCCCAGGAACAGCATGACGACCGCGATCCCGTTCGACCAGTACTTGGCCGCCGCGACTTCCTGCATCAGCGCGAAGGGAATCACCACCGGAAAGGTCGCCAGCACCACGAGGGCGAACACCGCCAGCCCGGCGCCCAGGTCGCTCCAGCCGAGCGTGGGGCGGGACGGGACCGAGGGCAGCGCCACGACGCGGCCGCGGATGGCTTCGATCTCGGTCGGCGAAAGCAGCCCGGCCACCACGCGCGACAGCGAGTTCTCGATCGCCAGGCGACCGGCCTGCGCATCGGGCGCGGCGCGCACCGTGCGCGCCAGCGTCAGGGCCCGCCCGCGGTCCGTGACGACCCGCACCAGGTACATCACCGCGTCGACGATCCCCCACGCGAGGTTGCAGCCGAAGGCGGCAATGAACAATTCGTGGATCTCCGCGCCGCCGTCGGCGACGGAAACGGCGCCCGTGAAGCTGACCGCCATCAGCAAGCCGAAGAGCAGTTCCGAGATTCGATCGACGGGGCTGAGCACCGGCTCGCGCGCCGCCTTGCCCTCTGTCTTCAAGGTTTCCGTCATGGAGGTCCTATGTCGCTATTCCATCGACCAGCCATGGCTGACGATGAGAGACTGGCCCGTGAGGGCGTTGGTCGGGAATGCGGCGAAGAAGACGGTGGCCTGCGCCACGTCGTCGACCGTGGTGAACTCGCCGTCCACCGTGTCCTTGAGCATCACCTTGCTGATGACGTCCGCTTCCGAAATTCCCAGCGTCCGCGCCTGCTCCGGGATCTGCTTTTCCACCAGGGGGGTCCGTACGAAACCGGGGCAGACCACGTTGGCGCGCACGCCGTGCTTGCCGCCTTCCTTGGCCACCACCTTGGCCAGGCCGATCAGGCCGTGCTTGGCCGCGACATAAGGCGCCTTGAGCAACGAGGCTTCCTTCGAATGCACCGATCCCATGTAGATGATCGAGCCGCCGCGGCCCGCCTTGTACATGTGCGGCAGGCATGCCTTGGTGGTGAGGAAGGCGCCGTCCAGGTGGATCGCGATCATCTTCTTCCACTCGGCATAGGTGAACTCTTCCAGCGGGTGGACGATCTGGATGCCGGCGTTGCTCACCAGCACGTCGACGCCGCCGTACGCCTTCACCACCGCGGCGACACCGGCGTCCACCGCGGCTTCGTCCGTCACGTCCATCGCCACACCCATCGCCTTGCCGCCGTCCCGGGCGATCTGCGCAGCCGCATCGTTGGCGGCGCCCTGGTTCAGGTCGGCGATGGCGACGTTGGCGCCTTCCCTGGCGAAAGCGAGCGCGATGCTCCTGCCGATGCCGCTGGCGGCGCCGGTGACGATGGCGGTCTTGCCTTGCAGTTTCATGTCAGCTCCGTAGGGCCATGCTGCGCAGGGTAGGGCCGCCGGCGGGCGAGCGGCATGGGACCTAAGTCCCATGGGCAGCAGAGCTGTCGCCGCTAACCTCGGGCGATGACCACCAGCCCCGCCTTTCGCGAGCTGCCCCGCTTCCTGCTCGCCATCCTCTTCATCCTGCTGCTGCTGTCGGTGTCCTTGTGGATCCTGCGGCCCTTTCTTTCGGCCCTGGTCTGGGCCACGCTGATCGTGGTGTCCACCTGGCAGCTGATGCTGGCCGTGCAAAGGCGTTTGTGGGGCAAGCGCAGCCTGGCCGTGCTGCTGATGACGGGCGCGATGCTCCTGATCGTGATCCTGCCGCTCGGCGCCGGGGGGGTGGCCCTGGCCGACCACGCGGAGGACGCCGGGGGAAAGCTCCGCGATCTCGTGCAGGCGGGCGTGCCGGCGCCACCGGCATGGGTGGCGAAGCTTCCGCTGGTCGGACCGAAAGTCGCGGCGCGGTGGCAAGAGGTGGCGGCGCTGGACCCGGAGCAGCTGCAGGTCCGCGCGGGACCCCACCTCAAGTCGGCAGCGGCGTGGGTGATCGGCACGGCGGGTGGGCTGGCCGGATTTCTCCTCCACCTGCTGCTCACGCTGATCCTGGCGGCGCTGCTGTATTCCAACGGGGAGGTCGCAGCGGCAGGCGTGCGTGCGTTCGCCATCCGGCTCGCCGGCCAGAACGGCGAGCAGTCGGTGGCGCTGGCCGGCGCATCGATCCGCGCGGTCGCCCTTGGGGTCATCGTCACCGCGCTCACGCAGTCGCTGTTGGGCGGAATCGGCCTCGTTGTGGCGGGCGTGCCGTTCGCCGGCATGCTGACGTTGGCGATGTTCGTGCTGGGCATCGCGCAGATCGGCGCGGCGCCGGTGCTCCTGCTGGCGCTGGCCTGGCTGTTCTGGAGCGGCAACACGCTGGCGGGCAGCCTGTTCATCCCGTGGGCCCTGTTCGTCACCGTGATGGACAACTTCCTCAAGCCCATCCTGATCAAGCGCGGCGCCGACCTGCCGCTGGTGCTGATTTTCGCGGGCGTCATCGGTGGCCTGGTTGCCTTCGGTGTCGTCGGCCTGTTCATCGGCCCGGTGGTGCTGGCGGTGACCTACACCCAGCTGGTCGCCTGGGTGAACGACCGGGGGGCGGTCACGGTGCCGTGATCGGTAGAATGGGCTTCGAGCCCACACACCGCCATGCCCACCGATATCGCCAGCATCCTGCTGCTGGTGGTGACCTCCACCATCACCTTCACCCTCGCCAGGCTGCTGTCGCGCAACTGGCGCAAGAAGCGCCGCGAGCGCGAAGACGCGGCGAAGCGCGCCAATGAGAGCCGGCAGGTTCGACGGGCGCGCGAGCGGCGCACCAAATGACAAAGCCCTGACGGGCTTTGTCATTCGCCAATGAAAAAGCCGCCCGAAGGCGGCTTTTTCTCTCCCTGACGTCCTGGTCTTATCTGTGTGCCGATGGCTTGCCGTCGGCTTTGGATTGGTCGTTGCGGCGGCGGTCGTGGGCCTGGGGCTTGCGCGTCCCGTTGGCCTTCAGCTCCAGGCCATACGAATTCGCGGTCACCGCCAGGATCACCGGCACCCGTTGCAGCATCGACGTCGTCCTGGTCTCGTTCATCGTTGTTGTCCCTGTACTTCCCTGCTTGCGTTTTCGCTGTGTGACTGCAGTGACGAAAGTATCCGTGGGCCCGGCCCTGCACCATGACGGCGCGCAGCATCAACTCAGGTCAGCGGTATCTGACATCCAGCTCGGCCGCAACCGGCTTGCGCGCCAGCTTGCGGGCGGCGATCTGCCGCAGCAGGACAGGCAGGACCATCGCGGCGCCCACGAGCGTGACCCACAGCCCCGGCGCGATCAGCAGCAAGGCGGCGGCCAGGCACACGGCCTGTTCCCAGCGCTTCATCTCGACCAGGAAGAAGCGGCTCAGCGCGGCAGCCAGCACGGTGATGCCGAGCACGCAGCCGATGAAGGTGACGCTGAAGTCGTACCAGGTGAAGCCCTTGGCCACCAGCAGCAGCGACGGCGAGAACACGAACACGAACGGCACGAGCACCTTGGCCAGGCCGAGCCGGAACGCCATGTTGCCGGTCTTGAAGGGGTCGCTGCCGGCCATGCCCGCGGCCGCATACGCCGCCAGCGCCACCGGCGGCGTGATGTCCGCCAGCACGCCGTAGTAGAAGACGAAGAAGTGCGCCACCAGCGGCTCGACGCCCAGTTGCACCAGCGTGGGCGCGGCCACCGTGACCATGATGATGTAGTTGGCGGTGGTCGGGATGCCGCACCCCATCAGGATGCACACCATGCCGGTCATCACCAGCGCGGCGAACAGCGTCAGCGCCTTCGGGTCGTACAGGACGGCCGGCAGCACCGAGCCGATGCCGCCGGCGATGGCCTGCGCCCATCCCGTGATGATGAAGCTGATCTTGAATCCCACGCCCGTCAGGGTGACGACGCCGATGACGATGCCCACGGTGGCGGCTGCCGCGCCGACCGCGAGGGCATATTTCGCGCCGGTGTGGAAGGCCTCGACCAGCACGCCGTGGCTGATGCGGCCGGTGATACCTGCCAGCTTCCAGCCCGCCAGCGCGATGGCCACCGCCGCCGCGAACAGGCCCAGCTTGATGTCGTCGGTGTTGGCGCCCAGGTCGACGAAGCCGATCACCGCCAGGATCAGGTGCAAAAGGATGCACAGCGTCCAGTTGGCCGGCGTGTTGCCGCTGGTGCGCGTGGTCAGGCCGACGATCGCGCACGAGCTGATGCCCGTGAAAGCGGCCAGGTAGGGCGTGCGCCCGGAAATCAGGATGGCGATCAGCAGGAACAGCGGGATGAGCGTCGGCCAGCGCTGCCGGAAGGACGCGCGCAGCTTCGGCATCTCCTCCGGCGTCAGGCCGCGCAAGCCGTGCCGCTTGGCCTCGAAGTGCACCTGCATGAACACGCCGAAGAAGTGCATGAAGGCAGGCACCACGGCGGCGGCGATGATGGTCTGGTAGGAGACGTCGAGGAACTCCACCATCAGGAACGCGGCGGCGCCCAGCACCGGCGGCGTGATCTGGCCGCCGGTGGACGAGGCCGCTTCGACGGCGCCGGCGAATTCACGCTTGTAGCCGACGCGGATCATCGCGGGAATGGTGAGCGAGCCCACCGTGACCGCGTTGGCGACGGAGGACCCGGACAGCATGCCGAACATGGCGGAGCCGAACACGCTGACCTTGGCCGGGCCGCCGGCGTAGCGTCCGGCCACCGTGGAGGCAATGTCCAGGAACAGCTGGCCCAGGCCGATGCGCGTGGCCATCACGCCGAACAGCACGAAGTGGAAGACGTACGTGGCCACCACCCCGATCGCCACGCCGTAGATGCCCTGGCTGGTGAGGTACTGGTGGTTGATCATCTGGCTCCACGACGAACCCGCGTGCTTGAGCAAGCCGGGGAAGTAGGGGCCGGCCATCGCGTAGGCCGTGAAGCCGATGGCAATCAGCGGCAGCGGCCAACCCATCGCGCGCCGCGTCGCTTCCAGCAGCGTGAGGAACAGGATGGAGCCGAACACGACGTCGGTGGTGCTCGGGTTGCCGACCCGGAAGGCCAGGTCGTCGAACACCCAGGGGATGTACAGCACGCTCAGCGCGCAGCCGATGGCCAGCAGCCAGTCCGTCAGCGGCACGCCGCCCGGGGAGTGCCAGCTGCTCACGACGGTCTCGCGGTCGTAGTCGCGCTTGGTGCGGGGGAAGACGAGGAAGATCAGGCCCAGCACGAGGGCCAGGTGGATACCGCGATGCGTGGTCTCGCGCAGCAGCCCGAAACCGGCGGTGTAGTAGTGGAAGCAGGACAGCCCGATCAGCAGCGCGGTGACGATCCACGTCGCCGGCGGCACCGTGGTGCGGAACCGCATCTCCGGGTCGAACTTCTCCTCCAGCTCCTGCACCTTGCGCTCGTCGAGCACCGTTTCCGTCATCGTCGTCATCCCTCGCTCCAAACAAAAACAGGGAGGTGCTGCCTCCCTGTCGACCTCGCGCCCCGGGGCCTTACTTCAGCAGGCCCACTTCCTTGTAGAACTTCTCCGCGCCGGGGTGGTACGGGATGCCCACGGCCTGCACGGCGTTTTCCTTGGTGATGAACTTGCCCTTGGCGTGGCCGGCGGCCAGCGTCTTCTGGGTGGCGTCCGAGTACAGCGCCTTGGTGATCTGGTAGACCGTTTCGGTGTCCACCTTGGCGCTGGTCACCAACTGCGCACCGACCGCCAGGGTCTGCACCGCGGCGACATCCTTGTACGTGTTGGCGGCGATGGTGTCGACCGCGAAGTAAGGACTGGATTTGCGCAACGCGTCGATCTGGGGGCCGGCCAGCGGCACCAGTTCGATGCCCGTGCCGCTGGAGGCCAGTTCGGCGATGGCGCCAGCCGGGGCGCCGCCGACGAAGAAGAAGGCGTCGAGCGAGCCGTCCTTGAGCTTGTCACCGGCCTGGTTCGGCTTGATGTAGTCCGGCTTGATGTCGGACTCCTTCACCCCGTACGCCGCCAGCACCATGCGCGCGTTGATCAGCGTGCCCGAGCCCGGCTCGTCCAGCGCCACGCGCTTGCCCTTCAGGTCCGCGACCGAGCGGATGCCCGAGCCCTTCTTGACGACGAGGTGGATGCTTTCGGGATACAGGTTGGCGATCATGCGCAGGTCCGCGACCTTGGGCTTGCCCTCGAAGGCGCCGGTGCCGGTGAAGGCCCAGGTGGCCACGTCGGACTGGGTGAGGCCCGCTTCCATCGACCCGCCGGCAATGGCGTTCACATTGGCGAGCGAGCCGTTGCTGGCTTGCGCCGTCGCGACGATCTTGCCCGGCTGCGACACGGCGTTGGCGATCATGCCGCCCACCGGGTAGTAGGTGCCGGCGGTGCCGCCGGTGCCGATGCGGAAGAACTGCTGCGCGTGCGCGGCGCCGGCAAAGGCCAGGACGGCGGCGGTGACCGCGGCCCACTTCTTGATGCTCATGGAAAGGCTCCTCGTTGTCGGACAGGAATGCAAGGCAAGAAGTAGACCACCTCGGCGGGAGAAGTCGCATAGTGGAAGCACCAACAAGATGCGCATGGCGGGGTCGCATGCGCGAACCCGCCCTACGAGGGTCACGGCGGCCGCGCACGGTGGGGTCGCATGCGCGAACCCGCCCTACGAGAGGCACGGCGGCCGCGCATGGCGGGGTCGCATGCGCGAACCCGCCCTGCGGGAGGCACGGCGGCCGCGTAGGGCGGGTTCGCGCAGCGACCCCGCCGTGCAAGGATCTATTTCTTGGGGTCGTCCACCGAAGCGCTCCAGCGATCCCCCCACCCCTTGGCCGCGTCCAGCTCCCGGCGGCCTCGCTTGGTGGGCCGGCCGTTCTCGATGGACAAGGCAGGCTCGCGCGCATAGCGGCGCTGGTCGGCCGACTTCTGCCGCTCCTGCACGCTTTCGGCGGTTTCCTCGTACATCTGCTGGGCCACGGGGGCCGGTCCGCGCATGTCCGACACGCCCTTGACCACCACCGTGCGCGTCACGCCCTCGCGCCGCATCGCAACGGTGTCGCCCACCTTCACCTCGCGCGCAGGCTTGACGTCCTGGCCGTTGATCGCCACCCGCCCCTTGTCGATCTCATCGGTGGCCAGGCTGCGCGTCTTGTAGAAACGCGCCGCCCACAGCCATTTGTCGATCCGCAGTCTTTCCATTCAGGAACGATTCTGCGCCAGCGACAGCCGCACGGTGGCGTCCAGGCCGGCGCGGCGCCGGTCCTTTTCACGGTTTTGCAATTCGATGGTGCCGCCGAGCGCGCGAACGATCTCGTGGCAGATGGCCAGCCCCAGGCCGGAGCCGCTGCGCACGTCCCCGGCCGAGAAGGGTTGGAACAGCCGGGGTTGAAGCTCGGCCGGAATGCCGGGCCCGCTGTCGGTGACGACCAGCGCGGCCGTCCGCTCGTCCGCCATCACCCGCACCGACAGCGCACCGCCGGCCGGCGTGTACTTGATCGCGTTGTGCAGCAGGTTGCGAGCGAGTTCGCGCAGCATCCACTCGTGCGCCAGCACCGGCGCCGGCTGCGTCTCGATGTCGAAGTCGATGTCCTTGTCGGCCACCAGCGGCGCCAGCTCCAGCGCCATCGCACGCACCGCCTCGGACAGGTCGCTCACGGTGTCCTCGCCTTGCTGGCGCAACTGCTCCACCTTGGCCAGCGACAGCATCTGGTTGGCCAGCGTGGTGGCCCGTTCGACCGTATCGTTGATCTCACCCAGTGCCTGGCGCGGCTCGACGTCGCCGCGCAGGGCGGACTGCACCTGCGTCTTCAGCACCGCCAGCGGCGTGCGCAACTGATGCGCGGTGTCACGGACGAAGCGCTTCTGGTTCTCTAGCAAATGCGCCAGCCGCGACATCACGCCGTTGGTGGCGTCCACCAGCGGCCGCAGCTCGCGCGGCGCCCCGGCCGCGGACAGCGGCGTCAGGTCGCCTTCGTTGCGTGCCTGCAGCTCCTCGCTCAGGCGGCGCACCGGGCGCGTGGCGCGCTGCACGACGACCACCACCACCAGGACGATCAGCCCCACCAGCGCGGCCTGCTGCCACAGGAAGTCCAGCAGGATGCGGCGCGTGAGCCGCAGGCGCAGCTCCAGCGTCTCGGCCACCTGGATCACGGCCATGCCCCGGCCGCGCGGGCTGGCCACCGGCTGCAGCAGCACCGCGACGCGCACGTCGCTGTCCCGGTAGCTGGTGTCATAGAAGTCGACCAGCGCCGCATACGGCGGCTGCACCGGGATGCGGCCCTTCCACGGCGGCAGGTCGGCGAAGCCGGAGACCGACCTGCCATGCAGGTCGGAGATGCGATAGAACATGCGCGTCTGCACGTCGGCCTCGAACGCTTCGAGCGCGGAGTAGGGCACCGTGGCACGCAGCACCGCGTCCTCGTCGTAGCCGGTCACGTCCAGCTGTTCGCCGATCGACTTGGCGGAGGCGAGCAGCGTGCGGTCGTACGCGGTGTTCACGGCATCGAGCGTCTTGCCGTACAGCGAGACCGCATTGATCGCGATGATCAGCCCGACCGGCAGGAGGATGCCGGCCAGCAGGAAGGTCCGCAGGGAAATGTTGGCCCCCAGGCTTGTCACTCCGTGAACTGCGCTGCCCCCCAGGGGGGCGCTCGCCGCTTGGGGCGGCCCGGCGCGACGCGGTTGGCGCAAGTTCATTCGCCCGCTTTGAGCAGGTAGCCCAGCCCGCGCAGCGTCACCAGCCTCACCCCGGTGTGCGCGAGCTTCTTGCGCAGGCGGTAGACGACGACCTCGATGGCCTCGTATTGCACGTCGGCTTCGCCGGGAAAGACCAGCTCGAACAGGCGCTCCTTCGGCACCGCGTGGCCCGGTCGCGCCAGCAGCGCCTGCAGCAGCGCCGTTTCGCGCGGCGCCAGCTCCATGACCTCGTCGTTCCAGTGGATGGCGCCGCTTTCACGGTCGCAGCGCAGGCCCCCCATCGCCGGTTCCGGCGCGGAGGCGCCCCCGGCGCCGTGCCGCCGGTGCAGCGCGCGCAGCCGAGCCTCCAGCTCGTCCAGGTCGAACGGCTTGGGCAGGTAATCGTCCGCGCCGCTGTTCAGTCCCATGATCCGGTCGCCGACGGTTCCGCGCGCCGTGAGGATCAGCACCGGCGTGCGCAGGCCGCTGCGCCGTGCCTTCTCCAGCACCAGCAGCCCGTCCATGCCGGGCAGGGTGAGGTCGAGCATCACCACGTCCGGCGGGGCCGCCTTCCAGCGCGCAAGCGCAGTCGGGCCGTCGCCGCAGACCTGGACTTCCATGCCACGGTTCCGCAGCGTGCGCTGGAGCGCGGTCTGCATCGACGGGTCGTCCTCGACCAGCAGCAATCTCATCAAGCGACCATACATCGGCTGCCACCTCGTACTTTCCCTAGGTGCCCCGACAGCCGAATGACAGCGGGCGGACGCACCATTGGCAGGTTCTGAAAATCAGGAGACTGACCATGCGTCGCGACGAATTCCTCAAATCCCTGGCCGCACTGGCCGCCGTGGGGGCGCTGCCCCTGTCGGCCCATGCCGCCGCCAACCTGAAGATGATGATTCCCGCCAACCCGGGCGGCGGGTGGGACACCACCGGCCGTGCACTGGGCAAGGCGCTGCAGGAAGCCAAGGTGGCCGACAGCGTCTCGTTCGACAACAAGGGCGGCGCCGCCGGCGCGCTGGGCCTGGCGCAGTTCGTCAACGGCAGCAAGGGCGACCCGAACGCCCTGATGGTGATGGGCGCCGTCATGCTGGGCGGCATCATCACCGGCAAGCCGCCGGTGAACCTGTCGCAGGCCACGCCCATCGCCCGCCTGATCAGCGAGTACAACGTGTACGTGCTGCCGGCGGACTCGCCCATGAAGACGATGGCCGACGTGGTCGCGCAATTGAAGAAAGACCCCGGCAGCGTCAAGTGGGGCGGCGGTTCGCGGGGGTCCACCGAGCACATCGCCGCCTGCATGCTGGCGCGTGAAGTCGGCGTGGATCCGGCCAAGATCAACTATGTGGCCTTCCGTGGCGGCGGCGAGGCGACCGCGGCCATCCTGGGCGGCAACGTCACGGTGGGCGGCTCCGGCTACAGCGAGTTCGCGGAATACATCAAGACTGGCAAGATGCGGGCCATCGCCGTCACCTCGCCGACGCGCCTGAAGGGCATCGCGGTGCCGACGCTGAAGGAGCAGGGCATCAACGTCGAGCTGGGCAACTGGCGCGGCGTGTATGGCGCGCCCGGCATCAACGACGCGCAGCGCAAGGCGCTGACGGACATGGTGATGGCCGCGCTGAAGACGAAGGCGTGGCAGGAAGCCATGGAGAAGAACGACTGGACTCCCGCGGTGCTGAGCGGCCCGGCGTTCGACAAGTTCGTGGACGACGAGTTCGCGATGCTGCGCGCTACGATGGTCAAGGCCGGGATGGTCTGACGCTGCGCTTTCGCAGTGATCCGCCCGGCTTGCCGGGCGTTTCTATTTTCGGGCCAGGTGGCACAGGAGAGCGGAAATGACACGAGAAGCAACTTCCCCGCGCGGGGTGCAGACCCTGGTGGGTGCGGCCGTCGTGCTCACCGCGCTGGGCCTGGCCTTCGGCGCGTTGAGGATTCCCGGCGAAGCCGGCTATGGCGGCGTCGGCCCCAACTTCCTGCCGTGGGTGGTGGCAGCGGCGCTGCTGGTCTGCGGCATCCTGATCGTGCGCGAGGCGCGCACCGGCGGCTTCCGCGAGATGGCCGAGCCCTCGGGCGGGGAGCGCGCGTGGTGGCCGGGCGTGGTGTGGGTGTCTGCCGGCATGCTGGCGAACGCCGCGCTCATCACCACCATCGGCTTCATCCTCGGCTGCACGCTGTGCTACCTGCTGGCGGTGCAGGGTTTGCGGCGGGCGCAGGGTGAGCGGCCGGGACCGCGCACGATGCTCGTCGACATCGTGACGGGTTTGGCGATCTCGGCTCCGGTGTTCTGGCTGTTCACGAAGTTCCTCGCGATCAACCTTCCGGGCCTCACCGGCACGGGCTGGATCTGAAATGGACATCTTTTCCGCGCTCCTGCAAGGCTTCGCCACGGCGATCAGCCCGATCAACCTGGTGTGGGCCTTCGTCGGCTGCGTGCTCGGCACCGCCGTCGGCGTGCTGCCCGGCATCGGCCCGGCCGTGGCGGTGGCCATGCTGCTGCCGATCACCGCCAAGGTGGACATCACCGCGTCGATGATCTTCTTCGCCGGCATCTATTACGGCGCCATGTACGGCGGCTCCACCACCTCGATCCTGTTGAACACGCCCGGCGAGACCGCCAGCATGGTGACGGCGATGGAGGGCAACAAGATGGCCAAGAGCGGCCGCGCCGGGGCGGCACTGGCAACGGCAGCCATCGGCTCGTTCGTGGCCGGCACCATCGCCACCGTGTTCGTCACGCTGTTCGCCCCGGTGGTGGCGGAGTACGCCGTGAAGCTGGGCCCGCCCGAGTACTTCCTGCTGATGGTGCTGGCCTTCACCACCGTGAGCGCGGTGCTGGGGCAGAGCACCTTGCGCGGCATGACCTCGCTGTTCCTGGGCCTCGCGCTCGGGCTGGTGGGCATGGACCAGATCTCGGGACAGGCGCGCTACACGGGCGGGGTGCCGGAATTGCTGGACGGCATCGAGATCGTGCTGATCGCGGTGGGCCTGTTCGCCGTCGCGGAGGTGCTGTACTTCGCGCTGTACGAAGGGCGCGAGGTCGAGACGCAGAACAAGATGAGCCGCGTCTACATGAGCGCACGCGACTGGCGCCGCTCGGTGCCGGCCTGGCTGCGCGGCACGGCCATCGGCGCCCCCTTCGGTTGCATCCCCGCCGGCGGCACGGAGATCCCCACCTTCCTGAGCTATGCCGTCGAGAAGAAGCTGGCCAAGGGCGCCAACCAGGAGGAGTTCGGTTCCGTCGGCGCCATCGAGGGCGTGGCCGGCCCCGAATCGGCGAACAACGCCACCGTCACCACGGCGCTCATCCCCCTGCTGACGCTGGGCATCCCGACGTCCAACACCACGGCGATCCTGCTCGGCGCCTTCCAGAACTACGGCATCCAGCCGGGGCCGCAGCTGTTCACCACCTCGGCCGCGCTGGTCTGGGCGTTGATCGCTTCGCTGTACATCGGCAACCTGATGCTGCTGATCCTGAACCTGCCGCTGGTGAAGCTGTGGGTGCAACTGCTGAAGATTCCCAAGCCGCAGCTGTATGCCGGCATCCTGATCTTCGCCACCGTCGGCGCCTATGGCATGCGACAGAGCGCCTTCGACCTGGTGCTGCTCTGGGTCATCGGCCTGGTGGGCGTGCTGATGCGGCGCTTCGACTTTCCCACGGCGCCGGTGGTGATCGGCATGATCCTGGGACCGCTGGCGGAAGCGCAGCTGCGCAACGCGGTGTCGATAGGCGAGGGCAGTGCGCGCGTGTTCGTCGAGCGCCCGATGTCGATCGCGCTGCTGGTGGTGATCGTCGCCGTGCTGCTGCTGCCGCGGCTGTGGAAGATGATGCGGTCGCGGCGCGGCGCCGTGCCGCTGCCGCACGGGGGCGTGGAACCGTAGGCGCTACCATGGCGCCATGACATCCGAAGCCACGCTGCCCCTGGACGGCCAGCGCATCCTGGAGCTGGCGGCCCGCTCCATGTTCGAGCTGTTCGCCAACGCCAGCGAAGGCATGCTGCTGGTGGACCGCAACGCGCGGGTGGTGTGGATCAACGACCAGTACAAGCGCTTCCTGCCGGCGCTGGGGTTCTCGCGGGTGGAGGACTTCGTCGGCCACGCGGTGTCGGAGGTGGTGCAGAACACCCAGATGCACCGCGTGCTGGAGACCGGCAAGCCGATCCTCATCGACTTGCTGTCCAACAAGGCCGGCACCTTCGTCGTCAGTCGCATTCCGTTGCGCGACGAAGCGGGCGACGTGATCGGCGCGCTCGGCATCGTGCTGTTCGACCACCCCGAAACGACGCTCCAGCCCCTGATCCAGAAGTTCGCGGCATTGCACCGCGACCTGGACGACGTGCGCCGCGAGCTGGCCAGCCAGCGGCGCAGCAAGTACACCCTGGCCAGTTTCGTCGGCACCAGCCCCGCCGCGGTGGAGGTGAAGCGCCAGGCGCGCAAGGCAGCGCAATCGTCCAGCCCGGTGCTGCTGCTGGGCGAAACCGGCACCGGCAAGGAACTGCTGGCGCATGCGATCCATGCGGCATCCGCCCGCGCCCGCGGCAACTTCGTCAGCGTCAACATCGCGGCCGTGCCGGACACCTTGCTGGAGGCGGAGTTCTTCGGCGTGGCGCCCGGCGCCTACACCGGCGCCGACCGCAAGGGGCGTGACGGCAAGTTCAAGCTGGCCGACGGCGGCACGCTGTTCCTGGACGAGATCGGCGACATGCCGCTGGTGCTGCAGCCCAAGCTGCTGCGGGCGCTGCAGGAAGGCGAGATCGAGCCGCTGGGATCCAACAAGGTGGTGTCCTTCGATGCGCGGGTGATCGCGGCAACCTCGCGCGACCTCGGGGCGCTGGTGCGCGAAGGCAAGTTCCGGGAAGACCTGTACTACCGCCTCAACGTGCTGCCGATCAAGGTGCCGCCGCTGCGCGAGCGGCGCGCCGACATCGCCGGGTTGGCCGAAGTGCTGGTCGAGGACATCGCCATCCGCAACGGCACGGCCCCGTTCGACCTGGGCACCGGCGCGCTGGAACTGCTGTGCGCGCAACGCTGGCGCGGCAACATCCGCGAGCTGCGCAACGTGCTGGAGCAGGCTGCGATGCGCAGCG
This sequence comes from Ramlibacter sp. PS3R-8, assembly GCF_037572435.1. NCBI lineage: Bacteria > Pseudomonadati > Pseudomonadota > Betaproteobacteria > Burkholderiales > Comamonadaceae > Ramlibacter > Ramlibacter sp. PS3R-8. The sequence goes on from NZ_JBBHGT010000001.1 coordinate 167,672, forward strand.
ACGGGCAGCGCATCGAGGAACGGCAGCTCGAACAGGTGCTGCGCGACGAGGGCATCGAACGCATGCCGCCCGCGCCCATGCCCGCCGCCGGGGGCAGCGCGCCCGGCGCCGGCGTGCTGCGTCCGTTGGCCGAACAAGTGGCGGAGCTCGAGCAGCAAGCCATCCGGGCCGCGATGGCTGCCACCGGTGGCAACAAGCTGGCCGCCGCCAGGCTGCTCGGGATTTCGCGCGCCAAGCTGTACGAGCGGCTCGAACTGACTGCCTGATTTCCAGTCATTTGTCCGGAAATCAGTCAGAAGATTGCCTGGAATCCAGACAATGCATGCAGGTCGCAGCCAAGAATTCCTTTGGAATCAAGGCTTCGCTCCATGGCACAACCTGTGCAATAAGTCCCGCGTAGCCGTACCCCCAAAAACAGGAGACATTCATGCAAAGACGAATCTGGGTCGCCGCCGTTGCCGTGGCCGCCAGTTCCCTCGCCACCCCCCTCGCGTGGTCGCAGGCCAAGGAAATCCGCATCGCCCACGTGTACAGCCGCACCGGCCCGCTCGAGGCCTACGGCAAGCAGACGCAGACCGGCTTCATGATGGGCCTCGACTACGCCACCGGCGGCACGATGGCCATCAACGGCAAGAAGATCGTCGTGATCGAGAAGGACGACCAGGGCAAGCCGGACCTCGGCAAGTCGCTGCTCGCCACCGCCTACTCCGACGACAAGGCCGATGTCGCCGTCGGCCCGTCGTCTTCCGGCGTCGCCCTGGCCATGCTGCCGGTCGCCGAGGAATACAAGAAGATCCTGCTGGTGGAGCCCGCCGTGGCCGACTCCATCACCGGCGACAAGTGGAACAAGTACATCTTCCGTACCGGCCGCAACAGCTCGCAGGACGCCATCTCCAACGCCGTGGCGCTGGACAAGCAGGGCGTGACCATCGCGACGCTGGCGCAGGACTATGCGTTCGGCCGTGACGGCGTGAAGGCGTTCAAGGAGTCGATCAAGACCGCCAAGATCGTCCACGAGGAATACCTGCCTGCCACCACCACCGACTTCACCGCCGGTGCGCAGCGCCTGATCGAGAAGCTGAAGGACGTGCCGGGCCGCAAGGTGATCTGGGTGATTTGGGCCGGCGCCGGCAACCCGTTCAAGATCGCCGACATGGACTTGAAGCGCTATGGCATCGAGATCGCCACCGGCGGCAACATCCTGCCCGCCATGGCCGCCTACAAGCAGTTCCCCGGCATGGAAGGCGCCACCTACTATTACTTCGGCATCCCGAAGAACCCGGTGAACGAGGCGATGGTCGCCCAGCACTACAAGCAGTTCAAGACCCCGCCGGACTTCTTCACCGCGGGTGGTTTCTCCGCGGCGATGGCCCTGGTCACGGCGCTGAAGAAGACCAACGGCGACACCAACACCGACAAGCTGATCTCCGCCATGGAGGGCATGAGCTTCGACACGCCCAAGGGCAAGATGACCTTCCGCAAGGAAGACCACCAGGCCCTGCAGAGCATGTACCACTTCAAGATCAAGGTGGACCCGGCGTTCGCCTGGGGCGTCCCCGAGCTGGTCCGCGAGATCAAGCCGGAAGAGATGCAAGTGCCGATCCGCAACAAGCGCTAAGACGCTGAAGACGGACAGCCGGACGCAGAAAGCGCAGAAGTTGCGCAGAAGACGCAGAAAAAACCAATACAGGTTTTGGATGTCTTTTGCGACTTCTGCGTGACTTCCGCGTCTTCTGCGTCCGGTACCCGATCCCGATTTCATCCTCCGCAGCCTGCGGTGCGGGCATCTCTCACCCCGAGGAAGCCATGAGCCAACTCGCCACCCACGACCTGACGGTGCGCTTCGGCGGACACGTCGCGGTCAATGGCGTCACCTGCAGCTTCGAGCCCGGCACGCTGACGGCCATCGTCGGCCCCAACGGCGCCGGCAAGACGACCTATTTCAACCTGATCTCCGGCCAGCTCAAGGCGACGTCGGGCACGGTGACGCTCGGCGGCCGCGACCTCTCCAGTGAGTCCGCTTCGCAGCGCACGCGCGCCGGCCTCGGCCGCGCTTTCCAGCTGACCAACCTGTTCCCGCGCCTGTCGGTGCTGGAAAACGTGCGCCTGGCCGTGCAGGCCGCCCGCGAGGGCAAGCACCTGCGCGGCCTGAACTTGTGGAGCGTGTGGAGCGACCACGCGGGCCTGGTGGCGCGCGCCGACCAGATCCTGGCGGAGACCGCCATGAAGGAGAAGGAGCATGAGCTCGTCGCCAACCTGCCGCATGGCGACCAGCGCAAGCTGGAAGTCGCGCTGCTGATGGCGCTGGAGCCGCAGGTCTACATGTTCGACGAACCCACGGCCGGCATGAACCACGCCGAGGCCCCGGTGATCCTGGACCTGATCCGCAAGCTCAAGGCCGACCGCAGCAAGATCATCCTGCTGGTCGAACACAAGATGGACGTGGTGCGCGAGCTGGCGGACCGCATCATCGTGCTGCACAACGGCTCGCTCGTGGCCGATGGTGAGCCGGCGCAAGTGATCGCGTCGCCCATCGTGCAGGAAGCCTATCTGGGCGTGGCGGCCACCAGGGAGCCGGCATGAGCGACAACCTCCTTACCCTCTCCGGCGTGCACACGCACATCGGCGCGTACCACATCCTGCACGGCGTCGACCTCGCCGTGCCGCGCGGCCAGCTCACCATGCTGCTGGGACGCAATGGCGCAGGCAAGACGACCACGCTGCGCACGATCATGGGCCTGTGGCGCGCTTCGCAAGGCCGCATCGCCTTCGACGGCCAGGACATCACGCAAGCGGCCACGCCGCAGATCGCGGGCCGCGGCATCGCCTATGTACCCGAGAACATGGGCATCTTCGCCGACCTCACCGTCAAGGAGAACATGCTGCTGGCCGCGCGCGGCGCCAAGCACGCGGGCCAGATGGACGAGAAGCGGCTGCAGTGGATCTTCTCGCTGTTTCCCGCGGTGGAGAAGTTCTGGAACCACCCCGCCGGCAAGCTGTCGGGCGGCCAGAAGCAGATGCTGGCCGTGTCGCGCTCCATCGTGGAGCCGCGCGAGCTGTTGATCGTCGACGAGCCCAGCAAGGGCCTGGCGCCCGCGATCATCAACAACATGATCGGCGCGTTCGAGCAGCTCAAGGCCAGCGGCGTGACCATCCTGCTGGTGGAGCAGAACATCAACTTCGCCAAGCGACTGGGCGACAGCGTCGCAGTGATGGACAACGGCGTGGTCGTGCACTCCGGCGCCATGAAGGAACTGGCCGAGAACGAGGAACTGCAGCATTCGCTGCTGGGGCTGGCCCTATGAATTTCCTGAAAGACTTCGACTGGAAGCCGCTGGCGCTGGTGCCGGTGCTGGCCCTGCTGGTGCTGCCTTTCATCGGTTCGCCCTCGACATGGGTGACGCTGACGGTGGCGGGGCTGGCCATGGGCATGATCATCTTCATCATCGCCTCCGGCCTGACGCTGGTGTTCGGACTGATGGACGTGCTGAACTTCGGCCATGGCGTGTTCATCGCGCTCGGCGCCTTCGTGGCGACCAGCGTGCTCGGGTCGATGGGGGACTACACCGCTTCCAAGAGCCTGTGGGTGAACCTGCTGGCGGTGCTCCCTGCGATGGTGGTGGCGATGCTGGTGGCCGGCGCCGTCGGCCTGGCCTTCGAGCGCTTCATCGTGCGGCCGGTGTACGGCAACCACCTGAAGCAGATCCTCATCACCATGGGCGGCATGATCATCGGCGAAGAGCTGATCAAGGTGATCTGGGGCCCGTTGCAGATCCCGCTGCCGCTGCCCGAAGGCATGCGCGGCAGCCTCTTCATCGGTGATGCGGGGATCGAGAAGTACCGGCTGATCGCAGTCGTCGTCGGCCTGGCGGTGTTCGGCCTGCTGCTGTGGACCTTGACGCGCACCAAGATCGGCCTGCTGATCCGCGCCGGCGTGCAGGACCGCGAGATGGTTGAGTCGCTCGGCTACCGCATCAAGGTGCTGTTCGTCGGCGTGTTCATGGTCGGCAGCGCGCTGGCCGGCCTGGGCGGCGTGATGTGGGGCCTGTACCAGCAGAACGTGGTGCCGCAGATGGGCGCGCAGGTCAACGTGCTGATCTTCATCGTGCTGATCATCGGCGGCCTCGGTTCCACCACCGGCGCCTTGGTCGGCGCCTTGCTGGTCGGGCTGATGGCCAACTACACCGGTTTCCTGGTGCCGAAGATGGCGCTGTTCTCCAACATCCTGCTGATGATGGCCATCCTGCTGTGGCGCCCGCAAGGCGTGTACGCATTGAACAAATGAGCACGCCATGCTGCTGACCCGATTGCTGTCCAACGACTTCCCGCGCAGCCGCCCGCTGGCGATCATCCTCGTGCTGCTCCTGCTCACGCTGGCGTTGACGCCCTTCCTGATCCCCGGCGTCAAGGCGCTCAACGTGGCCGCCAAGGTGCTGGTGTTCATCGTGCTGGTGGCCAGCTTCGACCTGCTGCTCGGCTACACCGGCATCGTGAGCTTCGCGCACACCATGTTCTTCGGCATCGGCGCCTATGGTGTGGCCATCGCATCGACGCGCATGGGCGCGGGCTGGACGTCGCTGCTGGTGGGCATCGGCGGCGCGCTGGTGCTCTCCTTCGTGCTGGCGGCCGCCATCGGACTGTTCTCGCTGCGGGTGCGCGCGATCTTCTTCTCGATGATCACGCTCGCGTTCGCGGCGGCCTTCCAGACGCTGGCCTCGCAGCTCTCGGAAGTGACCGGCGGCGAGGACGGCCTCACGTTCAAGATGCCCGAGGTGCTGTCGCCCGGTTTCCGGCTCTCGGAGACGCCGTTCCTGGGCGTGACCCTGGACGGCCGGCTGCTCTGCTACTACCTGCTGTTCTTCGTGACGCTGGTGCTGTTCCTGGCCATGCTGCGCATCGTGAACTCGCCGTTCGGCCGCGTGCTGCAGGCGATCCGCGAAAACGAGTTCCGTGCCGAGGCCATCGGCTACCGCGTCGTCGTGTACCGCACCGTCTCCAGCGTCCTCTCCGCGCTGTTCGCCACGCTCGCCGGCGCCATGCTGTCGATCTGGCTGCGCTACAACGGGCCGGACACCACGCTGTCCTTCGAGATCATGCTCGACGTGCTGCTGATCGTCGTCATCGGCGGCATGGGCACGGTCTACGGCGCGGCGATCGGTTCCGGCCTGTTCATGGTGGCGCAAAGCTACTTGCAGGACCTGTTGAAACTCGCCAACGAAGCGCTGTCCGGCGTGCCGTGGCTCGCGGCGCTGCTGTCGCCCGATCGCTGGCTGCTCTGGATGGGCCTGCTGTTCGTGCTCTCGGTGTACTACTTCCCCACCGGCGTGGTGGGTCGCCTGCGCGCGCTGCGCGCGGCCTCCCGATCGCCTTCGCTTCCCCCCTCGGCCCCGGCCGGTTCCCGCCAACCCATCGAAGGAGACTATGTTGAAAACTGAACAGACGACATCGGCATCCCACCGGGAACACTCGACGCGATGGCGCGGACGGATGGGCGCGTTGGCCACGACGATGGTGCTGCCGTTGCTGCTGGCTGCGTGCGGCGGCGGCGGCGGGGACTTCGCCGCCTCGGCGAGCGGCCCGCAGGCCGCGGCGATGCCATCGACGCCGGCCGGCGTCGTGCGCACCACCCACCTGGGCCGTGTGCGCGGCTCGGCGCACGCGGGTGTGCTGTCGTGGAAAGGCATCCCCTTCGCCCAGCCGCCGGTGGGCGCGCTGCGGTGGCAGCCGCCGGTGGAGCCTGCAGCCTGGGCCTCCATTCGTGACACCCAGGAATTCGGCGCCGCCTGCGCGCAGTACGGGCGCGTCTACGGTCCCGGCTCCAACAATCGCTATGACGAAACCATCGGCACCACGCTGAACCAGTCGGTCGGCAGCGAGGACTGCCTGTACCTGAACGTGTGGCGGCCCACGGGCTCGGCGGGCGACCTGCCGGTGATCGTGTTCTTCCACGGCGGCAGCAACGTGTCCGGCTACACGGCGGATCCGGTGTACGACGGCGCCGCGCTGGCCAAGGCGGCCAACGCAGTCGTGATCACGCCCAATTTCCGGCTCGGCATCCTGGGCTTCCTGAGCGCCGCGCCGCTGAAGACGGGCGACCCGGCGACCGACTCGGGCAACTTCACGATGCTGGACAGCATCAAGGCACTGGAGTTCGTGCGGACCAACGCACGCGCCTTCGGCGGTGACCCGGACAACGTGACGATCATGGGGCAGTCCGCCGGCGCCATCAACGTGTGGGCGCTGCAGACCTCTCCTGCGATGACGGCGCGCAGCCCGAAGCTGTTCCACCGCACGGTGCCGCTGTCGGGCGGCATCTCGCTGGCGAGCAACCTGCCGGCCGGCAGCATTGCCACGCTGTCGCCTCCCATCGTCTACCAGTTGCAGGGCAGCTTCCTCCTGCAGAACCAGGTGATCGCCGATGGGCTCGCAACGGACGCCGCGAGCGCAGCGGCCTACATCGCGAGCAAGACTTCAGCGCAGCTGGCGGCGTACCTGCGAAGCAAGTCCACCTCCGAGCTGTTCACGACGCTGCTCACGCGCCTGTCCTTGCTGGGCCTGGCGGGTTCGGGGCCCATTCCGGACGGCACGATCGTTGCCGCGGATCCGATCGCCGCGATCAACGCCGGCAGCTACGTGAAGGTTCCGGTGCTGGCCGGCAACACGCGCGATGAAGGCAAGCTGTTCTCCGCCTTCCTGGGGCTGCCGCAAGTGGGCGGAACGGGCAATGCGCGGCTGGTGACGGATGCGCAGCTGTTCACGAACCACTTCTCGTACGACCCCGACGCGGCGCCGCAGACCACCATCGAGCAGTGGATCGCGCCGTCCTACCTGCCGGTCAATGCGCCGGTCACGGGTTTCACCGCCCGCGCCGAGAAGCTGAACAGCATCTTCTTCCTCGCCAGCCGCGACAACGTGCTGAACGCGCTGAAGGCGAAGCAGCCCAACGTCTGGTACTACCGCTTCGACTGGGACGAACAGCCGGCCCCCTGGAACGACATCTACGGCGCCGTGCACGTCGTCGACCTGCCGTTCATCTTCGGCAACTTCGGGCCTTCGCTGTTCGGCAACGTCTGGTTCAACGAAGCCAACAAGCCCGGACGGCTGGAGCTTTCGGACGCGATGATGCGCACGGTCGCCACGTTCGCGCTCAACGGCGACCCGAACAACGCCGCCCTCGGGGTGTCGTGGCCCGCCTGGCCGGGCAAGCTGGTGTTCGACGCGACGCTCACGACGAAGGCGATCAGCGTCGAGTGACGCCGGGGCACCGGAAGGAAGCAGGATGATGGCGTTCAGTTCGAACTATGTGACGTGCGCGGGGCGTGAGATCCACTACACGGAGTGGGGCGCGCAGCACGAGCGCACGGTGATCGCCTGGCACGGCCTGGCGCGCACCGGGCGCGACATGGACGAACTGGCGCAGTCCTTGTCCGACCGGTACCGGGTGATCTGCCCCGACACCCTCGGGCGCGGCTACAGCCAGTGGAGCCCCGACCCCGGCAACGAGTACCGGCTGGAGTTCTATGCGCGACTGGCCGCGGACCTGTTCGACCAGTTGCAGATCCAGCGCGCGCATTGGGTCGGCACGTCCATGGGCGGCGCCGTCGGGTTGGTGTGCGCATCGGGACTGTTCCAGCCGGGGCTGAAGGATCGCATCCAGAGCCTGGTGCTCAACGACAGCGCCCCGCGGCTCGCCGCCGCGGCGGTGCAGCGGATTCGCGAGTACGCGGGCAATCCGCCGACATTCGCGACCATGGCGGAACTGGAGGCTTTCTACCGCCGGGTCTACAAGCCCTTTGGCTGGCTCACCAACGCGCAGTGGCGCCGCCTGACCGAGACCTCCATGCGGCGCCTGCCCGACGGCCGCGTCACGCCGCATTACGACCCCGCGATGGTGCGCCAGTTCATCGACCACCCGCACGACTACGAGCTCTGGGAGCACTACGACGTCTTGCAGGCGCCCGTGCTGCTGCTGCGCGGCGCCGAGTCGGACCTGGTGCTGGCGGACGCGGCGGCGGAGATGCTGGAGCGCGGACCGGGCAGGCGGGGGATGGCACGGGTCGTCGAAGTGCCAGGCTGCGGCCACGCGCCGGCCTTGAACGTGCCGGATCAACTGGACCTGGTGCGGTCGTTCATCGAGGCGAGCGAACGCTGGACGTGAACGGGATGCCGGGGTGCGTTCCACGCAACCCGGCCTACTGGCGCGACTTTCGTAGGTCGGGTTGCGCGAAGCGCACCCCGGCGTTCCGCCTGGTGCGGTCATTCATCGAGGTGAGCGAACGCTGGACGTGAACGGGATGCCGGGGTGCGTTTCACGCAACCCGGCCTACTGGCGCGACTTTCGTAGGTCGGGTTGCGCGAAGCGCACCCCGACATTTCATGACGCCGCGCCTAGCGCCACCGCCCGTTGCTGCTGCGCCGCCAGCGCCTGCGCATCCGGCGCCGCCTGCGTCGGCCAACCCGCCAGGTGCTGCTGCGCGATCTTGCCCAGCGCGGTGATCCAGGCATCGTCGTCGTTCAGGCACGGGATGTACCGGAACGCCTGGCCACCTGCATGCAGGAAGGCATCGCGGGCCTCCTGCGCTATCTCTTCGAGTGTCTCCAGGCAATCACTGGTGAAGCCGGGGCACACCACGTCCACGCTCTTCGTGCCCTTGCGGGCCATCGCCACCAGCGTCGGCTCGGTGTACGGCTCCAGCCACTTGGCCTTGCCGAAGCGCGATTGGAACGTGACGCTGTACTGCGAAGGCTCCAGCCCCAGCCATTCCGCCAGCAGGCGGGCCGTCTTGCGGCACTCGCAGTGGTACGGGTCGCCCAGATGCAGCGTGCGCTCCGGCACGCCGTGGAAACTCATGACGAGATGCTCGCCGCGCCCGTGTTCATTCCAGTGGCGCTGGATGCGCTGCGCCAGCGCCTGCAGGTAGCCGCGGTCGTCGTGGTAGCGGTTGACGAAGCGCAGCTCCGGCACGTGCCGGCGTGTCGCGCTCCACTGCGCCACCGCGTCGATCACGCTGGCGGTCGTCGTGCCCGAATACTGCGGGTAGGCCGGCAGCACCAGGATGCGCGTCGCGCCCGCGTCGGCCAGCGCATCGAGCTGGCTCGCCATCGACGGGTTGCCGTACCGCATCGCATACGCCACGCGCACATTGTGTCCATGCTCGCCCAGCCACCCTTGCAGCCGCCTGGCCTGGCGCTCGGTCCAGACCTTCAGCGGCGAGCCGTCCTTCGTCCACACGGTCGCGTATTTCGCCGCGGACCGGGAGGACCGGAAGGGCAGGATCACGCCGTGCAGCAGAGGCAGCCACACGGCGCGCGGGATCTCCACCACCCGCGGGTCGCTCAGGAACTCCGCGAGGTAGCGCCGGACGGCCCCGGGCGTGGGCGCGTCGGGCGTGCCGAGGTTGCAGAACAGGACGGCGGTGACGGGCGCCTGGCCATGCGCATGGACGCGGGCCGGGGCAGGGCGGTCGGACGAAGGCATGAGGTATTCTCGCCGCCATGCTGGAACCGGGGAAAATCAAGGCCATCACCATCGATCTCGACGACACGCTGTGGCCCATCTGGCCCGTGATCGAACGGGCCGAGAAGGCGCTGCACGACTGGCTCGCGGCGCATGCCCCCATGGCATCGGCGCTGTTCGCCAACCCCGCGGCCCTGCGCGAGATCCGCACCGAGATGGGCAACTCGCGCCCGGAGCTGAAGCACGACATGAGCGCGCTGCGCCGCGAGTCGATCCGGCTGGCGCTGTACCGCGCCGGCGAGAACCCGCTGCTGGCGCAAGAAGCTTTCGAGGTCTTCTTCGCCGAGCGGCAACGGGTGACGCTGTTCGACGACGCGCTGCCCGCCCTCGAATTCCTCTCGGAACGCTTTCCGGTGGTCGCCTTGTCCAACGGCAACGCGGACTTGCAACGCATCGGCCTGTCGCGGTTTTTCCGCGCCGCCATCCACTCGCGCGAATTCGGCGTCGGCAAGCCGGACCCGCGCATCTTCCACGCCGCCGCGGGCGCCGTGGACGTGCAGCCGGAACACGTGCTGCATATCGGCGACGATGCGACGCTCGACGCCTTGGGGGCGCTGAACGCCGGCATGCAGGCGGCGTGGTTGAACCGGGCGGACCAGCCCTGGCCGCACGAGCAGGAGCCGCAGGTGATGCTGACCGAACTCGGGGAGCTGCGCGGGTTGCTGGGCTGAGCGTTCGGCGCGCCGGCCCTCACCCCGGCCCTCTCCCAGGGGGAGAGGGAGGAAGTCCTATCCCAGCTGCTCGACGACTTGGAGCGCCGAACGCACCGCGCCTTCCAGCGTTGCCGGATAAGGCCCGTCCACATAGTCGCCGCAAGCCCACAGTCCCGGAGCGATCGGTGCGGCGGGCCGTTGCAAGGCAGGCGTGCAGGCGAAGGTCGCCCGTTTCTCCACGACGGTCTGCAGGGGCTGCACGTTCCAGCCCGATGCGCGAGCTTGCGCGATGACCTGGCTTTCGATCGTCGCCTTGTCCGCCGCGCTCGCGCTCACCACGAAGGCCAGCAGGCCCGGTGGGCCACCCAGCTGGCTGCGGTCGAAGACGAATTGCGCCGGCGCGTTCGGCGCGGTGCGAAGGGCCAGCATCGGCAATGCAAGGCGCGGTCCGCCGGTGGCATAGACGGTGGCGATGGCCTCGAAAACGAGCGCCTGCGCGGTGTGCGCCCACGCCGCCGCATCGGCACCGCTGTCGGCGACCAGCCGCGCCGCTTCCGTGGACGGCAATGCCAGGATCACGTGGTCGAACGCGGCACCCTCGACGCGCCATCCCGCCGCATCGCGCTGCACGGCGTGGACCCGCTCGCCGATGCGCAACTGCGCGCCGTGCGATGACAGCCACGCGATCGCGGCCTCCGGGAACACGCGCCCAAGGTCCTTGCGTGGCAGCAACAGGTTCGAACCGCGCCAGGGCGCGTGGCCGCGGCCGAACAGGCTGTCACGCAGCACGCGCAGGAACACCTGGCCGCTCGCCCGCGCCGCCGGCGTGTTCAAGGCCGCCACGCACAGGGGATCGATCAGGTCCGCGCGCACCCGCGGCGTCAGCGTGCGCGTGAGGTCGTCCACCGTCGCTTCGGGCGCGCAAGTGAACCGCGCACGCTGCCAGCCCGCGGCAGCGCGCAGCAGCGAGAACTTGTCGCGCCAGCCCCAGCCGCTGGCGCAAAGGATGCCGGCCGCCGCGTCGAGCGGACCCGGCCAGTCCGGCAAGGCGAGGCCGCGTCCGTGCGCATCGCGCAGCACCAGCGGCAAGCGCAGCAGCACGTCGGACGGGCGCACGCCGACGCGCTCCATCAGCCGCAATGTCTCGACGTAGGCGCCGATCAGGATGTGCTGGCCGTTGTCGACCCGCACCGTGCTGCCGTCCGGCATCTGCAGCGCCAGCGTGCGCGCGCGGCCGCCCGGCGCACGCGTGGCTTCGTAGAGGGTGACGTCGCATCCCCGCTCCACCGCTGCAATCGCGCCAGCGAGACCGGCCCAGCCGGCGCCGACTATGGCCACGCGGCGGCGCACTAGAACTTTCCGAGCGCTTGCACCTTCCACGCCAGCCAGAGCTTGCGCACCGGGGTGAGGCTGATGCGCTGCTTGAGCACCTGGAAGTCCTCGGCCTCGATCTCGCGCAGCAAGGTGCGGTAGATGCTGGCCATCATCAGGCCGGGCTTCTGCGCCCTGCGATCCTGCGCCGGCAGCAGCGCCAGCGCTTCGTCGTACAGCGTGTGCGCCCGCTGCGCCTGGAACCGCATCAGCGCGACGAAGCGATCGGAGTGCTGGCGCTGCAGGATCTCGTGCGCCTTCACCTCGAACTGCTGCAGCTCGTTGACGGGCAGGTAGATGCGCCCGCGCATCGCGTCCTCGCCGACGTCGCGAATGATGTTGGTGAGCTGGAACGCCAGCCCCATCTTCTGTGCGTAGTCGGTGGTGGCCGACTGCGTCTGGCCGAAGATGCGCGCGGCGACTTCGCCGACCACGCCGGCCACCAGGTGGCAGTAACGTTGCAGGGCCGGGAAGTCGAGGTAGCGCGTCTGTTCCAGGTCCATCTCGCAGCCGCGGACCACCGCCAGCAGGTGCTGCTGCTCGATGCCGAAGGCGGGCACGTGCGGCATCAGGGCCTTCATCACGGGGTGGGACGGCTGGCCGCTGAAGGCCTTGGCCACTTCCACCTGCCACCACGCCAGCTTGGTCCGGGCCACGCTGGGGTCGGAGACTTCGTCCACCACGTCGTCGACTTCGCGGCAGAAGGCATAAAACGCGGTGATGGCGGCACGGCGCGGCGCCGGCAGGAAGAGGAAGGCGTAGTAGAAGCTGCTGCCCGAGGCGGCGGCCTTCTGCTGGACGTACTGTTCTGGCGTCATGCGACCGTGATTCTCACATCCGCGCGCTGCGCCACAGCATCGGCAGGGCATCGAGGGGACCGATCCTGGGCCGATGCTGCAGGGTCCGGTACCGCAACCGGGCGATGCGTTCCAGGATGCGCAGCCCGCCTTGCACCACCAGCCGCAGCTCCCAGCCCGCGCGCCCCGGAACGCTGTGAACCAGAGGCGCGCCGGCCAGCATCATGTGGCGTGACCAGCCGCAAAGCTGCGCCACGAGATCGGGCGCGCGGGGGTGCGAGGCCCAGCCCTGGGGCGCCGCAGGGTCGATGCCGAAGCGGTGGCAGTCGTCGGCCGGCAGGTAGTAGCGCCCGCGCGGCACGTCGACGCCCAGGTCCTGCCAGAAGTTGATCAACTGCAATGCGCTGCAGATGGCATCGCTGCGGGCCAGCGAAGCTTCGTCCGTGACGTCATGGAGATGCAGCAACAGGCGGCCGACCGGATTGGCGGAGAGCGCGCAATACGCCAGCAATTCGGCGCGGTCGGCATAGCCGGCGCCGTCGCGCGTCTTGCATACATCTTGCGTGAAGGCGTCCAGCAGGTCGAAAAGCGGCTGGGACGGAAGCTGGAAGTCGCGCGCCGCCGTCGCGAGCGCGCCGAACACCGTGGGCCAGCGACGCGAAGCCGCGCCACCGGACAGGGCGCCGGAGAGATCACCCCGGTAGGCCTCCAGGTCTTGCAGCCGCTGGGTCGCGCTCGCCTGGCCTTCGTCGGCGATATCGTCCGCCGTCCGCGCGAACCAGTAGATCGCGGCAATCGGCCGCCGCAGATGCGGCGGGCAGAGCCAGGAGGCGACGGGGAAGTTTTCGTAATGCTCGGCGGGGTCGCGCCGGTTGTCGGGAGGCGGGGTCACCGCCGGGATTGTCGCTTGACAAGCTCAGCCCCTTTTTTTAGATTACTAACCGGTCAGTCATTAACTCCCCGCTAAGACTTCCTGTCTATCCTGCCGCCCATAGCGACTTCACGGTGCCACCTGCGATGAACGTTCCCTTCCTGCAGCGCGCGCCCGCGTGGGCAGTTGCCGCGACAACCTCCCTCGTCCTGCTGGGCTGTGCCCGCACCGAGCCTCCGGCAGAGCCGGTCCGCGCCGTCAAGGTCATCACCATCGGCGTGGCGGCCCTCCAGTCCACGCACGAGTTCGCCGGCGAAGTGCGTCCCCGGGTCGAATCCCGGCTCGGGTTCCGCGTGGGCGGCAAGATCACGCAGCGCAGCGCCGAGGTCGGCCAGCACGTGAAGGCCGGCACCGTGCTGGCCCTGCTCGATCCGCAGGATTACCGGCTGGCCGCGGACGCCGCGCGGGCCCAGGTGGCCGCCGCCGCGACCAGCCGCGACCTCGCAGCGGCCGACTTCAGGCGGTACGCGACGCTGCGCGAGCAGAACTTCATCAGCGGGGCCGAGCTCGAGCGGCGCGAAAGCACGTTGAAGGCGGCGCAGGCCCAGGTCGAACAGGCGCAGGCGCAGCTCGCCTCACAAGGCAACCAGGCGCGCTATACGAGCCTGGTCGCCGATGTGTCCGGCGTCGTGACGGCGGTGGAAGCGGAGCCGGGCCAGGTGGTGTCGGCCGGCTCGCCCGTCGTGCGCATCGCCGCGGATGGGCCGCGCGACGTGGTGTTCTCGGTGCCGGAGGACAAGGTCGCGGCCATCCGCGCCGGCACGGAAGTCAGCGTCAAGCCCTGGGCCAGCGCGCTGCAGTTGACGGGCCGCGTCCGCGAAGTCGCCGCCAGCGCCGACCCGGCCACGCGCACGTATCCGGTCAAGGTGTCGCTGCAAGGCGAAACCCAGCCGCCGCTGGGCGCCACCGTCACCGTGGTCCCGCAGTCCCTGAACGTGGCCGGCACGCCGGTCATCAAGGTGCCGACCAGCGCGTTGCGGCAGGAGGGGCAGGGCACCGCCGTGTGGGTGGTGGACAGGGCCTCCATGACGGTGAAGTCGCAGCCCGTCCAGATCGCCACCGCCGACGGCAACGACGCCGTGATCGGCGCCGGGCTGTTGCCCGGCATGACCGTGGTCTCCGCCGGCGTTCACGTGCTGTCGCCGGGGCAGAAGGTCTCGATCTGGCAGGACAAGGGCTCGGCTCTTGCGCCGGTGGCCGCGCAGGCCGCGACCGGCAAGGTCGCAGCCGGTGACGCGCAGGCGGCGACTCTTCCCGTCAAGCGCTGAGGGGCTCTCCATGCAAGACGCACCGGAGCGCGAGCGCTTCAACCTTTCGCGCTGGGCGCTGGAGCACCCGGCGCTCACGCGCTACCTGATGGTGGTGCTGATGGTGCTGGGCACCGCCGCCTATTTCCAGCTGGGGCAGGACGAGGACCCGCCGTTCACCTTCCGCGCCATGGTGGTCCGGGTGTTCTGGCCGGGCGCCACCGCGCAGCAGGTGGCCGAGCAGGTCACCGACAAGATCGAGCGCACGCTGCAGGAAGTGCCGTACTCGGACGTGATCCGCAGCTACTCCAAGCCCGGCGAGGCGCTGATCATCCTGCAGATCAAGGACTCGTCGAAGCCCAACGAGGTGCCCAATGTCTGGTATTCGGTGCGCAAGAGGGTCGGCGACATGCGCGGCACCTTGCCGCCCGGCGTGGTCGGTCCCTTCTTCAACGACGAATTCGGCGACGTCTACGGCGTGATCTACGCGCTCGAAGCCGACAGCGGCTACAGCTATGCGGAAGTCAAGACCTTCGCCGACGACGTGCGCCAGCAGCTGCTGCGCGTGCCCGACGTGGCGAAGGTGGAGCTGTTCGGCGTGCAGGACGAGAAGCTGTACGTCGAGATCTCGCAGAAGCGCCTGGCCCAGCTCGGGCTGGACCTGAACCAGGTGCTGGCGCAGCTGGGACAACAGAATGCGGTGGAGTCCGCCGGCGCCGTGCAGACGCCGCTGGACATCGTGCAGGTGCGCGTGGGCGGCCAGTTCGAAGCCGTGCAGCAGCTCCGCGACATGCCGATCCGCGGCGCCGGCGGCAACCAGCTCAGGCTCGGTGACCTGGCCGAGGTCAAGCGCGGCTACGTCGATCCGCCGCAGGTGAAGGTGCGCCACGGCGGCAAGGAAGTCATCGCGCTGGGCGTGTCCATGGCCAAGGGCGGCGACATCATCCGGCTGGGACAGTCGCTGCACACGGCCACGGACAAGATCGACGACCACCTGCCGGCCGGCATCCGCCTGGTGCAGGTGCAGGACCAGCCCAGGGCGGTGTCGACTTCGGTCAACGAATTCGTGCGCACGCTGGTCGAGGCGGTGGTGATCGTGCTGGCGGTGAGCTTCATCGCGCTCGGCCTGCACAAGCGGCCGGACGCCGCGACGTTGCCCTTGTGGAAGCGCTGGTACGTCGACATCCGCCCGGGGGTGGTGGTGGGCATCACCATCCCGCTGGTGCTGGCCGTCACCTTCCTGGCCATGAACTACCTGGACATCGGGCTGCACAAGATCTCGCTGGGCTCGCTGATCATCGCGCTGGGCCTGCTGGTGGACGACGCCATCATCGCCGTGGAGATGATGGTGCGGAAGATGGAGGAGGGCTACGACAAGGTGCGCGCCGCCACCTTCGCCTACGAAGTCACGGCGATGCCGATGCTCACCGGCACCCTCATCACGGCCACCGGGTTCCTGCCCATCGGCATGGCCAGGTCCACGGTGGGCGAATACACGTACGCGATCTTCGCGGTGACGGTGATCGCCCTGGTCCTCAGCTGGTTCGTGTCGGTCTATTTCGTGCCGTACCTCGGCACGCTGGTGCTGAAGTCGCGCCCCGTCTCCAGCGAGCACCACGAGCACTTCGACACGCCTTTCTACCGCAGCTTCCGCCGCGCCGTGGACTGGTGCGTGCAGCACCGCTGGATCACCATCGGCGCCACGCTGGCCATCTTCGCCCTCGGCATCGTCGGCATGGGCCGGGTGCAGCAGCAGTTCTTTCCGGACTCGAGCCGGCCGGAGATCCTGGTGGCGTTGTGGTCGCCGGAAGGCACGTCGTTCACCGCGAACGAGGACGCCGCCAAGCGCGTCGAGCAGCGCCTGTTGCGCGAACCGGGCGTCAACAGCGTCAGCACCTGGGTGGGCTCGGGCGTGCCCCGCTTCTACCTGCCGCTGGACCAGGTGTTCCCGCAGACCAACGTGTCGCAGCTGATCGTGATCCCCAAGGACCTGAAGACGCGGGAGTCGCTGCGGCGCCAGTTGCCGGCCTTGCTGGCGCAGGAGTTCCCGGAGGTGCGCGGCCGCGTGACGCTGCTGCCGAACGGCCCGCCGGTGCCGTACCCGGTGATGTTCCGCGTGGTCGGGTCCGACCCGGCGAAGTTGCGCGGGTATGCCGACGAGGTGAAGGCGGTGCTGCGCGGCAGCCCCAACACGCGCGGCGTCAACGACAACTGGAACGAGGCGGTCAAGGTGCTGCGGCTGGAGGTGGACCAGGCCAAGGCGCGCGCCCTGGGCGTCACCAGCCAGTCGATCGCGCAGGCCAGCCGCACCATCCTGGCCGGCACCACCGTGGGCCACTACCGCGAGGGCGACAAGCTGATCGACATCGTGCTGCGCCAGCCGCTGGACGAGCGCAGCGCGATCACCGACATCGGCAACGCCTACCTGCCCACCGCGTCGGGCAAGTCGATCCCGTTGACGCAGATCGCCAAGCCGGTGTTCACCTGGGAGCCGGGCGTGATGTGGCGGGAGGGGCGCAACTACGCGATCACCGTGCAGTCGGACATCGTGGAAGGCCTGCAGGGCGCGACGGTGACCGAGGAGCTCATGCCGAAGCTGAAGGCGCTGGAGGCGAAGTGGCAGCTGGGCTATGCGATCCAGGTGGCCGGCACGGTGGAGGAGAGCAGCAAGGGCTCGTCGTCGATCTCGGCCGGCGTGCCGGTGATGCTGTTCATCACGTTCACGCTGCTGATGCTGCAACTGCATAGCTTCTCGCGCGCGATGCTGGTGTTCCTGACCGGCCCGCTGGGGATCGCCGGCGTCGCCGGCGCGCTGCTGCTGCTGGACCGGCCCTTCGGCTTCGTCGCGTTGCTGGGGGTGATCGCGCTGATGGGCATGATCCAGCGCAATTCGGTGATCCTCATCGACCAGATCGAGCAGGACCGGGCGCGCGGGGTGCCGGCGTGGGAGGCCATCGTCGAGTCGACCGTTCGCCGCGCGCGCCCCATCGTGCTGACGGCAGCGGCAGCGGTGCTGGCGATGATCCCGCTGTCCCGCTCGGTGTTCTGGGGCCCCATGGCCGTCGCCATCATGGGCGGCCTGGTCGTCGCCACCGTCCTGACCCTGCTGGCTCTGCCGGCGATGTATGCGGCCTGGTTCCGGGTGCGCCGCGAGCCTTCCAGCGACCCGCTGCCGATTGCGCTAGCTCCTGTTTAAACCCAACAACCGGACGCAGAAGGCGCAGAAGTGACGCAGAAGGCGCAGAAGAAGGCCGGTAATCCAATCCTTGTTTTTTTCTCTGGCTCCTTTTGCGTCTTCTGCGTAACTTCTGCGCCTTCTGCGTCCGGCTGTTGGCTTTGGCCTCCCGCCTTCGCAGTCGGGTAAAATCGCCGGTTCACCGGATTCGAGCGGGCTGCCGGGTGCTCCTGGCGGCCCGTTTTCCCTTTCAGGCGACCGCGCGGGTGGCGAAATTGGTAGACGCACCAGGTTTAGGTCCTGACGCCAGCAATGGTGTGGGGGTTCGAGTCCCCCCCCGCGCACCACCCTTTTGTTGCAACCGAGATTGATCATGGCCGTGACCGTAGAAACCCTGGACAAACTGGAACGCAAGATGACGCTGACGCTGCCCGTCAACGCCATCCAGTCCGAAGTCGATTCCCGCTTGAAGAAGCTGGCGCGCACCGTCAAGATGGACGGCTTCCGCCCCGGCAAGGTGCCGATGTCGGTCGTCGCCCAGCGCTACGGCTATTCGGTGCAGTACGAGGTGATGAACGACAAGGTGGGCGAGGCTTTCGCCGCCGCCGCCAACGAGGCCAAGCTGCGCGTGGCCGGCCAGCCCAAGATCACCGAGAAGGAAGGCGCGCCCGAAGGCGAGCTGGCCTTCGACGCCGTGTTCGAGGTGTACCCCGAGGTGAAGATCGCCGACCTGGCCGATGCCGAAGTCGAGAAGATCAGCACCGAAGTGACCGACGCCGCGATCGACCGCACGCTGGACATCCTGCGCAAGCAGCGCCGCACCTTCGCGCAGCGCGCGCACGACGCCGCCGTGGCCGAAGGCGACCGCGTGACCGTGGACTTCGAAGGCAAGATCGACGGCGAGACCTTCGAGGGCGGCAAGGCCGACGACTTCCAGTTCATGGTCGGCGAAGGCCAGATGCTCAAGGAGTTCGACGAGTCCGTGCGCGGCATGAAGTCCGGCGAGAGCAAGACCTTCCCGCTCGCGTTCCCCGCCGACTATCACGGCAAGGACGTCGCCGGCAAGACCGCCGACTTCATGGTCACCGTCAAGAAGATCGAGTCCGCCAACCTGCCGGAAATCAACGAGGCGTTCGCCAAGTCCCTGGGCATCCAGGAAGGCGCCGTCGACGGCCTGCGCGCCGACATCCGCAAGAACCTGGAGCGCGAGGTGAAGTTCCGCCTGCTGGCGCGCAACAAGCAGTCCGCCATGGACGCGCTGGTGGCCAAGTCCGAGCTCGACCTGCCCAAGTCGATCGTGCAGAACGAGATGGACCGCCTGATCGAGAGCCAGCGCGAAGAGTTGAAGAAGCGCGGCCTGAAGGATGTCGAGAAGCTGCCGATCCCCGAGGACATCGTGCGCCCGCAGGCCGAGCGCCGCGTGCGCCTGGGCCTGGTGGTGGCCGAGCTGGTGCGCACCAATGGGCTGGATGCCAAGCCGGAGCAGATCAAGCAGCACATCGAGGAACTGGCGGCGAGCTACGAGCGCCCGGCCGACGTGGTGCGCTGGTACTACGGCGACAACCGCCGCCTGGCCGAGGTCGAGGCGATCGTGATCGAGAACAACGTCACCGAGTTCATCCTTTCGAAGGCCAAGACGGTCGAGAAGAATGTCGCGTTCGACGAGCTGATGGGTCAGCAACAGGCGTAGAGCCAACGGCGGGGTGCCTTCGGCAACCCGCCCTACGGGTGCCGCCGTTGGTCATCGATGCCAACGTCCCGTAGGTCGGGTTTCGCGAACGCGAACCCCGACATCGCACAATGGGGCCTGGGTCTTGCGTTCCGCGACCCGGGCCCCATTTCCATTCAGGCTAAAGTACAGCCAACACCCCGAAAGAATTCCCCATGAGCGCACTTGAAACCCAGGGCCTGGGCCTGATTCCCATGGTCATCGAGCAGTCGGGCCGCGGCGAGCGGTCCTACGACATCTACTCGCGCCTGCTGCGCGAGCGCGTGATCTTCCTGGTCGGCCCCGTGAACGACCAGACGGGCAACCTGGTGGTCGCGCAGTTGCTGTTCCTGGAGTCCGAAAATCCGGACAAGGACATCTCGCTGTACATCAACTCCCCCGGCGGCAGCGTCAGCGCCGGCATGGCGATCTACGACACGATGAACTTCATCAAGCCTGCGGTGTCCACACTGTGCACCGGCATGGCGGCCTCGATGGGCGCCTTCCTGCTGGCCGCGGGCGAGAAGGGCAAGCGCTTCGCGCTGCCCAACTCCAAGATCATGATCCACCAGCCCCTCGGCGGCATGCAGGGCCAGGCGACGGACATCGAGATCCACGCGCGCGACATCCTCAAGACCAAGGGCGTGTTGAACAGGATCCTGGCCGAGCGCACCGGCCAGCCGCTGGAAAAGATCGAGCGCGACACTGATCGTGACTATTTCCTCGAGGCCGAGGAGGCGAAAGCCTACGGCATCGTGGACCAGGTCATCGCCAAACGGCCTTAGTCCCGCATCACCGCGGTTGCGGTACAGCAACGACGGCGCCCTCGGGAAACCGGGGCGCCGTTTGTTGTATGGTTATCATTGAGACCAGTCAAGAAAGCACACGGACACATGGCCGACCGAAAAGGCTCTTCCAGCGAGAAAACGCTTTACTGCTCGTTCTGCGGGAAGAGCCAGCATGAGGTGAAGAAGCTCATCGCGGGACCTTCGGTCTTCATCTGCGACGAATGCATCGACCTGTGCAACGAGATCATCCGCGACGAGCTACCCGCGGGTGACGAGCAGCGCGAGGCGCGCGGCGACCTGCCCACGCCCGGCGAGATCAAGGCCAACCTCGACAACTACGTGATCGGCCAGGAGCCCGCCAAGCGCGCGCTCTCGGTCGCCGTCTACAACCACTACAAGCGCCTGCGCCACAAGGACAAGGCCAAGAAGGACGAAGTCGAGCTCACCAAGAGCAACATCCTCCTGATCGGCCCCACCGGCTCGGGCAAGACGCTGCTGGCCCAGACGCTGGCGCGCATGCTCGACGTGCCGTTCGTGATGGCCGACGCCACCACGCTGACGGAAGCGGGCTACGTCGGCGAGGACGTCGAGAACATCATCCAGAAGCTGCTGCAGAACTGCAACTACGAGGTGGAGCGGGCGCAGCGCGGCATCGTCTACATCGACGAGATCGACAAGATCTCGCGCAAGTCCGACAACCCGTCGATCACGCGCGACGTGTCGGGCGAGGGAGTGCAGCAGGCGCTGCTCAAGCTGATCGAAGGCACCATGGCCAGCGTGCCCCCGCAGGGCGGACGCAAGCACCCGAACCAGGACTTCCTGCAGATCGACACTACCAACATCCTGTTCATCTGCGGCGGCGCCTTCTCGGGGCTGGAAAAGGTGATCGAGCAGCGCACGGAGGCTTCGGGCATCGGCTTTTCGGCGCGCGTGCGCAGCAAGAAGGAGCGCACCCTGTCGGACATGTTCCGCGAGGTGGAGCCCGAGGACCTGATCAAGTTCGGCCTGATCCCCGAGCTGGTCGGCCGGCTGCCCGTGGTCGCCACGCTGGCGGAACTGACCGAGGACGCGCTGGTGCAGATCCTGACCGAGCCGAAGAACGCGATGGTCAAGCAGTACGCCAAGCTGCTGGCCATGGAGGGCGTGGATCTCGAAGTGCGGCCCAACGCGCTCAAGGCCATCGCCCGCAAGGCGCTGAACCGCAAGACGGGCGCCCGCGGCCTGCGCTCGATCCTGGAGCAGTCGCTGATCGACACGATGTTCGAACTGCCCAACATCAGCAACGTCGAAAAGGTGGTGGTCGAAGAGAGCACCATCGAGGAAAGCAAGCCACCCTTGCTGGTGTACCGCGAAGCAGCCAAGAAGGCCTGATGACCTGGAACAGGACCTTCGCCCCCCAGGCCACCCCGGCCTCCGTCCTGTGTCCCCCTCCTTTTTTTGAGCCATTGGAGCCAGTCGCACCCCGCGCGGGTGCGGCCGGGTTGAAAATGCCCCATTGCCGGCCATCTATGGCTGGTCACTCCTGAGGATCTCCATGTCCGGACATACCCCGTTGCCTTCCGACCCGATGGACCTGCCGCTCCTGCCCCTGCGGGACGTGGTGGTGTTCCCCCACATGGTCATCCCCCTGTTCGTCGGCCGCCCCAAGAGCATCAAGGCGCTGGAAGCCGCGATGGAAGCCGAGCGCCGCATCATGCTGGTGGCCCAGAAAGCCGCCGCCAAGGATGAGCCTTCGGTCTCCGACATGTTCGAGGTGGGCTGCATCTCCACCATCCTGCAGATGCTCAAGCTGCCCGACGGCACCGTGAAGGTGCTCGTCGAAGGCCAGCAGCGGGCGCGCGTCAGCCGCATCGCCGACGGCGCCAGCCACTTCACCGCCACGGTGTCGCCGGTCGAGTCCGGCAGCACCGACGGCAAGTCGGCCGAGATCGAGGCGCTGCGCCGCGCGGTGCTGCAGCAGTTCGACCAGTACGTGAAGCTGAACAAGAAGATCCCGCCCGAGATCCTGACGTCCATCGCCAGCATCGACGACCCCGGCCGCCTGGCCGACACGATCGCCGCGCACCTGCCGCTGAAGCTGGACAACAAGCAGGTCGTGCTGGATCTCGCCGACGTCAAGGAGCGGCTGGACAACCTCTTCGAGCAGATCGAACGCGAAGTCGAGATCCTGAACGTCGACAAGCGCATCCGCGGGCGCGTGAAGCGCCAGATGGAGAAGAACCAGCGCGACTTCTACCTCAACGAGCAGGTCAAGGCGATCCAGAAGGAGCTCGGCGAAGGCGAGGAAGGCGCGGACATCGAGGAGATCGAGAAGAAGATCAAGCTCGCCAAGATGCCCAAGGACGCCCGCAAGAAGGCCGACGCCGAACTGAAGAAGCTCAAGCTCATGTCGCCCATGTCGGCCGAGGCCACGGTGGTGCGCAACTACATCGACGTGCTCACCGGGCTGCCGTGGGCCAGGCGAACCAAGATCAAGCACGACCTCGCGTACGCGGAGCAGGTGCTCAACGAGGACCACTGGGGCCTGGAAAAGGTCAAGGACCGGATCCTCGAATATCTCGCTGTGCAGCAGCGCGTGGACAAGGTCAAGGCGCCGATCCTGTGCCTGGTCGGCCCCCCGGGCGTCGGCAAGACCTCGCTGGGCCAGTCGATCGCCAAGGCCACCGGCCGCAAGTACGTCCGGCAGGCGCTGGGCGGCATGCGCGACGAGGCCGAGATCCGCGGCCACCGCCGCACCTACATCGGCGCCATGCCGGGCAAGGTGCTGCAGTCGCTGTCCAAGGTGGGCACGCGCAACCCGCTGTTCCTGCTCGACGAGATCGACAAGCTGGGGCAGGACTTCCGCGGCGACCCCGCCTCGGCCCTGCTCGAGGTGCTGGACCCGGAGCAGAACCACACCTTCAGCGACCACTACGTCGAGGTCGACTTCGACCTGTCGGACGTGATGTTCGTGGCGACCTCGAACTCGATGAACATCCCGCCGGCGCTGCTGGACCGGATGGAGGTGATCCGCCTTTCGGGCTACACCGAGGACGAGAAGACCAACATCGCCATGCGCTACCTGCTGCCCAAGCAGATGAAGAACAACGGCGTGCGGGAAGACGAATTGCTGGTCGAGGAATCGGCGGTGCGCGACATCGTGCGTTACTACACCCGCGAAGCCGGCGTGCGCTCGCTGGAGCGCGAGCTGTCCAAGATCTGCCGCAAGGTGGTCAAGGGCCTGCAGCTGCGCAAGATGACGCCGCTGGTGCGGGTGAACGAGGGCAACCTGAACGACTTCCTGGGCGTGCGCAAGTTCTCCTACGGCCGCGCCGAGGCGCAGAACCAGGTGGGCCAGGTGGTCGGCCTGGCCTGGACGGAAGTGGGCGGCGACCTGCTGACGATCGAGGCCGCGCTGATGCCCGGCAAGGGCAACGTGCTGCGCACCGGCTCGCTGGGCGACGTGATGAAGGAGTCGGTGGAAGCCGCGCGCACCGTGGTGCGCAGCCGCTCGCGCCGCCTGGGCATCAAGGACGACGTGTTCGAGAAGAAGGACATCCACGTCCACGTGCCCGACGGCGCCACGCCGAAGGACGGTCCGTCCGCCGGCGCGGCCATGACGACGGCCATCGTGTCCGCCATGACGGGCATCCCGGTGCGCGCCACCGTGGCGATGACCGGCGAGATCACGCTGCGCGGCGAGGTCACGGCCATCGGCGGCCTGAAGGAAAAGCTGCTGGCGGCCCTGCGCGGCGGCATCAAGACGGTGCTGATCCCCGAGGAGAACTCCAAGGACCTGCAGGACATCCCCGAGAACGTGAAGAACGACCTCGAGATCGTGCCGGTCAAGTGGATCGACCAGGTGCTGGCCTTCGCGCTGGAGCGCGAGCCGACCCCGCTGCCCGACGAGGAAACCGCCGCGGCCGCCCCGGTGGTGGAGGGTGTCACGCCGGTTGCTGTCAAACACTGACAGTTGAAAGCGAGTTTCCGGGGCCACGGAAGAGGGCCCCGAAAACTTCGCTATAATTTGAGATCGATGCGGGAGTAGCTCAGTTGGTAGAGCGCAACCTTGCCAAGGTTGAGGTCGAGAGTTCGAGACTCTTCTCCCGCTCCATATTCAAAAAAGGGAAGCATTGGCTTCCCTTTTTCTTGTGACCCGGCGCGATAGCAAATCGGTTATGCAACGGATTGCAAATCCGTCTAGGGCGGTTCGACTCCGCCTCGCGCCTCCAGACCGACGAAGCCCCGGCAACGCGAGTTCCGGGGCTTTTTCGTTGATGGCTTAAAGTCGGCCCGGGCCTCGATGGTGAAATTGGTAGACACAGCGGACTTAAAATCCGCCGCTTCCCTGACCGGAGCGTACCGGTTCGAGTCCGGTTCGAGGCACCACCGACAACCCGGCCCGGACGGTCCAGAATAGGGCCCCAGAGCACCCATGTCCCAATACGACGCCCCCTTCGAAATCCACGTCCACGGCGACGTGCCGCTGCGCACGGGGGTCACCTATGCGCAACTCCAGGACGCCCTGAAGCCGCTGTGGACGTACGCCGGCGCCAAGTCGCTGGCCGACGGCGCCGAAAGCGCGTACGAGGAGGAGCCCGGCATCAAGTTCGACGCCCAGGAGCGCCTGCTCACCATGTGCTGGACGGTCGCCGGCGACCAGGACTTCCGCCAGCAGCTCGACGAGATGTGCATGTCGCTCAACGAACTGGCGGAGGAAGGCGCGGCCATCGAGGTCACCTTCTACGACGCCGAGTTCGACGAGGAGGAGGCCGAGCCCGAGGAGGAGTCGCGCGACGACTTCCTCATGCTCTTCGTCGGCCCCACGCCGGCGGCGATCATGCAGGTGCAGCGCGACCTGCTGGTGCAGGACGTGGTGAACCTGATGGAGCGGCACTTCGACGCCAATGAGCTCAATGGCGTGGTCGGCGAGATCGACAAGCTGTTCGCGCAGCGCTTCGACGCGCTGGTGAGCTCGCTGGAGCTGGGCAAGCCGCCGCGCGGCAGCGGCGGCGGCCCCGGCGCGGGCGGCCACGGCGGCGGCCGCCGGCCGCGGCACCTGCATTAAGTCCCCGTCATTCCCGCACAGGCGGGAATCCAGAGCTCCCGCATGGAGCTCGCTGCTGCGCGGCGAGCCTGGACGCCCTGGGTCCCCGCCGGAGCCTGCCCTCGCGTAGGCGGGGGCGGGGATGACGAAAAGAAGCAAGGAGGGAGTAACCATGGCGTTGTTTTCCCAGGAGGCTTTGAACCCCGGCGTCCGCAAGCGCGAGGTGTTCGGCTGGGCGATGTACGACTTCGCCAACTCCGGCTACACCACGGTCGTCCTGACGGCCGTCTTCGCGGCCTACTTCGTCGGCGGCATCGCCGGCAAGGCGGCATGGGCCACGTTCGCGTGGACCGCGGCATTGAGCATCTCCTACGCGATCGTGATGCTCACGATGCCCACCATCGGCGCCTATGCGGACCTGCGGGCCGCCAAGAAGCGCATCCTGGCCCTGGTGACCCTGGGCTGCGTCCTCAGCACGGCGGCGCTGGCGCTGGCGCGGCCGGGCGGGGTGGTGCTGGCCATGTTGCTGATCATCGTGTCCAACGTCTTCTACAGCTATGGCGAGTCACTCACCGCCGCCTTCCTGCCGGAGCTGGCGCGGGCCGAGTCCATGGGCAAGGTCAGTGGCTGGGGCTGGAGCTTCGGCTATTTCGGCGGCATGCTGACGCTGGGCATCTGCCTGGCGTACGTGCTCTGGTCGCAGGCGCAGCAGGTGCCCGCGTCCACCTTCGTGCCGGTGACGATGCTGATCACCGCGGTGGTCTACGGCCTCGCGTCCACGGTCACCTTCCGGCTGCTGCGCGAGCGCGCGCAGCCTCGGCCGACCGCGCTGCGCGAGGGCGGCGTACGGGCGTCGCTGCGGCAGTTGCGCGCCACCTTTTCGCAGGCGCGCCGCTACTCGGACTTCATGTGGCTGCTGGCCTGCGCCGTCTTCTACCAGGGCGGCGTGGCGGTGGCGATCACCCTGGCGGCGATCTATGCCGAGACGGTGATCGGCTTCCAGCCGCAGGAAACGATGGTGCTGATCTTCGTGCTGAACCTGGCGGCGGCCGGCGGCGCCTTCTCCTGGGGTTACCTGCAGGACCGCGTCGGCCACAAGCTCGCGCTGGGCAGCACCCTGGTGGGCTGGATCCTCGTGTGCGTCATCGCGGCGCTGTCGCAGACCAAGGGCCAGTTCTGGTGGGCCGCGGCGATCGCGGGGCTGTGCATGGGCTCCAGCCAGTCCGCCGGCCGGGCCATGGCGGGCTTGTTCGCCCCGCCGCGGCAGCTGGCGGAGTTCTACGGCTTGTGGACTTTTGCGGTGCGGCTTTCCAGCATCGTCGGCCCGCTCACGTATGGCGCGATCACGTGGGGCACGGGCGGCAACCAGCGGATGGCGATCCTGTCCACGGCCGCGATGTTCATCATCGGGATGTTGTTGTTGACGAAGGTGGATGTGGCTCGGGGCCGCGCGGCAGCGTTGGCCACGTGACGCCGGGGTGCGTTCCGCAACCCGGCCTGCGCAGGTCGGGTTGCGGAACGCACCCCGACAACCTCACAACCCCAACCACCTCGCCGCCGCCGCACGCAAGGCCTGTTCGTCCCCCGTCGTCTGCCACCGCACCTGCCCGCTCCCCGCGGGATTGAGCAAGCCCTGCGCCTCCAGCAGCCGCCGTGCCTGCCGCGCGACGGGCACCCCCGTCTCCACCAACTGCACTTCCGGCCCGAGCAATTCCCGGAACACGTCCGCGGCGAACGGGTAGTGCGTGCATCCCATCACCAGCGTGTCGATCTCGCCCGGGCCACTGCCGAAGCAGCAGACCTCCTTCGTGTAGCGCGCGCAGAGCGTCCGCACCTGCGGCTGGTCGTCGTTCTCGATCGCGGCCGCCAGGCCGTCGCACGGCACCAGCACGAACTCGGCCTGGCCGCGCAGCGCATCCTGCAGCGCCTTGAACTTGGCGCTGGCCAGGGTGCCGCGCGTGGCGAGCACCGCGACATGGCCCGTCTTCGTCAGTGCAGCGGCGGGCTTCAGCGCCGGCTCCACGCCGATGACCGGCAGGTGGATGTGCCGGGCGCGCACCAGGTGCACGGCCGCGGCGGTGGCCGTGTTGCAGGCGATCACCAGGGACTTGATGCGATGCTGCTCCAGCAGGTCCACCGCGATGGCCAGCGATCGGTCGGACACGAAGGACTCCTCCCTCTCGCCGTACGGGGCATGGCCCGCGTCGGAGAAGTACACGAAGTCCTCGGCCGGCAGCTCGGCCCGCAGGGCGCGCAGGATGCTCAGCCCGCCGACGCCGCTGTCGAAGATTCCGATGGGGCGATCACGGTCCATTTACCGACTCTACCGCTGCGGGAGTGCAGCCGGGGCCAGACAGCTTCAAGCGGCCGCGACAGGAATCTTCTTGAACTCGCCCGTGGCGATGCGCTTGGACCATTCCGCCGGGCCCGTGGTGTGCACGCTGGTGCCCTGCGAGTCCACCGCCACCGTCACCGGCATGTCGACCACGTCGAACTCGTAGATCGCTTCCATGCCCAGGTCGGCAAACCCGAGCACCCGTGAGTTCCTGATCGCCTTGGAGACGAGGTAAGCCGCGCCGCCGACGGCCATCAGGTAGGCGGCCTTGTGCTCGCGGATGGACGCGATCGTTTCCGGGCCGCGCTCGGACTTGCCGATCATGCCGATCAGCCCCGTCTGCCCCAGCATCATGTCGGTGAACTTGTCCATGCGCGTCGACGTGGTCGGGCCGGCGGGGCCCACGACCTCGTCGCGCACCGGGTCCACCGGACCCACGTAGTAGATGACCCGGTTGGTGAAGTCCACCGGCAGCTTCTCGCCCTTGGCCAGCATGTCCTGGATCCGCTTGTGCGCGGCGTCGCGCCCGGTGAGCATCTTGCCGTTCAACAGCAGCGTCTGGCCTGCCTTCCAGGTGGCGATCTCGGCCTTGTCCAGCGTGTTCAAGTCCACCCGCTTGCTCTTTTGCGGATCGGACTTCCACGCCACCTGCGGCCACAGGTCGAGGCTGGGCGGGTCCAGGTAGACCGGGCCGGAACCATCCATCACGAAGTGCGCGTGACGCGTCGCCGCGCAGTTGGGGATCATCGCCACCGGCTTGCCGGCGGCGTGGCAGGGATACAGCTTGATCTTGATGTCCAGCACGGTGGTGAGGCCACCGAGGCCTTGCGCGCCGATGCCCAGTGCGTTGACCTTTTCGTACAGCTCCAGCCGCATTTCCTCGACCTGCGACAGCTTCTCGCCGCGGCCCGCCTTGGCCTGCAGCTCGTACATGTCGATGTCTTCCATCAGCGCCTGCTTGGCCAGCAGCACGGACTTTTCCGCCGTGCCGCCGATGCCGATGCCCAGCATGCCGGGCGGGCACCAGCCGGCGCCCATGGTGGGCACCGTCCTGAGCACCCAGTCGACGATGGAGTCGCTGGGGTTGAGCATGGCCATCTTGCTCTTGTTCTCGCTGCCGCCGCCCTTGGCGGCCACGGTCACGTCCACCTTGTTGCCCGGCACCAGTTCCACGTTCACCACCGCGGGCGTGTTGTCGATGGTGTTCTTCCGCGCGAAGTGCGGGTCGGCCACGATGGAGGCGCGCAGCGTGTTGTCCGGATGCAGGTAGCCGCGGCGCACGCCTTCGTTGACGGCGTCTTCCAGGCTGCCGGTGAAGCCTTCGAGCCGGCAGTCCATGCCGATCTTCAGGAACACGTTGACGATGCCGGTGTCCTGGCAGATGGGACGGTGGCCCGTCGCGCTCATCTTGCTGTTGGTCAGGATCTGCGCGATGGCGTCCTTCGCCGCGGAGCTCTGCTCACGTTCGTACGCGCGGGAGAGGTGGGCGATGTAGTCGGCGGGGTGGTAGTACGAGATGTACTGGAGGGCCGCCGAGATGGATTCGATCAGGTCGGCTTGGCGGATGGTGGTCGGCATGGGGTGCGGTCGAAAGGCGGACGTCGATTTTACCGGAGCCCTCGACGCCGCCTTCGCACTCGTTGCGCTGATGGACCGGGTTTCAGCGCTGGCAGAAGTACGGGTCCAGCACGCGCGCTTCAGGCCAACTGCCGCTGGCCTTCCAATGCGTCGTAGATGAAGGGAGCGGCCGCCTGCAGCAAGGGGATGTCACTGGTGCGGGTCTCGCAGTGCTGGACGTCGTAGTGGCAAAGCGTTCCGTACGGAACGCCTGCGGGACTCGAGATCAGCACGCCGCTGTAGCACACCACCGGGCTGCCGGACAGGTAAGGGAAGCGGCCGTCGCCCTGGGCATCGGCGAACTCCAGCGGCTGGCGGCTGCGGCCCACGTTCGCACAATAGGCGTCCGCCATCGGGACGTCGCTGCCGCGCTGAAGCTCCGGCTCGAACCGGTCGAACAGGGCCATGTTGCGCAGCAACTCGCCGTCAAAGCGGTACACGCCGGTAAAGCGATGCGGCGTGCGGCCATTGAGGTAGCGCAGCGCCGAGGGCAGCCCGCCACGCAAGGCGGCGCGGAATTCAGCCAGGTGGGGCGTGTGGGGCATTCGAAGCGATTTTAGTCGCGCCCTGTGTCAGCTTGCCGCCAACATCGTTGCAGCGGACGTGGAGACCGCGTCCGATCGATGGTGGGGCACCTCCAAACCGGGGCCCTCCAGCGCCTGGACGCGGATGTAGGGCGCCATCGCCGTGACGCTGCCGAAGATCGTGGCGAACGCCACGTCGGCGGCATCGCGGCCGGTGCCGATGCGCAGGAACCCCATGGGGATGCCGGTGCCGGACGCATCGAAGATGTACCAGCGGTCACCCAGGTACACCTCCACGTAGGCGTGGAAGTCGGGCGGGCCGAGCGCCGGGTCGGCCCCGTAGTCCGTGCCGGTGGCAACGCGTGCGGGGATGTTCAGCGCCCGGCAGAGCGCCAGCATGAGGTGCGTGAAGTCGCGGCACACCCCCACCTGCTCGATGAGCGTGTCGACCGCCGAGGTGTTGGAGTTGCTGGTGTTCGACGCGAACGTCACGTGCCGCTGCACCCAGTGCTGCACCGCCAGGACCCGGCTGTAGCCCTGCCAGAGGTGCCCGAACGTGTTGGACGCCAGCCGAAGGAGGCGGTCGGACTGGCAATACCGGCTGGGATAGATGTAGGGCAGCACGTCCAGCGGCAGGCGCCGCACGGGCACCTCGTTCAAGGTCGCGGGGTCGGCGTGGTGGTGATCGATGCACACCGTCGCCGTGTAGTTCACCTGCAATTCGCCGGGGTTCGCATGCAGGCGCATCAGGCGGGTGGACGTCGCCGTATCCATCGCCACTTCGGCGTGCACCGGCTGGCTGAGCGCCAGCCGTTCCTGTTCAACCGTCTGCCGCTCGGTCTGGGCGGCGTGGATGTTGAAGACGAAATCGGCGCCTGCGGGATCCCGGATGTCATAACTGAGGTTGACGAGGTACTCGAGGCGAATCATTGTTCCTGCTTGTCTTCTGGCTTGCGCTTGACCGGCACGCCGGCTGCCTTGCGACGGATGTCGCGCTGGATGTGCTGGAAGATGTCTTCCGATCCCTCGCCCGACCGCTCGCCGGGCAGCACGGACTCGGGGCCGCCTCCGGTGTCAGGAGGCGGGGGCGGCTTTGGGGTCTTCGCCATGACGGTTGCTTGTCCTTGCCAAGGTTTCACTGTGGCCTTGGGGCGCGGCACAGCTTGTAGGAACGTTGCGGAAGCCTTCGCAAGCGAATTTCCGGCCGGAGGCCGCCGACGTGCGCCCCGGTAACTGCGAGCATGCGCGCTATGTCGCAGGCAGGTCGGCAGGAGGGCCTTCCATGCACGGGCACTTCCGTAGGGGCCTTCCCGCTGCGGCCTGTTGCAAATCGGGGAGCCGTTCAGGCCCAAGCGGACACCGGTTATCGGCCCCGGGTCGCAGCGGACGCAACTTCCTCACGGAGCGTGCACCGCGGTGGTGTTCCGCATCTGGCGTTCGCGCACCAAGGTGGTTACAAATCGTTTCACCGAAACGACTTTGGTATCAACCATGGGCTTCACCGACAAATTCAAGGCGCAGCACGACGACATCCTCCAGGCTGCCGGCGAAATCACTGCGCAACTCAAGGCCAACGGTGATCCGGCCGCCGTGCGCAAGATGCTGTCCAACCTGGCCGGCAAGGTGAACTTCCACCTGGCCATGGAGGACGAGGCGCTCTATCCGCGGCTGATGACGGGCGGCACGGCCGCCGTGAAGACGAAGGCGACCAAGTTCAAGGAGGAGATGGGCGGGCTGGGCCGCGTCTTCACCGATTACAACAACAAGTGGCAGACCTCGGCCATCCGCGCGGACTTCGACGGCTTCGCCAACGAAACCCGCAAGGTGTTCGGTGCGCTGGCCAAGCGCATCGAGCGGGAGAACAACGAGCTCTACCCGCTGGCCGACAAAGCGTCCTGAACGACGGCGTGTCGTCGTGAAGGTCCGCTTGCACCCGCAGGAACCGCGCCGGGACGTGTCCGCACGTCCGGGGGTGGCCTGCCTGTGCGCCAACGTGAGCCATGCCGAACTCACGGAGGCTGTCGCCTCCGATCCGGACGCCACGCTGGAATCCCTGGGCGCGACGCTCGGCTGCGGCCTGCAGTGCGGCAGCTGCGTGCCGGCCATTCGCGAGGCGTTGGGCGAGCTCGCCTGGTTCCCGGCGCGCGTGGCCGTCCAGCCCATCACCACGGCCGGTGACCTGAAGGGCGCGGACCGCCTGATCTTCCGGGTGGAACTGTCGCTCCAGGACGGCCCGGACTACCCGGTGGTGCAGCCCGGCCAGCACGTCGTGCTGCGCGCCGAGGACGACCAGGGCGTCGTCGAGCGGACGTACACCGTGGTGTCGCAGGACGTCCCCGGTCGCAGGCTCACCGTGGCCATCCGCCGCAAGCCGGAAGGGCGCTTTACGCCCTGGCTGCTGTGCAACGACACCGTGGAACGGCGCGTGGACGTGTCCGTTCCTGGCGGGCCCGGCCTGGCGACGGCGGGTTATCGCTCGGCGGTGTTCTTCGCCGCGGGCGTGGGCGTGACGCCGGCCGTCGCGATGGCCAGCGCCCTCGGCTCCAGCGCCACGATGCACCTGGACTACAGCGTGTCGGGTGCCGAGGACGCGGCATTCCTGCCGCGGTTCGACAACCGCTGCAAGGAACGCGCGGGCTTCACCTACGCGCTGCGCGAAACCTCCGTGTCGGGGACCATCCGGCAAAAGGAAGTGCGCGTGCTGGCCGAGCGCTTTCCCGCGGCCAAGTTCTTCATCTGCGGTCCGCACGGCTACGTGGAATACGTGCTGCGCGCGCTGCGCAAGTCGGGCGTGGAGCGCCAGCGCATCCACGTGGAGTTGTTCGCGCTGTCGGCCGAGAAGAGGCAGACCCGGTCGTTTCGCTTCAAGGCCTACGTGGCCGGTGCGCTGATGACGTTGCTGCCGCTGCTGGTGCTGCTGCCGGCGCTGCAGGACATGCGCCCGCACGGCCACCCGAACGTCGGCCACGAGCAGCTCAAGTGCGTGTCCTGCCATGCCGAAACGCCCGCTTCGCTGCGCCAGACCTTGCAGGCGAAGGTGAAGCACACCATCGGGCTGCGTGAAACCGGCGCCGTGCTCGGCATGCAGCCCGTCACCACGGCCACCTGCACCCAGTGCCATGCCAACCCGGGCGATCGCCACGCGCCGCACCGCTTCCTGGAGCCGCGCTTCGAGAAGGCGCGTGCCGAGACCGGCGCGCAGCAATGCGTCAGCTGCCACCGCGAGCATTCGGGCGTGCGCATCACCGCGGCCAGCACCGGCTACTGCGTGAGCTGCCACTCCGACCTGAAGGTGAAGGACGACAAGGCCTCGCCCACCCACGACCACCTGGTGCGTGAGAAGCGCTGGGACACCTGCATGCAGTGCCACGACTATCACGGCAACCACAAGTGGCGCGCGCCGCTGCGCCTGGTGGATGCCACCACGGTGGACGTGCTGGAGAAATACATGAAGACCGGGCCTTCGCCTTTCGGCAGCCCGCTGATCAAGGCGAAACAGGAGCTGACCCCGTGAAGATCAGCGCACCCGCTGCTGCCAGCGTTGGCGCCTTCTTGCTGGCGGCCATCTACCTGTTCGTGTCGGCGCCACCGGCGCTGCCGGACCGGCAAGGCGGCGGCCAGATGGTGCCCGCGGAAACCGCGCTGGCGCTGCTGGATGCGGAGAGCGCCTCCATCCGCGCCATGTACACGCGCGAAATCGTCGGTGAAGGCGGCAAGCACGGCCTGGCTTTCCGGGAGGACTG
Source organism: Ramlibacter sp. PS3R-8 (assembly GCF_037572435.1). NCBI lineage: Bacteria > Pseudomonadati > Pseudomonadota > Betaproteobacteria > Burkholderiales > Comamonadaceae > Ramlibacter > Ramlibacter sp. PS3R-8. The sequence goes on from NZ_JBBHGT010000001.1 coordinate 201,104, forward strand.
GAAGAAGGAGGAGGTCAAGGCCGGGCCGCTGCCCGCGCTGCTGCTGCGCGAGACCTCCGCGCGCCTGCAGATGCGGGTGCCCGAACTGGCGCTGTTCCTCGGCTCGGACTATCCGCTGGTGAAGGAGAACCTCTTCACCGGCCAGCAGGCGGTGTATTACCAGGAGGTCAAGAAGACGATGCAGCCGAAGTTCTTCTTCGACGCCGCGCAGGGCCGCACGACGGCGATGTTCCCCGACCGCGCCAGCGCCAAGGCCTGCGTCACCTGCCACAACGAGCACCCGAACACGCCCAAGAAAGACTGGGTGCTCGACGAGCCGATGGGCGCGACCACCTGGTCGTACGCCGGCAAGCAGGTGCCGTCCGAGACGATGCTGCGGATGATCGCGCAACTGCGCGTCTCCGCGGTGGACGCGTATGGGTCGTACCTGCAGAAGGTGACCCGGTTCGAGGGCGCGACGCGCCCGACGGTGGGTGACAAGTGGCCCCGGGAGGGCAACTACCTGCCGGATGTCGAAACCTTCCGCAAGGCGGTGGAAACGGCCAACTCCATGCGCACGCTCAACGGCGTGCTGGCAGCCGTGTCCCCGCCGCGCGCACCGGAGCCGAAGAAATGAGCGCGGTCCTCCTTCCTGGCGGCGCCGTCCGCACGCGGCGGATCGCCAAGCGGCCCGCCCGCCGGCCGATCGCATGGCTGCCGCTGTTCGTGCTGTTCATCGTCGTGCTGCTCGAGGCCACCGCGTTGGTGCGGCCGCAGGCGCTGCAAGTGCATCCCCTGCAGAGTTCGGTCGGCTTCAAGCAGCTGTCCGGCTATTCGATGCTGGTGCTGATGGCCTTCGCCATGTCGTTCGGCTGGCTGCGGCGACTGCCCCTGCTGGCCGGCAAGCAGGCACTGCTGAAGGAGGCCCACCTGGTCTCGGGACTGCTGATCCTGGCCCTGCTGGCGCTGCACCTCGTGAACGTTCCGCTCGGCTACCTGTCCTTCGTGTTCCATGGGATGGCGCTGGCCATCGCCGCGGGCGCGCTGCGCGCCGTGCTGGGACCGCGCATCGGCCCGAAGGGCTGCGTGGTGCTGCTGGCCGTGCACATCGGCCTGTCGTGTGCCGTGGTCGCGTCCGGGCTGGTGCACGTCTACCTGGTCTACGCGTACACGGCCTGAGCCAGCACACGGCGCCGCAAAACTGCTAGGGTGCGGGGATCATGTCCACCCGCATCGAACACGACACCTTCGGCCCCGTCCAGGTCCCCGCGGACCGCCTGTGGGGCGCCCAGACGCAGCGATCGCTGCAGAACTTCGACATCTCCGGCGAGCGGCAGCCGCGGGAGGTGATCCGCGCGCTGGTGCAGATCAAGCGCTCCTCGGCTGTCGTCAACCACCTGCTCGGGCTGCTGGACCAGCAGAAGGCGGCGGCCATCGTGGCCGCGGCCGACGAGGTGCTGCAAGGCAAGCACGAGGACGAATTCCCGCTCGTGGTCTGGCAGACCGGCTCCGGCACCCAGACCAACATGAACGTCAACGAGGTGCTGGCCAATCGCGCCAGCGAGCTGCTCGGCGGCACGCGCGGCGAGGGCCGCACGGTGCACCCGAACGACGACGTCAACAAGAGCCAGTCGTCCAACGATGTCTACCCGACGGCGATGCACCTGGCCGCCGTCGATGCCATCCGCAACCGGCTGATGCCGTCGCTGGCGCGCCTGAAGGCAACGCTGGCGGCCAAGTCCGAGGCTTTCCGCGACATCGTCAAGATCGGCCGCACCCACCTGCAGGACGCCACGCCCCTGACGCTGGGGCAGGAGTTCTCGGGCTACGTCGCGCAACTGGAACAGGCCGACCGCCACCTGCACGGCGCGCTGCCGCACCTGTGCGAGCTGGCGCTGGGAGGCACCGCGGTGGGCACCGGTCTGAATGCGCCCAAGGGCTATGCGGAACAGGTGGCCACCGAGCTCGCGCGGCTGACGGGGCTGCCGGTGGTGACCGCCGCCAACAAGTTCGAGGTCATGGCCGCCGCCGATGCGCTGGTGCACGCGCACGGCGCGCTCAAGACGCTGGCGGCCAGCCTGATGAAGATCGCCAACGACGTGCGCTGGCTGGCGAGCGGCCCGCGCAGCGGCATCGGCGAGATCAGCATCCCCGAGAACGAGCCGGGCTCGTCGATCATGCCGGGCAAGGTGAACCCGACGCAGAGCGAAGCGATGACGATGCTGTGCTGCCAGGTGTTCGGCAACGACGTCGCCATCAATTTCGGCGGCGCCTCGGGCAACTTCGAGCTGAACGTCTTCCGGCCGATGATCGCGCACAACTTCCAGCAGAGCGTGCGCCTGCTGGCCGACGGCATGCGCAGCTTCAACGACCACTGCGCGGTGGGCATCGAGCCGAACCGCGATCGCATCCAGGAGCTGGTGGACCGCTCGCTGATGCTGGTGACGGCACTGAACCCGCACATCGGCTACGACAAGGCGGCGGCCATCGCCAAGAAGGCGCACAAGGAAGGCACCAGCCTGCGCGAAGCCGCGGTCGCCTCCGGGCATCTCACCGGCGAACAGTTCGACCAATGGGTGCGGCCGGAGAAGATGGTCTAGTTGTCATCCCCACGCGGATCGCCGGGGTCCGCCGGCGGCGGAACCCGGCCTACGGAAGCGCAGTTCGCAGGTCGGGTTGCGCGCAGCGCACCCCGACGCCGCGCCCCCTTAATCCTTTCCCATCAGTGTCGACGTTATGGTCTGAACTGTTGACACTTTGAAATTGCGCCTCCAATAATGGCCAGCGCCGTCAGAAGCCGATTCATTCAGGAGACAAGCATGTCAGCCAAGCCCGTTGCCGCCGTCCTGGCGCTCGTGGCCGCACTCGCCTCGGGTGTCGCCCATTCCCAAGCTCCCGCGCCGTACGACGCGTCGCCGGCACTCATTGCCGCCGCGCAGAAGGAGGGCAAGCTCGTCTGGTATTCAGCCACCGACGTGCAGGTGGCGGAGAAACTCGCCCGCGCCTTCGAAGCCAAGTACCCCGGTGTCAAGGTGCAGGTGGAGCGCTCGGGGTCGGAGCGCATCTTCCAGCGCATCAACCAGGAATACGGCAGCAAGATCCACGCCGTGGACGTGATCGAGACGTCCGACGCCGTGCACTTCCTCCACTTCAAGAAGCAGGGCTGGCTGCAAGCCGCCGTGCCGTCCGAAGTGGCGAAGCACTGGCCCAAGGACGAGCGGGATCCCGACGGGCAGTTCGCCACGTACCGGGCCCACCTCTCCGTCATCGCGTACAACAGCAAGTTGATTCCGAAGGAGCAGGCGCCCAAGTCGCATGCCGACCTGCTGGACCCCAAGTGGAGCGGCAAGATGGTGAAGGCGCACCCGGGGTACAGCGGCACGATCATGACCGGGACGCAGGCGCTGTCGCAGTCGCCGCTGGGATGGAAGTACTTCGAACAGCTGGGCAAGCAGAAGGTGATGCAGGTCCAGTCCTCCACCGAGCCGCCGAAGAAACTGGCCGCCGGCGAGCGCCCGGTCATGGCCGACGGCAACGAGTACAACGTGTTCCTGCTCAAGGAAAGCGGCGTACCCATCGAGCCCGTCTACGCCCCGGAAGGCACGCCGCTGGTGGAAGGCAACGCCGCGCTGCTGAAGAACGCGCCCAACCCGAACGCGGCCAAGCTGTTCTATCACTTCATGTTCACCAGGGAAGCGCAGCAGCTCAATAGCGATGTCGGCGGCCTGCGTTCCTTCCACCCCGAGGTGAAGGAGAAGGCCGGCCGCACGCCGCTGTCGCAGATCAAGCTGCTGCACTCGGACCCGTCCAAGCTCGACCCGGACTTGATCAAGAAGAAGTACGAAGAGTATTTCGGGACCTGAGGCCGCTGAATGACGGTCGCCGTCCCCGCCGCCGAAACCCTCGCCAAGCCCCCCTTCCGCATCGACCTGCTCCGGCCAGCGTTCTACGCGCTGGCCGTGCTGCTGGCCGTGCTGGTGGTGCTGCCGCTGGCCTGGCTGGCGTACTACAGCGTCGTCGACAAGGACGGCCATTTCACGCTGGGCAACTTCGCGGCGCTGGTCACCGACCCCACGCTGCGCCGGCCTTACCTGCTGGCGATCGGCATGGCGCTGGGCGTCGGCGTGCTGTCCGCCGCCGTCGCGACACCGCTGGCCTGGCTGGTGTCGCGCACCGACCTGCCGGGACGCCGGCTGGCGCGGGCGCTGGTGACGGCCTCCTTCGTGACGCCGCCGTTCCTGGGCGCGATCGCCTGGGAGATCCTCGCCGCACCGAACAGCGGCCTGATCAACGTGTTCTGGCGCCACGTTGCCGGAGGGCAGGCCTACGACGCACCCCTGGTCAACATCTACAGTTTCGGCGGGCTGGTGTTCGCCATCGCCTGCTACACCTTTCCCTACGTCTTCACGCTGGTGGCCAACGGGCTGGACCGGGTGCCGTCGGACCTGGAGGACGCGTCATCGATCCTCGGCGCGCGGGCCTGGACCACGCTGCGCAAGGTGACCTTCCCGCTGGTGCTGCCCGCCGTGCTGGCCGGCTCGCTGATCGCCATCCTGCAGGCGCTGACGATGTTCGGGTCCCCGGCGATCCTGGCGCTGCCCGCCGGCTTCCACGTCATCACCACCAAGATCTGGAGCCTGTTCCAGTTCCCGCCCAAGCCCGGTCTGGCCGCCGCCGCGGCGCTGCCGCTGCTGCTGATCACGGTGCTGCTGCTGCAAGGCAAGTCCTGGATCCTGGGCCGCAAGGGCTACACGGTGCTGGGCGGCAAGAGCGGCGCGCCGCGCATCACCTACCTGGGCAAGTGGATGCCGTTCGGCGTGCTGTTCGCCCTGGTCGTGCTGTCGCTCACCGTGCTGCTGCCGTACGCAGCGCTGTTGAAGACGGCGGTCACCAAACACGGCATCGAAGGCCTGACGCTGGCCAACTTCCACTTCGTGTTCTTCGAGTTCTCGGCCACGCAGCTGGCCATGAAGAACACCTTCCTGCTCGGCTTCGCCACCGCCACGCTCGGCACCGGGGTCGCGCTGGTCTGTGCGTACATGGTGTCGCGCGCACCGGTGCGCGGCTCGCCGGTGCTCGGCTTGCTGGCAACGGCGCCGGTCGCCATCCCCGGCATCGTGCTCGGCGTCGGGCTGTTCCTCACGTACTCGCATCCGTACCTGATGCTCTACGGCACGCTGTGGATCCTGCTGATCGCCTTCCTCACCATCGAGATGCCGGTGGGCTACCAGCAGATGTCCGCGGCTTTCCACGGCATCCACCCGGAACTGGAGGAGGCCAGCCGCATCCTCGGCGCCTCGCGCCTGAAGACGCTGCGACTGATCACCGCGCCGCTGCTGCGCACCAGCGTCATCGCCACCTGGTGCTTCGTCTTCATCGGCACCATCCGCGAGCTCAGCGCCACCATCCTGCTCACCACGGCCAACACCAAGCTGGTGTCCGTGATCATCTACGACCTCAACGAAAGCGGCGACATGGGCGCGATCTCGGTGCTGGGCCTCATGCTCCTGCTCGTCTCCTTCACCGTCGTGATCATCGCCAACCGCCTGCCACTGCTCGGCGGCCCGCGCCTGCCGGCGCTCCGATAAGAAGAACAAGCATGGGATTCCTGGAACTCAAGGGACTGACGAAGCGCTACGGCAGCGCGGCGGTGGTCAAGGACGTGTCGTTGTCGGTGGAGAAGGGGCAACTCGTGTGCCTGCTGGGGCCCTCGGGCTGCGGCAAGACCACGACGCTGCGGCTGATCGCCGGCTTCGTGGAGCCCGACGAGGGCGAGATCAGCGTCGGCGGCCGGCGGGTCTCGTCGCCCGGCAACAGCGAGGCGCCCGAGCGCCGCAACATGTCGATGATCTTCCAGAGCTACGCGCTGTGGCCGCACATGACGGTGTACGACAACGTCGCTTACGGCCTCAAGCTGCGCGGCCTGACCAAGGCCGACATCCAGCAGCGCGCCGACACCATCCTGGCGGCGACCAAGCTGTCGCAACTCGCGCAGCGCTATCCGGGCGAGCTCTCCGGCGGGCAGCAGCAGCGCGTGTCGCTGGCGCGCGCCCTCGTGGTGGAACCGGAGACGCTGCTGCTCGACGAGCCGCTGTCCAACCTGGACGCGAACCTGCGCGAGGAGATGCGCTTCGAGATCCGCCGCCTGCACGACAAGTTCCGCTACACCACCGTGTACGTCACGCACGACCAGTCCGAGGCGATGACGGCCGCCGACATGATCGTCGTCATGAACCAGGGCGTGATCGAGCAGGCCGGAACGCCCGAGGACATCTACCAGCGGCCGCGCACGGAATTCGTCGCGCGTTTCATCGGCGGCACCAACATCTTCCGGGGCCGCTGGGACGGACGGGACGGCGTGGCGGCGGGCAATGGCCTCGTGCTGCGCTGCGGCTCTGGCGATTACACGGCGCAGGGCGACACGGCGGTGTCGGTGCGCCAGCACGACGTGCGCCTGGCGACCTCGCGGCCCGACGGCGCCACCAACAGCGTGCAGGGCACCGTGGCGCGCCAGATCTACCTGGGCTCGCATCGCGACTACCTGGTGAACCTGGCTGACGGCGAAACCGTGCGCGCGCTGGCGCCGGCGAACGTGAGCATCCCGCCGGGCGAGACCGTGTGGCTGCACCTGCCGCCCGAACACTGCCGCGCCCTGGCGCATTGAACAGAACACACCATTTCAACAAGGAGTACCCGAGTGAGCATGACCGACCAGCAGGCAACGGAGCAACTGACCCGCTACGTTTCCGACTTCATCTGCACGACCCAGCTGTCGGACCTGCCGCAGGAGGTGGTGGCGCTCGGCAAGAAGCACATCCTCGACGGACTGGGCCTGGCGCTGTCCGGCGGCGCCAGCCACTGTGGCGGGCTGGTGCGCAAGCACCTGGGCGACCTGAACCTGGGCACGGGCCCGGCCACCGTGATCGGCACGCGCCTGAAGGTGGCGCCGCGGTTTGCGGCCTTTGCCAACGGCGTGGGCATCCACGCGGACGACTACGACGACACGCAACTGGCGGTGGCCGCCGACCGGGTCTACGGCCTGCTCACGCACCCCACCGCGCCGGCGCTGCCCGCCGCGCTGGCGATGGCGGAAGCGCTGGGGGCCAGCGGTGCGCAAGCCATGCTGGCCTATCACCTGGGGGTGGAGGTGGAATGCAAGATCTCCGAGGCGATCAACCCGCGGCATTACCAGACGGGCTTCCATTCCACCGCCACCTGCGGCACCTTTGCCGCCGCCGCGGCCGCATCGCGCCTGATGGGGCTGAACGAGGAGACGACGTCCCGCGCGTTGTCCATCGCCGGCAGCCAGTCGGCCGGCCTGCGCGAGAACTTCGGCACCATGACCAAGCCGTTCCACGCGGGCCGCTCCTCCGAGAGCGGCGTGGCGGCGGCGCAGTTCGCCTCCTACGGCTGGACGGCCACGGACAAGATCCTGGAAGCGCCGCGTGGCTTCTTCAGCGCCGCCGGCGGCGGCTACGACGCCGAGGCCATCGCCGGCAAACTGGGCAAGCCGTGGACCTTCGTCGAGCCGGGCATCTCGATCAAGCCGCATCCGTCCGGCTCGCTCACGCACCCCGGCATGACCGAGATGGCGCGGCTGATCCGCGAGAACAAGATCCAGGCCAGGGACGTGGTGCGGGTGCGCGTGGGCACCAACCACAACATGCCCAACGCGCTGATCCACCATCGGCCGACCAATGAACTGCAGGCCAAGTTCTCCATGGAATTCTGCATGGCGATCCTGCTGCTGGAAGGACGCGCCGGCCTGAACGAGTTCACCGACGAAGTGGTGATGCGCCCCGAGGTGAAGAAGATGATCGAGAAGATCGACTTCGTCGTCGACAAGGAGGCGGAGGCCGCGGGGTACCACAAGATGACGACCCTGATCGACATCGAGCTGGCCGGGGGCCGCAAGGTGTCCGGCCGCGCCGACTTCGGCAAGGGCAGCCCCGCCATGCCCATGAGCTACGACGACGTGGCCGACAAGTTCCGCGAGAACTGCGAGTTCGCGAAGTTCCCGAAGCAACGCGCCGAGGAAGTGGTGGCGATGGTGCGCACGCTCGATACGCTGCCGTCGATCGCCACGCTGATGGACAAGCTGGCGGTATGAGCAAGAACGAAGGCTTGCCCCTCCTGGGCCTGTCGCTCGGCGACGTCACCGGCATCGGCCCCGAGATCAGCGTGAAGCTGCTCGCGAGCGGCCTGCTGCGCGACGTGGCGCGGATCGCGGTGATCGGCGATGCCCGCGTGCTGGACCTGGGTTGCCGCGACGCCGGGCTGCAGCCGGCGCGGCGCTCCTATGCCAGCGTGGCGGCGATCGACTGGTCGCGCGACGAGATTCCGATCGTGGACCTGGGCAACGTCGATCCTTCCGCCATCGCGCGCGGCCAGGCATCGGCGGAGGCCGGGCGGCTGGCCGGCGAGACGCTGCAGCGGATGACGGAACTGGCGCACGCCGGCGACATCGAGGGCGTCACCTTCGCGCCGCTGAACAAGGGCGCCCTGCACAAGGGCGGCTGGAAGTACCTGGACGAGCACCAGATGTTCGCCGCGTGGAACCAGCACCAGGGCTTCTTCGGCGAGATGAACGTCATCGAACAGTTCTCGACCTTCCGCGTCACCTCGCACGTGGCGCTGCGGCAGGCGCTGGAGATGATCACGCCCGAGCGCATCGCCAGCGCCGTGCACCTGGCCGACGACAGCCTGCGCGCCGCGGGCATCGCCAAACCGCGCATCGGCGTGGCGGCGCTCAACCCGCATTGCGGCGAAGGCGGCCTGTTCGGCGACGAGGAAATCCGCCTGATCGCCCCGGCCGTGCGCCGGCTGGCGGAGGAGGGCATCACGGTGTCCGGCCCCATCTCCTCCGACGCCATTTTCCTGAAGGCGCTCAAGGGCGAATTCGACGGCGTCGTGATGATGTACCACGACCAGGGCCAGATCGCGACCAAGCTGCTCGGCTTCAACAAGGGCGTCACGGTGACGGCGGGCCTGCGCACGGTGTACACGACGCCGGCGCATGGCACGGCCTACGACATCGTCGGGCAGGGCAAGGCGGACACGGGGGCGCTGGAACAGGCGCTGCGGATCGCGGCGCGGATGGCGGTGGCGCGGCGCTAGAACCGTTTCGGGCATCGGTTTTTCAACGCAGAAGGAAGACCAAAGGAAGCCAAAAGACGCAGAAGGAAATCCGGAGTCCTTTTGCGTCTTTTGAATTCCTTTTGCATCCCTTCTGCGTTGAAGACCGGCGAGCGTTCCGGCCCCCCGTGCGGCACGTTCAGGTATCCGCTGCAACCAGCAAACGCTGCCGCCCCGACTGGATATGCTCCTCGGCGCACTGTTTCGCCCGGGTCGCATTGCCTTTTGAAATCGCGTCGTACAGCTTGCGGTGTTCGACGTTGGACCGGCGCATGTTGCCCGGCGCATTGAAGTTCTGCCGCCGGTACAGGTGCAGCTCCTTCACGTAGCTGTCGTACAGCTGGTGCGCCCGCTCGCTGCGGGACAGCTCCAGCACCAGCTCGTGGTACTCGACGTTCTGTTCGTAATACGAGCCACCGTCGCCGGCCTGCGCCGCGCGGTCCATGCCGTCCAGCAGCGCTTCGAAGCGGGCGCGCTCCGTATCGGTGATGTGCTCGCAGGCGCGCTCGGCGGCAAAGCCAAAGACCAGGGCCCGCAGGTCGTAGATCTCCAGCATCTCCTTGACCGACACCTTGCGGACGAAGACGCCGCGATTCACCACGGGCGTGACGAGCCCCGTGCCGGTCAGGATGCGGATCGCTTCGCGGATGGGGCCGCGGCTGGTGCCCATGCGCACGGCCAGGGCCGCCTCGTTCAGCCGGTCGCCGGCGCGGAACTCCCCGGCGTAGATCAGCTGCTTGAGCTGCTCCGCGATGCTGCGGGGCAGGCCTTCGGTGGTCTGGATGGGAGGGACGGCGTTCATGCGGCATCGCCAGGAGGGCGATGTCGGCAATTATAGAAATTCTGTCGACTTTGTCATCCGGAGTGTCGACACTTCGCGGCTTTTCCGCCCTCAAAGCTCCTCTGTGTTGCGGTGCGCCGGCGCCGACATCAGGCGGTCGGTGTACGCGATGGCCATGGCGGACAGCAGGAAGGTGATGTGGATCACCGTCTGCGCGATCAGCACCTTGTCCGTGTAGTTGCCCGCATTGATGAAGGTCTTGAGCAGGTGGATCGACGAGATGCCGATGATGGCGGTGGCCAGCTTCACCTTGAGCACCGACGCATTCACGTGGCTCAGCCACTCCGGCTGGTCCCGGTGCCCCTGCAGGCCCATGCGGCTGACGAAGGTTTCGTAGCCGCCCACGATCACCATGATCAGCAGGTTGGAGATCATCACCACGTCGATCAGCGCCAGCACCACCAGCATGATGATGGTCTCGTTCAGCGCGGTGACGGCCTGGCCGGTATAGCCGATGCTGTGGACCAGGTGCTGCAACGCGTCCTGCGCGCCGCCGGCGGCCAGCACCAGGTACCAGAGCTCCAGCAGGAAGTGCACCACGTACACGGCCTGCGCCGCGATGAGTCCCAGGTACAGGGGCAGTTGCAGCCAGCGGCTGGCGAAGATCAGGTTGGGGAGCGGCCGCAGGGGAGAAACGGGGCCGATGGAAGGCGGATGGTCTTTGCGCATGGAGCTGGGGATTCCTAGGGTCCGCGCGATTGTAGTTTCCGCCCGCGAAAGGTTAGATTGGGGCGCATCGGCGCTGCGTCAGTGGCTTGTAAGTGCTTCGCCTGACAGTAGCGCCAACGATCATCTGCCCCCTGAGGAGACAAGTCCATGAGCGCCATCGAGTCCGTCCTGGTCGAGAACCGTTTGTTCCCACCCACCGACGCCGTGATCAAGGCGGCCCGCATTTCCGGCATGGCGGCCTACGAGGCGCTGTGCCGCGAGGCGGACCGGGACTTCGAGGGCTTCTGGGCGCGGCTGGCGCGCGAGAACGTCCAGTGGATCAAGCCGTTCACGAAGACCCTCGACGAGTCCAAGGCGCCGTTCTACAAGTGGTTCGAGGACGGCGAGCTCAACGCCAGCGCCAACTGCCTGGACAAGCACATCGGCACGCCAGTCGAGAACAGGACGGCGATCGTCTTCGAGTCGGACGGCGGCGAAGTGAGTCGCATCACCTACAAGGAACTGCTGGCGCGCGTCAGCCAGTTCGCCAATGCGCTCAAGGCGCAGGGCATCCGCAAGGGCGACCGCGTCGTCATCTACATGCCGATGGGCGTGGAAGGCGTGGTGGCGATGCAGGCCTGTGCGCGCATCGGCGCGACGCACAGCGTGGTGTTCGGGGGCTTCTCCGCCAAGTCGCTGCAGGAACGCATCATCGACGCCGGCGCGGTGGCGGTGATCACCGCCAACTTCCAGATGCGCGGCGGCAAGGAGTTGGGCCTGAAGTCGATCATCGACGAGGCGCTGGCCATGGGCGGCTGCGAGTCCATCCGCACCGTGCTGGTGTACATGCGCACGCCGACGCCGTGCAACATGGTGGCGGGGCGCGACAAGACCTTCCAGCAGGCGCTGGAGGGACAGTCCAGCGAGTGCAAGCCCGAGCCGGTTGGCGCGGAGCACCCGCTGTTCATCCTCTACACCTCCGGCTCCACCGGCAAGCCCAAGGGCGTGCAGCACTCCACCGGCGGCTACCTGTTGTGGGCCAAGCTCACCATGGACTGGACCTTCGACATCACGCCGAAGGACTTGTTCTGGTGCACGGCGGACATCGGCTGGATCACGGGCCACACGTATGTCGCCTACGGGCCCCTGGCCGCCGGCGCCACGCAACTGATCTTCGAGGGCATCCCCACCTTTCCGCACTCGGGCCGCTTCTGGCAGATGATCGAGAAGCACAAGGTGAGCGTGTTCTACACGGCGCCCACGGCCATCCGCTCGCTGATCAAGGCGGCCGAGACGGACGCCAAGGTGCACCCGAAGAACTGGGACCTGACGTCGCTGCGCATCCTGGGGACCGTCGGGGAACCGATCAATCCGGAAGCGTGGATGTGGTACCACCGGAACGTGGGCGGCGAGCGCTGCCCGATCGTCGACACGTTCTGGCAGACCGAGACGGGGGGCCACGTCATCACGCCGCTGCCCGGCGCCACGCCCACCGTGCCGGGTTCGTGCACGCTGCCGCTGCCGGGCATCATGGCCGCCATCGTCGACGAGGCCGGCAAGGACGTCCCCAACGGCTCCGGCGGCATGCTGGTGATCAAGCGGCCCTGGCCGTCGATGATCCGCACCATCTGGGGCGATCCGGAGCGCTTCAAGAAAAGCTATTTCCCGGAGGAAATGGGCGGCAAGCTGTACCTCGCGGGCGACGGCGCGGTGCGTGACGCGAAGACGGCGTACTTCCGCATCACCGGCCGCATCGACGACGTGCTGAACGTGTCGGGCCACCGGCTCGGCACGATGGAGATCGAGTCGGCGCTGGTGTCGAAGACCGACCTGGTGGCCGAGGCCGCGGTGGTGGGGCGGCCCGACGACCTGACGGGCGAGGCGATCTGCGCGTTCGTGGTGTTGAAGCGCTCCCGCCCGACCGGTGAAGAGGCGAAGAAGATCGCCACCGAGCTGCGCAACTGGGTGGCCAAGGAAATCGGCCCGATCGCCAAGCCCAAGGACATCCGCTTCGGCGACAACCTGCCCAAGACGCGCAGCGGCAAGATCATGCGGCGGCTGCTGCGGTCCATCGCCAAAGGCGAGAAGATCACGCAGGACATCACCACGCTGGAAAATCCAGCCATCCTGGATCAGTTGTCGGAGACGAATTGATGGTAATGGCGGGGTCGCTTCGCGAACCCGCCCTACGCCGATGCCCGAGACGCGTGGTGACCTGTAGGGCGGGTTCGCGACAGCGACCCCGCCAAAGCAAAAGGCCTGCGCAAGCAGGCCTTTTCATTGCCGGGGTGGGCTTATTTAATCGACATCACCCACGCCGCAAGCTTCTTCGCCTCGGCTTCGTTCACCTGCGGATTGGCGGGCATCGGCACGGGACCCCAGACGCCGGCGCCGCCCTTCTGGATCTTGACGGCCAGCTTGTTGACGGCTTCCTTCTGCCCGGCGTACTTGAGCGCGACCTCCTTGTAGGCGGGGCCGACCAGCTTGCGGTCCATGGCGTGGCAGGTCATGCAATTCTTGGCATGGGCCAGCGCCTGGTCCGCCAGCGCGGGCGCGCAGACTGCAACCAGCGCGGCCAGTGCGAACAGGGCTCGTTTCATCAAGGGCATCCTCTCGGTTCGGGTACATTTCTTCAACGCCATTGTACGGACCGGCGTTGACGCTGCCGCGTCGTGTTCATCGCATCGAAACAATCGGAGGGCGCATGCTGTTCCTGGGCTTGGGCATCATCCTGCTGGCCTTGAAGTACCTCGAGTTCGGGGCCGTGGCCGAATGGTCCTGGTGGATCGTGCTGTCGCCCTTCGCGGTGGCGGTGGCCTGGTGGACGTGGGCCGACTGGTCCGGCTACACCAAGAAGAGGGCGATGGACCGCGAGAACGTGCGCAAGCAGGCGCGCATCGACAAGAGCCGCGAAGCGCTCGGGCTGGGCATCAAGAAGCGCAAGTAGGTCGGCTGACGCCGGGGTCGGCTGCGCCGAACCCGGCCTGCACGACGACTCGGCCACACGGCGCCACACGACTGCCCGTAGGCCGGGTTCCGCAAAGCGGACCCCGGCCACCCCCTCAATAGAGGTCCAGCACCGCGCCCTTGCTCGCGCTGCTCGCATTGAACGCGAACTTCGCCTGCACCCCGCGCGTGTAGCGCGGTGCGGGCGCCGTCCAGCCGGCGCGGCGCTTCGCGATCTCCGCGTCGTCCACGTTCAACTGCAGCTTGAGCTGGTGCGAGTCGATGGTGATCGAGTCGCCTTCCTTCACGAAGGCGATCGTGCCTCCCGCCGCCGCTTCCGGCGCCACGTGGCCCACGACCATGCCCCAGGTGCCGCCCGAGAAGCGGCCGTCCGTGATCAGGCCGACGCTCTCGCCCAGGCCCGCGCCGATCAGCGCGCCGGTCGGCGCCAGCATCTCGGGCATGCCGGGGCCGCCCTTGGGACCCAGGTAGCGCAGCACCATCACGTCGCCGGCCTTGACCTTGCCCGCCAGGATCGCCTGCAACGCCGACTGCTCGTCATCGAACACGCGGGCGGGGCCGGTCATCACCGGGTTCTTCAGGCCGGTGATCTTGGCGACCGCACCTTCCGGTGACAAGTTGCCTTTCAGGATGGCCAGGTGCCCTTGCTTGTACATGGGTTGTCCGATCGGCCGGATCACGTCCTGCCCGGCCTTGGGCTGCGCGGGAATGTCCGCGAGCGTCTCGGCGATGGTCTTGCCGGTGATCGTCATGCAGTCGCCGTGCAACAGGCCGGCCTCCAGCAGGATCTTCATCACCTGCGGGATGCCGCCCGCTTCGTGCAGGTCCACCGCCAGGTACTTGCCGGAGGGCTTGAGGTCGCACAGGACGGGCGTGCGCTTGCGGATGCGCTCGAAGTCGTCGATGGTCCACTCCACCTCCGCCGCGTGGGCGATGGCCAGGAAGTGCAGCACCGCGTTGGTGGAGCCACCGGTGGCCATGATCACCGCCACCGCGTTCTCCAGCGCCTTGCGCGTGACGATGTCGCGCGGCTTGATGTCCTTCCGGATGGCCTCCATCAGCACCTTGGCCGATTCCTTCGCCGAGTTCTGCTTCTCGTCGTGCGGATTCGCCATGGTGGAGGAATAGGGCAGGGACAGGCCGAGCGCCTCGAAGGCGGACGACATGGTGTTGGCGGTGTACATGCCGCCGCAGGAACCGGTGCCGGGAATCGCGGCCTGCTCGATCTCGCGCAGGTCGGCGTCGCTGATCTTGCCGGCGGCGTTCTGGCCCACCGCCTCGAACACGCTGACGATGTTCAGGTCCTGGCCGCGCCACTTGCCCGGCAGGATCGTGCCGCCATAGACGTAGATGGCCGGAACGTTGGCGCGCAGCATGCCCATCATGCCGCCGGGCATGTTCTTGTCGCAGCCGCCGACCACCAGCACGCCGTCCATCCACTGGCCCTGCACGCAGGTCTCGATGCAGTCGGAGATGACCTCGCGGCTGACCAGCGAATACTTCATGCCTTCGGTGCCCATGGCCATGCCGTCGCTGATCGTGGGCGTGCCGAAGATCTGCGCGTTGCCGCCGGCCTCCTCGATGCCCTGCACCGCCGCGTCCGCCAGTTTCTGCAGGCCGCTGTTGCACGGCGTGATGGTGCTGTGGCCGTTGGCCACGCCGACCATGGGCTTGCCGAAGTCCGTCTCCTTGTAGCCCATGCCGTAGTACATGGAGCGGTTGGGAGCGCGGGACTTGCCCTCGGTGATGTTGGAGCTGCGCAGCGGCTGGATGGGGATGGTCTTCTTGTCCATGGTCTCGGTGGGGCGTGGCGGGGAAGGGCCGGAGTATGCGCCGGCGCAGTGATTCTTTCCAATCCTTCATTCCCGCCGCAGTAATATGCGCGGCGTATGAGTGAATCTCTCGTCGAACTGCGGTTGTGGCGCCAGTTCCTGGCCGTGGCCGAAGAGCTGCATTTCGGCCGCGCGGCCCGGCGGCTGCACATGACGCAGCCCCCGCTGACCCAGGCGATCGCGCAGCTGGAAAGGCTGATCGGCGTGCGTGTGTTCGATCGCACCAAGCGCAGCGTCCAGCTCACGGCCGCAGGGGAGGTCCTGGTGCCGCAGGCCCGCGAACTGCTGGCGCGCGCCGCGGCGCTGCCTCCCCAGGCGCGTGCCGCAGCCGGCGGCGCGCTCGGCCGCCTGCGCATCGCCTTCGTTTCCACCGTCGGGTTCTCGCTGCTGCCGCAGTGGGTGCGCGCCTTCCGCGGCCAGTATCCGCAGGTGCAACTGGAGCTGGTGGAGGCCACGGGTGACGTGCAGTTGCAGGCGCTGGAACGCGGCGACGTCGATGCTGGCTGCATGCTGCACTCGCCGCACTTCGCGCCCGCCGGCCTGTCCCACCTGCGCGTGGCGCGCGAGCCGCTGGTGCTGGCGTTGCCGGAGTCCCATGCGCTCGCCAGCGCGACCCGGCTGTCGCTGGCGGCCGCCCTCGCCGAGCCGCTGGTCCTGTTTCCGCGCCGGGTGGTGCCTTCGCTGCACGATGCCATCCTCGGCATGTACCACGCCGGCGGGCACGAGCCCCGCATCGCGCAGGAGGCGATCCAGATGCAGACCATCGTCAACCTGGTGGCAGCCGGGCTGGGGCTGGCGTGGGTGCCGGACAGCGTGCGCCAGTTCCAGCGCGACGGCGTCACCTACCGCCAGCTCGGCGGCAGGCAGGCCGCGGGCGTTCCGGGCTGCGAGACCAGCCTTGTGTGGTCCCGCGCCTCGCCCGCGCTGGAGAGGTTCATCGCCTGCGTCCGTGCGCACGCCTGACGTGCGCCACAATATCCGCCCATGCTGATTCACCCCAAGATCGATCCCGTCGCGCTGCAGATCGGGCCCGTCGCCATCCACTGGTATGGCCTGACCTACCTGCTGGCCTTCGGCTTGTTCATCGCCCTGGCGCACCTGCGGCTGCGGCACGAGCCCTTCCGTTCGCTCCATGGGGATGGCCCCGGTGCGTGGAGCCGCAAGGACATCGAGGACATGCTGTTCGTCGGCGTGCTCGGCGTGGTGCTGGGCGGCCGCCTGGGCTACTGCCTGTTCTACAAGCCGGGCTACTACCTGCAGCATCCGCTGGAAATCTTCTTCGTCTGGCAGGGCGGCATGAGTTTCCACGGCGGGCTGATCGGGGTGATCCTGTCGCAGGTCTGGTACGCGCGCAGCCGCGGCAAGCCGTTCTGGCAGGTGATGGATTTCATCGCGCCCTGCGTCCCATTGGGGCTGGCAGCGGGCCGCCTGGGCAATTTCATCAACGGCGAGCTGTGGGGCCGCGCGGCGGACCCGGACCTGCCGTGGGCGATGGTCTTTCCGCAGAGCGGCACCGCCATCCCGCGCCATCCGTCGCAGCTTTACGAACTGCTGCTGGAGGGCCTGGTGCTGTTCGTCCTGCTGTGGCTGTATGCCCGCAGGCAGCGCAAGGAAGCGCAGGTGTCGGCCATGTTCCTGATCGGTTATGGCGTGACGCGGTTCACGGCGGAGTACTTCCGCGAGCCCGATGCGCACCTGGGCATCCTGGCCTTCAAGATGAGCATGGGCCAGTGGCTGTGCATCCCGATGATCCTGGGCGGCGTGCTGCTGTGGGTCTGGGCGGAGACCCGGGACGTTCCGGTGCGGCCGAACCGGACCGCGGCTCGCTGAGGCTGGAAAGCGGGAGCGGGTACAGGACGCAGAAGGCGCAGAAGTTACGCAGAAGGCGCAGAAAAAAACAAAGCCTTCTGGATGTCCTTTTGCGTCTTCTGCGCAACTTCCGCGTCTTCTGCGTCCGGCTGTCCGTCTTTTTCTGTGCACTCGACACACCCCGCCGCTCCATGCATAATTATCCGTAATTACAGGAAATTACGGCGGCGCCAACATGCGAGTGGTCCAGAGCTCCCTGCACGACGACGTGGCTGCGCAGCTGCGCGAGCGCATCTTCGCGGGCGCGCTGCCCCCCGGCACCTTCCTCGACGAGGTCCGGCTCGCCGAGGAGATGAGCATCTCGCGCACGCCGCTGCGCGAGGCGCTCAAGGTGCTCACCGCGGAAGGGCTGGTCCGCCACGAGCCGCGCCGCGGCTGCTTCGTCAACGAGGTGACGGAGCAGGACCTGGACGAGATCTTCCCCGTGATCGGGCTGCTCGAAGGGCGCTGTGCCTACGAGGCCGCGCAGCATGCGTCCGACGCCGACCTGCAGACGCTGGAGGTGCTGCACCAGAAACTGGCGAAGCACGCCAGGGCGCGCCGCATCAACGAGTACTACGAAGCCAACTTCGCCATCCACGAGGCGATCATCCGGCTGGCCGACAACCGCTGGCTGGCCAGCGTGATCGCCGACCTGCGCAAGATCCTGCGGCTGGCCCGCCTGCAGCAGCTGCACGCGCCCGGGCGGCTGGACCAGAGCCTCTCGGAACACCTGGCCGTGTTCGCCGCGCTGAAGGCTCGCGATGCCGACGGCGCGGAGGCCGCCATGCGCACCCACCTGCAACGCCAGCGCGAAGCCCTGCGCGAGCTGGCGCGCGCCCAGCGTTCGAGGTTGGCATGACCGAAATCACCGCTCCGGCCAAGGCACCGCCACGGTCCACGCGCGAGCGCCTGGCGGCGACCTGGCGCAAGGACACGGAGGCGCTGTCCCCCCGGGTGCTGCGCCGCACGCTGGCGGAACTGCAGGCCATCGTCGACCCGCGGGCCAGCGAGGTGGAGGGCGGCCGGCGCGCCCGCGCCTTCGCCGACTGGTACGCAGGCGCCCCGGCGGAACAGCGCCGCGATGCCTGGCTGCTGATGAGCGAGCAATTCGGCGCGGACCCGAAGAAGATCCATTCCGCGCGCGAGCATTACGAAGCGGTGCAGGGCACGCCGGAAGAGGGCGCGGCCGAAATCCGCCTGCGCCGCGCGCTGGTCTCCGCCCGCACCCGGCTGCTGCAGCGCTTTGCCGCTTTTCCCGCCGGGATGCGCTTCCTGGTGGACCTGCGTGCCGAGCTGCTGCCGCACCTGCGCGGCGACAAGCGCCTGCTGCCGCTGGACGCGGAGCTCGAGACGCTGTTCTCGACCTGGTTCGACGTGGGCTTCCTCGAGCTGCGGCGGCTGAGCTGGGACTCGCCGGCGTCGCTGCTGGAAAAGCTGATCAAGTACGAGGCGGTCCACGACATCCGCAGCTGGAGCGACCTGAAGAACCGGCTGGACAGCGACCGCCGCTGCTATGGCTTCTTCCACCCGCGCCTGGACGGCGAACCGCTGATCTTCGTCGAGGTGGCGCTGACGGACAGCATGTCCGACTGCATCACCCCGCTGCTCGACGAGTCGGCGGCCGTTTCGGACATGGACAAGGCAACCACCGCCATCTTCTATTCCATCAGCAACACGCAAGCCGGCTTGCGCGGCGTCAGCTTCGGTGACTCGCTCATCAAGCACGTGGTCGAGACGCTCAAGGCCGAATTCCCCAGGCTCAAGACGTTCGCGACCCTGTCGCCGATCCCCGGCTTCCGCGCCTGGCTGGCCAGGCACGCGCCGGCCGACAAGCTCGCGAGCTGGGAAAAGCCGCTGGAGCTCGACGCCAAGGCGCCGCAGCGCCAGGAGCTGCTGTCCTGGGCCGCCCGCTACCTCGGCCGGGAGCTGCAGGACGGCAAGCCCCTCGACCCGGTGGCGCGATTCCACCTCGGCAACGGGGCGCGCGTCGAGCGCCTCAACTGGGCGGGCGATCCGTCCCCGAAAGGCCTCAAGCAGTCCTTCGGGCTCATGGTGAACTATCTGTACGATCCGAAGCGGCTGGACAAGCATCGCGCCACGCTGTCGCAGGGAGTAATCCCCATGGCTGCGGCCATCGAGGACCTGTACCGTTAGCGCTTCCCCCGGCAGTCCAGAAAACCAAAGGAGACACAAAGACATGCATTCCTCCCGCCCCACCCGGCGCGACGTCCTGCGCGTGGCCGCGGCCGGCGCTGCCGCCGCAGCCGTTCCCTTCGTCCATGCGCAGTCGTCCGCCTGGCCGGCCAAGCCGGTCCAGATCATCGTGCCCTTCCCCGCAGGCGGCGGCACCGACGCCTTCGCGCGACCGCTGTCGGCGCAGTTCGCCGAGCAGACCAAGCAGCAGCTGGTGATCGACAACAAGGGCGGCGCCGGCGGCACCGTGGGCGCCACCCTGGCCGCGCGCGCTGCGCCGGATGGGTACAACTTCTTCATGGGCGCGGTGCACCACACCATCGCACCGTCGATCTATCCCAAGCTGGACTACGACCTGCAGAAGGACCTGGTCCCGATCTCGCTGGTGGCGCGCGTCCCGCAGGTGATCGTGGTCAACCCCACGCGCATCCCGGCGAAGGACTTCAAGGAATTCCTCGCCATGGTGAAGGCCAACCCGGGCAAGTACAACTACGCCTCGGCCGGCAATGGCACTTCGCACCACCTCGCGGGCGAGCTGTTCAAGCTGCAGACCAGGACTTTCATCACCCACATCCCTTACCGCGGCGCGGGCCCCGCGCTGCAGGACCTGATCACGGGCAGCGCGGACCTCATGTTCGACGGCCTCGGCTCCTCGGCCGCCCACATCAAGGGCGGCCGCATCAAGGCTCTGATGGTGGCGGGCAGCGCGCGCAATCCGGCGCTTCCGGATGTCCCTTGCGCGGCGGAAATGGGCTTGCCCGACTACACCGTGACCACCTGGTACGGTGTCTGGGCGCCCAAGGGCACGCCGGCGGACGTGCAGCAGCGCATGGCCGAAGAGATCCGCAAGGCGATCCAGTCCGAGCGCCTCAAGGGCGTGTGGGCCGCGCAGGGCGCCGAGTTCCCCAACCTGTCGCAGCAGCAGTTCGCCGGCTTCATCGACTCCGAGATCAAGCGCTGGGCCACGGTGGTGAAGGCTTCGAACGTGAAGGCGGACTGAGCACGCCATGACGGGACAGGTGCGGCTGGCATTGCTGGGGTCACGTGAAGGCGGACTGAGCACGCCATGACGGGACAGGTGCGGCTGGCATTGCTGGGGTCGGTGGGGCGGGTGACGCTCTCGCACCCCGGCAAGCTCGACGCGATGTCCCGCGCCATGTGGGGCGAGCTGCGCGACGCCTTCCTGCGCATCCAGGAAGAACGCACGTTGCGCTGCGTCGTGATCCGCGGCGAGAACGGCGGCTTCTGCGCCGGCGGCGACATCGCGGAATACCCGTCCTTCCGCTTCAATCCCGAGTCGCTGCGCCTCTTCCACGAGGAGGAGGTGTGGGGCGGCCTGGGCGCCATGCTGGCCTGCGAAGTGCCCATCGTGGCGGAGATCGAGGGCGCATGCATGGGCGCGGGGCTGGAGATCGCCAGTTGCTGCGACATCCGCATCGCCGGCAACTCCGCGCGGTTCGGCGCGCCGATCGCCCGGCTCGGCTTCCCCATGGCGCCGCGCGAATTGCAACTGGTGGCGGCCGTCGCCGGTGAGGCGACGCTGCGCGAGATGCTGCTGGAAGCGGCGATCCTGGACGCCGCCGAGATGAAGGCGCGGGGCTTCCTGCAGCGCGTCGTGCCCAACGAGCTGCTGGCGGATGAATGCGAGGCCACCGCCGGCCGCGTCGCGCAACTGGCGCCGCAGGCGGCGCGCATGAACAAGCGCATGCTGCGCCGGCTCGCCGGCCAGCCGGCCGACGCGGCGCTGCCCGCCGACCTGGCGCAGCGCGCCTACGATTACGCAACCAGTGCCGAACATCGCGAAGGCATCTCCGCCTTCCTCGAAAAACGGCGTCCCCGCTTTCCCTAGGACAATCGTTCGACGATGGACAACCGCAACCTGTTCGCGGCGCTGCGCGCCGCCTTCCCCGCCAACCTCGATGCCGTCGCCGTCGAGACGGACACGGGCCTGGCCTACAGCTGGAGCGACCTCGAGCGCGCCACGGCGATGATCGCCAACCTGCTGGCGTCGCTGAAACTGGAGGAGGGCGCCCGCATCGCGGTGCAGGTGGAGAAGTCGGTCGAGGCGATGCTGCTGTACCTCGCGACCCTGCGCGCCGGCTACGTTTTCCTGCCGCTCAACACCGCCTACCAGAAGGCGGAGATCGAATACTTCGTCGGCAACGCCGAACCGGCGGTGGTGGTGTGCAGCCCGGCCAACTTCGGCTGGGTCAGCAAGATCGCGTTCCAGGCCGGCACGCACCACGTCTTCACGCTCGGCGACGAGCGCAATGGGTCGCTGCTGGAGCGCGCCGCGCGGCATTCCGACCAGCACGAGCCCGTGGCCCGGCGCGACGACGACCTCGCGGCCATCCTGTACACCAGCGGCACCACGGGGCGCAGCAAGGGCGCGATGCTCACGCACGGCAACCTGCTGTCGAACGCGCAGGTGCTCAAGGCGTACTGGGGGTGGCGGGAAGGCGACGTCCTGATCCACGCGCTGCCCATCTTCCACGTGCACGGCCTGTTCGTCGCGCTGCACGGGGCGCTGCTCAATGGCAGCAAGATGATCTGGTTCGGCAAGTTCGACCCGAAGAAGACGATCGAGCGGATGCTGGATGCGACGGTCTTCATGGGCGTGCCCACGCTCTACACGCGGATGCTCGCAGAGTCGCGCCTGAACAAGGTGGTGGCGCGCAACATGCGCCTGTTCATCTCCGGCTCGGCGCCGCTGCTGCTGGAAACCTTCCAGGCGTGGCAGGAGCGTACGGGCCACACCATCCTGGAGCGTTACGGCATGAGCGAGACCATCATGTTGACCTCCAATCCGTACGACGCCAGGGACGGCGAGCGTCGCGGCGGCACCGTCGGTTTCCCGCTGCCAGGCGTTGGCGTGCGGGTGCGGGACGACCAGGGACAGGACCTGCCGGCCGGGGAGATCGGCGCAATCCAGGTGAAAGGGCCGAACGTCTTCAAGGGCTACTGGCGCATGCCGGAAAAGACGAAGGAGGAATTCACCGAGGATGGCTGGTTCAAGACCGGGGACGTCGGCAAGGTGGACGAGCGTGGCTACGTCACGATCGTGGGGCGCAGCAAGGACCTGATCATCAGCGGCGGCTACAACGTGTACCCGGCGGAGATCGAGGGCTACCTGAACGACATGCCTGGCGTGGCGGAAAGCGCCGTGGTGGGCGTGCCGCACCGCGATTTCGGCGAGGTCGGCGTGGCCGTCGTCATCGCGAAGCCGGGGGCCGCGGTGCAGCCGGAGGAGCTGATCGCGTCGCTGAAGTCCCAGTTGGCGAACTTCAAGATTCCCAAGCGCTGCTTCGTCGTCCAGGAGTTGCCCCGCAACACGATGGGCAAAGTGCAGAAAAACCTGTTGCGGGAGCAGCACAAGGAACTTTTCGCCTGAACGTTGCGTCGGCGCTAGCAATTCCGCTGCCAGGACGGAAGGACCTGTTCACATCTGGAAACGCGGCGTAGACTGGCCATCTACGTGAAGTCACATCCATGTCCGCGTTAGACAAGAGTGCCGTCGAAGCCATCGCGCTGCAGCTGGTCGACGCGCTCGAACGCTATGCCGCGGACACCACGCAGCTGGTCGCCAACTGGCCCGACCTGGAGCGCTACCGCTCCGTCAGCGAGCAGATCGACCAGATCCGCCTGTTTGTCTCGGGGTTGCCAGAAGCCCGCGTGCAGTGGGTGGAGCTGCTGATCGCGCATGCCGAACTGGTGCACCTGTTGTGGCGGGCACATTACGGGCACGGCGGCGTGACGCTGGACGACACGCTCCACGCGCGCCTGCACCACACGGACTCGGTCGCCGCCTTGCGCAGCAGTTGCCTGCGCATGGTTTCCAAGCCGCAGCGGCCCCTCTCGAACTGATCGGCGGCCGCCGGCCTGCCGGATCACTCCGGATCGGGCTCCGGGCGGGTGAGGTCGCGCAGGATCTTCACCAAACCCACCGCCTCGCCGGCCTGGTTGCGCATCAGCATCATGATGCCGGTGCCACGGAAGCGGCTGCCGTCCTTGCGCTGGTGGAAGCGCTCGTCCGCCGCGCGTCCCTCGCGCCGGGCCGTCGCCGCTTCCTTCTCCGGCCCCCTCGCCGCACGGTCCTCCGGTGTGAAGATCACGTCGGCGGAATCGCCCAGCATCTCTTCGCTGCGGAAGCCGAGAAGCCGCTCCGCGCCCGTGTTCCAGCTGGTGACCCGCCGCTCGAGGTCGGTGGAGAAGATCGCGTACTCGACCGCGTTCTCCAGGATCAGCCGCAGCCGCTCCTCGCTCTGGCGCAGGGCTTCCGCGGCCGCCCGCGTGGCGGTGATGTCGCGTGCGATCACCGTGCCGGCCAGCACGCGGCCTTCCGCGTCCTGGATCGGGGACATCGTGAGGGCGACGTGGACCTGGCTGCCGTCCTTGCGCCGCCGGACGGTTTCGAAATTGTTGATGGACAGCCCGGCGCCCAGCTGGCCCATCAGGACGTCGTGTCCATCCGCCCCTTCACCCGACAGCATCGCCATCGGCCGGCCGACGGCTTCCTCCACCGTGTAGCCGAACAGGCGCTGCGCGCCGTTGTTCCAGCTGACGATGGTGCCGTCCAGTCCGAAGCTGATGATCGCATCGGAGGTGGAGGTCACCACCGCCGACAGCCACATGCGCACTTCCTCGGCCTGCTTGCGCTCGGTGATGTCGATGAACGTGAACACCACGCCCGCGATGTGGTCGTCCACCGTGCGGTACGGCATCAGCCGCGCCAGGAACCAGCTGC
Organism: Ramlibacter sp. PS3R-8; assembly: GCF_037572435.1. Taxonomy (NCBI): domain Bacteria; kingdom Pseudomonadati; phylum Pseudomonadota; class Betaproteobacteria; order Burkholderiales; family Comamonadaceae; genus Ramlibacter; species Ramlibacter sp. PS3R-8. The sequence goes on from NZ_JBBHGT010000001.1 coordinate 225,294, forward strand.
CGTCGGCGTGGCCCACTTCGCGCTCGATGGGGACCAGCTTGCCGAGCACCCTGCGCGCGTCCGCGCCGAGCTGGGGGTAGTCGATCTGCGCCGCCATGTCCGTCAGCGGCCGGCCGATATCGCCGGGGATCAGGTTGAACAGCTGCACCGCAGCCGGCGTGAAGCGCGTGATGCGCAGCTCGCGGTCCAGGAAGATGGTCGCGATCTGGGTCGCGTCCATCAGGTTCTGCATGTCGCTGTTGGAGTGGCTCAGCTGCTCGACCTTGGTCTTCAGTTCCTGGTTGACGGTGGCGAGTTCCTCGTTGATGGACTGCAGTTCCTCCCGGCTCGTTTCCAGTTCTTCCGTCGCGGCCCGCATCTCCTCGTTCATGGCCTGCAGCTCCTCGTTGCTGGCCTTGAGTTCCTCCGAGGACGCCTCGTACTGCTCCACGGTCTCGCGCAGGTGCGATTTCAGCCGTTCGATCTCCGCGTCGAGGTGCCGCGCCAGCGGGTCGGATTCCAGCCGCGCCGCGCGGGCTTCCGCCGTCTCCGGGCCGGCCTCGACCTCGAACAACACGACGAACAGCGTCTCCCCGACCTCGCGCGCGGGCACCACCCGGATCGCGGTGGCGACGTTGCCGCCCGCCACCGCCAGGTTCACCACGGGGATCCGCACCTCGACGCCGCGCTGCGCCGCCTGGAGGAGGGCGGCGCGCAATTCCAGCCGCACGTCCGCCTGCATGGCGTGCAGCAGGTTGTGGCTCGGCGCGCCGCCGGCCAGCTGCAGGAAGCGGCCCGCGCTCGGGGAGAGATGGACGATGTCGTAGTCGGCGTCGACCACCAGCGAAGGCGGCGCCAGGCGCTCCAGCAGGTGCAGGTGCGTTTCGCTCCACGCCGACGGCGCGCGGGGCATGTCGTGGCCGCGCGGCGGCCGGTCGGCGCCGGCAGCCGGCGGCATGTCGAAGACGTGGCCCGTGACCAGCGGGGCCCGCACGAGGTTCTGGCTTTCCAGGGCCTTGGCCAGGGTCTCGGAAGCATCCGTCAAGGGAATGCCGTTGCGCGTGCTGGGGCGTTGCTGGTAGATCCGGTGCTTCTTGTCCACCACGCTGAAGAGGGGGCTGCCCTCGTCCATCGACTCGGAGGAGCCGAGGAACAGCTTGCCATGCGGCAGCAGCGAGAAGTGCAGGGTCTCGAACACGCGCTGCTGCGCCTCGCGGTTCAGGTAGATCAGTAGGTTGCGGCAGGACACCATGTCCTGGCGCGAGAACGGCGAGGTGTGCAGCACGTCGTGCGCCGCGAACAGCACCGTCTCCCGCAGTTCGCGCCGCACGCGGTAGCCGCGGGACTCCCGCATGAAGAAGCGGCGCAGGCGCTCCTCGCTCACGTCGGCCTCGATCGCCGGCGGGTACACGGCGTCGCGCGCGACCTGGACCGCCCGCTCGTCCAGGTCCGTCGCGAACACCTGCACCAGCGGCGGGGCGTCCAGCGTGCGGGCATGTTCGCTCAGCAGCATGGCGATGCTGTAGGCCTCCTCGCCGGTTGCGCAGGCCACCACCCACACCCGCACGGCGTCGCCCGGCCCCTTGCCGGCGAACAGCGCCGGGATCTGGGTTTCGAGGGCCGCGAAGCACTCGGGGTCGCGGAAGAAGTTGGTGACGCTGATCAGCAGGTCCTGCACGAAGGCTTGGCACTCGCCCGGCCGGGTGCGCAGGCAGATGAGATAGCCCGCGAGGTTGTCCACGCCGTTGACCCGCATGCGCCGTGCCAGCCGGCGCAGCATCGTCGCCCGCTTGTAGAAACTGAAGTCACGGCCGGTGCGGGCCTGCATGAAGTTCAGCACGTCACGCAGGCCGGTCTCCTCGGCACCGGCCGCGGATGGGTCCCGCGGCGGCTCCTCCGGCGGCAAGGTGATGGCGCTTTCCAGCCGGAAGTACGCGAGCAGCCGCGCCGGCATGTCCTGGACCGGCAGCACCCAGTCGACCATGCCCGTGTCGATCGCCGTGCGCGGCATGCTGGCGTGCATGGCCTGGCCCGGGTCCTGTGCCACGGTCAGCCCGCCGCGCTCCTTGATGCGCTTGATGCCGATGGAGCCGTCGCCGTCCATGCCGGACAGGACCACCGCCGCCGCGTGGGCGCCGTGGCTGTCCGCCAGCGTGCGGAAGAACATGTCCACCGTCACGTGGCGCGCCCGGCCCTCCGGGATGTCGACGAGCTTGAGTTCGTCCCCGTCCGATTGCAGCAGCTTGCCCGGCGGGATGACATAGACGGCGTCGGGCTCGACCGTGAGCGTGTGCTCCACCTTCACCACGCGCATGGGGGTGCAGCGCTGGATCAGTTCGGCCAGGATGCTGTGGTGGTCGGGCGCCAGGTGGATGACCACCACGAAGGCCAGCCCGGACCGCGCCGGCATGGTGTTGAAGAAGGCCTGCAACGCCTCGATGCTGCCGGCCGAGCCGCCCAGGCCCACCAGCGGCACCTTCCGGTCGCCGTCGCTCGGGATGACGTCGTCCGTCGCGTCCCGCTCGCTGCCTTCCGCATTGACCGCTGCGCTCATCCCGTTCCCTTCGTGGCAGCGCGATTATGCGGCGGGGTGCGGCGACTCGCGGGCCAGCTGTTTCTGCAAGGCCCGGCTTCCGCGCCCCCCGAATCGTTTTACACTGCTCCGGCAAATGTCCGCACCGCAAAGCCAGGCGCTCAGCGCCATCGCGTTCCAACTGGCGGCCACCCTGGAAGCGTACGACGAGGCCGTCGTCGCCATGCTGGCGGCGCCGCTGGATCCCGACCTCTACCGCCGCGTGAGCGCGCAAATCGACCAGATGCGCATGTACGCCGCCGCGCTGCCCACGCTCTCCGGGGCCTGGGTCGAGGTGCTGATCCGGCATTTCGAACTGACGCACGGGTTGTGGCGAGCGCAACGCGAGCCCGAAGCCGTCGCTCTGCAGGAGCTGCACGCGCAGCTGCGCGACTCCGTCCAGCGCCTGTCGAAGCGCTGCTTCCAGCTCATGCCTGCGGCCTGAAACACCCGCACTGCTCGGGGCGAGGTCCTACAGTCGCGCTTGTCCGGCGCGCCCAGACTGCCCCATGCGCATCGATCTTGCCAGCCCCATCGACGTCGGCGACTTCCGGTTGCGGGCGAATGACTTGCTTGCGCACCAGGTCTTACCGGCGGATATCGACTGGCATGCGGATGCTTCCCTTTCCAGCGGCTGCGTGGTCCACGGCAAGGGTGCAGGCACGCCGATGCGGCCGTCCGCCCTGCATTCCATCGTGCCCCGCTCGTTCGTTCGACTGACCGAACTGGTGGTGCTGCACCGCGACGCCGGCCGCTTTGCACTGTTGTACCGCCTGCTCTGGCGCCTGGTGCACGAACCCGAGCTGGCCGGCGCCAGCGGCGACCGGGACATGGCGCTGGCCCAGAGCATGGCGCAGGGAGTGCGGCGCGACGTCGTGAAGGTGCGCAATGGGCTGCGCCTGCGGGCCCTGGCTCCGCTGGCCGGCGTGCCGCTCGCCTACGCCTGGTGCGATCCGCACCATCGGGTGACCGAGGTGGTGGCCGAGTCACTGACCCGCACGCAGCCGGCGCCGGCATGGCTGCTGGCCAGCCCGGACCGCTGCGTGCTCTGGACCGGGGATCAGCTGCTTTGTGGCCCCGGGGTGGACGCCGTGCAGGCGCGCGCGATGAACGATGAGAAGTGGCACGACCTGGCAGTGGAGCTGGCGGAGTCTTCCCTCGAAGCTGTCTGATCGGCAGCGACCGTCGAGCGAATAAAAGGTTCCTCGGCCGCCGCACGCGCCGCCGAACGGCGTCACAATGCGATGGATTCCATTCGCGTGCCGTCCTTGCAAGTCCCGTTGTCCCACCAGGTCGACATTGCCGGTTTCCACAGCGAAGCCACGCGCTTGCTCGCCCAGCTGGTGCCGCCGGAAACCGTGCAGTGGAGCGCGGCCCCGGCGCAGACCGTGGGCAAGGAGGCCGTGGATGCAACCCGGGCCCTCATCCACAACCGCGCCGCCCGCGCGATCATTCCGCAGTCCTTCATCCGCATGAGCGAGCTCGTGGTCCTGCACCGCGATCCGCAACGCTTCGACTTGCTGTACCGCTCCCTCTGGCGGCTGGTGTACGAGCCGGAGCTGCGGCACCACCTGGAAGACCACGACCTCGCGCGCCTGCGGCAGATGGCGCAGGCGGTGCGCCGCGACATCCAGAAGATGAAATCGAAACTGGCCTTCCGCCCCCTGCAGCTCAAGGGCGAAGCAGTTCCGGTGGCATGGTACGAGCCCACGCATTACGTCGCTGAAACGGTGGGCGCGTGGCTGGCGCGGCGGGATCCGGCGATGCGATGGATCCTGCTGACCCCGGACCGCAGCATGCGATGGGATGGCGGCACGCTGCTTTGCGCGCCCGCCGTGGTGCCGCCGCGGGATCCGTGCGCCGCGCGCAGCGACGCCGAGTGGGGCAGGGTGCTGGAGGCGATGCCCTGGGTCTGAACCGGGGTTCGGTTGCGCGCTCGCCGCGGGCCTGCGTCAGAATGGCTCCCTCACCGGCGAAGGAGACTCCCATGAAAGCCAACAGCGTCCTCGACACCATCGGCCGCACCCCGCACATCCGCATCAACCGCCTGTTCGGCGACAGCCACCAGGTGTGGGTGAAGTCGGAGCGCTCCAATCCCGGCGGCTCGATCAAGGACCGCATCGCGCTCGCGATGGTGGAAGACGCGGAGCGCAGCGGCAAGCTCCAGCCGGGCGGCACCATCATCGAGCCCACCTCCGGCAACACCGGCATCGGCCTCGCCATGGTCGCCGCCGTCAAGGGCTACAAGCTGGTGCTCGTGATGCCGGACAGCATGTCCGTGGAGCGTCGCCGCCTCATGCTCGCCTATGGCGCCAGCTTCGACCTGACGCCGCGCGAGAAGGGAATGAAGGGCGCGATCGCCCGGGCCCAGGAGCTGGCAGGGCAGACCGCCGGCGCGTGGATTCCGCAGCAGTTCGAGAACCAGGCCAACGTGGAGGTGCACGAGCGCACCACGGCGCGGGAGATCGTCGAGGACTTCCCGCAGGGCCTGGACTACCTGATCACCGGCGTCGGCACCGGCGGCCACATCACGGCGTGCGCGCGCGTGCTCAAGCAGAAATGGCCGAAGCTGAAGGTGTTCGCGGTGGAGCCGGTGGCCTCGCCGGTGCTGTCGGGCGGGCAGCCGTCGCCGCACCCGATCCAGGGCATCGGCGCGGGCTTCATCCCCAAGATCATGAACACCGAGCTGCTCGATGGCGTGATCCAGGTCGACGCCGAGCCGGCGCGCGAGATGGCGCGCCGTTCGGCGCGCGAAGAGGGCATCCTGGTCGGCATTTCCTCCGGCGCCACGCTGGCCGCGATCGCGCAGAAGCTCAAGGACATTCCGGCGGGCGCCACGGTGCTCGGGTTCAACTACGACACGGGCGAGCGCTACCTGTCGGTGGAAGGCTTCCTCCCGGCGGCTTGAGCTTGTGGCGGGGTCGCTTCGCGAACCCGCCCTACCAGGCGGCGTTTCACGTAGGGCGGGTTCGCGAAGCGACCCCGCCAAGCGATCACGGCGAGTTGAACGGCCGCGACGGCAGGTTCATGTCGCCCGAGAAGCTGAAGTCGCTGCGCGTGCGCTTCCATTCGCTGCCGTCGTCGCCGATCAGCTGGCGGCAGCGCATGAACAGGCTGTCCAGCGCGGCATCCTGGGTGTCGCGCAGCTGGTGGTAGCGCGGGTCCGCGTAGTGCGGCGGCAGCCCGGCGTGCGTCAGCCGCAGGATGTGCTGTTCCCACAGGTACTGCATCAACTCGCGGTGCGTTTGCAGCAGCTTGAGCATCAAGGGTGACAGTTCGGGGAAATGCGCGTCCTTGATGCGCACGGCCTGTTCCAGCGGCGGCGGCACCGTCAGCGCGTCGGCCTTGGCATGCATCAGCGGCTCGTCGCGCTGCCAGTCGACCCACACCGTGTACGCCTTCAGGCAGTCCATCAACTGGTAGCCGGCCGTGCGCCGGCGGGCCACCCGCTTCGCGAACGCCACGCGCAGCCGCCACAGGACGAAGGCGACCGCGAGCGCGACCGTCACGATCAGGAGCGGGAATGCAAAGTCCAGGGCGGCGGACACGGAAACCGGCGCGATGCGCTGTTGTTGGGGGGTGGCGGCATTGTCCTCCTATGCCCGGTTCCGTACAGAGCGGACGCCGGGCGGCGGGGGCGCAGGGACAACCGGTTGCTCGGCAGCGGGCCGCCGCCAATTGGTGCACAGCCAGCGGTCCGCCAGGGCTGTCGTGTGTCACCGGGTTACATGCGGCCTGTATGCTTGGCGCCATGTATGCCGCGTATTTCGGGCTGAAACAGGAGCCGTTCTCCATCGCCCCGGACCCGCGCCTGCTGTTCCTGAGCGAGCAGCACCGCGAGGCCCTGGCGCACCTGCTGTACGGGGTGCAGGGCGGCGGCGGCTTCGTGCTGCTGACCGGCGAGATCGGCACCGGCAAGACCACCGTGTGCCGCTCCTTCCTGGACCAGGTGCCGGACCACGTCAACCTGGCCTACATCTTCAATCCGAAGCTCACCGTGCTGGAACTGCTGGAGACCGTGTGCCACGAATTCGGCATCGCGGTGCAGCTGCCGACCCACCGGCCGGCCACGGTGAAGGACTCCCTCGATCCGCTGAACGCCTTCCTGCTGCAGGCGCACGCCGCCGGCCGCAGCAGCGTGCTGGTGATCGACGAGGCGCAGAACCTGTCGGCCGAGGTGCTGGAGCAGTTGCGGCTGCTGACCAACCTGGAGACCAGCGAGCGCAAGCTGCTGCAGATCATCCTGATCGGCCAGCCGGAACTGCGCACGATGCTCGCCCGCCCGGAACTGGAGCAGCTGGCGCAGCGCGTCATCGCGCGCTACCACCTGCAGGCGCTGCGCGAAGGCGAAACCTCGCAGTACGTGCGCCACCGCATGGAAGTGTGCGGCCTGCAGGGGCCGTTGCCGTTCGACCGGCGCTCGCTGGCCCGCGTGCATGCCGCCACGGGAGGGGTGCCGCGCCGCATCAACCTGCTGTGCGACCGCGCGCTGCTCGGCGCGTATGGCAACGGCGAGGCGCAGGTGACCCGCCGCACCATCGACCAGTCGGTGGCCGAAGTGTTCCCGCGCGAGGCGCGCGCACCGGCTGGCTGGCCGCGCATGGCCCTGGCGGGCAGCGTCGGCGTGCTGGCCGGCGCCGGCCTGCTGTTCGCGGCGACGCGCGGGGTGGAGCACATGGGCGTCGTCGCCGAGCGCGCCACCCTGAAAGCGCCGCCGGCCGCCGTGGCGCAGCCGCTGCGCGTCGCGGTGCCCACGCCGCCCGCCGCCGCGCCGGCCACCATCAAGACCGCCACCGCGCCGGTGTTGCTGCGCGACGAGCAGCAGGCCTGGCGCGAACTGGCGCAGGCTTGGAAGCTGCCGGTCGCCGACGGCCGCCCGTGCGACCTGCTGGCGCGCGAGCGGGTGCAGTGTTTCGCGAAGCCGCTCGACCTGTCGGTGATCCGGCAGCTGGCCCGGCCCGGCATCGTGACGCTCGACGCCGGCACCGGCCAGCCTTCCTACGCCATCCTTTCGGCGCTGACGGACCAGACCGCGACCTTGCGCGCCGCGGGCACGGAGCAGACCGTGACGCTCGCTGCGCTGGCGCAGCGCTGGCAAGGCGATTTCGCCACCTTGTGGCGGGCGCCCGAGGGTTACCGCGACAGCCCGCGCGACGGCGACAAGGGCCCGGTCGTTGACTGGGTGGCGCATCGGCTCGCGTCCGCCACGGGGGCCGAGGCCCCGCAACCCGGCGCGGCGCTCGACGCGGCCCTGCGGGCCCGCGTCCGCGCTTTCCAGCGGGCCCAGGGCCTGCCCGTCGACGGCCATCCGGGACCGCTGACCATCATGCAACTCAATCGCGCGAGCGGGGTCGACGAGCCGCGCCTGCGCCAGGAGCCTTAGGCACACCCATGTCCTACATCCTCGACGCCCTGCGCCGCGCCGATGCCGAGCGCGAACGCGATCCTTCGCGCGGCATCCATGCGCAGCCGGCCGCCGTGCTGCCGCGCGATGCCCAGCCGCCGCGCGAGCCGTGGGTGCTGGCGGGCGTGGCCGTGGTGGTGGCCGTCGCCGGTGGGTACCTGCTGGTGGGCCCGGATCGACAGCGGGCCGATGCGCCCGTGGCCCGCGTCGAGGCGGTGAAGCCGGCACCGGTTGCGGTGACTCCCCCGGCGGCCCCCGAAGTGGTGCCCGTCGCCGCAGTGGTGCTGCCGCCGCCACCCCCGGCGCCGGCACGAACCGCGCAGCGCCCCGCAGGGACCAGCGACGAGCGGGTGGTGGTGAAGGCACCGGTCTTCGCGCGGCTGGCGCCCACGCCGCCACAGCCGGGCGTCACCTCGTCCGATACCGCCCCGCCAGGCGCCGCGCCATCCGCGCCGCCCGCCGCCCCGCCGTCCGTTGCGCCATCCGCCCCGCCCGCCATGGCGCCGGCGGCGCGGCCCGCAGCCGCGCCTTCGACCGCGCCAGCGGCCGGCCCGTCCGCCGCGCCATCCACCGCGCCCACCACCGGGCCCTCCGCCGCTCCATCGGGCGCCGCCGCCCCCGCCAGCGCCGCGCCGGCGGGACGCATCGTCGCGGTGTCCGAGCTGCCGGCCGATGTGCAGCGCGAGTTGCCCAAGCTCGTGATCGCCGGCGGCGTGCATTCGGAGAACCCCTCGCAGCGAATGCTGATCGTGGGCGGGCAAGTTCGCTCCGAAGGCGCCGAACTTGCGCCGGGCTTGGTGCTCGAGCAGATCCGCGCCAGCTCCGCGGTGCTGCGTTTCAAGGGCTGGCGCTACAGCGTGAGCTTCTAGCGCCGCATCGGTCAGGCGAGCAGCCAGCGCGTCGCCATCCCAAGGGCCAGCGAGAGCGCCGGCAGCGTGCACAGGACGGTGCGCGTCCCGGCGTGCATCGGCATGACGCACAGCGCGCCGATGGTTGCAAGTGCGGTGGGGTCCGGCATCCAGCCGAACACCTCCGCCTCGCGCGTCGCATGGCCCGTCATGGGCGCCAGCAGCGGGTAAAGCGCCGCCACCGCGAGCAGCGCGAGGCCGAAGGCGCGCACTGCTGCGCTCGTTGTGCCATGCCAGGGCGCCAGTGCCGCGAGCAACAGCAGCAGCGCCTGCACGCCGCACGCGGCAGCCACCCACGGCGCGCCCAGGAAGATTTCCGCGTAGAGCTTGGCATGAAAGAACCAGCCAACGGCGGCCCATGCCAGCGCAAGCAGGAGCAGGGCAACGCGGCGCATCGCCGCCGCATCCCGCGCCATCAGCAGGGGGAGCGCGAGCACGGCGGCCTGCCCGAGCACCTGTACGGGCCAGCCGGCCTCGTTGTGTCGCGCCACCAGCCGCCAGTAGGCCTGCGGCGAGAACATCAGGAAGTCGGACAGCCCGTAGGTCCACCACTCCGTCATAGGCCGGCGATGTGGCCGGCGATGCGGCGCCGCATCGCCTCGTCCGGCATGCGGCCCCGCGCCGCGGCCAGGTTCTCGCGCACGTGCTCGACGCGGCGGGTCGCGGGAATCGCGCAGGTGACCGCCGGATGGCTGATGATGAACTTCAGCACCAGTTGGGCCCAGCTGGTGCATTCGATGTCCGCGGCGAACGCCGGCAGCGGATGCCGCTGCAGCTTGCGCAGCAGCGCGCCCTCCTGGAACGGGCGGTTCACCAGCACGGCGATGCCCCGTTCCGCCGCCAGCGGGAGCAGCCGCTGCTCCGCCTCGCGGTCCACCGGGTTGTACGAGAACTGCGCGAAGTCGAGCCGCTGCGTGCGCAGGAGCTCCTCGAACTCGCGGTGCCGCCGGCCTTCGGAGGTCGTGATGCCGACGTGGCGCAGCCGGCCCTCGGCCTTCATCCGCTGCAGCAGCGGCAGCTGCTTTTCCCAGGCGAGCAGGTTGTGCACCTGCAGCAGGTCGAAGCGCGGCACCTTCCACAGCACGCGCGACGCTTCGACCTGCGCGGCGCCGTCGCCGCCGGTCCAGACCTTGTCGGCGGAGAAGGCCCGCTCCTGCGCCTTCAGCGTGGCCAGCGCATCGCCCACCACGCCCTGGGAGGAGCCGTACATGGGCGAGGAGTCGATGACGCGCCCGCCGCCCTCCAGGAAGGCCCGCACCACCTGTGCGCATTGGGCGCGTGCCGGCGGATCCTGTCCCACGTTGAACGTGATCCAGGTGCCGAGGCCGATGCGGGGCACGGCCTCGCCGCTGGAAGGGATCGCACGCGTGAGCAGCGATGGCTGGGCCGCTGCCTGGCCGGCGGCGGCGAGGGAAGACCACTGCAGCAAGGTGCAGCGCTTCATCGCTTCAGCCTAGCACGCGGGGCAGCGTTTAGGATGGCCGGCACATGGAGGTGCGCATGACCCAGGCAAGGACGTGGCGCTGGCTGCTGGCCGGTGTGCTGGCGATCGCCGCGACGGTGGCGCAGGCCGACGACGCCCTGTGGGCGCTGCTGCGAGAAGGCGGCCAGGTGGTGGTGATCCGGCATGCCCTGACCGATCCCGGCGTCGGCGACCCGCCGGGCTTCCAGCTGGGGGAGTGCCGCACGCAACGCAACCTGAGCGAAGAAGGCCGCGGCGAGGCTCGCCGCCTCGGCGATGCGCTGCGCGCGCGCCGCGTGCCCGTGGCCGGCGTCCAGTCCAGCCCGTGGTGCCGCAGCATGGAGACCGCGCAGCTGGCGTTCCGCCGCGCCGCGCAGGCGCAGCCGGCGCTGGGCAACCTGTTCGGCCGGCCGGAACGCGAGGCGCAGCAGGTGGCCGACCTGCGCCGGCTGGTGCAGGCGCCGGCCGGCGGCGGCAACCTGTTCCTCGTGACGCATGGATCCACCACGCTGGCGCTGACCGGGGTGTCGCCGGCGACGGCGGAGATGGTGGTGCTGACGCCGCAGGCGGGCGGCGGATTCAAGGTGGCGGGGCGCTTGCGCGTGCCGTAGGCTGGGGTGGCGGCAGGAACCCCAGCGGTGCGCGCTGCCCTCAGTCGTTCACCGCCTGCGGCGGCTGGAAGACGCTCCAGCGGCCGTCCTTGAACAGGTACAGGCCGGAGGAGATGCGCGTGCGGTCATTGCTCGCGAACAAGGCGGCCGCGCTGAAGCGCAGCGAGGTGACGGCCGCCGCGTCGTCCGCCCTGGCGAACACCAGGCCGCCGCGCGTCGGCACCGCCGCGACCAGGCCGGCCGGCGAAGCGCGCAGCTGGTCGAGCCAGAACGCGCGATCCAGGAAGTAACTGCTGTCCAGGTCCGGCGAGCCGCCATGCACCTGCATCAGGCCGCCGGACCAGGGCGCGGCGACCGGCTGCCCGTAGCGGCGCCGCAGGTTGTTGACGGCGCGGGACAGCGCCTGCTCGGGCGACAGGCGCAGCATTTCCAGGTCTTCGGGCGAGGCGCTCTGCACGCGGCGCTCGCCGTCGAACACCAGCCGCAGGTGCATGTCGCCGAGATACTGGAACCAGCTGGCCTCGAACTCGATCTCGCGGCCGTCGGAAAGCTTCGCCTTGATCTTGCCGAAGGGCGCGAGCGCCTCGTCCTGCTTGTTCGCGCCGGGCGATTCGCGCAGCACCACCAGCAGGTTGCGCTCGCTGACGTCGAAGCGCTCGGACTCCCTGTCGGCGGCCGGCGCGCCGGCGGTGGCAGCCAGCAACGCGCCCCAGGCGCACAGCGATCGCAGCGAGTGCTTCATCGTGTCCCTCCGTCCTGCTCCATCGTGCAGCGCCCACCCGCGCCGCGCAAGGACGTCGTGCATGCACGGTGGCGACCGCGCGCACCACGTCGGCTGCGCGCAACGCCATTCGTTACCCTTCTTGCGTCAAGCGGCTTTTCTGTTATCGATCGGCTGCGTAGCATCGGCAGCTCTTCACTTCCACTCTCAGAGGCTCGCTCCATGGCATTGCAATCCCCCTTCTTCAACAACAACAGCGCAAAGCGCGAAGACACCTATCCCCGCGGCGGCGTGAGCCCCAATGCCGCGGCCCAGGCGAACGCGCAGGCCGCCACGGCCTCCGCCGCCACGGCCGCCACCGCCGTTCCCGCGAACGCGGGCGTGAAGGAAGGCGAGAGCAAGCTGACCGTCGGCCCGAACATCAAGCTCAAGGGCGTGGAGATCACGGACTGCGACACGCTGGTGGTGGAAGGTTCGGTCGAAGCGACGATGGACTCGCGCGTGATCCAGATCTCCGAGCGCGGCGCCTTCAAGGGCTCGGCCGAGATCGACGTCGCCGAGATCCGCGGCCTGTTCGAGGGCAACCTCACCGTGCGCCAGAAGCTGGTGATCTATTCCACCGGCAAGGTTTCGGGCAAGGTGCGCTACGGCAAGCTGGTGGTCGAGGAGGGCGGCCAGCTCTCCGGCGAGATCGAAGCCGGCACGGGCGGGCAGGCCAAGGCCGCCAACCCTGCCGCCGCCACGGCCACGGCAGCGTCCGCCAGGCCGGCACTGCAGCCGGTGCAGTAAGAAGAAAGCCGGACTTCCGGACGCAGAAGGCGCAGAAGCTGCGCACGCAAAAGACGCAGAAAAATCCAGTTGGATTCCCTTTTGCGTCTTCTGCGTAACTTCTGCGTCCTCTGCGTCCGGTTGTTGGCTTTGGCCAGCGCTGCTACACGGCGGTCTTGTGCCGCGCAATGACAGTGTCCAGCACCTCTTCGTGCGGCCGCTGCCACCAGTTGCCGGTGGAAAAGATCTCCACCTCGCTGTAGCCGTCGAAGCCCTGCGCCTCCACCCAGCCGCGGATGCGCGGGATGTCGATGACGCCGTCGCCCATCATCCCGCGGTCGTTGAGCAGGTCGGTGGTCGGCGTGAGCCAGTCGCAGGCGTGGAACGCCAGCAGGCGGTCGCGGCCGGCCCGCGCGATCTGCGCCTGCAGCTTCGGGTCCCACCACACGTGGTACACGTCGACTGCGACGCCCAACGACGCTGGCTCGCCCGTGCGCCGGGGATCCAGTTCATCGCAGACGTCCAGCGCCTGCTCCATCGTGTTGATGCAGGCGCGGTCGGCGGCGTACATGGGATGCAGCGGCTCGATGGCCAGCGGCATGCGCGCCTGCCTTGCGTAATCCAGGAGTTCGGCGATGCCGTCGCGCACCTGCGAGCGCGCGAGGGCGATGTCCTTGTGCGCCGGCTTGCCCTGCAAGGCGCCGGGCAGGGCGCCCACCACCAGCACCAGGCACTTCGCGTTCAGTTCGGCCGCCTCGTCGACGGCGCGGCGGTTGTCGTCGCGCGCCGCCTTCAGCCCTGCCGCGTCCGCCGCCGGGAACATGCCGCCACGGCAGTAGCCTGAGAGCTCCAGGCCGTGCGTGCGCACGAGCCGCGACACTTCGGCCAGGCCCGCGGCATGCACCTGGTCGCGCCAGGGCGAGATCGCGCGGATGCCCCGCCGCACGCAGGCTTCGATGATGTCGGGCAGCGGCAGGTCCTTGCCGCCGCTCTTGCGGATCGTCGCCGTGTTGAGTGAGAGCCAGCGGTGGTCTTGGGAAAAATCGCGCATGTCGTGGGTCAGGTGGAAGGGCGGCGGACGCGCCGCCACTGGCGAACGATCGCCGCGTTGTCGAGGTCGCCGTCGCCCGCGGCGACCGCGTCGCGCATCAGGCCGGCATGCGTTTCGGACAGCGGCAACGGTTGCCCCGAGGCGCGTGCGGCCTCGAGCATCAGGCCGACGTCCTTGAGGTGCTGGCGGATGCGCGACTGCGGCTCGAAGTGGCCGGACACCATCAGCGGGCCCTTGGCCTCCGCGGCCGCCGACCTTGCCGGCGTGGCGAGCACCAGCTGCAGGAAGGCGTCCGGCGCGATGCCCAGGCTTTCGGCGAAGGCCATGCCTTCGGCGAGCACCGCGCGGTTCAGGCCCAGCACCAGGTTGGTCGCGAGCTTGGCCTTCGCCGCCATGCCGGCGCCGCCGACGTGCACGCGTTGCGGTGCGATCGCCTCCAGCACCGGACGCGCGCGAGTGATCGCTTCTTCGTCGCCGCCGAGGAGCTGGGTTGCCTGGCCCGCGGCGATCTGCTGGCTGGAACCGGAAAGCGGCCCCTCGATGAAGTCGATGCCGCGGCTGCGCAGGCTGGCCGCGAGCTCGCCAAGCGCTTCGGGCTCACCGGTGGAGCAGTCGATCACGGTGCGCACCGCGTGGCGTGGGACGAGCAGGCTGTCCAGCACCGATCGGACCTGGCCGGTGTCGAAGACCGCGAGGACGACGACCGTACAGCGCGTGCCCACGGACGCGGCGGAGGGTTCGGGCGAGCCGCCGGCGGCTTGCAGCGCCGCGAGCGCCTGCCGTTCCAGGTCGAATCCATGCACCGCGAACCCGGCCGCCATCAAGCGACGCGCGAGGGCGGTGCCGACCAGGCCGAGTCCGATGATGCCGATGGCGTCCATGGCCTCAGGGCGTGAGCGAGGTGCCGCCGCAGATCTGGATTTCCTGCCCCGTGATCGCGGCCGCCGCCGGGGAGAGCAGGTAGGCGACCAGCGCCGCCACTTCTTCGGGTTCGATCAGCCGGCCGATCGGCGGAATGCGGGACGGCGTGTCCTTGCGCGCCGGGTCCGCCAGCATGCCGGTGCGCGTGGCGGCGGGCGCGACGACGTTGACGGTCACGCCCTGCGTCACGACCTCGGCCGCCCAGCTGCGCGCCAGGGAATGGAGCGCGGCCTTGGTGGCCGCGTACTGGCTGCGGCCGGCCACGCCGTGGGCCACCCGGCTGCCGACCAGCACCATGCGTCCGTGGCCGGCTTGCGCCATCCGCGGCAGCAGCGCGTCGGCCAGCCGCGTGGCGGCTTCGACATGCAGCCGCCACATCGCTTCCCCGTTCGCGGCATCGAGGCCGCCGAGCGAGGCCGGGCGCAGGATGCCGGCCGCATGCACCACCGCCTGCAGCGGCCCGACCTGCGCCAGCGCCGCGTCGAGGGCGGCGCGATCGGCCAGGTCGACCGTCACGGAATCGAAGCGCGCGTCCTCGATGGCCGGCGCCGCGATGTCGAAGCCGCGCACGCGCCAGCCGTTCGCCAGCAGCCGGCGGGCCACGGCGAGGCCGATGCCCGAGCTGCTGCCGGTGACCAGCGCGCGGCCGGCCTCACTCGACACGGATGTTGCCCTCCGTGATGATCTTCTGCGCCCGCGCCATGTCGGTCGCCTGGAATTTCGCGAAGTCATCCACGGAGCCGGGCGTGAGCAGCAGGCCTTGCTGCTCCAGCTTGTCCTTCATCTCGCCCGCCAGCGCCTTGTTCACTTCGGCGTTCAGGCGCTGCGTGATCTCGGCGGGCAGCTTCGCCGGGCCCCACAAGCCGTACCAGCTGTAGAACTCGTAGCCGGGAATGGTTTCGCCCACGGTGGGCACGTCCGGCAGGTTGGGCACGCGCTTGTCGGAAGTGACCGCGACCACGCGCAGCAAGCCGCTCTTGTGGTACTGCAGGGAGCCGAGGATCGGGTCGATGAAGCCGTGGATCTGGCCGCCGATGAGGTCCTGGAACGCCGGCGCCGTGCCCTTGTACGGCACCACCATGTATTCGATGCCGCCGCTGCGCTTGAGGAGCTCTGTCGACAAGTGGCCCGCGGAGCCTATGGAGCCGACCGCGAAAGTCATCTTGCCCGGATTGGCCTTGGCATAGGCCAGCAGCGACTTCACGTCGGTGACCGGCAGGTTCTTGTTGATCGCCACCGACAGCGGCGCCTTGGCGACCAGGGCCACCGGCTGGAAGTCGCGCACCACGGCGTAGGGCACCGACTTCATCGTCATCGGCGCGCTGACGAACGTCGATGCGTTGAACAGCAGCGTGTACCCGTCGGCCTGCGCCTTGGCCACCGCATCGGCGCCGATGGTGCCGTTGCCGCCGGGGCGGTTCTCCACCACGAAGGGCTGCCCGAGCTGGTCGCCCAGCTTCTGCGCCAGTTGCCGGCCCACCGCGTCCAGCGTGCCGCCGGGCGGGAAGGGGATGATCACCTTCACCGGGCGGTTCGGCCAGGCTTGCGCCGTGGCCGCGAGGCTGGCGACAGTCAGCAGGGTGGCGAGAGCCAGCTTTGTCGTCGCTTTCAGCATGCTTTTCTCCTCGGGTTGATCCTCACTCGGTGGGGTCGCTGCGCGAACCCACCCTACACGCCGTGCAGTGCCGCGAGCGTCTTCATGCGTGTGACGGCCGCCTCCGGCTGCTCCAGCAGGTTGGCCGCATCGGCCAGCCGGAACAGCTCCGCCAGGTGCGGCAGGCTGCGCGTGCTTTGTTGCCCGCCGACCATCGCGAAGTGCTTCTGGTGGCCGTTCAGCCAGGCCATGAAGACGACGCCGGTCTTGTAGAAGCGGGTGGGCGCGGCAAAGATGTGGCGCGACAGCGGCACCGTCGGGCCGAGGATGGCGTGGAACTTGTCGATGTTGCCCTGCGCCAGTTCGCCGAGCGCGGCGCTCGCGGCGGGCGCGATGGCGTCGAAGATCCCCAGCAGCGCGTCGCTCTTGCCCTGCACCGGCGTGCTGCCGAAACCGTCGCCCGCGATCAGCTCGGCGTAGTTGAAGTCGTCGCCGGTGTACATGCGCACGCCGGCGGGCAGGCGGCGGCGCATCGCGATTTCCTTGTCCTTGTCCAGCAGGGAGATCTTGATGCCGTCCACTTTCGACGGGTGCGCGGCGATGATGCCGAGCGCCGTGGCCATGGCAGCATCGACGTCCTTCGTGCCCCAGTAGCCCGCCAGCGCGGGATCGAACATGTCGCCCAGCCAGTGGAGCACGACCGGTTGCTTCGCCTGCGACAGGATGCGGTCGTAGACACGCTCGTAGTCGGCGGGTCCCTTCGCCACCTTCGCCAGGGCGCGCGACGCCATGACGATCAACTTGCCGCCGAGCTTCTCGATGGCGGCCATCTGCTCCTCGTAGGCGCGGATCACGTCGTCGACGGTCTTCGCGTCCTCGGGGGCCAGGTGGTCGGTGCCGCAGCCGGACGCGACCAGCGCGCCGGGCACGTCACGCGCCGCATCGAGCGAGCGGCGGATCAGCTCCAGCGAGGTCGGCCAGTCCAGGCCCATGCCGCGCTGCGCCGTGTCCATCGCCTCGGCGACGCCGAGGCCCAGCGACCACAGGTACTGCCGGTACGCGATGGTCGCGTCCCAGTCCACCGCGCTTTGCAGCCAGGGGTCGATGGCCGCCAGCGGGTCCGCCACCACGTGCGCGGCGGAGTAGGCGATCCGATTGAATTTCACGCCCCTGGCGGGCTTCACCGGGGAGGTGCCGCGCAAGGTGTAGGTCTCGAGCGCGCCGCGCGCGCTGGGCAGCTTCAAGGTCAGGGCCATCGCGATGCCCCTCAGACTTTCAGCGGAGGCACGTCGACGAAGCGCCGTTCCTTCCAGCTTTGCAGCGCGGCTTCCACCAGCTGCACGCCCTTGGCGCCTTCGGGCAGCGTCCACTTCCAGGGCGCGTCTTCCACCACGTGGCGGATGAAGGCCTCCCACTGGATCTTGAAGCCGTTGTCGTAGATCTGCGTGTCGGGCACTTCCTGCCATTGCTCGCTGAAGTTCATCGTGTTCTTCACGTCCGGGTTCCAGACGGGGCGCGGCGTGTTGACGCGGCTTTGCGCCTTGCACTCGGTCAGCGTGGCAACCGCGGAGCCGTGGGTGCCGTCGACGTGGAACGTGACCAGGTCTTCGCGGTTCACGCGGGTGGCCCACGACATGTTCAGCTGCGCGATCACCGGCTCGCCGTTGTGGCCGACCAGTTCGGCGATGGCATAGGCCGCGTCGTCCGCAGTGGCCTGGTAAGACTTGCCGTCCTCGTCCCAGCGCTGCGGGATGTGGGTGGCGCCCAGGCAGCTGATCGACTTGACCTCGCCGAACAGGTTGTCCAGCACGTAGCGCCAGTGGCACATCATGTCCAGGATCATCCCGCCGCCGTCCTCGGAGCGGTAGTTCCAGCTGGGGCGCTGGATCGGCTGCAGGTCGCCCTCGAACACCCAGTAGCCGAACTCCAGCCGCAGCGACAGCATGCGGCCGAAAAAGCCCGCACGCCGCAGCATGTCCAGCTTGCGCAGCCCGGGCAGGAACAGCTTGTCCTGCACCGCGCCGTGCTTCATGCCGGACTTCTCGGCCATCTTCGCGATCTCCACCGCTTCGCCGAGCGTGGTGGCGATCGGCTTCTCGCAATACACGTGCTTGCGCGCGCGCAGGGCCTTGGCCAGCAGCTTGGGCCGCATCTGCGTGGTGCCGGCGTCGAAGAAGACGGTGTCTTCGGGATTCGCCAGCGCCGCATCGAGGTCGGTGCCCCAGCGCGCGATGTTGTGCGCCTTGGCAAGCGCCTCGATCTTTTCGGCGTTGCGGCCGATGAGGATCGGGTCCGGCATCACCTTGTCGCCGTTGGAGAGCGTGACGCCGCCCTGGTTGCGGATCGCGACGATGGAGCGGATCAGGTGCTGGTTCATGCCCATGCGTCCGGTGACGCCGTGCATGATGATTCCGAGACGTTGCGTGGGCATGGGGGACTCCTTGTGTCTTGCCTGCTTACTTCTGCACTTCGAGACCGGCGGCCTTGACCAGCGCGGCGTTGTTCCTGACCTCTTCGCGGACGTAGGCGTCGAACTGCGCCGGCTCCAGCGTCCAGGCATCGGCGCCCAGGGTCAGGAAGCGTTCCTTGACCTCGGGCGTGGCCAGCGCCTTGACGACTTCGTCCTGCAGGCGGTTGACGATCGCCGGCGGCGTGCCCTTGGGGGCGAACATGCCGATCCAGAAGTTGAACTCGGAGCCGGGGACGCCGGCTTCGGCGGTCGTCGGGACTTGCGGCAGGGCCGCAGCGCGGCGCGGCGAGCCGACGGCCAGCGGGACCAGCTGGCCTTGGCGGATCTGCCCGATCACCGGTGCGATCGGCGAGAAGTAGTAGTCGACGCGGCCGGCCATCACCTCCGTCACGGCTTCAGCCGAGCCCTTGAAGGGGATGTTCTGCGCTTCGATCTTCGCGGCCAGCTTGAACTTCTCGGCGTTCAGGTGCGTGGCGCTGCCTTGTCCGGCGGAGGCGAAGTTCATGCTGCCGGGCTTGGCGCGCGCCGCCGCCAGCAGCTCCTGCAGCGTCTTGATGTTCTTGGAAGGCGAGATCACCAGCACGTTCGGCGTGGAGGAGATCGGCGTGACGGGAACGAAGTCCGCCAGCGTGTCGAACGGCAGCTTGGCGAAGGTGTGCGGGCTGACCGTGTGCGACGACGAGTGGATCATGATCGTGTAGCCATCGGGCGCCGCCGTGGCCACCGCGGCCTGGCCGATGGTGCCGCTGGCGCCGCCGCGGTTTTCGACCACCAGGGTCTGGCCCATGCTCTGGCCCATCTTGTCGGAAATGGCGCGGGCGATGATGTCCGTGGTGCTGCCGGCCGCGAAGGGCACGATCACCCGGATCGGCTTGGTGGGGTAGCCGGCCTGCGCCGAGGCGGCGAGGGGTGCGGCGGCGGCGATGGCGGCGAGGGTGGCGACGAGGGTGCGGCGGGTGAACGTCATGCTTGTCTCTGCTCTTTCATGGAGGGGTCAATTCACTGATTGGTGAATTATAGGGCGCGCCACGCCGCTGGCAAGCCCCGCGCCGACGGCAGGTCAATCGTGCAGGAAGAGGTAGCCGAGGATCACGTCCGTCATGTGCGACAGGCGTTCGCTGCGGGCCTTGGCGGCCAGCAGGTCGCGGCCGAACACGGCCGACAGCGTGTGGCTGTTGGACAGGTAGAAATACGCCAGGCCGGCGATGGAGACGTAGAGCTGAACCGGGTCGACGCCGCCCCGGAAGATTCCGTCGCGGCGGCCGCGCTCGAGCACGGTGGCCAGCGACTCGATCAGGGGCGAGTTGAGCTGCCGGGCGCGATCGGGGTCCACGAGGTGACGCGCCTTGTGCAGGTTGGCGCTGTTCAGCAAGGTGAGGAACTCCGGGTGCGCGATGAAGTAATCCCAGGTGAATTCGACCAACCGGCGCACGGCCGTGGCGGGATCGAGCTCGGCCAGGTGCAGCGTGGCCTCTTCGGCGCGGATGTCGCTGTACGCCTGCTCCAGCACGGCCTGGAACAACTGCTCCTTGTCGGCGAAGTAATAGTAGATCAGGCGCTTGTTCAGGCCGGCGCGTTCGGCGATGCGATCGACGCGCGCGCCTGCCAGCCCGTACTCGGCGAATTCGTCGCGGGCCGCTGCTAGGATGGTGCTCTGCGAGCGATCCGCATCGCGCAACCGCTCTTCGCCGCCACCCGTCGGTTCTTTGGCCATGGCCAATAATTCACCAAACAGTTAATCAAGTCAAGCACATGTCGCAGGATACGCAACTCGCCGGCCACCTGATCGTCGAATGCTTGGTGGCCCAGGGCGTGACGCACGCTTTCGGCGTGCCGGGCGAGAGCTATCTCGCGGTGCTCGATGGCTTCCACAAATACCGCGAGCAGATCCGGTTCGTCATCAACCGGCAGGAGGGTGGCGCCGCCTTCATGGCCGAAGCCGTGGGCAAGATGACCAACCGGCCGGGTGTCTGCTTCGTCACGCGGGGACCCGGCGCCACCAATGCGTCGATCGGCGTGCACACGGCCTTCCAGGATTCCACGCCGATGGTGCTGTTCGTCGGCGATGTCGCCAGCGACCAGCGTGACCGCGAGGCTTTCCAGGAAGTCGACTACGGCAGCTTCTTCGGCCCCAGCACCAAGGGCATGGCCAAGCGCGTGGAGCGCATCGACGAGCCGGACCGCATCCCCGAGTATGTGGCGCGGGCCTTCGCCACGGCCATGAACGGCCGCCCCGGGCCGGTGGTGCTGGTGCTGCCCGAGGACATGCTGGTGAAGGCCAGCGCCGCACGCCCGATGCCGAAAGTGGATCCGGCGCAGGCATGGAGCGACCCGGGCGCGCTGCGCACGCTGCGCGAGATGCTGCTGGCTGCGAAGAAGCCTTTCGTGATCGCCGGCGGCGGGGGCTGGACGCCGCAGTCCGCGCAGGCGCTGCAGCGCTTCGCCGAGAACTGGAAGCTGCCGGTCGGCAACGCCTTCCGCTTCCAGGACACCTTCGACAACCACCATCCGCTGTATGCGGGCGACGTCGGCATCGGCATCAATCCCAAGCTCGCCGCGCGCGTGAAGGACAGCGACCTCATCGTGGCCATCGGTCCGCGGCTGGGCGAGATGACGACCGGCGGCTACACGCTGCTGACGCCGCCGAAGGCGAAGCAGAAGCTGGTGCACATCCACGCCAGCGCCGAGGAGCTGAACCGCGTCTACCAGGCCGACCTCGCGATCCACGCGACCATGAACGCCGCCGCGCGGTCGCTCGAGGTACTGGCCGCGCCGCCGGACGTGCCGTGGGGTGCCGGCTGGGCCGAGTCCGCCAACGCCGACTACCTGGGCAACATGGTGCCGCAGAAGCTGCCGGGTTCCATCGACATGCCGGCCATCGTGGCCGTGCTGCAGAAGCTGCTGCCCGAGGATGCGCTCATCACCAATGGGGCCGGCAACTTCGCGTCGTGGACGCACCGCTTCTTCAAGCACCACGGCTTGGCCAAGGGACACAAGACGCAGCTCGCGCCGACGGCGGGATCGATGGGCTACGGCGTGCCCGCCGGCATCGCCGCCAACATCGTCTCGGGCCGCATCGCCTTGACGATGGCGGGCGATGGCGACTTCCTAATGAACGGGCAGGAGCTGGCGACGGCGTCGCAGTGCGGCGCGAAGTCGATCATCGTGCTGCTGAACAACGGCATGTTCGGCACCATCCGCATGCACCAGGAGCGCGATTTTCCCAAGCGCGTGGAGGGCGCGGGCACGGAGTTGGCGAACCCCGATTTCGTCGCGTTGGCGAAGGCGTACGGCTACGAAGGCACGCGCATCACCCGCACCGAAGAGTTCGAGCCGGCGTTGGGTGCCGCGCTGGCGAGCAGGAAGGGGACCTTGATCGAGGTGATGCTCGACCCGGAGGTGATCACGACGCGCGGGACGTTGAGCGGGATCCGGGATGCGGCGTTGAAGAAGGGGTAGGGGACGGGAGTCGGGGTGCGGCTTCGCGCGCAACCCGACCTACGAATCCGGCTGCCCCCGTAGGCCGGGTTGCGGCGCAGCCGCACTCTGGCATCGAAATGAAAAAGGCCCGCTTTCGCGGGCCTTCAGCTATCGGCTTCAGTCCGACGGCTGCTTACTTGACGTGCTTGCCGATCAGGCCGGCCATCTCGAACATCGAGACCTGGCCCTTGCCGAACAGGACGCGCAGCTTGTCGTCGGCATTGACCATGCGCTTGTTCGCTTGGTCCTGCAGCTTGTTCTTCTTGATGTACGCCCACAGCTTGCTCACGATTTCCGTGCGCGGCAGGGGAGAGGAACCCACGACCGCGGCCAGGGACTGGTCGGGTTGCAGCGGCTTCATGAACGCCGCGTTGGGGGTGCGCTTCTTCGCCGGCGCCTTCTTCGCGGCCTTCTTGGCGGGAGCGGCCTTCTTCGCAGCGGCCTTCTTCGCCGGAGCAGCCTTCTTCGCCGGGGCCTTCTTCGCGGCGGCCTTCTTCGCCGGCGCCTTCTTGGCAGCCGACTTCTTGGCCGGTGCCGCCTTCTTCGCCGTCGTCTTCTTCGCGGTCGATTTTTTCGCAGTTGCCATGATTCGATTTCCTTCTAGAAGTTGATGTACCACCAGTGGAAAACTGCCCTCGCACTGGCAAAGCGGATGCTAATGGAGAAAAACCTCGCGTGAAAGCGAAAAACGGGTTTTTTCATTGGGAAATGTTGCTTTTTGATCGGGCCGAGAACGCTGTTTTCCCTCTGGCGAGGCCCATCGTGGTGCCGATCGCGTGTCACGCGCGGCGCGGATTTCCCCTCTGGGAAGCGCAAAAATCGCTGCGCACCGGCCTGCGCGCGTGCTCACGCATCGCGAGAGAAAACGCGATCAACATCGCGCCAGCGTTCGTCTTTCTCCTCTGGCGGAGGCTCACGCGGAGGGCGGCGAGGGCGCGCGCGCGGTCGCGAGCAGCACGCCCGCAAGCGCGGCGGCGAAGGCGAGGACCTGCATCGATCCCAGCTGTTCGCCCAGCACCAGCACGCCCACTGCCGCGGCCGAAACGGGAAGCATCGCGGTGAAGACGCCGGCCTGCGACGCGGGCACGACTTTCAGGCCCGTCATCCAGAGCCACACCGTCCAGACGCTCGCCGCCAGCGCGTAGAACACCAGCAGCAGCCACGAAGAAGCGGCGACCGCGGAGAAGTCGAAGCCGCGCGCCGCGTACAGGCCGAAGGGCGTGACGAGCGCGAAGCCCCAGAGGTTGATGAGCGACGTGATCCGCTTCGGGCCCAGGGCGCCCGTCAGGGCCTTGCCGATGACTGCATACGCGGCCTCGCACAGCACCGCGCCGAACACCAGCAGGTTGCCGAGCCAGGCGAGGTCCGCCGCCGCGGCGGCGCCGTTGCGCGCCTGCGGTTGCGCGAATGCCAGCAGCCCGATGCCGGTGGCGGCCAGCGCGATGGCGGCCCAGGTGCGGCCGACGATCCGTTCGCGCAGCAGCAGCCAGCTGAGGAGCGCCACCGTCGCGGGGATGGCGGCCATGATCACGCCGGCGGAAACGGCGCTGGTCAGGCTCACCCCGTACAGCATGCAGATGGAGAACAGGAAATTGCCGAGGAAGGACTCGAGGAACAGCAACCGCCGCGTGCGCGGGGTCAGGGGCGGCTCGTTCGCCGGCTTGCGCAGCCAGTGCGCCATCGCGAGCCCGCCGATGCCGAAGCGCAGCCACGCCAGCAGGAAGATGGGGAAGGCGGCAGCCAGCGGCTTGGACAAGGCCACATAGCTGCCCACGAGCGACATGCTCAGCGCGAGGCAGGCATAGGCGACAGGGCGGCTGGGGACGAAGCTCATCGACAATGGCGGCTGGTGGAGCCGCCGCAGCACGGTGGCGAAGCCGCCGCATCATGCCTGAAGCCCCTGTTCGCCACGTCTTCGTCTACGGCACGCTGCGCCGTGGCGGGCGCAACGACATCAACCACCTCGTCCCCGCACCCGAGTACGTCGGCATGGGGGAGGTGCGGGGCGTGCTGTACCACATCGACTGGTACCCGGGCCTCACGCTGGGCGGCGAGGAGGCGGTCACGGTGGTGGGCGAGGTGTACCGCATCACGCCGGATCTGGAGGCAGTGCTCGATGGCATCGAGCGGATCGAAGACAGCGCCGACAGCGAGTACTTCAAGCGCGAGGTGGAGATCGCGGTGGAGGGCCGGATGATGCACTGCCTGCTGTACGAGGTGAACCCGCAGCGCGTTCGCGGCCGCAGCGTGATCGGCCACGGCGACTGGATCCTTTTTCATCCAGCGTGATTTGCATTTCGCATTGCGAAATGTGAGGTTGGTGCGCCGCCGCAAAATTTCTCAATACAAGAAATAACTTTCCGTATTGCGAAACATTGCTCGTAAGCCATTGATTTTGTTCATCATTAAATTTAGTCTTGTATAAGACATAAGAGCCACACGAAGTCTTCTACAAGACTTAAAGTTCAGTCCAGCGCGGCACCGACCACCGCCCCGGTTTTTTCGACCATCGACTAGGAGTGAACATGAGCAACTGGACCCA
This sequence comes from Ramlibacter sp. PS3R-8, assembly GCF_037572435.1. NCBI lineage: Bacteria > Pseudomonadati > Pseudomonadota > Betaproteobacteria > Burkholderiales > Comamonadaceae > Ramlibacter > Ramlibacter sp. PS3R-8. The sequence continues at coordinate 249,777 of NZ_JBBHGT010000001.1, forward strand.
CCTCACGCGCGAACAGCAGATCGCCCAGCTGGAAAAGGACTGGGCGGAGAACCCGCGCTGGAAGGGCATCAAGCGTGGATACAGCGCCGCCGACGTGGTGAAGCTGCGCGGTTCGCTTGCCATCGAGCACACGCTGGCCAAGCGGGGCGCCGAAAAGCTGTGGACCCTGATCAACACCGAGCCGTTCGTCAACACGCTCGGCGCGCTGACCGGCAACCAGGCCATGCAGCAGGTCAAGGCCGGCCTCAAGGGGATCTACCTCTCCGGCTGGCAGGTGGCGGGCGACGCCAACAGCAACGGCGAGATGTACCCCGACCAGTCGCTGTACTCGGTGGACTCGGTGCCCAAGTGCGTGAAGAAGATCAACGCCACCTTCCAGCGCGCCGACCAGATCCAGTGGAGCGAAGGCAAGCAGCCGGGCGACGAGGGTTACGTCGACTACTTCGCCCCCATCGTGGCGGATGCCGAAGCCGGCTTCGGTGGCGTGCTGAACGCCTTCGAGCTGATGAAGGCGATGATCGAAGCGGGCGCCGCCGGTGTCCACTTCGAGGACCAGCTGGCCTCGGTCAAGAAGTGCGGCCACATGGGCGGCAAGGTGCTGGTGCCGACGCGCGAAGCGGTCGCCAAGCTGGTCGCCGCGCGCCTGGCCGCCGACGTGATGGGCACGCCCACCATCCTGCTGGCGCGCACCGATGCGGAAGCCGCGGACCTCGTGACCAGCGACGTCGACCCGATCGACCTGCCGTTCTGCACGGGCGAGCGCACGGTGGAAGGCTTCTACCGCACCAAGAAGGGCTTCGACCAGGCCGTCAGCCGCGGCCTCGCCTATGCGGAGTACGCCGACCTGATCTGGTGCGAAACGGGCACCCCGGACCTGAAGTTCGCCAAGGACTTCGCCGACGCGATCCACGCGAAGTTCCCGGGCAAGCTGCTGGCGTACAACTGCTCGCCGTCGTTCAACTGGCGCAAGAACTTGGACGACGCCACCATCGCCCGGTTCCAGAAGGAGCTGGGAGCGATGGGCTACAAGTTCCAGTTCATCACGCTGGCCGGCTTCCACAGCCTGAACTACTCGATGTTCGAGCTGGCCTACGGCTACGCCCGCAGCAACATGAGCGCCTTCGTCGAACTGCAGCAAAAGGAGTTCGCCGCCGCCGACAAGGGCTTCACCGCCGTCAAGCACCAGCGCGAGGTGGGCACGGGCTACTTCGACGCGGTGACGACCACCATCGAAGCCAACGCATCGACTGCGGCGCTGAAGGGGTCGACCGAGGACGAGCAGTTCTTCGAGGAGAAGAAGGCCGCGTAAGCGCCGGTGCGCTGAGGCAGACAAAGCCCGCGCTCGCGGGCTTTGTTTTTTCCCCCAACCCTCTTACAGTCGAGTCACCGAACGACGAGGAGGGCGACCATGGCCGATGCCACCGAGGAACGAACCGGCGCATTCGATGCGCGCGACCTGGACGCGACCCGTTGCCCCGATTGCTCGGGCACGGGCGAGTTGCGCATCGACAGCGAGAACATCACCGAAACCTTCGAGGTCGAAAAGCAGACGGTCATCACGGAGTGCCCGCGCTGCTCGGGCACGGGCTTCGTGGCCAAAGGTTAGAATTGGCGCAGGACCCAGCTACAAGAGCGAGAAAGGCATCATGGTTATGACACCGCGAACTACCACGGAAGGTTTTTCGGCCCCCTAGCGGCCGGGTAGTCGCGCGCACTCCACGATTCGTTTCGTCCCCACAAAAGCGCGGCTGGTCCCGCGCTTTTCTGTTTCCTGCAAGCCCGCGCATTCCATGATCAACATCACGCTCCCCGACGGCTCGCAACGCCAGTTTCCCGCTCCCGTCACCGTCGCCGACGTCGCCGCCTCCATTGGCGCCGGCCTGGCCAAGGCGGCCCTGGCCGGCAAGGTGGACGGCAGGGTGGTCGACACCAATTACCGGCTCGAGAAGGACGCGAAGCTCGCGATCGTCACGGCCAAGGACCCCGAAGGCCTGGATGTCATCCGCCATTCCACGGCGCACCTGCTGGCCTACGCGGTCAAGCAGCTCTATCCCGAAGCTCAGGTGACCATCGGCCCGGTGGTCGAAAACGGCTTCTATTACGACTTCGCGTACAAGCGGCCCTTCACGCCGGAGGACCTCGCCGCCATCGAAAAGCGCATGGCCGACCTGGCGGCCAAGGACGAGCCGGTCACCCGCCGCGTGCTGCCGCGCGACGCGGCCGTGCAGCACTTCCTGCAGATGGGGGAAAAGTACAAGGCGGAGATCATCGGCGGCATCCCGGCCGGCGAGGACGTGTCGCTGTATGCCGAAGGCGGCTTCGAGGACCTGTGCCGCGGCCCGCACGTGCCCAGCACGGGCAAGCTGAAGCACTTCAAGCTGATGAAGGTGGCCGGGGCCTACTGGCGTGGCGACCACCGCAACGAGATGCTCCAGCGCATCTACGGCACCGCCTGGGCCACCAAGGAGGAACTGCAGCAGTACCTGACCATGCTGGAGGAGGCCGAGAAACGCGACCACCGCAAGCTGGGCCGCGAGCTCGACCTGTTCCACATCGACGACGTCGCGCCGGGCGTGGTGTTCTGGCACCCCAAGGGCTGGGCCGTCTGGCAGGCGGTGGAGCAGTACATGCGCCAGGTCTACAAGGACACCGGCTACCAGGAGGTCAAGGGGCCGCAGATCCTGGACAAGAGCCTGTGGGAGAAGACGGGCCACTGGCAGAACTACCGCGACAACATGTTCACCACGGAGTCGGAAAAGCGGGAATACGCGCTGAAACCGATGAACTGCCCGGGCCACGTCCTGATCTTCAAGTCCCAGATGCGCAGCTACCGGGACCTACCGCTGCGCTACGGCGAGTTCGGCCAGTGCCACCGCAACGAGCCCTCCGGCGCGCTGCACGGGATCATGCGGGTGCGCGGCTTCACCCAGGACGACGGCCACGCCTTCTGCACCGAGGACCAGATCCTGCAGGAATGCGTCGACTACACGGCCAAGCTGCAGCAGGTCTACACCGACTTCGGCTTCACGGACATCCTCTACAAGGTGGCCACGCGGCCGGAAAACCGGGTCGGCGCCGACGATCTCTGGGACAAGGCGGAACACGCCTGCATGGAGGCGCTGCGCCGTTCCGGCGTGGACTTCGTGGTGTCGCCGGGCGACGGCGCCTTCTACGGGCCGAAGATCGAATACACGCTGAAGGACGCGCTGGGCCGGCAGTGGCAGTGCGGCACGATGCAGATCGACTTCAACACCGCGGAGCGGCTGGGGGCGGAATATGTCACGGAGACGAGCGGCCGCGCCCACCCGGTCATGCTCCACCGCGCCATCGTTGGCAGCCTCGAGCGCTTCATCGGGATGCTGATCGAGCACCACGCCGGGGCCCTGCCGGCTTGGCTGGCCCCCACCCAGGTGATCGTGCTGAACATCACCGACCAGCAGGCGGAATACGCCGAATCCGTGGCCAAAGCGCTGAGGAATCAAGGGGTTAGGGTGGAGGTCGACCAGCGCAACGAGAAGATCACGTATAAAATACGCGAGCATTCGCTGCAAAAGCCGCCCTATCTCCTCGTCGTCGGCGACAAGGAGAAGGCGGCTGGTGCCGTCGCAGTGCGGGCCCGGGGCAACAAGGACCTCGGCGTGATGACCCTCGAGGCGTTTTCCGAACGCCTGGCGGCGGACATCGCGGGCAAGCGCTGAATCTCACCGAGGAAGCTGCAGGCCGCGCACGCATTGCCGGTGTTGCTACAATTTTTGTAGCCTTATTGACTGAAGGATCTGGACCATCGCTACTGAATTTCGTGACCGCCGCCAACGCGAGGAGCGCAAGCACCGCCTGAACCGGGAGATCATGGCCCCGGAAGTCCGCCTGAGCGGGCCCAACAACGAGCCCCTGGGCATCGTGAGCCTGGCCGAGGCCCTGCGCCTGGCGGGCGAGGCCGACGTCGACCTGGTCGAAATTGCCGCCACTGCCACTCCGCCGGTCTGCCGGTTGATGGACTACGGCAAGTTCAAGTACCAGGAGCAGAAGAAGGCGGCGGAGGCGAAGGCCAAGCAGACGGTCATCGAGATCAAGGAAATCAAGTTCCGCCCGGGCACGGACGACGGCGACTACAACATCAAGATGCGCAACATCCGCAAGTTCCTGGCGGAAGGCGACAAGTGCAAGATCACGCTGCGGTTCCGCGGCCGCGAGATCACGCACCAGGAAATCGGCATGGCGCTGTTGCAGCGCATCCGGGACGACCTCGGCGACACGATCCTCGTCGAGCAGTTCCCGAAGCTGGAAGGCCGGCAGATGATCATGATGATCGCGCCGGGCAAGAAGAAGATCGCGCCTGCCAAGCCCGCAGAGGCTGCGTCGGCGCCGGCAGCGACGACCACGACGTCGTCGTAAGGACAGTTTCAAAGCCATCACGGTTGGTCGCCGCGGTGGCGCTGGAGGGGAGGCCCATGGCCTTCCCGGAATCCGCGAGGATTCCGAAACAAAAGTGGCTCGGGGCCATCAAGGCGCGAAGAGTTCTTCGCGACGCCTCACGAGCACAAACGAAGAAGGAGCATTCACATGCCCAAGATGAAGACCAAGAGCGGAGCCAAGAAGCGCTTCCGCGTTCGTCCCGGCGGGACGGTCAAGCGAGGCCAGGCCTTCAAGCGTCACATCCTGACCAAGAAGTCCACCAAGAACAAGCGCCACCTGCGTGGGCCGACCGCTGTGCATGAGACCAACATGGGTCACATGGCGCAGATGCTGCCCTTTGCGGGCATCTAACGTAGACGAAGAAGGAGAACACACATGCCTCGCGTCAAACGTGGTGTAACGGCACGCGCCCGCCACAAGAAAATCATCGCCCTGGCCAAGGGCTTCCGCGGCCGCCGCGGCAACGTCTTCCGGGTCGCCAAAGAAGCGGTCATGAAGGCCGGGCAATATGCCTACCGCGATCGCCGCGCCAAGAAGCGCGTCTTCCGCCAGCTGTGGATCGCCCGTATCAACGCCGCCGCGCGTGCGAACGGCCTGACCTACAGCCAGTTCGCCAACGGGATCCGCAAGGCCGGCATCGACATCGACCGCAAGGTCCTCGCCGATATCGCCTATCACGACCCCGCGGCGTTTACCGGAATCGTGAACCAGGTCAAGGCCAAGCTGGCTGCTTGAGTTCGCGATGGACGCTGCCCCGCGAGGGGCGGTGTCCGGTGCAAACCCATCCAACAGGGCTAGGGCTGTGAAGCTTTAGCCCTGTTTTTTTACTCCATGACCCAAGAACTCGAATCCATGGTCGGCAGCGCGCGCGACGCCTTTGCCAAGGCGCGGACGCCGGCCGACCTGGAAAACGCCAAGGCGCAGTACGTCGGCAAGTCCGGCCGCATCACCGAGCTGATGAAGGGCCTGGCAACGCTTGCCGTGGAGGAGAAGAAGTCCCGCGGCGCCGCGATCAACCAGGCCAAGCAGGCCATCGAGGCCGCGCTGGCCGAGCGGCGCCAGGCGCTGGCGGATGCCGAACTCGAAGCCCAGCTGAAGGCCGAGGCGCTGGACGTCTCGCTGCCAGGCCGCGTGCGCGAGCCGGGCGGCCTGCACCCCGTGTCGCTGACCATGGAGCGCATCGAGCAGATCTTCTCCAGCATGGGCTTCGACGTGGCCGACGGCCCGGAGATCGAGAGCGACTGGCACAGCTTCACCTCGCTGAACAACCCGCCCAACCACCCGGCGCGTTCGATGCAGGACACGTTCTACGTGGACATCGACGGCGACGATGGCATCCCCTACAACCTGCGGCCGCACACCAGCCCGATGCAGGTGCGGTATGCGCACCAGCACATCAAGCGCTACGCCGATGCGGTCAAGCGCGGCGGGCCGATGCCGGAGATTCGCGTGATCGCGCCGGGCCGCACGTATCGGGTGGACAGCGACGCAACGCACTCGCCGATGTTCCACCAGTGCGAAGGCCTCTGGCTCGGCGAGAACGTGAGCTTCAAGGACCTCAAGGTCGTGTTCACCGACTTCTGCCGCACCTTCTTCGAAAGCGACGACCTGGCTCTGCGCTTCCGTCCCAGCTTCTTCCCGTTCACCGAACCCAGCGCCGAAATCGACATCCAGTTCCAGGGCGGGCCGCTGGCCGGCCGCTGGCTGGAAGTGGCCGGCTCCGGCCAGGTCCATCCGGCCGTGGTGCGCAACATGGGGCTGGACCCCGAGCGCTACATCGGCTTCGCCTTCGGCATGGGCCCGGACCGGCTGACCATGCTGCGCTATGGCATCAACGACCTGCGCCTGTACTTCGACGGCGACATCCGCTTCCTGAAGCAATTCCGGTAAAGACATGCAATTCCCAGAGTCCTGGCTGCGCGCGTTCTGCAACCCGCCGCTGACCACGCAACAGATCGCCGACACGCTCACCATGGGCGGGTTGGAGGTGGAGGAACTGCGGCCCGCCGCGCCGCCGTTCAGCAAGGTGGTGGTTGGCGAGATCAAGGAAGCCGCGCAGCATCCCAACGCCGACCGCCTGCGCGTGTGCCAGGTGGACGTGGGGCAGGGCGCGCTGCTCAGCATCGTGTGCGGGGCGCCGAACGCGCGGGTCGGCATCCGCGTGCCGACGGCGCTGGTGGGCGCGGAGCTGCCGCCCGGCGAGGACGGCAAGCCGTTCGCCATCAAGCTGGGCAAGCTGCGCGGCGTCGAAAGCCAGGGCATGTTGTGCTCGGCCCGCGAGCTGAAGCTCTCCGACGATCACGGCGGCCTGCTGGAACTGGACGCGTCCGCGCCGATCGGCAAGGACATCCGCGAGGTGCTGAACCTCGACGACCACGTTTTCACCCTGAAGCTCACGCCGAACCTGGCGCATGCCCTCAGCGTGTACGGCGTGGCGCGCGAGCTCTCGGCCCTCACCGGGGCGCCGCTGCAGGAACCGAAATTCGAGCCGGTGGTGGCCAGGAACGACGCGAAGCTCAAGGTGAAGGTCAGCGCGCCCGACCTGTGCGGCCGCTTTTCCGGCCGCGTCATCCGCAACGTGGATACGAAGGCGAAGACGCCGCAGTGGATGGTCGAGCGTCTCGCCGGCTGCGGCCAGCGCAGCGTCACGCCGCTGGTGGATATCTCCAACTACGTGATGTTCGAGTTCGGACGGCCCTCGCACATCTTCGACCTGGACAAGATCCACGGGGGCCTCGACGTGCGCTGGGCCAAGGCCGGGGAACAGCTCAAGCTGCTGAACGGCAACACGATCGAGGTGGATGAAAAGGTCGGCGTGATCGCGGACGACCGGCAGGTGGAGTCGCTCGCCGGGATCATGGGCGGCGACGCCACGGCCGTGTCGGACAGCACGAAGAACGTCTACGTCGAGGCCGCGTTCTGGTGGCCCGAATCGGTGCAGGGGCGCTCGCGCCGCTTCAACTTCTCCACCGACGCCGGTCATCGTTTCGAGCGCGGCGTGGCCCCCGACCTGACGGTCGAACACATCGAGCACATCACGCGGCTGGTGCTGGACATCTGCGGCGGCGAGGCCGGCCCGATGGACGACCATGTCGTGAAGCTGCCCGAACGCAAGCCGGTGACGCTGCGCGTGGCCCGCGCGGCCAAGGTGATCGGCATGCCGGTGACCGAGCGGCAGTGCGTGGACGCCTTCGCGCGCCTGCGCCTGCCGGCGAAAGCCGCGGACGGCCTGATCACCGTGACGCCGCCCGCGTACCGCTTCGACCTGTCGATCGAGGAGGACCTGATCGAGGAGGTGGTGCGCATCGTCGGCTACGACCACCTGCCGACCACGCCGCCGCTGGCGCCGATCACCGCCAAGTTGCCGCCCGAGGCCCGCCGCAGCCGCTTCGCGGTGCGCCGGCTGCTGGCCGCGCTGGGCTACCAGGAAACGATCAACTTCAGCTTCGTCGAGGCGCACTGGGAAAAGGACCTTGCCGGCAACGCCGATCCCATCAAGCTGTTGAACCCGATCGCCAGCCAGATGAGCGTGATGCGCTCTTCGTTGCTCGGCTCGCTGCTGCAGGTGCTGAAGTTCAACCTGGACCGCAAGGCCGAACGCGTGCGCGTGTTCGAGCTGGGCCGCGTGTTCCTGCGCGACGCGGGCGTGCAGACCACCGACACCACGGTGCGCGGCGTGCGCCAGCCGATGAAGGTGGCGGGCCTCGCTTATGGCGACCCTGACGGTCTGCAGTGGGCCCGCAAGGCCGGGCACGGCGATTTCTACGACATGAAGGGCGACGTGCAGGCCTTGCTGGCGCCGCTGCAGGCCGAGTTCGCGCCGGCCGCGCACCCTGCGATGCACCCGGGCCGCTGCGCGGCCATCCGCGTCGGCGGGCGGGAGGTCGGCGTGGTCGGCGAACTGCACCCGCGCTGGCGCCAGCAATGGGACTTGCCGCACACGCCGCTGCTGTTCGAGCTGGACCTCGATGCCGTCACCGGCCGCGAAGTTCCTGCTTTCGAGCCCGTGCCGCGCTTCCAGCCGGCCGAGCGCGACATCGCCGTGATCGTGTCGGAGAAGGTCAGCCACGACCAGCTGCTGGGCGCCATCCGGTCCGCGGACACGGGCGGGCTGCTGCGCGGCGCCATGCTGTTCGACGTCTACAAGCCCCAGCAGGCCACTGCCGGCCTGGCATTGAACGAGAAAAGCCTTGCGGTGCGCTTGACGCTCGCGCGCAGCGACGCGACACTGACCGACGAGCAGATCGAAGCAGCGGTGCGCGCGGTGGTGGAGCGGGTCTCCACGCAGCTGGGCGGCCGCCTGAGGGGATGATGAAGACCATGGCAGGCCTCGCGACGACAACTACAGCGCTCAAAACTGAGGACATCATGGAATTTGCCGTCGAGAGCCTCGAGACGCCCGCATTGACGAAGGCGCAGCTGGCCGAACTGCTGTTCGAGCAGATCGGGCTGAACAAGCGCGAGTCGAAGGACATGATCGATGCCTTCTTCGACCTGATCTCCGGCAGCCTGGTCGACGGCCAGGACGTCAAGATCTCGGGCTTCGGCAATTTCCAGATCCGCACCAAGGCGCCGCGGCCGGGCCGCAATCCCCGCACCGGGGAGGCCATCCCCATCGAGGCGCGGCGCGTGGTGACCTTCCACGCCAGCCACAAGCTCAAGGAACAGATCCAGGGGAATGGGCCGTCGGAAGGCTGAGGAACACCGGACAGCCGGACGCAGAAGGCGCAGAAGTTGCGCAGAAGTCGCAAAAGGAATCCTTGAAGTTCTTCTGCGGCTTCTGCGTGGTTTCTGCGCCTTCTGCGTCCGGTTGTTGGGTTTTTGCGGCGGCCGCGAGCAGCTCCCTTGCCGGGCTTTGCACTTCCGACCTCTTAGAGTAACCTCGAAGCTTTCTCTCCTAGTGGATTGATTTCAATGGAGAAAGCCCTCCCGGCGATCCCTGCCAAGCGCTACTTCACCATCGGTGAGGTCAGCGAGCTGTGTGGCGTCAAGCCTCACGTGCTACGGTATTGGGAGCAGGAGTTCACGCAGCTGCGGCCCATGAAGCGGCGCGGCAACCGGCGCTACTACCAGCACCACGAGGTGCTGATGATCCGGCGCATCCGGGACCTGCTGTACGACCAGGGCTTCACCATCAGCGGCGCGCGCAACAAGCTGCAGGAAATCGTGCAGGTGGAGCGTGACAAGCGCCGTGCCGGCGAAGTCATGCTCGATGGCGTCGAGGTGATCGAGGTCGAGGAATCGTCCTTCGGCGAAAGCCAGTTCGAGGACGCGCCGCCCGAGGAGCGCGACGTGATGTCGCAGAAGCTGCAATTGCTCAAGCGCGAGCTGTTCGAGATCCGCGACCTGCTCAGTTCCATCCACTAGCCCGGCGAAATCGGTATTTCCCTCGGGCTATAATGATCGGCTCGGCGTGTAGCGCAGCCTGGTAGCGCACTTGCATGGGGTGCAAGGGGTCGCGAGTTCGAATCCCGCCACGCCGACCAACGACAGACGAAGCCCGCCGGATGCGCAAAGTCCGGCGGGCTTTTTCCTGAGGCGACATGCCCCGGCCCCGGGTTCCACCGCTTGGCCGCTGAGTCGGGCGGCATACAATGGCCGCGCATGGCCTCCGTCGTATTCGCTGACCTCGTTGGGAGCACCGGCATTTTCGAGCGCCTCGGTGACGAGACCGCGGGGCTCTTCGTCACGCAGCTGACGACGGCACTGGCCAAGATCTTCGAGCAGCACGACGGCCGCGTGGTCAAGCTGCTCGGCGACGGCCTCTTCACCGTGTTTTCGCGGGAGGACCAGGCCCTTGTCGCCTGCATCGCCATCCAGGAAAGGCTGCAGCAAAAACCCGTGCGCCCCGGCGGCACCGGCCAACCCGTGCAGATGCAGATGGGCATCGAATCCGGCGAAGTCGTCGAGATCGAGGGCGATTGCTACGGCGACGCCGTCAACAGCGCCGCGCGCCTGGCGGACCTGGCGGGCGCGGACCAGATCCTCACCACCCAGCGCGTTCGCGACGCCATCTCGCCCGGATTGCAGGGCAAGCTGCGCAGCCTCGGCCCCATCTTCCTGCGCGGCAAGGCGGAAGCCACCGAGGTGTTCCGCGTCGAATGGCAGCCGGAGCGCGACGCCGAAGCCACGGTGATGGGAGTGTCGATGTTCAAGTCGGGCGTGGAGACGGCAGCGCTGGAGATCACCATCGGCGGCCAGACCCGCCGCCTGCAGCCGCGGGGCGGGCGCATCACCCTGGGCCGGGCGGTCACGGCCGACCTTCCCGTCAACGACTCCCGCGTGTCGCGCATCCATGCCGCCATCGAATGGCGCGGCGGCCAGTTCGTGCTGTCGGACGCCTCCAGCTTCGGCACCTGGGTGTATTTCGGCGGCCAGACCGAGCCGGTGGTGCTGCGGCGCACCGAGTGCTACCTCGCGGGGCAGGGCCAGATAGCGCTGGGCTGCGACCGGGACGCGGACGCGGCCCCGCTGGCGAGCTTCTCGATTCGCGGCTGAGCGCATGGCGCTGGACCTCCACATCTCGGGGCCGGGGTTCGACGTGACGCGTCGCCTCAAGCACGGCGACCCGGCGCTCATCCTGGGTCGCGACACCGACTGCAGCATCTGCCTGCCCGACCCCGAACGCAACGTGTCGCGCCGTCACCTGAGCGTGTGGAACGAGCAGGAGCAACTGCACTTCCATGTGCTTTCCGTGGTCAACGGCGTCGAGATCCCCGCCGGCGAGTTGCCGCCCGGCGCGCGCGGCATCCTGGCGCCTGGCCATGCGATGTACCTCTCGGCCTACCGGGTGATGGCGCAGGCGGCCGGCGACGACACCCTGCCGGAGCCACCGCCGGCATCCGCCACCGCCGGGGGCGCCGACCCGTGGGCCGAATTCGAACGCCAGGCCGCCGGCTTGACGGCCGATACGGGACCGGAAACCGTGCCTTTCCAGCCCGACGACGATCCCTTCGGCGACTGGGGTTTCAACAGCACCTTCGGCCCCGGTTCTCCCGGCGGCGTCCTGCGCGCCGACGCACTGGCCCCCGCCACGGACCTGAAACCCTTCTTCGCCGGTCTCGGGATGGAGGCCGCGGGCGAGGCCGCCTTCACCCAGGGCGAGCTGGAAACGATCGGCCGCCTCACGCGCATCGCCATGCAGGCGCTGCTGCAGGTGTCGCAAGCCGCGGCGCTTTCGCGGCACGACGTGCGCGCCGACGAGCGCACGGTGGTGGAGGCGCGCGAGACGAATCCGCTGCGCATGGACTCGCCGCTGGAGACCAAGCTGTATTTCCTGTTCGGCGGCCAGGCCGCCGCCGCCGGGTTCCTGCCGCCCGATCGCGCCGTGGCGCAGGTGGCCACCGAGCTGGCCGCGCACCAGCAGGCCATGAGCGAGGCGGTCCGCGAGGCCATCGAAGGCCTGCTGGAGGACTTCGAGCCCGAGGCGCTGAAGGCCCGGTTGCTCGGGAGCGGCGTGCGCCTGTTCGAGTCGGCGCGCGCGTGGGACGCGTTCACGAAGGATTACGCCGAACACAAGGCCAGGCAGCCGGAGTGGGTCCAGCAGTTGCTGGACCGGCATTTCACGCAGGCCTATGTGAACGCGCTGTTGCGGGCGAAACGCAACACATCGGCTCGCACCCACGGCTGACGAACGGTGCCGGCAGGCGGGGTGCGGGCTAGAATGGGTTTCCACCTGTTACTCGCGACAATGCTGACGTGACTCTGAAAAAGTTGGGGCGGTACGAAGTCCTCCGTGTCCTTGGCAAGGGGGCCATGGGCGTGGTGTACGAGGGCCGCGATCCCAACCTGGACCGGCGCGTCGCGATCAAGACCGTCAAGGTCGAGAACCTGTCCGAGGAAGCCGCGGCCGAGTACGAGCACCGCTTCCGCACCGAGGCGCGCTCCGCCGCGCGGCTGCAGCATCCCAACATCGTCAGCGTGTACGACTCCGACCGCGACGCCGACGTGGCGTTCCTGGTGATGGAGTACATCCAGGGCGACGACCTGAAGCACCACCTGGACCGCGGTGTGCGGTACTCGCTGGAGCAGTCGCTCAAGATCATCCGCGACCTGCTCAGCGCGCTCGACTACGCGCACAAGCAGGGCATCGTGCACCGCGACATCAAGCCGGCCAACCTGCTGATCGAGCCGGGCGGCCGCGTGAAGCTCACCGACTTCGGCGTGGCGCGCATCCAGGATTCGGGCGAGGCCACGCGCACCCAGGGCAGCATGGTCGGCACCCTGAAGTACATGGCGCCCGAGCAGGTGCAAGGGCAGAAGATCGACTCCCGCGCCGACCTGTTCTCCGTCGGCGTGGTGCTGTACCAGTTGTTGACGGACAAGCGTCCGTTCGACGGGGACAACGACTTCTCCATCATCCACCAGATCATCGGCCACCACCCGCCGGCGCCCAGTTCCATCAATCCGCGCCTGCCCGGAGCGCTGGATGCCGTGGTGGCCCGCGCGCTGGCCAAGTCGCGCGAGGAGCGCTTCGAAACCGCACGCGACTTCGCGGTGGCGCTGCAGGCAGCCATCCGCCGGGCCGAGGACCAGACGGTGGTGCCCCCCGTGAACCCCAACAAGCGCGTCGAGCCCGGCGCGTCGTCGCGGCCGCTGACGCGCCCCGGCAGTTCCCCCGGCGGCGGCGGCGCCGGCACGACGCCCAGTTCCGGCACCATCAGCTCGGTCACGCAGGAGCTCGAGCTGGTCTACTGGAAGGACATCAAGGATTCCGCCGATGCGGAGGACCTGGAAGGCTTCCTCGACAAGTTTCCGGCGGGCATTTATGCCGACCTCGCGCGGCGGCGCCTGCGCAAGCTGGCCGGCGACCCCACCAACACGGTCCATTCGATCACGGCCCCCTTGATGCACGACCCCGAGGCCACGCGCCTGCGCGACCCCTCGGTGCCGCCGACCCGCCCACCGGGCCATGGCGGGCCGGCCGCGCCCGACATGCGGCCGGCGCAGTGGATCGAGGAGGAGTACACCAAGACCCAGGCGCAGGCGTCCGCGGCGCCGGCGGCGCCGGCGGCGGTGCCACCCGCCGCCACCGTTTCCGCCGCGCCGGCGGCGCCGTTCATGGCGGCGGGCGAAGCGGCGCTGGCTGCGGCGCTGTCAGGCGCGTCCCCGAGCGATCCGAGCACCACGCCCCTGGCGCCACCCGCGGCACCGCCGGTGGAGCCGGCGCCCGCGCCCGCAGCAGCGGCAATCGCCCCCGTTGCAGCGGCAACGCCTGTGGCGGCCGCGCCGGCCGCCGCGGTTGCCGCACCGGCCAGGGCGCGCATCGTCGACGACGACGATACGACCGCGCCCCCGCCACCCCGGAAGAAGCGGCCGATCGCGGCCCTGGCCGCTGTCGGCGTGCTGGCCCTTGCCGGCCTGGTGGCGCTGGTCATGGGTCGCGGCACCACGCCACCGCCCGAGTTTGCCGCGACGCCTCCTGCCATCGCGTCGGCCGTTGCCATCGCCCCGGCACCGGTCGTGGCCTCGCCGACGGCGGCCGTGGCCACCTCAACGGCCGCCGGGGCCGCGACGTCGGCGGTTGCCCCGAAGCCGGTGCCTCCGCCGCCCAACCCGCTGCTCGTCACGCCTGCCGCTGCACAGGTGGGTGCGGCCTCCGCCCCACCGGTGAAGAAGGCCGCGCCGCCGCCTCGCCCCCGGACCACTGTCGCCGCGACCTCGCCCGTGGAGGCGCCGCGTCCGCCGCCAGCGGCGCCGGCGGCCCGGGTCGAGCCCGAGCCTGCGCAGCGTCCCGCGCCGCCGCCGTCCGCGGCCCTGGCCGTGGCGAATTCGGCCGCGATGGCCGCCGTGGACGTGTGCCGGGACAAGATGTTCATCACCCGGGAGATCTGCCTGAAGGACAACTGCTCCAAGGCCGCCGCGCGCAACCACCCGCTGTGCGTGCGCTACCGGGAGGAAGTGCGCCTGCGCGAGGACAGCAAGCTGCAGTCCCGCTGAGCGCGTGCTGGTTGCCTAGGTGACGTCGAAGGTGTGCACGGAGAATGCCCCGCGCGCGCGGTCCTCGAAGTAGCGCTCCAGCGTTTCCTTGACCGTCCGAAAGGCGATCTCTTCCCAGGGAATCTCATCCTGCTGGAACAGGCGCGCCTCGATCGTCTCGAAGCCCGGGTCGAACACGTCGCTCAGCAGCCGGGCCCGGTAGAACAGGTGCACCTGTCCCACGCGCGGCACGCTCAGCACCGAGAACAGCCCCTCCAGCTCGAACTGCGCACCCGACTCCTCGCGGGTCTCGCGCGCCGCGCCCTCGCCGGTGGATTCCCCCAGCTCCATGAAGCCGGCCGGCAGCGTCCACTTGCCCCAGCGCGGCTCGATGTTGCGCTTGCACAGCAGCACGCGGTCGCCGAGATACGGCACCGTGCCGACCACGTTGAGCGGATTCTCGTAGTGGATGGTGTCGCAGGCCGGGCAGACGGCGCGCTGGTGCGTGTCGCCGTCGTCGGGCACGCGGTAGACCACGGAGGCTCCGCAGTTGCGGCAGTGCTTGATGGGTGTGCGAAGGACGGTCACGGATACAAGCAAGGGCTCCCGAGGGAGCCCTTGTGTTGGCAGCTGGCTACCGCTGGATTATCAGGCCTTCTTCGCGGGGGCGGGCGCCGGGCCGGCCTTGCCGTGCTTGTCGATCAGCGCCCGCGCCGTTTCGAGCAGCTTCTTGCCGTCGTGGCCGCGCTTGTTCATGTCCTCCACCCACTCCACTTCGACCAGCCGCGCCTTGCGCTTGAACTCCTGCGCGTCGGCCGCGGAGATGGTGTGGATGGTGTTGTTGCGGTCGACGGCCGTCTTGCGGCCGATGCCGTCGTTGCCCTGCTGGGTCTTGCCCAGCCAGCCCGACGTGGCCATGCCGGAGTTGGCGTCGATCACCTTCTTGAGCTCCGGCGACAGCGAGTTGTACTTGTTGCGGTTCATGGCCATCACGAAAGTGGTGGTGTAGAGCGCGCCGCCGGCGGGATCGAACTCGCTGTGGAACTTCGTCAGCTCCTGCACCTTCACCGACGGCACCACTTCCCACGGGATCACCGCGCCGTCGATGGTGCCCTTGGACAGCGCATCGGGGATCTGCGGCAGCGGCATGCCCACGGGCGTGGCGCCCAGGTAGCCGAGCATCTTGGTGATCTGGCGGGTGGGGCCGCGCACCTTCAGGCCGCGCAGGTCGTCGGCGGTCTTGATCAGCTTTTCCTTGGTGTGGAACATGCCCGGGCCGTGCACGTGCAGCGCCAGCACCTGCGTGTCCTTGAATTCGTCCGGCGCCACCGTCTGCACGTATTCCCAATACGCCTTCGAGGTCGCCTCGGCGTTGTTCATGATGAACGGCAGCTCGAACACCTCGATGCGCGGGAAGCGGCCGGCGGTGTTGCCGGGCAGCGTCCAGACGATGTCGACCACGCCGTCCTTGGCCTGGTCGTACAGCTGCACCGGCGTGCCGCCGAGCTGCATGGCGGGATAGCCTTCGAACTTGATCTTGCCGCCCGAGTCCTTCTCGACCTTCTCCATCCACGCCTTGTGCATGGTGAGCCACACGTTCGACTGCGGCGCCATGAAGGTGTGGAACTTCAACGTGACGGCCTGCTGGGCAAGGCCGGACAGGCCGGGGGCGCCGAGCGCGACGGCGGCGCCAGTCTTCAGCAGGGTGCGGCGATGGATCATGGAATCTCCTTTTGGTGCCGAGTAGAACGCGGCGTGCCCCGGCGCAGCTAGGGGACTTTCCCGCAGGACGGCGCTACTTGATGAAGCCGACGAGCCAGAGCGGGATGATGGGGAAGAACAGGAACAGCAGCGTGCGCAGCACGTCGCTCACCAGGAAGGGCATGACGCCGCGGTAGGTCTCGCCCATGGGCACGTCCTTGGCCAGGCCGTTGACGATGTAGACGTTCAAGCCCACCGGCGGGGCGATCAGCCCGAAGCCCACCGTCATCAGCACCATGATGCCGAACCAGATGGCCGCCGACTCCTTGGGCATGCCGAAGTCCAGACCCATGACGATCGGGAAGAAGATGGGGATGGTCAGCAGCAGCATCGACAGTTCGTCCATCACCGCGCCGAGCAGCACGTAGAACAGCAGGATGGCCACGACCACGAGCAGCGGCGAGACGCCCCAGCTGCCGACGACGGCCGCGAGCTGGTTGGGCACCTGCGTGAGGGCCAGCGCCGAGTTCATGAGGTCGGCGCCGAGGAAGATCAGGAAGATCATGGCCGCGCTGACGGCGGTGCCGTAAAAGCATTCCTTCAGCTTGGCCAGCGTCATCTCGCCCTTGCCCAGCGCCGTGAGGAAGGTGGTGGCCGCACCGACGGCCGCGCCCTCGGTAGGCGTGAAGAAGCCGCCATAGATGCCGCCGAACACCAGCATGAAGATCACCAGGATCGGCAGGACGCCGGCCACCGCACGCGGCGTCATCCTTGGCGGCGCGGTCTCGACTTCGGGTGCATGGCCGGGGGCGACGCGCACGTAGATCGCCACCGCGATCATGTACCCGACCATCGCGATGATCCCGGGAATCACCGCCGCGGCGAACAGCTTGCTGATGTTCTGCTCGGTCAGGATCGCGTAGATCACCAGCACGATGGAGGGCGGCAACTGAATGCCGAGCGTGCCGCCGGCGGCGAGCGTGCCGGTGGCGATGCGGCCCGAATAGCCGTGCCGGCGCATCTCGGGCAGCGCCACGCTGGTGATGGTGGCGGCGGTGGCGACGGACGACCCGCTGATGGCGCCGAAAGCAGCGCAGGCGAGCAGCGACGCCATGGCCAGGCCGCCCTTGAAGCGACCCATCACGGCGGCGGCGAACTCGAACAGCGACTTGCTGATGCCGCCCTTGGTGGCGAAATGCCCCATCAGGATGAACAGCGGGATCACCGAGAGGTCGTAGCTGGCGAAACGCGCGAACGCCTGCGTGTTCAGGAAGTTCGCGAAGGGCAGCCACCCGGTCTGGGCGACATAGCCGATGGCGCCGGCGCTGAACATGCTGACCGCGATGGGCACGCGGATGGCCATCAGGGCCAGCATCGAGCCGAAGATGAGGGCCGTGAGGCCGAGCGGGCTCATTCGGCGCGGCTCACTGGACTACCCTCCGCGCTACGCGCTGCGGGATTCGCCTTGGGACGGCCCGGCGGCTCATATCGCGGCCTCGACTTCGTCGGCGTGGGCGAAGCCGAAGGCCGCCTGGTGCAGCGCGATCAGCCCGGCCAGCACGAAGGCGGGGACCATCGTCGCGTACACCACCCATTCCGGAAAGCCCATGATCTGCGTCTCGGAGTTCGAGGAGTAGCTGTTCAGGCCGCCGAGCGTGCTGCGCCAGGCGAGCAGGCCGAAGATGGCCGCCAGGAGGAGGGCGCCGAAGCGGTCCATGCGGGCGTTCGCTTCGGGTCGCAGTTTCGCGGTGAAGAAGTCCACGATGATGTTGCCGCGCCGGGCCTGGCACAACGGCATGAACAGCGCGATGGCCGCACCCGCTGCCACGCCGGTGAGCTCGAAGGCGCCGACGATCGAGTGGCCGGTGGTGTTGCGACCGATCAGGCTGCCGCAGGTCATCAGCGTGATGCCGGTGAGCAGCACGCCGGCCAGGATGGCGGACAGCTTCGCCAGTTGTTCCAGTACCCGCAAAGGCGTCGCCTCCTGGTCGCGCCCGTCAAGCGGGCTGGATCTTCACCGAGATGTCCGTCAGGCCGCCGACGCCGCCGACCAGCGTGTCACCCGCCACCACCGCGGCGACGCCTTCGGGCGTGCCCGTGTACACCAGGTCGCCGGGCTGCAGTTCCCAGGCCGCGGACAGGTGCTCGATGACTTCGCCGATGCTCCAGATCAACTTGGAGACGTCGCTGCGCTGGCGGTCCTTGCCGTTGACCTGCAGCCAGATCGGCGCCTTCTCCACGTCGCCGGCCTGCGCAGCCGGAGTGATGGGCCCGATGGGGGCCGACTGGTCGAAGCCCTTGCCGATGCACCACGGCCGCCCCTGCTTCTTCATCTCGCCCTGCAGGTCGCGGCGGGTCATGTCCAGGCCGACGGCGTAGCCGAAGATGTGCTTCTTCGCGTTCGCCGCCCGGATGTTCCTGCCGCCGGTGCCGATGCAGGCCACCAGCTCGATCTCGTGGTGCAGGTCCTTGGTGAGGCTGGGATACGTGATGGTCGCGGTCTGGCCGGCGTTCACCACCACCGCGGCGTCCGAAGGCTTGAGGAAGAAGAACGGCGGCTCGCGTCCGGTGAAACCCATCTCCTTGGCGTGCTCGACGTAGTTGCGGCCGACGCAGTAGATGCGCCGCACGGGAAAACGCTCGGTGCGGCCAACGATGGGGACGCCGACGGTCGGCGCGGGGGTGAAGACGTAACTCATGACAACCTTTCTTCGAAATGGACGCCCAGTGCCTGGTGCACGGGCCGGTCGGAAAAACTGAACAGGACGCAACCGCGGCCGGAGGAAAGCCGGGCAGTGTGCCACGACGGCACCACGAAGTGATCGCGCGGACCCACCCGCCAGCGCTGTTGACCGTCGCCTTCGCCCACGATCACTTCCGCCTCGCCCTCGACCACGCTGTAGACGGCGCCGTCGGTCTGCCGCCAGGCCTTGCCGGCAAAACCGGCCGGCAGGCGCTGCATGAAGGTCGCGATGGTGGGCATGGTCCAGCCGCCGGTGAGCGGGTTGACGTAGCGCAGCTTGACGCCATCCCAGGCGTCCACCGGCGCATGGCGCTCCAGTTCCTCCAGCGCCGCGCGGCTGCGCTCGTACGGGTAGCTGAAGATCGGCGACGTCGCGCCGTAAGGCGCGTCGTGGCGCACGGGCGCCATGTTGTGGCCGTAGCGGGCGAAGCTGGTGCCCTCGGGGCGCGTCACCTGCTGCGAGCGCTCGGGGTTGTTCTGCGCGAAGCCGGCGTCGAGGAAGCGGATCATCGGGATGTCCAGGCCGTCGAGCCACACCACGGGGCCATCGGCTTGGCTGCCGTGGTCGTGCCACGTCCAGCTGGGCGTGATGATGAAGTCGCCGGGGCGCATCGTCGTGCGCTCGCCGTCCACGGCCGTCCAGGCGCCCGCGCCTTCCACGATGAAGCGCAACGCACTTTGCGTATGGCGGTGGCTCGGGGCGATTTCACCCGGCAGGATCAGCTGCAGGCCGGCGTAGAGCGATTGCGTGATGGCCGACTGGCCGCGCAGCGCCGGGTTCTCCAGGATCAGCACGCGGCGCACCGCCTCTTCGGCGGTGATGGTCTCGCCGGCGCGCAGCAGGAACGGGCGCACGTCGGCGTACTTCCAGAGGGCCGGCACACAGGGCGTGTTCGGCTTCGGCGGCACCAGCGCATGCAGCACCTCCCACAACGGCGTCAGGTTGTGCGGATGCATGTCGCCGTAAAGCTGCTGGCGCGCCTGCGCCATGGGGTGGGGTGCGTTCATGGGGGTCCTCTACCAGGTGCGGCCCAGGTAAGCGCCATTGTCATGCAGCCGCGATTGCAGCGCCGCGACGTCGATGGCGGCTGCCGTGCTGCCGGCCAGCAATGCGAGGTGGGCAGCGTTGCCCACGGCCTCGCCCATCACGAAGCAGGCCCCCGTCACCCGCGCCGCGGACTGCGCCTCATGGCTCATCGAGGCGCAGCGGCCCGCCACCCACACGTTGTCCAGGGACGGCGGGACCGTCATCCGGTACGGCAGGTGGTTGAAGCCGCGGCTTTGCGGGATCTGCGGCCAGCGGAACTCGACGTCGCCCTTCAGGTGCAGCTCGAGCGGCCAGCCGTTGACGCCGATGGTGTCGTCGAAACTGGCGCACTCCAGCACGTCGGATTCGGTGAGTTCGTACAGTCCGCGCACGCGCCGCGTTTCGCGGATGCCGACCTGCGGGGCGATGTCCGAGATGTAGCTTCTCTCGAAGCCGGGCACTTCGCGCAGGAAACCGGCCACGCCGGCGATCTGCCGCCGCCCGAGGATCTCGGCCTCCGACAACTCCAGCGCATCGACGCCGTTCATGGCGTTGCCGTCGCGGTTGGCGAGCTGCGTCAGGTTGACGCGCCACTCGATGCCGCTCTTCTGCGGCCGCACGATGGCGCCCTTGCGCGGAAACTTGTAGCGGCCCTCGGCTTCGGCCTGGGCCATCAGCTTCGGAATGACTTCCCAGGCCTTGCCGGCCCGGGCCGGGTCGACGCCGTTGATGCGGAACATGGTCGAGGGGTAGAGCATGTTGCCGCGGCCGTCGCCGATCTCGTACGGCGCGCCGGCCCAGGCCGCCAGGTCGCCGTCGCCCGAAGCGTCGATGAACATGCGACCGACGACCGCGCGGCGACCGGACTTGGTCTCGACCAGCAAGGCGCCAACGCGCCGCTCATCCTGCATCAGGACCCCGGCGGCCAGCGCATGGAACAGGATCTGCACGCCGGACGACAGCAGCAGGTCGTCTGCGGCGATCTTGTAGGCCGCGGTGTCGTAGGCCTGCGCCACTGTCTTGCCGAACAGCGCGTGCGGCTCGTTCAGGCCGCCCAGCCGGGCGATGCGTTCCAGCAGGCCGTCCGCCACGCCATGCACCACCTGGCGGATGTCGCCGTGCACGTTGGCGTGCAGCCCGCAGAAATTGGTGACGCCGGCCGCCGTGCCCATCCCGCCGAGGAATCCGTAGCGCTCCACCAGCAAGGTGCTGCGGCCCGCGCGCGCCGCCGCCACCGCCGCCGCCATGCCCGCCGGTCCGCCGCCGAGCACGACGACGTCGTACTCGCCGTGCACTTCGGTCTGGCGGGCTGGCTCTGGAAGCGTCTTGGTCATTTGGTACAGCGTCTCGGTGCGCGCCGGGGTGCGGCTGCGCCGCAACCCGGCCTACGGTCATCGCCCGCCCGGGGCCGGTAGGCCGGGTTGCGGCGGCTGCCGCACCCCGGCATCATCAAGCTCCGCTCTTCACCAGCAGCGTGAAATGCTCCACCAGCGGCGGCTGCGCGAAGAACGGGCCGACGATGGCGCGCCACTCGGCGAACAGCGGGCCCTGGCGAAAGCCGACGGTGTGCGCTTCCAACGTGTCCCAGAAGATCTGCAGCACATAGCGCTCGGGCGATTCGATGCACTTGTTCACCTTGTAGCCCTGCATGCCCTCGGCCCGGCTGGCGACGGTGCGCAGGCCGCGCTCGATGGCGGCCTCGAATTCGGCCTGCTTGCCGGGCTGGATGCGGATGTCGGCGATCTCCAGGACCATGTCTGCGCTCCTCAATGTTGGTTCTCGGGCAAGTCTACCTGCAGGCCCTCGAGCTCCGGTCCCAGCTGGACCTGGCAGCTCAATCGGCTGGTGGGGCGCCGCGGGGCCGCCGTGAACTCCAGCATGCCGAGCTCGTCTTCCTGCGGTGGCGGCAGCCGAGCGGCGAACGGCTCGCGCACGTACACGTGGCAGGTGGCGCAGGTGAGCAGCCCGCCGCAGTCGGCCTCGATGCCTTTCACGTTGGCGGCGATGGCCGCCTGCATCAGGCTTTCGCCCGGGCGGCCTTCGATGACGGTTTCGCCCGGCGCGGAGGCGGGGCCGTGGACATGCACTTTGATCATCAGATGCGGGAGAAGTATTCGCGGCGCTCGAAATCGTCGCGGTCCTCGGCGGCGTCGAAACGCTGCTGCTCGGACTGCTTGATGCGGGTGAAGTAGTCGATGAAACCGGCGCCGAACGCGTCGCACAGCACGCTGTCCGACCGCAGCGCCGCCAGTGCTTCGCCCAGGCTGGTCGGCAGGCTTTCGCCGGCGCCGCCGTAAGGCGCACCGGTCGCCGGCGGGGCCTTCAGTTGCCGCGCGATGCCGTCCAGTCCGGCGTAGACCTGCGAGGCGAGATAGAGGTACGGGTTGGCGGCGGGCTCGCCGATGCGGTTCTCGATGCGCGTGGCTTCGTCGCCGCAGCCGCCGATCACGCGCAGCATGGCGCCGCGGTTGTCGCGGCCCCACAGCACCGACTGCGGCGCCAGCGCGTTGGGCCGGAAGCGGCCGTAACCATTGGCAGTGGGCGTGCAGAAGACCGTCATGCCGCGCGCGTGCTGCAGCAAACCGGCCAGGAACTGCTCGCCCACGGGGGACAGCGTGTGCCCCGCATGCGACGCATCCGTGCCCTGCTCGGGCGACTCGCGGCGGAACACGTTGCGCCCCGTCGCAGCGTCGAGCAGCGACTGGTGCAGGTGCCAGCCGCTCGACATGATGTTCGGGAACGGCGGGCGGCACATGAAGGTGGCGTGGTAGCCGGCGCGCCGCAGCGCCATCTTCACGGCATTGCGGAACAGCACCATGTTGTCGGCGGCGGCGAGCGCATCGGTGGCGTCGAACACCGCCTCGACCTGGCTCGGGCCGAGTTCGATTTCCAGTGACAGCAGTGGCAGGCCGAGCGCCTGCGCCGTGTGCTGCACGATGCGCAGCGGCTCCTCGGCCAGGTCGTACCAGGCTTCGGACAGCAGGTTGTAGCCGGGGTGGACCAGGCGCACCGAGGGCGGCGGCCCCGGCCAGGCGGCCAGCATCGGGTCGTCCTGCGGCTGGGCGCCGTCGATGCGGTAGATATGGAACTCGACTTCCAGTCCGCACTTGAGCGTGTAGCCCGCCGCGGCGAGCCTGGCCAGCGCGCGCTGCAACACCCGGCGCGTGTCCAGTTCGACCGGCGTGCCATCCTCGAAGAAAGGCTGGGCGCGCATCCAGCCGGTCGCATCCGCCCACGGCAATTGCCGGAAGCTGTCGGGGTCCGCCAGCAGCAGCAGGTTGTTGGCGAAGCCGAAGCCCGGCAGCGAAGCGGTGCCGCCGGGCTCGAACACCTTGAAGGCCGTGCGGTCCGACGTGTCCTTGAGCATCAGCGTGCTGACCATGCCGATGCCTTCCCGCAGGGCGCGCTCCACTGCAGCGGCCACCAGCGTCTTGCCGCGCTGCACCCCGTGCACGTCGCACCAGGCGAAACGCACCAGTTCCAGCCCCTGCGCCTGGACCAGCCGGCCCACCCGCTGCAGCGAAGCGTCGCGCGCGGCGTCGTGGATTCCGCAGCGTTCGGCGAAGGCACTCACGTCGCTTGCGCTTCCGACGCCGGCGCACCTTGCGGCAGCCAGGCGGCGCCGGCGCGCTTGGCCTGCACCCGCTCCTGCCACCAGGTTCCCCAGGTTCCCGCCGGCGCGATGCCGTCGACGGTGTCGGGGCCCTGCATCTGCGGCGCCAGCGCGGGGTCGGCCACGCCGGGCGCGGTGCCGCCGGCCTGCACCGTCTCGATCGCCTTGAGCAGCAGCCGGCGGTTGGCCATGATGACCTTGTCGCTGGTGCCGAGGTGCTCGCGCGTGCGGTCCTGGATGGCGCCCATGCTTTCCACGGCCCACTGGTCGTGCACGTTGATGTCCTCCTCGCCCATGCCGAGGTAGGTTTGCGCGCTCTGTTCGTCGGGATTGAAGCCCCAGCCGTTGTGGCGGCCGGACTTGGGGACATAGTCGGGCAGGGAGATGAACTGCAGGCGCTGGTTGCGCATGGCGTCCCGGTCCACGGGCCCGGCGAAGCTGGTGAACACCGAGTACCAGTAGGTGCGCACGTCGTCCACCGGCACGTGCATCTGCGTGATGGTCATGGTTTCCGACAACGGGATCACGAACGTGTGCGGGAAGATCGCATGGGTGATGCGCACGTGCGTGAGTTCGTCCGTCATCGGCCGCAGCGCGGTGAGTTGCAGTCCCCAGGGCTTGGGCTCGAACGAGATTTCGGGCTGGTGGAACTCCCGCATGATCCGCGTCATCGGCCACTTCTCGCCGCCGAAATCGCCCGCGCTGGCGCTGCGGAACTGGCGGCCGGCCGCGTTCTCGCCGACCGCATCCAGCGCCGCGTCGCTCAGGAAGCGATGCAGGAAGGACGGGTGCGCCGGATCGATGCCGACCTCGAAGGCCTGCAGCCAGTTGCAGTTCCACAGGCCCTTGAAGGCGAAGGTGTGCGTCGAAGGGGCGGTGAAGCAGTCGAACGCGGGAAACGGCGGCGCCTTGCCATCCTCCCCGAACCAGCCGAACAGGATGCCGCTCTTCTCGATGACCGGGTAGCTGCGCTGCCGCACGCGGTCGCACAGCTTGCTGCCTGCCGGCTCCGCCGGTGTTTCCAGGCAGCGGCCCGCGGCATCGAACTTCCAGCCGTGGAACGGGCAGCGCAGGCCATCGCCCTCGTGCCGGCCGAACGACAGGTCGGCGCCGCGATGCGGGCAGTCGCGATCGAGCAGCCCCCACTGTCCCGCCTGGTCGCGGAACAGCACGAGGTCCTGCCCCATCACGCGCACTGCCTTCAGCGGCCGCTGCGCCATCCGCGCATCCAGCCGGGCATCGAATTCGTCGGCCAGTGCCACCGGCTGCCAGTAGCTTCGCAGCACCGCGCCGCAAGGCGTGCCCGGGCCGATGCGGGTGACCAGTTCGTTCTGCTCGGACCGCATGGCGCCGGCTTCAGGAGCGGGTGATGACGGCGCAGGCCAGCCGCGGGCCGGCGTTGCCGGTCGGCTGCGTCGTGTAGTCGTCGGGATCGCGGTGCACGATCAGTCCGCGGCCCACGATGTCGCTCGCTCCGCTGCCTACGCGCAATGACGTCGAGTCGAAGCTGAAGCGGGCGGTGCCCGATGCGTCGGCCCGCAGGCTGGGCATGTCGCCGACGTGGTGCGTGCCGGCGCCGTGCCTGCCGTGAGGGGCCGAGGCCGGATTGAAGTGGCCGCCGGTGCTCATGCCGTCGCCGCTGGAGCAGTCACCCTTCTCGTGCACGTGGAAGCCGTGTTCGGCGCCCGGCTTCAGGCCGCGGATCTCGCCGCTGACCTGCACGCGCTCGCCGGCCTGTACGAAGCGCACGCTGCCGGAGGTGCTGCTGCCGGTGGTCGGCGTGAGCGTGGCGGTGGCGGCAGGGCCGGATCGCATGTTGGCGCAGCCGGCGAGGACCGTGAGCACTGCGGCGCAGACCAGGCCGCGGGAGATGGATTTGTTCATGGGTATTAAGGGGGGGAAGGTGGAAAGGGTCAGGCCAGCGCCTGCTTCAGTTGCGCCGCGCAAAGCTGGACGGCGACATTGGATTCGTCGATCACGCGGCCCATGGTGATGAAGCCGTGGATCTGCCGCTCGAAATTGACCAGCGTCGCCCGGTTGCCGGCGACGGTGAGGGCATGTGCGTACTGCAGGCCCTCGTCGCGCAACGGGTCGTAGCCCGCGGTGAGCACGAAGGCCGGTGGCAGCCTCGACAGGTCGGGGTGCAGCAGCGGCGAGGCGCGCCAGTCGAGGTCCTGCGCGCGGTCGGCAATGTAGTGGTCATGGTAGTAATCCATGCTGTCCTTCGTCAGCACGTAGCCCTGGCCATTGGTGGTGTGCGAAGGCCAGCCGCGGCGCTGGTCGGTCGCGGGATAGATCAGCAGCTGGAAGGCGATGGCCGGGTCGCCGGCCTCGCGAGCGGCCAGCGCCACGACGGCGGCGAGGTTGCCGCCCGCGCTGTCCCCGCCGACCGCCAGCCGCGCTGCGTCGACCTTCAGCGCCGCCGCCTGGGCGCGTACCCAGCGCGTTGCAGCGACGGCATCGTCCACCGCCGCGGGGAAGCGGCTTTCCGGCGCCGTCCGGTAGTCCACCGCGATGACGGCGCAGCCGGACAGGTTGCAAAGCTGGCGGCACAGGACGTCGTGCGTGTCGAGGTCGCCGATCACCCAGCCGCCGCCGTGGAAATAAACGAGCACCGGCAGCACTGCGTCGGCCGATGAGCCCGCCGGCCGATAGCTGCGCAAGGGGATGGGGCCGGCGGGGCCGCGCGCTTCGAGGTCGCGCACCGCGCCGACTTCCGGAGGCTCGGGCTGGGTGAACGTGCGGCGCTGGCGGTAGACGGTGCGAGCCTCGGCGGGCGACAGCGTGTGCATGGGCGGCACGCCGCGTTCTTCCATCAGCTTCATCAGCGCCTGGGCCTGGGGATGCAGCATGGGGTCTCCTGTGTTTTCACGCCAGTGTAGGGGACATCGGTTTATGCTTCGCGGCATGAAGCTGTACAACTACTTCCGCTCCTCGGCTTCGTTCCGCGTGCGCATCGCGCTGGAGCTCAAGGGGCTGGGCTACGCGTACCTGCCGGTGCACCTGGTCAAGGGCGAACAGAAGCTGGAGCAGTACGGCGCCATCTCTCCGGCGGGGCTGGTGCCGACGCTCGAGACCGACCAGGGCGAGCTCATCGGTCAGTCGATGGCCATCATCGAATACCTCGACGAGACCCACCCCCAACCGCCTTTGCTGCCGGCCGATGCGCTCGGCCGCGCGCGCGTGCGGGCGCTGGCCCAGTCGATCGCCTGCGAGATCCACCCGCTGAACAACCTGCGGGTGCTGAAGTACCTGGTGCGCGAGCTGAAGGTGGAAGAGGAAGCCAAGAACACCTGGTACCGGCACTGGGTGCGCTCGGGGCTGGAGTCCTTCGAGCAGGAACTGCGGCGCCTGCCCGCAGCTACCTATTGCTACGGCGACACGCCGACGCTGGCCGACTGCTGCCTGGTGCCCCAGGTGTTCAACGGCCAGCGCTTCCATGTCGATTTCGGCGGGCTCACGCGCACCATGGCGGCTTTCGAGGCCTGCATGAAGCTGCCGGCCTTCCAGCGGGCGCAGCCGGCGAACTGCCCCGACAACGAAGGCTGAACCGTGACGCCGCAGTGGCCCGCTGTCTCGGGCGTGCACGCCTGGTGCAGCGAGCGCGGCGGCGGCGTTTCGGCGCCGCCCTACGACACCCTCAATCTCGGTGACCACGTCGGTGACGACCCGGACCTCGTCGCCGAGAACCGGCGCCGGTTCGCGGGCGACCTGCAAGCCCGTCCGGTGTTCCTGCAGCAGGTCCACGGCAGCGGAGTCGTGCGACTGACCGGACATACGCCGGACGGGACGCAAGCCGACGCCTGCTGGACCACCGAGCGCGGCGTCGCCTGCACCATCATGGTGGCCGACTGCCTGCCGGTCCTGCTGGCGGACGCTGCCGGCTCGCTGGTGGCGGCGGCGCACTGCGGCTGGCGCGGGTTGGCGGGAGACGCGGGCGCCGGGGTGCTGGAAGCGCTCTGGACCGCCATCGCACCGGCGGCGGGGGATGCGGCGCGGGTGCAAGTGTGGCTGGGACCCTGCATCGGGCCGGACGCCTTCGAAGTGGGGCCGGAAGTGCGCACGGCTTTCACCGCAAGCACTGCTGGCGCTGCAAAGTGCTTCCGACCCCACGGCGACGGCAAGTTCCTGGCCGACCTTCCGGCACTGGCGCGGCTGCGCCTTGCCGCGCTGGGGATCACCCGCATCCATGGCAACGACGGCAGCCGCGCATGGTGCACGGTCGCCAACCCGTCAAGGTTCTTTTCGCACCGGAGGGACCGCGTCAGCGGCCGCTTCGCCGCCGCCGTCTGGCGAACCTGAAGCCGCGGCATCGCGCCGGGCCCGCGCCGTGCGACGCGCCTTCCGTCCCATCAGGTAGACCACAAGAGCCACGGGACCCACGCCATAGAGTACAAAGGTGAACACGGCGCCGAGCAGCGTGCCGCCGGGATGCGTCGCCTCCGCCACCGCCATCATCAAGGCGACGTACATCCAGGCGATCACGACCAGGAGCACGGGCCTCCCGGATGGTTGATGTTGCAGTGCAGCATTACAGGTGGGATACTCGAGAAAAGCTTCGACATGAGACGAAGGAGACAAAGATGAATTCTGACGTGGACTGGGCCGGCCAGGCCCAGCGCTTCCAGCAGGACTTGACGCAGCAATGGACCAAGGCGCTGCAGCACCTGCAGCCCGTCGCCAACGGCGCCGGTGCACCCCCGCAGCTCTCTTTCGCTCCCGACAAGCTGCAGGCCCTGCAGCAAGCGTACGTGCGGGAAGCCTGCGAATTGTGGAATTCCGGGCTGGGGGCCAAGCC
Organism: Ramlibacter sp. PS3R-8; assembly: GCF_037572435.1. Taxonomy (NCBI): domain Bacteria; kingdom Pseudomonadati; phylum Pseudomonadota; class Betaproteobacteria; order Burkholderiales; family Comamonadaceae; genus Ramlibacter; species Ramlibacter sp. PS3R-8. The sequence continues at coordinate 277,993 of NZ_JBBHGT010000001.1, forward strand.
CGTCGGTGCCGACAAGCGATTCGCCGGTGATGCCTGGGCACGCAATCCGGTGGCGGCCTTCACCGCCGCGATCTATCTCCTGAACGCGCGCACCCTGCTCGGGCTGGCCGAAGCGGCCGACACCGACGCCAAGACCAAGGCGCGCCTGCGCTTCGCGGTGGAGCAATGGATGGCCGCTTCGGCCCCCAGCAACTTCATGGCGTTGAATGCCGAGGCCCAGCAGAAGGCGGTGGAGACCAAGGGCGAGAGCATCGCCAGGGGCCTGCAGAACCTGCTGGCGGACCTGCAGCAAGGCCACGTATCGATGACCGACGAGAGCGCATTCGACGTCGGCCGCAACGTGGCCACGACCGAAGGCGCCGTGGTGTTCGAGAACGAGCTGTTCCAGTTGCTCGAATACAAGCCGCTGACCAAGCAGGTCTACGAGCGTCCGTTTCTCGTGGTGCCGCCGTGCATCAACAAGTTCTACATCCTCGACCTGCAGCCGGAAAACTCCCTCATCCGCTACCTGGTGGAGCAGGGCCACCGCACTTTCGTCGTGAGCTGGCGCAACGTCGACGCGTCGCTGGAAGACAAGACGTGGGACGACTACATCGAGGACGCCGCGCTGAAGGCGATCTCGGTGGTGCAGGAGATCTCGGGGGCGAAGCAGATCAACGCGCTGGGCTTCTGCGTCGGCGGCACGATCCTCGGCACGGCGCTGGCCGTCGCCGCTGCGCGCGGGCAGAAGCCGGTGGCGTCCGCCACGCTGCTGACCGCGCTGCTCGATTTCAGCGACACGGGCATCCTGGACCTGTTCATCGACGAGTCCTTCGTCAAGTACCGCGAGATGCAGATGGGCAAGGGCGGGCTGCTCAAGGGCCAGGAGCTCGCCTCCACCTTCAGCTTCCTGCGCCCGAATGACCTGGTGTGGAACTACGTGGTGGGCAACTACCTGAAGGGGGAGACGCCGCCGCCCTTCGACCTGCTGTACTGGAACAGCGACTCCACCAACCTGCCGGGGCCGATGTACGCCTGGTACCTGCGCAACACCTATCACGAGAACAACCTGGTCAAGCCGGGCAAGGCGGTGGTGTGCGGCGAGAAGGTCGACCTGCGCAAGGTGGACATTCCCGTCTACATCTACGGCTCGCGCGAGGATCACATCGTGCCGATCACCGGCGCCTACGCGTCCGTCAAGCACCTGCCCGGAAAGAAGCGCTTCGTGATGGGCGCTTCCGGCCACATCGCGGGCGTGATCAATGCACCGGTCAAGAAGAAACGGTCCTACTGGACCAACGACAAGTTGCCCGCGAGCCATGAAGCCTGGCTCGAAGGCGCGAAGGAGCACCCCGGCAGCTGGTGGACCGACTGGGCTGCCTGGCTGAAGAGCCATGGCGGCAAGCAGGTTCCCGCGCCCAAGGCCTACGGCAAGGGCGCGAAGTACAAGGCGATCGAGCCCGCGCCAGGCCGGTATGTGAAGGCGAAAGCGTAGCGCCGCGGCGCCCCCAGCGCCCCCAGCGCCCCCACCCCAACCCTCCCCCGGAGGGGGAGGGAGTTAGATAGTGAGCAGACACCCTAAGGAGCACCCCATGGAAGACATCGTCATCGTTTCCGCCGTCCGCACCGCCGTCGGCAAGTTCGGCGGCTCGCTCGCCAAGATCCCGGCCACGGAGCTGGGCGCCATCGTGATCAAGGAGGCGCTGGCGCGCGCCAAGATCGATCCGTCGCAAGTGAGCGAAGTGATCATGGGCCAGGTCCTCTCCGCGGGGGCAGGGCAGAACCCCGCGCGACAGGCGCTGCTGAAAGCCGGGCTGCCCAAGGAGGTGCCGGGCCTCACCATCAATGCCGTCTGCGGCTCGGGCCTCAAGGCCGTGATGCTGGCGGCGCAGGCCGTGGCGTGGGGCGATGCCGAGATCGTGGTCGCCGGCGGCCAGGAGAACATGAGCGCCGCCCCGCACGTGTTGCCGAATTCCCGTGACGGCCAGCGCATGGGCGACTGGAAGCTGCAGGACACGATGATCGTCGACGGCCTCTGGGACGTCTACAACCAGTACCACATGGGCGTGACCGCCGAAAACGTCGCCAAGGAAAACGGCATCGACCGCGCGGCGCAGGACGCGCTCGCGCTCGGCAGCCAGCAGAAGGCCGCGGCGGCGCAGGACGCCGGCCGCTTCAAGGATGAGATCGTGACGGTTTCCATTCCGCAGAAAAAGGGCGATCCCATCCAGTTTTCCACGGACGAGTTCATCAACAAGAAGACCAATGCCGAGGCGCTGGCCGGCCTGCGTCCGGCCTTCGACAAGGCCGGTTCGGTGACCGCGGGCAATGCCTCCGGCCTCAACGATGGCGCGGCCGCCGTGGTGGTGATGAGCGCGAAGAAGGCGAAAGAACTCGGCCTGAAGCCGCTGGCCACCATCCGCGCATTCGGGACGACCGGCCTCGACCCCAAGATCATGGGCATGGGTCCCGTGTCGGCCACCAAGAAGGCGCTGGAGCGCGCCGGCTGGAAAGCCTCGCAGGTCGACCTGTTCGAGCTGAACGAAGCCTTCGCCGCGCAGGCCTGTGCCGTGAACAAGGCGCTCGACATCGACCCGGCCAAGGTCAATGTCAACGGTGGCGCCATCGCCATCGGGCACCCGATCGGTGCATCCGGCGCCCGCATCCTGGTGACCCTGCTGCACGAGATGCAGCGGCGCGAGGCAAAGAAGGGCGTGGCCGCGCTGTGCATCGGCGGCGGCATGGGAGTTTCCCTCGCAGTCGAGCGTGCGTAAGCGCGCAGAATGAATCGAACGCAACCGAGACAAGGGGATCGATATGGCCAAGGGAAAAGTCGCATACGTCACCGGCGGCATGGGTGGCATCGGAACCGCCATCTGCCAGCGCCTCCACAAGGAGGGGTTCACCGTCATCGCCGGCTGCGGCCCCACGCGGGACTTCACCAAGTGGCTTGACGAGCAGAAGGCGCAGGGCTACTCGTTCCACGCATCCGTCGGCAACGTTGGCGACTGGGACTCCACCGTGGCGGCCTTCAGCAAGGCGAAGGCCGAGCACGGCAGCATCGACGTGCTGGTCAACAACGCCGGCATCACGCGCGATCGCATGTTCCTGAAGATGTCGCGCGAGGACTGGGACATGGTGATCGAGACCAACCTGAACTCCATGTTCAACGTCACCAAGCAGGTGGTGGGCGACATGGTCGAGAAAGGCTGGGGCCGCATCGTCAATATCTCGTCGGTCAACGGTGAGAAGGGCCAGGCGGGGCAGACGAATTACTCGGCAGCCAAGGCGGGCATGCACGGCTTTTCGATGGCGCTGGCGCAAGAGCTCGCCAACAAGGGCGTGACGGTCAATACGGTGAGCCCCGGCTACATCGGCACCGACATGGTCAAGGCGATCCGCGCCGACGTGCTGGACAAGATCGTGGCGACCATCCCGGTCAAGCGGCTGGGCGAGCCGAGCGAGATCGCATCGATCATCGCCTGGCTGGCGGGGGACGAAAGCGGCTACACCACTGGCGCCGATTTCTCGGTGAACGGTGGCCTGCACATGGGTTGACACGGCAGGGTCGACGCCCCACCGCAGAAGTCCGAGGCCCCGTTCCGGGGCCTTTTTCTTTTCTAGACCAGGTCCTCGATGACGAGGAAGCGGTAGCGCTGCCCGTAGCTGATGTGGGTGTCGCGCAGCACCTCGAGCACGTGGTCCGACGACAGGCCGGCGGCGGCGTGCACGATCAGGGCGTGGTGTCCCTGGCGGGCCAGTTGGCGAAAGCGCCGCGCCGTCTCGCCCTCGGTGCCCACCGAAGGCAGCAGCAGGTCGTCATCGTCGTCGCTGGCATCGGCGACCTGGGCCTCGAATTCACCGGGGTCGGCCAGGCACAGGTCGTTCTCGGCGACGCCATCCTGCCGCAGCAGCTCGGCCGCGTGCAGCGCGTCCTGCGCCGTGGGGAACATCAGCACCATGTGGCCTTTGGGATAGAACACGCCGCGCATGTTGGTCATGCCGGGGTCGAGGTGGAAGCGTTTCATCGGCTGCTCCTTGACGCATGCGAAGCCAAGAATAGGCTCGCGGGCGCCGCGGCGAAAGGCTTGACCCTTGCCGCGGAAGGGGAGCGCCGGGCAGGCGCGGGGGCTTACGCCTCCACGTCCTCGATGACGAGATGCCGGTACTTCTGCCCGAAGGTGATGCCGCTGCCTCTCAGCAGTTCAACGATGCGGTCCGAGTCGTCGCCCTTCGGGGCGTGCACCATCAGCCCGTAGTGCCCTTCCCGGGCGAACTGCGCGAACTTGCGAACGGTGTCGCCTTCGGTTCCGGCGGAAGGCAGGATGTCGTCGTCACCGGTGGCGCCGACGATGTCGCGGCGGAAGTCCTCCGGGGTCACCAGCAGCACGTCCGTATCGGCGACACCACCCTGGTCCGACAGCAATTTCGCGGCTTCCCGCGCCTGCTGTTCGCCGGCGAACATCAGCACCAGCCAGCCGGTGGGATAGAACACGCCGCGCATGGTCCGCATGCCCGGGTCGAGTTGGAATGGCTTCATCGACGCTCCTTGTTGTAGCTCTGGTGGGCATTGCAACGCAGGCGCCGGGCCTGGCATGTAGTCGGGCGAAGCACCCGCGGGTAGGAAGGAAGGCCAGGTGTACGACGCGACGAATGCCTGGTGAATCCGTTGCTTCCGGTGCCACGCCCAGTGGCCGGACCGAACAAAATAGCCCCGGACCTTGCGGACCGGGGCTCGTCACCCGCACTGCGGCCTGGCGTCGGTTCGTCAGTTGAAGCCGGCGTTCCTGCCGAGGGTGCGGAATTCTTCAACGCCGGCGGCGTACTCCTTGTCGACGTCGGCAGTCGAAGTGCGTGGCGTCGCAGCGCGCAACCCGGCTTGATCCAGCAGGAACTTGCGCACCTTCTCGTCAGAGAGGACACGGGCCATTGCCTTGTTCAGGTTCTGCACCACAGGCTCGGGCGTGTCGGTCCTGACGAAGAGTCCGCTCCAGACTTCCGTATGCCATCCCTTGAGCACATTCCCCTCGTCGACCGTCTGCACCTGGGGCAGCAGCGGCTGGCGAGCGGCGGAGAGCGCGGCCAGGAACTTGAAGCGTCCCTCCTGGGCCAACGCGATCTGCTGCGCGGTGTAGATGTTGATGAAGATGTCGACCCGCGCCCCGATCAGGTCACGCATGACCTCGGCGCCACCCTTGTACGGCACGTGGACAAGGGGCGCTTTGATCCGGCGCGCCAGTTCCTCACCCAGAAGGTGATTCAGCGTCCCCGCGCCGACACTGGCGTACGTGAGGGGCATGCCCTTCCTGGCAGCCTCACGGGCCAGGACGGCCAGCTCGTCGGCGGTGCGCACCGGCAGGTCGCTGCGCGCCATGATCACATAGGGCAGGGTCCCGATCATGTGGATGGGACGGAAGTCCTCGGCCTTCATCTTCAGTTCACGGTTCACGAGGCCCGCCAGGACCAGCTGGCTCGGAGACGCCATGTACAGCGTGGAACCGTCGGGCGGCGACTCCAGCAGCCTTCGCCCGGCGATCGTGCCGCCGGCGCCGGGGACGTTCTCGGCGATCACGGTCTGCTTCAGGGTCTCCGAGAGCGACTGGGCGAGGGTGCGCCCGATCACGTCGGTCGCGCCGCCGGCAGTGAATGGGATCATCAAGGTAATGGGTTTGGCAGGCGACTGGGCATGGGCGGGAAGGACCGCGCCAGCGATCACCATCAGTCCGAGGGCGATTTCGATCAGCTTTTTCATTGGCAATCTCAGGCAGTGATTTGTTTGCGCGCACGGGCGGCGAGCTGTTGGAGGATGTGCGTGGCGCTCTGTTGCACCCGGGCGAAGCCTTCCGTCTTGCGGAAGGTCTTGGTGTCCATGAACAGCTTCTTGTTGATCTCGATGAAGATGCTCTCCACGCCCGCGGCCGGGTCCCCGTGCCGGGCATTGAGTTCCGCGCCCACGTAGGGAAAATTGACCGAGCACGAGTAGCCCAACCCCTCGATCAGGGAACGCACGAACTCCAGGGCTTCCGGCGAGCAGGTTTTTCCCTTGATGTTGCCGATGCAGAAATCCGCCCGTTCCTGGCCGGGGTCCGGGTGCGTCGGTGCACCCACGGCGGACATGCAATGGCAGCTCAGGTGGTACACGAGCCCGAAGGCGGACTTCTGGCGCTGGATGATCTGCGCGAGTTCGGCGTGATACGGGCGGTAATAGCCGTCCAGACGCTCCATCACTTCGGACACCTTCAGCTTGCGCTCGTGCACCGGCTCGCCGTAGCGCGATTTCGTCTTGAGCAGGCCGAGGCCCAGCTTCGAGATCGTCGGCTCCAACGGGACAGGCCACTCGCCCTCGATCAGGTCCGGATCGATATCGAGTTCGCTGCGGTTGGTGTCGATCCAGAAGCTCGGGAAGCACGCGTACAGAAGTGTGCCGCCCAGGGCCGCCGTGCCCTGCCAGATTTCATCCACGTACATCGACACGTTGTCATGCAGCGTGGTGAAGGGAACCATCGAGCGGAATTGCTCTGGATACTCACGGCCGCTGCGCGAAACATCCACGACCAGCGGCAGCGGCGTGGTGGTGGGATCGAAGCGCTGGAAGACTCCGCGCTCGAGATGGATGGACAAGGTTAAGCTCCTTTGGGGTCGGTTGGACGATCTCGAACTTTGCATGAAGCTATGAATTTTCGAGAAAACAGATTTTGACTGACCGCCAAAAGAATCATCCAAGGGTAATCCCCAAAAACTTTTGCGGCTTACGCCTTAAACTTTCGATAATATGACCGCCGTACTGGACCGAGTGACCGCCCTTCCCGAGCGCGACAGGGGAACGCTCGGTGCACGCGTGTACGACCGCCTCCGGGACGACATCGTGCTCGGCGTGCTGCAGCCGGGGCAGAAGCTGACTCTCGAGTCGCTCATGCAACGGTATTCCCTGGGCATGACACCCCTGCGGGAAGCGCTTTATCGGCTGTCCTCGTCCATGCTCGTCACGCTGGAGGACCGCAGGGGGTTTCGCGTCGCGCCGATTTCACCGGAGCACCTGGCCGAAGTGATCCACCTGCGTGGAGAAACCGAGGCGCTGCTGCTTCGCAGTGCCTTCCGGCATGCTGACATTGCATGGGAGAAGCGCGTCGTCGCCGCCTTCCACCAGCTGCAGCGGGTCGCGGATTACAAGCCGAACCTGGGACCCTATACGGTGGACTGGGAAGCGGCACACCGAGAGTTCCATGTAGCGCTGCTGTCCGCCGCACGCCTTCCAATGCTGGAGGAGTTCCACCAGTCAGTTTGGAATCATGCGGCCCGGTATCGCAACCTGGCGCAGGCGGTGGACGTTCACACTGACGTCTTCACCGGCCACGAGCAGCTGATGCAGGCGGCCTTGACCCGGGACGAGGAACTGGCGGACGTCCTCCTGCGACGCCACGTTTCCCTCGCGACCAAGAGCCTCATGAGCCGATTGTTTCCCGACTCTCAAGTGCACGCAACGAGCGGGCGGTGACATCACACCCTGATTCGTCGACCACCGGCTAGTGCCAGTCCGCGTCCGGCGCCGGGCGCAACCGCCTGGCCGCGTCGATGACGTCCTGCAGTTCGACCGGGTCGCTGTAGGGATCCTCGTCGACGGCGGTCACCCGGTTCAGTTCCTTCTGCCAGCGGCGCAGCTCGTCGACATAAGGCGCGAAGGGCACGCGCCGCAGGTCGCCGTTGTCCTCCACCAGGTCGCAGATGCCGTTGTGCAGCCACTGTCCCGTGTGCCAGTCGGGCATGTCGATGCCGGGGAACAGACAGATGCCGTGCAGGTCCATGCCCTGGTTCACGGCGGCCATCGCTTCGTTCATCACGTCGCGCAGCCACTCGGTGCGCCCCTGGTTCATCCCGCTGGTCTCGCCGATCACGATGGGCCGCCGGTACCTGTCCCACACGCGCGCCATGAGCGTGCACAGCGGCAGGATGCCAGGGTGCCCGGGGTCGAGCGCCTGGTGCGGTCCCTGTTCGCGGTACTCCATCTGGCCGAACGAGTAGTTGTTGACGCCCACGATGTCCAGGACTTCCGGCGAGCCACCCAGCTCCGGGTGGCTCTTGCCGAACAGGATGTCCCAGGCCACGAAGGTGTCGACGAAGGTTTCGTGGCGGGCAGCCTCCTTCAGGTCCGGGCGGTCGGGCGGGGCGATCACCTGCACCAGTGGATCGACGTGCACCATCCGTGCGTCCGGCAACACTTCGCGAATGGCGTTCACCCCGCAGATCGCCGCCTTGCACAAGGCGACACGCAGCTTCATCCGGTCGTCACGGGTGTTGCGGTACGGCGCGACCCAACCCCACTCGCCGCCGCAGAAAGAGAAAAACGTGATCTCGTTGATGGGCGTGAAGAAGTAGGGACCGGGCAGGTGCCGCGAGACGTGCTGTGCCGCTGCGCGGCAGTAGTTGGCGAAGCGCGTGCAGAACTCTTCCGAGAACGGGTCGAGTTCCTCCGGGTACCCGTAGTGGCACAGGTCCCAGATCGGCGTGATGCGCGTCTGGCGCATGGCGTCCAGCATCGGGGCGATCGTCTGGAAGTCGTAGCCCGATGGCGTGTCGACCATCGGCCAGGGGATGCCCTCGCGCGCGACGGCGATGCCCAGGTCATGCAGGATCCGGTAGTCCTCCAGCGCGTGCTCGCGGTGGCGCGTCTCGGCAACCAGGTCGCGCCGCTTGCGGTCCCTCCACAAGAAAGTGGAGCACTCGAAGCCCGACAGGAAGAAGGTGGGGAAGATTCCGGGTCGCTTGGCCATGGGGACCGCGACCTACGAAACCGCTCCCCCGGCATCGGTGACGCACTTCTTCGTGAAGCTGTTCTTGGCGGCACCCGCGAGCTTCTTTTCCTTGGCCGCTGCGTCGCAAGTGGTGGTGGCCGCATCCGTCACGCACTTCTTCGTGAAGCTGTCCTTCGCGGCGCCCGCAAGTTTCTTCTCCGCGGCCTGCGTTTCACAAGTGTCCGTCTCGCACTTCTTCAGGAAGGAACTCTTCGCGGCGCCGGCGAGCTTCTTCTCGGTCGCCGAAGCGGCGCAAGTCGAAGTCTGGGCCTGTGCCGCGCCGAAGAGAAGCAGGAGGGCGGTGGTTGCAAGGGCGGTGCGCATCATGGATCTCCATTTGTATGCGAAAGATTATTGCTCCTTCGGGTGAGAAAATGGCCGGATGAAGCAAGAGCCGACCGCATGGCGCATGTCCGTCGCTCCGATGATGGACTGGACGGACCGCCACTGCCGCTACTTCCATCGGCTGCTGAGCCGCCGCACGCGGCTGTACACCGAGATGGTGACCACCGGCGCGCTGCTGCACGGCGATGTGCCGCGCCACCTCGACTTCGACGAGACCGAGCATCCCTTAGCCCTGCAGCTGGGCGGCAGCGAGCCGACCGAACTGGCGCACGCCGCCAGGCTGGGCGCCCAGTGGGGCTACGACGAAATCAACCTCAACTGCGGTTGTCCCAGCGAGCGTGTGCAGCGCGGCTCCTTCGGCGCCTGCCTGATGGCGGAGCCGAAGCTGGTGGCCGACTGCGTCAAGGCGATGGTCGATGCGGTCGCCGTGCCGGTGACGGTGAAGCACCGCATCGGCATCGACAAGGTGGAGAGCTACGCGTTCGTGCGGGACTTCGTCGGCACGGTTGCCGAGGCCGGCTGCAACGTCTTCATGGTCCACGCCCGCAACGCCTGGTTGAAGGGGCTGTCGCCGAAGGAGAATCGGGAGGTGCCGCCATTGCGGTACGAGATGGTGCATCGCCTGAAACGGGAGTTTCCGGACTTGGTCATCGGAATCAACGGCGGCATCACGACGGATGCCGTCGTGCACGAGCAGCTGCAGGCCCTCGATGGCGTGATGGTGGGTCGCGAGGCGTACCACCATCCGTGGTGGCTCGCCCGGTGGGACGAGCTTTTCCACGGCGACGCTCCCTCCGGCCTGGCGCGGGAAGAAGTCGAAGAGCAGATGGTGGCCTACATGGAGCGCGAGCAAGCGCGGCGCGGCACGCCCTGGCATTCCATCGCGCGGCACATGATGGGGCTCTATAACGGCCTGCCCGGCGCGCGGCGCTGGCGCCAGGTGTGGAGCGACCACAAGCTGAAGGTAGAAAGGCCGCGGGAGGTGATGCGGCTGGCGCACCGGATTGTCATCACGGCGGAGGCGAATTCGTAGGCTGGTGGTGAGCGCGAAGCCGAACCCCAGCACCGGCGGTGGCGCTCGCTGGGGTTCCTGCGTCACCCCAGCCTACGGATCAAGTCCCGCGCCCAGGGGATGACGATCCCGCCCAGATGCTTTAAACTTAAACTATCTAGGCCTGGAGCAACCATGGACATCGTCTGCATCGGCGGCGGCCCGGCGGGGCTGTACTTCGCGTTGCTCATGAAGAAGCAGGATCCCTCGCACCGCGTGCGGGTCATCGAACGCAACAAGCCTTACGACACCTTCGGCTGGGGGGTCGTGTTCTCCGACCAGACGCTCGGCAACCTGCAGGCAGCCGACCCCGAAAGCGCGGCCGAGATCCTGGAGGCCTTCAACCACTGGGACGACATCGAGGTCCACATCCGCGGCCACAAGGTGCGCTCCGGCGGCCACGGCTTCATCGGCATCGGCCGCAAGCGCCTGCTCAACATCCTGCAGCGACGCTGCGAGCAACTGGGCGTCGACCTGGTGTTCGACACCAACGCGCAGGGCGACGAGGACTATCCCGGCGCCGACCTGGTCATCGCCAGCGACGGACTGAACAGCCGCATCCGCACCAAGTACTCCGAGACCTACAAGCCCGACATCGACCTGCGCGATTGCCGCTTCGTCTGGCTGGGCACGCACAAGAAGTTCGACGCCTTCACCTTCGCCTTCGAGGAAACACCGCACGGCTGGTTCCAGGCGCACGCCTACCAGTTCGATGTCGACACCTCCACCTTCATCGTGGAGACGCCGGACGCGGTGTGGCGCAAGGCGGGGCTGGACACGATGTCCAAGGAAGAGGCCATCGCCTTTTGCGAACGCCTGTTCGCCAAGGTGCTCGATGGCCATTCGCTCATGTCCAACGCGTCGCACTTGCGCGGCTCGGCCCAGTGGATCAAGTTCCCGCGCGTGGTCTGCGGCACCTGGGTGCACCACAACGGCCGCGCGCCGGTGGTGCTGATGGGCGATGCGGCGCACACCGCGCATTTCTCCGTCGGCTCCGGCACCAAGCTGGCGCTGGAGGATGCGATCGAGCTGGCGCGCTGCATCGGCCGCACGCCGACGGACCTGGTGCAAGCACTGCGCCAGTACGAGGCGGTGCGCAGCGTCGAGGTGTTGAAGATCCAGAATGCGGCGCGAAACTCCACGGAGTGGTTCGAGAACGTGGCGCGCTACGTCAACCTTCCGCCGCAGCAATTTGCCTACTCGCTGCTCACGCGCAGCCAGCGCATCAGCCACGAGAACCTGCGCGTGCGCGACCGCGACTACGTGGAGCAGTTCGAGGACTGGATCGCCGAGCGGTCCGGCAGCCATCGCGCGCCGCAGCAGCAGCCGATCCCGCCGATGTTCACGCCCTTCACCCTGCGCGGAATCACCCTGAAGAACCGGGTGGTGGTGTCGCCGATGGCCCAGTACTCCTGCGTCGACGGACTGCCTGCCGACTACCACCTGGTGCACCTGGGCGCCCGTGCAATGGGCGGCGCCGGCATGGTGGTGGCGGAGATGACCTGCACCAGCCCGGACGCTCGCATCACGCCCGGGTGCCCAGGCCTCTGGAATGCGCAGCAGCGTGACGGCTTCAAGCGCATCGTCGACTTCGTCCACGCCAACAGCGACGCGAAGATCGCCTTGCAACTCGGTCACGCCGGCCCCAAGGGCTCGACGCGGGTACCCTGGGAGGGCGAAGACTTGCCCTTGGCGCAGGGCAACTGGCCGTTGCTGTCCGCCTCGCCGCAGCAGTACCTGGACGGCGTGAGCGACTGGTCCCGCGCGATGTCCCGCGCCGACATGGACCGCGTGCGCGACGACTTCGTGCGCAGCACGCGCCATGCCGCCGAGGCGGGCTTTGACTGGCTGGAGCTGCACTGCGCGCACGGCTACCTGCTTTCCAGTTTCATCTCCCCCCTGACCAACCAGCGGACCGACGAATACGGTGGGTCGCTGGCCAACCGGCTGCGCTGGCCGCTGGAGGTCTTCTCGGCGATGCGCGCGGCCTGGCCCGCCGACAAGCCCATGTCGGTGCGGATTTCGGCGCACGACTGGGTGGAAGGCGGCATCACCCCGGACGACGCCGTGGCCATCGCGCGCGCGTTCAAGGAAGCGGGCTGCGATTTGGTGGATTGCTCGTCGGGGCAGGTGAGCAAGAAGCAGCAGCCGGTGTACGGTCGCATGTACCAGACGCCATTTGCCGACCGCATCCGCAACGAAGCCGGCATCGCCACGATGGCGGTCGGCGCAATCTCCGAGGCGGATCACGTGAACAGCATCATCGCCGCCGGCCGCGCGGACCTGTGCGCGATCGCGCGTCCGCACCTGGCGAACCCCGCATGGTCGCTGCTGGAAGCAGCGAAGATTGGCTACCGCGACGTGCCGTGGCCCAGGCAATACCTGTCCGGCAAGATCCAGCTCGAACGCAACCTGGAGCGCGAGCGCGCCACCCAGGCCCAGGAGACGAAGAATGAACGATTCAACTGAGCGGGTGGACCCCGCGCTTGCCGCGGGCAACCGCAAGCAGCTGGCCGGCTACCGCGCCGAACATTTCCTGTGGCAGGTGCAGGACGGTGTCGGCACCGTCACGCTGAGCCGCCCGGAGCGCAAGAACCCGCTCACCTTCGACTCGTATGCGGAACTGCGCGACCTGTTCGGGCAATTGAAGTATGCGACCGACGTGCATGCCGTGGTGGTGGTGGGCGCGGGAGGCAATTTCTGCTCCGGCGGCGACGTCCACGAGATCATCGGGCCGCTGGTCAGGCTGCGCGCGCCGGAACTGCTGATGTTCACGCGCATGACGGGCGACCTGGTGAAGGCGATGCGTGGCTGCCCGCAGCCGATCGTCGCCGCGGTGGACGGGGTGTGCGCCGGCGCCGGCGCGATCGTGGCGATGTCGTCCGACCTGCGCCTCGGCACCGCGCGCAGCAAGACAGCCTTCCTCTTCAACCGGGTGGGGCTGGCCGGCTGCGACATGGGCGCGTGCGCGATGCTGCCGCGGATCATCGGGCAAGGGCGTGCCAGCGAATTGCTGTACACCGGCCGTTCGCTGGGCGGCGAGGAGGGCGAGCGCTGGGGCTTCTTCAACCGGCTGTGCGAACCGGATGCGCTGCTGGCGCAGGCGCAGGCGCTGGCGTTGCAACTGGCTGAAGGGCCCACTTTCGCCAACGGCATCACCAAGACCATGCTCCACCAGGAGTGGGCGATGACGCTGGAGCAGGCGATCGAGGCCGAGGCGCAGGCGCAGGCGCTTTGCATGCTGACGGGCGACTTCACCCGGGCGTACGAAGCTTTCGTCGCCAAGCAGAAGCCCAGGTTCGAAGGGAACTGAAATGAATGCGAAGCACCGTTCTCACCCTCTCCCCCTGGGAGAGGGCCGGGGTGAGGGCCCATGAGCGATACCGCCTACCTTCAGTGGCCCTTCTTCGAGGAACGGCACCGCGTGCTGGCACGCGAACTCGACGCCTGGGCCGTCGCCAACGTGTCCCACCTGCATGGCCGCGACGTGGACTCCGCCTGCCGCGAATTCGTCCGCAGCCTCGGCGGCGCCGGCTGGCTGCGCCACGCCGTCGGCGTGCAGCCCTACGGCCACCAGAAAGGCATCGACACCCGCGCCATCTGCCTGATCCGCGAGACGCTGGCCCGCCACAACGGCCTGGCCGACTTCGCCTTCGCGATGCAGGGGCTCGGTTCCGGCGCCATCAGCCTGCAGGGCACGCCGCAGCAGCAGGAGCGCTACCTCTCGCGCGTGGCCAGCGGCGAGGCCATCGCGGCCTTCGCGCTGTCCGAACCGGACGCCGGCTCGGACGTGGCCAACCTGCAGTGCGCTGCCCACGTGGAGGGCGATCACGTGGTGCTGGAAGGCGAGAAGACCTGGATCTCCAACGGCGGCATCGCCGACTTCTACGTGGTGTTCTGCCGCACCGGCGAAGCGCCGGGGCCGCGCGGCATCTCCGCCTTCATCGTGGATGCGGACACGCCCGGCCTGGAGATCGCCGAACGCATCGACGTCATCGCGCCGCACCCGCTGGCGCGCCTGCGCTTTCGCAATTGCCGCATCCCGCTGTCGCAGCGCGTCGGCGCGCCCGGCGAAGGCTTCAAGGTGGCGATGCGCACGCTCGACGTGTTTCGCACGTCGGTGGCCGCTGCCGCCCTGGGCTTCGCGCGCCGCGCCCTCGACGAGGCGCTGCAACGCGCCACCACCCGGCGCATGTTCAACCAGACGCTGGCGGACTTCCAGTTGACCCAGGCCAGGCTGGCGCAGATGGCCACCACCATCGACAGCGCCGCCTTGCTGGTGTACCGCGCGGCCTGGCAGCGCGACCAGGGCCGCACGGTCACCAAGGAAGCGGCCATGGCCAAGCTGTCCGCCACCGAAGGCGCGCAACAGGTCATCGATGCCGCGGTGCAGATGTTCGGCGGCCTCGGCGTCAAGAGCGGCGAGCCCGTGGAGCAGCTGTACCGGGAGATCCGCTCGCTGCGCATCTACGAAGGCGCCACCGAGGTGCAGCAGCTCATCATCGCGCGCGAACTGCTCAAGGAGATGAAGGCATGAACGGTGACAACCCGGCCCAGGCGGTGCTGCCCGAAGGCTGGCCGCGCCCCAAGGGCTATGCGAACGGCGTGGTGGCCCAGGGCCGCATGCTGTTCATCGCCGGCATGATCGGCTGGGACGCCGACGGCCGCTTCCACACGGATGACTTCGGCGGCCAGGCCCGGCAGGCGCTGCAGAATGTCGCCGACGTGCTCAAGGCGGCGGGCGGGAGCGGCGACAATATCGTCCGGATGACCTGGTACGTCACGGACAAGCGCGAATACCTTGCCGCAGGGCGCGAGGTGGGTCGGGCGTTCCGCGAGATCATCGGCCACTACGACATCGCCATGACGGCGGTGGAAGTCAAGGCCCTGATCGAGGACCGCGCCAAGGTCGAGATCGAAGCCACGGCCGTCCTGCCGTCCTGAGCCCCACCCGCACCGGAGCCTCCAACCATGGCCAACGCCAAAACCAAAGCCGCCTTCCAGTGGGCCGATCCGCTGCTGCTGGAGTCGCAGATCACCGACGACGAGCGCGCCGTGCGCGACGCCGCCCATGCGTATTGCCAGGAACAACTGCTGAGCCGCGTCACCGAGGCCTTCCGCCACGAGACGACCGACGCCGGCATCTTCCGCGAGATGGGGTCCCTCGGCCTGCTCGGCGCCACCATCCCCGAGCAGTACGGCGGCGCCGGCCTCAACTACGTCTGCTACGGCCTGGTGGCGCGTGAAGTGGAGCGGGTCGATTCCGGGTACCGCTCGATGATGAGCGTGCAGTCGTCGCTGGTGATGGTGCCGATCAACGCGTTCGGCAACGAGGCGACCAGGCAGAAGTACCTGCCGAAGCTGGCGACCGGGGAGTGGATCGGCTGCTTCGGCCTGACCGAGCCCAACCATGGCTCGGACCCCGCCAGCATGATCAGCCGCGCCCGCAAGGTCGACGGCGGCTACAAGCTGACCGGCAGCAAGATGTGGATCACCAATTCGCCGATCGCCGACGTGTTCGTGGTCTGGGCCAAGGACGACGAGGGTTCGATCCGCGGCTTCGTGCTGGAGAAGGGCTGGAAGGGCCTGTCCGCGCCCAAGATCAGCGGCAAGGTCGGGCTGCGCGCATCGATCACCGGCGAGATCGTGATGGAGGACGTGTTCTGCCCCGAGGAGAACGCCTTCCCCGAGGTGCGCGGCCTGAAGGGCCCGTTCACCTGCCTGGACTCGGCCCGCTACGGCATCTCCTGGGGCGCGCTGGGCGCGGCGGAGGACTGCTGGTTCCGCGCCCGGCAGTACGTGCTGGACCGCAAGCAGTTCGGCCGGCCGCTGGCGGCCAACCAGCTGGTGCAGAAGAAGCTGGCCGACATGCAGACCGAGATCACGCTGGGCCTGCAGGGCTGCCTGCGCCTGGGCCGCATGAAGGACGAGGGCACCGCCTCGGTGGAGATCACCTCCATCATGAAGCGCAACTCCTGCGGCAAGGCGCTGGACATCGCCCGCGTGGCCCGCGACATGATGGGCGGCAACGGCATCAGCGACGAATTCGGCGTCGCCCGCCACCTGGTCAACCTCGAGGTGGTCAACACCTACGAAGGCACGCATGACATCCACGCGCTGATCCTGGGGCGGGCGCAGACGGGGATCGCGGCGTTCTGAGCTTTACACGCCCCGCTGGCGCGGATGCAACGCTCCCGGCCCGGCGCGTGACCTTTTCCGTGCCGCCTTCCCTCGCTGGGGGCGTGCGCGGCGGCGCCGTCGCTAGAATCATGCCGACCAATCCCAATCCTGATGCAGTCCTCGAACGCCGCGCCGGCTCCCAACTCCCCGCCCAGTTTTTCCTGTGACGTGCTGGTCATCGGCGGGGGTCCCGCCGGGTCCACGCTGGGCACGCTGCTGGCGCGCCGCGGCCACGACGTGCATGTGCTGGAGAAGGAACACCACCCCCGCTTCCACATCGGCGAGTCGCTGTTGCCGGCCAACGCGCGCCTGTTCGACGAACTCGGCGTGCGGGCGGAGGTCGAGAAGATGGGCATGGCCAAGTGGGGCGTGGAGTTCGTCTCGCCCGATCACGCGGGCCAGGGCTTCGTCGAATTCGCCGAGGCCATGGACAAGTCGCAGCCCTATGCGTGGCAGGTGCGCCGCTCCGACCTCGACCACCTGCTGTTCCGCACGGCCGGCGAGGCCGGCGCCCGCACCCTGGAGGGCCACCGGGCACGCGAGGTGCACTTCGACGCCGATGGCGCCCTGGTGCAGGTCGAGCGCGACGACGGCAGCCGGGCCACCTGGCGTTGCCGCTATCTGGTGGATGCCAGCGGCCGCGACACCTTGCTGGCCAACAAGCTCAAGACCAAGCAGAAGCACCCGGACCACAACAGCTCGGCCCTGTTCGGCCACTTCACCGGGGCGCGCCGGCTGGAAGGCAAGCTGGAAGGGAACATCACCATCTTCTGGTTCGACCACGGCTGGTTCTGGTTCATCCCGCTGGCCGACGGCACCACCAGCATTGGCGCCGTGGTGTGGCCCTATTACCTGAAGTCGCGCAACAAGCCGTTGCCCGAGTTCTTCCATGACACCATCGCCGCCTGCCCGGCGCTGGCGGAGCGGCTGCGCGACGCCACGCTGGTCGACAACAAGGTGTACGCCACCGGCAACTACTCCTACGTCGGCACGCATTGCGTGGGCGACCGCTACGCGATGCTGGGCGACGCGTACGCCTTCGTCGACCCCGTGTTCTCCTCCGGGGTCTACCTGGCGATGAGCTCCGCCTTCGCCGCGCTGCCGCTGGTGGAGGCGACGCTGCAGCAAGGGCCGGCCGCCGTCGCGCGCCAACGCGCCGAGTTCGACCGCTTCACGCGGCAGGGGCCCCGGGAGTTCAGCTGGTTCATCTACCGCGTCACCAATCCGGCCATGCGCGGCTTCTTCATGCATCCCGCCAACCCGCTGCGCGTGAAGGAAGCCGTGCTCTCGGTGCTGGCGGGTGACGTCCACGGCCGTACGCCCTACCGGCTGCCGCTCAACCTGTTCAAGGGCATGTACTACGCGGTGTCGCTCGCGCACCCGGTACGCACCTGGAAGTCCTGGCGGCGCCGCCGCCAGAACATCCGTGAACTGGACACGGCGATTTCGTGAAGCCGGTTTCCATCGAGGTCAATGAGGGCGTGCCGGCAGCCGACACCGGCGCTGCGTGGCTCGTGCGCGGGCTGCTGCGGACCTGGCTGCTGGTGCTGCTGGCGTGGCTGGGGGTGATCTCGCTGACGTGGAATGCCATCGCCTTCGTGCTGAGGTTCTTCCTGCGGGGCGCGCTGGGGCGCCGGGTCGGCCGCGCCGGCATCGCGTACGGCTATCGCTTCTACTGGGCCTGCGCCCGGGCCAGCGGCCTGATGCGGCTGGAGGCGGAATCACTGGACACGCTGCGTGACCTGCCCGGCGGGCTGCTCATCGCCGCCAATCATCCCAGCCTGCTGGACGCCCTGATGATCGTGGCACGGCTGCCGCGCAGCGCGTGCATCATGAAGGGTTCGCTGATGCGCAACCCCTTTCTCGGCATCGGCGCCGGTTTCGCGGGTTACGTCGTCAACGACTCCATCCGCACGATGGTTCGCACGTCCATCGAACGCCTGGAGGAGGGCTGCCAGCTGGTGGCCTTTCCCGAGGGCACGCGCAGCCCGGCGCCCGGCCAGATCCATCCCTTCAGCCGCAGCATCTCGTTGATCGCGGTGCGGGCGGGCGTGCCGGTCCAGACGGTGGTGATCGAAACCTCCTCGCCCTACCTGGGCAAGGGCTGGCCGCTGTGGAAACTGCCGCCGATCCCGGTGCTGTTCCGCGCGCGCCTGGGAGAACGCTTCGAGCCGGGCGACGACCCCGACCAGCTGTCCGCCCGCCTGGAAGAGCACTTCCGCCAGGAGCTGGCCCGTTGAAGGACGCTTCGCACACGCACCTGGTGCTGATCCCGAGCTACAACACTGGCACGAAAGTCTTCGAAACGGTCCGCGATGCGCGCCAGCGCTGGGCGCCCGTGTGGGTGGTGATCGACGGCAGCACCGACGGCACCGGCGACGAACTGCAGCGCATGGCTGCGCAGGACCCGCACCTTCGGGTGATCGTGCTCCCCGAAAACAGGGGCAAGGGCAGCGCCATGCTGGCGGGACTGGAGGCCGCGCACCAGGCCGGCTTCACGCATGCGCTCGCAATGGACTCCGATGGCCAGCATCCGGCGGACCTGATCCCCGCCTTCATGCGCGAGTCCCAGGCCCGGCCGGACGCGATGATCCTCGGCAAGCCGGTGTTCGACGCGTCGGCGCCGATGTTGCGCGTGCGCGGCCGGCGCCTGTCCAACGGCTGGACCTACCTCGAGACCCTGGGCGCCGGCATCGGCGATTCGCTGTTCGGCTTTCGGGTGTACCCGATCGTCGAGCTGGTCGACGTGATGCACCGGCAGCCCTGGATGCGCCGCTTCGACTTCGATACCGAAGCCGTCGTGCGGCTGGCCTGGGGCGGGGTGGCCCCGATCAACATCGACGCGCCGGTGAAGTACCTGCGGGCGGATGAAGGCGGCGTGTCGCACTTCAATTACGTGCGCGACAACATCCTGCTGACGTGGATGCATGCGCGCCTGCTCGCCGAGACCCTGGTGCGCTTGCCCGGGCTGCTGCTGCGCCGCTTGCGCGGACTGCCGCCGTTCCAGTACCTGGGGCGGCGCTAGCAGCCCCAGGCAGGTGGCCGTCAGGCCATCCCGCCATTGATCGAGATGACCTGGCCGGAGATGTAGCCGGCTTCCTCGCCTGCCAGGAAGGCGACCAGCGCGGCGACTTCGTCCGCATGGCCGGCGCGCTTGGCCGGCACCATCCGCGCGATCATGTCCTTGTCGAACGCCTTGTCGGCCATCGCCGAGGCGATGATGCCCGGCGCCACCACGTTGACCGTGATGCCGCGGCTGGCCAGCTCCAGCGCCAGCGACTTGCTCGCCCCGTGCAACCCGGCCTTGGCCGCTGCGTAGTTGGCCTGTCCGCGGTTGCCCATGACGGCCGCCACCGAGCTGATGCTGATGATGCGTCCCCAGCGCGTGCGCGCCATCGGCAAGCTGAGCGGCTGCGTGACGTGGAAGAAGCCGTGCAGCGACACGTCGATCACCCGGTGCCATTGCTCGGCGCGCATGCCGGGGAAGACGGCGTCGTCGTGGATGCCGGCGTTGTTGACCAGGACCTGGATGGCGCCGGCTCCCAGCAGGCGCTCCAGCGCGGCGGAGGTGGCCTGCGGATCGGTCACGTCGAAGGCGACGGCCTCGGCGGACCCGCCGCCGGCGCGGATGGCTTGCGCGACTTCCTCGGCCGCCGCGAGCCGCGCATTCGCATGCACGATCACGTGCAGGCCGTCGCGCGCGAGGCGACGGGCGATCGCGCTGCCCAGGTCGCCGCTGCCGCCGGTGACGAGCGCGCGCTTCATTGCAGCAAGGGCGTGTCCAGCACGACCGCGAGGCGCCCTTCGGCCACAGTCTGGCCGGCGTGTCGCACCGTGAAGGCGTACAGCAGCTGGCGGTCGTCGCCGGCCACGTGCTCGACGTCGACGGCCAGTTCCCCGGCGAGGTCGTCCAGCCGCAGCCGGTGCAACCGCACGCCGCGGGCGCTGGCCAGGAATCCGGGCGAGGCGGAGCGGCCGGCAGCGCGGGCCTTCAGGCCGCCGTGAACCGCCGCCGCCTGCGCGGCGTATTCGACGGCGGTGCAGGCCAGCAGGCCGCTGGCGCTGCGCAGGGGATGGTCGGCTGCGGTGTGGCTGGTGGCGGTGCAGCGGATCTGCTGCGCGTCCCAGGCGTCCACGCGCGCCAGCAGGCACATGCGGCCGGCGTGCGGGATCAGGCCGGCAATCTCGCCATGGTCCAGCGTCATGGCGCGAACTCCAGCGCGATTTCCAGCGCCAGCTGCGGCGAGGCGGGCAGCACCACGCGCGCCGCCTGGCGCCGCGCGATGGCTTCCAGCAACGGCAGGGCGCGGGCGGCAGGGATGCGTTCGCGCAGGTCTTCCAGCGCGGCGTCGCGGCATCGGGTGGCGGTGCCTGCCGGCGCGCCGGGCAGCAGCCGCGCCTTCAGGCGGGCGCCGGCGTGGGTCGGATCGCCGGCGGCGCCCAGCACGAACGCGACGCCCATCGCGTCGGGCAGCGGCCGGGTGGCGTTGAGCGGTTCCGGATAGGGGGTCTCGCTGGACACCAGGAGCACGGGCGCGGCCGAGCCGGGGAGCTGCGCGAGCGCGGCCAGCAGGCCGGCGCCGAAACTGTCGTCGTGCGCGCAGACGCTGGTGGAGGCGTGGCGGCCGCCCACGGCGATATGCCAGTAGCCTGCCGGCGCGTTGTGCACCGAATTCGTGAAACGGGTCGGTGACACCAGCCGGTCGGGGCCGGGCGGACGCGCCAGCGTCTCGCAAAGGATGTGGCAGTTGACGCCGTCGCCGCTGGAGGAGGTGAACACCGTCGCCATCGCTGCCGGGTCGCATCCCGCCGCGATGCACGCCGAGTCGGCGACACACAGCGCCACCTTCACGGCCGTGCCCGCGCGGCGCCGCTCCGCCGCAGGCAGCCGCAGGGGCGCGGGCACCACCGACGGCACGGCCAGGTACGGCGCATCGCCGCGCAGCACGGGCTGCGCCTCGTCCCACGACACCAGACCCGGACCCAGGAGCCCGATGCCCAGCACGCTGAATTCGATGGCGCCGCTCATTCCTTGCCCAGCACCAGGCTGGCGTTGGAGCCGCCGAAACCGAAGGAGTTGGTCAGGACATGGCGCACGGGCTGCTGCCGGTTGGCCTGCAGGTAGTTCACGCCGAGCGTGGGGTCGCGCTCGCGCACGTTGAGGCCACCCGGCATCAGCCCGTGGCGCAGGGCCAGCATGCTGATCACGGCCTCGACGCCGCCGGCCGCGCCCAGCGTGTGGCCGGTGGCACCCTTGGTGGAACTGCAAGGCAGCTCCCGGCCGAACACCGATTGCACGGCGCGGTCTTCCGCGGCATCGTTGCTCGGCGTGCCGGTGCCATGCAGGTTGATGTAGTCGATCTGCTCCGGCGCCAGGCCGGCGCCGGCCAGCGCCTGCCGCATGGCGGCGGCGGCGAGTTCGCCCTCCGGGTGCGGGGAACTCATGTGGTGGGCATCGCTGCTTTCGCCCACGCCCAGCAAGCGCGCCAGCGGCGCCTGTCCGGCGGCCGGTTCGCGCTGCAACAGGGAAAAGGCCGCGCCTTCGCCGAGCGACACGCCCATGCGCTGCGCGTCCCAGGGGCGGCAGATGTCGGCGGTGAACAGCTGCAGCGAGTGGAAGCCGTACAGCGTGGTGAGGCACAGGCTGTCCACGCCCCCGACGATCGCGGCGTCGATCCAGCCGGCGTCGATCAGGCGGGCGGCGTCGCCGAACACCTTGGCGCTGGAGGAGCAGGCGGTGGACACCACCCAGCTCGGACCCGTCAGGGCCAGCGCTTCGGCGACGAAGCGCGCGAGCGACGCGGTGCTGTGGGTCTTTTCGTAGCGGAAAGCCGCCGGCAGGGCGCCGGCTTCGTCGCGATGGGCGTAGGCCCGTTCGGTCTCGAGGATGCCGGACGTGCTGGTGCCGAGCAGCACCGCGACGCGGTGGGCGCCCCAGCGCGTGCGCGCCGCCTGCACGGCCTGCACGAAGCCGTCCTGCTGCAGCGCGAGCCAGGCCAGCCGGTTGTTGCGGCAGTCGTATTCGCGCAGGGCAGCGGGCAGCGTGACATCCTCCAGCCCCGCGGCGCGGCCGATCCATCCGGGCAGGTCCACGTCATCGAAGGAGCAGGCGGTGAGGCCGCAGCGCTGGTCTCCCAGCGCCTCCAGATGCGCGGACAGCCCCGCGCCCAGGGCCGTGGTGAGCGTGGCGTGGGTAATGGGCAAAGGCGTCATGCGCCCTCCGCTTCACTGCGTTGCGCCACCAGCAGCACGTTGGCGAACGGCGTGCCCTGGCTCATCGGATGCGGCTCCACCCGCATGCCGAGCTTGCGCAGCTGCGCGATCCAGTCGGCCAGCGGGCGGCCGTACACCGGCGCCACGGTGTGCCCGCGCACCCGCGTGACGACGCGGTCGACCCACTGGCTGACGGCGAAGCCGCGGCGCTCGTCGGCATCGCCCACGCGCAGCAGCAGGCGGCCGCCGGGCACCAGCGCATCGTGCACGCGCTGCAGCACGGCGTCCTGCTCCTCGTGCGTCACGTAATGGAGCACGTCCAGGATCACGACCGCGTGCGAGGAAGGATAGGGTTCGCTGCGCATGTCGCCGCAGACGAACCGGGCGTCTCCGCCAACGCCCAGGGCCGCCCGGGCGCGCTCCACGTCGCGCTGCATCAATTCGATGCCGGTGAGCTGCGTGCCCGTCGGCGCATCCGGCCACGACGGCGGCCACTCTCCGGCCGCGCGCATGGCGGCGCAGGCACGCAGCAGGCTGGCCAGCAAGCCCTGGCCGCAGCCCACGTCCAGCACCCGCGCCCCCGGGGCAATGAGTCCGTTTTTGAGGAGGTGGCGGAACACGGGATCGCGGCCGAGCTTGCCGCGCGCGAAGTGCCAGGCGAAGCGTCCGGCGCCGCGGTACGGCTCGCTGGCGCGGTCCAGCAGGCGGGACCACGCAGCGCGCTCGGTGGCCATGTCCTTGGTCATGGGGCGGGGCTCCGGGCCGGGGCCAGCGCCTGCGGCAAGGTGACGGTCACCAGCCCCTGGCGACGCAGTTCGGCCAGCAGGGCGGGCAGGACGGCGAGAACGACGGGGCGGCCGTGGGCGTCGAGCGCGCAGCCACCGTCGTGCAGCAACAGGATGTCGCCGGCCGCCAGGCCGCGCGTGAGGCGCTGCAGCACGCGCTGCGGATCGCGCTCGCGCGTGTCGAAACCGCGCCGGGTCCAGCTGGCCAGCGCGATTCCCATCCGGTGCAGCACCGGCGCGAGAAACGGGTTGCGCAGGCCGGCCGGGGCGCGGAAGAAGCGCGGCGCCTCGCCGGTGATCTCGGACAGCACGGACTGGGCAGCCTCGATCTCGCGCGCCAGGCCGCGCGGGCCGAGCAGCGAGAACCTGTGGCTGTGCACATGGCTGTGGTTCTGCACGCTGTGGCCGCGCCGCACGATCTCGCGCACCAGCTCCGGGTGTCGCCGCGCGCGCTCGGCAATGCAGAAGAAGGTGGCGCGCGCACCGGCGGCCGCCAGCAGGTCCAGCACCGCAGGGGTGACCTCGGGCTCCGGCCCATCGTCGATGGTCAGCGCGACCTCCCTGCGGGCGGCAGCGGCATCCGGCAGCCGCAGCAGGTTGGCTCCCAACGCGGTCGAGCGCGGCCAGAGACCGAGCCCGGTCAGCAAGGCATGGTTCAGGGCGATCGCGGCGAGCGCCCAGGGCCACTGCGCCGGCATGGCCAGCAGGCTGACGGCGGCGGCGGCGTGAAGCCCCACCGTCGCCCAGAGCAGCGGGGTCAGGGGCCAGCGGGATACATCCGGAGGGGAAGGAACGGCGCTCACGTGAAAGATGGAAAGGCGTGGCGGAATGCGAGCCAGCTCATGCGTCGATCATTGTGTCACAGGGGCCGTCCCGCCCCGCGATGGGGCGCGCGAAAAGGCGGCGGCCAGCAACAGCGACAACAGCGCACCGGGCGCCACGGTCCAGCCCATCGCCGCCAGGACGGGCACCTTGGCCGTGGCGAGCAGCGCAAAGGAGACCACCGTGGTCAGGTTCGCCAGCATCAGGGAGGCCAGCGTGTCGGTGTCGGCGTCGCCGCGCTGGCGCAGGTAGTCGAAGAACAGCGCGTAGTTCGAGCCGATGGCCGCCACCAGCAGCAGGCCGATCAGGTGGAGCACGCCCATCGCGGCGCCGGCCAGCGCGAACCCCGCCAGCACCAGGACCACGCTGGCTGCCAGCGGCAGCAGCACGCCGGCCAGCCGCCGCAGCGAGCGGAGATGCCACGCCAGCAGGGCCAGCACCGCCAGCGCGCCGGCCGCCGCCTGCCAGCGGGCCTGTTGCAGGTAGCCGGCGTAGATGCGATTGAGTTCCGGCTGCACCTGCACGATGCGCGTGCCGGGCAGGTCGGCCGCGGCCTGTCGAAGCTCCGCCAGCGGCAGGTCCCCGCCGGCAGGCCCCTGCAGCAGCAGGAGCGCTGTCCACGGGGCGCCATCCGCGCCGGCCAGCAGCTGCGCATCGAGCGCGCCGGCCAGCGGGGTGCCCTTGAGGTCGGCCCGCGTGAGCGGGCGCGCGGTGCGCTGCGCCTGCACGTCCTGCACGAAAGGCGAGAGCTTCGCCGCCGGCAGCGGTCCATCGCGCGTCGCGGCGGCCAGGTTTTGCTGCAGCACGGCGGCATCGGGCAACGCGTCGCGCCGCGCCAGTTGGGTCGCGGGGCTGGGGAGGATGCGCGCCGGCGACTGGTAGGACGCCAGCTTTCCCGATTGCACCAGCGCATCGAGCCTTTGGCCGATGCGTTCGGCTGCGGCCAGTGCGCCTGCTTCGTCGGCGGCCTCGACGGCCACCAGCACGCCGGTGTCGGCGGCGCCCAGGTCGGCGCGCAGCGAGGCCTCGAGGTCCAGCTCCTGCTGCGGCACCGAGCTGAGCGTGGACAGCGAGCCGCGCCAGGGCGAAGGCAGCCAGGCGAGCGCCACGGCCGCGGCGATGGTCAGCGCCAGCAGCGGCACGCGCAGGCGGGGCAGGGCGAGCGTCAGCGACTGCGTCAGGCGGCCCAGCCGCTCGCGCATGCCCGCGCCGGCGGCGCCGTTGGGGGCCAGCACCGGCAGCAGGTAGCGTGTGGTCAGGGCCGCGGCCAGCAGGCCGCTGACGGCAAAGATGCCCAGTTGCGCCAGCCCGTCCCAGCCCGAGATGACCAGCGCCGCGAAGCCCGCCACCGAGGTCCACACGCCCAGGCGCACGGTGGGCCACTGCTCGCGCAGCCAGCCGCCGTGGCCCATGGCCCGCGCCTGGATCAGGTAGTAGATGCCGTAGTCCACGGCTTCCCCGATCAGCGTGGTGCCGAATCCGAGCGTGAGGCCGTGCACCTGCCCGGCCACCAAGCTCGTGGCGACGATGCCGGCGACGATGCCGCTGGCGACCGGCAACGTGGCGATGCCCAGCGGGCGCAGCGAACCGAAGGCCAGGACCAGCAGCACCACCATGGCGATGGTCCCGGCCACGGCGAGCCGCTCGACCTCCGACTTGATGGTCGCGCGCGAATCGACGGCGAACACGCCGGGGCCGGTCAGCTCCAGCTGCAGTCCCGAAGCACCGAGTGCCGCGAAGCCCGCGCGCACCTGCCGTTGCGCCTCCTCCTGGGCGTCGAGGTCGCCGCCGTCCGCACGGGTGGTGGCCACGAGCACGGCGCGCGGCTGCGTGCGCGAGACCCAGACGCCGTCGTCCACCCGCGGCGCGCTCGCCGGCAGCATCGACTCCGCCATCCGCACCGTTTCACCGGTGGGATCGCGCCAGAGCAGGGGCTTGATGCGGGAACCCACCGGGGTTCCCAGCAGGCCCACGGTCTCGTCGATGGCTTCGCGCAGGCCGTCCACGCTGAATCGCCGCGCATCGACGCCCGGGCTCAGCAGGTAGCGGCGTTCGAACAGCACGCGGCCCAGCGCTTCCTGGTCGCCATCTTCCCCGTTGTGCACCGCGTCGAAGGCGCTGCTGGCGCGCAGGCCCGCCGCCAGGCGGCGCGACGCGTCGGCGCGCGCCTGCGGCGTGCCGCCGCGGATGCCGATCATCAGCACGCGGCCGACGGCGCCGTTCTTCAACTGCGCCATCAGCACGCGCTGTTCGGCCGTCGGCGCGGAAGGCAGGAAAGCGGACAGGTCGGCCACGTAGGTGGCGCGCGCGCACAGCCACAGGCCCAGTGCCATGGCGGCCAGCCAGATCCAAGGAACCGGGTGCCGCCAGCGCGGCGGCATGCGCGTGTCGGTCAAGGCTTGGCCGGCGCGTCGCCGGGCTCGGGCTCGATGCGCATCACGGAGGTGTCGCCGTCGGCCAGCGTCATGCGCACCTCGCGCACCTGGCCCTGCCGGCCGCTCAGGCGCAGGTGGGCCACCTGCCCGCGCAGGCGCGCCTCACGCGGCACCAGGTCCAGCTGCCATTGCTGCGCGCTGCCCTGCACGGTGGTGTCGAAATAGCGCTCCAGCGTTTCACGGTTGCCGGTGAGGGTGCCCCGGATCGCCTCGACGATGACCGCAGCCTCGGGCACCGAGTCCAGCATGGCGGTGCGGGAGCGGCTGCCGCGGCTCATCGTGAGCTGGTTGCCGACCACCGCCAGGCGCTCGTGGCTGGGCTTGAGGGTTTCGCGCACGAAAGTGTCGGGCGCTGTGAAGCTCAGGCGGCCGCTGGAGCGCAGGGTCTGGTCCAGTTGCTGCACGCGCCGGTCCTCCACGAACACCGCCTGCCCCGATCGGGTTTGCGCCAGTTGCTGGGTGAGCGCCTGCAGGTCGAAGCCCGCCGCGCGCGCGGCGCCGGTGGCGGCCAGGCACAGCGCCAGCAGCGCGATGCGCAGGGCCTTGTGGGCGTCAGGGTGTGTCGGAACTCGCATGGGGTGCATTCTGCGGGCCGCGGCTGCCGGCCCAGAAATCGAAGAAGTTGAACCAGTTGCGCGGCGCCAGCCGGCAATGCTGTTCGAGCAGCCGCGCGTAGCGCAGGATCGCCGCGTCGACGGCGGCATCGTAGGGCGCGCGCTTGCCGCCGGTGGCAGGATCGACCGCGTCGCTGAAATCCGCCAGCGGCACGAAATGGATCTGGTAGCGGTTGCCGCCCAGGTACAGGCCCGTCATGAACAGGACGGGCCGCCGCAGCAGCGCAGCCAGCCGGAACGGACCGTCCGAAAACGCGGCCGGCCGGCCCATGAAGTCGATCCAGTGCATGCGGGACCGGGCCGCGCCGGCATGCTGGTCGGGCCCGTGCAGCGTGCGGTCCGCCAGCAGGCCGGCGACACCCCCGGCATCCAGCCAGTCGCGCAATTCCAGCATGGCCTGCATGCGGCCCAGGCCGATGATGCGCTGCGTGGCATCGGGGGCGATCGCCCGCAGGATCTGCATGAGCAGCTGCGCATTCTGTTCGTACATGAGCATGGCCACGCGGGCACCAGGCCGCTGCACGCTCATCGCGCGCAACACCTCGAAGCTGCCGAGATGCGCACCCAGCAGGAAGGCGCCGCGCTCCGAGCGCAGGACGGCGTCGAGGTGCTCGATGCCGACGACGTCGATGTCGAAGCGCTCGTAATCGCCGCGCAGCAGGTACACGCGGTCCAGGATGGTCGCGGCGAAGTGGTGGACGTGGCCGTAGCGATCGCGCCAGCGCGGCGCCCGCCCGAGCACGCGTTGGAGGTAGTCGGCCGAGGCCTCGATCGTGGGCCCGCCAGCCAGCACGAAGTACAGCGTGATCGGGTGCAGCAGCAGGCGCGACAGGCGCCGCCCGAGCGTGAGCGCGATCCAGCGCATCATGCGCAAGGCCAGCGGGTTGCTGCGCTCCGCCTGCGTCACCCAGGCCGCCGTGTTGTCGGCGGACTCCCGCGTGGCGCTCATCAAGCTTCGCCCCATTCCAGCTGTCCGCTGGCGGCAAGCACGCCCTCGGCCGGGTCGCCCGCCGCGAGTCGAAGGACCTCGAAGCGCAGGCGCGGCTCGCCTGGCGCGTTCCAGCGGATTTCGAGGCTCGCGCCCGGACGCACCGGCGCCAGGAACTTCACCGCACTGATGCGCGGCTGCGTGCCCACTGCCCCGGGCTCCTGGCGCAACAGCACCTCCAGCACCTCCGAGAGCAGCACCACGCCGGGCAACAGGGGATGCCCCGGGAAATGGCCCGCGAAAGCGGGGTGGTCGCGTGGCACTTCGATGCGGGTGCTGCGCATGTCAGTCATGGCCGGACTCTGCCAGCAGGCGCGTCGCAAGCTCCGCCAGCCGGCCCGACGGCAGCTTGCCGGTGGGGTCGCGGGGGAGGCTGTCCACGTGCAGGATGCGCCGGGGCAGGAAGGCAGCATCGACCCGTTCCCGCAAGGCGGCCAACAGGGCCTGCCGGTCCAGATCCGGCGCGACGACGATCGCCACCAGCCGCACCACCGCTTCCGTGCGGCCCTCGGGGGGCAACCAGAAAGCGCCATCCTGCACGCCCTCGATGCTGTTCAGGTGATGGTTCAGGTGCGCCAGCGAGCTGCGCTTGCCGGCGACGTTGATCAGGTCGTTGCTGCGACCCAGCAGCCGGAAGCGCGTGGGCTCCAGCACCTCCAGGATGTCGGCCAGCCGCGTCGGCTCGGGCACGTGGCCCCCGCTCACCCAGGATTGTTCGCCGTCGCCCGACAGCACCAGCCCGTCGAAGGTGCGCCACTCCGGCGCCTGCGTGGTCAGGCGCGTGGCGACCTGGCCGGCCTCGGTACAGCCGTAGATCTCCATCAGCGGCGCTGCCAGCGCCGCTTCCGCCCGCGCCGCCAACTGCGGCGACAAGGGGGCGGTGGCGCTGACCACCAGGTCCACCTGCGGCAGCGTGATGCCGGCGTCCAGCAGCGTTTTCAGGTGCAGTGGCGTCGTGACCAGCACGCGGGGCCGCGGCACGGAGGCCAGCACGCGCGCGATGTCGCGCGCGAAGAAGGGGCGCTCGCTCGCGAAGGCCGCGCCCCCGAGCATGGCGATGAGCACGGTGGATTCGAAACCGTACATGTGATGCGCCGGCACCGTGCCCACGATCGTCACGCCGCGCA
This sequence comes from Ramlibacter sp. PS3R-8, assembly GCF_037572435.1. Lineage (NCBI taxonomy): Bacteria > Pseudomonadati > Pseudomonadota > Betaproteobacteria > Burkholderiales > Comamonadaceae > Ramlibacter > Ramlibacter sp. PS3R-8. The sequence goes on from NZ_JBBHGT010000001.1 coordinate 307,321, forward strand.
GGTCCGCGCGCCCCAGCGTTTCGGAAATGCGCCGGGCTTCGGCCGCGATGTTGACCACCAGTTGCCCCCAGCGCTTGCCGTGCGGCATCGGCTCGCCGGTCGACCCCGAGGTGAGCACCTGGGCCACCTCGTGGGAAGCGGCAACCATGATCATCGGCGCCGGATCGCCGGCTGCGGGAGCCGACCCGGGATAGGCGAGGGTCGGCAGCGCGAGCTGGGGCTGCCCGGCGTCGCCGAGCACATAGGCGGACGGGAACAGCGTCTGCAGGCGCCGCACCATGTCGGGCGTGTGGTTCGGCGGCATCAGGGCGGCCTGGCCCCGCGCCACGGCTGCGCCGAGGGCCAGCGCGAAGTTGTAGCGGTCGGCCGTCATCGGCAGCACCGGGCCGCCTTGCGGCAGCGAGGGCGCGAGCGCCCGCGCGTCCTGCAGGAAGCCCCGCCGCGACAGCGGCTGGCCCGCGCGCCAGGCGAGCGGCTCGTCCAGCGAGGCGTGGCCGGCCAGGAGAGGCAACGCTGCCTCCAGCGCGGTGGAAGCGTTCATGTGCGGGAATCGCCCTGCGGCGCTTTCGCGGAGCGCCCGGTGTGGCTGCGGTAGGCGTGCAGCGCCCGCTGCAGGCTCACGCGCTCGAATTCCGGATGCAGGCGGTAGCGCAGGAGGTACTCGCCGACGAAAAAGGCGACGGTGAAGACCGGGGTGAGGATGTTGGCCAGCAGCGACCAGTGGGCGAAATCTCCCAGCGCGAACAGCACCAGCGACGTCACGGCCATGACCACGAAATAGAGCGTCCACGCCAGTGTCACGCGCCGCGTGTATTGCTCCATGGCTGGCGTGACTTCGTGGACGCGGCGCGCGAGCGCCGTCACCAGGGGCGTGGCGCCCGGCCAGAGCGTGGCGCCGAACCAGGCCCCCAGCGCCAGGTGCACGCCCGCGTGCTGGGCCAGGTACAGCCAGCGGGAGGGAATGCCCTGGCCGCCGGCGCCCTGCAGGCCCAGCAGTACGCCGCCGAGCAGCACGGCGCCCAACCCGCCGGCGACGGCGAGCACGCGGTGGCCGGCATTCCAGGCCCAGGCCGCGCTCACCACGAGCAGCGGCCCGATCGTGATCGCCAGCGACCAGGCGGAATCCTGCGCGCGGGTCATCAGGGCATAGCAGGCGGCCGCATACGCCAGCGCGCCGACCGCCACCGCGGTCGCGACCCAGCGCGAGCGGGACGATGCGAATCCGTCGCGCATCTCAGGATGTCCGGTGGGTGGCGATATGGTCGGCCAGGCTGGCGAGGGAGGCGAAGATCTTGTCGTTGTTCTCGTCATCGGATCGCAATTGCACGCCGTAGCGCTGGGACACGACGAGGGAGACTTCCAGCATGTCGATGGAGTCGAGACCGAGGCCGTCGCCGTAGAGCGGCGCATCCGGCGCGATGGCCTCGGGTTTGATGTCGAGGTTCAAGGCTTCGACCAGCAGGCTGGCCACTTCGTGAAGCAGTTCTTTGTTGGCGGTCATTGTTGTGCCCAAACCCCAGGGCAGGTGGAACGCTGCGATTTTATGCGAGGGCGCCCAGCGGGACCGTGGACAATCACGGCGACGTGAGCGATTCGCCACGCTTCATCCAGGAAGCAGTCCCCAGATGTCCGATCTTTCACGGCAGGACGAGGCGCCCGGCGCCTCGGTCCGCCTTCCGCACGCGCCGCTTCCCGCCTATTACCGCAGTGACGACGCGGTGGCGCGGGAGGCATTCCTGCGCGACACGTTCGACTCCACCGCCATCGATTACAACCGGCTGGACAAGATCCTCGGGCTGGGCACCGGCTCCCGTTATCGCCGGCTGGCCCTGCTGCGCGCCGGCCTGCGCCCCGGCATGCAGGTGGTGGACGTCGGCATGGGCACTGGCCTTGTGACGCGGGAGATCCTGAAGATCACCGGCGAACCGCACCGCCTGGTGGGCGTCGACCCGAGCCCCGGCATGATGGAGCAGGCCCGCTTCGACCAGGCAGTCGACTGCCGCATCGGCCGGGCTGAAGAAATCCCGGTGGCGTCGGGCAGCGCGGATTTCCTGGTGATGGGCTATGCGCTGCGCCACGTCGCCGATTTCGCCGCGGCGGCGGCCGAATTCCGCCGCGTGCTCAGGCCCGGCGGCCGGCTGCTGGTGCTGGAGATCACCCGCGCCGAAGGGCGCATCGCCAACCTGCTCCTCAAGGCGTACATGCGCGGGCTGGTCCCGGCCGTCGCCCGCGTGGTGTCGAGATCGCCCGCGACGCCGATGCTGTGGCGCTACTACTGGGACACCATCGAGGCCTGCGCGCCGCCGGCCGAGGTGATGCAGACGCTGCGCAATGCCGGCCTGGCCGGTGTCGAGCGCCATGTCGAGGTCGGCATCTTTTCGGAGTACCGCGCCTACGGCGCATGAAGAAAGCAGAAGGTCCATGAAGGGAAATCGCTGGAACATCGCCGCGGCCACGTTCGCCCTGGCGCTCGCTGCCACCGGTGCGGCCCGGGCCCAGGCGCCGCATCCAGCCGACCGCTGGGAGTACGCCCTCGAGGCGGGCTACCTCGCCAAGGTGCGGAACAACTCGCCCCATGACTACCGCATCGTCCCGCTGCAGGTGGCGTGGCGCAGTCCGGCCGTGTTCGATCTCTGGCGCTCCGAAGACGGGATGCGGCTGGCCGTGCGCAATCGCTTCGCCCTCATCGCCGAGGCGATCGTGCAGGGACCGGAAAGCCGTTACATCGCCGTGTCCGGCGCCCCGACGTTCGAGCTCTGGACGGCCGACAGCCGCACCGCCGCCTTCTTCGAGATCGGCGGCGGCTTCGGCTTCATCGATTCGCGGGGCGTGGCCGGTGGCCAGGGCCAGGACCTGACCTTCAACTGGTACACGCAGGGCGGCGTGCGCCGCCAGCTCACGGACAGGTTCGCGCTGACCGCCTCGGTGTATTTCACGCACCACTCCAACCTCGGGATGACCTCGCCCAACCCCGGCATCGACGTGCTCGGACTCAACTTCGGCGCCGTCTGGTCGTTCCGATAGCTGCCTTCGCGACGCGCGTCGCATAATCGTCGCAGGAGGACACACAGCGTGGCCGTGACCGACGACCTTCAGCCGAGGCGGCCGTCCGACGACGCGCACGACCGACCGGTGCGCGAGTTCGGCGCCGCTTTCATCGAGGCGCATCGGCGGAAGATCTTCCTGGGCCTGTCCGTGGCGGGGACGCTCCTGCTGGGGCCTTTTTCCGTCAACAACTTCTTCCAGGGCCGCCTGCTGCTGGGTGTCATCACCAGCGCCTTCGTGATCTGCCTGCTGGCCAACGCTGTTGCCATCGCCCGCGGACGCGCGCCCGTCGTTCCCGCCACCGCCATCTTCCTCGCCTCGCTCGCCGGCCTGGCGACGGCCATGTACAACATCGGCCTGGTCGGGATCCTGTGGGTCTATCCCGGCATCATGCTGTTCCACTTCATGTTGCCGCGGCGTCAGGCCAACCTGTTCAACGGGCTGCTGATCCTGGTGACCATTCCGATGGCCTGGATGCACCTGGGCCCGCAGCTGACCGCGCGCGTCGCCGTGACGCTGTGCCTGCTGGTCGTCTTCAGCAACATCTTTTCCCACATCGCCGAGACGCAGCAGGCCAAGGAGGCCGAGCAGCGCGAGCGGCTCGATGCGCTGGTGCGCCAGCTGGAAGCGCAGAACACCGCGCTGCGCGAGGCCTTCCGGCTGCGCGAAGAGGTGGAGCGCATCGCCCGGCACGACCTGAAGACGCCGATGGCGAGCATCGCTTCCGTGCCGCGCCTGCTGCGCGAGCGCCGTGCCCTGGACCCGACGGAAGACGAACTCCTGGGGATGGTGGAACGCGCGGCGCAACGGGTGCTGAGCATGGTGAACCTGTCGCTCGACCTGTTCCGCATGGAAGAGGGCACCTACCGGCTGCGGGCGCAGGCCGTGGACCTGGGCGCGATGGCGCAGACCGTCATGGGCGAGCTGCAGGCGCACGCGCGGTCCAAGCAGCTGCGCCTGGTGCTGGACCTGCCCGAGCAGCCGCTCCACGCGCAGGGCGAGGAGCTGCTTTGCTACTCCACGCTGGCCAACCTGGTGAAGAACGCGCTGGAGGCCTCACCCGAAGGCGCGGAGGTGCGCATCACGCTGCGCCGCTCGAGCGACGGCGACGGCGATGCGGTGGCGCTGGACATCCACAACGCGGGTCAGGTTCCGCCCGAACTGCGCGACCGCTTCTTCGAGAAGTACGCCACCCACGGCAAGGCAGGCGGCACGGGGCTGGGCGCCTATTCCGCGCGGCTGATGGCGCGGGTGCAGCGCGGCTCGCTGCGCATGCAGTCCGGCGAGCAGGGCACGACGCTGTCCCTGCGCCTGCCCTTGTGGCATTCCGCCGGCCCGGTGCGCGCCGTGCCGGGGCCGATCATCGTACGCGAGCCGGTGCGTCCCGAATCGCTGCCGGCGCTGTCGGTGCTGGTGGTGGACGACGATGAATTCAACGTCGTGGTGCTCAAGACCTTGCTGCCCTCGCCGCCGTTGACCGTGCGCATGGCGGTCAACGGCCGCGGCGCGCTGGAATGCGTGCGCGAAGGCCGTCCGGACATCGTGTTCATGGACGTGGAGATGCCGGTGATGGGTGGGATCGAAGCGGTGCGCGGCATTCGCGCGCTGCAGGCCGATCGCGCCGAGTCCCCCAGCTTCATCGCCGCCTTTTCCGCGCATGACGACGACGCAACGCGGGCCGGCTGCCTGGCCGCGGGCTTCGACGTCTACCTGGCCAAGCCGGCATCCCGCGAGGAGGTATTTGCCGTGCTGCACCGCCAGGACCCCGAGACGGTCGGCCACCGCGAGCCGGCTGCCGATGGCCCGGTGCTGGTCGAGCCGGCGCTGATGTCGCTGATGCCGGAGTTCCTGAGCACGCGGCGCAGCCTGGCCCAGGCGCTGGCGGCGGCGGCGCGGCAGGGTGAGCGCGAGCAGGTGCGGGTGACCGCGCACAAGCTGGCCGGCAGCCTGGCCATGTACGGCTTCAAGGACGCCAGCCGCGCCAGCCTGGACCTCGAACGCGCAGCGCCCGAGGAGGGCATCGAGGCATTGCAAGCCCGCTGCGAGGCGCTGGAGCAGATGATCGCGGCGGCGCAGCCGCAAGCAAGACCGTCATGAGGATTGCGGCCTCTTCGCAGGCCGGCAGGGAGCGCGAAGCCGAACCCCGGTGAAACGCGCTAAGCCGCGGCCTCCAGCCCGTTCCTGAAATGTTCCTGCATCCGCAGGCGGACCCCTTCCGCGTCGCGGACGGCCAGCGCGTCCATCACCGCCCGATGTTCCTGCAACGACTCCTCCACCCGTCCCGCCTTGAGCAGCGAGTTGTGGCGATTGAGCTTCATCACCTTGCGCAGGTCCGCCACCATCTGGTTGCGCCAGCGGTTGCCGGCCAGTTCCAGCAGGCGCAGGTGGAAGCTTTCGTTGAGGGCGAAGAAGCGCTCCCGGTCCCGGACGGCGCCTTCCAGCTCCCGGTGCAGTTTCTGCAATTCCTTCAGCTCGGCGTCGCTGGCGCGCGTGGCCACCGCTGCGGCGGCGTCGCTTTCGAGCAGCGAGAGCAGGTGGTAGACCTCGGTCAGGTCCTGGTCGGAGACTTCCGTGACGTAGGCGCCCCGCCGCACCTTCATCGTCACCAAACCCTCGGCCGCGAGCACCTTCAGCGCTTCGCGCAACGGCGTGCGGCTGATGCCATATTCCTGCGAGAGTTTCACTTCGTCGATCCAGCTTCCGGGCTCGAGTTCGCGGCGGAAAATGCGCTGGCGCAATAGCTCCGCCACCTCTTCGTAAAGGGCGCGGGGGGCCAGCGAGATGGCAGACATGCCGCCGATTCTAGGTCGCCCCGCATTTTTTATCAATAATTATGAATGATGTAAGATCAGCGCCATGAGCACGCCCACGCCCGAATACAAGCCGGCCTCGGTCGAGGACTGGCGCAAAGCCGCAGCCAAATCCGCCCCCGGCGGGAAGGTGGAGGCGCTGGGGTGGCTGACGCCCGACGGCATCACCGTCCAGCCGCTGTACACGGCCGCCGACGTGCAGGGGCTGCCGCACGTCGACACCTTGCCCGGCTTCGCGCCTTACGTGCGCGGCCCGCAGGCCACCATGTACGCGGCGCGCCCCTGGACCATCCGCCAGTACGCCGGCTTTTCGACCGCGGAAGAATCGAACGCCTTCTACCGCAAGGGGCTCGCCGCCGGCGGGCAGGGGGTGAGTGTCGCCTTCGACCTGGCCACGCACCGCGGTTACGACAGCGACCATCCGCGCGTGGTGGGTGACGTGGGCAAGGCCGGCGTCGCCATCGATTCGGTGGAGGACATGAAGATCCTGTTCGACGGCATTCCGCTGGACAAGGTGTCCGTGTCCATGACCATGAACGGCGCGGTGCTGCCGGTGCTGGCCGGCTATGTGGTGGCGGCCGAAGAGCAGGGCGTGAAGCAGGACCAGTTGAGCGGCACCATCCAGAACGACATCCTCAAGGAGTTCGTGGTCCGCAACACCTACATCTATCCGCCGGAGCCTTCCATGCGGATCGTGGGCGACATCATCGAGTACACGGCGAAGAACATGCCGAAGTTCAACTCGATCTCGATCTCCGGCTACCACATGCAGGAGGCGGGCGCCAACCAGGCGCTGGAGCTGGCCTTCACGCTGGCCGATGGCAAGGAATACGTGAAGACGGCGCTGGCCAAGGGCCTGGACGTCGACGAGTTCGCGGGGCGCCTGTCCTTCTTCTGGGCGGTCGGGATGAACTTCTACCTCGAGATCGCCAAGATGCGGGCGGCGCGGCTGCTGTGGTGGCGGATCATGTCGGGCGTCGGCGCGAAGAACGCCAAGAGCCTGATGCTGCGCACGCACTGCCAGACCTCCGGCTGGTCGCTGACCGAGCAGGACCCCTACAACAACATCGTGCGCACCACCATCGAGGCGATGGCGGCGGTGTTCGGCGGCACGCAGTCGCTGCACACGAACAGCTTCGACGAGGCGATGGCGCTGCCGACGGAGTTCAGCGCCCGCATCGCCCGCAACACGCAGCTGATCATCCAGGAGGAAACGCACATCCCGAACGTGATCGACCCCTGGGCCGGCAGCTACATGATGGAAAAGCTGACGCAGGAGATGGCCGACGCCGCGTGGAAGATCATCGAGGAAGTCGAAGCCATGGGCGGGATGACCCGCGCCGTCGATTCGGGCTGGGCCAAGCTGAAGATCGAGGCGGCGGCGGCCGAGAAGCAGGCCCGCATCGACTCCGGCCGCGACGTGATCGTGGGTGTCAACAAGTACCGGCTGGAACGCGAGGACGCCTTGGACGCCCGCGAAGTCGACAACGTGATGGTGCGCGAGCAGCAGATCACGCGCCTGGCGAAGATCAAGGCGTCGCGCGACGCCGGCGCCGTGCATGCGGCGCTGGAGGCGCTGACGACCGCGGCGCGCACCGGGCAGGGCAACCTGCTGGACCTGGCCATCCGCGCGGTGCGGCTGCGGGCGACGGTGGGGGAGGTGAGCGATGCGCTGGAGAAGGTGTTCGGGCGCCATCGCGCCGATACGCAAAAGGTGACCGGTGTGTATGCAGCTGCCTACGATTCCGCCGAGGGCTGGGACAAGTTGAAGGGCGAGATTGCCGCCTTCGCCGATCAGCACGGCCGGCGACCGCGCGTGATGATCGCCAAGCTGGGGCAGGACGGCCACGACCGCGGCGCCAAGGTGGTGGCCACCGCATATGCCGACCTCGGCTTCGACGTCGACATGGGCCCGCTGTTCCAGACGCCGGAAGAATGCGCGCGGCAGGCGATCGAGAACGACGTGCACGCCGTGGGCATCAGCACGCTGGCTGCGGGCCACAAGACGCTGGTCCCGGCGATCATCGCGGAGCTGGAGAAACAAGGCGCCACCGACATCATCGTGTTCGTCGGCGGCGTGATCCCGCAGCAGGACTACGAGTACCTGTACAACGCCGGCGTCAAGGGCATCTACGGCCCCGGCACGCCGATCCCGGCCAGCGCGAAGGACGTGCTGGAGCAGATCCGACGGGCCATCAACTAATTGGGGTCAGAACCCGATTCATTGAAATCAATTGGAATCTGACCCCAATTCAATGGACCTGCTGCCCGCCATCCTCGGCTCGCCTGGCGCGCCGCAGCGCCGCGCGATCGCCAAGGCGATCACCCTGCTCGAGTCGACCCGCGCGGACCATCGCACGCAGGCCGACGCGCTGCTGACGGAGCTGTTGCCTCACACCGGCAAGTCGTTTCGCCTCGGCATCTCGGGTGTGCCCGGCGTCGGCAAGAGCACCTTCATCGAAGCGCTCGGCCTGTCGCTCATCGCCCAGGGCCACCGCGTGGCGGTCCTGGCGATCGATCCCTCGTCTTCGGTCTCGGGCGGATCGATCCTGGGCGACAAGACACGCATGGAGCACCTGTCGGTCCATCCGCAGGCGTACATCCGTCCCAGCCCGGCCAGCGGCACGCTGGGCGGCGTGGCTGCCAGGACGCGCGAGGCGATGCTGGTGTGCGGAGCCGCCAGCTACGACATCGTCATCGTCGAGACCGTCGGCGTCGGCCAGAGCGAAATCGCGGTGGCCGGCATGACGGACATGTTCGTGCTGATGCAGTTGCCCAATGCCGGCGACGACCTGCAGGCCATCAAGAAGGGCGTGATGGAACTGGCGGACCTGGTCGTCATCAACAAGGCCGACATCGACCCCGATGCGGCGACGCGCGCGCGCGCGCAGATCACGGGCGCGCTGCGCATCCTGGGCCAGCACGGGCACCCGGACCACGCCCGCCATGACGCCGCGCTGTGGCACCCGCAGGTGCTGCAACTCAGCGCACTCAAGGGCGAGGGCATCGAGGATTTCTGGACCACGGTCCTGCGCTTTCGCGAGCTGCAGCAGCAAAGCGGTCGCCTCGCGGCGCGTCGCCGGCACCAGGCACTGGCCTGGATGTGGGAGCGCATCGACGCCGGCCTGAAGCAGGCCTTCCGCCAGCACCCTGGAGTGAAGACACTGCTGCCGCAACTGACCAAGGACGTGGAGCAGGGCAGCGTGGCGGCCTCGACCGCCGCCCGCCGATTGCTCGACGCCATGAACCCCAACGGAGAGACAGATGCAGGACATCCTGGAGCAGCTTGAGAAAAAGCGCGCCGCCGCACGCCTGGGAGGCGGCGAGCGCCGCATCGAGGCGCAGCACAAGAAGGGCAAGCTGACGGCGCGCGAGCGCCTGGAGCTGCTGCTCGACGAAGGCACCTTCGAGGAATGGGACATGTTCGTGGAGCATCGCTGCACGGACTTCGGCATGGAGGACAACAAGGTGCCGGGCGACGGCGTCGTCACCGGCTACGGGATGATCAATGGCCGGCTGGTGTTCGTCTTCAGCCAGGATTTCACCGTTTTCGGCGGCGCGCTGTCGGAGGCGCATGCCGAAAAGATCTGCAAGGTGATGGACCAGGCCATGAAGGTCGGCGCGCCGGTGATCGGCCTGAACGATTCCGGCGGCGCACGCATCCAGGAAGGCGTGGCATCGCTGGGAGGCTATGCCGACGTGTTCCAGCGCAACGTGATGGCCTCCGGCGTCGTGCCGCAGATCAGCATGATCATGGGCCCGTGCGCGGGCGGCGCGGTGTATTCGCCGGCGATGACCGACTTCATCTTCATGGTCAAGGACAGCTCGTACATGTTCGTCACCGGCCCGGAAGTCGTGAAGACGGTGACCCACGAGGAAGTGACGGCCGAGGAACTGGGCGGCGCCACCACGCACACCACCCGCAGCGGTGTGGCCGACCTGGCCTTCGAGAACGACGTCGAGGCACTGATCATGCTGCGGCGGCTGTACAACTACCTGCCGCTGAACAACCGCGAGAAGCCGCCCCTGCGCCCGAGCAACGATCCGGCCGACCGCATGGATTTCTCGCTGGACACGCTGATCCCGGACAACCCGAACAAGCCTTACGACATGAAGGAGCTGATCACCAAGACGGTGGACGACGGCGACTTCTTCGAACTGCAACCCGAGAACGCCAAGAACATCGTGATCGGTTTCGGCCGCATGGAGGGGCAGTCGGTAGGCATCGTGGCCAACAACCCGCTGGTGCTGGCGGGCTGCCTGGACATCAAGAGCTCGATCAAGGCGGCGCGCTTCGTGCGCTTCTGCGATGCGTTCAACATCCCGGTGGTCACCTTCGTGGACGTGCCCGGCTTCATGCCCGGCACCAGCCAGGAGTACGGCGGCATCATCAAGCACGGGGCCAAGCTGCTGTATGCGTATGCCGAGTGCACGGTGCCGAAGATCACGGTGATCACGCGCAAGGCCTATGGCGGCGCGTACGACGTGATGAGCTCCAAGCACCTGCGAGGCGACGTCAACTTCGCCTGGCCGAACGCCGAGATTGCGGTGATGGGCGCCAAGGGGGCGGTGGAGATCATCTTCCGCGAGGACAAGGGCGACCCGGCCAAGCTGGCGGCGCGCGAGGCGGAGTACAAGAAGCGCTTCGCCAATCCCTTCATCGCCAGTGCGCGCGGCTACATCGACGACGTGATCCTGCCGCACGAAACCCGCAAGCGCATCTGCCGCTCGCTGGTGATGCTGCGCGACAAGAAGCTCGAGAACCCGTGGCGCAAGCACGGGAACATTCCTCTCTGAGATGCTGAATACGGACAGCCGGACGCAGAAGGCGCAGAAATGACGCAGAAGACGCAAAAGAAGCAATGAAAAATTCCTTTCGGTTTTCTTCTGCGCCTTCTGCGCAACTTCTGCGGCTTCTGCGTCCGGATGTCTGGTTTTAAGGACACCCATGTTCACCAAGATCCTGATCGCGAACCGCGGCGAAATCGCCTGCCGTGTCATCGCCACCGCCCGCAAGATGGGCATCCAGACCGTCGCCGTCTATTCGGACGCGGACCGTGACGCCCGCCACGTCGCGCTGGCGGACGAGGCCGTGCACATCGGCGCGCCGCCCTCCCGCGAGAGCTACCTGTCGGCCGACAAGATCATCGCGGCGGCGAAGCAGACCGGCGCGCAAGCCATCCACCCCGGCTACGGCTTCCTGTCCGAGAACGAGGACTTCGCGCGCCGGGTCGAGGAAGAGGGCCTGGTCTTCATCGGCCCCAAGCACTACTCCATCGCGGCGATGGGCGACAAGATCGCGTCCAAGAAGCTGGCGAAGGAAGCCAACGTCAACACCATCCCCGGCTTCAACGAGGCCATCCAGTCGGCGGAGCAGGCGGTGTCCATCGCCAGGGACATCGGCTACCCGGTGATGATCAAGGCTTCGGCCGGCGGCGGCGGCAAGGGCCTGCGCGTCGCCTTCAACGACAAGGAGGCCTTCGAGGGCTTCACCTCCTGCCGCAACGAAGCCCGCAACAGCTTCGGCGACGACCGAGTCTTCATCGAGAAATTCGTCGAGGAGCCGCGCCACATCGAGATCCAGGTGCTGGGGGATTCGCACGGCAACGTGATCTACCTGAACGAGCGCGAATGCTCCATCCAGCGCCGCCACCAGAAGGTGATCGAGGAGGCGCCGTCGCCTTTCATCACCGACAAGACCCGCAAGGCCATGGGCGAGCAGGCCGTGGCGCTGGCCAGGGCCGTGAAGTACCAGAGCGCCGGGACGGTGGAATTCGTGGTGGGCAAGGACCAGAGCTTCTACTTCCTGGAGATGAACACGCGGCTGCAGGTGGAGCACCCCGTCACCGAATGCATCACCGGCCTGGACCTGGTGGAACTGATGATCCGCGTGGCGGCCGGCGAGAAGCTGCCGCTGGCGCAGCAGGAGGTGCAGCGCAACGGCTGGGCGATCGAATGCCGGATCAATGCGGAGGATCCGTTCCGCAACTTCCTTCCGTCCACCGGCCGGCTCGTCCGCTTCCAGCCGCCGAAGGCGAGCATGTGGTCTTCGGATGTGGAGCACTTGCAGGGCGTGCGCGTCGACACCGGCGTCGGGGAGGGCGGCGAGATCCCGATGTATTACGACTCGATGATCGCCAAGCTGATCGTGCACGGCACGGACCGCAACGACGCCATCGCGAAGATGCGCGACGCGCTCAACGGCTTCGTCATCCGCGGCATCTCGAGCAACATTCCGTTCCAGGCGGCGCTGCTGGCGCACCCGAAGTTCGTGGCCGGCGACTTCAACACCGGCTTCATCGCCGAGCACTACGGCAGCGGGTTCCGCGCGGAGGACGTGCCGCATGCAGATCCGGACTTCCTGGTGGCGCTGGCGGCCTATGCCAACCGGCGGGCGCTGCAGCGCTCCGCCGGCATCAGCGGCCAGATGCGCGGGCACGAGTTCAAGGTGGGCGAGGACTTCGTCGTGGTCTGCCTTGACGCCGCGGGCAAGCACCGGCAGCAGCCGGCGACGGTGCGCGATTACGAGGCGCAGTCCGGTTCCAGCGTGGTCGAGACCAACGGCAGGAAGTACGCGATCTGCAGCCACTGGCACCTGGGCGGCGCGCGCATCCGCGGCACCGTGGACGGCAAGCCATTCACGGCGCAACTGGAACGCGGCGTTCCGCGCAATCCGCTGGCCCTGCGCATCTCGCACGACGGCACGCGGCTCGACGCGCTGGTGCTCACGCCGCGCAGCGCGCAGCTGCACGCGTTGATGCCGTACAAGGCGCCGCCGGACATGAGCCGCTTCCTGCTGTCGCCCATGCCCGGATTGCTGGTGGACGTGGCGGTGCAGCCCGGGCAGAAGGTGCAGGCCGGGGAACGCCTTGCCGTGATCGAGGCGATGAAGATGGAGAACGTGCTGTTCGCCGCGGCGGACGGCGTGGTGGGCAAGGTGCTGGCGGCCAAGGGCGAATCGCTCGCGGTCGACCAGCCGATCGTGGAGTTCCAATGACGAGCGCCGCACGGCCGCCCGAAGGCGCTCAGCCCCCTCCGCTTGCGGAGGGGGGAGGAGCAGCCCGCGCAGCGGGCAATCCTGGGGGAGGTTATCCAATGCACGACAGGCCGTTCCAGGTGCTGGGCATCCAGCAGATCGCCATCGGCGGCGCCGACAAGCTGAAACTGCAAAAGCTCTGGGTCGACCTGTTCGGGCTGGAGGTCACCGGCACCTTCCGCAGCGAGCGCGAGAACGTCGACGAGGACATCTGCTCGCTCGGCGTCGGTCCCCTGAAAGTGGAAGTGGACCTGATGCAACCGCTGGATCCGGAGAAGAAGCCCGCCGTGCATGCCACGCCCCTGAACCACGTGGGGCTGTGGATCGACGACCTGCCCAGGGCGGTGGAGTGGCTCACGGCGAAGGGCGTGCGCTTCGCGCCGGGCGGCGTTCGCCGTGGTGGCTCCGGCTTCGACATCTGCTTCGTGCATCCGAAGGGAAGCGACGAATTCCCGGTGGGCGGCGAAGGGGTGCTGATCGAGCTGGTCCAGGCGCCGCCTGAAGTCACCCGGGCCTTCCGCGCCCTCGCCAACGCGCCCGGCGGGGCCTGACCTGTTGCTCCGGCACACCGCCCGGGCCCCTCGCCAAGCCTTCGGGCGTGCTGCAAGGCACGCCTGTCGTTCCTTCGTTGTAATCCGGATGGCATACGGAAGAGGCAGCGCGGACAATTCCCGGCACCCCGCATCCCCATGGACAAAGCACCGCCGCCCCTCCTTTCGGTTGCCACGCAGCCGGTGCAGGACGCCGTCCTGCGTTGCCAGGCGGCGATCCTGGCGCGCCACCGGCTGGCCGAAGGGGCCACTGCCCTGGCCGTCGAACTCGCGCAGCTCCTGCAGTGCCGCCGCGTCAGCGTGGGCTTGCTGGAACGGGACCAGATGCGCATCGCGGGCAGCACCCTGTCGTCGCCCATCGACCAGCGCCGCGATGCTGCGGCTTCCCTGCTGGCCGCCATGCACGAAGCGGTGGACCAGGGCCTCAGCGTCGCCTGGCCGCCCGTGATCGCCAACCCGCCGGTTTCACTCGCGCAGCGGGAGCTGGCCGGCGCCGGCCAGGCCTGCACCGTGCCCATCGTCGCGGGCCAGCACCTGATCGGCGCAATCACCCTGGAACGCGTGGGCCCGCCGTTCACGTTGCCGGAGCTGGCCCTGTGCGAGGACATCGCCAGCTTCGCCGGCCCGGTGCTGCAGTTGCAGCGCGCCGCCGAAACACCCTGGCATGCCCGCGTGCGGGACCGCCTGCGTGAGCGCTTGGCCGGGCCGCGCGACCGCCAGATGGCCTGGGCTTCGGCCGCCCTGGCCGTGATCGTCCTGCTTGCCGTGCCGCTGCCCTGGCGCGTGAGCGCGCCGGCGCGGCTGGAAGGCTCCGTGCAGCGCGCGGTGGTCGCGGCGACGGATGGCTTCCTGCAGCAGGCCAACGTGCGCCCGGGCGATCGCGTCAAGCAAGGCCAGGTGCTCGCGCAGTTGTCGTCGCAGGACCTGGAGCTCGAACGCAAGCGCCGCGAGAGCGAGCTGCGCCAGCACGAGAACGCGCTGCGCGGGGCGGAGGCCCGCAACGACCGGACCCAGATGGTGATCAGCCAGTCGCGCGCTGCCGAGGCGCAGGCGCTGCTGACACTGGCCGAGGGCCAGCTCGAACGCAGCCAGCTCACCGCGCCGTTCGACGGCATCGTGATCCGCGGGGACCTGGCGCAGAACCTCGGCGCGCCCGTGCAGAAGGGGGAAGTCCTGCTGGTGCTGGCGCCCAGCGACAGCTACCGCCTGATCGTGGAAGTCGATGAATCGGACATCGCCGCGGTGCAGCCCGGACAGCACGGACAACTCGCGCTCGCGGCGCGTCCGGAGGAGCCGCTGCGCTTCACCACCCGCCGCATCGTGCCGGTGGCCACCACCACGGACGGCCGCAACTATTTCGAAGTGGAAGCCAGCCCGGACCAGGCGCAGGCCAACCTGCGGCCCGGCCTGAGCGGCGTGGCCAAGATCGAGGTCGGTGAAAAGCCGCTGGCCTGGCTGCTGCTGCATCGCTTTACGACCTGGCTGCGCCTGGCCGTCTGGACCCTGTCACCCTGATGACGCAATCCCTGGTCAGCAGTTCCTGGTACCGCGTGGCGCCCCTCAAGCCCAGCCTGGTCGGGGGGCTGAGGATCGTGCGGCAGCAGGTGCGCGACCAGGTCTGGCGCCTGCTCGTCGAACCCGGCACCGGCCGCCAGATGCGGCTGAATCCGGCGGCGTATGCCTTCGCCGGCCGCTGCGATGGACGCACCACGGTCGAAGAGATCTGGCGCCTGCTGCTGGAACGGGACGGTGAGCAGGCCGCTACGCAAGACGAGATCCTGCGGCTGCTCGCGCAGCTGTCGCGGGCCGGCCTGGTGCAGTTCGATACCGCGCCCAACCTGTCGCTGCTGTTCGCCCGCCGCGACGAGGACGAGGAGCGCACGCGCCGGGCGTTCGTCAACCCGCTGTTCCTGCGGGTGCGCTTGTTCGACCCGTCGCGCCTGCTCGACGCCTTGGCGCCCGCCGTGCGCGCGGCCTCGCGCTGGCCGCTGCTGCCGCTGTGGACGATCGCGATCGTGCTGGCCGTGGTGGCGGCGGCCATGCAGTTCGCCGCCCTCAAGGCCGACGCGTTGCGGGTGCTGGCCACGCCTTCCAGCTACGCCATCGCCTGGCTGGCCTATCCGCTGGTGAAGGCGCTGCACGAACTGGCCCACGGCATGGCGGTGCGGCATTTCGGCGGCAGCGTGCACGAGGTCGGACTGTCGCTGGTGTTCCTCACTCCCGCGCCTTATGTCGACGCCAGTGCAGCCAACGCGTTTTCCTCGTCGCGCGAGCGCGCCATCGTCAGTGCCGCCGGCATCATGGTCGAACTCGCGCTGGCCGCCGCGGGCGTGCTGGCGTGGCTGGCGCTGGCGCCTGGGCTGTTGCGCGACGCAGCGACGGTGGTGATCCTCATCGGCGCCGTCTCCACCCTCCTGTTCAATGCCAACCCGCTGCTGCGGCTGGACGGCTACCACTTCCTGTGCGACGTGCTGCAACTGCCGAACCTGGCGGTGCGCAGCCAGGCCTGGTGGGCGACGCACTGGCGCCGGATGGTCGGCGCCGCCCCGGCGCTGCCGCCCGGCGTGCTGGCGTCCGGCGAGACCAAGTGGCTGGTGTTCCACGCGCCGGCGGCACTGGTCTATCGCATCGGGCTGATGGCGGCCCTGGTGTTCTGGGTCGGACGCCAGTCCTGGCTGCTCGGGTGGCTGGCCGCGCTGGCGCTGGTGGCCTGGCTGCTCTCCGGCGCGATCAAGGGCTTCCTGCGCACCGCAGCGGCGAGCGGCGACACATCGGCCCGCCGCCGCACATTCGCCGCTACGGCCGTCCTCGGCGCGGTGGCGCTGGTCGTGCTGTTCATGGTTCCGGCCCCGGCGACGGTGGTGGCCCGGGGCATCGTCTGGCCGCCGGAGCGCGCCCAGTTGCGTGCCGAGTCCGCCGGTTTCGTCCAGGCCGGGCAGGTGCCCGACGGCGCAACGGTGGCGCCCGGCGACACGGTGGTCATGCTGGCCGATCCCACCCTCGAGGCCCAGCGCGAGCGCACCGGCAGCGAGCGCACCGGGCTGCTCGCGCAGCAGTACCAGGCGCTTCTGAAGGACCCTTCGCGGGCCGGCGACCTGAACGCGCACCTCGAGCGCAACCAAGCCGAGATGGAGCGCACCGAGCAGCAGATCGACAACCTCGCCTTGCGCGCGCGGGCGGCGGGGCGGGCGGTGTGGCCGCGCGAGCGCGACATGCCCGGCAGCTACGCGCGGCGTGGCGACATGCTGGGTTACGTGATGGCGGCCGAGCCGGCGCAGGTGAGGGTGGTCCTGCGGGACGAGGACCTGCTGCGCGTGCGCGGCCGCGTCCAGGGCATCGAGGTACGGCTGGCGGAGACGCCCTGGACCCCGCGCACCGGCCACCTGCTGAACGAAACGCCCGCCGCCACCCGGCAGTTGCCGAGCGCCGCGCTCGGTGACCGCCACGGCGGGCCGATCGCGGTGGACCCGGCCGACAAGGACGGCGTGCGCAGCCAGGCGCCGGTGTTCCTGCTGGACGTGCAGGTGCCGGACATCTCCGCCGAGCGCATCGGCGGCCGCGCGTGGGTGAAGCTGGCCCTGCCCAGTGAACCCGTCGGACTGCAGGCGCTGCGCGTCTTGCGGCAATTGCTGGTGCGGCAGTTCAGTCCCACGGGGCAGGCGTGAACTCGGTCAGCCAGTGGCCGTTTCCGGGCGTGGTCTGGGGCGAGTACCCGGAACGCGCACCCGAGCCGCGCACGCGCGCGCGGCGCCCGCCGGCGTCACGCTCCGCGCTGGAGCGCTTCGCCGACGGCGTTGCGGCCGCCGCTGCGGTGGACGCCGAAACATTGGCGCCGCGTTTGCAACGCCTCCGCGGCATGGCCAAGAATCCGGAAGGCTGGCTGCACGAGGCGATGGTGCTGGCGGCGGCGGCGTTGGCCGGCACCGGCTTTCCCCCGCACCGCCAGCAATTGCTCGCGGCCCGGGTGCTGCTGGAAGACCGTCTCGCGGAGATGGCCACCGGTGAGGGCAAGACCGCCGCGATCGCCATGGCGGCCGCCGTGGCCGCGCTCGGGCGAACGCCGGTGCACGTCATCACGGCCAACGATTACCTGGCGCAGCGCGATGCCGACGCCCTGCGGCCGTTCTACGAGCGCCTCGGGCTGCGCGTGGATTGCGTCACCCAGCCGATGCTGGCCGCGCGCCGGCGCGAAGCCTACGGCGCGGACGTCACCTATTGCACGGCCAAGGAACTGGCCTTCGACTACCTGCGCGACAGCCTCGGCCGCGAAACCGACCTCTCGGCGCTGGAGCAGCGGGCCCGCAGGCTGGCACCGGGACGCCAGGCCGACGCTCCCGTCCTGCGCGGCCTGTGCATGGCCATCCTCGACGAGGCCGACACGGTGCTGATCGACGAGGCGCGGGTGCCGCTGGTGCTGGCGCAGTCCGAGGGGTCGGCGCAGGAGTCGGCTTTCTACGAGCAGGCCTTGCGTGCCGCGCGCTCGCTCGCTCCCGGGCTGGACTACCTGGCGCGCACCGGCGGCCCCCGCTTCGAGCTGACGCCGCAAGGCCGGCAGCGCCTGGCCGCGTGGCCCGCGGCGGACCATCCGCTGCTTGGGCATCGCGCCCACCGAGAGGCGGCCGTGGAGATGGCGCTGGTCGCCTTGCTGGCGCTGCGGCGCGACCACGAATATGTGGTGCGCGATGGCGAGGTGACCCTGATCGACGAGACGACGGGCCGTCCCGCCGAAGGCCGCGCTTGGTCGGCCGGCCTGCATCAATTGGTGGAGTGGAAGGAAGGGGTGGCCGCGACCCGCCGCAATTCCACGGTGACGCAGATCACTTTCCAGCGCTTTTTCCCCCGGTACCTGCGCCTCGCGGGCGCGAGCGGCACCCTGGGCGAGTCGCGGCGGGAACTGCGGGATGTGTACGGGCTGCGCGTGGAGGTGATCCCGCCGCGGACGGCGTCGAAGGTAGACCATCGGCTGCCCAAGCTGTTGCCGGACAGCGAGGCGCTTTGGTGCGTGGTGGCCGACGAGGCGCAGCGGATCGCAGCACAGGGCCGCGCGGTGTTGATTGGCACGGAAACTGTCGCGCAGTCCGAGGCCTTGTCCGCGTTCCTGGCCGCCCGGAAGCTGGCCCACCGCGTGCTCAATGCGCGGCAGGACAGGGATGAAAGCGAGCTGATCGCTGCCGCTGGACAGCCGGGGACAGTGACGGTGGCCACCAGCATGGCAGGGCGCGGAACGGACATCGTGTGCCATCCGCAAGTGGTGCATCAAGGTGGATTGCATGTCATCTTGTGCCAGGTGAACGCATCGGCAAGGATCGACCGCCAATTCCTGGGGCGTGCGGGTCGACAAGGGCAGCCAGGCAGCGTCCAGCGGATGGTTGCCGTGGACTTCGCCCTGTTCCAGAAATGGTGGCCGCGCTGGTGGCTGCGCTGGCTGTCACGCGGAGTTTCGCCAATCGTGGCAAATCTCACGATCAAGGTCGCGCAAAGCCGGGAATCCTTTGCTCAGCGTAAAGATCGTGTCAAACTGTGTCAAATCGCGGCCTTCGAAGAGCGCGACCTGACGTTCAGCCGACAGGTGAAATCATGAACAGTTATCGTCGTTGGGGGATGGCCGCGCTGGTCCTGTTCCCCCTGGCGGCGCCCGCCGCCCAACCGCTCGGTTGCCTGATCGAGCCTTTCCGGGTATCGGAGGTGGGCAGCCAGGTCATCGGTGTCATCGAGTCCACCCTGGTCGAGCGGGGGGATCGCGTCACGGTCGGGCAGGCCCTCGCCACGCTGCGCTCGGACGTCGAACGGCAGTCGGTCGCGGTTGCGCTGAGCAAGGCCCAGGCCGTCGGCGAGCTGCAGGCGGCGGAAGCGAACGCACTGCTGGCCCGCCAGAAGCTGGCGCGGGCGCAGGACCTGGCCAACCAGGAATTCATCTCCAGCCAGGCGCTCGAGCAGGCCCGGGCCGAAGCCGCGGTGGCTGAACACCGGCTGGCGCAGGTCCGCGAGCAGCGCGGTGTCTATATGCGGGAGCACGAGATGGCGCAGGCGCAGCTCGGCTTGCGCACCATCCGCAGCCCGATCGCGGGCGTCGTCGTCGACCGCTACCTTTCCACCGGCGAGCGGGTGGAGGAAAAGCCGGTGTACCGCGTCGCCATGGTGAACCCGCTGCGGGTCGAGGTCGTGTTGCCGTCGTCTTTCTATGCCACGGTGCGTCTGAACATGCCGGTGACCATCACGCCGGACTTCCCGGGCGCCACGGCGCGCACGGCGAAGGTCACCCTGGTGGACAAGGTGATCGACGGCGCCAGCAACACCTTCCGGATCCGCCTGGAATTGCCGAACCCGGATCTCTCGTTGCCCGCAGGTTTGCGTTGCAAGGCAGACCTCGGCGTCAGCCCGGGCGCCGCCCCGCAGAGATCCGCCGCGCCGCAGCCGGCCGCTGTCCTGCCGTCGAGCCTGCGCCTGGTCGGCAGCCCGGCGCCGGTCCCGCAACCGGCCTTCAAGCACTAGGTTCCGCCGATGGGCTGGCTGCAAGGACTCCTCACGAAAAAGAACGAACGGGTGGGGCCCGTGGCGGAGCCGATGGAGCCGCGGCTGCTTTACTCCGCCGATCTCGCGGGCGCCTTCACGCTCGCCGCGGCGATGGATGCGCCGGCGGAGCACCGCACCTTGGCACCCGACGGCGAATACGTGCAGCCGAACGCCGTCGAGAGGGTCGCGCTTCCCGCCAACGAGGTGGTGTTCGTCGACATGGGAGTGCCGGACGCGGACCGCCTGTTGCAGGACCTGCAGGACCAGCGAGACGCGGGACGGCTGATCGACATCGTGCGCATCGAGGCCGGCGACGACGGCATCGCGTTGATTTCGGACACCTTGGCCGCGCGCAGCGGCATCACGGCGGTGCATATCCTCAGCCACGGAACGGAAGGGCGCATCCAGCTGGGTGGAGCCTGGCTGGACGCAGCGGCGTTGAGCGCTCGCGGCGGCGAGATCGCAGGCTGGCGCGCTGCGCTCGGCCTGGATGCCGACTTGCTGCTGTATGGATGCGAGGTTGCGGGCAGCGCCACCGGCGAAAGGCTGCTCGCGGACCTCGGCGCACTGACCGGCGCCGACGTCGCGGGCAGCACGGACGTGACGGGCGCGCAGCGATCGGGGGGGGACTGGCTGCTGGAAGCCAGCACCGGGCGCATCGATGCGGTCGGCGCCATCAGTTCGGGGGCGCAGGCCGAATGGCAGGGGCTGCTGGCCACCTACACCGTCTCCACGACGCTGGACGTCACGCTGGTTCCCGGCACCTTGCGCTGGGCGATCCAGCAGGCGAACAGCAACCCCGGCGCCGACACGATCGTCCTGCCCTCCGGCAACTTCGCGGTCGCCTTGCCGGGCGGAGACGATACGGGCCTGCTGGGCGACCTGGACATCAATGGCGACGTCACGATCCAGGGAAATGGTTCCGGCAACACCATTGTCCAGGGCAACGGGCTTGATCGGGTGTTCGACGTGCGCAGCGGTGACGTCGATTTCAAGGATCTCACCATCAGCGGTGGCGGAAGCGTGTCCAAGGGCGGCGGCATCCACGTCTTCGCGGCCGGATCCACCGTGACGCTGGACCGCGTGGTGGTCGAAGGCAACCGTGCCAACGCCGGAGCCGGCATCTTCAGCAGCGGCACATTGATCCTGCGCGACGTTCATCTCGACGCGAACGTGGGGACCGGAAGCAACAGCACCGGCGGCGGTTTGCAGAACGAAGGCACGGCGACCGTGCTTCGCACGACGGTCAGCGGAAACCAGGCCGTCGACGGCGGCGGCATCTACAGCAAGAATGGTCCGATCACGATCGAGAACAGCACCATCAGCGGCAATACGGCCTCTTCGGCCGGTGGCGGCCTCTACACCAAGTTCGGCGGCAACCAGATCATCAGCTCCACGATCGCGTTCAACACCGCGCCGGTGGGTGGCGGCGTCTACGCGGATGCCGCTGGCAGCTTCATCTTCAAGGGAACGATCCTCGCCGACAACACCGGCGGCAACGCGAATGCGGCGCAGCAGTCGATGGGCCACAACATCGACACCGACAACTCCGCCGGTTTGCTGCAGGCCACCGACCTGCATCCGGCCTCGGCCGGCATCGCGTCCCTCGCCGATAACGGCGGCTTCGCACCGACGCACGCCTTGCTCGCGGGATCGGTCGCCCGGGATGCCGGTGCGGCGGACGCGCCCGCGACGGATCAGCGGGGAGAGGCCCGCAGCGGGGCAGCCGACATCGGGTCCTTCGAGTTTGCCAACGCCGCGCCGACGATCAGCGTGATCGCGGACCAGACGACGCCGGAAGACACTCCCGCGGCCGTCATCAACTTCACCGTGGGCGACGCGGAGACGGCGGCCGCCGCCCTCGTCGTCACGGTGACCTCGGGGAATGCGGCGGTACTGGCTTCCGCCGGCATGGTGCTCGGCGGTTCGGGCGCGAACCGGACGCTCACGCTCACCCCCGTCACGAACGGCCGGGGGTTGGCGACCGTCACGGTCACCGTCTCGGATGGCTCACGCAGCAGCAGCACGACCTTCACCTTGACGGTAACGTCGGTGAACGATCCACCGCAGGGAACGGACAACACCATCGCGATCAACGAGGATGCGCCGCGCGTCCTCACGGTCGCCGACTTCGGCTTCAGTGACACAGCGGACGGCGACGCGCTCGGCGCGGTGCGGATCACTTCACTGGCCGGAGGCGGCACGCTCGCCGGCGACGGAGTGGCGGTCACGGCCGGCAGCGTCGTGTCGGCTGCGGACATCGCTTCGGGCAAGCTGGTCTTCACGCCCGCCCCGGATGCGAACGGGAACGCGTATGCCTCGTTCGGCTTCAAGGTCGTGGACACCGGCGGGACGGCGGACGCAGGGGTGGACGAAGATCCCACGGCGAACCTGCTGACGTTCAACGTCACGCCCGTGGCGGACCTCCCCGTCACGAGCGACGTGGCGCTCGGACCCGTCGCGGAGGACAGCGGCGGCCTGTTGATCACCACCGCGCAGTTGCTCGCCAATGCGGCGGATGGCGACGGTACGCCCGTGAGCCTTTCGGGCGTGACGCTCACCAGCGGCGCGGCCAGCGGGACCTTCGTCGACCACGGCGACGGCACCTGGACGTTCACGCCGGCTGCGAATTTCAACGGAACGGTCACCTTCGGCTACTCCATCACCTCCGGCGGCGACACCATCGCCGGATCGGCCAGCCTGGTCGTGACGCCGGTCGCAGACCTGCCGACGACGTCCAACGTGGTGCTGGGCCCGGTGGCCGAGGACAGCGGCGGCGTGCTGGTCACCAGGGCGCAGTTGCTGGGCAATGCGGCCGATGGCGACGGTACGCCCCTCATCCTCTCGGGTGTCACGCTCACCAGCGGCGCGGCCAGCGGGACCCTCCTGGACAACGGCAACGGGACGTGGACCTTCACGCCGGCGGCGAACTTCAGCGGCACCGCCACGCTCGGCTACGCGATCACCTCCGGCGGCGACACCATCGCGGGCACGGCAAGCCTGGTCGTGACGGCGCTCTCCGACGACCCGGTCCACACGGTGCCGGGCCCGCTGACGGTCGCTGAAGACACCTTGCTGGCCATCGGGGGCATCAGCGTCGACGACCCGGACGGGGACCTCACGACCACCCGCGTGCGCGTCTCGAACGGCAACCTCACCGTGGATCTCTCCGGCGGGGCAACGATCGTCGCGGGGGGCAACGGCAGGGGCTCGTTGACACTCGCGGGAACCCAGGCCCAGATCAACGCGGCGCTGGCGACACTGCAATACCTGGGCGACCAGGACTACTTCGGTCCGGACACCCTGACGGTGCGATCGGCGGACGGACCAGGCCGGCCGACCGTCGACAGGGTCGCCATCACTGTCACTCCCGTAGGCGACGACCTCCCCACCACGTCCAACGTCGCACTGGGGTCCGTGGCCGAGGACAGCGGCGCGCTCCTGGTCACGGCCGCGCAACTGCTGGCGAACGCGGCGGACCCCGACGGCACGCCGCTCACCGTGTCGGCAGTCTCGATCACTTCGGGCAGCGGCACGCTCGTCGACAACGGGAACGGGACGTGGACCTTCACGCCGGCGGCGAACTTCAACGGCACGGTCAGCTTCGGCTATTCCGTCACTTCCGGAAGTGACACGATCGCCGGAACGGCGAGCCTGGATGTGACTCCGGTGGCGGACCTGCCGGCGACTTCGGACGTCACGCTCGGACCGGTGGCGGAGGACAGCGGGGCGCTGCTGATCACCACGGCGCAACTCCTGGCCAATGCGAGTGATGGGGACGGTACACCGCTGACGCTCTCGGGCGTGACGATCACCAGCGCAGCGGGCAGCGGCACGTTGACCGACAACGGCGACGGCACCTGGACCTTCACGCCGGCTGCGAACTTCAACGGGGCCGTCACCTTCGGCTATTCCATCACCTCCGGCGGCGACACCATCGCCGGATCGGCCAGCCTCGTCGTGACGCCGGTCGCAGACCTGCCGGCCACGTCCAACGTGGTGCTGGGCCCGGTGACCGAGGACAGCGGCGCCCTGTCGATCACCACCACGCAGCTGCTTGGCAATGCGGTGGATGAGGATGGCACGCCGCTGACGCTTTCCGGCGTGTCGATCACCAGTGGCGCGGGCAGCGGCACGTTGACGGACAACGGTGACGGCACCTGGACGTTCACCCCGGCGGCGAATTTCAACGGCACGGTCACCTTCGGTTATTCCATCACTTCCGGCGGCGACACGATCGCCGGAACGGCGAGCCTCGACGTCATGCCGGTGGCCGACCTGCCGACCACTTCGAACGTCACGCTCGGCCCGGTGGCGGAGGACAGCGGCGCGCTGTTGATCACCACGGCGCAACTCCTGGCCAATGCGAGTGATGGGGACGGTACACCACTGACGCTGTCGGGCGTGACGGTCACCAGCGCGGCGGGCAGCGGCACCTTGACCGACAACGGCAACGGCACCTGGACCTTCACGCCGGCGGCGAACTTCAACGGCACCGTCACTTTCGGCTATTCCGTCACGTCCGGCGGCGACACGATCGTAGGGACGGCCAGCCTTGTGGTGACGTCGGTCGCGGATCTTCCGACGACGTCCAACGTGGTCCTCAACCCGGTGGCCGAGGACAGCGGCGCGCTCGTCATCACCGCGGCGCAATTGCTGGCCAACGCGGCCGATGGCGACGGCACCGCGTTGACCGTGGGCGCGGTGTCTGTCACGCCTGGCAGCGGCACGCTGGTCAACAACGGCAACGGGACCTGGACCTTCACGCCGGCAGCCAACTTCAATGGCACGGTCACGTTCAACTACAACGTCCGCTCCGGCGGCGACATGGTGGCGGGGACTGCAACCCTGGCGGTGACGCCGGTGGCGGACCTGCCGACGACTTCGAACGTTACGCTCGGCCCGGTGGCGGAGGACAGCGGCGCACTGTTGATCACCACGGCGCAACTGCTGGGCAATGCGGCCGACGCGGACGGCACGCCGCTGACGCTGTCTGGCGTAACGGTCACCAGCGCGGCGGGCAGCGGCACATTGACGGACAACGGCAACGGCACCTGGACCTTCACGCCGGCGGCGAACTTCAACGGCACGGTCACTTTCGGCTATTCCATCACGTCCGGCGGCGACACCATCGTAGGGACGGCCAGCCTGGTGGTGACGCCGGTCGCGGATCTTCCGATGACCTCCAACGTGGTGCTGGGCCCGGTGGCCGAGGACAGCGGCGCGCTGCTCATCACCGCGGCTCAATTGCTGGCCAACGCGGCCGATGGCGACGGCACCGCGTTGACCGTGGGCGCGGTGTCTGTCACGCCTGGCAGCGGCACGCTGGTCAACAACGGCAACGGGACCTGGACCTTCACGCCGGCAGCCAACTTCAATGGCACGGTCACGTTCAACTACAACGTGCGCTCCGGCGGCGACATGGTGGCGGGGACTGCAACCCTGGCGGTGACGCCGGTGGCCGACCTGCCGACGACTTCGAACGTCACGCTCGGATCGGTGGCGGAGGACAGCGGCGCACTGTTGATCACCACGGCGCAGCTCCTGGCCAATGCGAGTGATGGAGACGGCACGCCGCTGACGCTGTCGGGCGTGACGCTCACCAGCGCAGCGGGCAGCGGCACCTTGACCGACAACGGCAACGGCACCTGGACCTTCACGCCGGCTGCGAACTTCAACGGGGCCGTCACCTTCGGCTATTCCATCACCTCCGGCGGCGACACCATCGCAGGAACGGCGAGCCTGGCCGTGCCGCCCGTGAACGACGTCCCGACGACATCCGAAGTGACGCTGGGCCCGGTGCTGGAGGACAGCGGGGCGTTGGTGATCACGGCGGCGCAATTGCTGGCCAACGCGGGCGATGCCGACGGCAGTGCCATGACCGCAACGAATTTGGCCGTCACGTCCGGCAACGGCACGCTCGTGAACAACGGCAACGGCACCTGGACTTTCCGGCCGGCCGCGAACTTCGACGGCGCCGTCACCTTCTCGTATTCCATCAGCGATGGCACCGCAGCCGTTTCGGGCACGGCATCCCTGCAGGTCACGCCGGTGAACGATGCGCCAGCCCCGCGCCGCGACACGGTGGATGCCACCGAGGACACGGCCGTCACCTTCACTCCGGCGCAACTGCTGGGCAATGACACCGACGCGGACGGCGACTCCCTGACGATCGCGGGTGTGACCAGCGGGGCAGGTGGCACCGCAGTGCTCAACCCGGACGGCAGCATCACCTTCCGCCCGGCGACGAACTTCAGTGGCGTGGCGACCTTCACGTATACGGTGACCGACGGCATCACGACTTCGGCGCCGGTCACGGTGACCGTCAACGTCGCCTCGGTGAACGATGCGCCAGTCGCGCAGGATGACCTGCTGCAGGGCGTCGAGGACACCGGCATCACCTGGAGCCCAGCCGATCTGCTGGGCAACGACCGCGATATCGACGGCGACGCATTGACCATCTCCAGCGTGACCAGCGCCAGCGGCGGCACCGCGGTCCTGAACGCCGACGGCTCCGTCACCTTCGTGCCCGACGCGAACTTCAACGGCGACGCGACCTTCACTTACACCGTGGGCGACGACACCGCCCGTTCGCGGACCGCGTCGGTGACGGTGCGCGTCGCACCTGTGGCCGATGCGCCGGTGCTGGTGATGAATCCCGACATGCCGGTGCTGGAGGGACAAACCAGCGTGGGACGGATCGGCGCCACGGACGTGGACAGCCCCGGAGAAACGCTGCGCTTTTCGATCGCCGGCGGCGCCGACGGCGGCCGTTTCGTCATCGACGCGGTCACAGGGCAACTGATCTTCCGGGCCGGGCCTGACTACGATGCGCCTGGCGACGCCGACGGCGACAACGTCTACACGGTCGCCGTGCAGGTGAGCGACGGGGTGCTCGCCACGACGCAGACCTTCACCGTGCGCGTGCAGGACGTGGTGGAAACGCCGACCCCCCCACCGCCGCCCCCGACGCCGGAACCGCCGCCGCCACCTCCTCCGCCGCCACCGGGGCCGCCGGCACCGCCCCCGCCGCCCCCGCCGCCGCCGCCGGGTCCGCCGCCGGTGATCGTCGGCCAACCGCCGGGAGATGGGCCGGGGCTGCCCCCGCCGCCTGCGCCGCCCACGTTCACCGTGTCGCCGCTGCCCACGCTCACCGTGTCGCCGCTGCCGGAGATCAGCAGCGTCGGACCGAACGCCGTGCGGACCGTGGTTTTCGATCGCGACGGCATGCTGCTCGCCAGTGTCGATGCACCGGGGATGTCCGTTTCCGGTTTCGGCGTCTCGGCGCGGGTGGAGGCGACGCAGATGGAGGACCTGCAGCGGTCGCTGCGTTCCGGCAGCTTCGCCGACAACTTGAACCGGCTGCGCGAGGAAGTGCGCGAGAACGTTTCGCTGGAGCAGTCGTTCTCCGTCTCGGTCGCGGGGGTGTCGCTGGGCCTGTCCCTGGTCTACGTGCTCTGGCTGATTCGCGGCGGCGTGTTGATGGGAAGCTACCTGTCGGCGCTGCCCGCCTGGCGGATCCTGGACCCGCTTCCGGTGCTGGCGCGCCGCGGCGAGGATGAGGAAGCGGACGAGGAAGACATGGAAGGCGCGCTGGACACGGGGCGCAACGTGCTGCGGGGATTCGGATGAAGCTGATCGGCACGCGCACCTACATCTCCCTGGGCCTGGTTTCGCTGGTCAGCACCACGCTGCTGGCGGCCTCCTTCCTCGGGCTGGTGCCGGACCGCGTCGGCGCGGAACGCGAGGGGCGCATCGCCCTGGCGGAGTCCCTCGCTGCCGGCAGCACCGCCATCCTGGGGACCTCCGACGCGCGGCCGCTGGAAGACATGTACCGATTCGTGCAGAAGCGCAACGACGCGCTGCGTTCGATCGGCCTGCGGTCGAAGGACGGAAGGCTGGTGGTGACGGCAGGCGAGCATGCGCGCCACTGGATGCCGATGGACAGCGAGGGCGCTCGCGACGCCCAGATCCAGGTGAACCTGCTCGCCGGCGGCCAACCGTGGGGCCAGCTCGAACTGCGCTTCCAACCGCTCACCCGTCCCGGCCTGGCCGGCATCCTGCTTTCGCCGTTGGTATTGCTGCTCGCGTTCTGCGCCACCCTGTCGTTCCTCGGCTTCCACGTCTACCTGTCGCGCGTGCTGCGGCACCTGGATCCGGCGAAGGCGATTCCAGGACGCGTGCGCTCGGCGCTGGACTCGCTGGCGGGCGGCCTGCTGGTCATCGACCAGAAGCAGCAGGTCGTGCTGGCGAACGAAGCATTCGTCCGGCTGCTCGGACGGTCCAACGAGCAACTGGTCGGCACGGCCGTCTCCACCATCGCCTGGCTCGATGACGCCGGCCAGCCGCTGCCGGCGGAGTCCGCGCCGTGGACGGCCGCCCTCCGGTCGGGCGGCACCCAGCGCAACGAGCGGCTGCGCTTGCGCGCCGCTGACGGCCGGGAGCGCAGCTTCATCGTCAACTGCGCACCTGTCAACGGGGCGGGCCCGCGGCCGGGCGGGGTGCTCATCAGCCTGGAAGACATCACGCTGCTGGAGGAAAGCCGGGTCGAACTGCGTTCGGCCAGGGACGAGGCCGAAGCGGCGAACCGCGCCAAGAGCGAATTCCTGGCCAACATGAGCCACGAGATCCGCACCCCGATGAACGCCATCCTCGGCTTCACGGAGCTCCTGCGGCGCGGCTTCGGCAAGAACGAACGCGAGTCATCCCATTACCTCGACACCATCCACCAGAGCGGCAAGCACCTGCTCGGGCTGATCAACGACATCCTGGATCTTTCCAAGGTGGAGGCGGGGCAGCTGACCGTGGAGAAGATCGGCTGCGCGCCGCATGCCGTGATCCAGGGGGCGTTGGCGGATCTCGGGCTGAAGGCGCAGGAAAAAGGCATCCGGCTTTCGATCCGCCTGCTCACCCCGGTGCCCGAGCGCGTGCAGTCCGACCCGGCCCGGCTGCGCCAGGTGGTGCTCAACCTCCTGAGCAATGCGGTGAAGTTCACCGAACAGGGTGGCATCGAACTGGTGCTGGGATGCACTGGCAATGTCTATACGGTGGAGGTGAACGACACCGGCATCGGCATGGAGCCGTCGAAGGTGGAGTCCATGTTCGACCCGTTCACCCAGGCCGACACTTCCATCCATCGCCGCTTCGGCGGCACGGGCCTGGGACTGGCCATCAGCCGGCGGCTGGCGCGCGCCATGGGCGGCGACCTGGTGGCGACCAGCCAGCCCGGCGTGGGCACGACCATGATCTTCACGTTCGCCACCGGCCCGCTGCAGGGCGTGCGGATGCTCGACGCCGGCCAGCTGGCCGCACCGCAAGCGGCCGAAACAACCCTGCGCCGAACGCGCTGGCTCATTCCCCCGGCGCGCGTCCTGGTGGTGGACGACGGCGCGGAGAACCGCGAACTCCTCTCGCTGGTGCTGGCCGAGAACGGGCTGTGGGTGGAAGAGGCCGCCGACGGGCAACAGGCGCTGGACAAGCTGGCCGCCGGCAGCTTCGACCTGGTGTTGATGGACATGCAGATGCCGGTCATGGACGGCTACGCGGCCACGCAGGCGCTGCGGGCCCGCGGCGACAAGATGCCGGTGGTCGCTCTGACGGCGCACGCCATGAAGGGCTACGAGGAGGACGTGCTGCGGGCAGGCTGCACGGCCTACTTGACCAAGCCGGTGGACATCGACATCCTGCTGCAGCAGGTGGCGCTGTTGCTGGGCGGCACCGCCGAGGAAACGCGGCCCGCGGACCTCGTCACTTCGGTCTTCGCGGACCTCGGCGACGACCTGCCGGCCGAGGGGCCGATCCGCTCGCGTTTCGCCTCGAATGCCAAGCTGGTCCCGATCGTGCGGAAATTTGCCGCGCGGCTCGACGAGCAACTCGAGCAGGTTCGCATCGCCCTGCGCGGCGGTGACCTCACCGAGGTGGAGCGGCTGGCCCACTGGCTGGCGGGCGCGGCGGGCACGGTTGGCTACGACGCTTTCACCGCGCCAGCGCGCGAGCTGGAGGCGACGGCGAAGGACAATGACGCAGCCGCCGTCGAAGTGGTGCTGCAACGGCTGTTCCAGATGGCAGGGCAGCTGGAATTGCCGGAAATGGTGACGCAATGAAGGAGGGACGTGCCATGGAGGGGGACTCGCTCTCGACCCAGCCGACCGTGTTCGCGCCGGGCGAGGACAGGCTTTCGGAAGAGGAGCTGCGGGCGCTGTCGCCACAGGAGCTGATCTGGCGCAACCGCACGGTGGCCGCGTTGTCAGAGGCGTTGATCATGATGGTCGACGACGAGATGCTGAACATCGAGATGACCCAGGCCTTCCTGACGGAAGCGGGTTACAAGCAGTTCGTGCAGACCGACCAGCCCGAGCAGGCGGTCGCGATGATGCGGCGCGAAATGCCTGGCGTGCTGCTGCTGGACCTGAGCATGCCCAGGGTGAGCGGCCTGGACATCCTGGCAACGATGCGGGAAGACCCCTCGTTGCGGCACGTGCCGGTGATCGTGCTCACCAGCAGCACGGACCCGCAGGTGAAGCTCAAGGCGCTGGCCCTGGGCGCGATGGACTTCCTGTCGAAGCCGGTGGACCCCAGTGAACTGGGACTGCGCATCCGCAACACGCTGGCGGCCAGCGCCTACCGCGAATACCTCGGCCAGCACGACGCGCTGACCGGGCTGCCGAACAAGCTGCGGTACCGCAAGGTCGCCTCGGAGGTGCTGGCGCACGCGCGGGACAGCGGCACCAGCGGGGCTTTCCTGCACATCGGCGTGGATGGCCTCGGCAGGATCAACGATGCGCTGGGCCGCGTCGTCGGGGACCAGATGCTCCAGCGGCTTGCCAAGCGGCTGGCCAGCGGCGTGCAGACCGAAGCCGAGGGCGAGCTGGCCTCGGAGCACCACAATCCCACGCTGTTTCGCTTCGACGGTGACGAGTTCGCCGTGATCATCCCCGCCATGGACGGCGTGCACAGTGCCGCCGCCTTCATGAGCAAGGTGCTCGAAGACGCCACGGCCAGCTTCCACCGCTCCGGCTCCCCCGAGGTCCTCGTCACATGCAGCGTGGGCGTCTCCGTGTTTCCCGGCGATGGCATGGACATCGACCTGCTGACGCGCAATGCAGGCCTGGCCCTGCGGCATGCCAAGCAGGCCGGCCCGCACCGGTATGAGTTCTTTTCGCCGAAGTTCAACGAACAGGCCCTGAGCCGGCTCGACCTCGGCGCGGAGCTGAGGCACGCGCTGGGGCGCGACGAGATCGAACTGATGTACGAGCCGCGGGTCGAGCTCGCCACCAGCAGGATGGTCGCCGCCCAGGCGATCGTCCGCTGGCGCCATGCCTCCGGCAGGGTCATCGAGGGCGACGAGCTGATGGACCTGGCCGGCACCTCCGAGATGGACGTCGCCCTGATGGAATGGGTGTTCGAGCAACTGCGCAAGAGCATGAAGACCTGGAAGGCGGCCGGCCTGCAGGCGGTTCCGGTGGGCGTCAAGGCGTCCATGGCCAACCTGCATCCGCGCGACCTGAGTCACCTGGTGAACGCGGCGCTCGCGGGCGGCATCGAACCGCGCCACCTGTCACTGGAACTGCAGCAAGTGGCGGCGCTCGAGAACCTGCCCGCCAAGGACACGGCGGCCATCGCCTTGCTGCGCAAGAGCGGCGTGCGCGTGTCCCTGGACCGGTTCGGCCGCTCGGCGTCCGCCATCCACTTGCGCAGGCTGGCCTGCGACGAGGTCAAGGTGGACGAGAGCTTCATCCGCGACATGGACAACGACGCCCTCGTGCAGGGGATCGTTCTCGGCATGGGCGACCTCGCCCGCCGGCTGAAGCTGAACTGCGTCGCTCCCGGCATCACCACTGCGCAGCAGCTGTCGGTGCTCAAGAAAAACGGCTGGGACCAGGGGCAGGGCCCCCTGTTTGGCGACCGGCTCAATGGGCTGAATTTCGCGGCGCGCTGGCTGACCCGGACCGGCAAGCCCCAGCGCGTGCCTGTCGCCGGTGACGCTTGATCGTTCCCCGGCCTAGTGGAATCCACGGGGCGAAGCGCCCCGGGGCGGGCGTAGACTGAACCGGCGGCCCCTTGGGCCCGCAGTCCAGGAGGCCCGTCCTTGCAGCCGACGAACATCGCCGATCCGGCGTACTTCCACAAGGTGGTGGATTGCCAGTGGGCCTGCCCCGCGCACACCCCTGTCCCCGAATACATCCGCATGATCGCCCAGGGCCGCTACGGCGATGCCTACATGGTCAACTGGGTGTCCAACGTCTTCCCCGGCATCCTCGGACGCACCTGCGACCGGCCTTGCGAACCCGCCTGCCGGCGTGGGCGGGTCGAAGAAAGCAACACCGGCGCCCCCGAACCTGTGGCCATCTGCCGCCTCAAACGCGTGGCGGCCGACCACAAGGGGGACGTGCAAAGCCGCATGCCGGGCCGGGCCCCGAGCAACGGCCGCCGCATCGCCTGCGTCGGCGCCGGTCCTGCATCGCTCACGGTCGCTCGCGACCTCGCGCCGCTCGGCTATGAAGTCACCGTGTTCGAAGGCGAGCAGAAGGCGGGCGGCTTCATGCGCACGCAGATCCCGCACTTCCGCCTGCCGGAGGAGGTGATCGACGAGGAGACGGGCTACGTGCTCGATCTCGGCGTGAACTTCGTCGCCGGCCGCTCCATCACGTCGATGAAGGCCCTGATGGCGGAAGGGTACGACGCCATCTTCGTCGGCTGCGGCGCGCCGCGCGGCCGCGACCTCGACCTGCCGGGCCGGCAGGAAGCGGCGGCGCAGATCCACGTGGGCATCGACTGGCTGGCATCCGTCTCCTTCGGGCACATCACCGAGATCGGCAAGCGGGTGATCGTGCTTGGCGGCGGCAACACGGCGATGGACTGCTGCCGCTCGGCGCGCAGGCTCGGCGGCGCGGACGTGAAGGTCATCGTGCGCAGCGGCTTCGAGGAGATGAAGGCCTCGCCCTGGGAGAAGGAGGATGCCATGCACGAGGGCATCCCGATCATCAACTTCCATGTGCCCAAATCGTTCGTGCACGAGTCCGGCCGGCTGACCGGCATGACGTTCGAGGTGGTGCGCGCCGAATACGACGCGCAGGGCCGGCGCAACCTGGTGCCCACCGGCGAGCCGGACGTGCTGTTCCCTTGCGACTCGGTGCTCATCGCGGTAGGGCAGGAGAACTCCTTCCCCTGGATCGAGCGGGACTCGGGCATCGCCTTCGACCGCTGGGGCCTGCCGGAACTGGACAAGGGCACCCACCAGTCCAGCGTGCCGAACGTCTTCTTCGGCGGGGACGCTGCCTTCGGTCCCAAGAACATCATCACGGCGGTCGCCCACGGCCACGAGGCGGCGGTGTCGATCGACCTGCTGCTGGAGGGGCAGGACCCGCGCGCCCGCCCCGGTCCCATCGTCAACCTGATGTCCCAGAAGATGGGCATCCACGAATGGAGCTACGACAACGCCACGTCGCTGGACAACCGCCACAAGGTGCCGTGGGCCAAGGCGGAGATGGCGCTGGCCAGCATCCGCGTGGAGGTGGAACTGGGCTTCGACGCCGCCACCGCATTCAACGAGGCGCAGCGCTGCCTGAACTGTGACGTCCAGACGGTGTTCAACCAGTCGACCTGCATCGAATGCGACGCCTGCGTCGACATCTGCCCGATGGACTGCATCTCCTTCACGGCCAACGGCGAGGAGCCGGACCTGCGCCAGCGCCTGAAGGCGCCCGCGCTGAACCTGGCGCAGGACCTGTACGTGTCCGGGCAGCTGAAGACCGGCCGCGTGATGGTGAAGGACGAGGACGTCTGCCTGCACTGCGGCCTGTGCGCCGAGCGCTGCCCCACCGGCGCCTGGGACATGCAGAAGTTCCTGTTCAAGACGGCAGTGGCGGGCCTGGGCCGGCCGCAGCGCGCGCCGCAGGAGGCCCTGGCATGAGCAGGATCGAAGCCGTCAACGATTTCGTCATCAAGTTCGCCAACGTCAACGGGTCCGGCTCGGCGTCCGCCAACGAGCTGTTCGCCAAGGCCATCCTGCGCATGGGCGTGCCGGTGAGCCCGCGCAACATCTTCCCGAGCAACATCCAGGGCCTGCCGACCTGGTACGAAGTGCGCGTCAGCGAGCAGGGCTGGCAGGGCCGGCGCGGTGGCGTGGACATGATGGTGGCGATGAACCCGCAGACCTGGGACGCCGACGTGGCGGAGCTGTCGCCCGGCGGCTACCTCTTCTACGACAACACGCGTGCCCTGCCGCCGTCCGCCTTCCGCGCCGACATCAACGTCATCGGCATGCCACTCACGGAAATCTGCAACGCCGTCTACTCCGACCCGCGCCAGCGCCAGCTGTTCAAGAACATCGTGTACGTCGGCGCCTTGTCGGTGCTGCTGGAGATCGACCCCGCCGAGATCGAGAAGCTGTTCGGCGAGCAGTACAAGGGCAAGGAAAAGCTGCTGGCCTCCAACGTGCAGGCGCTGCAGCTCGGTCGCGAATTCGCGCACGAGCACCTCGACTGGCCGCTGGGCCTGCGCGTGCGCAAGGCCGACCGCGTGGGCGACC
Source organism: Ramlibacter sp. PS3R-8 (assembly GCF_037572435.1). Taxonomy (NCBI): domain Bacteria; kingdom Pseudomonadati; phylum Pseudomonadota; class Betaproteobacteria; order Burkholderiales; family Comamonadaceae; genus Ramlibacter; species Ramlibacter sp. PS3R-8. The sequence continues at coordinate 341,806 of NZ_JBBHGT010000001.1, forward strand.
AGATCTTCGTGGACGGCAACGCCGCGGCCGCACTGGGCTGTGTGTACGGCGGCGCCACGGTGGCGGCGTGGTACCCGATCACTCCGTCGTCCTCGGTGGCGGAAGCCTTCGAGCGCTATTGCAGCAAGCTGCGCGTGGATCCGGACACCGGGCAGCATCGCTACGCGATCGTGCAGGCCGAGGACGAGATCGCCTCGATCGGCATGGTGGTGGGCGCTGGCTGGAACGGCGCGCGCGCATTCACCGCGACCTCCGGCCCCGGCGTGTCCCTGATGACCGAATTCATCGGGCTGGCCTACTTTGCCGAGATCCCGGTGACCATCATCAACGTGCAGCGCGGCGGCCCCTCCACCGGCATGCCCACCCGCACGCAGCAGGCCGACGTGGTGGCGTGCGCCTACGCATCGCACGGCGACACCAAGCACGTGCTGCTGTTCCCGCAGGACCCGCACGAATGCTTCGAGCACGCCGCCCGCGCGCTGGACCTGGCGGAACGCCTGCAGACGCCGGTGTTCGTGATGACCGACCTGGACATCGGCATGAACCAGCGCCTGTGCCGGCCGTTCCACTGGGATGACGCCGCGCAATACGATCGCGGCAAGGTCATGAGCGCCGCGGAGCTGGAGGCGGGGCGCGATTTCGGCCGCTACAAGGACGTGGACGGCGACGGCGTGCCCTGGCGCACGCTGCCGGGCACGCATCCGACCAAGGGTTCGTACTTCACGCGCGGCACCACCCGCGATCCGTACGCGCGCTACTCCGAGCGCGGTCCCGACTATGTGTACAACATGGAAAGGCTGCTGCGCAAGTTCGAGACGGCGGCCGCGCTGGTGCCGCAGCCCGTGATCCAGCGCGCCGCCGCCGAGACGCCCCTGGGTGTCATCTACTTCGGCTCCACCAGCCCGGCGATGCAGGAAGCGCTGGGCGTGATGGCGGCGCAGGGCATCCACCTCGACGCCATGCGGCTGTGCGCCTTTCCGTTCCCGGCGAGTGTCGCGGACTTCATCGCCAGGCACGAGCGCGTCTTCGTGGTGGAGCAGAACCGCGACGCCCAGATGCGCAGCCTGCTGGTCAACGAGCTCGACATCTCGCCACGCCAGCTGGTGAAGGTGCTGCATTACGACGGCACGCCGATCACGGCGCGCTTCATCACCCAGGCCATCACCACGCATGTCCAGGCGCAGCGGGAGAAAGTGCAATGACCTACATCGCCAAGCCGCAGCTGCGCCACCCGTCGCTGGAGAAGAACCGGGTGGGCTACACCCGGCGGGACTACGAGGGCAAGATCTCCACCCTCTGCGCCGGCTGCGGGCACGACTCCATCTCGGCGGCCATCATCCAGGCGTGCTGGGAGCTGGACATCGAGCCGCATCGGGTGGCCAAGCTGTCGGGCATCGGCTGCAGCTCGAAGACCCCCGACTACTTCCTCGGCGCCTCGCACGGCTTCAACACCGTGCACGGCCGCATGCCGTCGGTGCTGACCGGCGCCAACCTGGCCAACCGCGACCTGCTGTACCTCGGCGTGTCCGGCGATGGCGATTCCGCCTCGATTGGCCTGGGCCAGTTCGCGCACGCGATGCGGCGCGGCGTACGGATGGCCTACATCGTGGAGAACAACGGCGTGTACGGCCTGACCAAGGGCCAGTTCTCCGCCACCGCCGACAGCGGCAGCAAGAGCAAGAAAGGCGTGACCAACAGCGACAGCCCGGTGGACCTGGTCGCCATGGCGCTGCAACTGGGTGCGACCTACGTGGCACGCAGCTTCTCCGGCAGCAAGGAGCAGCTGGTGCCGCTGATCAAGGGCGCGATGACGCACGGCGGCGCGGCCTTCATCGACGTCATCAGCCCGTGCGTGGCCTTCAACAACCACCCGGGCAGCACCAAGAGCTACGACTACATCCGGGAACACAACGAGTCCGTCAGCCGCATCGACTTCATCTCGAAGCGCGACGAGATCACGGCCCAGGCCCCGCCGGGGCAGGTGGTGGACGTGCGCCAGCACGACGGAACGCTGCTGCGCCTGCGAACCCGGCATGCGGACTACGACCCGACCGACCGTGCCGCCGCCATGGCCTTCATGCAGGCGCACCAGGCGCGTGGCGAGGTGGTGACGGGCCTGCTGTACGTCGACCCGCTGGCGACCGACCTGCACACGGCGCTGAACACGACCGCTCGTCCGCTCAACGCGCTGGAAGCGCCCTCGCTCTGTCCAGGAGCCGCGGTTCTGGCGAAGATCAACCACTCGCTGCGCTAGCGGCGGGACGGAGACCGCAATGGCCGAACGCACGGTGTTCCAGTCGATCCCGAAGAAGCACGTCCTGAGCCTCGGGCCGCAGCACAGCGTGTGGGAGGCCGCGTGCGCGATGACGCGGGCCAATTGCGGCAGCATCCTGGTGATGGAGCCGCCGGATCGCCTGCTGGGCATCGTCACCGAGCGGGACCTCATGACCCGCGTGCTGGCCAAGGCGCTGGAGCCCAAGCAGACCACGCTGGCGCAGGTGATGACGCCCAACCCGCAATGCGTGCCTCCGGAGACCAAGGTTTCCGATGCGGTGTTGATCATGATCGAGCGCGGCTTTCGCCACCTCCCGGTGGTGGGGCCGGACCGTAAGATCCTGGGCGTGTTCTCGGTGCGCGATGCGCTGCCGCGCGAGATCGGCACGGCCTTGAACCAGGCCGAATTCAACGAACAGGTGAACGACGCGCTGGGTTAGGCTCGGGGTTCGGCTGCGCGCTCACCACCGGACTACGGGGTCCGCTTCGCCCTCGCGCGGGCCAGCGCCGCCTCGATCACGGACTTCTTGCGAGCCAGTTCCGCGCCTTCGGCGCCGTGCGTCAGCGCCGGCAGGTCGGCCAGCTTGGCGCGCGCCTTCTGCTCCATCCGTTCGTCGTGGTCGACGGCTTCGCGCAGCTTGCGCGCCTGGCGCGCCTCGTAGCGCGCGAGGGCCTCGTCGGCCTGCGGCTGCGACCACGCATTCCAGCCGGTGCGCTCGCCCGTGACGTTCTCCAGCGAAATGCAGTCCACCGGGCATACCGGCACGCACAGTTCGCAACCGGTGCAGTACGGCTCGATCACGGTGTGCATGCGCTTGTTGCCGCCGAGGATGGCATCGGTGGGGCAGGCGTCCAGGCACAGCGTGCAGCCGATGCACCAGGCCTCGTCGATCACCGCCATGAGTCGCGGGCCCTCGATCCCGTTGTCGGGGTTCAGCGCGCGGGGGGGACGGCCGGTGATCGCGGCCAGCCGCACGATGCCACGCGCGCCACCCGGCGGGCATTGGTTGATGTCGGCTTCACCCTCGGCCATGGCTTGCGCGTACCCGGCGCAATCCGGGTAGCCGCAGCGCGTGCATTGGGTCTGGGGCAGGGCGGCGTGCAGGCGCGCCGCCTGCGGGCTCACTTGCGGGGCGCGCGCGCCGATGCCGTGGTGCGCGCCTTGACCGGCGTGCGGCGGGCGGCAGCCACGCTGGCTTTGCGGGCCGGGGACCTGGCGGGGGTGGCGGGGCCGGTCTCGTTGAACTTCAGGATGAAGTCGCGGACCTGCGGATAGACCACGTCGCGCCAGCGCCGGCCGCTGAAGATGCCGTAGTGGCCCGCGCCCGCCACTTCCAGGTGCTTCTGGCGCGCCTTCGGCACGTTGACGCACAGGCCGTGCGCCGCCTCGGTCTGGCCGGAGCCGGAGATGTCGTCCAGCTCGCCCTCGATGGTGAAGTGCGCCGTGGTGGTGATGTCCTCCGGCCGCACGCGCTCGAGGTCGCCCTCGGGGCTGATGACATCCCAGGTGCCGTTGACCAGCTGGAATTCCTGGAACACCACCCGGATGGTTTCCAGGTAGTAGTCCGCGTCCATGTCGAGAACGGCGTTGTACTCGTCGTAGAACTGCCGGTGCGCCTCGGCGCTGGTGTCGTCACCCGCGATCAGGTGCTTGAAGTAGTCGTAATGGCTGGACAGGTGCCGGTCCGGGTTCATGGCGACGAACCCCGAGTGCTGCAGGAAGCCGGGGTACACACGGCGGCCGGCGCCCGGGAAGCTGGTCGGCACCCGGTAGATCACGTTCGACTCGAACCACTCGAAGCTCTTGTTCATCGCCAGGTTGTTGACGGCGGTGGGCGACTTGCGGGCGTCGATGGGGCCGCCCATCATCGTCATCGTCAAGGGCGTCTTCTCGCCGCGACTGGCCATCAGCGACACCGCGGCCAGCACCGGCACCGTCGGCTGGCACACGCTGATCACGTGGCAGTTGCCGTACTCGCCTTGCAGGTGGCGGATGAATTCCTGCACGTAGTTGACGTAGTCGTCGAGGTGGAATTCCCCTTGCTCCATCGGCACCATGCGGGCGTTGCGCCAGTCGGTGATGTAGACCTTGTGGTCGCGCAGCATGGTGCGCACGGTGTCGCGCAGCAGCGTGGCGTAGTGGCCGGAGAGCGGGGCCACGATCAGCACCGCAGGCTGTCCCTTCAGGCGGTCCAGCATCTTGGCATCGTCCGAGAAGCGCTTGAAGCGGCGCAGTTCGCAGAACGGCTTGTCGATCTCGACGCGTTCGTGGATCGCCAGTTCGACGCCGTCCACGGTGACCGTCGTGATGCCGAACACCGGCTTCTCGTAGTCCTTGCCCAGGCGGTAGACCAGGTCGTAGCCGGCGGACATGCGCTGCGCGAGGGGATGCTGCCCGAAGGGCGAAAGCGGATTGCTGTAGAGCTTGGAGGCCGCCAGGGCGAAATCGGCGAACGGCTCCATGAGGGAGCGTTGCGCTTCGTAAATCTGGTAGAGCATGGGCGATCCGGGTTGTTGCAGTGCAATATACCAGCCTGGCCCCCAGGCTGGTGCACGTGGAACTACCGATGAGCCAGGAACTTCGGCCAGGCGTCAGGCTGTGCCAGCGCTGTCGTTACTGGACCACTTTGGCGATCGATTCCGTCACGTAGTCCAGGTTCTTCGTGTTCAGGGCCGCCACGCAGATGCGGCCGGTGTCGATGCCGTAGACGCCGAATTCATCGCGCAGGCGCACCATCTGCTCCTTGGTCAAGCCCGAGTAGCTGAACATGCCGACCTGCTGCGTGATGAAGCTGAAGTCGCGCTGCACCCCCTTTTCCTTGAGCTTGGCAACCAGCGCAGTGCGCATCTGCTTGATGCGCATGCGCATGCCGGCCAGCTCCTGCTCCCACAGCGCGCGCAGTTGCGGCGTATTGAGGATGGTGGCGGCGATCTGGCCGCCGTGCGTGGGCGGGTTGCTGTAGTTGGTGCGGATGACCAGCTTCAACTGCGAGAGCACGCGAGACGCTTCCTCCTTGTTCCGGCACAGCACCGAGAGGGCGCCGACGCGCTCGCCATACAGGCTCAGGCTCTTGGAGAAGGAGGTGGAGACGAAGAAGTCCTCGCCCGACGCCATGAACTTCTGCACGGCCGCCCCGTCCTCGACGATGCCCTGTCCGAAGCCCTGGTACGCCATGTCGAGGAACGCCACCAGCTTGCGGCGCTGGACCGCGGCGACCACCTGGTCCCACTGGGCGGGCGTCAGGTCGTAGCCGGTCGGGTTGTGGCAGCAGGCGTGCAGCACGACGATGGTGCCGGCCTCCGCGGTATCCAGCGCCGTCAGCATGCCGTCGAAGTCGATGCCGCGCTTGGCGGCGTCGTAATAGGGGTAGTTTTCAACCGGGAAGCCGGCCTGCGTGAAAATGCCGCGGTGGTTCTCCCAGCTCGGGTCGCTGATCAGGACCTTCGCCCCGGGATTGAGCTTCTTCAGGAAGTCCGCGCCGACGCGCAGGCCTCCAGTGCCACCCAACGCCTGCGCGGTCGCGACACGGCCGGCCTTGACCGGCTCGGAATCGGCCCCAAATACCAGGCTCTTGATGGCGGCGTCGTATGCGGCAATGCCGTCGATGGGCAGGTAGCCGCGGGCCGCGTGGGCGGCCATCATCTTTTCTTCCGCTTTCTGCACGCACTCCAGCAGCGGCAGCTTGCCGTTGTCGTCGTAATACACCCCCACGCCGAGGTTCACCTTCTTCGGATTGGTGTCGGCGACGAACTGTTCGGTCAGGCCCAGGATCGGGTCGCGGGGCGCCATTTCGACGGCGGTGAAGAGAGACATGGGGTTCCTTGGCTGCGGTGGCACGATCGCCCGGCCTGTTGTACGCTGGCCGGCTGCCCGCAATTTTAATGTGTCGTATCAGGGACTTCCCGAATGAGTGCAATACCCGGGGCCACGGAGGCCCAGCAGGAAGAGAAAAAAGGCGAATTCCTCACGTTCCCGGACTCCCCCTTCGAGCTGTTCATGCCTTACCCGCCCGCCGGCGACCAGCCGCAGGCCATCGAGAAACTCGTGGAAGGCGTCAGGGACGGCGAGGTCTTCCAGACCCTGCTGGGCGTCACCGGCTCCGGCAAGACGTTCACCATGGCCAACGTCATCGCCCGGCTCGGGCGGCCGGCGATCGTGTTCGCGCCGAACAAGACGCTGGCGGCGCAGTTGTATTCCGAATTCCGCGAGTTCTTCCCCAAGAACGCGGTCGAGTACTTCGTCAGCTACTACGACTACTACCAGCCCGAGGCGTACGTTCCGCAGCGCGACCTGTTCATCGAGAAGGACAGTTCGATCAACGAGCACATCGAGCAGATGCGCCTGTCGGCGACCAAGAGCGTGCTGGAGCGGCGCGACACGGTGATCGTGGCGACCGTCTCGGCGATCTACGGCATCGGGGCCCCCGAGGACTACACCCAGATGCGCTTCATCTTGCGGGTGGGCGACAAGATCGGTCAGCGCGACGTGATCGGCCAGCTGATCCGCATGCAGTACAACCGCAACGAGCAGGATTTCGCCCGCGGCACCTTCCGCGTGCGGGGCGACACCATCGACATCTTCCCGGCGGAACACTCCGAACTGGCGATCCGCATCGAGCTGTTCGACGACGAGGTCGAGTCGCTGCAGCTGTTCGACCCGCTCACCGGCCGCATCCGGCAGAAGGTGCCGCGCTTCACCGTGTATCCCTCGAGCCATTACGTCACGCCGCGCGAGAAGGTGGTGGGGGCGGTGGAGTCGATCAAGCAGGAGCTGCGGGAACGCCTGGACTTCTTCGTCAAGGAAGGCAAGCTGGTGGAGGCGCAGCGGCTGGAGCAGCGCACCCGGTTCGACCTGGAGATGCTTGCCGAGCTGGGTCACTGCAAGGGCATCGAGAACTACACGCGCCACCTCTCCGGCGCGCCGCCCGGCGCACCGCCATCCACCTTGACGGATTACCTGCCCAAGGACGCGCTGATGTTCCTGGACGAGAGCCACCAGATGATCGGGCAGCTCAATGGCATGTATGCGGGCGACCGCGCGCGCAAGGAGACGCTGGTGGCGTACGGCTTCCGCCTGCCCTCCGCCATGGACAACCGGCCGTTGAAGTTCGAGGAGTTCGAGACGCGCATGCGGCAGGTGATCTTCGTGTCGGCCACGCCCGCCGATTACGAGAAGACGCACGCCGGCCAGGTGGTCGAGCAGCTGGTGCGCCCCACCGGCCTGATCGACCCGGAGATCGAGGTGCGGCCGGCCACCCACCAGGTGGACGACGTGCTGCAGGAAATCCGCATCCGCGTCGAAAAGCACGAACGCGTGCTGATCACCACGCTGACCAAGCGCATGGCGGAGCAGCTCACCGACTACCTCAGCGACAACGGCGTGAAGGTGCGCTACCTGCACAGCGACGTGGACACCGTGGAGCGCGTGGAGATCATCCGCGACCTGCGCCTGGGCCAGTTCGATGTGCTGGTGGGCATCAACCTGCTGCGCGAAGGCCTGGACATCCCGGAGGTGTCGCTGGTGGCGATCCTGGACGCCGACAAGGAAGGCTTCCTGCGCGCCGAGCGCTCGCTGATCCAGACCATCGGCCGGGCTGCGCGCAACCTGAGCGGCAAGGCGATCCTGTACGGGGACCGCGTGACCGACTCGATGAAGAAGGCGATCGACGAAACCGATCGCCGCCGCACCAAGCAGGTCGCCCACAACCTGGCGCACGGCATCACGCCGCGCAGCATCCAGAAGCAGATCCGCGACATGATCGACGGGGTCTACAGCGAGAAGGCGAGCAAGGAGAAGGAAAAGCAGGAACTGCAGCGCGCGATGGTCGAGGACATGACCGAGAAGGACATCTCCAAGCGCATCAAGCAGCTGGAAAAGCAGATGCTGGAGCACGCCCGCAACCTGGAATTCGAGAAGGCGGCCCGCGTCCGCGACCAGCTTGCCATCCTCAAGGAACAAGCCTTCGGCGCCGTCGTGCACGACAACGTGGTACCGATCGACGCGGGCAAGAAGAAGGGATAGAACTTCCGGACGCAGAAGGCGCAGAAGTTACGCAGAAGCCGCAGAAAAAACCAAGAAAAAAGGATTTGGATTCGGTTCCTTTTGCGCCTTCTGCGTAACTTCCGCGCCTTCTGCGTCCGGCTGTGGGCTTTGGCCGAAGCGCGCCCCGTCCCGTCGCGAGATGCTGCACTGCAGAAAGACCTGAGTACCCGAGCGGGCCAGTGGGGTTTTCTGCTATACTTGACGGAAATAGTCAGGAACCCCATGGGTGGGAGACGACCGCGTGCGGCGGGTGCCGCGCCGGGTATGGAAAAGCAAGCCAGCAACACAAGGAGCTAGCGATGCGTCTCACGACCAAAGGCCGCTTTGCGGTCACTGCAATGATCGATCTGGCACTGCGCCAGAACAATGGCCCCGTCACGCTGGCGGCGATCAGTCAGCGCCAGCAGATTTCCCTGTCCTACCTCGAGCAGCTGTTCGGCAAGCTGCGCCGGCACGAGCTGGTCGAGTCCACCCGCGGCCCGGGCGGCGGGTACACGCTCGGCCGCAAGGCGGCCGAAATCACCGTGGCCGACATCATCGTGTCGGTGGACGAGCCGATCGACGCCACGCAGTGCGGCGGCAAGGAAAACTGCCAGGGCGACGGCGGCCGCTGCATGACGCACGAGCTGTGGTCGGCGCTGAACCAGCGCATGGTCGAGTTCCTCGACTCCGTCTCGCTGCAGAAGCTGGTGGACGACCAGCTTGCCAAGGGCATGCAGATCGAAGACAAGCCGACGCCCAAGCGCGCGATCTCCAGCGCTCCCGTGGTCAAGCCGATCCGCGTGAACGGGCCGAACTCGGTGTTCGCGCTCGGCAACTCGTTCGCCAAGCAGTAATTCCAACCGCCAGCAGAAGACGCCAGCAATGGACATGACGCCTCATTTCCCGATTTACATGGACTACGGCGCGACGACGCCGGTGGACCCGCGCGTGGTCGACGCCATGATCCCGTGGTTGCGCGAGCACTTCGGCAATCCCGCATCGCGCAGCCATGCGTGGGGCTGGGAAGCCGAGGCGGCCGTCGAAAAGGCCCGCCAGCAGGTCGCGGACCTGATCGGCGCGGACCCGCGTGAGATCGTCTGGACATCCGGCGCCACCGAGTCGAACAACCTGGCCATCAAGGGCGCGGCGAACTTCTATTCGACCCGCGGCAAGCACCTGATCACGGTGAAGACCGAGCACAAGGCGGTGCTCGACACCATGCGCGAGCTGGAGCGGCAAGGCTTCGAGGTGACCTACCTCGACGTGCAGGAAGACGGCATGCTCGACCTGGACAAGTTCAAGGCGGCGATTCGCCCGGACACGATCCTGGCCTCGGTCATGTTCGTCAACAACGAGATCGGCGTCGTCCAGGACATCACGGCCATCGGCAACATCTGCCGCGAAAAGGGCGTGCTGTTCCATGTGGACGCGGCCCAGGCCACGGGCAAGGTCGAGATCGACATGAAGACGCTGCCGGTGGACCTGTTGAGCCTGGCCTCGCACAAGACCTATGGTCCCAAGGGCATCGGCGCGCTGTACGTGCGCCGCAAGCCGCGGGTGCGGCTGGAAGCGCAGATGCATGGCGGGGGCCATGAGCGCGGCATGCGCTCGGGCACGCTGCCCACGCACCAGATCGTCGGCATGGGCGAGGCCTTCCGCATCGCCCGCGAAGAGATGCAGAAGGACCGGGAGCACGTGCGCGCACTGCAGCAGCGCCTGCTCGACGGCCTGAAGGACATCGAACAGGTGTTCATCAACGGCAACGTGGAACACCGCGTGCCGCACAACCTGAACATGAGCTTCAACTTCGTCGAAGGCGAGTCGCTGATCATGGGCATCAAGGGCCTGGCCGTGTCGTCCGGCTCGGCCTGCACCTCCGCCTCGCTGGAACCCAGCTACGTGCTGCGCGCCCTGGGCCGCAGCGACGAACTGGCGCACAGCAGCCTGCGCATGACCATCGGCCGCTTCACCACCGCCGAAGAGATCGACTACGCGGTGTCGACCATCAAGCAGAACGTCGCCAAGCTGCGCGAGCTCAGCCCGTTGTGGGAGATGTACCAGGACGGCATCGACATCAGCACCATCCAGTGGTCGGCTCACTGACAAAGAAACACGGAATCGGAGTACCAAATGGCCTATTCGCAAAAAGTCGTCGAGCATTACGAGAACCCCCGCAACGTCGGATCCTTCGAGAAGGGTGACGAGAGCGTCGGCACCGGCATGGTGGGCGCGCCCGCCTGCGGTGACGTGATGAAGCTGCAGATCAAGGTGAACCCGGCCACCGGCGTCATCGAGGACGCGCGCTTCAAGACCTACGGCTGCGGCTCCGCCATCGCGTCGAGCTCCCTGGTCACCGAGTGGGTGAAGGGCAAGACGCTGGACGAGGCGGCTTCGATCAAGAACGCCCAGATCGCCGAGGAACTGGCGCTGCCGCCGGTGAAGATCCACTGTTCCATCCTGGCCGAGGACGCCATCAAGGCGGCGGTGCAGGATTACAAGAAAAAGCACGCGAACTGACCCGATGGCTGTGACCCTGACCGAAGCCGCGGCACGGCACGTCACCCGGTACCTGTCCAGGCGCGGCAAGGGCGTGGGCGTGCGCCTCGGCGTCAAGACGACCGGCTGCTCCGGCCTGGCGTACAAGCTCGAATACGTGGACGACATGGCGCCCGAGGACATCGTCTTCGAGAACCACGGCGTCAAGCTGCTGATCGACCCGAAGAGCCTGGCCTACATCGACGGCACGGAGCTCGACTTCGTGCGCGAGGGCCTGAACGAGGGCTTTCGCTTCAACAATCCCAACGAGCGGGATCGCTGCGGCTGCGGAGAGTCTTTCCGCGTCTAGCGTGCCGCGCGTGAACCTGCAGTCCAGCGACTTCGACCTGTTCGGCCTGCCGCAGCGCTTCGCTCAGGAGCCGGCGGCCATCGCCGCCCGCTGGAAGGACCTGCAGCGCGAAGCGCACCCGGACAAGTTCGCGGGCGAAGGGGCCGCCGCCCAGCGTGCGGCGCTGCAGTGGTCGGTGCGCATCAACGAGGCCTACCAGCGCTTGAAGGACCCGCTCAAGCGCGCGGCCTACCTGTGCGAGCTGCGCGGCGCGCCCATCGACTCCGAGAACAACACCGCCATGCCCCCCGAGTTCCTGATGGAGCAGATGGAATGGCGCGAGGCGCTGGACGAAGCGCAGGGGGAGGGCGACCTCGAAGAGATCTCCGGGCGCGTGGCTGAACGGCGGCGCGAGATGCTGGCCCGCATCGGCCAGCTGCTCGACCTCGAGGGCGATGCGCCGGCGGCCGCGCAGGACGTGAGAGCCCTCATGTTCATCGAGCGCTTTGCCGAGGACGTCGAAGCGCGCCTCGCACAACTGGGACAATAGGCGCAACGCTTTTCACGCCATGTCCCTGCTGCAGATCTCCGAACCCGGCGCCTCGCCCGACCCCCACCAACGCCGCATCGCGGTGGGCATCGACCTCGGCACCACCCATTCCCTCGTGGCCGCCGTGCGCAACGGCGTCGCCGAATGCCTGCCCGACGACTCCGGCCGCGTGATCCTGCCGTCCGTGGTGCGCTACCTCGGAGAGGGCCGGCGCCAGATCGGGCACGACGCGCAGGCCGCGCAAGCCACCGATCCCGAGAACACCATCGCCTCGGCCAAGCGCTTCATGGGCCGCGGCCTGGCGGACATCGCCAACCGCGAAAAGATGCCGTATCGCTTTGGCGACCAGCCCGGCATGGTCACGCTGCTGACGCGCGAGGGCGAGAAATCCCCGGTGGAAGTCAGCGCGGAAATCCTGGCGACGCTGCGGCATCGCGCGGAAGACACCTTCAACGACGACCTGCATGGCGCGGTGATCACCGTGCCGGCGTATTTCGACGACGCGCAGCGGCAGGCCACGAAGGACGCCGCGCAGCTGGCCGGCTTGAACGTGCTGCGGCTGATCAACGAGCCGACGGCTGCCGCCATCGCCTACGGCCTGGACAACGGCAGCGAGGGCCTCTATGCCGTCTACGACCTGGGCGGCGGCACCTTCGACATCTCGATCCTGCGCCTGTCGCAAGGCGTGTTCGAAGTGGTGGCCACCGGCGGCGATTCGGCGCTCGGGGGCGACGACTACGACCGCGCGCTGGCCGACTGGATGCTGAAGCTGGCGCGCATGCAGGCGGAGACGCCGGGCGAAAAGGCTGCAGTCAAGATGTTGGCGCGGCAAGTGAAAGAGCAGCTGACCGGCCAGGCGACTGTCACGGCTTCGGTGAACGTTGGCGGCCGCTCGGTGGACGTGACCGTCACCCGTGCCGATTTCGAGGCGCAGACCAGCGAACTGACGGCGCGCACGATGGGCGCGGTGCGCAAGGCGCTGCGCGATGCCAAGCTGCGCAAGGACGAAGTGCAGGGCGTAGTGATGGTCGGCGGTTCCACCCGCATGCCGCAGGTGCAGAAGGCGGTGGCGGAGTTCTTCGACCGACCGCCGCTGAACAACCTGAATCCCGACGAGGTGGTGGCGCTCGGCGCCGCTGTGCAGGCCAACCAGCTGGCGGGCAACAACCCGGCCGGCGATTTGCTGCTGCTGGACGTGATCCCGCTGTCGCTCGGCATCGAGACCATGGGCGGCCTGGTCGAGCGCATCGTGCCGCGCAACGAGACCATCCCGACCGCCAAGGCGCAGGACTTCACCACCTTCAAGGACGGCCAGACCGCGATGGCGATCCACGTGGTGCAGGGCGAGCGCGACCTGGTGGCGGATTGCCGCAGCCTGGCGCGCTTCGAGCTGCGCGGCATCCCGCCCATGGTGGCCGGTGCCGCGCGCATCCGCGTGACGTTCACGGTGGACGCCGACGGCCTTTTGAACGTGTCGGCCCGGGAGCAGGGCAGCGGCGTCGAGGCGCAGATCGACGTCAAGCCTTCCTACGGCTTGTCCGACGAGCAGATCGCCACCATGCTGCGCGAGAGCTTCACCACCGCCGAAGCCGACATGAAGGCGCGCGCGCTCACCGAAGCGCGCGTCGACGCCGAGCGCATGATCCTGGCCACCCAGAGCGCGCTGGATGCGGACGGCAACCTGCTCGCGGCTGCCGAACGCAAGCGCATCGAGCAGCTGATGGCGACGCTGCGCGAGACCGCGGCGCAGAGCCACGATGCGGCCGTCGTCGAGGCTGCGGTGCAGTCGCTGGCGAAAGGCACCGAAGCGTTCGCGGCCGACCGCATGAACGAGGGCATCCGCCGGGCGCTGGCCGGCAAGAGCCTCGAAGAAATCTGACCCTTCCACCCATGCCCGTCATCAAGATCCTGCCGCATCCCGAGTACTGCCCGAATGGCGCCGAAGTGAAGGCGCCCGCGGGCACCTCGATCTGCGAGGCGTTGCTGGACAACGGCATCGAGATCGAGCACGCCTGCGACATGAGCTGCGCGTGCACCACCTGCCACATCATCGTGCGCGAGGGCTTTGCCTCGCTCAACGAGATGGAAGAGGGCGAGGAAGACCTGCTGGACCGCGCCTGGGGCCTGGAGCCGAACTCGCGCCTGTCATGTCAGGCGATCCTGGAGCAGAAGGACCTGGTGGTCGAGATCCCGAAGTATTCGATCAACCACGCGAAAGAGAAGCATTGAGGTCGTGGACGGCGGGGTCGCTCCGCGAACCCGCCCTACGATCGGTTCCCGCAGGGCGGGTTCGCGAAGCGACCCCGCCATTCATTCGTACTGCTTCCCCCGCGCCAGCAACTCCGGCGTCCCGATGACGGCATTCAGCCCGTCGAAATCCAGCATCTCCCCGCGCATGCCTGCGGTCGTTCCCTCTGCTTTCAAGCTTCCGTAGTACCGCTGCAGCGTATGCGCCACGGCGCGCGCTGTGCCGCCGGGGAAGATGACGATGCGGAATCCCAGCTTGCCGAGCTCTTCCGCGCCCAGCACCGGGGTTTTGCCGCCTTCCACCATGTTCGCCAGCAGTGGCACGCGCGCCGCAAACCGCGCACAGGCCTCTCGCATCTGCTCCGGCGTGCGCAGCGCCTCGATGAACAAGGCGTCGACACCGCATGCGAGGTAACGCTCGGCGCGTTCCAGCGCCGGCTGCAGGCCTTCTACGGCCAGCGCATCCGTGCGCGCCAGGATCAGTGTCTCGCTGCTGCGCCGCGCATCCAGCGCCGCCCGCAACTTCCCGCACATCTCCCGGACCCCGATCACCGTCTTGCCGTCCAGGTGCCCGCAGCGCTTGGGGAAGCCCTGGTCTTCCAGCTGGATCATCGCGGCGCCCGCGCGCTCGAATTCGCGCACGGTGCGCTGCACGTTCAACGCGTTGCCGAAGCCGGTGTCCCCGTCCACGATCACGGGCAGGTCCACGCGGTCGGTGATGTGCGCCAGGGTTTGCGCCACTTCCGTCGCGGTGGTCAGGCCGATGTCGGAGCGGCCCAGCCGCGTGTAGGCGATGGAAGCCCCGGAGAGGTACAGCGCCTCGAACCCGGCCTGTTCCGCCACCAGGGCACTCAGTGCGTCGTACACGCCAGGCGCCAGCAAGGGCTGCGGCCGTTGCAGCAGGGATTTCAAGGAAGGAGTGCTCATGACGATGTTCCTGTTCCGAGTTGCCGTGCCGCCGTGTGCGCCGCGATCCAGCCCCCGGCCACGGCGCTCAGCAACCCGTTGCCGGAGAGATAGCCCCACACCGCGTTGCCGCTGACGCCACGCGCAGCACCGCCCGCAGCCAGCAGGTTGGGGAACACGGTGGCATCGGGCCTCCGCACGCGGCACTCCGCGTCGATGTCGAGTCCGCCCTGGGTGTGGAACAGCGCGCCCGTCACGCGCACTGCGTGGAACGGGGGTCCGAAGCGGGCGATCTCGGCCGCCAGCGAGGCGGCGTCGCAGCCGATGATGGCCGCAAGTTCGTCCCGGCCCGCTGCGGTGCGCAAGGCGCCGGCCGCCTCGGCATCGCGGAAGTCCGGGAATTCGCGCGCCAGCGACAGCTGCCGGTCGCCGAAGACGTTCCAGGCCGTGCCCCCCGGCTGCGCAAGGACAGCCACCGCCGCTTCCGAGTAGCCCTGGGTCTCGTCGTGGAACCGCGCGCCGCGCGCGTTCAGCTGCACGCCGCCTTCCATCATCACCGCCCACGTCATCAGCGCGCCTTGCGGCACCACCCACGATCCGTGGCCCTGGTAGCCGCCCAGGTCCGCGGCAGCGGCCCCCAGTTCGCGGCCCCACAGGATGGCGCTGCCGTCGTTGCCGGCATGGCCGGCGAAGGTGGCCTCGCGCATCGCCGGCAACAGCTCGCCGACCAGCGCAGGGTTGCCGCCGAAGCCGTTGCAGGCGAGCAGGAGGACGTCGCAGCCGATGCGCTCGATCACGCCGTCCGGCCGCTCCACACCGATGCCGAGGATGCGGTCTCCTGCGTCCGCATGCAGTTCCACCGCGCGCGCCGATGTCAAGAGGTCCACGCCACTGCGGCGTGCGGCAGCGAGCAAGGCGCCCACCAACGCCGCGCCCGTGCGCTCCGCAAGGGTGTGCATGCGATGGACGCGGTGTCCGGGATAGAGGAATTTGTCCAGCACTTCGAACTGCAGGCCGTGGCCGGCGAGACGATCGATCGCAGGCCCTGCCGCCCGCGTGTACGCCTGCACCAGGTGCTGCGCCGCGGTGCCCTTGGCCTTGTGCGAGATGTCCTGCGCGAACAGCTCGATGCTGTCCTGGATGCCCTGCGCGGCCTGCACCCGCGTGCCGGCGGCAGGAATGAATCCCGAGGAGAGCGCGGTCGACCCGCTGGGCGTCGCGTCCCGTTCCACGACCAGGCCATCGATGCCGGCCTCCTTCAACGCCACGGCCGCCACCAGCCCACAGGCGCCGCCGCCGACGATGGCCACCGGCACGTGCACTTCGGCATCGAAGCGGCCGGTACGCACGACCCGCGGCTTCGCGGCCATGCTCAGTCCGTCGGGCGGAACAGGTACTGCCCGCGCGGCTGGCCGATCACGCCCCTGTCCTGGGCGTAGATCTGTTCGCCGCGCAGCCAGGTCCCCTCCACCCGCGCCGACAATTCGATGCCTTCGAAGGGCGTGTACCCCTGCGTCGACGGCGAGTCCTTCGCATGGATGGTCCAGGTCTTCGCGGGGTCCACCAGCGCCAGGTCGGCGTCATAACCCTCGGCGATGTCGCCCTTGCGGTTCAGGCCGAAGCGCTGCGCGGGCGTCCAGCTGGTCACGCGGGCCATGTGGTTGTAGCCCATGCCGCGCCGCGTTCCTTCGCTCACCAGCGACGGCAGCAGGTATTCCGTGCCGCCAAAGCCGCTCTTGGCCATCCAGATGTTGCCGAAGTAGTGCTTGGGCACCTTCAGTTCCTGGCGGCAGCAGGCGTGGTCGGACACCACCCAGTCCAGTTCGTCTTCCAGCAGCGCCTGCCACAGGAACTCCACGTCCTCGCGCGGCCGGATCGGTGGATTCACCTTGGCAAGCTCCGCGGCCTTGGAGTGGATGTCCAGCATCAGGTGGCCGATCGTCACTTCGCGGCGGAAATCGATGTGCGGAAACACGTCGGCCATCATCAGCGCCGCCTGCACCGCCTTGCGCGAGCTGAGGTGCAGCAGGTTGATGTTGGGCAGCGCGGTTTCGTTGGCGAGGTAGCTGGCGATGAACACCGCCAGGCCTTCCGAATGCTGCGGGCGCGACGCGCTGTACGCCGCCAGGCCCGACAACGACTTGTCTTTCTCGACGATCTTGCTGTAGGCCGTCATGATCTCGGCCGTCTCGCAGTGCAGCGAGAGCGAGATCTGGTGGGCCCGCTCCGGCATCTTCTCCCGCGCCGCCTGGATGCCGCGCATGATGAACTCGAAGTGCGCGTAGTCGTAGCGCTGGTCCTCGCCGATCATCAGGAACTGCCGCTGCGAATCGCTGGCGCCGTGCAGGCCGTGCGAGCCGTAGAACATGAAGATCTTGAAGCTGGCGACGCCGTGCTTCTCGATCAGCATCGGGATCTCGTCGATGTGCGTGCTGTCCATCGGGGCGAGGTGGTAGCCGTAATCCACGTGGAAGCGGTTGCGGCTGATGTCCAGCACTTCGGGGAAGAACTCGGCGTACGGACCGCCCTTGTTCAGGTAGTACTGGCCGGTGCGAAAGTAGTTCAGGCTGGAGGTCACCCCGCCCATGGCCGCGGCCTTGGACTCGGTGACCGCGTCCTCCGCCAGCGGCGAATAGATGCCCGCGTGCATGTGCGCGTCCACCACGCCGGGGAAGGCCAGCAGTCCGCGGCCTTCCTGCACCTGTCGAGCCTGGGTGGGGTCGATGGCCGGCGCCACCTTGGCGAACTTGCCGTCGCGGATGGCGATGTCGGATGCGTGCACCGTGTTGCCATGCGGGCGGACCACGCGCACGTTGCGGATCAGCAGGTCGTAGAGGGGAGCGGTCACGGGGAGGTCCTCCGGTGGAAGCGGGTTCGAAGTTGTGGCAGCAGCCCGCCGGCCGCGACCATGTCGAGCAGGAAGGCGGGGATGGGATCGGCCGGCAGCACCTCGCCGTTCGGGCGGGTGACGGTGCCGGCCTCCGGGTCGAAAGCGATGCGTTCGCCTTCCACGATGCGCTCGCAATCGGCGCATGTGAGCAGCAACAGGCCCAGGTTGAATGCGTTGCGGAAGAACAGGCCGGCGAAGGAAGGGGCGATGACGGCGGCCACGCCGAGATGACGCAGTGCGGCCGCGGCCTGTTCGCGCGAGGAGCCGATGCCGAAGTCGCGGCCCGCCACGATCACGTCGCCCGGTCGTACGGCGCCCGCGAATTCCGGCCGCAGCGCGTCCAGGCAATGTTGCGCGATCACGTCCACGCCGTGCTGCATCCAAGCGCCTGGAGCGAGCGCGTCGGTGTCGACCTCGGCACCCAACCGCCAGGCGCGATGCAGCGTCACTGCAGCACCTCGCGCGGGTCGCTGATGCGGCCGGCCAGCGCCGACGCCGCAACGGTGTATGCCGAGGCCAGGTAGACCTGGGTGGTGGGCGGGCCCATGCGCCCCTTGAAGTTGCGCGCGGTGCTGGAGATCACGGTTTCATCGGGGCCGAAGCTGTCGCCATAACCGGCGCAGACACCACAGGCGCTGGGCAGCAACTCGGCGCCGGCGTCGGCCAGCACCTGCCAGGTGCCTTCGCGCTGCGCCTCGTCGCGGTCGGCGTGGCTGGCGGGCGCGACGAGCAGTCGCACGCCCGCTGCGACGTGGCGGCCACGCAGCACCTGTGCGGCATAACGCAGGTCTTCGAGCTTGGCTCCGGTGCAGGCGCCGATGTAGGCGGTCTGGATGGCGACGCCCGACAGCTCGCTGGCGGCTCGCGTGTTGGCGGGGCTGAACGGCGCAGCCACTTGCGGTTGCAGCGCACCGGCGTCGAAGACGTGTTCCTCGTCCGCGCTGCCTTCGTCCGAGGACCAGGTTGCGATGTCGACGTCGGGCGCGCCGTGCGCCGCCAGCCAGTCGCGCGTCACTTCGTCGGGCGCGATCAGTCCCACTTGCGCGCCGAGCTCCGCGCTCATGTTCGCCAGGGTCATGCGCTCGTGCATGGGCAGGGCCCGCACCGCGTCGCCAGCGAATTCCACGGCCTGGTAGCCGCCGCCGTTCATGCCGAAGCGGCCGATCAGCGCCAGCATCATGTCCTTGGCCGCCACGCCCGCGGCGAGCCTGCCGTCCCAGCGCATGCGGATCGTGCGCGGCACCCGCACCCAGATCTCTCCCGTCGTCACCACGCCCAGCATCTCGGTGCTGCCCACGCCGAACATGTAGGCGCCGAAAGCACCGCCGGTGGGCGAATGCGAATCGCCACCGACGCAGAACAGGCCGGGCCGGATGTGGCCGTGCTGCGGCACCACCACGTGGCAGATGCCGATGGAGTCGTACACGTGCGGCAATTGCTGGTCGCGTGCCCAGTCGCGCGCGATGCGCACGATGCGCCGCGCGTCGTCGCTGCGCTCCGGCACGTAGTGGTCCATCACCAGCACGATCTTCGACTTGTCCCAGAGCTGCGCGCCCAGTTCCTCCAGCATCGGCTGCAGGCGACGCGGGCCGGAGGAGTCGTGGAACATCGCCAGGTCCACCTTGCAGGTGACGATCTCGCCCACGCGCACAGCATCCCGCCCGGACGCGCGCGCGAGCAGCTTCTGGGCGAGGGACTGCGCGGTCATTCCGGCTTCGCCCCCGAGTACTTCACCACCTTGGCCCAGCGTTTGATCTCCTCCTGCACGAAGCGGCCGAACTCCTCCGGCGCGTTGCCGACCGGCGTTGCGCCTTCGGACTCGATGCGCCGCTTCACCTCGGCCGAGCCGACCGCTTGCCGCGCCGCGTCGCTGGTGCGCTTGACCAGGTCCGCCGGCATGCGGGCAGGGCCGAACAGGCCGAACCAGGCGCTGGACTGGTAGCCGGGAAGTGCCTCGGCGATCGCCGGCACGTCCGGAAACGCAGCCAGCCGCGCGGGGCTGGTGACCCCCAGTGCCTTGAGCTTGCCCGCGCGCACGTGGGCCTGCGCGTTGCCGATGTTGGCGAACATCAGTTGCACCTGGCCGGCCAGCACGTCCTGGATAGCCGGCGCGGTCCCCTTGTACGGGATGTTCACGACATAGGTGCCCGACATCATCTTGAACGCCTCGCCCGCGAGGTGCACCGAGGACCCCAGCGCACCGATCGCGAAGTTCAGCTGGCCCGGGCGGCCCTTCAGCAGCGCGATGAGTTCCTTCAGGTTGTTGGCCGGCACCGACGGGTGGGCGACCAGCAGCGCGGGCGTGGTGGACACCATCGTCAGCGGCGTGAAGTCCTTGACCGGGTCGAAAGGCAGCGTGGGGTAGAGGGACGCATTGATGGCATGGCTGGTGAAGCTCATCAGAAGCGTGTTGCCGTCTGGGGCGGCCTTGGCCACCAGTTCGGCTGCGATGTTGCCGCCGGCGCCGGGGCGGTTCTCGACAACGACGGTGCGCCCGAGGACGCGACCCAGCTCCGCGGCCAGCGCCCGCGCCATGGTGTCCGTGGTGCCACCGGGAGGCGCGCCGACCAGGATGCGAACGGCCTGTTGCGATCCTTGCGCCTGCACGCGCAGCGCGGCGAGCGCGCCCGCAACCAGGACGACACGACGTGACCATCGATCGGGATTCTTCATGCTCATTCAGACTCCAAGATACGCCTGGCGCAGCCGGTCGGTGGCCAGCAACTCCGCGCTGCTGCCGGAGAACTGGATCGCCCCGTTCTCCATCACGTAGGCGCGCTGCGCGATCTCCAGCGACTGCGCGACGTTCTGCTCCACCAGCAGGATCGACAGGTTTTCGGCGTGCAGTTGCGCGATCAGCCCGAACAGTTCCTCCACCAGCAGCGGCGAGAGTCCCAGCGACGGTTCGTCCAGGATCAGCAAGCGCGGCTCGCCCATCAGGCCGCGGCCGATGGCCAGCATCTGCTGTTCGCCACCGCTCATGGTGCCGGCGAGTTGCCCGGTGCGTTCCTTCAGGCGGGGGAAGATGGCAAAGACCCGCTCGAGGTTGACGCTGCGGTTGGCGCGCGCGCGCGCGAAGGAGCCCAGCTCCAGGTTTTCCAGCACCGACAGGTTGGGGAAGATGCGGCGGCCTTCCGGGACGTGGATGAGCCCGGCGCCGACGATGTCGCGGTAATGCGCGTGGCTGGTGTCACGGCCATCGAAGCGGATGCTGCCCGCGCGGGTGGCGACCAGCCCGCTGACAGTCTGGTTGAACGTGCTCTTGCCGGCGCCGTTGCTGCCAAGCAAGGCGACGATCTCGCCCGGCGCCACGTCGAGGTCGATGCCGCGCAGCACTTCCACCGCGCCGTAGCCACTGCGCAGGCCGCGCACGGACAGCAACGGGGCATTCATGCTGCCGCCTCCCGCGCCGCCGCGGCCAGCCGGCCGAGCCGTTGCGCCGCACCGTGCCCCAGGTAGGCCTCGATGACGCGCGGATCCTGCGTCACCTGCGACGCCGAGCCTTCGGCGATCAGTTGCCCCTGCGCCAGCACCCAGACGTGCGCGGCGAGATGCATCACCGCCTGCATGACGTGCTCGATCATCAGCACGGTCACGCCGCCGGCCGCGATGTCGCGCACCACGGGGATCATCTCGGCCACTTCCTGCGGGTTCAGTCCCGCCAGTACTTCGTCCAGCAGCAGCAGGCGCGGCTGCGTGGCCAGCGCACGCGCCAGCTCCAGGCGCTTGCGGCCGGCCACCGTGAGGTCGCCGGCGGGCTTGTCGAGTTGCGGCGCAAGTCCGAGTCTCCGCGCTACCGCATCGGCTTGAGCCAGTGCGGTGTGACGGTCGGCGCAATGCAGGTGCGCGCCCACCGCGATGTTTTCGCGCACCGTCTGCGCCGCGAAGGGCTGCACGATCTGGAAGGTGCGGGTCATGCCGCGCCGGGCGTTCATGTACGGCGGCCGCCCGGTGATGTCCTGCCCATCGAAAGCGACCGTTCCCCGGTCCGGCCGGATGAACCCCGACACCAGGGCGAACAGCGTGGTCTTGCCGGCGCCGTTCGGGCCGATGAGGGCACTGATGCTGCCGGCCGGCACGTCCAGCGACACGTCCTGCACCGCGGCGAGGCCGCCGAACGATTTCGACACACCGCGCAGGCGCAACAGCGGCTCAGCCACGGGGTGCCTCCTTCGGCTCGACGGCTTGCGACGCAGGCGCGGCGCGCGGCGACCACAAGCGCCAGACCGACTGGCCGAGCCCCAGCACCCCACGCGGCGCGAACATGACGATCACGATCAGCACCACGCCGTAGATGATCATGTTGATGCCGGGCAAGCCGCCGAACAGGCTGCGCGTGAAGTCGGCCAGCAGGTGCAGCACCAGCGCGCCCACCACCGGCCCCCACAGCGTGCCGAGTCCGCCGACGATGGCTGCGACCAGCGCCTCCACCGAGGTATGCGGTCCGTACGCGATCGCCGGGTCGATGTACTGGAACACCTGCACGTAGAGTGCGCCGGCCGAGCCCATGAACGCGCCGGACCAGCCGATCGCACCCAGCTTCACCCGGAAGGGGTCGACGCCGATCGCGCGGGCCGCATCCTCGTTGTCGCGCACGGCCTGCAGCCACGCGCCGAAGCGGGAGTGCCGCAGCCAGGCGGTGACCAGCAGTCCCAGCACGACCAGGCCGAGCGCCAGCCAGACGAAGCCCATCCGGTCCGGGAACTGCATGTTCGCCACGCCGGGTTTCAGCGGCAGCATCAAGCCGACGCCGGCGCCCGTGAAGGGCACGGACAGCGCGAGGATGCGGAACACCTCGGCGAAGGCCAGCGTCACCAGCGCGAAGTAGGAGCCGCGCAGGCCGTAGCGAAAGGAGAGGGCGCCCACCATCAGCCCCACCAATGCCGCTGCCAGGATGGCCAGCGGCAACGCGACCCACGGGCTGAGTCCGCCCTGGACCTGCGCGATGGCCTGCACGTACGCACCGGTCCCGAAAAAGAGCGCATGGCCGAACGAGAACTGGCCGCCATAGCCACCCAGCAGGTTCCACGCCTGCGCCATCAGGCAGCCGAACAAGGCCGTCATCAGGAAGTTCAGGAGCACGCCGGAACGCGTGACGAGCGCGAGCATCGCCACCAGCAGCGCGAACACGGCGATCTGCAGCAGGTCGCGCTGCCACGTGATGGGCTTCATGCCTTCGCCCCGAACAGTCCCTGCGGCCGGAACAGCAGCACGGCGATGAACAGCAGGAAGATGCCGACCTGTCCCAGGGACTCGCCGAACCACAACCCGCCCAGCGACTCGACCACCCCGATCAGCAGCCCGCCGAGCAGTGCGCCCGCAAAACTGCCCATGCCGCCCAGCACGACGATGGTGAAGGCGACCAGCACGAAGCCGTTGCCGACCTGTGGATTCACGTAGTACGCCGGCAGCAGGAAGCAGGCGGCCGCGCCGAGACACGCCAGGCCGATGCCGAAGCTCATCGCGTAGACGTGATCGACGTCGATGCCGACCAGGCGGGCGCCGTGCTTCTCGCGTGCCACCGCGCGGATGGCGCGGCCGAGGTCGGTGCGCCGCACGATCCACAGCAGCACTGCGGACACCGCCAGTGCGCCCGCGAACGCCACCAATTTGGGCACGGCGATCATCGCCGGCCCGATCGCCACCGTGGCCAGCGTGTACGGGGTCTCGATGCTGCGGGTGTCCGACTTGAAGGCCAGCAGCGCCACGTTCTCCAGCACGATGGACAGGCCCAGTGTCACCAGCAGGATGTTCTCGTCCTTGCCGTGGCTGGCCCGGTTGATGATGCCGCGCTGCAAGGCGTAGCCGGCGGCGAACATCACCGCCACCATGGGCAGGACGGCGAAGTAGGGGTCCAGGCCCAGCGACTGCTTGA
This sequence comes from Ramlibacter sp. PS3R-8, assembly GCF_037572435.1. Classification (NCBI taxonomy): domain Bacteria; kingdom Pseudomonadati; phylum Pseudomonadota; class Betaproteobacteria; order Burkholderiales; family Comamonadaceae; genus Ramlibacter; species Ramlibacter sp. PS3R-8. Next base: position 365,397 of record NZ_JBBHGT010000001.1, read on the forward strand.
GGAAATAGACGCCGTACAGCGCCATCATCAGCGCCGCGCCATGGGCGAAGTTGATGATGTGCAGCACGCCGTAGATCAGCGTGAGGCCAAGCGCCACCAGCGCGTACACCGCGCCGGTGGTCAGGCCGTTGAGCACGGCGGAAAACAGGATGCCGGAGTCGAACATGCGGACCCGGGAAGACTGAGGGTCAGGCCTTCAGCGGGAAAATGGGCTCGGCCTCGCGGAAGTCGCGCGGGATGATCACCTTGATGTCGCCCTTGACCACCTGCGTCATCAGGGGCTGCGCGCCCTGGTTCTGGCCATTGACGAACTTCGTCGGACCGTACGGCATGATGTGGTCGCTGAACGTGCTGCCCTCCAGCGCCGCGATGATGGCGGCGCGGTCGGTGGACTTCGCCCGGTCGATGGCGTCGGCCAGCAGGCGCATCGCCGTGTACGTCATGAAGATCTCGTAGCTGAAGAACAGGCCCTTGGCCTCGACCCGCTTGCGCATGTCGATGCTGCGCTTGTCCTTGGGATTGAACCAGTGGTTGCAGTCGATGATGCCGTTGGCGGCGTCCGGGAATTCCTTGACGAACTTGTAGCTGGAGGCCGCGCCGCCGAGCACCGAGTAGATCGCCTTGGGCGTCACCTTCTGCTGCTGCATGGTGCGCACCAGCAGGGCGTACTCGTTGTAGTAGTTGGCGGGAATCACGATGTCCGGGTTGACGGACTTCATCCGCAGCACGATGTTGTTGAAGTCGCGCGTCGGATTGGCGTGCTTGATGACCTCCTTGACCTCGTAGCCGTAGCCCGGCAGCTCGCGCGCCAGCAGGTTGGCCGTGCCGGTGCCGAACAGCGACTCCTCGTGGATGATCATCACGGACTTGGCCGGCTTGCCCGCTGCCGTGTTCAGCACGTGCAGGTTGGCCATCGCGATCTCGGCGGACTTGCGGTAGCCCGGGCCGAAGCGAAACGTGTTCTTCAGGCCGCGCTCGACGATCTGGTCGGCCACGCCGACATCCACGACGTGCGGCAGGTTGTACTTGGCGGCCGCCTGCGTGGTGGCCAGGCAGATCGCCGAGGCGAAGGCGCCGACCACGGCGCTCACGCCGGCCTCGTTCATCTTCTCGATCTCCGCGGTGCCCGCCGCCGGCGTGGACTGGGCGTCACCCAGCAGCGCCTCGATCTTCGCGCCGCCCAGTGACTTGATGCCGCCCGCCTTGTTGATGTCCTCGATGGCCATCAGCGCGCCCTCGCGGCACTGCGCGCCGGAGTAGGCCAGCGCGCCCGTCACCGGGTGCAGCACGCCGATGCGCACCGTGCGCGGCTGCGCGCCGCCGACGATGGGGAAAGCCAGCGCCGAAGCGGCGGCGCCGGCCTGCGCGACAAAGCGGCGGCGATTCACGGAGGGTGCACTCATCGGGGTTCTCCTTCAGGGGTTCAATGGAATTGGGCGGACAGCTCGCTGCTGACCCACACCTTGGCGGCGATGTCGCCGACGCGGGACAACTGCATTTGGTACTCGTAGCGGTCGGGCCGGTACAGGCCGTGCAGCCATTGCACCGGCCGGCCCTGTTCGTCGTGGATCAGGCGGCGCACGGCCAGCAGCGCCGAACCGACGGCGATACCGAGGTGCGAGGCCACCTGGGCATCCGCCAGGCGCGCCGAGATGGTCTGGCGGGCGCCGCCCACGCGCACACCGGATTCCTCCAGCAGCATCAGGATCGGCTTCTTCGCAAGCTCGCGCTTGCCGAACTGCGTGGCCAGGTCGCCGGGGACCCAGGTGGTGATGTGCGACAGCGGGCCTTCACGCGTGGAGCGCACGCGCACCGCCTTTTGCACCGTGTCGCCGGGCATCACGCGCAATGCCTGCGCCACGTCGGCACTGGCGCCGACGCTGGTGACCTCGAGCACGCGCACCGTGGTGTTCAGGCTGGTGCTGACCAGGTTTTCCAGCAGGCCGGTGAGCCGGGTGGTCTTGGTGCGCCCGTTGCCGCCGGCCGTGGCGGGACGGGTGATGGAGGACAAGGCCCGCGTACCGCGTCCGCGCTCCCGCGCGATCAGCCCTTCACCCGCCAGCTCCTGCAGCGCGCGGCGCACGGTGACGCGGGCCACGCCGAACTGCCGCATCAGGGCGTGCTCGCCCGGCACGCCCTGGGCAAACAGGCCCTCGTGCAGTTGCTCCCGCAGCACCAGGTAGATCTGGTGGTATTTGGGCAGGGGCAATGTGTGCGCCATGGAAGCGCATGGTCAGGCGGCCGTCTTGTCCTGTCAATGGGACAAGTGATGGGACAAGTCGCCTCAGGCGGAAGCGTAGCCGCCATCCACGGGGATGGCTGTCCCCGTGACGAAGTCGCTGGCCTTGCTGGCGAGGAAGACGGCAACGCCTGCCAGGTCCTCCGGCACGCCCCAGCGCGCCGCCGGGGTGCGTGCCAGCACGCGTTCGTTCAAGCCCGGTACCTGGGCTCGCGCGCCCTGTGTCAGCTCGGTGTCGATCCAGCCGGGCAGGACGGTGTTCACCTGGATGTTGTCCTTGGCCCAGGCGGTGGCCAGCGACTTGGTGAACTGCACCATCGCACCCTTGCTGGCGCAATACGCCGGCGCATATGGCGCGCCGAAAATGGACATGATCGAGCCGATGTTGATGATCTTGCCCGCCCCGGCCTGCACCATCAAGGGGTGGGCGGCGCGGGCGCAGAGGAAGGCGCTGGTGAGGTTGACGTCCATCACCTGGTTCCACTCCGCCAGGGTGAAGTCCTGCGGCGGCTTGCGCACCGTGCTGCCGGCGTTGTTGACGAGGATGTCGAGCCGCCCATGACGGTTGCGCACCTGCGCGAACAGGGCCTGCACCGCCGCTTCGTCCGTGACGTCGCAGGCCAGCGATTCCGCCCGCACCCCCACTGACTGAAGTTCGCGCAACGCCGATGCGGATTTTTCCGCATTGCGGCCCACGATCAGCACGGTGGCGCCGGACTGGCCCAACCCCCGCGCCATCCCGAGGCCGATGCCCCCGTTGCCGCCGGTGACCAGCGCGATTTTCGAGGTGAGATCGAACATGCGCTCAAGCATAATCCCGGCGATGCGCCAGATCGTCCTCGATACCGAAACCACGGGTTTGTCCGCAGAGGCCGGCGACCGCATCATCGAGATCGGCTGCGTGGAGCTGGTCGCCCGCAAGCTGACCGGCCACAACAAGCATTGGTACCTGAACCCGGAGCGCGACTCGCACGAGGACGCGCTGAAGGTGCACGGCATCAGTAACGACTTCCTGCGCGACAAGCCGAAGTTCGCCGCCGTCGCGGACGAGTTGATGCAGTACGTGGCCGGCGCCGAGATCATCATCCACAACGCGGCTTTCGACATCGGCTTCCTGAACAAGGAGCTGGAGCTGGCGGGCCGCACCCCCTTCACACGGCACGTGGGCAAGGTCACCGACACCCTGGCGATGGCCAAGGAGATGTACCCCGGCAAGCGCAACAGCCTCGATGCCCTGTGCGACCGCCTCGGCGTCGACAACTCGGCGCGCACGCTGCACGGCGCGCTGCTCGACGCGGAGCTGCTGGCCGACGTCTACATCAACCTCACGCGCGGCCAGGACGCGCTGCTGATCGACGAGTCGCATGCCGGCACGATGGCGGGCATCGTCACGCGCGTGGACCTGCGCCAGTTCACGCTGCCCGTGCTGCTGGCCAGCGACCAGGAGGCCGCGGCCCACGAGGAAGTGCTCAAGCAGTTGGACAAGGCATCCGGCGGCAAGACGGTCTGGCGGCAGATCCCCTTTTCCCCTATGGCATAATCGAAGGCTTCCCGCACAGGGGAGACGGGTGATTAGCTCAGCGGTAGAGCACTGCCTTCACACGGCAGGGGTCGCAGGTTCAAACCCTGCATCACCCACCATACGAATCAATGCGTTGCGGCACCCCCTCGGGTGCCGCTTTCGCTATGTGATGCCGCCCTGACACTACCGGCGCGACTTCGCGCCTCGGGTCCAGACCGCACGATCCCGCGCACGTTGCCACCCCCTCAAGCCAGCCACGACAGCGCGTCTCCTTCGCTGCTGAACACCCGCAGGTTCACGCCGCCGGCCTGCGCCACGCGTTCGCTGTTGCGCGTCATCCGGTCTGCGGGTACGACGGACGCGAGGCGCTCCAGGCTGGCCAGGTGGGCGCAGACTGCTTGGCCGACGGCCCGGTGATGCTCCGCGGTGGTCAGGGTGCGGACGGCGCGAAGGTCGACCAAGGCACGCCGCGTCGGCCAGCTGCGTGCCTCGATCCCCAGGCGCTCGATGAACGCGACGAATTCCGCGAGCGTCGGGTCACCGTCGACGCGCACGACGCAATGTGTGGCGCGGTGTTCGACGGCGAACCTGATGGGCATGATCGACCGATTTCCGAAGGCGCAGCGTTGGCCGGCCCCGACGTTGCAAGTTCCTGATTCTGCACTGATACGAAATGGGTGCGCGGCCCCGCTTAGACTTCCGGATGCCGTTCACCTTTACTGTCGAGCACGGGCCCGAGTACGTGACCGTCACCAGCGCAGGCTTCGCCGCCCTCGCTGACCTTTGCGGACTGTTCGACCTGGTGCGAGTGACCTGCGAGCGGCATGGCCACACACGCGCGTTGCTGGACCTGCGCCAGGTGGAAATCCAGTTCGCGTTCACGGACCATCTCGCCCTCGGCGCTCACGCGGCAAGCGCCCTTCGCAGCATGGGTCGCGTCGCCTCCGTGGTGGCCCCGAAATTCCGGGTCGGGACCAGCGAGAAGGCGGCGCAGCAGATGGGCCTGCGCTTCCGCACGTTCACGGACCTTTCCGAAGCCATTGCGTGGCTCGGTTGCTGACCGGGTCCGCCCAGCGCCTCAAACCGCAGCCTGCGCTGCGGATCGGCTGCGTGTTTACCGTTTACCGGTAAACGGCTATAATCCCCCCAATGTCGATCCAGTCTTTCGCCAACGCGCAGACGGAAGAGCTGTTTACGACGGGGAAGAGCAAGAAGTTTGCGAATTTGAAGGCGGTCGCGGAGCGAAAGCTGCAGATGCTGGACGCTGCCGTGACGCTGGAATTTCTGAGATCTCCGCCGGGCAATCGTTTGGAGGGGCTAGCCGGTGATCGCGCTGGCCAACACAGTATCCGTATCAATGATCAGTGGCGGCTGTGCTTCGTCTGGACCGACAGAGGACCCGAGTCGGTGGAAATTTGCGACTATCACTGAGTTCTGCTCACGCCAAGGAGGCCGTGCAATGAGCAACAACGGCATGAGACCCATCCACCCGGGGGAAATTCTTCGGGAAGAGTATCTGGCGGTCTACGGACTTAGCGCGAATGCGCTTGCCAAGCACCTGAAGGTGCCGCCCAGTCGGATCAACGACATCGTATTGGAGCGGCGCGGCATCTCTCCGGACACCGCGCTTCGCCTGGCGCGGTTTTTCGGCGGAGATCCTCAGTCCTGGTTGAATCTCCAGCTCGCGTACGACCTGAAGATTGCTTCTCGCGAGAGCGGCAAGATGATCGCAAAAGAAGTTCCGACTGTGGCGCAACTTGCCGCCACGGACGACCGCTTTGCTCTCGCCGCTTGACCCTGCGGTCTGAGCGCCGGACCCGCAACGCGCCTCAAACAGCAGCGTGAAGCTGCGCAAACAGCAGATCCTCTCCAGGCGCCGCATCCGCCAGGGCCGGATCGGTCAAGCTGGCGCGAATGGCGTTGTCGTCCAGCGCCGGATACTCCGATCGCGCCCTGGCAGCAATCTGCAGCGCGAGCTGGTCCAGTCGTTCCAGGTTCGTCACCAGCCGGGCCTGGAAGGCTTCCTTGTCCAGTTCGTCGGTCAGGCCGCGGTTCAATTCGGCGAACCAGGGGATCGACGCCTGGTCCAGCATGCGCGGCTCGTCGCCGGAGCGCCCGGCGGCATCCCAGGCGCGCAGGAAGTCCTGCACGGCCACGTTCAGGCGCTGAGACGCAGCCAGTCCCTTCTGCAACCGGCCCATCGCGCCGACGTCCCACAGCTTCTGCTGGAAGTACAGGTGGCACATCACGCCCCAGTAGTACGTGTAGTCCCAGAGCACCTTGATCGGCATGACTTCGGGATTGCCGAACAGCCGGTACTGGCCGGTGTACATCGGCAGCATGTTCTCGTAGAGCAGGAAGTAGATCGACTGGTAGATGTCCGCGTACATCGAGGCCGGCCGGCCCGAGCGGTCCTGCGCGATCAATTCGGTGATGAACGTGTTGGAGATCGCGATGAAGTCGCTGCCGGGGGAATAGAACGGATCGAGAAACAGGCCGGCCTCGCCCGTGATCGCCCAGCGGTTGCCGCCGTCGAACACCTGCTTGCAGCCGTACGAGAAATTCTTGAAGAAGGCGAAGTCCTGCAGCTTGTCGCGCCGCTGGTCCAGCTGCGCGTGCAGCTGCGGCTGGTGCACCGCAAACCATTCCATCGCCTTGTCGAAGGTGTTCATACCCTCGATCGGGTGCGCGTCTGCATCGCAGACGATTCCCACCGAGTGCGAGCCGGAGGACAAGGGGATCAGCCAGGCCCAGTAGCCGTCGCCGCAGAGGTGGTTGGTGGAAAGCCAGCGATGCGGCGGGTTGCAGCGCGCCAGCCACTCGGGGTCGCTGGACCACTCGTTGATGTCCAGGCGGTCGCTGATGCGCAGCCATACCGCGTTGGCCCGGTGCGCGTTGGCCTTGGCCAGCCCCAGCTTGCGCTTGAGCAGCCCGACCCGGCCACTGGCGTCGACCAGCCAGCTGCAGGCGATCTCGTGCGGCTGGCCATTGCGCTCGTAGCGCACGCGGTGCGCGCGCGGCCCGGAGGGCTCCGTGGCGAGGTCCACTTGCCGGACCACGGCGCCGTCTTCGAAGCGGATGCCGCGTTCCAGCGCCAGCCGGCCCAGCTCGTTCTCGAAGATGCCGCGGTCGATCTGGTAGGCGGGGGTGCTCAGGAACGTGCTGGCGCCCAGCTCGGTCACGCTGTCGATGTCGCGCCCGTCGTTGAAGAAGAAACGGAAGCCGAATTTCTTCAGCTGCTGTGTTTGCAGGTGCGGCTTGAGCCCCAGGATTTCGGCGAAGTAGTGGGCGCCGATTTCCACGGTGGACTCACCCACCTTGTGGGCGGCATGCGGCACCGGATGGGTGCGGCGCTCCAGCACCACGATGTCAAGCTCAGCAAAACGCTGGCGCAGTTGCAGCGCAAGGCTCAGCCCTGCCAGGCCACCGCCAAGGATGACCACGGGATGGCCGGGATCGGCGTTGGTAACAGAACCAGTCGAGCGGTCGGCCATGGGGTCTGCGTAGAATGAAAAGCGCAACACTACCAGACGCAAGACTCCCTTGCAGCCAACTGCCGCCCTTGCGGATTTTCATGAACCCATCCCTCTCTGCTCCGCAACCGGGCGCCGCCCAAGCCGACGATGCCTTGCTTGCCGAAGTGGCCAAGCTGCTGGTCGCCGCGCTGAATCTCGAAGTCGCCCCCGCCGACATTGGCGCGGACGACCCGCTCTATGGAGACGGGTTGGGGCTCGACTCGATCGACATGCTGGAGCTGGCGCTGGTGGTATCCAAGAAGTACGGCCTGGAGCTGCGGGCGGAGCACGAGGACAACCACCGCATCTTCACGTCGCTGCGCTCGCTGGCGGACCACATCGCGCAGCACCGGACCACGTAGCAACGGGCTCTCAGTCGGCGTTGGCGTCCACACTGACCTGCATCTGCAGGCCGTCGAGGTAACCGAGCGTAATGTTCGTGGTGCCGCTGCGCGCGAGCGCATGCAACAGCGGCAGGCAGCGCGCGGCCGGAATGCTGGCGCGCAGCTGTTCCATTCCCGCGTCGCGGCACGTGTCCGCCGGCCGATCCGTCAGGCAGCTGGCCGGGTCGAGCGTGATGCGCCCGATGCGCGAGGTGCCCGGCGCGGGGGTGAGCAACAGTGCGACGCCGAAAGCATCCGGGATGGGCCGGAGCCCGAACAAGGGTTCCGGATAGCTCGTGTCATAGGCCAGCAGCAGCACCGGGCGTTCATCGGCCTGCACCTGCGTCATGGCCTCGAGCAGCCCCGCGGCGAAACTGCCATCGTGCGCGCACAGCACGGTGGCGGGCGCCATGGTGCCGGTGGAGATGCTCCAGTAGCCGGCCGGTGCATTGAGCACCGAGTTGTGGAACCGTGTCGGTGAGATCGACCGGTCCTCGGAGGCGAGCGCCGCGCAGATCTCATGGCAGTTCACGCCGTCGCCGCCGGAGGACGTGAAGACCGTCGCGAGCTGGCTGTCCGGCGCGGAGGCGGTCGCCAATGCCTGCTGTGCCACGCCCAAGGCGGCCTTGGTGGCGATGCCGCAGCGGCGCCGTTCCGCGGGCGGCAAGGCCGCCGGAGGCGGAACGCGCGTGGTTTCGGGGTGCCAGGGGGCCAGGCCGGCGAAGATCGGCCGCGCCTGCTCCCAGTGGTGCAGCCCGGGACCCAGCAGTCCTATGGCGTCGATGCCCGCATGCAGCAGCCGGGTCAAGCCGCCCGTCCCAGCAGCAGGCTGCAATTGGTGCCGCCGAAACCGAAGGAATTGCTCAGGACCAGCTCGATCGGCGCCGATGTGTTGTCGAGCCGGTAGTCCACCGGAATCTCCGCGTCGCGCTGCTGCGTGTGGACGCCGGCCCAGGCCGTCCCGTGGCGCAGCGCCAGGGCGCTGATCACTGCCTCCAGGGCGCCGGCCGCGCCGAGCGCATGGCCGGTGGCCCCCTTGGTGGAACTGCAGGGAACCTGCCCGTCGCCGAAGAGCGCCGCGACCGCTTTGCCTTCGGCCGCGTCGTTGGCCACCGTCGCGGTGCCATGCAGGTTGATGTAGCCCACCGATCGCGGCTCGACCCCGCCCATCGCGAGCGCCTGCTCCATGGCCATTCGCGCGCCAAGGCCGTCCGGACGCGGCGCCGACATGTGGTGGGCATCGCTGGACTCGCCGACTCCGCGCAGCAGGATCGCGCCAGGGGTTGTCTCCGGCCCTGGCCGCTCCAGCAAGGCAAAGGCCGCGGCCTCGCCGATGGAAATGCCCTTGCGCGCCGCGTCGTAGGGCTGGCAGGGTTGATCCGACAGCACGTCCAGCGAGCCGAAGCCATAGAGCGTCGTGAGGCACAGCGAATCGACGCCGCCCACCACGGCCGCGTCGATCAGGCCCGCGTCGATCATTCGCCAGGCAGTGGCGAACACTTTCGCGCTGGAGGAACAGGCGGTCGACACGGTGGCGGCAGGCCCTTCCAGCTCGAGGTAGCGGCGCACGAAAGCCGCCGGCGAATACAGGTTGTGGCTGCCGCGGTAGTCCAGGCTGGCCGGCAGGGCGCCGGTCTCCACGTTACGGTGCCGGTACGCCTGCTCCGTCTCGTGGATCCCGGACGTCGTGGTGCCGATGAACACGCCGATGCGCCCACGCCCGACCCGGCGCGCCGTTTCATGCACGCCCGCGGCGAAGCCGTCGAGCTCGAGGGCCAGTTGCGCCAGGCGGTTGTTGCGGCAGTCGAAGTTGGCCAGCGCGGGGGGCAGCACCTGGTCATCCACGCCAGGCACGGTGCCGGTCCAGGTGGGCAGGCGGACGTCGTCGAAGTCACAGGGCGCGAGTCCGCTGCGCCGGCCGGCGAGGCCGGCACGGGTGGCCTCCAGGCCGCTGCCGAGGCAGCTGGCGGCGGTGAAGCGGGACAGGTGAAGGGGGGCGCGCAAGGGCGGCTCCTGGACGTACAGCGTGACCGCCGGATTGTGCCGGATCACGCGTGCCCCTAGGAGCCTGCCCGTCTGTTTGCCGCGCAGACTCCTAAATTCCCAGCTCGGAAAGCACCGCCTCCTTCAATTGCTGAGCCTGGGGGCTGGAGAGCCTGCGCGGGTGGGGCAGGTCGATCGCGAACGAGGCCTGGATGCGGGCCGGCCGCGGCGACAGCACCATGATGCGGTCGGCCAGGTAGACGGCTTCATCGACGTCGTGCGTGATGAGCAGCACCGTGTGGCGCTCCTCCTGCAGCACGCGCAGCAGTTCGTTGCGCATGCGCAGGTTCATCAACGCGTCCAGCGCCGAGAACGGCTCGTCCATGAACAGGATGTCCGGCTTGACCACCAGCGCCCGCGCAATCTCCACCCGCTTGAGCATGCCGCCGGACAGTTCGTGCGGGTAGGCGCCCTCGAAGCCCTTCAGGCCCACCATCTCCGCGTAGTGGTCCGCCACGCCGGCCTTGTCGGCCTTCTCGTGGTCGTTCAGGCCGAACATCAGGTTCTGCCGCACCGTCAGCCACGGGAACACCGAGCCGTGCTGCGAGATGACGATGCCCTTGGGGCTGGGCGCGCGCTTGGGCAGGCCGTCCACCAGCACCGCGCCTTCGTCGGCCTGCTCGAAGCCGGCGATGATGTTCATCAGCGTGCTCTTGCCGCAGCCCGACGGCCCCACGATGGCCACGAACTCGCCGTCGGCCACCGTGAAGCTGACATCCGAGACGACGGGCAGGGCGCCTTGCGCGGACGCAAAGCCCTTGCTCACGCGCTGCACGGCGATCTTGCGGTCAGCGGACATAGCGCCACCTCACGAACTTGAGCCTTTCCAGCATGCGCGTGGCGCTGTCGAGCAGCAGGCCGATCGCGCCGATGATGATCATGCTGGCCACCACCAGGTCGTAGCGGTTGCCGGCGTTGCGGGAATCCATGATGAGATAGCCCAGGCCCGAGCGCAGCGCGATCATCTCGGCCGCCACCACCACCAGCCAGGCCACGCCGATGCCGATGCGCATGCCGACGATGATTTCGGGCAGCACCGCGGGGATGACGACCTGCCGGAACAGGGTGCTGCGCGGCACGCCGAAGTTGGCGGCCGCGCGCAGGTACCGGCGCTCGATGGTGTGCACGCCCGCGGTCGTCTGCAACACCAGCGGGAACACCGAGGCCAGGAAGATCAGGAAGATCGGGGATGCGTTGCCGACGCCGAACCACAGGATCGCGATGGGGATCCAGGCAATGGGCGAGATCGGACGCAGCATCTGGAACATCGGATTGAGGGTGCGGTAGGCGCCGGCCACCCATCCCATCCAGAGTCCGAGGGGCACGCCGATGACCGCGGCCAGCCCGAACCCGATGCCCACGCGCATTAGCGAGGCCGTGATGTGCTCCCACAGCGTGCCGTCCGCCACCAGTTCCATGGCGCCGGTGACCACCTGGGCCGGTGTCGGGAAGATCAGGCTGTCGGTGGCGATCACGAGCGCCCACCACAGCGCGATGAGGGCAGTGATCAACACCAGCGGCGGCCACGCGCGCTGCCAGCGTTGCATGGCAACGCTGGCGCCTGAAGGCGGCGCGGCGGCCGTCTCCGCCATGGGTTCCTGGATCTGGCTGGGTAAGGTCATGCCATCAATTTCTGCATTTGCCGCCAGCGCCATTGCAAGGTGGACCAGCCGGGCGTGAGGGGTGGATCCACGACGATCGTCAGCTGGCCGTTGGCGTGGGCGGTGCAGGCGAAATGGTAAGTGGAAGATTTTTCGAAGGGCAGGCGAAAGCTCTGCCCGGGCATGATCAGTACCGGCCCGAAGGTCTGCGGCACGTCGTCCGCATTGCGCAGCAGCAGCACGTCGCGGGTGCCCAGCGTGAGGTGGATCGTGTCCGGCAGGATGGCGACGTCCTTGCCCGCCATGCGCTGCGACCAGGTGCCTCGCGGGATCTCGAACAGCTCCTCCCGTGCCGCCGCTGCGGGCGGCACGACCGCGGCAGCCGCCAGCGCCAGCAGCACCAATGCGCCGACGACGGCAAGGCCACGCATCCAGCGTGTGCGGCCGGGGACAGGCATCGGCCGGTTCATCGCGCGGCGAGCAGCAGCCGAAGGTCGTGCACGTAGTTCTGCACCGGGTGGTCGAACGGCATCATGCCGACCAGCCGGCCCTGCCGGTCGATCAGGAACACAGAGGAAGTGTGGTCGTACCCATACCCCGCCCCGGACGCCACCTTGCTGGCGGAAGCGCCAAAGCCGGCGAGCGCACGCGCCACGGCGGCCGGGCTGCCCGTGGCGCCCAGGAACGTGGGGTCGAACGCGGACACGTAGGCTTTCAGCCGAGGCACCGTGTCCCGCTCCGGGTCGACGGAGACGAAGACCACCTGCACATCGGCGCCCGCGGCGCCGAGCGCGGCGCGCGCTTGTGCGAGCGTGGCCAGCGTCGTGGGGCACACGGCAGGGCAACTGGTGAAGCCGAACGACAGCAGCACCACTTTGCCGCGCAGGCGGGCCAGCTCGAAGTCGCGCCCGTCCGAGCCGGACAGGGCCACTTGCGGCGCCATGCGCGGCGGCTCGAACACGCCGGCCTTGAGTCCGGTGGCGGCATGGGCGGCAACCGCGGCGAGCAGTGCGATCGCCACGACAGTGCGTCGCGCGCGCCTCACAGCGTGATCGGCGCCGCGCGCGCCGCCTTCACGAAGCTCTCGTCCATGTATTTCTCGTAGGCGACGGGTGCTTTCAGGGTGCCGGCCTCGACGGACAGCTGCATCAGTTCGTCGAACTCGGCCCGGATCATGCGCAGGTCGCCGTAGGTCACGCGGTCTACCGGGTTCTCCATGACGAACCGGATGATGTTGGGATCCTGGTTGAAGAACTTGCGCCCGGCTGCGATGGTCACCGCCTTGTTGCGGTTTTCCTGCTTCTGGTCCAGCCAGATGCCCGCGCCCAGGATGTGGTTGACGAGGTCCTGCACCAGGGGCCGGTTCTTCGCGATCAGCTCCTCGCGCACCGTGAGCACGCAGCAGATGTAGTTGCGCCATTCGTCACGCGTCATGCGCAGGGGGCGCGCGTAGCCGGCGCGCTGGGCCGCGGCCCCGAACGGTTCGCCCGTGCAGTAGGCGTCCACCGCCTTCGCATACAGCGCCGCCGGCATGTCCGCGGGCGCCATCTCGATCAGCACGATGTCCTTGGGTGCCATGCGTTCCTGGGCCAGCATCTTGCGAAGGAACAGGAAGTCCACGGCGAAGCGGCTGGGAATGGCGATGCGCTTGCCCGCCAGCTCGCGGAAGGTCTTGTACGGCGAGTCCGTGCGGACCATGATCACTGCGCCGGAGCGATGGCCGAGCGAGACGATCTTCACCGGGATGCGCTTGTCTGCCAGGTCCATCACCAGCGGGGCCAGCATGAAGGCCGCCTGGATCCCGCCCGTCATCAGCGACTCCTTGACTTCCGGCCAGCCGTTGTACCGGCTGTACTCGAACACGCCGCCGCCGCGGGCCACGCAGGCCACCGGCAGGGTCAGGTTGCAGGTGACCGCCAGGCCGCCGACCACCAGCGGGTTGGCGGCGCTGGCCGTGCCCGCCGCAAGGGGCAGGGCGGAGGCCAGCGCGCCCTGGAGCAGGGAGCGCCGGGAGACGAGGGGTTCGGGAAAAATCGGGTCCGGGGGCATGCGCGAACAGGGACGGGAAAACCTGCATTGTCCCCGAAGCCGAAGGGCGCGCCCCAACGCGACCCCAGCGCCCCTGCAAGGCGTGGACGGTTCGCCCGCCGTCCGGCGTGCCTACTCCAGGGGAGCCGTGAGGTTCTCGATGCGGGCCTCGATGGCGGGATGCGAGCCGGAGTAGTCGCCCTGACCCGCGGGAGTGATCTTGATCAGCATGCGCGCCATGGCGCCAGGGTTGATGCCGACTGCCGCCAGCAGGTCGGCTCCCCGTCGATCCGCGTGCAATTCGCGCAAATGGTTGCGCCTGATCATCCAGATCGCCAGCTGCGGATCGCCCGCCATGGCTTGCCGCGCCCGCGCGAAAATCTGGGATGAGGACAGGCCCACGTCGCGGATGGCCGCAACGGCCTCGCACAACTGATGGTGAGGGTCGGCCTCCTCGAGGTGGGCGAGCTCATGGGCGATGACCGCCGCAATCTCGTCGCCGTTCAAGGGCAGCTCGCCGGTCCAGAGCCGGGAAGACAGGAACACCGTGCCAGAACTGTTGACCGAAGCCGGAGTTTCACTGTCGACAGCGACCAGTCTCGCCTTCCTGGAAACGTTGGTCAGCCGCGCCGCTGCACTGAGCCGCCTGAAGACCTGCTGAACTGCTTCCGGGACAGGCACCGCGGGTGCAGCGGCCATCCGTTTCAGCTCCGCTTGCGCGGGCGCGTCCACTGCGCGGGGACGCGCCATCGATGCGTTGCATTGCTCGAGTCTGTCGGCGTGTTCCGTTCCGATGCCGGCACCGAGCGCCGTGCCGCCAACCACCCCACCGATCAGAGCCATCGCGAACATTTTCAGCATGCCCGTATTGACGCTTTTGGCGGCGGTCCCCGGCTACGCCTGTGGCGCTTGCGTGCTAGGTCGATTTCCTACCTGCGGTCGGCTGAGTGTGCGAGGGGCGTCATTGGCTTAACCCTGTGCGTCCACAGGCTGATGGTGATCGTCCTCGTTCGTGGCCTGATCACGCCATCGACGAGGACATCCATGGCACTGGCACTGAACCAACTACTGCCCGGCAACAACGCTGCCACCCGGGCCCTGGTGCGACTCGGGCGATCCGCACGCGACGCGCTCGCCTGCGGTCTGGGCGCGCGGGCGCGGACGCGCGCATGCCGGCCGACCAGCCTGGCCGTCTTCGACGTGGGCGAACTGCCCGAACTGCGCCAGATCTTCGGCGATGGCGCGGCCCGCCACACCGTGGCCGCCATCCAGCGCGCGCTGCAACGCATCGACCCGATCGCGGGACGCGTGTCGCGCACGACCGCCACGACATTCGCGGTCCTGCTGCACGGCTACGACGTGGAGTCGGCCAATGCGGCGGTCCGCCAGGCCCTCGGCGAGACGCTTGCGATCGAAAGCGACTGGCATGGCGAGGAGATCGTGGTGGTGCCGGATTTCCTCATCCGCCCCTCGGGCGACTCCTTGCACCGCGTCGGCCAGCTGCATCGGCAGATGCTCGGTGAAATCGCCGACCAGCAGCAATCCGTGCGGCGCCATCGGGACTACCTGCGGCGCGAGCGGGAATCGCATCTTCCGACGACGAGATCCGCCCTGCTGTCAGCCGCGTGAACCTGCCGAGGTGCGCGCGAGGCCGTCCAGATAGCTGTTGAGCCGCATCAACTCGTTCTCGAAACCGAGGGCCGCCGCGGCAAGCGCGTGCGGTTCCTCGCCTGCACTGGCGGCCTCGATCCGGGAGCACGCGGCGGCCAGGGCCGTCGCCCCCAGCATCAGGCCCGCACCCTTGATCCGATGCGAACAGGTCCGCACCGCGGCCATGTCGCCCGCTGCCGCCGCTGCGCGCAGGCTCGCCGCGTCGCGATCGTTGTTGCGGCGGAAGTCGGCCAGCATTTCCGTTTCGACCAGCACGGCCCCGCCGGAGACTTCCGCCAGCAATTCCAGATCGATGAAGCCCCCCGCGCCCGGGGTGTGAATCGCCGCAGCCGTTGACGGAGCCGGTGCCATGACGGCCTCGGGGAGCGGAAGCCAGCGCGCGAGCTTGCTGCTCATCTCCTTCAGTGCGGCAGGCTTGACCACGTAGTCGTCCATGCCGGCGGCCAGGCAGAGTTCGACCGCGGCCGGCAGCGCGTTGGCGGTGCAGGCGATCACCGGGACCCGCCCCGAACCGGCGAGCCGCTCCAGTTCACGAATTTCCCCGGCGAGCTCGTAGCCGTTCATGCGCGGCATGTTGCAGTCCGTGATGACCGCGCCGAATCGGCGGCTGCGCCACAGGGCCAGCCCCTCCACCCCGTCGCTGGCCGTCAGGGCCGCGTAGCCGAGGGAAGCAAGCTGCCGCAACAGCACCTGCCGGTTGGTTGGATGGTCGTCGACCAGCAGCACCAGAGTCCCCTCGGCCTCCGCCTCCAGCGGTGCCGGCGTCCGGCGCCGTCCCTCCACCAGCGCAGCCAGGGTTTCACGCCGGCTGCGGGCAGCCGGCAGCGCCGCAACCGGCACATCGCAGATCTCCAGCGACAGCAGCAGCGTCAAGGTGGTTCCCCGGCCCGGCTCGCTGGCGATTTCCACGCTGCCGCCCATCAGTTCGGCCAGGCGGCGCGCGATCACCAGGCCGAGGCCGGTGCCCCCGAATTTCGCGCTGATGGCGGCGTCTGCCTGGACAAAAGGCTTGAACAAGCGCTCCAATTGCTGCGCCGACATTCCCACGCCGGTGTCCTGCACCACGAAACGCAGGTGCTCCGTTTCCTGCGAGCGCTCCAGCAGTTCGACCCGGACTTCGATGCCGCCGCGTTCCGTGAACTTGATGGCGTTGCTCAGGAAGTTGTTCAGGATCTGGCCGAGGCGCAACGGATCGACCGCCAGCAGGGGACTGACCTGCGGATCGATGTCCAGGTGCAGGGTGAGATTCTTGCCCGACGCAACCTGGCCGTGCAGCCTGGTGATGTTCTCCACGATGTCCCTGACCGAGCCGGCCACGAGGTTGAGGTCGAGCCGATTGGCCTCGATCTTCGAGAAATCCAGGATGTCGTCGATGATGGACAGGAGCGACAGGCCGGATTCCCGCGCCAGGCCGATCGTCAGGTGCTGGTCGTCATCCAGCGCGCTCAGCTCCAGCAGTTCCAGCAGGCCGAGCAGCCCGCTCATCGGGGTGCGGATTTCGTGGCTCATCGACGCCAGGAAATCGGATTTGGCGCGGCTGGCTGCTTCGGCCTGGGAGCGCGCCAGGTTGAGCTCCGCGGTGCGGCGGCGCACGCGCGACTCCAGGTCTGCGTTGAGCTCCTGGAGCGCGTCCTGGTCGCGCTTGCGCCCGGTCACATCCTGCGCCATGAGCACGATGCCGATGACCTTTCCGGTCTCGTCCCGATAGGGCACGCGATCCCGCTGGACCCACATCTCCTGGCCGAGCCGGGTGCGGATTTTCTGGATGGAACCGAGCTGCGGCTGCCCGGTCCGTATCACTTCGAGATCCGCAGCATGGGCTTCGCGCGCCGCGTCGGGGTAGATGTCGAACGCCGACCGTCCTTCGATCTCGTCGACCCGGAGTCCCTCCGCTGCGGCACCGCGCTTGTTGATCCTGAGGATCCGGTTCTCGGTGTCCTTGAACATGATCAGCGCCGGCATGAGGTCGAACAGCACCCGCAGTTCCGTCTGCTGCTGCAACAACTCGCGGTTGGCCCGCGAGATCTCCAGCTCGGCGAGCTTCAGGTCGTGGACGTCGGTGCAGGTGCCGACCCACTTGACCAGGACGCCGGCGGCGTCGTGCTGGGGAACCGCCCGCAACAGCCACCAGCGGTACACGCCGTCTGCGCGGCGCAGCCGGCTTTCCAGCATGTACGTGGTGCCCTTCGCCGTGGCCTCCTGCCAGGCGTCCCAGGCACGCTGCTGGTCCTCAGGATGGAAGGGCTTGTTCCAGCCATGCCCCCGGCTCTCCTGCGGCGTCAGGCCGGTGTAATCGCCCCAGCGCTGGTTGAAATAGATGTTCCAGCCGTCGGGGCGCGTCATCCAGACGATCTGCGGCATCGACTCGGCCAGCGCCCGGAATTCGGACTCGCTTTCGCGCAGCGCGGTCTCGGCACGCTTGCGCTCGGTGATGACGACGGCCGACGGGATCAGGAAGATCACCTGGCCGGTGTCGTCACGCAGCGGCTGCAGGGAAAAGTCGAGCACGATCTCCTCGTCAGTCGCGCCCTGCGCCCGCAACTCGAACCGGGACGCCTCTCCCTGCGCCGCGCGGCCGATGGCGGTCCGCAACTGGTCCCGCGCGTGCTCGGAGCGCCGCCACCATGGGGTGTCGGGGAAGAGCTGGCCCAGCACGTCCTGCGCCTCGAGCCCGGCCGCGTCCAGGGGTGACCGGTTGACTTCCACGAGGACTCCCTCCGGCGTCAGCAGCGCCACGAACACGGAGGGCGCCAGCCCGTCCATCAGGCTGCGCAACTGGTGCTGGCTGCGCTGCACGGCTTGCGCAGCGAGCTTTCTCTCCGTGCTCTCATAGACCGTCCCGCGCTCGCCCGTGATGCGGCCGAACGCGTCCCGCACCGCCTCGCCGCGGATGACAACCCAGCAATCCTTGCGATCCGGGCGCGCAACTTCGACCTCGATCTCGAACGGCTTGCCTTCCTCCAGCAGCTTGCGGTGCGCATCGACCATGAGCGCCACGCTCCCCGGTGCCAGCGCCAATTCGCGCGCACCCACCCCAGGAGCGCCGAGTGCCGGGTCCATCCCGAAGAGTTCGAATGTTTCTTCGGACCATTCCGCGCGGCCGCTGCGGTTGTCACGGAACCACGTCCCCAGTCGGGCATGTCGCCTCGCATGTTCGAGCTCCCGCTGGTGCGGCTGCAGCACCAGGGGCCGGGTGGCGAGCACGGCGACGCCCGTGACGGCCAGCGCCACCAGCAGCACGATGAACAGGTCCCGGCGCAGGGCTGTGGCTGCGGACGCTTCGAGGGCCGCGACATCCGCCCCACTCGTGGCCCAAAGGACTGTCTCCCCCTGGTAAATGACGGGGCGGGCAATGTAAAGCCGGGAGACCCCATCCAGGCCTCTCAGCTGGGCAGGCGCGCGGGCGAGAGCCTGCCGGTTGGCGAACAGTTCGCTTTCGGCAAAAGTCTGCCCGCGGCGCAGGGAGGGGTTGTCGATGCTGCGGCCGACGAGCACCCCGGCACGGTCGAACAGCGCCAGCGTGACCGGCAGGTGCGAGGCATGCGGCAACCTGGGGACCAGCGAAGCAGCGGTCAGGCCCGCCACCGCCATGGCGGTGACACGCTTGTCGGCACCCAGGATGGGAACGACCAGCTGCAGGTTGTCCACCCCGCTCACCCGGCCGACGGCAAAGTCGCTCAGCGCGGGGCGTCCGGTCTGCAGGGCCTGCCGCACGTGCGGCCGGTCGGCCACGTTGATCGCGCGGGGCAGCGGCTTGCCGCTGCACTGCACGTCCCCGGCCGGCGAAATGACGATGTAATTCGTGACCCGGGTCCCGGCCACGGCGACGGCGCGCTCCAGGGCGCGGGAACAGGCCTCGGCGGCGCCCGGCTGCGCCAGGTCCAGTGCGCCGACTGCCTGAGCCACCGTTTCCGCGCTGACGAGGTCTTGCTGCAGGCGGCGAACCAGCCTGTCCGCGTCGTCCTGCATCTGGTGGACGGCGTCGTCTCGGCTGCGCTCGGTTTCGCGAACGAACTGGAGAACCGTCAGCAGGAACACCGGCAGCGCGCAGAGCAGGGCGAACGCGATCAGCCGGGAGCGCATGGTGAACCGCGTCGCCCGTCCCGCCAGCAAGGTGCTCGCGGTCACCTTGTTTCCTGCTTCAGGGTCGGAAACATGTCCAGGTACTCGTTCAGCCGCAGCAATTCCACTTCGAATTCGCGCATCGCCGAGGCCAGCTCCCTCGCGTCGCGCGCCTCGCCGGCAGACTCGATGCGAGAGCAGGACTGGCCCAGCAAAGTGGCTCCCAGCATCTGGCAGGAGCCCTTGATGCGGTGGGACGACTCCGCAACCTGCGCCAAATCCCCATGGGTGATCGCCTCGCGCAACTTCTCGGCATCGAGCTTGTTGGTCCGGCGGAAATCGAGCAGCATTTCGGCCTGGGCCAGCGGATCGTGGCCCGAGATCTCGGCCAGCAGGACCAGGTCGAGCAGCCCCCGGCCCCTGGCGGCAGCTGCTGGCGGCAAGGGGTCCGGCGCTGGCAGCCCTCGTGGGACGTTGCGTGCCAGCGGAACCCAGCGATCGAGCATCGCGCCGAGCCGCGCCAGGTTGGCCGGCTTGACCAGGCAGTCGTCCATCCCGACGCTGATGCAGCGTTGCGTCGCAGCCGGCAGTGCGTTCGCGGTGCAGGCGATGATCGGGATCCGGCCGCGGCCTCGTTCCCTCTCGACGCTGCGGATCGCCCTGGCCAGGTCGTAGCCAGTCATCTCGGGCATGTTGCAGTCGGTGACCACGGCCGCGAACTGCCCCGCCTGCCATGCCTGCAACGCCTGCATGCCGTCGGCAGCCGCCTCCGCGGCGTACCCGAGCAAGGCGACCTGCCGCATCAGCACCATGCGGTTCGTCGGATGGTCGTCGACGATCAGCAGCAGCGTGCCCTCCGCCTGTGCCTCGTCGAGGGTCGGCGCGGTGCGGCGACCGGCGATGAAGGCCTGCAGTGCCTGCTGGTCCGGCGGCTCCCCCCCTGCGGTGAGCGTGCCGTCGCATACCTCGAGCGCGAGGGTCAGCGAGAGGGCTGTTCCGACGCCGAGCTCGCTGGTGACTTCCACCGTTCCGCCCATCAATTCCGCCAGACGCCTGGAGATCACCAGGCCCAGGCCGGTGCCGCCGAACTGGGCGCTGGTTTCGGCGGCCGCCTGGACAAAGGGCTGGAACAGTCGGCTCACCTGCACCGGCGTCATCCCGATCCCGGTATCGCGGACGACGAACTGCAGCTTCTCCGTGTCTGCCTGTCGCGCGAGCAGTCGCACGGAGATGTCGATGCCGCCCGCGCGGGTGAACTTGATGGCGTTGTTGAGAAAGTTGTTCAGGATCTGGCCGAGGCGCAGCGGGTCGAACGACAGCAGCGGGCTGATGTCCTGTGACACGTCCACCCGCAGCGCCAGGCCCTTGCTGGCGGCCACGCGTGCATGAAGGTTGGTGACGCTCTGGATGATTGTCGGGACCGACGACGCCACGAGGTTCAGCTCCAGGCTGTTCGCCTCGATCTTCGAGAAGTCGAGGATGTCGTCGATGATCCGCATCAGCGAAGTGCCGGATTCGCGGGCGACCGCGAGACTCGATCGCTGCTCCTGGTTGAGGTCCAGCGACACCAGTTCGAGCAGTCCGAGCAGGCCGCTCATGGGTGTGCGGATCTCGTGGCTCATCGTGGCCAGGAATTCCGATTTGGCGAGGTTCGCCCGTTCCGCTTCGCCCCGGGCGGCCTCGAGTTCCGCGGTGCGGCGCAACACCCGGTCCTCGAGTTCGACGTTCAGCTGGCGCAGCGCGTCCTGGGCGCGCTTGCGCTCCGTGATGTCCATCTCCATCACGACGATGCCGGTGACCTGGCCGCTTTCATCGCGAAACGGCACCTTGTCCTTCTGCGTCCAGAGCTCGCGGCCGTCGGCGTCGGCCTGCCGCTCCACCACGCCAATGACGGAATGACCGGTGCGGATCATCTCGAGGTCCGAGGCCTGGTACCGCGCCGCTGTCTCCGGCGGGAACAAGTCTTCGATACGGGCGCCCTCCATCTCGGCCACGGTGCGACCGAACCGGCTGGCCGCGCGTTCGTTCACGCGGATGACATTGTTCCTGGTGTCCTTGAACCAGATCCGCGCGGGGACCAGGTCCAGCAGGATCTGGAGCTCGGTGTGTTGCCGCTGCAGTTGGCGGTTGGTCCGGGACACTTCGATTTCGGCGCGCTTCAGGTCATCGATGTCGGTGCTGCTCCCGATCCATTTCAGGACGTTGCCGGCGTCATCCTTCAGGGCGACGCCCCGTACCAGCCACCACCGGTAAACCCCGTCCTTCCGGCGCAACCGGGCCTCGTACGAGTACTCGCCGGCCGCTTCGTGGAACGCCAGCAGCGCCCGTTCCCGGTCCTCCGGATGAACCAGTTCGAGCCAACCTTTCCCCATGCCCTCCCCGAGGCTCAGGCCCGTATAGTCCATCCATTGCTGGTTCGTGTAGATCGCCTCGCGCTGCGGTGTCGTCGCCCAGACGATCTGCGGTATTGCCGCAGCCAGGGCGCGGAACTCGGCGACGCTTTCCTGCAAGGCAATGTCGGAGCGCTTCTTGTCCGTGATGTCCGTGGCGCAGCCCACGACAAAGTCGACCCTCCCATCGGTGCCCAAGGCGGCTGAGAAGACATAGTCGAAGACGTCGCAGGTTCCGTCCGGATTGGCGAAGGAGACTTCGTCCTTGACGCTCTTGCCCGTGGCGAAGACCGAAAGGATCTGGGCCTGGATCTTCTGCGCGGACTCGGCCGGGTACCCGAGGTCGTGAGCGTCCTTGCCAATGGCCTGCTCGAGGCTCATGCCCCAGACATCGAGGGCTTTCTGGTTGGCGAAAAGGAGGCGGCCCTGGGCGTCGATCAGGTAGCTGAAGTCGGTGATGGTGGACAGCGCCTTGTTCATCATCCGCTCTCGCCGTGCGGTGTCCAGGGACAGGCGGGCCAGGTCGGATGCGGCGCGGACCTTCGCCGTGATGTCGAAGTGCAGGACGATCGCGCCGGCCATTCCATTGCCCAGCGCTGCGGCGCGCAGCAGGAACCAGCGCTCCTCGGTCGGCGAATGACACGGGTATTCCATCGTGAAGGTGCGCACCTCGCCGCCGAGCAGGGCACGCAGCCCGCTCGCTGCCTGGGCGGCATAGGCTGCATCCGGGCCGTCGTCGGCATCGCAGACGTCCAGGTAGCTGGTGCCCAGGCCGTGCAACGGCGTTTGCATTCCGTTCTCGGCTGCGAAGTCATCCCAGCGCGCATTGACGTTGAAGATGACGCCCTTGCGGTCCAGCAGGGCGATGTGCGCGGGCAGCGCTTCCAGGATGGCCACCTGGTGTGCCGCCTGGCTGCGGCGCAGGCCCTCTTGCGCCCGCCGCAGCAAGAAGGTGTTTCCCGCCTGGTCCGTCACGGAATCGACGCCGCCGTCGAGAAGCGTCTCGATCCGCGCATCCGCGGCGCTGATGCTCTCGATCAAGGCGAGGACCTCGGCCTGGACAGCCGACGCGGGCGTGCCGGTCACCTTGGGTCCGCAAGTCCGGCAGCAGACCGTGCGACCCGGTCTCGGTGGCGGGCAATCAAGGGGGTCAGCTTGATGGCCGTGAGGGGCTTGCCGATGGCCCCGAGGACCTCGACTCCACCGGAGCGCGCCTGTTCGACCTGCGACAGCAGGACATCGTCGGGCTGCGCGCTGAGCAGGATGACGGACACCGCCAGCTGCTCCTCGCCGGCGATGCGCGCGATGTCGCTGCCGTTGAGCGTCGGCATGCCGAGGTCGAGCATCAGGATCGCGCCCGACCGCGGCAGGATCCTCGCCGCTTCCAGGGCGCCGGCCCCCTCCGCGAAGCCGTGAACCCGCGCGGCGCCGAGGCGCTGCAGCGTGCGGATGATCACGCCGCGCTGGAATTCGTGGTCTTCCACCACGAGGAACGCCAGGCCGGAGCAGAGCAGGCCGCCCTCGCTCCCGCCGGCCGGTGGCGGCTTGCCCGCTTCAGGCGCATCCATGAAAGCATGAAGGCGATGCCGGCTCTGGGTGAAGACCGCCAGCGCGGTGCGCAGGGCCGCAGCGTTGCCGGACGAGACTGCCTTTGCGATCCCCGAACAGGCGCCGGCCAGTTCCGCCGCGCCAATCATCCTGCAGGCTCCCTCGATGCGGTGCGCGGACTCGATGACCTGCGCCGGCTCGCGCGCAGTGGCGGCGCTGAGGAGCATTGCGGTGTCCCGGTCGGTCGTGCGCCGGAATTCAGCCAGGAATTCCGCCGCGACAACCGGGTTGCCGTTCGCGACATCCTCGAGCCGGGCGCGGTCGAAGGCCGGTGCGCTGAAGGCTGGTGCTGTCATCTAGCAAAGTAGCACGAAAGGGTGGCGCGAGTGGGTCCTCCATCCCGGACCTCGCGTTGCGGATGCAATCGCGCCACGCCGGCGTGTACACATACCGGCTTTCGGCGGCGTCATGCTTCGCTGAGTTCCGCGTTCTGCCGGTTCGCCAGCCAGCGCGGGACCGCGGAGCGGGACATCGGGGGGGCAATGAACGGCCCTTGCCCGAATCGGCAACCCCACTCATGCAGCTGGGTCCATTCGTACTTGGAGGCGATGCCCGTGGCAACGGCCGGCACCTTCAACTGCTGCGCAGCCTCCAGTGCAACGGCCAGGCCGGCGCGGGCCGATGGGTCACGGTCGGATCCCACCACGAACCTGCTGGGAATGTGCAGCTCGGTGAACGCAGCCAGGGCAAGCGGATCCAGCGCCGTCGGCCCCATGCCGAAGTCGCTGATGGCCAGGCCGAAGCCGAGCAGTCGCAAGCGGGCCAGGTTCTCGAGCACCTGCGCAAGCTGGTTGGTGTCCAGGGCCGCTTCATTGACGCTGAGGATCATCAAGCGCGGATCGAGGCCCTCGCGCTGCAGGATGTGGTGGATGCGAGGCGAGAGGTTGACGTCGGCCAGTGAGTGGAAGCCGAGGTTCACGGAGACGGGGATGCCCTCGCATTTGAGTTGCCAGCGACGGCAGGCCGCGGCAGCCTGCTGGACGTGCAGGCAGGTAAAGGAGTCGTCGAGCGCGCGGGCCCGGATCGATGGCATGAAAGCGTCGGCCTCCAGCACACCCTCGGCCAGGTGGCGCCATCGGGGCACGGCGGCCATGGCCCTCGGCGCCCCGGTGGCGAGGTTGATCCGGGGCTCGAACCAGCATTCGAACTCCTCGCCGACCCAGGCGGCCGTGATTTCGTCGAAGGAGAACGAGTGGTCTTTGGGCAACGGGAGGCGCTGTTGCGACCGATGCAATTCGATCAGCGGCGTGAGCTTGGCTGCGGTGGCCGGTTTGGACGTCACCCCCAGCAGGCGCACCTTGTAGGCCAGCGCCATGTTGGCCACCGTCCCCAACAGCTCCGGCTCGATCGCACTCATCAGGATCAGCGAGCTCGGGTCCCCCCTTTCGCTCCACCTCCGGACGAATTCCATCCCATCCATGCCGGGCATGTTGACGTCACAGATGACGATGTCCACCGGCTGGCTCGCATCGGCGATCAGCTTCAGCGCTGCTTCCCCATCCTGCGCGCCGTGCACTGCGGTCGCGCCCAGGCTGGCCAGGAGCTGCACGAGTCCGCGTCGCTGGAATTCGTGGTCCTCGACGACGAGGAAGCTCAGGTTCTTGCAGGGCATCGTCGGGGCTCCGGTAGTGTTCGCGTTGTCGCCCGCTGGGGTGGGGCGAACTGATGAGAACACGCGTGTACATGTGGAAACTACTTCGATGACTGCAGCCGGCGTAGGGAATCGGGCATCCTGCCTACAGCGGTTGATGTAACCCGCAAGCATTCCTGCGCGGGGCAGGTCCATACTCGATGCAATCCGCCTCTGCGGCATGCCAAAGGACCCGATGCCATCACCCGCTGCCGACGCGCCGCCGATCCGGATCGTTCTTGCGGATGACCACGGCCTTGTCATGTTCGGGATGAAGGCGCTGCTCTGCCAGATTCCGGAAGTGGTCGTCGTCGCCGAGGCGAGGGATGGCGCGGAACTGGTTGCCGCTGTCGACAGCCTCCGGCCGGACATCGTGCTGACCGACATCAGCATGCCCGGCATGGATGGCCTCACTGCCATCGCGGAACTCCACCAGCGGCACCCCAAGGTGCGGCTGGTTGTCGTGTCGGCGCATGACACGGTCAGCTTCGTCAGGCGCGCGGTGAAAAGCGGTGCCTGCGGTTACCTGACCAAGGATGCCTCCTCGACCGAGTTGGCGAACGCGGTGCGCAGCGTGATGGCCACCGGCAGTTACTTCAGCGGCTTCATCACGCGCCAGTTGCTGCAGCCCGCCGAACCGACCGCGGGCGACGAGTTGACCGAGCGGCAGGTCGAGATCCTGGGACTGCTGGCGCGCGGCATGGCGTCGAAGCAGATCGCACACCAGCTCGGGCTTTCCTCCAAGACCGTCGACGTGCACCGCGCCCGGATGATGGCGCGGCTTGGAGTGCACGACGTGGCCGGCCTGACCCGCTATGCCATTCGGATGAACCTGGTCCAACCCTGACCCGGCCGGCGCTCAGTCGGACAGCACCAGCGCATGCATCACCACGGCCGGACTGCCGAGCGTGCCGACGATTCTTTTTTGCGGCAGGGGGCTGAGCTTGACCAGCAGTGGCGTCATGAAGACACCTTCCCTCAGGGCCTCCTCGGGCCGATCGAACACATCGACAATCTCGATGTCGTACCGCCCCGGAAATCGGTCGTCGCAGAAGGCGTTGAGGTTTGCCAGGGCGAGCACCGAATTCGGCGTGTCGCCGGCAACGTAGAGGCGGAAGCGGACGACGGGCACCGGCGCCATTGTGGTGGCCAGCTTCATCGGGCGCCTCCTTCCGGCACGTCACCCCCGCGAAGTTCGCGCATCCGCGCGCGGCGCCGCAGCAGTTCGCCCTCCCGGCTTTCCCGGGTGCGCGCCAGCAGGGTCTTCTCGACCTGCTTGGCCAGCAATTCCGTTTGCAATGACTTGGCGCGTACTTCCAGCACCGCCTCTTCGGCGTCGAGCCGCACCAGGTTCAATTTCCCGGCCACCTCCGCCACTTCCTGGGCCACGCGTTCGGCGCTTTCCTTTTCCCACCGCATGGTGCCCATGAGGACCTCCCCGCCAGCCGTATAGATGTCCGCCAGCGTCACGCCCGCATCACTCAGGATCAGTTCCCGCACCTGGTTGGAATGGGCCGTTCCGCGCGATTTGATGATGGACATGCCACGGTTGCGCTCGCCTGCCTGCACGAGGTAGCTCAGGTGGATCCAGGTGTCCGCCAGCGTCGAGATCTGCAGTGGCGTGCTGGCACCGTGTCCCGCTCCGGTCATCTCGTCGAGCAGGCTGGTGCACATCAAGGTGATGCCGTCCGCCTTGGTCCAGTCGATCAGCCGTTCCGCGACACCGTGCGCAGTCAACTCGTTGCCGGATTTGGACAGCGTCGACACCGGGTCGATCACGACGCAGCGTGCCCCGTGCTCCTGGGTCAGGGCCTTGATCCGGACCAGCAGCGTCTCGGCGCTGCCGGTGATCGTCCGGGCTGAAACCATCCGCAGGAGGCCGTTGGCGACGTACTGCTCCAGCAGGATTCCAACCGATGCCAGATTCCGCATGATCTCCGCCCCGTCCGAATCGAAGCTCACGAACAGCGTTTTCTCCCCGCGCGCGCAGGCGGCCTGCG
Organism: Ramlibacter sp. PS3R-8; assembly: GCF_037572435.1. NCBI lineage: Bacteria > Pseudomonadati > Pseudomonadota > Betaproteobacteria > Burkholderiales > Comamonadaceae > Ramlibacter > Ramlibacter sp. PS3R-8. Next base: position 392,089 of record NZ_JBBHGT010000001.1, read on the forward strand.
CAAAGGCGCCACTCAGCGTTGTCTTGGCGGTGCCCGGAAATCCGGTGATCAGTACGCTGGCGCCACGGTAATAGCCGCCCCCCAGCATGGTGTCCAGGCGCTCCACGCCACTGGTCACCCGTTCATGGGTGACGCTCGCATCGGCCCGGCCGAGTTTGCGCGCGATCGCGACGTTGAATCCGGTCGCCCCGATCACGAACGGCGACTCGTTTTCATCGAAACCCGAACCGCGGTATTTCTGCACGCGCAGGTTTCTCTGGGAAACGCCCAGCATCACCCGGTGATTGAGCAGCACGGCGCAATCCACCATGAACTGCATGAACCCGAATTCCCGCGCAGCCAGGCCTTCCCCATCACCGTCGTTCTTGGCCGTGATCAGCCCCGTCAGCCCATGCTGCTGGAGCCAGTCGTGCAATCGGTAGACCTCGCGTCGCCTCGATGCGGCGTCGGGCAACAGGGAAAGGAGGATGTCGAGCGCGTCGAACACGATGCGGCGCGCGCCCATCCTGGCGACTTGCGCGCCCAGGGCGGCGAGCATCCCGCCCAGGTCGAAACTGCCGTCGTGGACGAGGTCGGGTGCCGGCCGCGCATCCAGCAGGAACAGGCTGTCGGGCTGCAGGGCCGCCAGGTCGCGTCCGAAGCTTTCGAAATTCTTGACCAGGCGCCCGGGCGCCTCCTCGAAGGCGACGAAGATGCCCGGTTCCCGGTGGGTCTCCGCGCCGTGGACGAGGAACTGCAGGCCGAAGATGGTCTTGCCCGATCCGGGACCGCCGACCAGGAGCGTGGTCCGTCCCAGGGGCAGTCCCCCTCCGGTCATCTCGTCGAAGCCGGAGATACCCGTGGGCGCCTTGGTGACCAGTTGATTCCCGCGATCCATTGCCAACTGCCTTTTCGTGGTGATGACCTGCTTATGCAGGGCGCGGGCATGCCGGTCTGTCCGATAGCGTACGGACGTATCGCGCAGACGTCAGGGGTGGGGCCAGGCGGGTATCGGGATGCGACGCGGAAATTTCTCCGACGATTTCGGCGTGATGCCGCCGACGGCTAGCAGCAGCTGCACCCGCCGCCGCACCGCATGCGGGGGTAGGCGCCGTTGCCGCCCGAGGCGCGCTCCGTGGCAGCCATCATGCGGCGGGTCGAAGCGGCGGTGCCCGCGAGCGCCGGCACGCCGCCGATGACGCGCGCGGCCGGCTGGCCGCACGCCGGGCACTCGGCGGGTTCGTGCCGCAGGGACATGGGCCGCAGCACGGCAAACTCGCCGCAGTCCGCACAGCCGTATTCGTAGGTGGGCATGGTGGGACTGTTCCACGTTCCGGCCGAACCGGGTTGTAGGAGCAGGGCGCTAGCTGGCACGGGCGGGTGGAATTCGCTTGACGGGTAAGATTCCCCAGCGCCAACGGTTGAACTTGCCATGACCTCCGAATCCGCCGGCGAGCTAGCCCCGCCCAGCAAGCCGGACGCGCAGGAAGCGCAGTTGCACCGGCTGGCGGCACGCTGGCGGTTTGTCTTGCGCACCCTGTTCATCGTGCTGGCGGTGCTGCTCTGGGTGGCATTCCTCGAGGACGCGTCACACGAGCATCGCCAGGCCGTGAGCGCGGTGGCCGGGCGGGACGCCAACCTCGCCACCGCCGTCGAACACTATGCGGTGCGGGTGCTGGGCACGGCGCAAGCGGTCAACCGGCTGCTGGGGCAGCAGGTGGTGCAGCGTCGCGACATGGAGACCATCGATGCGATGGTGGCCGACCGTCTGCGGGCCAACGACGTGTTCTTCGAACTCGGCCTGTGCCTGGCGGATGGCCGGGTACTCACCCATGCACGCTCGGGGCCGCGCCTGTCGGCAGCAGCGTGCGCGGGCATGCTCGCGAACACGCCCGCGGCGCCCGGCATTGCGGTCCTGCCCACGCTTCAGACCGCCACCCGGCTGTTGGTTCCCTTGGCCTTGCCCATTGCGGATGCCAACGGCAAGCGGCTGGCCGTCGCGGTGGCCCTGTCGCCGGCCGAGTCCATGCTGCGCGTGATGCAGTCGGTGGTGCTGCACGACGATACGGTGGTGCTCGTCCTGGGTGCGGACGGACTGCCGCGGGCGGCGTGGAGATCGCGCAGCGGCCACGTCACCGAAGCGGATGGCTTTGCCGCGCTGGCGGACCTGGTACGGCGCGACACGCGCGCGCAGATCGATGGCCGGACGTACCTGGTTTCCACGCGCACGGATGGGCCGGGTGGACTGCAGGTAAAAGTGGCTTCCGCCAGCGACGACGCGCTGGGCGGTTTCCACGCCCGGCGTGCGCGGCTGCTTGCCCTGTGCGCGCTGGTGACGATCGGGCTCGCCGGTGTGTACCACCTGCTCGCGCGCATGCAGGCCGAGGGCATCGGGCGATCGCGGGCATTGTTCCAGGCCCGCCGCGACCTGGAGCAGGCCAATGAACGCCTCGATCGCGAGGTGCAGGAGCGCACCGCGCAGCTCGAGCACGCTTATCGCGACCTCGAAACCTTCTCCTACGCCGTGGCGCACGACGTGCGCGCGCCGCTGGCCAGCATCGCCGGTTTCGCGGGCGCGCTGCAGGCCGGCCTGGCCGCCGACGGCAACGAGAAGCACCAGCACTACCTGCGGCGCATCCAGTCGAACGCGGCGCACATGGACGAACTCACCCGACACCTGCTGGAACTGGGGCGCCTGACCCGATTGCCGATCGAGCGCCAGCCGGTCGACCTGAGCGCGTTGGCGGGCGAAGTGCTCGATCGCCTGCGGGAAACAGAGCCGCAGCGCAACGTCGTCACCGAGATCGAGCGCGGCCTCACGGCGCACGGCGACCGGGCGCTGTTGCGCCAGGTGCTGGAGAACCTGCTGGGCAATGCCTGGAAGTTCTCGTCGAAACGAGCCCAGGCCCACATCGCGTTCCACCGCGACCCCGGCGCCGCCACGCCGGGCGAAACGGTGTTCGTCGTCCAGGACGATGGCCAGGGTTTCGACAGCGACCAGGCGCCCGGCCTGTTCCAGCCGTTCCGGCGCATGCACGATCGCGAAGAGTTCCCCGGCACCGGCGTCGGCCTGGCGACGGTGCAGCGCATCGTGGCCCTGCACGGCGGCCGGGTGTGGGCCCGGTCGCGCCGCGACGAAGGCGCGCGGTTCTGCTTCTCGCTCCCGGCGTCGGCGGAATGAAAAACGCCACCCGAAGGTGGCACGTCGTCTAAGCCGCTGGGCTTAGCTCCAGATCTCTTCGGCCAGGTCGGCGGCCTTCTCGGCGCCCGTACGCACGTTCTGGATGTGCCGCTGCGTTTCGATGGGCAGGTCGGTCGTGTTGGTACCGTCCCACTTGTTGCGGCCCTTGACGGAGAGGTTGTAGTAGATCGACACGCCTTCGCGCATCTTCAGCGCGTACTGGTCCGGCGTCAGCTTCAGGTGGGCGATGCGGTCCGAGGCCCACTGCGCACCGTGCTTCATGTTGATGGCGGCGAAGTACACGGCCTGCACCGGGTCGTTGGGGTCCTTGAGTCCCAGGCCCTTGGCGGTGCGCGGCTCGAACTGCGCCAGGCCCATGCTGGCGACGCCGTTCTTGCCCATGCCGCTGCGCGGGATCCACGACGTCTCTGCGTTGATCAGGCCGTAGACGTCTTCGTACGACAGGCCCACCTTGTGCAATCCTGCGCGCTCCGCCGCGGCCTGGGCCAGGAGGAGGCAGGACTCTTCGTCCAGCGTCTGCACCCGCTCGCCGCCGTACTTCACCGCGACCCACTTCATCTTCGCGCGCAGCTCTTCTTCGCTGTTGAAGGCGATCGACACCACGGCCGGCTTCACCGCGGCGACAGCCGCGGCGGCGGTGGTGCCGGCAGGCGTCGCGGCCGCCGTGGCAACCGCGACGACGGGGGCGACCCCATCGACGGCAACCTGAGACCACTCGCCGGCAAAACCACCCACGCCGATCACGGAGAGCATGACGGCGGTCCAGGCGGCGGTGGTATGGATATGCATGAGTCCCTGTTGGCTGACTTGTGTAGGAGGCTTCCGATGGAGATGTAGGAAACCTCTAAGTTCGAAGCTCAGGCAGGGACTTTTTCAGGATTGCGGGCTTCAGCGCGCGCGCTTGCGCCGAATGGGCGACGAACGGGAAGGCCGGACGCGCTAGCGGCCGCGCAACGCGGCGTCGAGCTCGGCAAACTTTTCGGTGCCGACAGCGTCGAGGATCTTCGGCGCCAGCGCCCGCAAGGCTTCGAAACTGCCCGCGGCTTCGACGGCCAGGTTCAGTCGCACGCCGCGCAGGCCCAACCCGGCGGTGAGCCTGGCGGCCACCGGGTAGGCCGCGGTGTAGCGCTCTTGCGCAGTGGCGTGCCGCGGTGTCTCGTCATTGGCGGACGGCGTGACGGGCTGGGTGCCGCCGGCAGCGACCACGCCGAGCTGGAACAGCAGTTCGATGTCGGCCCGGGTCACCCCCGCGGCACTGGTCGCCGTCAACACGTCATCGACGCTGCGCTTGCCGTCGATGAGGATGAATGCGGCGCGCTGGCGCGGGGTCAGGCTGACCGAGCGGTCCTTCAACACCTGGTGGCCGGAAGCAGTCTTGGCAGGAATCATGGGGTCTCCCGTAACGAAAGCCCAGTTTCGGGAAACGGGCGCAGCCCGGCCATAAGCGGTGAACCGTATCCCCTTAAGAAAATTCCTCCTAGCTCTTCGGTTCGTCCTTGTCAGAGGCAAAGGTGTGGCGCACGCGGCCTTCCTTGGGCGACGGCTCCTTCTTCGCCACCGCGGTTCGCGCGCTGCGCTTCTTGGCTCCGGTCTTCGGTTCGGCCCTGGCGATGGCGGTCTTGCCCTTGGCGGAGGCCTCGGGCTTCTTCCGCGAAGCGATGACCCGTTGGCGCGGCGCGGCCCGCGGCCTCTCGGCGGCCAGGGTGTCGTGCCAGCCGTTCTGTGCCACCACCCAGCGGCGCAGCTTCTGCGCATCGGCCAGCCGCGCGCCGTTGGAGTCGGCGTCCAGCATCACCATCACCAGTTCGTGCCCCGCCACCTTGGTGAGCATGGTCAGGCAGCGCCCGGCTTCGACGATGTAGCCGGTCTTCTGCAGTTCGATGTCCCAGCCCGCCGCATCGTTGCGCACCAGGCGATTGGAATTGCGGTACTGCAAGGTGCGGCCGCCCAGCGTCGCGACATGGTCCTCTTCCACGGAGAACTCGCGCAGCAAGGGGACCTTCGAGGCCTCGCCGACCAGCAGCGCCAGGTCGCGCGCCGTGGACCGGTTGCCGTTGGACAAGCCGGTGGGGTCGACGTAGGTGGTGTTCGCCATGCCCAGCTTGCGGGCCCGTGCGTTCATCGCTTCCAGCAACTTGGGCAAGCCGCCGGGGTAGGCCCGCCCCAGCGCGTGGGTGGCGCGGTTCTCGCTGGACATCAACGCCAGGCGCAGAGCCTCCTCGCGCGTGAGCCTGGTGCCCACGCGCAGGCGCGAGCGGCTGTGGCGTTCCCGGTCCACATCGTCATCGGTGATGGTCAGCACTTCGTCCATGGGCTGCTTGGCTTCCACCACCAGCAGGGTGGTCATCAGCTTCGTCAGCGATGCCATGGGCAGGATCGCCTGGTCGTTCTTGCGCACCAGCACTTCGCCGGTGGTGCGGTCGACCACCAGCGCGGCGCTGGAGCTGAGCTTCAGGGGGTCCGGCGCCAGGTGCAGCCCGGCAGCGCGGCCGAAAGACAAGGTGGGGCCGGAGGGGCCCACCGCGTTGTTGCTGCGGTCGGTTTCCGCCTCTTCCGCCGGCACCTCCTCGGTCCCGGCCGCCGGGGCGGCAGCCTGGTTGTCCGGCGACACGGCCGGCGCTGGAGCCCCAGACGGGGCCGCAGCCGGGTCGGAGGTCGTGACGGTGGCTGGGAGCGGCTGTGCCTGGCGATCCTGCCAGGCCAGGGGCACCAGCGCGCCCGCGGCGATCAGGGCGGCAAGCAGGACGGCCAGGGCGTAGGTTCTTTTGCGGGGTGTGCGCATCGTGGCTTTGTTCCTTGCGCGAACTCTACCCACCGGCTGGGCTTCGCATCGCCCCAAACGGACGAAGCTTGTGTAGTCCGCAGTCGATATGCACCTCTGGCGGCACATGTCATTAGCGCAGGCGGCATTGCGCCGGACCGTGCACTGTGCCAGATTGGAGCCACCCACCCCCAAGGAGACGCCTTGCTTTTTCCCACAACGATCGTCGGCAGCTTCCCCCAGCCCGATTGGCTGATCGACCGCGCCAAGCTGGCCGGCCGCTTTCCGCCCCGGGTGCGCGCGAGTGAACTGTGGCGGCTGCCGGAGCCGTACCTGTCGCAGGCGCAGGACGACGCCACGCTCATCGCCATCCGGGCGCAGGAGGACGCCGGCCTGGACATCGTCTCCGACGGCGAGATTCGCCGCGAGAGCTATTCGAACCGCTTTGCAACGGCGCTCGAGGGCGTGGACCTCGACAACCCGGGCACGGCGCTCGACCGTTCCGGCCACCCCAACCCGGTTCCACGCATCGTCGGGCGCATCCGCCGGCGGCGGCCCGTGGAGGTGGACGACCTGCGCTTCCTGAAGGCGAACACCACGCGCATGACGAAGATCACGGTGCCGGGCCCCTTCACGATGCTGCAGCAGGCGCAGAACGACTTCTACAAGGACGAGGCGGAGGCCGCGATGGACTACGCCGTCGCCGTCAACGCCGAGATCAAGGACCTGTTCGCGACGGGCGCCGACGTGGTGCAGATCGACGAGCCCTACATGCAGGCGCGGCCGGAGAAGGCGCGGCAGTACGGGCTGGCCGCACTGAATCGCGCACTCGAGGGGGTGCAAGGCACGACCTGCGTGCACATCTGCTTCGGCTATGCCGCCATCATCCACCAGCGGCCGACCGGCTACTCCTTCCTGCCGGAGATGGCCGGCTGCAGCTGCAAGCAGGTGTCGATCGAAACCGCGCAGTCGCACCTGGACACCAAGGTGCTGCGTGAGCTGAAAGGCAAGCAGGTGCTGGTGGGCTGCCTCGACCTGTCCGACGAGCACGTCGAGTCGCCGCAGGAAGTCGCCAAGCGCGTTCGCCGCGCACTGGAGCATGTGGCGCCCGAGCAGGTGGTCCTGGCGCCCGACTGCGGCATGAAGTACCTGCCGCGCGCGGTGGCCCAGGGCAAGCTCAGTGCCATGGTGCAGGCGGCGCAGTTGCTGCGCAAGGAATACGGCGGCTGATTCCCTCCGGCGGTCCCAGGCATGTTTGTCGGGGACAATCGGGGCATGCCTGCTTCGCTGATCCGCTACCTGCCGGGCAGCGCCCCCGTGGTGCTCGATTCGCCGCACAGCGGCGTGGACTATCCGGCAGATTTTCGGCCCGCTGTCGATCTCGCCACGCTGCGGCGCGCCGAGGACACCCACGTCGAAAAGCTCTACGACTTCGCGCCGTCGCTCGGCGTCGCCTGGATCGAAGCGCTGTTTCCTCGCAGCTACCTCGACGCCAACCGCAACACCACCGAACTCGACGTCGGCTTGCTGGCCGACGCATGGAACGAACCGCTGTCCGACGACCCCGCGGTGCTGTCGAAGATCCGCCTCGGCAAGGGGCTCATCTGGCGCTGCACCGATGAGGGCCTGGACATCTACGACCGCAAGCTCACGGCCGCCGAGGTGCGGCAGCGCATCGCCGATTGCTGGCAGCCGTACCACGCCGCCGTGGCCGGCGCGATCGAAGCGGCCCACGCGCGGCACGGCTACAGCATCCACCTGAATTGCCATTCGATGCCGGCCGTGTCCACCAGCCACTCCACCGACTTTCCGGGGCTCGTGCACGCCGACTTCGTGATCGGCGACCGCGACGGCACCACCGCGTCGCCGGCCCTGTCGCGGCTGCTGTGCGACTGGCTGCGCGCGCTGGACTACGACGTGGAATACAACCACCCGTACAAGGGCGTCGAGCTGGTGCGCCGCTACGGCAAGCCGGAGGCCGGCCGCCACAGCATCCAGGTGGAAATCAACCGCAAGCTGTACATGGACGAGGCCACCCTGCAGACCCACACCGGTTTCGACCGCCTGCATGGCCACCTGCGCGAGATCGTGCAGCGCCTGCTCACCACGGACCCGCGGACGCTGCGCTGATGGACCGGGTCGATGCCGTCGTGATCGGCGCGGGGGCGGTCGGCCTGGCCGCGGGCCGCGCGCTGGCGCAAGGCGGCCGCGAGACGATCGTGGTGGAGGCGCAGCCCGGCATCGGGCAAGGCGTGAGTTCGCGCAACAGCGAGGTGATCCACGCCGGGCTGTACTACACGCCCGGCTCGCTGAAGGCCAGGCTGTCGGTGCGGGGCAAGGACCTGCTCTACGCGCTGTGCGCATCGCATGGCGTGGACCATCGCCGCTGCGGCAAGCTGACGGTGGCCAACAGCGAGGAAGAGGCGCAGGCGCTGCGCGGCTTGCAGGACCGCGCCGCCGCGAACGGCGTGCCCGTCGCCTGGTTGTCGAAGGAGCAGGCGCAGGCCATGGAGCCCGCGCTGCGCTGCATTGCGGCGCTGCATTCACCCACCACCGGCATCGTCGACAGCCATGGCTTCATGCTGGCCTTGCAGGGTGACCTGGAGCGCGCCGGCGGCATGGTGGCGCTGGGCACGCAGGTGGTGTCCGCCACGTTGTCCGCGCGCGCGGGGCAGCCGCACGTGCTGCGCTTCGCCGACGGCGCCGAGCTGGCCGCCGGCGTGGTCGTCAATTCGGCGTCGCTGCACGCCTGCGCACTGGCGCGGCGCTTCGAAGGACTGGACGCCCGCTTCGTCCCGCGCGAATGGTTCGCCAAGGGCAATTACTACGCGCTGTCCGGCAAGGCGCCATTCACGCACCTGATCTATCCGGCCCCTTCCGATGCGCACCTCGGCACGCACCTCACGCTGGACCTCGGGGGGCAGGCGAAATTCGGGCCGGACCTCGAATGGCTCGACGTGGGCTCACCGGAGCAGATCGACTGGCGCGTCGATCCCGCACGCGCCGATGCCTTCTATGCCGAGGTCCGGCGCTACTGGCCCGGCTTGCCGGATGGCGCGCTGGCTCCCAGCTACAGCGGCGTGCGGCCGAAGATCCACGGGCCGCACGAGAAGGCCGCGGACTTTCGCATCGACGGCCCCGCCCTGCACGGCGTGCCCGGTCTCGTCAACCTGTTCGGCATCGAATCGCCCGGCCTGACCAGCGCGCTCGCGATCGCCGAAGTCACCGCCGGGTTGCTGCGTCCAGCTTGAACGCGCGGGCGATCTCGTCCACCAGCGCCGGGCCGCGGTAGATGAGGCCGGTGTAGACCTGCACCACGTCCGCGCCGGCGCGCAGCTTCGACAAGGCGTCGGCCGCGCCCAGCACGCCGCCGACACCGATGATGGGGAAATCGCTGCCGAGCGCGGCGCGCAACTGCGCGATCACGCGGTTGCTGGCATCGAGCAGCGGGCCGCCGCTCAGGCCGCCGGCTTCCTGCGCGTGCGCCAGGCCCTGCACGCGGTCGCGCGCGATGGTGGTGTTGGTGGCGACCACGCCGTCCATGGCATGGCGGCGCAGCGTCGCGGCGATCACCTCCACCTGCGTCGCGTCCAGGTCGGGCGCGATCTTGACGAACACCGGCACCCGGCGGCCGTGCCGCGCCGCCAGTTGCTCGCGCCGTCCCGCGACCGCGGACAGCAGCGCATCGAGCGCCTCGTCGCCCTGCAGCGCCCGCAGGTTCTTCGTGTTCGGGCTGGAGATGTTGACGGTGACGTAGTCCGCGTGCGGGTAGACGCCCTCCAGGCAGGCGAGGTAGTCGCCGGTGGCGTCCTCGATGGGCGTGGCCGCGTTCTTGCCGATGTTCAGTCCCAGCAAGCGCCCCTGCGCGCGGAACGACGAACGCTGCACGTTGGCGACGAAGGCGTCGAGGCCTTCGTTGTTGAACCCGAGGCGGTTGATCAGCGCGTTGGCGTCCGGCAGGCGGAACATGCGCGGCCGCGGGTTGCCCGGCTGCGCCCGGGGCGTCACGGTGCCGACCTCGACGAAGCCGAAGCCCATGGCCCCGAGCGCATCGATGCAGCGGGCGTTCTTGTCCAGCCCGGCGGCCAGGCCGACGCGGTTGGGGAAGCGCAGGCCGGCCAGCTCGATCGGGTCGGGCACGAAGCCGTTGCGGTAGGCCCATTGCAGCGGCGTGCGCTGCATCCGCTCGAGGGAGCCGAGGGTCAGTTCGTGCGCGGTTTCCGGCTCCAGGCCGAACAGGAAGGGGCGGGCGAGGGCGTAGGGGAGGAGGGACATCCGATAATTCCGGCTTCGACAGTCAACCGGGGATTGTGCGTGACGCAGGATGAACTCAAGACATTGGTGGGCCGGGCGGCGCTGAAGTACGTGGTGCCGGGGGAGATCGTGGGCGTCGGCACCGGCTCCACGGTCAACAAGTTCATCGAGGCCCTGGCCACGATGAAGGACCAGGTGCCCGGCGCCGTGTCCAGCTCCGTTGCGTCCACGGAGCGGCTCCAGGCGATCGGCGTGCGCGTGTTCGACCTGAACGAGGTGGGCGAGCTGGCGGTCTACATCGATGGCGCCGACGAGATCGACGGGCGCGGCCACATGGTCAAGGGCGGCGGCGCGGCGCTCACGCGCGAGAAGATCGTCGCCGCGCAGTCGCGGCGCTTCATCTGCATCGCCGACGACTCCAAGCGGGTGGAGGTGCTCGGCCGCTTCCCCATCCCGGTGGAAGTGATCCCGATGGCGACGCAACGCCTGGTGCGCCAGTTCGCGCTTCAAGGCGGCACCGCCACAGTGCGCCTGAAGGACGGCCAGCCGCTGGTCACGGACAACGGGCAGCACATCCTGGACGTGACCGGCTTGCAGGTGCGGGAGCCGCTGGCGTTCGAGACGCAGGTGAGCCAATGGCCCGGCGTGGTCACGGTGGGCGTGTTCGCCCACCAGAAGGCCGCGGTGTGCCTGCTCGCCACCCCTGGCGGCGTGCAGACGATCGCGTACTAGAAGCGGATGCCGGTCGGGTTGGCCGGCGACTGGGTCGAATCCCGCGACGGCAGTTCGGCGCGCGCCGGAGCGGGCGCCTCGGGCGCCGCGGCCTCCCGCACCTGCACGGGCACCAGCGCCGAGGGCTGCGGGTTGCGGAACGTCGGCGGCAATTGCGACGTCTTCGGATAGCCCGCCGCATCGAGATACTGCGTCCACTCGGATTCGGAAAAACCCGCCAGGTGCTGCCCGCCCAGGGTGGCGAACGGCACGCGCGGCTGGCCGGCGATCTTCTGCAGGGCGTCGATGTCCTCCTGCGTGGTGACCGTCCGCTCGGTGAAGGGAACGCCCCGCTGCGACAGGAAGCTGCGCGCCGAGTTGCACGGCGAGCAATCGCGGCTGGTGTACAGCGTGAAGGGGAAGCGGGTGGCGGCGTTGCGAAGGTCCAGCGGCAAGGTCGCCGTGCTGGAGCCCGGCGCGGCCGGCATCTGGACGGAGTTGCCCGCCTTGGCCTTGCCGTCCGGCGGCGGCCGGTCGGAGAAAGTCACCTTGCCGTCGGGCCCGACGATGCGGAAAACCTGCGCCGAAGCCGGCAAGGCGCACAGCGCGGCGCAGCCCAGGATCGCGGCCCCTGCGGCCAGTTGCACAGACAGCATCTGATACCCCCCGTTCTTCACCTCATTGTGTCAGGCCATCCCCTGGTGCCGCAACAAGGCATCGAGCGTCGGTTCGCGGCCGCGGAAGGCCTTGAACGACTCCATCGCCGGCCGGCTGCCGCCCGCCTCCAGGATGGCCTGCCGGTATTTTCGGCCGGTGGCAACGCTCGGCATACCGTCCTTACCGGCTGTTTCCTCGAAAGCGGCATAGGCGTCGGCGCTGAGGACTTCGGCCCATTTGTAGCTGTAATAGCCTGCCGCGTAGCCGCCGGCGAAGATGTGGCTGAAAGTGTGCGCCATGCGGTTGAAAGCCGGCGGATGCAGCACGGAAACCTCGTCGCGAACCTGTTGCATGAGGGCCATGAAATCGCCGGCCGGATCGTGTTCAGAATGCAACAGCATGTCGAACAAGGCGAACTCGATCTGCCGCAAGGTCGCCAGGCCGCTCTGGAAATTCTTGGCCGACAGCATCTTGTCGAACAGGTCGCGGGGCAGCGGCTCGCCGGTGTCGACATGCGCCGTCATGTGCTTCAGCACGCCCCATTCCCAGCAGAAGTTCTCCATGAACTGGCTGGGAAGCTCCACCGCATCCCACTCCACGCCGCTGATGCCCGAGACGTCACGCTCGTTCACGCGCGTCAGCATGTGGTGCAAGCCATGGCCGCATTCGTGGAAGAGGGTGATCACGTCGTCGTGCGTCAGCAGCGGCGGCTTGCCTTCCACGCCTTCGGCGAAGTTGCATACCAGGTGCGCGATGGGCGTCTGCACCCGGCCGTCGTCGGGGCGCAGCCAGCGGGCGCGCACGTCGTCCATCCAGGCGCCGCCCCGCTTGCCGGTGCGGGCGGAGGGGTCCAGGTAGAACTGGCCGACCAGTTCTCCTTCCCGCTCGATGCGGTAGAACTCCACCGACGGGTGCCACGCGGGCGCGTGGTCGCGGCGGATCACCACCTCGAACAGCGTCTCGACGATCTTGAACAGGCCGGCCATGACCTTCGGCGCGGTGAAGTACTGCTTGACCTCCTGTTCGCTGAACGCGTAGCGCTCTTCCTTCAGCTTCTCGCCGATGAACGCCCAGTCCCAGGCCTGCGGATCGGCGATGCCCAGTTCCTGCAGCGCGAACTGGCGCATGTCGTCCACGTCCTTCTGCGCGTAAGGACGGGCGCGATGCCCGAGGTCGCGCAGAAACTGGACCACCTGCTTGGGCGACTCCGCCATCTTGGCGACCACGGAGACTTCGGCGAAATTGTCGAAGCCGAGCAGCCTGGCTTCCTCGCGCCGCAGCGCCAGGATCTCGCGCACGAGCGGTGTGTTGTCGAACTTCGGGTCGCCCTGGTCGCTGGCGCGCGTGACGTAGGCGCGGTACAGCCGCTCGCGCAGCGTGCGGTTGCGGCCGAACTGCATCACGGGCAGGTAGCTGGGCATCTTCAGCGTCAGCTTGTACCCCTCGCGGCCTTCCGTTTCCGCCGCCGCGCGGGCGGCCTGCACGACGTCCGCGGGCACCCCGTCGAGCTCGTCTTCGCCCGCGTAGTAGGAGAAGGCGTCGGTGGAGTCCAAGGCGTTCTCGCTGAACTTCTGGCTCAGCTCGGCCTGTCGCTCCTGGATCTGCGCGAAGCGCTCCTTGGCGGCGCCCACGAGTTCGGCGCCGGACAGGGTGAAATTGCGCAAGGCGTTCTTGTGGGCCTGGCGTTGCTCCGGCGTGAGCTTGGCCGGGTCGATCGCCTTGTACTTGGCGTAGAGCTTCTCGTCGGAGCCCAGGCGCGTCCAGAACTCGGTGACGCGGGGCAGCGCCTCGTTGTAGGCGGCGCGCAGCTCCGCGGTGTCCGCGACAGCGTTGAGGTGACCCACCATGCCCCAGGAGCGGCTCAAGCGCTCCGTGGCGACGTCGAGCACGCGGGCGATGGCGCCCCAGTCGGCGGCAAAGTCAGCCTGCGTGACAGCGGCCAGCGCCTGGTCCGCCTGGCCCAGCAGTTCGTCCATGGCCGGGGCGACGTGCTCGGGGCGCACCTGGTCGAAGAGGGGGAGGTCCTTGAAGTCGAGGAGGGGGTTGCTCATGCTGGTCATTTTGCGACAGATGGGCGCTCTTCAATGTCAGCCACCGATTGGCAATCGTGATGGCGGCGATCAAACCCAACATCCGGACGCAGAAGACGCAGAAGTTACGCAGAAGACGCAAAAGAAGCCCAAATACCCTTTTGGCTTTTTCTGCGTCCTCTGCGTAACTTCTGCGCCTTCTGCGTCCGGTTGTTGGCCTTAAACGCTGGCGCGTTCCGCTGCTTGCAAAGTGTTGATCAACAGCATCGCCCGGGTCATCGGGCCCACGCCGCCGGGCACCGGGGTGATCCAGCCTGCGACTTCCTTGACGCCTTCGAAGTCGACATCCCCGCACAACTTGCCTTCGTCGTTGCGGTTCATGCCCACGTCGATCACGACGGCGCCCGGCTTGACCATGTCCTTCGTCAGCACATTGCGCTTGCCGACCGCCGCCACGACGACGTCCGCTTGCAGCGTCATCGCCTTCAGGTCCCTGGTGCGGCTATGGCATATCGTCACGGTCGCATCCCGCCCCAGCAGCATCATCGCCATCGGCTTGCCCACGATGTTGCTGCGGCCGATGACCACCGCGTGCTTGCCCTTCAGGTCGTAGCCGATGGAGTCGAGCATCTTCAGGCAGCCATGGGGGGTGCAGGGCCAGAAGCCCGGCTGGCCGACCATCAGCGCGCCGGCGCTGGCGACGTGGAAGCCATCGACATCCTTGGCCGGCGAGATCGTCTCGATCACCTTGTGGCTGTCCATGTGCCTGGGCAGCGGCAACTGCACCAGGATGCCGTGCACCGACGGGTCGTCGTTCAACGCCCGGATGCGGGCCAGCAGGTCGGCTTCGGGCAGCGTGGTGGGGTGGCGCTCCAGCGCCGCGTGCAGCCCGGTCTGCTCACTGTCCGCGACCTTGTGCTTCACGTACACCTGGCTGGCCGGGTCGTCGCCCACCAGCAGGATCGCCAGGTGCGGCTGGATGCCGCGCGCCTTCAGGGCCTGGGTGCGGCCCGCGGCTTCGGCGCGGACCTGCTTGGCAAGCGCGTTGCCATCGATGATTTGCGCAGTCATGAAAATCAAGTCAAAACAGCCGGACGCAGAAGGCGCGAAAGTTACGCAGAAGACGCAGAAGAGTCAAAAAAACCTTGATGGATTCTTCTGCGCCTTCTGCGCCTTCTGCGCAGTTTCTGCGTCTTCTGCGTCCGGTATCCGATTCTCAACCCTTGGGCGGCTGCTGTCCCAGGGCGATCTTGAGGAGGTCGGCCACCGTGTTGGCGTTCAGCTTTTCCATGATGTTGGCGCGATGCGCTTCCACCGTCTTGATGCTGATGCCCAGGTCGTCGGCGATCTGCTTGTTCAGGCGGCCGGCCACGATGCGCTCGAGCACCTGGGCTTCGCGCGAAGTGAGCTTCGACAGCAGGGCGTCGCGGCTGGCGGCGCTCTGGAAATCGGCGAAGGTGTCCTTGGCCCGCTCCAGCATGCGCTCGACCAGGCTCACCAGCTCGTCTTCCTTGAAGGGCTTCTGGATGAAATCCATCGCGCCCTTCTTCATGGTGTTCACCGCCATCGGCACGTCGCCATGGCCCGTGATGAAGACCACGGGCAGGGGAGACTTGCGTTCGACCAGCCGGTCCTGCAACTCGAGGCCGGTCATGCCGGCCATGCGGATGTCGACGATCAGGCAGGCCACCTCTCGCGGGTCGTAACGGGCCAGGAAGGACTCGGCGGAGTCGAAGCAGCGGACGCGGTAATCCTTGCCTTCGAGCAGCCATTGAAGGGAGTCGCGCACGGCTTCGTCGTCGTCGACAACGTACACGGTGCCCTTCTTGGGAATCAGAGACATTCGTAAAACCTCCGCACTTCGCGCTCCGGTTCAATTCGGCTTGGGGCGGCCCGGCGCCTCATATCGTTGTCACCCCGGCGTCCTTGCCCACTATCGGATTGGTAGCACCCGAGACCGGTATCCAGAAGGAAAAGCGGCACCCCGAGACTTCGCTGCCATTGTAGATGTTCTCCGCCTGCATCCTGCCGTGGTGCGACTCCACGATGGTGCGGCACAGGTTCAGGCCGATGCCCATGCCCTCGGCCTTGGTCGAGAAGAACGCTTCGTACAGCCGTTCCATCACTTCGGGAGCCAGGCCTGCGCCGGAATCGAGCACCGAAAATTCGACGACGCTCTGCACGCCTTCCTGCTTGGGCACCACGCGCAGTTCCACGCTGCGCCGGCCCGGCGGGCGGCCCGCCTGCTCGATCGCTTCCGCGGCATTGCGCAGCAGGTTGATCAGCACCTGCTCGATCAGGATCGGATCCACCATCAGGTGCGGCAGGCGCGCGGCCACGTAGTGCGACATGCGCACGTTGCGCCGCCGCAGCTCGATGTCGGCGAGCTCCATCGCCTCGCTGACCATCACGCTCACGTCCGACAGAGTGCGGTTCGGCTCGCTGCGCTTCACGAAGGACCGGATGCGCTGGATGATCTGGCCCGCGCGCTGCGCCTGGCGCGCCGTCTTGTCCAGCGCCGCCAGCATGTCCTCCTCGCTGATCTGCCGCCCCTTGATGCGCGACATGAGGCCGTTGCAGTAATTGCTGATGGCCGTCAGCGGCTGGTTCAGCTCGTGCGCCACGCTGGACGCCATCTCGCCCATGGTGATCAGGCGGCTGGCGGACTGCGCGCGTTCCGCCTGCGCGGCCGCCAGTTCCTCGGCCACGCGGCGCGAAGTGATGTCGGTGGCGATGACCATCTGCGCCAGCCGGCCGTCCACCCAGTTCAGGTAGCGTGACCGCACCTCCAGCCACTTGCCGAGTTCCGGCACGAAGATTTCCGCGTTCTCGGAGGCCGCGGTCATCAACGTGTTCGTCGGCAGGCCGACCAGCGAGTCCACGTTGTCGAGCGAATCCTGCGTGGCCGCGGGGTGCTCGCTGGTGCCGGCCTGGGCCACCATCTGCAGGTGGCCGCCGGCGCGGCCGCCGAACCACAGCCGGTACAGCTTGTTGGCGAACAGCAGCTCCTCGCTGCCCAGCGGCGCCACCGACACCGAGGCGTCCAGCGCTTCCAGCACCGTCGTGAAGCGTTCGTGCGAAGCCTGCAGCTGCTCGCGGATGCGGGTGGGCTCGGTGATGTCGGTCATCGACGTCATCCAGCCGGTCTGGTGGCCCTTGGCGTCCACCAGCGGCGAGACGTACAGCCGCGCGTCGAACAGGCTGCCTTCCTTGCGCTTGACGCGCACCTGGAAGCCGCCCTGGATCGTGCGGCCCTTGAGCTCGTCGTCCAGCCGCGCTGCCAGCAGCTCGCGGTCCTCTTCCGGCCAATAGGGGAAGGGCGGGGTGCGGCCCACGAGCTCTGCCTCGCTCCAGCCCGTCATCTGGCAGAACGCGGCGTTGACGTAGGTGATGCGGCCGTGCATGTCGAGCGCCCGCATGCCCGTGAGCATCGAGTTCTCCATCGCCCGCCGGAAGTTGGTCTCGGCCATCAGCGCCTGCTGCGCCTGCATGCGCCGTCGCGTGTGGCGCCAGTTGGCGATGAGCATCCAGGCGGTCATCGCCGAGAGGGCGCCCACCAGCCAGAACAGGCCGCTGCCGATCACGCCCAGGCCGGTGCGGTAGGCCTGCGCGCGCACGAGCAGGCCGTTACCCACCGGCGAGACCGGCACTTCGTATTCGTTCGGCTGCGCGGCCCACGGCAGGAACTGGGTGGCCGGGTTGCGTGGCGGCACCGAATTGCCGGCGATGATGCGGCCCTTGGCGTCCAGCAAGGCCACCGCGTACTTGGCCGACACTTCGGCCGGCACCCCGTAGCGCAGCAGGCCGTCGATGGAGTACTCGCCGAGGATGATGCCGGCGAACTTGCCCTGGTCGGCCAGCGGCACGTGCAGTTGCAGCAGCCCCGAGCTGTCGGGCCCGGCCACCGGCTGCGAGTACACCGGCTGCTGGAGGTCGCGCGCCAGGCTGTAGATGGTTTCGGTTTCGCCCGGCCGCAGCACCTCGCCCTTGTTGCGGGTCTGGTTGGAGCTCAGGCTCGGCGCCGCGTAGCCCGCCTTGACGCGGCGCCGCTCGTCGATCCAGGTCAGCATGAGCAGCTCGGGGTACTGGGCCAGCATCGACTCCGAGCGCACCACGAACTCCTCGGCGTCGACCTCCTTGTTGGAGATGTCGCGCGCGATGCGCATCAGCTGCTCCTGGCGCTCCAGCAGCCGCAACCTCAGCCGCTGCTGGGCGTACTCGACGTCCCGGCGGACCGCCTCCTGCTCGCGGTCCATTTCCTCCAGCCTCAAGTACCAGAACGCGGAGATGATGGCGGCGAGGAACAGCACCACCGCCGCCAGCGGCGCCAGCATCGCGAAGCGATCCTGCCGGGTCGGCGTCTGCCGGCGCCACCAGTGGCGCCACCAGTCGGGGATGGGTTCCTCGGAGGGCAGTTCCGAGGCGGGAGAGTCTTGCATCAGTGGTGGTAGTTTAGGCGGGGAGGCGCGCATGCCTGCAACGCACGCATGAAAGGTGCCGTCCAAGGCAATTCACATTATGAAACTGAGTGGCACCATTTGAAATCTAGCGGAAGTTATGCGACACTCCCGCCGCGTGCGGGCTGGCCGTACTAAATTCACGAACCCCAGGAGACAAACAACATGTCCGCACAGCCCGACAACCTGTTCGGCTCGGCAGCCAACGACGCAGACGCGCAGGAGACGCGCGAATGGGTGGATGCCTTGTCGGCCGTCATCGCCGCGGAGGGCCGCGAGCGCGGGCACTTCCTGCTGGAGCAACTGCTCGAGGAGGCGCGCCAGCAAGGCATCGACATGCCCTTCTCGGCCACCACCGGCTACGTCAACACGATCGAGCCGCAGGACGAGGAACGCTGCCCCGGCAACCTGGAGATCGAGGAGCGATTGCGCGCGTTCATGCGCTGGAACGCGATGGCGATGGTGGTCAAGGCGAACCGCCTGCATCCCGCCGACGGCGGTGACCTCGGCGGCCACATCAGTTCCTTCGCGTCGCTGGCCACCATGCTCGGCGCGGGCTTCAACCACTTCTGGCACGGCGAGAGCGCGGACCATGGCGGCGACTGCCTCTACATCCAGGGCCACAGCTCGCCCGGCATCTATGCCCGCGCTTTCCTGGAAGGCCGGCTGAGCGAGGAGCAGTTGCTGAATTTCCGCCAGGAAGTGGACGGCAAGGGGCTCTCGAGCTATCCGCACCCGAAGCTGATGCCCGACTTCTGGCAGTTCCCCACGGTCTCCATGGGCCTGGGCCCGCTGATGGCGATCTACCAGGCCCGCTTCCTGAAGTACCTGCACGCCCGCGGCATCGCCAACACCGAGAACCGCAAGGTCTGGGCCTTCCTGGGCGACGGCGAGATGGACGAAGTGGAATCGCTGGGCGCCATCGGCGTCGCTGCGCGCGAAGGGCTGGACAACCTGATCTTCGTCGTCAACTGCAACCTGCAGCGCCTGGACGGCCCGGTGCGCGGCAACGGCAAGATCATCCAGGAGCTCGAAGGCGAGTTCCGCGGCGCCGGCTGGAACGTGATCAAGCTGATCTGGGGCAGCTACTGGGACCCGCTACTGGCCCGCGACAAGGATGGCATCCTGCGCAAGATCATGATGGAGACGCTGGACGGCGACTACCAGGCCATGAAGGCCAACGACGGCGCTTTCGTGCGCAAGAACTTCTTCGGCCGGCACCCGAAGGCGCTGGAGATGGTCGCCAAGATGAGCGACGAGGACATCTGGCGCCTGAACCGCGGCGGCCACGATCCGCAGAAGGTGTACGCGGCTTTCCACAAGGCGGTGAACACCAAGGGCCAGCCGACCGTGCTGCTGATCAAGACGGTCAAGGGCTTCGGCATGGGCAAGGCCGGCGAGGGACGCAACATCGCCCACCAGGCCAAGAAGCTGGACGACGACGACATCCGCATCTTCCGCGACCGTTTCAACATCCCGATCCCCGACGACAAGCTGGCCGACATCCCGTTCTACAAGCCGGACGCGAACACGCCCGAGATGCAGTACCTGCAGGCGCGCCGCAAGGCCCTGGGCGGCTACCTGCCGAAGCGCCGCGCGAAGTCCGACGAGCAGTTCAAGGTGCCGGGGCTCGACGCCTTCAAGGCCGTCACGGACCCGACCGCGGAAGGCCGCGAGATCTCCACCACGCAGGCCTACGTGCGCTTCCTCACCGCGCTGCTGCGCGACAAGGAGCTTGGCCCCCGCGTCGTGCCGATCCTCGTGGACGAGGCGCGCACCTTCGGCATGGAAGGTTTGTTCCGCCAGATCGGCATCTACAACCACGAGGGGCAGAACTACACCCCGCAGGACCGCGACCAGGTCTCCTACTACAAGGAAATGGTCAACGGCCAGATCCTGCAGGAAGGCATCAACGAAGCCGGCGGCATGGCCAGCTGGATCGCCGCGGCGACCAGCTACAGCACCAGCAACCGCGTGATGATCCCGTTCTACATCTACTACTCGATGTTCGGGCTGCAGCGCGTGGGCGACCTGTGCTGGGCCGCCGGGGACATGCAGGCGCGCGGCTTCCTGCTGGGTGGCACGTCGGGCCGCACCACGCTCAACGGCGAAGGCCTGCAGCACGAGGACGGCCACAGCCACGTGATGGCGGGGACGATCCCCAACTGCGTCAGCTACGACCCGACTTTCGCGCACGAAGTCGCCGTGATCATGCAGGACGGCCTCAAGCGCATGGTGGAGAAGCAGGAGAACGTCTTCTACTACATCACCCTGCTGAACGAGAACTACCCCATGCCCGGCCTGCAGCCCGGCACCGAGGAGCAGATCGTCAAGGGCATGTACCTGTGCAAGCCCGGCGACGCCGGCAAGCTGCGCGTGCAGCTGCTCGGCTCGGGCACCATCCTGCGCGAGTCCATCGCCGCGCAGGAGTTGCTGGCCAAGGAGTGGGGCGTGCATGCCGACGTGTGGAGCTGCCCGAGCTTCAACGAGCTGGCCCGCGACGGCCTCGACTGCGATCGCCACAACCTGCTGCACCCGACGGCGGCGGCGCGCGTGCCCTTCGTGACGCAGCAGCTCGAGCGCCATGCCGGCCCGGTGGTGGCCTCCACCGACTACATCAAGCAGTACGTGGACCAGATCCGCGCCTTCATTCCCAAGGGCCGCGCGTACAAGGTGCTCGGCACCGACGGTTATGGCCGCAGCGATTTCCGCAGCAAGCTGCGCGAGCACTTCGAGGTCAACCGCCACTACATCGTGGTGGCGGCGCTCAAGGCGCTGGCCGAGGACGGCGCGGTGCCGGTGGCGAAGGTGGCGGAAGCCATCCACCGCTACGGCATCAAGGCCGACAAGCTGAACCCGCTGTACGCCTGACGCCCGTCCCCCCGAACAACGAGAAGGCCCGCGCTCGGGCCACGGAGAACAAGAAACATGGCCCTCGTCGAAGTGAAGGTCCCCGACATCGGGGACTTCGAGGAAGTCGCCGTCATCGAACTGCTGGTCAAGCCCGGCGACACGCTCAAGGCGGAGCAGTCGCTGGTGACCGTGGAGTCCGACAAGGCGTCGATGGAAATCCCCTCCAGCCACGCCGGCGTGGTGAAGGAGCTGAAGGTCAGGATCGGTGACAAGGTCAAGCAGGGGACGGTGATTGCGATGGTGGAGGCGGAGGGTGCTGCGGCATCTTCTTCCCCTGCCCCTGCGACAGCGGCGCCGTCGAAAGCTGCAGCGGCCCCGGCACCCCAAGCGCCCCCAGCGCCCCCACCCCAACCCTCCCCCGGTGGGGGAGGGAGCCAGAGGATCGAGATCAAGGTCCCCGACATCGGCGACTTCAAGGACGTCGCCGTCATCGAATTGCTCGTCAAGCCGGGCGACACCGTGAAGGCGGAGCAGTCGCTGGTGACCGTGGAGTCGGACAAGGCGTCGATGGAGATCCCGTCGTCCGCGGCCGGCGTGGTGCAGGAACTGAAGGTGAAGGTCGGCGACAAGATCAATATCGGGGATCTGCTGGCGGTGTTGCAGGGTCAGGGCAGTGCCGCGGCCGGCCCCTCACCCCAACCCTCTCCCCCGAGGGGAGAGGGAGGAAGTCCGGTTGCTTCCCCTGCGCCCTCTCCCGCTGCAGCGGCAGAGGGCCGGGTTGAGGGCAGCCGCACGCCTCCCACCGCCGCCCTCCCGCCGCACGAACCCGCCACCCCCACCGGCACGCTGCCGCACGCGTCGCCTTCCGTGCGCAAGTTCGCGCGCGAACTCGGCGTGCCGCTGCAGGAAGTCAAGGGCACCGGCCCGAAAGGACGGATCACGCAGGAAGACGTGCAGGGCTTCACCAAGTCGGTGATGGCGGGCGATGCGCGCACCAAGGCTGCCGCGGCCAAGGCGCCGGCCGGCGGCGGGGGCGGCGAGGCGCTGGGCCTGCTGCCGTGGCCGAAGGTCGACTTCACGAAGTTCGGTCCCGTCGAGCGCAAGCCGCTGTCGCGCATCAAGAAGATCAGCGGGGCCAACCTGCACCGCAACTGGGTGCTGATCCCGCACGTCACCAACCATGACGACGCCGACATCACCGAGCTGGAAGCTTTCCGCGTCCTCACGAACAAGGAGAACGAGAAGTCCGGCGTCAAGGTGACGATGCTGGGCTTCCTGATCAAGGCTTGCGTCGCGGCGCTGAAGAAGTTTCCCGACTTCAACAGTTCGCTCGACGGCGAGGACCTGGTGGTCAAGGGCTACTACCACATCGGCTTCGCGGCGGACACGCCCAACGGGCTGGTGGTGCCGGTGATCCGGGATGCCGACAAGAAGGGCGTGCTCGCGATCAGCCAGGAAATGGGCGAGCTGGCGAAGAAGGCGCGCGACGGCAAGCTCAGCCCTGCCGAAATGTCGGGCGCCACTTTCACTATTTCGTCACTCGGCGGTATCGGCGGCCGGTACTTCACGCCCATCATCAACGCGCCGGAAGTCGCTATCCTTGGCGTGTGCAGGTCCCAGACCGAACCGGTGTGGGATGGCAAGCAGTTCCAGCCGCGGCTGATGCTGCCTCTGTCGCTGTCGTGGGATCACCGGGTGATCGACGGCGCGTCGGCGGCGCGCTTCAACGCCTACCTGGGGCAGATCCTGGCGGACTTCCGTCGCGTCCTTCTCTAAGAACAAAAAGTCGATGACAACTGTAGTGGTGGTGAAGAAAGCGGGGCAGATCGCCATCGCGGCCGATACCCTGGTCACCTTCGGCGACACCCGCCTGGCGCACCGTTTCGAGAACAACACCAAGATCTTCAAGGTGGAGACCGACGAGGGCACCAGCTTCATCGGCATGGCCGGGACGGTGGCCCACTTCCCGGTGCTGCGCAAGGCGATGGGTTCGATGCCGCGCGAGATCCTGCGCCTGAGCAGCAAGGACGATGTCTTCGACACGTTCACCAAGCTGCACCCGTACCTGAAGGACAACTTCTTCCTGCAGACGAAGGAAGAGGACAGCGATCCGTACGAGTCCAGCCAGTTCAGCGTGGTGATCGCCAATCCGAGCGGCATCTACGGGCTGTACAGCTACCGCGAGGTGTTCGAGTTCAAGGAATTCTGGGGCATCGGGTCCGGCCGCAGCTTTGCGCTGGGTGCGATGCATGCCGCCTACGCCAAGGCGAAAACCGCGAAGGAAGTGGCGGAAGCGGGCATCGACGCCGGTTGCGAGTTCGACCGCAACTCGGCGCTGCCGTGCGACCTCTTCACGGTGAAAGCGAAAGAACAAAAATGACCGCCGCGACGGAAGTGAAGGTTCCCGACATCGGGGACTTCGAGAGCGTGTCCGTGATCGAGGTGCTGGTGAAGCCCGGCGACACCGTCAAGCTCGAACAGTCCCTGGTGACCGTGGAAAGCGACAAGGCCTCCATGGAAATTCCTTCCACCCATGCGGGGGTGGTGAAGGAATTGCGGGTGAAGGTGGGGGACAAGGTGGCGGAGGGAACGGTGCTGTTGACGGTCGAAGTCAGCGGCGCCGCGGCCAGCCCCTCACCCCAACCCTCTCCCCAGGGAGAGAAGAAAACCCCCTCTCCCGCCCCAGCGGGAGAGGGCCGGGGTGAGGGCGGTGGCGCGCCCATCCCTGCGGGGAGCTATAGCGGCGGCGTCGACCTCGAATGCGACATGCTCGTCCTGGGCGCCGGGCCCGGCGGCTACTCCGCCGCTTTCCGCGCCGCCGACATCGGCATGAAGACGGTGATCGTCGAGCGCTACGCCACGCTCGGCGGGGTGTGCCTCAACGTCGGCTGCATCCCGTCGAAGGCCCTGCTGCACGTGGCCGCCGTGATCGACGAGGCGAGCCACATGGACAAGCTGGGCATCAGCTTCGGCAAGCCGACCATCGACCGCGGCATGCTCAAGGCGCACAAGGACAAGGTGGTCGGCAAGCTCACCGGCGGCCTGGCGGCCATGGCGAAGATGCGCAAGGTGACGGTGGTGCGCGGCAACGGCAGCTTCCTCGATGCCCACCACCTCGAGGTGCAGGAAACGACGGGCACCGGCGCCGAGACCACGGGCAAGAAGCAGGTCATCCGCTTTCGCAACGCCATCATCGCCGCCGGCTCGCAGGCCGTGCGCCTGCCGTTCATGCCGCAGGACCCGCGGGTGGTGGACTCCACCGGCGCGCTCGACCTGGCGACCGAGCCGAAGCGCATGCTGATCCTCGGCGGCGGCATCATCGGCCTGGAAATGGGCACGGTGTACTCCACGCTCGGCGCGCGGCTCGACGTGGTGGAAATGCTCGACGGCCTGATGCAGGGCGCGGACCGCGACCTGGTGCGCGTGTGGCAGAAGATGAACACGCCGCGCTTCGACAACATCATGTTGAAGACCAAGACCGTCGGCGCGGAGGCGACCAAGGACGGCATCCTGGTGCGATTCGAGGGCGAACAGGCGCCCAAGGAGCCGCAGCTGTACGACCTGGTGCTGCAGGCCGTGGGCCGCAGCCCCAACGGCAAGAAGATCGGCGCGGACAAGGCGGGCGTCACCGTCACGGACCGCGGCTTCATCCCGGTGGACATCCAGATGCGCACCAACGTGCCGCACATCTTCGCCATCGGCGACGTCGTCGGCCAGCCGATGCTGGCGCACAAGGCGGTGCACGAGGGCCACGTCGCCGCGGAAGCCGCCGCCGGCGAGAAGAGCACGTTCAACGCCCGCGTGATCCCCAGCGTCGCCTACACGGACCCCGAGGTCGCGTGGGTGGGCCTCACCGAAGACCAGGCCAAGGCGGAAGGCATCGCCATCAAGAAGGGCCACTTCCCCTGGACGGCCTCCGGCCGGGCAATCGCCAATACCCGCGACGAGGGCTTCACCAAGCTGCTGTTCGACGCGCAGACGCACCGCATCGTCGGCGGCGGCATCGTCGGCACGCATGCCGGCGACATGATCGGCGAGGTGGCGCTGGCCATCGAGATGGGCGCGGACGAGATCGACATCGGCAAGACGATCCATCCGCACCCGACGCTGGGCGAAAGCATCGGCATGGCCGCCGAGATCGCCCACGGCACCTGCACCGACGTCCCGCCGGCGCGCAAGTGAACGCTGCGCGGCGCTGCTAGCGGCAGCGCACGGGCAGCATCCCCACCGGTACGGTGGTGCGGTCCTGCCCCAACGCGATCATCTTGTCCGGCGCGGGCGCCCGGCCGCACAGCCATGCCAGCGGCACGACGCGGGCCTCGTCCACGCCGGCCGGCCGCAGCGTCAGCACCTTGCCTTGCAGCGTCTTGTGCGCGCGGTTGCCGAAGGCGATGTGGATGGCGCCGTTTTCCAGGGTGACCGACTGCACGCGTTCGTTGACGATCTTCTCGGGCGGCGGCAGGCCTGCTGCCGCGTTGTCCGCCGGCAGCGGCGTCGACGCCAGCCAGGCAGCCTGCACCGGCGGCTTGCCGAGCTCACCGAGGGGCAGCGCCTCCGCGACCTGGGCGCGCACGGTCTTGTCGATGAAGCTGGGGAGCGCCGCCAGCATGAGGATCGTGACCACCGACAGGGTGACCAGCAGTTCGATCAGGGTGAAGCCCCGCCGGCGCAGCGGCCTGGCGCGGCCCATGCGGGAATCGCGCAATTGCCTCAGGGCGTGCGCGGAGCCGCGGGCTCCTGCCGGGTGACGACCCGGCGCGCGCCATCGAACCGGCTGGCCCAGTAGCTCACGTCCATGTCCTCGACGCGCACCTGGGCGCCCGGCTTGGGGGCGTGGATGAACTTGTTGTCGCCGATATAGATGCCCACATGGCTGAAGGTGCGCCGCAGGGTGTTGAAGAACACCAGGTCGCCCGGTTGCAGCTCGCGCCGCTCGATGGCCAGGGTGGCGGCCGCCTGCTCGTTCGCGCGGCGGGGCAGCACCAGGCCGACGGTCTGCTCGTAGATCGCCTTCACGAAGCCGCTGCAGTCGAAACCGCCGCCGTCCACGGAGTTGCCGCCGCGCCGATAGGGCACGCCCAGGAATCCCATCGCCGTGACCACCAGTTCGGAGGCCCGGTGGGCCACCTGGCTGGCGCGTTCCGTGACGCGCTCGCCCATCACCTGGCGGGCTTCCTCCAGCCGGTCGACCAGGCGTTTTTCGGCCATGAAGCGTCCGACGTCGTCCTCCGCGGAGGACGGCGATGCTTGTGCGCTGGCAGCGGCCAGCACGAAGATCAAGCTCAGCCATCGGCTCATGAAGCTGGAGAGTAGTCTCCGGTTGAGCCGGGAGTCAAGTGAACAATGCATTCCAAGTTCTTGATTTGTATCGGGAATGCTGCACAAAACCGCGTGGCCCCGTGGTCCGCGCGTTCAGGCAACAATGGTCGCCACCATGCAAGGCCACTCCCGATTCATTCGCCGCAGGCTCTGGGGCTCGCTGGCATCCGTCGCGGTCATTTTCACAGGTTTGGCGGCTCTTGGGGCGCAGGCCCAGCCGTTGCGGGCGCAGACGATCGCCACGGGCCTCGAAAACCCGTGGGCGGTGGCCTTTCTCCCGGAGGGCCGGTTCCTGGTCACGGAGCGGCCCGGCCGCATGCGGGTGGTCGACCCGCAAGGGCGGATGTCTGAGCCTCTGGCGGGGGTGCCGCGAGTCGCTGCAGGCGGGCAGGGCGGCTTGCTGGACGTGGTGCTGGATTCCGGCTTCGCGACCAACCGCACCTTGTATTTCTGCTATTCCGAGCCCGGCGCCGGCGGCAACAGCACGGCGATGGCCCGGGCCCGGCTGGCCGACGACCAGCGTTCGCTGCAGGACGTCCAGGTCATCTTCAGCGCCAAACCCAAGGTGGAGAGCCGGATGCACTTCGGCTGCCGCATCGTGGAGGCCCGCGACGGCACGCTGTTCCTGGCCCTGGGCGAGCGCAATTCGCGGCGCGACGACGCCCAGGGGCTCGACACGCACCACGGCAAGGTCGTGCGGGTGCAAAAGGACGGCGGGGTGCCGAAGGACAACCCCTTCGTCGGACGCGCCGGCGCGCTGCCGGAAACCTGGAGCTACGGTCACCGCAACGCCCAGGCGGCCAGCCTCGGCCCGGATGGCGCGTTGTGGGTGATCGAGCACGGGCCGCAGGGCGGCGACGAGATCAACCTGGCGCAACCGGGCCGCAATTACGGCTGGCCGGTCATCACGCATGGCGAGAACTACGGCGGCGGCAAGATGGGCGAGGGCACGCAGAAGGCGGGCATGGAGCAGCCGCTGCACTACTGGGTGCCTTCGATCGCGCCCTCCGGCATGGCCTTCCTCACGAGCGACCGCTATGGACCGGCGCTGCGCGGCAACCTGTTCGTCGGCTCGCTCAAGTTCGGCTACCTGGACCGCATCGAACTCGGCGGCGGCAAGGTGCTGCGCGAGCACAAGCTGCTGGAAGGGATCGGGCGCGTGCGCGACGTGCGGCAAGGCCCCGATGGCCTGCTGTACCTGCTGACGGATGCGAGCGACGGCAAGCTGGTGCGGGTGCTGCCTTGAACGAAGCCTGACTACGCCTTGATGAGGCCCTTGCGCACCGCGTACCGCGTGAGCGACGCGATGTCGTTCAGGCGCAGGCGCTCCATGATGCGGGCGCGGTGCACGTCCACGGTCTTGGGGCTCAGGCCGAGTTCGAAGGCGATCTCCTTGGCGGACTTGCCCTGCGCGATGAGCGTGAGGATCTCCACCTGGCGTTGCGTCAGTTCATCGTCGACCGTGGGTTCGGAGGGCTGCAGCAGGCGCTGCGCCACGGCGGCGCTGAAATAACTGCCGGTGGCCATCACGCTGCGCAGGGCCTGTTCCAGCTCGAATGGCGGGGCGTCCTTCATCAGGTAGCCGCAGGCGCCGTTGGCGACGGCGCGCTTGACGAAGTCCACCGTGTCGTACATCGAGAGCACCAGCACCTTCACCTGGGGATGCCGGGTGTGGATCTCGGCGATGGCGGTGATGCCGTCCATGCCGGGCATGGAAATGTCGGTCATCACGACGTCCGGCTTCACCGAGTCGAGCAAGGCGAGCAGTTCGGTACCGTTGCGGGCTTCCGCGATCACCTGCACGCCCTCCACCGTGGACAACAGCGCCTTGATGCCCGATCGCACCAGGTCGTGGTCGTCCGCCAGCACCACCTGGATGGGGAAGGGCGGGTTGATGTTCTGGATCATGAAAGCCTTGTGATTCTAGTTGTCATAGCACGGCGCGGATAGCCACGCCCCGCCCCTGCCGCGTGCGAATGTGCAGCGTGCCGCCGGCGAGTTCCGTGCGTTCGATCATGCCGTAGAGACCGATGTTTCTCTCGCTCTGCCGGCCGTTGAGAATGGCCGCCTTGTCGAAGCCGGCGCCGTCGTCGACGATCAGCACGCTGATGCGACCGCGCGGCAGGAAGCGAAGCCGCACGCGCACCTGCGTCGCCCCCGCATGCCGCACGGTGTTGGTCAGGGCCTCCTGCACCAGGCGCACGGCGACGGCAGCATTTTCCTCCAGTGTCTTGGGCTCCTTGCCGCGCGTGGTGAGCTCGATGGCCAGCCCGGCCGGCTCCGCGATGCGCTGCATGGCCGATTGCACCGCGGGGACCAGCCCCAGCAGGTCGAGCTGAGCCGGCCGCAGCGAGAACGACAGCGTCTTCAACTGCTGCAGCGCGCCGCCGGCCAGCTCCGCGGCCGTGGCGCCGTGCTTGCGCGCGACCTCGCGCTCCGGGGCGCGCTCCGCCGCATGGAGGTGGATCACGACCGCCGTCAGCGTCTGCCCGAGCTGGTCGTGCAGCTCCCGTGAAATCATCGAGCGCTCGCGCTCCTGCGCCAGCACGAAGCGCGCCGACAGCTCCTTCAGCCGCGCATAGGCGCCCTGCAGTTCGGCGTCCAGCCGCTCCTTTTCGCGCTGGCGCCGGCGTTCCTCGAGCACCCGCCCGATGATCTGCGGCAGCGTGCCCAGCTTGTCCTTGGTGAGGTAGTCCTTGGCGCCGCAACGCAACACGTGCACGGCGGCTTCCTCGCCGATCGCGCGGGTCAGCACGATCAGCGGCAGGCTGGAGCGGCGCGTGACCAGGATCTGCAAGGCCGCATACGGCGAGAAGCGCGGCAGGTTGAAGTCGCACAGGATCACGTCCCAGTCGCCATCGAGGGCGGCCACGAAGCTGGCGGCGTTGTCGACCCGTTGCAGTTCGTAGCGGCGATGGGGATCCGCGCGTTCCAGCGCGATGCCCATCAGCTCCACGTCGTCGGGGTTGTCCTCAACGCAAAGCAGCCGGACGGGGGAGGAATCACTGACGGCACGGCTGGGCATGGGTATCGGTCGCAGAGTGTATCTTCGTGTCCCGCCGTCGCATGAGGGCAGTTCCCTAATGGGGGGGAATAATGGCGGGCAAAGGAATGCCCATGCTGCTGGAAGCCGAAGAATCGCAACTCGTGCTGGTCGATTACCAGCACAAGCTCATGCCCGCCATCCACGAGGGCGAACGCGTCCTCGCCAACGCGATCCGGCTGGCGCGCGTTGCGCAATTGTTGCAGGTGCCGCTGTGGGCCACCGAGGAAAACCCGTCCGGGCTCGGCGGGACCGTGGAATCGCTGCAGCCCTTCGTGGCGGGCCGGTTGCTGTCCAAGATGGCTTTCGACGGCTCGCAGGTCCTGTTGCCGCGGTTGCGTCCGGCCGCGAAGGCCGGGCCGGCCGGCGGCAATGCCCGCAGCCTGCCCAGGCACCTGCAGAAGGCGGCGCCGGCACCGGCATCGCGTGACACCATCGTGCTGGCGGGATGCGAAGCCCACGTGTGCCTGATGCAGACAGCCCTGGGGCTGATCGAGGAGGAGCTCGATGTCTGGGTGGTCACCGACGCGTGCAGCTCGCGCAGCGAACGCAATCGTGACGCCGCCTTCGACCGGCTCGCGGCAGCGGGCGCGGAACTGGTCACCACCGAGATGGTGGCTTTCGAATGGCTCAAGGATGCGGGACATCCCCGTTTCAGGGACGTGCTGGACATCGTCAAATAGGCCGAGGAGATCATCCGATGGGCTATGCCGAGTTCTACCGCCGCTCCCTGGAAGACCGCGACGCCTTCTGGGCCGAGCAGGCGGGGCTGATCGACTGGCGCGAGGCGCCGCGGCAGGTGTGCGATGCCAGCCGGCCGCCGTTCTACCGCTGGTTCGCGGGCGGCACGACCAACCTGTGCCACAACGCCGTGGACCGCCACCTCGCCGCGCGCGCCGACCAGCCGGCGCTGATCTACGTTTCCACCGAGACCGGGGCAGAGCGGGTCTACAACTTCCGCGAACTGCACCACGAGGTGCAGCGGATGGCCGCGGTGCTGCGCTCGCTGGGCGTCGGGCGGGGCGGCCGGGTCCTGATCTACATGCCGATGATCGCGGAGGCGGTGTTCGCCATGCTCGCCTGCGCCCGGCTGGGCGCCATCCACTCGGTGGTGTTCGGCGGCTTCGCGTCGGTGTCGCTGGCCTCCCGCATCGAGGACTTCACCCCCGGCGTGGTGGTCAGCGCCGACGCCGGATCGCGCGCCGGCAAGGTCATCGCCTACAAGCCGCTGCTGGACGAAGCGATCCGGCTGTCGAAGCACAAGCCGCAGTCGGTCCTGCTGGTCGATCGCGGCCTCGCGCCCATGGACAAGGTGGCCGGGCGTGACCAGGACTGGGCGACCCTGGCGGACCGCCACCGGCATGACCAGGTGGCGTGCGAGTGGCTGGATGCCACGGACACCAGCTACACCATCTACACCAGCGGCACCACGGGCCGGCCCAAGGGCGTGCAGCGCGATGTGGGCGGCTACGCCGTGGCGCTGGCGGCGAGCATGAAGCACATCTTCCTCGGCGAGCCGGGCGAGACCTTTTTCTCCACCAGCGACATCGGCTGGGTGGTGGGCCACAGCTACATCGTCTACGGGCCGCTGATCGCGGGCATGGCGACCATCCTGTACGAGGGCCTGCCGATCCGTCCGGACGCCGGCGTCTGGTGGAGCCTGGTGGAGAAGTACCAGGTGACCGGCATGTTCAGCGCGCCGACGGCGGTGCGCGTGCTGAAGAAGCAGGACCCGGCGTTCCTGAAGAAATACGACCTCGCCAGCCTGAAGGCGCTGTTCCTGGCCGGCGAGCCCCTGGACGAGCCCACCGCCCGCTGGATCAGCGACGGCCTGGGCGTCCCGATCATCGACAACTACTGGCAGACGGAAAGCGGCTGGCCGATCCTGACCATTGCCAACGGAGTCGACCGGCAGGACAGCAAGTTCGGCAGCCCGGGCGTGCCGATGTACGGATTCGACGTACGGCTGGTGCACGAAGGCACAGGCGAGGAACTCACGAAGGCGGGCGAGAAGGGCGTGGTGGTGATCAAGGGTCCGACGCCGCCCGGCTTCATGCAGACCGTGTGGCGGGACGACGAACGCTACGTGCAGACCTACTGGTCGAGCATCCCGAACCAGCAGGTCTACAGCACCTTCGACTGGGGCATTCGCGACGCCGACGGCTACTTCTACATCCTGGGCCGCACGGATGACGTCATCAACGTAGCGGGCCACCGGCTGGGCACGCGCGAGATCGAGGAGAGCATCTCCGGCCACCCGAACATCGCCGAAGTCGCGGTGGTCGGTGTCGCCGACGCCCTGAAAGGGCAGGTCGCCATGGCCTTCGCGGTGGTCAGGGACACCTCGCTGCTGACCGACGCTGCGGCGCGGCTGAAGCTCGAAGGCGAAGTGATGAAGCGGGTGGACGATACGCTCGGTTCGGTGGCGCGCCCGGCCCGGGTGCGCTTCGTCACCCTGCTGCCCAAGACGCGCAGCGGCAAGCTGCTGCGCCGCGCCATCCAGGCCGTCTGCGAGGGCCGCGACCCGGGCGACCTGACCACCATCGAGGACCCGGCGGCTTTGCAGCAGATCCGGGACCTGTTGCAATAGTGCTGTCGGGGTCGCTGCGCGAACCCGACCTACGGCCCCCGGATTCGGTGGCACAATCTCGTTCGCAACCAGGGCCTTCCTCCCACAGTCGCATCCGCTAACCGGTCCAGCCGTGTCGCGGAAGGTTTCTTAAACCAGCTCTAGCTTCCTGCAGGGAAGCGGAAAGTAGCGCACCGATGAGCGACCAAAGCTCCGTCTACACGGCCTACAACGGCAATTCCTATCTCTTCGGCGGCAACGCGCCCTATGTCGAGGAGATGTACGAGAACTACCTCGCCAATCCCGGCAGCGTGCCCGACAACTGGCGCGACTATTTCGACGCGCTCCAGCACGTCGCGGCGGTGGACGGCAGCAACGCCAAGGACGTGCCTCACCTGCCCGTCATCAACGCCTTCGCCCAGCGCGCCAAGGAAGGCGGCACCCGTGTGGTGGTGGCCGCCGGCGCCGACCTCGAGCTGGCCCGCAAGCGCACCGCCGTCCAGCAGCTCATCGCCGCCTACCGCAACGTCGGCTGCCGCTGGGCCGACCTCGACCCGCTCAAGCGCACCGAGCGCGAGAACATCCCGGAGCTCGACCCGGCGTTCTACGGCTTCAGCGCCGCCGACCAGGAAGCGGTGTTCAACACCAGCAACACCTTCTTCGGCAAGGACAGCATGTCCCTGCGGGAGCTGCTCAACGCGCTGCGCGAGACCTACTGCGGCACGATCGGCGCGGAGTACATGTACATCAGCGACCAGGGCCACAAGCGCTGGTGGCAGCAGAAGCTGGAGTCGATCCGCAGCAAGCCGCAGTTCAACACCGAGAAGAAGCGCCACATCCTCGACCGGCTGACGGCCTCCGAGGGCCTGGAGCGGTTCCTGCACACCAAGTACGTCGGCCAGAAGCGCTTCTCGCTGGAAGGCGGCGAGAGCTTCATCGCCTCGATGGACGAACTGATCCAGCAGGCCGGCGCCAAGGGCGTGCAGGAGATCGTGATCGGCATGGCGCACCGCGGCCGCCTGAACGTGCTGGTCAACACCCTGGGCAAGATGCCCAAGGACCTGTTCGCCGAATTCGACCACACGGCGCAGGAAGACCTGCCCGCCGGCGACGTGAAGTACCACCAGGGCTTCAGCTCCGACGTCAGCACGCCCGGCGGCCCGGTGCACCTGTCGCTGGCCTTCAATCCCTCGCACCTGGAGATCGTCAATCCGGTGGTCGAGGGTTCCGTGCGCGCGCGGATGGACCGCCGCGCCGATGCGCGCGGCTCGCAGGTGCTGCCGGTGCTGGTGCACGGCGACGCCGCCATCGCCGGCCAGGGCGTGGTGCAGGAGACGCTGGCGCTGGCCGAAACGCGTGGCTACTACACCGGCGGCACGGTGCACATCGTCATCAACAACCAGATCGGCTTCACCACATCGGACCCGCGCGATGCCCGCTCCACGCTGTACTGCACCGACATCGTCAAGATGATCGAGGCGCCGGTGCTGCACGTGAACGGGGACGACCCGGAGGCCGTGGTGCTGGCGACGCAGCTGGCGCTCGAATACCGGATGGAGTTCAACAAGGACGTCGTCATCGACATCGTCTGCTTCCGCAAGCTGGGCCACAACGAGCAGGACACGCCGTCCCTGACCCAGCCGCTGATGTACAAGAAGATCGCCGCCCACCCGGGCACGCGCCGCCTGTACGCCGACAAGCTGTCCGCGCAGGGCATGGGCGACACGCTGGGCGACGACATGGCCAAGGCCTACCGCGCCGCCATGGACCAGGGCAAGCACACGGTGGATCCGGTGCTGTCCAACTTCAAGAGCAAGTACGCCGTCGACTGGGCGCCCTTCCTGGGACGCAAGTGGACCGATGCCGCCGACACCGCCATTCCGCTGGCCGAGTGGAAGCGCCTGGCCGAGCGCATCACCACGGTGCCGGAGAACTTCACCGTGCATCCGCTGGTGAAGAAGGTGCTGGAAGACCGCGCCGCCATGGGCCGGGGCGACGTCAACGTCGACTGGGGCATGGGCGAGCACATGGCCTATGCCTCGCTCGTCGCGTCGGGCTATCCGGTGCGCCTGTCCGGCGAGGACGTGGGACGGGGCACGTTCGTGCACCGCCACGCCGTGCTGCACGACCAGAACCGCGAGAAGTGGGACGTGGGCACCTATATCCCCCTGGAGCACGTGGCCGAGAACCAGGCGCCCTTCGTCTGCATCGACTCGATCCTGTCGGAAGAGGCGGTGCTCGGCTTCGAGTACGGCTACGCCTCCAACGACCCGCACACGCTGGTGATCTGGGAAGCGCAGTTCGGCGACTTCGCCAATGGAGCGCAGGTCGTCATCGACCAGTTCATCGCCTCCGGCGAAGTGAAGTGGGGCCGCGTCAACGGCATCACGCTGATGCTGCCGCACGGCTATGAAGGGCAGGGGCCGGAGCACAGCTCGGCGCGCCTGGAGCGCTTCATGCAGCTGTCGGCCGACACCAACATGCAGGTCTGCCAGCCGACCACGGCCAGCCAGATCTTCCACCTGCTGCGCCGCCAGATGATCCGCAGCCTGCGCAAGCCCCTGATCATCATGACGCCCAAGTCGCTGCTGCGGAACAAGGACGCGACCTCGCCGCTGTCCGAGTTCACCAAGGGCGCCTTCCAGACGGTCATCCCGGACCAGAAGGAGCTCAAGGGCGACAAGGTCAGGCGCGTCGTGGTGTGCTCGGGCAAGGTCTACTACGACCTGGCCAAGAAGCGCGAGGAGAAGGACAGCGACGACGTGGCGATCATCCGCGTCGAGCAGCTCTATCCCTTCCCGCACAAGGCTTTCGCAGCGGAGCTGAAGAAGTACCCGAACGCCACCGACCTGGTGTGGTGCCAGGACGAGCCCCAGAACCAGGGGGCGTGGTTCTTCATCCAGCACAACATCCACGAGAACATGAACGAAGGGCAGAAGCTGGGGTATGCGGGCCGCGCCGCCTCCGCGTCCCCCGCCGTCGGTTACTCGCATCTGCATGCCGAGCAGCAGAAGGCGCTGGTCGATGCGGCGTTTGCGAAGCTGAAGGGCTTCATTCTTTCCAAATAGCGATATTTCCGACGCGTTGCGCGGAAATATCTGCGCGCGGTCGACACGGACCTGAACGGCCGGTCACCGCGCGCGCGTGAAATCAAGGAACAACAAATGGCAATCGTCGAAGTCAAGGTCCCGCAGCTGTCCGAATCGGTTGCCGAAGCGACCATGCTGCAGTGGAAGAAGAAGGCCGGTGAGGCCGTGGCGCAGGACGAGATCCTGATCGAGATCGAGACCGACAAGGTGGTGCTCGAGGTGCCGGCGCCCAGCGCGGGCGTGCTGGCGGAGATCGTGGTGGCCGACGGCGGCACCGTGGTCGCCGAACAATTGATTGCCCGGATCGACACCGAAGGCAAGGCCGCCGCCGGCGCGCCTGCCGCCGCCAAGCCGGCGCCAGCGGCACCCGCCGCAGCGACGGCCGCGCCCGCGGCGGCCACCGGTGGCTCCAAGTCGGATTTCGCGATGCCGGCCGCGCAGAAGATGATGGCCGACAACAGCCTGGCGGCCGGGTCGGTGGCCGGCACGGGCCGCGATGGCCGCGTCACCAAGGGCGACGTGATCGGCGCGCTGGCCGGTGGCGCCAAGCCGGCCGTGGCTGCACCGGTTCCCGCAGCGGCCGCCGCGAAGCCGGCGCTGCAGCAGGTGGCCTCGCCGACGGCGCAGCCGGACCTCGGCGATCGCCCCGAGCAGCGCGTGCCGATGTCGCGCCTGCGCGCCCGCATCGCCGAGCGCCTGCTGCAGTCGCAGTCCACCAACGCCATCCTGACCACCTTCAACGAGGTCAACATGGCGCCGGTGATGGAGATGCGCAAGCGCTTCCAGGAAAAGTTCGAGAAGGAACACGGCGTCAAGATCGGCTTCATGTCCTTCTTCGTGAAGGCGGCCGTGCACGCGCTCAAGAAGTACCCGGTGATCAACGCGTCGGTGGACGGCAACGACATCGTCTACCACGGTTACTTCGACATCGGCATCGCGGTGGGGTCGCCGCGCGGCCTGGTGGTGCCGATCCTGCGCAATGCCGACCAGATGTCCTTTGCCGACATCGAGAAGAAGATCGCGGAGTACGGCGCCAAGGCGCGCGACGGCAAGCTGGGCATCGAGGAGATGACCGGGGGCACCTTCTCCATCTCCAACGGCGGCGTGTTCGGCTCGATGCTGTCCACGCCCATCATCAACCCGCCGCAATCGGCCATCCTGGGCGTGCACGCCACCAAGGACCGCGCGGTGGTGGAGAACGGGCAGGTCGTCGTCCGCCCGATGAACTACCTGGCCATGTCCTATGACCACCGCATCATCGACGGCCGCGAAGCCGTGCTGGGGTTGGTGGCGATGAAGGAAGCGCTGGAAGACCCGGCCCGCCTCCTCTTCGACATCTGAGGAGACGAAGATGTCCAAACAGTTTGACGTGGTCGTCATCGGCGGCGGCCCCGGCGGCTACATCGCCGCCATCCGCGCGGCCCAGCTGGGCTTCAACACCGCCTGCATCGACGAGTGGAAGAACGAAAAGGGCGGCCCCGCCCCGGGCGGCACCTGCACCAACGTCGGCTGCATCCCGTCCAAGGCGCTGCTGCAGTCGTCCGAACACTTCGAGCACGCCGGCAAGCACTTCGCCGAGCACGGCATCAACGTGTCCGGCCTCGGCCTCGACCTGGCGAAGATGCTGGGCCGCAAGAACGCCGTCGTGAAGCAGAACAACGACGGCATCCTGTACCTGTTCAAGAAGAACAAGATCGCGTTCTTCCATGGCCGCGGCGCCTTCGCCAAGGCGGGAGCGCAAGGCTACGAGATCCAGGTCGGTGAAGAAACCGTCGTCGGCAAGCATGTGATCCTGGCGACGGGATCGAACGCCCGCGCGCTGCCCGGCGTTCCCTTCGACGAGGACAAGGTGCTGTCGAACGACGGCGCGTTGCGCATTCCCGCGGTGCCGAAGAAGCTGGTGCTGATCGGCTCCGGCGTGATCGGCCTGGAAATGGGCTCGGTGTGGCGCCGACTCGGCGCCGAGGTGACGGTGCTGGAAGCGCTGCCGACCTTCCTGGGCGCGGTGGACGAACAGATCGCCAAGGAAGCGAAGAAGGCGTTCGACAAGCAGGGCCTGAAGATCGAGCTGGGCGTCAAGGTGGGCGAAGTCAAGACTTCCTCGACCGGCGTGTCCGTCGCCTACACGTCGGCCAAGGGCGAAGCGCAGACCCTGCAGGCGGACAGGCTGATCGTGTCGATCGGGCGGGTGCCCAACACCATCGGCCTGAACGCCGAAGCCGTCGGCCTGAAGCTGGACGAGCGAGGCGCCATCGCGGTGGACGACCAGTGCCGCACCAACCTGCCCAACGTCTGGGCGGTGGGCGACGTCGTGCGCGGGCCGATGCTGGCGCACAAGGCGGAGGAAGAAGGTGTCGCCGTGGCCGAGCGGATCGCGGGCCAGCATGGGCACGTGAACTTCAACACCATCCCCTGGGTGATCTACACCAGCCCGGAGATCGCCTGGGTCGGCCGCACCGAGCAGCAGCTCAAGGCGGACGGCGTGCAGTACAAGGCGGGCACCTTCCCCTTCCTGGCGAACGGCCGGGCGCGTGCGCTCGGCGACACGACCGGCATGGTCAAGTTCCTGGCGGATGCGAAGACCGACGAGATCCTGGGCGTGCACATCGTGGGCCCGATGGCCAGCGAACTGATCTCCGAAGCCGTGGTGGCGATGGAGTTCAAGGCCTCCGCCGAAGACATCGCCCGCATCTGCCATGCGCATCCTTCGCTGTCCGAAGCGACGAAGGAAGCGGCTTTGGCAGTCGATAAACGGACTCTCAACTTCTGAAAACCAGACAGCCGGACGCAGAAGACGCAGAAGTGACGCAGAAGACGCAAAAGAAAACCAAAGAAAGGTTTTGGATGTCCTTCTGCGTTTTCTGCGCAACTTCTGCGCCTTCTGCGTCCGGTTGTTGGGAGTTCGGATGAGCGTCCGTTCCGTCTACGACGCTGAACTGAAAGCTCGTGGCTACCAGAGCGACCCCGCCCAACTGCGCGCGGTCGAGGCGCTCGACCGCTGCTGCAGCGAATGGACGGCGTACAAGGAGCAGCGCTCCAACGCATTCAAGAAGCTGATCAACCGCCCCGACATCCCGCGCGGGGTCTACATGTTCGGCGGGGTGGGGCGCGGCAAGAGCTTCCTGATGGACTGCTTCTTCCAGGCGGTGCCGGTGGTGCGCAAGACCCGCCTGCACTTCCACGAGTTCATGCGCGAGGTGCACCGCGAACTCGCCGAGCTCCAGGGCACCGTGAACCCGCTCGACGAACTCGGCGCACGGATGGCGAAACGCTATCGCCTGATCTGCTTCGACGAATTCCATGTCGCCGACATCACCGACGCGATGATCCTGCACCGGCTGCTCGACGCGCTGTTCGACAATGGCGTCGGCTTCGTCACCACCTCCAACTTCCGCCCCGACGACCTGTATCCCAATGGCCTGCACCGCGACCGCATCCTGCCCGCCATCGCGCTGCTGAACGACAAGCTGGAAGTGATCAACGTGGACAACGGCACCGATTACCGGCGCCGCACGATGGAGCAGGTCAAGCTGTACCACACGCCGCTGGGCCCGAAGGCGGATGCGGAAATGAACGAGGCGTTCTCGCGGCTGGCCGAGTCCCACGACGAGGACCGCGTGCTGCACATCGAGCACCGCGAGATCCTCGCGCGCCGCAAGGCGGGTGGCGCGGTGTGGTTCGACTTCAGGACGCTCTGCGGCGGGCCCCGCTCGCAGAACGACTACCTCGAAATCGCCACGCAGTTCCACACGGTGCTGCTCAGCGACGTGCCGCGCATGTCGGCGCGGCTGGCATCGGAGGCGCGCAGGTTTACCTGGCTGGTGGACGTCCTTTACGATCGGCGGGTCAAATTGATCCTGTCGGCCGAGGTGCCCCCGGAGGCGTTGTATACCGAAGGCCCGCTGGCCCACGAGTTCCCGCGCACCGTGTCCCGCCTCAACGAAATGCAGTCCGCCGAATTCCTGGCCCTGGAACACCGAACCGTCGACACCCGCCTGACATGAAGTTCCTGCCCTGCCTCGCCGCCGCCATGGTCATGGTCGCCGCGGGTGGCGCGTGCGCGCAGGAACAGGAGTTCGGCGTGCAGCGCGAGCGCATCAAGGCAGAGCGTGCCGCGGTGGAGTCGCGCTTTTCCGAGGAGCAGAAGGCTTGCCGGGCGAAGTTCGCCGTGACCGACTGCATGCGTCGCGTCACGGGCGAGCGCAATTCCAGGCTGGCGGAGCTGCGCCGGCAGGAAAACGCGGTGAACGACATGGAGCGGCGGCGGCGCGAGGAGCAGCGCCAGCGCGACCTCGCGGAGCGCCAGGCGCAGAAGGAGCGGGACGACGAGAAGCGGCGCGAGCGCGCGGCCGGCGAGCAAAAGGAGCGCGAGGAGCGCGCCGCCGCGCTGGAAAAAAAGCGCGCTGCCGAAGCGGCGCGCGCATCGCAGCCGCAGGCCGAGCGGGCGCCCAAGGGCCCGTCGGGGCCGCAGGGCTCGCCTCGCAAGCAGGTGCTGCCGGACCCATCGGGGCCCACGCCCGAAGAGGCCGCGAAGAATCGGCAGGATTACGAGCAGCGGCTGCGCGAAGCCGAGGCGCACAAGGCCGTGGTGCGCGCGCGCAACGCCAAGCGCTCCAGGCCGGCGGCTTCGGCCCTGCCGGTGCCGGAGCTGCCGGCCTCAGGTTCCTAGGGGTTCGAACTTGACGATCACGAGCGACAGGTTGTCGCCGCCGCCGTGCGCGCGCGCGCGCGCCTTCTCGATCAGGAATTCGGTCGCCTCGCGCGGCGAGAGCGAGGACAGCACCGAGCCCAGTTCTTCCGGGCTGAAGTAGTGCCACACGCCGTCGCTGCACGACAGGAGCGTGTCGCCGGGGCGCAGCATCTCGATGAAGTGCAGGTCCGCCGGCGGATCGTCCTCCGCGCCGAGGCAGCCCATGAGGATGTTGGACTGCGGGTGCACGTTGGCTTCGTCTTCGGTGAGCTCGCCGCGTTCCACCAGCGTCTGCACGTACGAATGGTCCATCGTGCGCTTGACCAGCCGGTTGCTGTGGAAGTGGTAGATGCGCGAGTCGCCGGCGTGCACCCAGTGGCATTCGCCGTTGGGATTGATCAGGAAGGCGGCGATGGTGCTGTGCGGCTCCTGCTCGGAGGAGATCGCGGTGAGCTTGATGACCAGGTGCGACTCCTGCACCATCTGCTTGAGCAGCGAGGGCGCGTCGTCGTGGTCCGGGGAATAGCGGTCGAACAGCTGCTTGCAGGTCATCATCACCTGGTCGGATGCCTTGCGTCCGCCGCTGCGCCCGCCCATGCCGTCGGCCACCACGCCGAGGACGCAGCCGTTGATGCGCGGGTGCGCCAGCAGCGCTATCTGGTCCTGCTGGTATTCCCGGTCACCCTTGTGGATGCCGGTGGAGGCGGTGAGGCGGTAGCCTTTGCTGGACGTGGAATCCGTGGTGGCGGCACTGGGCATGCGCTCGATCATTTCGTTCGAAAGACGTATTATCGAATGATCCCGCAAGCGGCGCCCCGGTTTTTGATTTTGGACTCGAACCTGCATTCCCCAGAACGGCGCCTCATCGAGCTGCGCATGGAGCATGCCGACCTGAACGCGCTGATCGACCGCACGGCGCAGCAGCAACCCGTGGACGAACTGATGATGCGCCGCCTGAAGAAGCGCCGGCTGGCGATGCGCGACCAGATCGCCAGGCTCGAACTCGCCCTCGACCCCAAAGAACCCGCGTGATGACGGAATCGGCAGTTGCGTCGCCCGGCCGCCACGAGGACGCCGGCGCGGCGCCCGGCTGGACGGCTGCCGACGCGCAGCGCCTGGAGGATCTCACGCGCGAGGCCTTCGTGCCGGGCGGGGTGCTGTCGCGCGCGGCCGAGGCTTTCCGTCCGCGCGGCGGCCAGACCGAGATGGCGATGGCCGTGGCCCGCACCATCGCCGATGGTGGCGCGCTGGTGGTGGAGGCCGGCACCGGCGTCGGCAAGACCTTCTCGTACCTCGTGCCCGCCCTCCTGAGCGGCGAGCGCGTGCTGCTGTCCACCGCCACCAAGACGCTGCAGGACCAGCTGTTCGCCCGCGACCTGCCGCGCCTGGCCGAGGCGCTGGGGCTGCCCGTGCGCATGGCCTTGCTGAAGGGGCGCGCCAGCTACCTGTGCCTGCACCGCCTGGAACTCGCGCGCCAGGACGCGACCTTGCCGGACCGCACCGCCGTGCGCACGCTGGCCAAGGTGGAGGAATGGGCGCAGGCCACCCGCAGCGGCGACCTGGCCGAGATGCCGGGGCTGGACGAACGCTCCGCCGTGATTCCGCTGGTGACGTCCACGCGCGAGAACTGCCTGGGCTCGCAGTGCCCGAAGTTCCGCAACTGCCACGTCAACGCGGCGCGGCGCGAGGCGCTGGCCGCGGACGTCGTCGTCATCAACCACCACCTGTTCTTCGCCGACCTGGCGGTGCGCGAGTCCGGCATGGCCGAATTGCTGCCCTCCGTGCGGGTGGTGGTGTTCGACGAGGCGCACCAGTTGAACGAGACGGGCGTGCAGTTCCTCGGCCAGCAGGTGGGCACCGGGCAGGTGCTGGACTTCACGCGCGACATGCTGGGCGCCGGCCTGCAATTCGCGCGCGGGCTGGTGGACTGGCAGGCGCTCGCGGCCGGGACCGAACGGGCCGCGCGCGACCTGCGCCTGGCCATCGGGCGCACGCCCCCGGCAAGCCGCGTGCGCTGGACGGGGCCGGCGCCCGAAGGCGTGCACGCAGCGAGCTGGCTCGATGCGCTTGCGACCTTGTCGACCGCATTGCAGCACGCCGCCGAGGGCCTGGCCACGGTGAGCGAGATCGCGCCCGACTTCGTTCGCCTGCACGAGCGCGCGATGGGCCTGGCGCAGCGGGTGCAGGCCTTCGAGCACGAGGCCGAGCCGGGCTCGGTGCGCTGGCTGGACGCCGGCACGCACCTGCGGCTGGTCGAGTCGCCGCTGGACATCGCGAAGGCCGTGCAGCACAAGCTGCTCAAGGCGGGCAGCGACGACGCGTCCGCGGCCCAGCGCGCCTGGATCTTCACTTCGGCGACGCTGGGGGACGATGCGCGGCTGTCCTGGTTCACCGAGCCGTGCGGCCTGGCGGAGGCCGAGGTGCTGCGCGTGGCCAGCCCGTTCGACTATCCATCGCAGGCGGGCTTGTACGTGCCGCGCCAGATCCCGCGGCCCAACGATCCTGGGCACAGCCAGGCCGTCGGCGCGCTCGCGGCGGGCGCCGCGCAGCGGATCGGGGGGCGCACGATGGTGTTGACCACGACGCTGCGGGCGTTGCGCGCCATCGGCGAACAACTGCAGGCGCGCTTCGACGGCTCGCGCGAGATCGAGGTGCTGGTGCAGGGCCAGTGGCCCAAGCGGCGCCTGATCGAGCGTTTCCGCGAGGGCGAGGGCGAGGGGCGGCCCGGTTGCATCCTGGTCGCATCGGCGTCGTTCTGGGAAGGCGTGGACGTGCCGGGAGAGGCCCTGCAGCTGGTGATCATCGACAAGCTGCCGTTCCCCCCGCCGGGTGACCCGCTGGTGGAGGCGCGCGGGCTGCGCCTCGAATCGCAGGGCCGCAGCCCGTTCAACGATTACTTCGTGCCCGAGGCGGCCGTGGCGCTGAAGCAGGGCGCCGGCCGCCTGATCCGGCGCGAGACGGACCAGGGCTTGCTGGTGGTCTGCGACACGCGGCTGGTGCAGATGGGATACGGCAAGCGGCTGGTGAATGCCTTGCCGCCGATGCGCCGCCTGAACGACGAGGCGGATTTCGAGGACGCGCTGGCGATGCTCGCCGCCCACCCGTAGGCCGGGTTGCGGCGACAGCCGCACCCCGACGCCTTCAGCTCACCAGAACTTCCACCAGGGCTGGCTCGACTTGAACCCCTTGCTGAGGTACTCGCTGCCCGGGTAGTTCTTCTCCATCACCCGGCGCGCGTCGTCGCGCAACTGCGGCATCCCCAGCGCATCGTACGAACGCACGATGATGTACAGCGCCTCTTCCAGCGCCGGCACGTCGCGGTAATCCGTCAGCGCGGACTGGGCGCGGTTGATCGCCGCCACGTAGGCGCCACGGGTGAAGTAATAGCGCGCGACGTGCACCTCGTATTGCGCCAGCGAATTGACGATGTACGTCATGCGGGCGCGCGCGTCCGGCGCGTAGCGCGAATCCGGAAAGCGGGTGGTCAGCTCGCGGAAGGCCTCGAACGATTCCTTGGCCGCCTTCTGGTCCCGCTCGGACAGGTCCTGCCGCGTCAGGCTGGAGAAGATGCCCAGGTTGTCGTTGAAGTTGACCAGGCCCTTGAGGTACAGCGCATAGTCCATCGCCGGGCTTGCCGGGTGCAGCTT
Organism: Ramlibacter sp. PS3R-8; assembly: GCF_037572435.1. NCBI lineage: Bacteria > Pseudomonadati > Pseudomonadota > Betaproteobacteria > Burkholderiales > Comamonadaceae > Ramlibacter > Ramlibacter sp. PS3R-8. Next base: position 435,350 of record NZ_JBBHGT010000001.1, read on the forward strand.
CATGAAGCGGTCCAGCGTGGCCATGGCCTGCGCCTGGTCGTTCGCCTTGTACTGCGCGTAGGCGCGCTCCAGCTGCGCCTGCTGCGCCAGCGGCGTGCCGGCCGCGCGGCCTTCCAGCTTCTCGTACAGGGGGATCGCCTTGTCGTAGGCGCCCGAGTTCAATTCGTCCTTGGCCTCCGCGTAGATGCGGTTCGGGCTCCAGGAGGCCGTCTTGTCCTCTTCCTTCAGGGCGGAACAACCCGCCAGCACGGATGCGGCGAGCAGGGCGGGGACCACCGATAATTTGCCTCGAAACTCCACGCGCTACTCTCCAGTCAGGAACAAACCATTATATCGACCGACCTCCTGCCAGCCGCCGACGAACTCGTCGACGAGACCGCTGCCGATGCCGAGATGCGCGCGCTCGCCATCGAGCGCGCGCAGCATGGCGAGCGGCTCGACCGCGCGCTGGCCCTGCTGCTGCCGGAGTTCTCGCGCAGCTACCTGCAGCAGTTGATCGAGGCCGGCGCGCTGCGCCTGCAGGGCGCGGTGGTGACCAAGCCCTCGCAGCGCGTGCGCGCCGGCGACCGGCTGGAAATCGAGCTGCGCCCCACGCCGCAAAGCCAGGCCTTCCAGCCGGAGGACCTGCCGATCCCGGTGGTCTTCGAGGACGAACACCTGCTGGTGGTCGACAAGCCGGCGGGCCTGGTGGTGCACCCGGCGCCGGGCAACTGGAGCGGCACGCTGCTCAATGCGCTGCTGGCCCGCCATGCCGGCGCCCGCAACCTGCCACGCGCCGGCATCGTGCACCGCCTGGACAAGGACACCAGCGGCCTGATGGTGGTCGCGCGCACGCGCGCCGCGATGGACCGGCTGGTCGAGATGATCGCCGCGCGCGAGGTCGCGCGGCAGTACCTGGCGCTTGCGCATCGGCCGTGGCAGGGCGCGGACCAGCGCCGCGTGGAAGCCCCGATCGGACGCGACCCGCGCAACCGCCTGCGCATGGCCGTGGTCGACCTGCAGCGGCACCCCGGCAAGACGGCGGCCACCGGGGTGCGCCTGTGGCAGCAGGCCGAAGCCGGATGCGCGGTGGTCTGCACGCTGGAGACCGGGCGCACCCACCAGATCCGCGTGCACATGGCGCACATCGGCCATCCCCTCGTGGGCGACGTCCTGTACGGCGGGGCCGTGTCCGCGGCCGTGCCGCGCCAGGCGCTGCACGCATTCCGGCTGGCTTTCGCGCATCCCGTCACGGGCGCGGCGCACAGCTTCCACGCGCCGCTGCCGCCGGACCTGCAGCCCGGCTGGGCCGCGTGGGGGCTGCGTTACAATGAACCCGAATGGCTCACCGGCCAGCCTGCGGTGGTCGCCCACGATGGCGCGTCCCGCCGCGGACCCGCTCGAGCGCCCGCGCCGCGGCGATGACCACCAGAACAGCCCAGGCCCAGAAAAGCCGCGCCACCCCGGCGCCACTTTCACGACGAAACCATGAATACGACGGATGCCAAGCGCGTCCTCGAAACCGCCCTGATCTGCACGCACCAGCCGCTGCAAGTGCGTGAGCTGCGCGTGCTGTTCGGTGACGAACTCGGGGCCGACACCATCAAGGACCTGCTGGGACAGCTGCAGGACGAGTGGGCGCAACGCGGCGTGGAGCTGGTGTGCGTGGCCACCGGATGGCGCTTCCAGAGCCGGCCGGAGATGCGCGAGTACCTGGACCGGCTGCACCCCGAGAAGCCGCCGCGTTACAGCCGTGCCGTGCTCGAAACCCTGGCCATCATTGCCTACCGCCAGCCCGTGACGCGCGGCGACATGGAAGACATCCGCGGCGTGACGATCAACACCCAGATCCTCAAGCAGCTCGAGGACCGTGGATGGGTCGAGGTGATCGGCCACCGCGAGGCGGCCGGCCGCCCCGCCCTGTACGCCACCACGCGGCAGTTCCTGGACGACCTGGGGCTGGCGTCGCTGGACCAGCTGCCGGAGCTGCAGAGTCCCGCCCAGCAAGGCGTCTTCGAGGCGCTGGCCGAGTCCGTGATGCCCCAGCCGGAACTGGCGATCGAAGACACCGCAGCCGACCCGGAAACGAGACCCGAAGCATGACCCACCCCGACGACGCCATCGCCCGCACGCCTTCCGACGATCTCCCCGAGGACGGCCGGCGGGAGGGCGCGGCGGACCACGACGAGGACGATGACGAGGCCGACTCCGACGTCGACGGCAACACGGCGCCGGGCCAGCGCATGCGACGCCGACCGGACCCCGAGGCGGAGGCGTCCGCGTTGCCGGCAGTGGCACCGCAGGAACGCTTCGAGGACATCGTCACCGGCCGCTTCGACGCCGAGGAAGAAGCGCCCGAAGCCGGCGCGGCCAAGCGCGTGCTGTCACCGCAACCGGAGACGCCCAAGCTGCACAAGGTGCTGGCCCAGGCCGGCCTGGGCTCGCGGCTGGAGATGGAACAGCTGATCACGCAAGGCCGCATCTCGGTCAACAACGAGCCGGCGCACATCGGCCAGCGCATCCAGTTCGGCGACCAGATCAAGATCAACGGCAAGCCGATCCGCGTGCGCATCGCGCCGCCGCCGCCGCGCGTGATCGCGTACCACAAGCCCGTCGGCGAGGTCGTGACGACCGACGACCCGCAGAACCGCCCCACGGTGTTTCGCAAGTTGCCGAAGCTGCAGCAGGGCAAGTGGCAATCGGTCGGCCGGCTGGACCTGAACACCGAAGGGCTGCTGCTGTTCACCAATTCGGGCGAACTGGCCAACAAGCTCATGCACCCCCGCTTCGGCCTGGAGCGCGAATACGCGGTGCGGGTCCTCGGCGCGCTGTCGAACGACGAGAAGCAGCGCCTGCTGGAGGGCGTGAACCTCGACGATGGCCGGGCCCAGTTCGGCTCCATCGACGACGGCGGCGGCGAAGGCTCCAACGTCTGGTACCGCGTGACGATCAACGAAGGCCGCAACCGCGAGGTGCGCCGCCTGTTCGAGTCGGTCGGCCATGCCGTCAGCCGCCTCATCCGCATCCGCTATGGCGCCATGGTGCTGCCGCGCGGCTTGAAGCGCGGCTCCTGGCTCGAGCTTGATGAACGCGACATCGGCGCGCTGGGCAGCGCCGTCGGCGCCCCCGGGCTGGGGCGGCCCCAGCCGCGCGAGCAGGGCCGCGACGAAGGCGGCCGGGGCGGCGGACGCAACAAGCGCCGGGGCGGCGCTCCGCGTGGCGACGGTCCGCGGCCGCAGGGCGGGCCGGTTCCGCGCCAGTACCAGGGCCAGGGCCAGGGGCAGCCAGGCCAGGGCCGGCGCAAGTCGGGCCCGGGCGGCGGCAACGCAGGCGGCGGTGGCGGCGGTGGCGCCAACCAACCCGACCCGATGAAGACGTCGCTGGGTTACATCGGCGCCGACAGCTTCAACCGGCAGCGTCGCGGTCCGGGCGGCATGCCCGGCGGTGGTGGCGGCGGCGGCGGTGGCAGGGGCGGTCCCCGCCGCGGCGGCGGCGGGGGTGGCGGCGGCGGCCGCGGCCGCGGCTGAAGCAGCCCTTCATCACGACCGGAACACCGCCGCCCGCTAGAATTGCGGGCTTTGCCGAACTTTTTGCTTCCGGCAAAACCCTAAAACATCAAGCTCAGGAAATCCCAGCATGGCCATCGAACGCACCCTCTCCATCATCAAGCCCGACGCCGTGGCGAAGAACGTGATCGGCCAGATCTATGCGCGCTTCGAAGCCGCCGGCCTGAAGGTCATCGCCGCCCGCATGGCGCACCTGTCGCGCCAGGAAGCCGAGCAGTTCTACGGCGTGCACAAGGAGCGTCCCTTCTTCAAGGACCTGGTGACGTTCATGATCTCCGGCCCGGTGATGATCCAGGTGCTGGAAGGCGAGGGCGCGATCCTGAAGAACCGCGACCTGATGGGCGCGACCGATCCCAAGAAGGCGGCTCCGGGCACCATCCGCGCCGACTTCGCCGACAGCATCGACGCCAATGCGGTGCACGGTTCCGACGCCGCCGAGACCGCGAAGAACGAAATCGCCTTCTTCTTCCCGGCGATGAGCATCTATTCCCGCTGAAGATGAAATGACGGCCAACCTGCTCGAATACGACCTCGAGGGTCTGGCCGCCTTCTGCGCCTCGCTGGGGGAAAAGCGGTTCCGCGCCACCCAGCTGTTCCGGTGGATCCACCAGAAGGGCGCCCGTGACTTCGGCCAGATGACCGACCTGGCCAAGTCGCTGCGCGACAAGCTCGAAGGCAGCGCCCGCATCGAGGGCCTGCCGGTGATCACCCAGCACGAATCCGCCGACGGCACCATCAAGTGGCTGTTCGACGTGGGCAACGGCGACGCCGTCGAATCGGTCTTCATACCCGAGGACGACAGGGGCACGTTGTGCATTTCCTCGCAGGCCGGCTGCGCGGTCGGCTGCCGCTTCTGCTCCACCGGCCACCAGGGCTTTTCCCGCAACCTGAGCGCCGGCGAGATCGTCGCGCAGCTCTGGTTCGCCGAGCACTTCCTGCGCGCCCACCTGAAGACCGGCGGGCAGCGGGTCATCTCCAACGTGGTGATGATGGGCATGGGCGAGCCGCTGCAGAATTACGCGGCGCTGGTGCCCGCGCTGCGCGTCATGCTCGACGACCACGCCTACGGCCTGTCGCGCCGGCGCGTGACCGTGTCGACCTCCGGGGTGGTGCCGATGATCGACCGCCTGGGGGAAGACTGCCCGGTGGCGATGGCGGTGTCGCTGCACGCGCCGAATGACGAACTGCGCGACAAGCTCGTGCCGCTCAACAAGAAGTATCCGCTCGCCGAACTGCTGGATGCCTGCCAGCGCTACCTGCAGCACGCACCGCGCGACTTCATCACCTTCGAGTACTGCATGCTCGATGGCGTGAACGACCAGCCCGAGCACGCGGAGCAGCTCGCGCGGCTGGTGCAGTCGCACGGCGGGCAGGGCATCTCCTGCAAGTTCAACCTGATCCCCTTCAACCCGTTTCCCGCGTCCGGGCTGGTGCGTTCGCCGCAACAGCGCGTGCAGGCTTTCGCGAAAATCCTGAACGATGCTGGTATCGTCACCACCGTGCGCAAGACGCGCGGCGACGACATCGACGCTGCCTGCGGGCAGCTGGCCGGTGACGTCCAGGACCGTACCCGCGTGGACCGCCGCATCGCACAGCAACGCACTGTGATGCTCAAGCCAGTGCCGATGGAGACGCAGAAGGAGGCGAGGGAAACATGACCAATGCCATGGCGGCGCAATGCCGTTGGAGGGCCAGCCTGCTGGCTGCCGCGGCGGCCGGCTCGGTGGCGATGGCGCTGCTGGCGGGCTGCGCGGCGCCGCAGCAACCACAGAGTCAGCAAACCGGGGTGGAGGTCGTGACGCCCTCGGACGAACCCGACAACCGCCGCCGCGCGCGCATCCGCATGGAGCTCGCTTCCGGCTACTTCAGCGAAGGCAAGACGGAGATCGCGCTCGACGAGATCAAGCAGGTCGTGGCGATCGACCCGACGCTGCCCGATGCCTACAACCTGCGCGGCCTGGTCTACATGCGCCTGGGCGACAACCGGCTGGCGGAGGAGAATTTCCGCCGGGCGCTGGCGCTGAACCCGCGCGACGCCGACGTCCACCACAACTACGGCTGGATGCTGTGCCAGTCCAACCGGCACGTCGAGGCGCAGCGCTCCTTCGACACGGCGCTGTCCAACCCGCTGTACCCGGGCCGCTCCAAGACGCTGATGGCGCAGGGCCTGTGCCAGGCCCGGGCCGGCAATCGCGCCGAAGCCGAGCGCAGCCTGGCGCGTTCCTACGAGCTGGACGCCGGCAACCCGATCACCGGCTACAACCTGGCCCAGCTGCTGTACCAGCGCCGCGAATACGAGCGCGCCCAGTTCTACATCCGGCGGCTGAACAACACCGACCTGGCCAACGCGGAGTCGCTGTGGCTGGGCATCAAGGTGGAGCAGCGGATGAACGACATGGCGGCCCTGAACCAGCTGAGCGAGCAGTTGCGCAAGCGCTACCCGCAGTCGCGCGAGCGGGCGTCGCTCGAGCGGAGGGCGTTCGATGAGTGAAGCCGGGGCGGCGACCGATACGGTGACGGCGGGAACGCTGCTGCGCGAGGCGCGCGAGGCCGCGGGCCTGCACCTGGCCACCCTCGCGGCCAACCTGAAGGTGCCCGCGCGCAAGCTCGAGGCCCTGGAAGAGGACCGCTACGACCTGCTGCCCGACGCCGTGTTCGTCCGGGCGCTGGCGTCCAGCGTGTGCCGCACGCTCAAGGTCGATCCCCAGCCGGTGCTGCAGCGCCTGCCGCAGACGGCGCAGCCCCGCCTGGTGCAGGACCGCGAAGGCATCAACGCGCCGTTCCGCGCGCCGGGGGACGGGCCCAATCCGGGTGTGCTCGACCAGCTCCAGCGGCCGGTGGTGCTCGCCGTCATCGCCTTGCTGCTTGGCGCCGTGGTGCTGATCTTCCTGCCGATCGCGCGCGAGGAGGGCGGCACGGCCAGCCCGTCGGCCAGCACGGATCCGGTGATGCCTCCGGCGGGCGCTGCGGCACCGGCCGAACCCCAGGTCACCAATTCCCTCAGCGCGCCGGCTCCCGCCAGCCCCGCCGCGTTGCCGGCATCGGCTTCCGCCGCGGCACCGGCGACTGCAGCGTCGCTTGCGCCTGCGCCGGGCGCCGCCCGGACCTCCGTCACCGCCGCTGCGCAGGGTCCCGCGGCGCCCGCGAGTGCCGCTGCCGTCGTCACCGGCCCTGCGGCCGGCGTGCCTGTCGCCGACGGCATCATCGTCTTCCGCACCCGTGGCGACTCCTGGGTGCACGTGACCGATGCCGGCGGCGCCACCGTGCTGCGCAAGCTGATGACCGCGGGCGACAGCGCCGCCGCCACCGGCAAGCTGCCGCTGTCGGTGACGGTGGGCGACGCCAAGCAGACGGAGGTGCAGGTGCGCGGCAAGCCGTACGACCTGGCGCCCCTGGCGCGGGACAACGTCGCCCGCTTCGAGGTGAAGTAGGCCTTCCATGCTGGATCCCTGTCTCCCCGTGGCACCGGCCGCCCCCGCGGCGCGCCGTTCCTGCCAGGCCCGCGTCGCCTGGGGGACGAACGTGGTCACGGTGGGCGGCGCCGCGCCGGTGCGCGTGCAGTCCATGACCAACACGGACACGGTCGACGCCATCGGCACTGCCATCCAGGTCAAGGAACTGGCGCTGGCCGGCTCCGAGCTGGTGCGCATCACGGTCAACACGCCGGAGGCGGCCGCGCAGGTGCCCTACATCCGCGAGCAGCTCGATCGCATGGGCATCGCCGTGCCGCTCATTGGCGACTTCCACTACAACGGCCACCGGCTCCTCACGGATTACCCGGCGTGCGCCGAGGCCTTGTCCAAGTACCGCATCAACCCGGGCAACGTGGGCAAGGGCGACAAGAAGGACCGCCAGTTCGCGCAGATGATCGAGGCCGCCCTGAAGTGGGACAAGCCGGTGCGCATCGGCGTCAACTGGGGCAGCCTGGACCAGGAGTTGCTGGCGCAGTTGATGGACGAGAACGCCGCGCGCGCCGCCCCCTGGGAGGCCCGGCAGGTGATGTACGAGGCGCTGATCACCTCCGCCATCGGGTCCGCGAAGCTGGCCGAGGAACTCGGCATGCGGCACGAACAGGTCCTGCTGTCCTGCAAGGTCAGCGGCGTGCAGGACCTCGTGGCGGTGTACCGCGAACTCGCGCGCCGCTGCGACTACCCGCTGCACCTGGGCCTGACCGAAGCCGGCATGGGCACCAAGGGCACGGTTGCATCGTCCGTGGCCCTGGGCCTGCTGCTGCAGGAGGGCATCGGCGACACCATCCGCGTGTCGCTGACGCCGCAGCCGGGCGAGTCGCGCACGCAGGAGGTGGTCATCGCCGCCGAGATCCTGCAGGCGCTGGGCTTGCGCAGCTTCGTGCCGAGCGTGACCGCCTGCCCCGGCTGCGGCCGCACCACCAGCACCACCTTCCAGGTGCTGGCCAAGCAGATCGACGACTACCTGCGCGCGCAGATGCCCGTGTGGCGCGCCAAATATCCCGGGGTCGAGAAGATGAAGGTGGCCGTCATGGGCTGCATCGTCAACGGCCCCGGCGAAAGCAAGCACGCCGACATCGGCATCAGCCTGCCGGGCACGGGCGAAGCGCCGGCCGCGCCCGTCTTCATCGACGGCCAGAAGGCGCTGACGCTGCGCGGCGAGAACATCGCCGCCGAATTCCACCAGATCGTCGAGAACTACATCGAGAAGCGGTTCGGCCACGTCGCCGAGACCGCCTGAGACATGACCACTGAGACCAGCCCCGCCGCGCGGAAGGCGGAAAAGCTCGTTGCCGTCAAGGGCATGAACGACATCCTGCCGGCCTCCGTGCCGCGCACGGACAAGCTGCCGGACTCGGGGCTGTGGCAATGGTTCGAGTCGACGGTGCGGACGGTGCTGGGCCGCTACGGCTACCAGTACCTGCTGACGCCCATCGTCGAGCCCACCGCGCTGTTCGTGCGCGGCCTGGGCGAAGTGACCGACATCGTCGAGAAGGAGATGTATTCCTTCACCGACGCCATGAACGGCGACAAGCTCACGCTGCGCCCCGAGGCCACCGCCGGCATCGTGCGCGCGATGATCGAGCACAACGCGCTGTACAACGGCCCGCTGCGGCTGTGGACCATCGGCGCGATGTTCCGCCACGAGCGGCCGCAGAAGGGCCGCTACCGCCAGTTCCACCAGCTGGACGTGGAGGCGCTGGGCTTCGCCGGCCCGGACGTCGACGCCGAGATGATCCTCGTGGCGCGCGCGCTGTGGCGCGAGCTGGGGCTGGTCGAGGGCCGCGACGTGCGGCTGGAGATCAACAGCCTCGGCCAGCCGGACGAGCGCCGCGCCCACCGCGAGGCGCTGGTGCGTTACTTCGAGCAGCATGCAGGCTTGCTCGACGAGGACTCCAGGCGCCGCCTGCAAAGCAATCCGCTGCGGATCCTGGACAGCAAGAACCCGGCGATGCAGGCGATGGTGGAGGCCGCGCCCAAGCTGATCGATTTCCTCGGCGAGGCATCGCTCGCGCACTTCGACGCGGTGCGCGCGGTGCTGGATGCCGTGGGCCTGGCCTACCGGGTCAATCCGCGGCTGGTGCGCGGCATGGATTACTACAACCTGACGGTGTTCGAGTGGGTGACCGACCAGCTCGGCGCGCAAGGCACGGTCTGCGGCGGGGGCCGCTACGACGGGCTGATCGAGCAATTGGGCGGCAAGCCGTCGCCCGCCGTCGGCTTCGGCCTGGGCATCGAGCGGCTGCTGCTGCTGCTGCAGGAGCTGAAGGTCCCGGTGCCGCCGGCGGGGCCCAGCGCCTACGCCGTCGTACCGCCGGGAGCGCCGCTGCCGCAGGTGGTGGCCACCCTGGAAGCCCTGCGCGCCGCGGGCGTCGGCGTGCAGCAGCATGCCGGCGGCAGCGACGGCCCCGGCAGCATGAAGTCCCAGTTCAAGCGCGCGGACGCCAGCGGCGCGCGCTTCGCGCTGGTGTTCGGCGCGGACGAGCTGGCGCAGGGCATGGTGACCGTCAAGGCGCTGCGCGACGGCGCCGGCGCCCAGCAACTGCGGCCGCTCGATGACATCGCCTCGTGGGCTTCGGCCCTGACCTAACTACAATCGCCCGCAAACCGGGCAGCACATGGCAAGACAACTCGACCTCGAAGAACAGGAGCAGCTTGACGACCTCAAGCACTTCTGGAACCAGTACGGCAACCTGATCAGCTGGTTCCTGATCGCCGTATTCGGCTCGTTCGCCGCATGGAACGGCTGGCAATACTGGGAGCGTCGCCAGGCGGTGCAGGCGTCGGCGCTGTACGACGAAGTGGAGCGCGCCGCCGTCGGCGGCGACACGGCGCGCGTCGAGCAGGCGCTCAAGGACATGCAGGACAGGTTCGGCCGCACCAGCTACGCCCAGCAGGCGGCGCTGCTGGCGGCACGCACCCTGGCGGAAAAGGGCAAGCCCGATGCCGCCCGCGCCGCCCTCCAGTGGGTGGCCGAGGATGCCGCGGACGAGGGCTACCAGGCCATCGCCCGCCTGCGGCTGGCAGCGATGCTCGTGGAGACCAAGGCCTACGACGAGGCACTGAAGCAGCTCGCCGCCGGCATGCCCAAGCAGTTCGAGGCGCTCGCCGCCGACCGCCGCGGCGACATCTACAACCTGCAGAACAAGAAGAACGAGGCGAAGGCGGAGTACACGAAGGCCTGGCGCGGCTTCGCCGCCGACACCGACTACCGCAACCTGGTGGAAGTGAAGCTGACCGCGCTGGGCGTGGACGCGAAGTCGCTCAAGGCTGCCGACACAGCGGCCAAGCCATGATGGGCACCCGCGTGCTCCCGCTGCTGGCCGCGGCCGCCGTGCTCGCCGGCTGCTCCGTGCTGCCGTCCTGGGTGCCTTTCACGGGCCCCGAAAAGCCGAAGCCGGCCGAACTCAGGCCGAATCCCAACCTCATCGGGGTGCGAGAGGCCTGGAAGGCAAGCATCGGCAAGATCGATTTCCCGCTGGTGGTCGCCGTCCATGGCAACACCGCGATGGTCGCCGACAGCGGCGGCGCCGTGATCGCGCTGGACGCCGACACCGGACGCGAACTGTGGCGCGCCAGTGCCGGCGCGCCGCTGGCCGCGGGCGTGGGCAGCGACGGCACCACGGCCGCCGTGGTCACGCGCAACAACGAACTGGTCGCGCTGTCGGCCGGCAAGGAACTGTGGCGCCAGAAGCTCAATGCGCTGTCGTACACGCCGCCGCTGGTGGCGGGCGCCCGCGTCTTCGTGCTGGGCGGCGACCGCACCATCAGCGCCTTCGACGGCGCCACGGGCCGCCGCCTGTGGACGCAGCAGCGCCAGGGCGAGCCGCTGGTGCTGCGCGAACCCGGCGTGCTGCTCGCGGTGCGCGACACGCTGGTGGTCGGGCAGGGCGGGCGCCTGTCGGGGCTGAACCCGCTGAACGGGACGGCCCGCTGGGATGCCCCGATCGCCACGGCCCGCGGCATCAACGACGTCGAGCGCCTGGTGGACCTGGTGGGCCGCGTCAGCCGGGTGGACGACTCCATTTGCGCCCGGGCCTTCCAGGCCGCCGTCGGGTGCGTGGACGCCGCGGCCGGCCGTGCCGTGTGGACGCAGCGGGCGAGCGGCTCCGCGGGCATCCACGGCGACGCCGCCGCCATCTACGGCACCGAGAGCACGGGCATCGTGGTCGGCTGGCGCCGCGACAACGGCCAGCGCACCTGGACCAACGACACGCTGCTGCATCGCGGCGTCGGGACGCCGCTGGCGCTCGGGCGTTCGGTCGTCGTCGGCGACAGCTTCGGATTCGTCCACCTGCTGTCGCGGGAAGACGGCACGCTGCTGAACCGCCTGGCCACGGACGGGTCGGGCATGGCCGCCGCGCCCACCGCCGCCGGCAACACGCTGGTCGTGGTCACGCGCAATGGCGGCGTCTACGGCTTCGCGCCGCAGTAAGACGGAACGAGGCAAAGCATGAAGCCGGTGATGGCCCTGGTGGGCCGCCCCAACGTCGGCAAGTCGACGCTCTTCAACCGGCTGACGAAGTCACGCGACGCCATCGTGGCGGACTACGCGGGCCTGACGCGCGACCGCCACTACGGCAACGCGCACCACGGCCGCTACGAGTTCATCGTCATCGACACCGGCGGCTTCGAGCCGAAGGCGGAGGAGGGCATCTACAAGGAGATGGCCAAGCAGACGCAGCAGGCCGTGGCCGAGGCCGACGTCGTGGTGTTCGTCGTCGATGCCCGTGCCGGCGTGTCCGGGCAGGACCACGACATCGCCAACTACCTGCGCAAGCTCGGCAAGCCGACCCTGGTGGTCGCCAACAAGGCCGAAGGCATGCTGGAAGGCGTGCAGCTGGCGGAGTTCTACGAGCTCGGGCTCGGCGAGGTCCACGCCGTCTCGGCGGCGCACGGGCAGGGCATCCGCAGCATGGTGGATGCCGCGTTCGAGCCGCTCGACCTGCCGGAAGACGAGGAGTCCACGGAGCAGCAGCAAAGCGGCATCATCAAGCTGGCGGTCGCCGGCCGCCCCAACGTGGGGAAATCGACGCTCATCAATGCCTGGCTCGGCGAGGAGCGGCTGGTGGCCTTCGACCTCCCCGGCACCACGCGCGACGCCATCTCCGTGCCCTTCGAGCGCAACGGACAGAAGTTCGAACTGATCGATACCGCCGGCCTGCGCCGCAAGGGGAAGGTGTTCGAAGCCATCGAGAAGTTCTCGGTGGTCAAGACGCTGCAGGCGATCGAGTCCGCCAACGTCGTCTTGCTGCTGCTCGACGCGGAGCAGGGCGTGACCGACCAGGACGCCCACATCGCCGGCTACATCCTGGAGTCGGGGCGCGCGGTGGCGCTGGCCGTCAACAAGTGGGACGCCATCGACGACTACAACCGCGAACTGGTGCGGCGGCAGATCGAGCAGCGCCTGCCGTTCCTGAAATTCGCCGAAATGCATTTCATCTCGGCGAAGAAGCGGCAGGGCCTCGGTCCGGTGTGGGCTTCCATCGCCCAGGCCCACAAGGCCGCCATGACCAAGATGACCACGCCGGTGCTCACCCGGCTGCTGGCGGAGGCGGTGCAGTTCCAGTCGCCCAAGCGGGCGGGCATGTTCCGCCCCAAGCTGCGCTACGCGCACCAGGGCGGCATGAACCCGCCGGTCATCGTGGTGCATGGCAACTCGCTGGAGCACGTGACGGACGCTTACAAGCGCTTCCTGGAAGGGCGCTTCCGCAAGGAGTTCAACCTCGTCGGGACGCCCTTGCGCATCGAGCTGCGCACCTCCAAGAATCCGTACGCCGACAAGGAATAGGCGCATCCGGCGGAAACACCGCCTGGCGGTCTTGTTTTCCGCTCGGACGGCTGCAACTGGAGCGTTCCCGGCATCCTGCTTGCTGTGGTAATGTGCAAGTTCCAACAACGCCGGAACACGGAGAATATCGTGAGCAATAAAGGGCAGCTGCTGCAAGACCCCTTCCTGAACACGCTGCGGCGCGAGCACGTGCCGGTGTCCATCTACCTCGTCAATGGCATCAAGCTGCAAGGGCAGATCGAGTCCTTCGACCAGTACGTCGTGCTGCTGCGCAATACCGTGACGCAGATGGTCTACAAGCATGCGATTTCCACCATCGTTCCGGGTCGCGCCGTGAACTTCTCGGCCGCCGAACCCGGCGAAGCCCCCGCCGCCTGAACCGGCCGCCCCGACCGTCCCGCTGCGCGGGGCGCATCCTCTTTCCCTCCTGGTTGCCGGATTGACCGCATCGCCTGAACGCCCGGCCGCCGCCACCATCCTGGTGGGGGTGGACCTCGGATTTCCCCACTTCGACGCCGAACTCGAGGAGCTGGGCCAGCTGGCCCAGACCGCGGGCATGGACCCCGTCGCCCGCGTCGCCTGCAAGCGCAAGGCGCCCGATGCCGCGCTGTTCGTCGGCAAGGGCAAGGCCGACGAGATCAAGGCGCTGGCCGAGGAAACCGGCGCCAGCGAGATCCTGTTCGACCAGTCGCTCAGCCCCGCGCAGCAGCGCAACCTGGAAAAGCACATGGACATGCCGGTCAACGACCGGACCATGCTGATCCTGGAGATCTTCGCCCAGCGCGCGCGCAGCCACGAGGGCAAGCTGCAGGTGGAACTGGCGCGCCTGCGCTACCTGAGCACGCGGCTGGTGCGGCGCTGGTCGCACCTGGAGCGGCAGACCGGCGGCGCCGGCGTGCGCGGCGGCCCGGGCGAAAAGCAGATCGAGCTGGACCGCCGGATGATCGACGACTCGATCAAGCGCACCCGCGAGCGGCTCGTGAAGGTCAAGCGCCAGCGGGCCACCCAGCGGCGGCAGCGCGAGCGCCGCGACACGTTCGCCATCTCCATCGTCGGCTACACCAACGCGGGCAAGTCCACCCTGTTCAACGCGCTGGTGAAGGCGCGCGCGTATGCCGCCGACCAGCTGTTCGCCACGCTCGACACCACCACCCGCCAGTTGTTCCTGCAGGATGCGGACGGCGCCGGCACCGGCGGCCGGTCGGTATCGCTGTCGGACACGGTCGGCTTCATCCGCGACCTGCCGCACGGCCTGATCGACGCTTTCCAGGCCACGCTGCAGGAAGCCGCCGATGCCGACCTGCTGCTGCACGTGGTGGACGCCTCCAACCCGCACCATCCGGAACAGATCGATGAAGTGCAGCGCGTGCTGCACGAGATCGGCGCCGGCGACGTGCCGCAGCTGCTGGTGTTCAACAAGATCGACGCACTTGCGCCGGAGCAGCAGCCGCGCAACCTGGTGGACCGCTTCGAGGTGGAGGGCACGCAGTCCCCGCGGGTGTTCGCCAGCAGCAAGTCGGGCACGGGCCTGCCGGAACTGCGGCGCGAACTGGTGCGCATCGTCGCCGCGGCCCGGCCCCCGGCGGAGCCGGCCGAACCCGCCCCCCTAACCCCCACCTCATCCTGACCACCGGCCGATTGGGCACAATGCGGCAGCCGACTACCGAGAGAGACCCGAACGCATGAACCTTTTTTCCCGCAGCCTGGCCGTCGCCGCCGGCCGCATCCGGGGCATGTTCAACCTGAACGACCCGCGCTGGGGCCGTGGCGACGACAAGAACGAAAGCCAGCGCCCCGACGGCAAGGACAAGGGCCCGAAGCAGGGCCCGCCCGACCTGGACGAGCTGTGGCGTGACTTCAACCGCAAGCTCGGCGGGCTGTTCGGCGGCCGTCGCGGCGGCGGCGGCTTCGGCGGCGGAGGCAACGGCAATTTCCAGCCCGACATGAAGAGCGCCGGCGTCGGCGCCGGCCTCATCGCGGTGGTGGTGGTGGTGATCTGGATGGGCACCGGCATCTTCATCGTGCAGGAAGGCCAGCAGGCTGTCATCACCCGCTTCGGGCGCTACAACTCCACCGTCGGCGCCGGCTTCAACTGGCGGCTGCCGTACCCGATCGAGCGCCATGAAGTGGTGAACGTCACGCAGATCCGCTCGGTCGATGTCGGCCGCGACGCCGTCATCCGGGCCACCGGCCTCAAGGAGTCGGCGATGCTGACCGAGGACGAGAACATCGTCGAGATCAAGATGAGCGTCCAGTACCGGCTGAACGACGCCCGCGCGTGGCTGTTCGAAAGCAAGAACCCGCAGGAAGCCGTGGTGCAGGCCGCCGAAACGGCGGTGCGCGAGGTCGTGGGCAAGATGCGCATGGACACCGCCCTGGCCGAGGAGCGCGACCAGATCGGCCCGCGCGTACGGGTGCTGATGCAGACCATCCTGGACCGATACAAGATCGGCGCCGAGGTCGTGGGCATCAACCTGCAGCAAGGCGGCGTGCGTCCGCCCGAGCAGGTGCAGGCCGCCTTCGACGACGTGCTGCGCGCCGCGCAGGAGCGCGAGCGGGCCAAGAACGAGGCCCAGGCGTATGCCAACGACGTGGTGCCGCGCGCCACCGGCGCGGCGTCGCGGCTGGCGCAGGAGGCCGAGGGCTACAAGGCCCGCATCGTCGCGCAGGCCCAGGGCGATGCGCAGCGCTTCAAGCTGCTGCTGGCGGAATACCAGCGCGCGCCGCAGGTGACGCGCGACCGCCTGTACATCGAGTCCATGCAGCAGATCTACGGCAACGTGACCAAGGTCCTGGTCGAATCGCGCCAGGGCGGCAACATGCTGTTCCTGCCGCTCGACCGCATCATGCAGCAGGCGGCCCAGGCCGGCCCCGCCTCGCCCGCCGAACCCGCCGCGCCCGCCGTGGTGCCGGTGCCGGTGCCCCCATCCGCCGCGGACGCGCGCACCCGCGACACCGGCCGCAACCGCGACCGCGAAGGAAGATAAGTGACCCCCCAAGCTCCTCACTTCGTGAATCCGCGGCCCCCCAGGGGGGCGCCCAGCCTCCTTGAGGCGGCTCGGCGGAGGCTGCCATGAACCGCATCGGTTTCATCATCACGTCGCTGCTGGTCCTGCTGGCCCTGCTCAGCTCCATGCTCTTCGTCGTCGACCAGCGCCAGTTCGGCGTGGTGTACGCGCTCGGGCAGGTCAAGGAGGTCATCAGCGAACCCGGCCTGAAGTTCAAGCTGCCGCCCCCGCTGCAGAACGTGAGCTACATCGACAAGCGCCTGCTGACCCTGGACAGCGCGGACACGGAACCCATGCTCACCGCGGAGAAGCAGCGCGTGGTCATCGACTGGTTCGTGCGCTGGCGCATCACCGACCCGCTGGCCTACATCCGCAACGTGGGCCTCGACGAGGCCGCGGGCAACAACCAGCTCAATCGCGTGGTGCGCAACGCGCTGCAGGAAGAGGTGAACCGCTTCACCGTGCGCGAGCTGCTGTCGTCCCGGCGCGAGCAGCTGATGCAGGACGTGCGGCGCGAGGTGATCGAGGTGGTCAAGGGGGGTTCCAAGCCCTGGGGCATCGACGTCATCGACGTGCGCATCACGCGCGCCGACTACGTGGATGCGATCACCGAGTCGGTGTACCGCCGCATGGAGGCCGAGCGCAAGCGGGTGGCCAACGAGCTGCGCTCCACCGGCGCGGCCGAGGGCGAGAAGATCCGCGCCGACGCCGACCGGCAGCGCGAGGTCGCCATCGCCAACGCCTACCGCGACGCCCAGAAGGTCAAGGGCGAGGGCGATGCGCAGGCCGCGTCCCTGTACGGCGAGGCCTTTGGCCGCGATCCGCAGTTCGCCCAGTTCTATCGCAGCCTCGAGGCGTACAAGACCAGCTTCAGCAAGAAGAGCGACGTGCTGGTGATCGACCCGAACGGCACCGAGTTCTTCCGGGCGTTCCGCAGCGGCGGCAGCGGAAGCGGCGGCGCGGCGGCACCGGCCCAGGCTCCGCGCCGGTAGCGCGCGTGGACTGGAATGTTCTCTGGTCCGCGTGCGCCCTGGTGCTCGTGCTGGAAGGGCTGTTCCCCTTCCTGTCGCCGCAGGGCTGGCGCCAGACCTTCCTGAAGCTGCTGCAGTTGCGCGACGGGCAACTGCGCTTCTTCGGGCTCACCAGCATCCTGCTGGGCGTGATCACGCTCTGGTTCGTTAGCTAGGCGAGACGCCCAGCGAAAAGGAACGCAGAGGACTGCGCACTTCCGCGTCCTCTGCATTCATCTGCACGGACAGTCCCGGTGGATGAGCTTGCCCGGCAACGCAATTCAGCCCCGGTACAATCACCGTTTTAACAGCCTCCCGTTCCTCCATGTCCGCCTGGCTCCTGCCGGATCACATCGCCGATGTGTTGCCTTCCGAGGCCCGGCACATCGAAGAACTGCGCCGCGAACTGCTGGACACCGCGCGTGGTTACGGCTACGAGCTGGTGATGCCGCCCCTGCTGGAACACCTGGAGTCGCTGCTCACGGGGACGGGCGAGGCGCTGGGGCTGCAGACCTTCAAGCTGGTCGACCAGCTCTCCGGCCGCATGCTGGGCATCCGCGCGGACACCACGCCGCAGGTCGCCCGCATCGACGCCCACCTGCTCAATCGCCAGGGCGTCACCCGCCTGTGCTACTGCGGGCCCGTGCTCCACACCCGCCCGGATCGCCCGCACGCCACCCGCGAGCCGGTGCAGTTCGGCGCGGAGATCTACGGCCACGCCGGCCTCGAAGCCGACCTCGAAACCTTGCTGCTGGCGCTGGACTGCCTGAAGGCCACCAAGGTCGGCCCGCTGACGGTGGACATGGCCGACGCGCGCATCGTGCGTTCGTTGCTGTCCGGCGTGGATGCCGATGCCTCGCGGCTCGCGCAGGTGCACGCGGCGCTCGCCACGAAGGACGCCACCGGCCTGGCGACGCTGACGAAGGACTTTCCCGCCGCGTCGCGCGACGGCCTGCAGGCCCTGATCGGGCTGTACGGAGGCGACAAGGTGCTCGACGAGGCGGCCCGCGTGCTGCCGAAGTCCAAGCTCACGCAGCAGGCGCTGGACAGCTTGCGCTGGCTCGCCGCGCATGTCGAAGGCGCGTCCATCCGCTTCGACCTGGCCGACCTGCGGGGCTATGCCTACTACAGCGGCATGCGCTTCGGCATCTACACGCCCGGCGCAAGCGACGCGCTGGTGCGCGGCGGACGCTACGACGAGGTCGGCGCCGTGTTCGGCCGCAACCGGCCCGCCGTCGGCTTCAGCCTGGACGTCAAGGAACTGGTGGGCGTGGCGGCCACCCGCTCGCTGAAGGCGGCGATCCGCGCGCCGTGGCTCGACACGGGCAAGGACGCCGTCGCCCTGCGTGCCGCCATCGCCGCGTTGCGCGGCGACGGCGAGACCGTGGTGTGCGTGCTGCCGGGCCACGAAAGCGAAGTGGACGAGTTCCACTGCGACCGCGAACTGGCGCGCGACGCCGGCGGCCGCTGGGCCGTGCGCCCCCTCTGAACCTCCCGAATCATTTTTTCTGCGAAGAGCAAGTCATGACGAAGACGAAGGGCCGCAACGTGGTCGTGGTCGGCACCCAGTGGGGCGACGAGGGCAAGGGCAAGCTGGTCGACTGGCTGACCGAGATGGCGCAGGGCGTGGTGCGCTTCCAGGGCGGCCACAACGCCGGCCACACGCTGGTGATCAACGGCGTGAAGACCGCGCTGCACCTCATCCCGAGCGGCATCATGCGGCCGGGCGTGAAGTGCTACATCGGCAACGGCGTGGTGCTGTCGGCGGCCAAGCTGCTCGAAGAGATCGAGGGGCTGGAGAAGGCCGGCGTGGAGGTGCGCTCGCGCCTGCGCATCAGTGAAGCCTGCCCGCTGATCCTGCCGTTCCATGCGGCGCTGGACATCGCGCGGGAGACCTTCCGCGAGAAGGGCGGCACCGAGAAGATCGGCACCACCGGCCGCGGCATCGGACCGGCCTACGAGGACAAGATCGCGCGCCGGGCCCTGCGCGTGCAGGACCTCAAGCACCCGCAGCGCTTCGGCGAGAAGCTCAAGGAGCTGATGGAGTTGCACAACTTCATGCTCACGCAGTACCTGCAAGCCCCGCCGCTGGACTACCAGGAGGTGTTCGACGAGGCGATGCGCCACGCGGCGATCCTGCGGCCGATGATGGCGGACGTGTCGCGCGAGCTGAACGAGGCGCACCTGCACGGCGACAACCTGCTGTTCGAGGGCGCGCAGGGCACGCTGCTGGACGTGGACCACGGCACCTATCCGTACGTCACCTCCAGCAACTGCGTGGCCGGCAATGCCTCCGCCGGCGCGGGGGTCGGGCCGGGCATGCTGCATTACATCCTGGGCATCACCAAGGCCTACTGCACGCGCGTCGGCGGCGGCCCGTTTCCCACCGAACTGGACTGGGCGACCCCCGGCACGGTCGGCTACCACCTCTCCACCGTCGGCGCGGAGAAGGGCGTGACGACCGGGCGCTTCCGCCGGTGCGGCTGGTTCGACGCCGCGCTGCTCAAGCGCAGCGCGCAGGTCAACGGCCTGTCCGGCCTGTGCATCACCAAGCTCGACGTGCTGGACGGCATCGCCGAATTGCAGCTGTGCACCGGCTACGAGCTGGACGGCGAGCACATCGACATCCTGCCGCTCGGCGCCGACGAGATCAGCCGTTGCAAGCCGGTGTACGAGAAGATGGACGGCTGGAGCGAGTCCACGGTGGGCGTGACCCAGTACGACAAGCTGCCGCTGAACGCGCGCCTGTACCTGCAGCGCATCCAGCAGGTGACCGGCGTGCCGGTCGATATCATCTCGACCAGCCCCGATCGCGACCACACGATCATGAAGCGCCATCCTTACCTGGCGGACTGAAGAGGAACTTGAGCATGTTGACGGAAGACGGCAAGCACCTGTACGTGAGCTACGACGAGTACCACAACCTCTGCGAGAAGCTCGCGATCAGGATCCACCAGTCCGGCTGGGAGTTCGACACCATCCTGTGCCTGGCGCGCGGGGGCATGCGGCCGGGCGACATCCTCTCGCGCATCTTCGACAAGCCGCTGGCCATCATGTCCACCAGTTCGTACCGCGCGGAGGCCGGCACGGTGCAAGGGCACCTGGACATCGCCCACTACATCACCACGCCGAAGGGCGAGATCGCCGGCAAGGTGCTGCTGGTCGACGACCTCGCGGACTCGGGCCTGACGCTGCAAAAGGTCGTGGAGATGGTGCGCACCAAGTACAGCAAGGTGACCGAGCTGCGCACCGCGGTGCTGTGGACCAAGGGCCTGTCGAAGTTCACCTCCGACTATTCGGTGGAGTTCCTGCCGACCAACCCGTGGATCCACCAGCCGTTCGAGAGCTACGACTCCATGCGCCCGGAGAAGCTGCTCGAGAAGTGGAAAGTCTGAAAGCCGGATTGCCGGACGCAGAAGACGCAGAAGGCTGAAGCCACGCAGAAGACGCAGAACATTCAATCTGGTTTTCTTTTGCGCCTTCTGCGTAATTTCTGTGCCTTCTGCGTCCGGCTGTCCGCTTTCATTCGCATAGGTACCATGCAGCCATGAGCAAGCCGGTCACCGACCTCATCCACCATCCCTACGTCCCGCCCGCCGGGTTCGCCGCGCCGCAGCCGGGCGTCTTCAAGGCGTCCACCGTCATCTTCCCGAACGTCGCCGCCATCCGCGCGCGCGACTGGAAGCACAAGACGGGCTACACCTACGGGCTGCACGGCACGCCGACCACCTTCATGCTCGAGGAGCGGATCGCGGCGCTGGAAGGCGGCAGCCAATGCGTGCTGGTGCCCAGCGGCCTGGCCGCCATCGCCGCCGTCAACCTGGCCCTGTTGAAAAGTGGCGACGAGGTGCTGCTCCCGGACAATGCCTATGGACCTTCCAAGGCCCTGGCCGAGGCGGAACTCAAGGGCTGGGGCATCCGCTACGCCCTGTACGACCCGATGGATCCCGCGGACCTGCAGGCGCGCATCGGTCCCGGCACGAAGCTGGTCTGGCTGGAGGCTCCGGGCTCCGTGACGATGGAGTTCGCGCCGCTTGCGCATCTCGCGCAGGTGTGCCGCCAGCGCGGCGTGACGACCGCGCTGGACAACACGTGGGGCGCCGGACTGGCCTTCAACGGTTTCGACCTGGGACGCGGCGACCGCTTCCTTGCCGGCAGCGGCGCCGACATCGTGGTGCAGGCGCTGACCAAGTACCCGAGCGGCGGCGGCGACGTGCTGATGGGCAGCGTCGTCACGCGCGACGATGCGCTGCACCAGAAGATCAAGCTCACGCACATGCGCCTGGGCTTTGGTGTCGGCGCCAATGATGTCGAGGCGGTGCTGCGGTCTCTGCCCAGCATCGAAGTGCGCTACCGCGCCCATGACCGCAGCGCGCGCGCGCTGGCTGGCTGGCTGCAGTCACGGCCCGAGATCGCGCAGTTGCTGCATCCGGCCTTTCCCTCATCGCCGGGGCACGAGCATTGGCGGGCGCTGTGCGGCGAGGACGGGATGGCCGCAGGCTTGTTCTCGGTGGTGTTCGACGCGCGTTACGGCAGTGCGCGAGTGGATGCGTTCTGCGACGCGCTGAAGCTGTTCAAGCTGGGTTATTCCTGGGCCGGACCCATCAGCCTGGTGGTGCCGTACGACATCCCGTCGATGCGCAGGGCATGGCCGCACAAGGGGACGCTGGTGCGGTTTTCGGTGGGGCTGGAGGACGTGGAGGACCTGCGGGCGGATCTCGAGCAGGCGATGGGGGCGTTGCGGGGGTGAGCCGTGGTGTCGGGGTCGCTGCGCGAACCCGACCTACGAATCCGGCGTGACCTCGTGGGCCGGGTTGGCGAAGCGACCCCGGCATGTGTCACGACGCGGGTTCGGAGACGGATTGCGTGGCCGTAACCGTGCCCGTAGGCCGGGTTCGCGAAGCGACCCCGGCATATGTCACGACGCCACCAACTCCCGCGCCAGCTCCGCCATCGCCTCCGGCGACCTGTCCTTCGGCGCAATCGGCTGCGCCTGACCGAACGCCTTGAAATTGCGGCTCGTGGAACTGGCGTAACCCGGGTCGTAGTGCTTCACGAGCAGCTCGCGCACCACGCTTTCGATGTCCCCCGAACGCACTTGCGCCTGCCACGCCTGCACCTGCTCGCGCCCGCGGATCTGCACGAGGGCGTCGAGCCGGCCGCAGAACAGGTCGCGGTCGCTGCTGAAAAAGGCGTAGTCCTCCAGCAGCAGCCGCACGCGCTCGTCGTCGGCCAGGTCCAATCGAAGGCACGGGCTGGCCCGCATCGCCTCCATCAGCGCATCGGGCACCGCCAGGTTGCCGACCTTCTTGCTCTCGCTCTCCGCGAACACGGGGCGCGCCGGTTCGAAGCTGCGCAGCTTCTCCCACACCAGCGTGTCGAAGCGCTTTTGCGTCGGCTGCGGCTGCCCGGGAATGATGCCCAGCACGGAGCTGCGGTGACTCGCCAGTCCCTCGAGGTCCAGCACCTGCGCCCCGGCGGCCTCCAGTGCCTGCAGCAAGCGCGTCTTGCCGGAGCCGGTGGGGCCGCACACCACGCGGTACTGCAGGGAGCGCGCCAGCTCGGGCAACTGCGCCAGCACCGCCGCGCGGAACGCCTTGTAGCCGCCCTCGACGATGTGCACATTGAAGCCGATCTGGCCCAGCACCAGCGACAGCGACCCGCTGCGCTGGCCGCCGCGCCAGCAGTACACCAGCGGCTTCCAGCCCTTGGGCTTGTCCATCACGTCGCGGGCGATGTGGCGCGAGATGTTGGCGGCGACCAGCGAGGCTCCGCGCTTGCGCGCCTCGAACGGGTTCACCTGCTTGTACAGCGTGCCCACTTCGTGCCGCTGCGCGTCGTCCAGCGACGGCCAGTTGATCGCGCCGGGCAGGCGGTCTTCCGCGTATTCGCTCTCGCTGCGCGCATCGATCACGGCGTCGAAGTCCTGCAGGCGGCCGATGGCGTCCGCCGCACTGATGGGGCGCACGCTCATCGCAACAGCTTCTTGAGTTCCGGCCAGACGTTGTCCAGCATGCGCGGCTGCGCCTCGGCCTTCGGATGGATGCGATCGGCCTGGAACATGCTGGTCGGGTCCGCGACATCCGCGACACCGGCCAGCAGGAAGGGCACCAGCGCCGCCTTGCGCTCCTTCGCGACCTTCGCGAACAGCCCCGAGAATCGGTTGGTGTAATCGGTGCCGTAATTCGGCGGCACCTGCATGCCCACCAGCAGCACGCGCGCGCCGGCTGTCTGCGCCGCTTGCGTCATCGCGGCCAGGTTGTCCTCGGTGCCGGCGAGCGGCAGTCCGCGCAGGGCGTCGTTGGCACCCAGTTCCAGGACCACATGGGTCGGCTTGTGCTGCTGCAGCAGCGCAGGCAGGCGCGACCGCCCGCCGGACGTGGTGTCCCCGCTGATGCTGGCGTTGACCACCCTGGCCGCGATCTTGTCGCTGGCGAGCCGCTGCTCCAGCAGGGCCACCCACCCGGTCCCGCGCTTCAGGCCATACTCCGCACTCAGCGAGTCGCCCACCACCAGGACCACCGGGGTGCCAGCCGCCGCCGCCCAGCCGCCATGACAGGCCACCAGGCCGGCGGCGACGAAATCACGCCGCGTCCACTTCGAAACCCGCATGTCTGAATCCATCATTTCCGTCGATCACGTCCACAAATCGGTGACCGATTCCACCGGCACCCTCGACATTCTGCGGGATATCGATTTCTCCCTGTCGGCCAGGGAAACCGCGGCCATCGTCGGCGCCTCCGGCTCGGGCAAGAGCACGCTGCTGTCGATCATCGCGGGCCTGGACACGCCCACCCGGGGCACGGTCAGGCTGGCCGGCCACGACCTGTTCGCCCTGGATGAAGACGCCCGCGCGGAACTGCGGGCGCGGCAGGTCGGCTTCGTGTTCCAGAGCTTCCAGCTCATGGGCAATCTCTCTGCCCTGGAGAACGTGATGCTGCCGCTGGAACTGGCCGGGCGGCGCGACGCTCGCAAGGCAGCCAGCGACATGCTCGGTCGGGTCGGCCTGGGCGAACGGCTGGGCCACTATCCGAAAGTCCTTTCGGGCGGTGAGCAGCAGCGGGTGGCGCTGGCCCGGGCGTTCGTCGTGCAGCCGGCGGTGCTGCTGGCGGACGAACCGACCGGCAGCCTCGACTTCGCCACCGGCGAAAAAGTCATGCAGCTGATGTTCGACCTGAACCGCGAACAGGGCACCACCCTCGTGCTGGTCACGCACGACCAGGCCATTGCGGCGCGCTGCGAGCGCCGCATCACCATCGAGGCGGGGCGCATCGCCAGCCAGGACAGCCAGGCCGTCGCCGGATAATCGCCGCATGTCCGCCCCCAAGGTCCTGTTCGGCTTCCACGCCGTCGGCGTGCGCCTGCGCACCGCTCCCCATTCCATCATCGAGCTGTACGTCGATGCCTCGCGGCGCGACGCGCGGATGCGCCAGTTCCTGCAGAAGGCGCAGGAGGCGGGCATCAAGACCATCGAATCCGACGGGCTGCGGCTGTCGCGCCTGGCCGGCAGCGCCGGCCACCAGGGCGTCGTGGCGCGCGCGGAGGCGGTCGCCATGAGCACCTCGCTCGACGACCTGCTCGACACCGTTTCCGGGCCGCCGCTGCTGCTGGTGCTGGACGGCGTGACCGATCCGCACAACCTGGGCGCCTGCCTGCGCGTGGCCGACGGCGCCGGCGCCCACGCGGTCATCGCGCCGAAGGACCATGCGGTCGGCGTGAATGCCACGGTCGCCAAGGTTGCCAGCGGCGCCGCCGAGACGGTGCCGTACTTCATGGTGACCAACCTCGCGCGCACGCTGGGCGAATTGAAGGAGCGCAGCATCTGGTGCCTGGGGCTGTCCGACGACGCCACCCACACCGTGTACCAGTCCGACCTGAAGGTGGCCACTGCGCTGGTGCTCGGCGCCGAGGGCACGGGCCTGCGGCAGCTCACGCGCAAGACCTGCGACGCGCTGGTGTCGATCCCGATGCTGGGCGCCGTGGAGAGCCTGAACGTGTCCGTCGCCAGCGGCATCTGCCTGTACGAGGCCGTCCGGCAGCGCACGTGAACACCGCCGAGGTGCGCCAGTGGCTGCGCGCCGCGCGCACCATAGTGCTGCTCAGCGGCGCGGGCATGAGCGCCGAGTCCGGCGTGCCCACCTTCCGCGATGCGCAGGCCGGTCTCTGGGCCGACTTCCGGCCCGAGGACCTGGCCACCGAACAAGGGTTCCGCGCCGACCCGCGCCTGGTGTGGGACTGGTACCAGTCGCGCCGGGAAGGCGTGGCCCGGGTGCAGCCGAATGCGGGCCATCTCGCGGTGGCGGCCTTCCAGCAGCGCCATCCCGGACGGCTCCTGGTGGTGACCCAGAATGTCGACGGCTTGCACCAGCGCGCCGGCTCGCCCGGCGTGCTGGCGCTGCACGGCAACCTGGCCCAGGACAAGTGGCTGGAGCCGCCGCGGCGCTGTTGCGACCCGGCCCGCCTGCAGGAGGGCCGGCCGCCGTGCTGCCCGGCCTGCGGCAACCAGCGGCGGCCTGCCGTGGTCTGGTTCGGCGAGATGCTGCCGGAGGCGGAGCTCGCAGCCGCGGAAGCCGCCGCCGGGGCCTGCGACCTGATGCTGGTCGTGGGCACGTCCGGCGTTGTCTACCCCGCCGCCGGCCTGGCCCGCGCCACCCGGGGGCGGGTCGTCGTGATCAATCCGGAACCGAGCGCCCTCGACGATGCAGCGGACGCTGTACTGCGCGGGACGTCGGCCCTGTTGTTGCCTGATTTGCTGGAGGAATGAAATGAACAGGACATGGTGGGCACTTGGCGCCGCCGCGCTGGCGGTGGGCTGCACCCAGGAGCAGCAGAACCAGTTCGGCCGCGGCGTGCAGAACTGGACCGGGACCAACGGCGTGCTGGAGGTGTATGCGGGTGACAAGGTGGTGCGACGGTTCATTCGCGTCGACAAGTTGAGCACCGCCCTCGGCACCAGCGACAACGAATCGCGCGCCTATCGCTACGGCTACGGCGTGCTGGACGAGAACCTGAATTTCGTGGCCGACCCCACCGAGAAGAAGGTCTACTTCGAAATCGGCGGCTTCGGCAGCTACGTCTTCTTCGAGAACCCGCGTTGAGCCCCGCTTGCGCTGCCCCCCAAAGCCCCGCAAGATGTTGCCCCCAGGCCGAGGCGCATGGGTCCACCGAAAGGAGACAACGATGAGCAAACGCACCTTCGCGTCCCTGGCGGCCACGACGCTTGCCGCGGCCCTTGGCGGTTGCGCGGCGACAGGCTCGATGACGGGGTGGACGTCGCTGGTCGACGGCACGCGCGGCATGGAAAACTTCAACCGCGTCGGCGACACCAACTGGACGGCCTCCGACGGCGCCATCCAGGCGATGTCCGGTGGCAGCAACCCCGGCTACCTCGTGACACGCAATTCGTACCGCGACTTCATGCTGCGCGCCGAATTCTGGGCCAGCGACGACGCCAACAGCGGCATCTTCCTGCGCTGCCAGAACCCCGTGCAGATCACGGACGAGAGCTGCTACGAGGCCAACATCTTCGACCAGCGGCCCGACCCGACGTATGCCACCGGCGCCATCGTGAGGTTCGCGCCCGTGGCGCAGCCCTTCGCCCGCGCGGGCGGCAGGTGGAACACCTTCGAGCTCACCGCGCGGGGGGACCACCTGGTGGTGGTCTTCAACGGCGTGAAGACCGTGGACATCCGCGACAGCAAGTTCGCCAGCGGGCCGATCGCGCTGCAATGGGGCCGCGGCACCATCAAGTGGCGCAAGGTCGAGGTCCGGCCGCTGTAGCCGGGGACGCTACACCCAGCCCATCCAGCCCAGCACCGCTCCGGCCCCCAGCAGCCAGAGCAGGTGCAGGCGGGTGCGCCAGACGAGCAAGGCCGTGACGATGGTGATGGCCCAGCCCGGCCAGTTGGCCAGTGCGTACCCGTTGCCGGTCGCCAGGATCCAGCCCGTTGCCACCAGCAAGGCGACCACCAGGGGCGCCATGCCTTGCTTGAACGCCCGCACGGCCCGCAGGTCGCGGTTGCGATGGCTCCAGTGCGCCGTGAGGTACACCAGCACGGAGCTGGGAAGCATGATCCCGCCCAACGCGAGCGCCATGCCCAGCGCCGCGGCGCCCAGGCCGCCGGCATTGAGGCCGACGTTCCATCCCATCAGGGCGGTGAAGAGCACGTTGGGCCCCGGCGCGGCCTGGGCGATGGCGATCGAGGCGCTGAACTGCGGATCCGTCAGCCATGCCTTCTCCTGGACCAGGAACCGGTGCATGTCCGGCGCAGTGCTGATGGCCCCGCCGACGCAAAGCAGCGACAGGGACAGGTAGTGGACCAGCAGCGCCACCCAGTCGCCGGCCTGCATGACGATCGGGTTCATCGGAGCATCCGCCAGGCCTGGAAGGAGCCGATCGCGCCCAGCGGGAGGAGCACCCACGCCAGCGGCAGCTTGAGCAGCGCAATGCCGGCGAAGGTCAGCACGCCCAGCAGCGCCGACAGCGGAATGCCGAGCACGTTCTTCTGCAGGGCGGACATCAGCTTGAGGCCCGTGCCCATGATCAGCCCTGCGGCCACCGCGCCCATCCCGCGCAACGCGCCGCCCACGTGCGGGTTGTCGGCGAACCCGGCATAGACCAGCGCCAGTCCCAGCACCACGAGCAGGGGCAGGGTGAGCATTCCCGCCAGGGCCACCAGCGCCCCGCGCAGGCCGAAGTAGCGCGCCCCCAGGGTGATGGACAGGTTGATCACGTTGGGGCCCGGCATGATCTGGGCCACAGACCATTCCTCGATGAATTCCTCGCGCGTCAGCCAGCGCTTCTTCTCCACCAGTTCGCGCTGGACGACGGCCAGCACGCCGCCGAAGCCCTGCAGGGCGAGCAGCGTGAAGGAGACGAACAGATCGGTCAGCGAGCGGGGCCGGCCGGCGGCGGGCGGCGGCGTGGCGCCGGCGTCGATCGGGGAAGACATGCGCCGATTATCCCGCCCGTGCCTGTCGTTCACCGGACGGCGCGCGGGTCGCCAGCACCAGGCCGGCGGCGATCAGCGCCACCGCACCCAGCAATCGGGGCGGCAAGGGCTCGCGCAGCAGCAGCCAACCCAGCACGGCGGCGGTCACCGGGTTGAGGGCCAGGAAGGCCGTGACCCGTGTCGGCGACTCGTGCTTGAGCGCATACAACCACCAGAAGTAGCCCACGCCGCTGGACACCCCGATGAAGGCGACCGCGGCCCAGGCCACGCCGGGCACGGCGGTCACGCGCGCCGGCCAGCCTTCGGCCAGCGCGGCCAACGCGAGGAACAGCACCGACGCGAGCATCGCGAAGGCCGACACCGGCACCGTCGGATAGCGCTGCAGGTAAGGCCGGTACAGCACGCTGCACAGGGCGCCCACGCATGCCGAAGCGAACACCGCGGCCTCGCCCCACCAATGACCGCCGGAGGCGGCCTGCAGCTTGGGACCCAGCGCCAGCGCCACGCCGGCGATCGAGACCAGCACGCCGGCCAGCAGCCGTGGCTGCACCTGCTCGCGGCCCAGCGCTGCGCCGAGCAGCAGCGTCAGCAGCGGGAACAGGCTGAAGATCAGGGCGGCGGGCGCGGCTGCGACATGCTGCAGCCCGAAATTGAGCAGCGCGATGAGGATGCCGAACTGCCCCGTGCCGAGCGCCGCCATCGCCAACAGGTCGCGCACGGGCGGCGCCGGTCGCGGCCCCCGCAGGACAAGCAGCGCGAACGGCAGCAGGCAGGCGAAGCCGATGGCATAGCGCAGCATCGCCAGCGTCAGCGGCGGCACGGTGTCGACGACGAAGCGCGAGGCCACGATGGCCGCGCCGACCTGCACGCCGGCGCCGGCGGCTGCGAGCAGGGCGGCGTTCAGAGCTTGCGCTCCCAGACCTCGCTCACCAGCTCCTGGCCGAACGCGCTGTTCGGATCGCTTTGCTTCAGCACGAAGCCCCGTGCCTGGTAGATCGCGCGGGCGGCCACCAGGTTGCTCTGCGTCCACAGCATGATCTTGCGGTAGCCCCTGGCGCGCGCGAATGCGATGCAGGCGTCGGTGAGGGTGGCGCCGAGGCCGAGGCCGCGCGCTTGCGGCCGCACGATCAGCAGCCGCAACTGCGCCACCGTCGCTGACTTGCGCACGAGAAATACGCACCCCATGCGCCTGCCGTCCACCACCGCGATCCAGCCTTTCTCGCAGCCAGGGTCGAAGTTGCGCAGGAACTTCGCGGCGATGTCGGCCACCAGCGCCTCGAACGTGGCGTCGAAGCCGTACTCGCGCGCATAGAGCTCGCCGTGCACCTGCACGACCCAGCCCAGGTCCCCCGGGCGCGGGTCGCGCAGCACCACCTGGGGCGCGGTGGCGGCCTTCGGCTCGAGCAGCCGGTGCACGGTCTGCAGCGCGTCGATCAGGTGCGGACGCTGGTCAGGTGCGATGGTTGCGAGGAGCGCCGCGGCTTCATCCCGCGATTTCTGCTGCAGCGGCGCGAAGATCGCGTGGCCCGTCTCGGTCAGCCGCAACAGGCTCTGGCGGCCGTCGTGGGGCGCCGGCTCGCGCTGCACCCAGCCCTTGTCGTCGAAGCGGCGCAGGATCCGGCTCAGGTAGCCCGCGTCGAGCTCCAGCTCCCGCACCAGGTCGCGCGCAGCCAGCGGCGGCCGGTGCGCCAGTTCGTACAGCACCCGTACTTCCGTCAGCGTGAAGTCCGTGTCCAGGTAGCGCTTGAGGACCCCGATGCGTTGCGTGTAGAAACGGTTGAACGCGCGAACCGCCTTGACGTCGGCCGGCGGGATCGAACGGGCACCGTGAGGCATGCAGGAAGTGTCGGTGCAATTAGTTGCCTGAGTCAAGGAATGGTGTTTTTCCCTAAGGACGGCCATCGCAACCGCCCTATGCTTCGCGGGGTACGAAACAGGAGAGGAGACGAGCCAAATGAGCAATACCCCCCGCTGGTCCCGCCGGGGCCTGTTGGCCGGCACCGCGTCCGCCATCGCCGGCGCCACCCTGGCCCGCGTTGGCCACGCACAGACCGCCCCCGCCGGCACGCCCACCGCCGCGCAGCCGCGACCGTTGCCGCCGTACGTGAATTGGAAGGATCCCAACCAGATGATCGTGCACACGGCCACGACCATCGAGACGAAGAAGTCCGCGTTCGGCACCAGCATCATCACGCCGTCCGATCGGCTCTACATCCGCAACAACCTGCCGGCCCCGGACGTCTCCATCGTCGCGAACCGCGATGCCTGGGAAGTGTCCGTCGAGGGCGTGCGGCAGCCGCGCACGCTGAGCGTCGCCGACCTCAAGGGCATGGGCCTGGAAACCGTCGCCACCGTGCTGCAGTGTTCCGGCAATGGACGCGGTTATTTCGCCGACAGCCCGAGCGGCACCAAGTGGACGGTTGGCGCGGCGGGCTGCGTGATCTGGAGCGGTGTCCCGGTGCGCAGCGTCGTCGCTGCCCTGGGCGGGCTGGCCGACGGCGCGCGCTTCATGACGGGCACCGGCGGCGAAACGCTGCCGGCGGGGATCGACCCCAAGAGCGTGATGGTGGAGCGTTCGGTGCCGGTGAAGGCGATGGATGACGCCATGCTGGCCTGGGAAATGAACGGGCAGCCGCTGCCGCATGCGCATGGCGGACCGCTGCGGCTGGTGGTTCCCGGCTACAGCGGCGTCAACAACATCAAGTACGTCAAGCGGCTGGCCTTCGGGGCCACCGAGTCGGATGCGGCCATCCAGAAGACCGGCTATCGCATGTCGCCCCCCGGCGTGAAGGGCGACCCCTCGCAGCCGGCCGTCTGGGAAATGGACGTGAAGTCCTGGATCAACGGACCCACCTCCGACGGCGGCCCGGTCAAGGCCGGCCTGGTGCAGGTGCACGGCGTCGCGATGGGTGCGACGCGCCCGGTGCGCCGCGTGGACGTGTCCCTCGACGGCGGCCAGACCTGGCACGAGGCGCGCTTCGTCGGGCCGGACCTCGGACGCTTTGCCTGGCGGCAATTCGTGCTGCCGATCCAGCTGCAGCCCGGCCAGTACATGCTGGCGTCACGCGCCCAGGACTCGCGGTTCAACTGGCAGGTCGAAACCACGCCGTCGAACGCCGGCGGCTACCTGAACAGCGGCTGGCGCTCGCACGCCTTTCCGATCACCGTGGCGTGATGCGGGTTCGCACTACCGGGGCCGCCTGCCTGGTGGCACTGGGCCTTGCCGGCCCGGCCTTCGGCGACGACCAGGCGCGGCGACTGTTCAAGGAGGTCGTGCCGTCGTGCGCCGTGTGCCACACGCTCAAGGACGCGGATGCCGCGGGCGCGGTCGGCCCATCGCTCGATGAACTCAAGCCGGACGCCGCGCGCGTGGTGAAGGCCCTGCGCAACGGCATCGGGCAGATGCCGGCCTTCCCGCAACTGACGGAAGCGCAGGTGCAATTGCTGGCCCGCTACATCGAGCAAGCCACCCGCTGAGGCTCACCACTTCGGCTGGTGCTTGCGAATCGCCGCTTCCACTTCGGGCGATACCGCGAAGCCCGGCCCGTAATGGGATGCCAGCTCCTTCGCACGCTGGAGGAACGCATCGACCCCGATGCCGTAGATGAACTGCATCGCGCCCCCGGTCCACCCCGGGAAGCCGATGCCGAAGATCGAACCGATGTTGGCGTCGTGCACGCTGGTCAGCACGTTCTCCGCGAGGCAGCGCGCCGTCTCCACCGACTGGCGGAACAGCAGGCGGTCCTTCAGGTCCTGCATGTTCCAGGTCACGCCCGGCTTGCCGAACAGCTCGGCGAGCCCGGGCCACAGGAACTTCTTCGCGCCTTTTTCTTCGGGGTATTCGTAGAAGCCCGCGCCGGCCGCACGGCCGTTGCGGTCGAACTCCTTGACCAGGCGTTCCACCAGCAGTTCGCCGGGCGCGGCGATGTAGGTGCGCCCCTCGGCGCGGTAGTCGGCGCGCGTCTGGTCCAGCACGTGCACCGACAGCGACAGCGCCGTCTCGTCCAGCACGGCGAGCGGTCCCACCGGCATGCCGCACTGCAAGCCGGCCTGTTCGACCACCGCGGCGGGGATGCCTTCGCCCACCATGGCCGCGCCCTCCATCACGAAGGTGCCGAACACCCGGCTGGTGAAGAAGCCGCGCGCGTCGTTCACCACGATGGGGATCTTGCCGAGCGCCTGCACGTAGTCGAAGGCGCGGGCGACCGTCTCGTCGTCCGTCGACGGCCCGCGGATGATCTCCACCAGCTTCATCTTGTCGACGGGACTGAAGAAGTGGATGCCGACGAATTTCTCCGGGCGCGCACTGGCCTTGGCCAGTCCGCCGATCGGCAGCGTGGAGGTGTTGCTGGCGAAGAAGCCGACCGGCGCCAGCATCGGCTCCGCCTCCTTGGTGACTTTCGCCTTCAGCTCGCGGTTCTCGTACACCGCCTCGATGACGAGGTCGCAACCCTGAAGGTCCTTCGTCGATTCGGTCGCGGTGATGCGCGCGAGCAGGGCGGCCTGGTCGTGCGGGCTCATGCGGCCCTTCTCCACGCGCGCCTGTGTCAGCTTCAGGCTGTAGGCCTTGCCCGCTTCGGCCTTGTCCTGCGAGACGTCCTTGAGCACCGTCGCGATGCCGCGGCCGGCCTGCGCATACGCGATGCCCGCGCCCATCATGCCGGCGCCCAGGATGCCCACCTTCTGCGGCTTGAAGCGGCCTTCCCAGCGCGGGCGCGACTGGCCGGACTTGATCGCGTTCATGTTGAAGAAGAACGTGTTGATCATGTTCTTCGCCACCGGCATCGTGATCAAGCGCGCCAGGTAGCGGCTTTCGATGCGCAGGGCGGTGTCGAAGTCCACCTGCGCGCCTTCCACCATGCAGGCCAGCGCGTATTCCGGTGCGGGGTAGAGCCCGCGGGTCTTCTGCTTCAGCGCGGCGGGCGCCACCGCCAGCATGCCGGCGATCTTGGGGTTGCTCGGCGTGCCGCCGGGCATGCGGTAGTCCTTGGCGTCCCACGGCTGCTGCGCCTGCGGATGGGCAGCGATCCAGGCGAGCGCGGCGGGGCGCAGGCCTTCCGCGGTGTCGACCAGTTCGTGCACCAGCCCCAGCTCCATCGCCTCGCGCGGCGAGAACAGCCTGCTTTCCAGGATGTGCGGTTGCGCCCCCATCAGGCCCAGCAGGCGCGTCATCTTGGTGATGCCGGAGGCGCCGGGGATCAGGCCCAGCGTGATCTCGGGCAGGCCGAACTGGATCTTCGGGTTGTCGACCGCGACGCGATGGTGCGCGGCCAGCGCGACCTCCCAGCCGCCGCCGAGTGCCGCTCCGTTCAGGCACGCGACCACCGGCTTGCCCAGCGTCTCGAGGGTGCGGAAGTTGCGCTTCATCTCCTCGATCTCGCGGAACACGCGCGGCCCGTCGCTCGCCTGCAGGCGCATCGTTCCCTTGAGGTCCGCGCCGGCGAAGAACGTCGTCTTGGCCGATGCCAGCACGACGCCGCGGATCGCGTCCTTGTCCGCCAGCACCTGCCGCACGGCGGCGCCGAGGTCGTGCTGCCACTGCTCGCACATCGTGTTCACCGGCGAGCCGGGCTCGTCGAAGGTGAGGGTGGCGATCCCGTCGGCGAGTTCGTAGCGGATGGTCTTCATCGCGGCCATCAGATGCGCTCCACGATGGTGGCGATGCCCATGCCGCCGCCCACGCACAGCGTGGCCATGCCGTAACGCAGCTTGCGGCGGTGCAGTTCGTCGACCAGGGTGTTGAGGATCATGGCGCCGGTGGCCCCCAGCGGGTGGCCCATGGCGATGGCGCCGCCATTGACGTTGACCTTCTCGTGCGGCACCCCCAACTCCTTCATGAACCGCATGGGCACGGCCGCGAAGGCTTCGTTGACCTCGAACAGGTCGATCTGGTCGATGGTCAGGCCCGCCTTGGCCAGCGCCTTGCGCGCCGCCGGCATCGGCCCGGTGAGCATGATGGTCGGGTCCGCGCCGGACAGCGCGGCGGCCACGATGCGTGCGCGCGGCTTGAAGCCGTGCGTCTTGCCCGCGGCCTCGCTGCCGATCAGGACCGCGGCGGCGCCGTCCACGATGCCGGAGGAATTGCCGGCGTGGTGCACGTGCACGATCCGCTCCACCTGGGGGTAGCGGCTGATCGCCACCTGGTCGAAGCCCATCGCGCCGAGCTGCTCGAAGGCAGGCTTCAGGGAGCCGAGGCCTTCCATGGTGGTGTGCGGCTTGATGAACTCGTCATTGTCCAGGATCGTCTGGTCGAGGAAGTCCTTGACCGGCACCACGCTGCCGGCGAAGAAGCCGCCTTCGCGGGCACGCGCGGCGCGCTTCTGGGATTCGAGCGCGAAGGCATCCACGTCCTCGCGGCGAAAGCCTTCCAGCGTGGCGATCAGGTCGGCGCCGATGCCCTGCGGCACGAAGGCAGTCGCCGAATTGGTTTCCGGGTCCTGCGCCCAGGCGCCGCCATCGGAACCGATCGGCACGCGGCTCATGCTTTCGACGCCGCCGGCGACCACCAGGTCTTCCCAGCCCGAGCGAACCTTCTGCGCTGCCATGTTCACTGCTTCCAGCCCCGAGGCGCAGAAGCGGTTCAGCTGCACGCCGGAGCAGCGCCAGTCCCAGCCCGCCTTGAGCGCGGCGACCTTGGCGATGACCGATCCCTGTTCCCCGATCGGCGACACGACGCCCATCACGACGTCGTCCACCTGCCCGGTGTCGAAGTCGTTGCGGCGCTGCAGCTCGGCGAGCACGCCGGCCAGCAGGTTGACGGGCTTCACCTCGTGCAGGCTGCCGTCCTTCTTGCCCTTGCCGCGCGGCGTGC
Organism: Ramlibacter sp. PS3R-8; assembly: GCF_037572435.1. Classification (NCBI taxonomy): domain Bacteria; kingdom Pseudomonadati; phylum Pseudomonadota; class Betaproteobacteria; order Burkholderiales; family Comamonadaceae; genus Ramlibacter; species Ramlibacter sp. PS3R-8. Next base: position 469,937 of record NZ_JBBHGT010000001.1, read on the forward strand.
GGATGGCGTCGTAAACATAGGCTTCGGTCATGGGGGTCTCCAGCTTTCGTCGCAGTATATGCAGCGCCTCCCGCCATGCTCTGCAAGAATGGCGACAGTCGAGGAGGACTTTGCCATGCGTGACTTTCCGATGCGGCGCCGGCAGTTCGGCATGCTGGCTGCCGCGGCGCTGGGTGGGACCGCCGTCGCCCAGGGCACCCCCGCCGCCGGCCGCCACTTGCTGGCCGACATGCACTCCCATTACGGGATGTTCCTGCCGCGCCTGTTCGGCCTGGACCTCGCGCGGCACATGAAGGACAACGGCATCGCGCTGCTGGCCTGGTCGGTGGTCGACGATCGCCCGTGGATCAGCACTGGCAGCGGGCCGTTGCGGCAGGTCTCGGAGCCGAAGCCCGGCGCGATCTGGGAGTACTGGAACGGCCTGGTGAATGGCTACGAAGCCCGGTTGGCGGAATGGAAACTTGCCAAGGCGCTGGGCGTGGCGGACCTGGATGCCGCACGAATGGGCGAGGCCCGCGTGCTGCTGGCGTGCGAGTCCGCGAATTTCCTGGAAGGCGACGTGCAGCGGCTGGCCGCGGCGCACGCGCGCGGCGTGCGCCACCTGCAACTGGTGCACTACATCCGCAGCCCGCTCGGCGACCACCAGACGGCGGCGCCGTCTCACGGCGGGCTCACGCCGCTGGGCGCCCAGGTGGTGGCGGAATGTCGGCGGCTGGGCATCGTCGTCGACCTCGCCCACGGCACGCCGGCGCTGGTGGATGCGGCGCTGGATGCCAGCGACGCAGCGCCTGTCTGGTCCCATTCGTGGGTGTCGCCAGCCGGCGGTACGTTTGCCGACCCGGGCTACATCGCGCGCTCGCTGTCTCCCGCGCACGCGCGCAAGATCGCGGCGCGCGGCGGCGTGGTCGGCCTGTGGTGTTTGCGCTCCTCCGCCGGCTACCCCGTCAACAGCAAGAGCACTTACGCGGACGAGATCCTGCGCATGTGCGAGCTGCTGGAGCCCGAACACGTCGCCTTCGGCACCGACATGGAGGGGGTGTGGCCGAACCGGATGATGAACGACTACGACGACCTGCGCGACGTGGCGAACGACCTGGTGCGGCGTGGATTGCCGGCTGCGACGCTGGAGCAGGTTTTCTTCGGCAACTATGTGCGCGTGGTGCGACAGTGCATGGCCAATGCGCGGACGTGAGTCCGGAAGCCCGTTCGCGCAATAGGTGAAATTCGCACGCTGCGTGTCGCGCAGGTGACGACTTGCGGGTTTTTCGCATGCGCGCCGCTTGCGAAAAGCGTTCCAAATGGACGCAGCCCGCCGTCCCGAGCGGGTCCCCCCCTCAGGAGACAAACCTTGCTTGCAATCCACGCTGCGCCGCGCATCGGTGCATGGCGGCTTGGCGCCGTCGCGCTCGCCACCCTGGTTCTCGTATCTTGCGGCGGAGGCGGTGGCGACACCGCGGCGCCGCCGGGCCCGACGGCCTCCATGGCGCCCAGGAACGACAGGAACGACAACACGCCGTTCAGGATCCGCACCGTCAACAACCGCGCGGACCTGGTCAGCGGCGGCGACGCGATGATCGAGGTGACGGCGCCGCCCGGAACCATCAACTCCGGCGTCCTGAAGATCACCCGCAACGGCACGGACGTCACGAGCGCGTTCGCCGAAACGGGCAAGCGGACCGTGCAGGGCCTGGTCACGGGCCTGGTCAATGGCGACAACGTCATCGAGGCCACCGTGCGCGGCGGGCCGGGCGCGCGGCTGGTGGTGACCAATGCGCCCAGGCAGGGGCCGGTGCTGTCGGGGGCGCATATCACGCCGTTCTATTGCGCCACCCCGGTTCCTGTTCCCGGCGTCGGGAATACGCCGACGACGCTCGCCAGCGGGTTGAGCGGCGACCCGGACCCGCATTGCAACATCCCGACCGAGACGAAGCTGTATTACCGGACGACCGCCGCGGCCGGCACGTGCTCCACGTCGCTGCCCACGGCCACGCCGCCGGCAAACTCCTGCTGGCAGCCGTACACGCCGGCAACACCGGCGGCGAGCATCGCGACCACGACCACCGACAACGGCCAGACCGTTCCGTTCATCGTCAGGCTGGAGCGCGGCACCATGAACCGCGGCATCTATGACCTCGCGGTCCTGTACAACCCGGCGCAGCCGTGGGACCCGGTGGCTCCCCAGGCGCAGTGGAACGGCAAGGTGTATTACACCTTCGGCGCCAGCACCGGCCAGCCGCGTCGCCAGGCGCGCCCCGCGACCAACTGGGCCTCGCAGGAAGAACAGCTCAAGCGGGGCTTCCTGATCGTCTCCAACAGCATGACGGACTCCTCCCGCAACTCCAACCGGGTGCTGATGAGCGAGACGACGATGATGATGAAGGAGCACATCGCCGACACCTACGGCGAGATCAAGTACACACTCGGCAACGGCTGCTCCGGCGGTTCGATCAACTCGAACATGAACGCCTCCATCAGCCCCGGTTTGCTGGATGGCGTGATCACGACCTGCACGTATCCCGACTCGGAGACCACCTCGATGGAGGTCGGCGATTGCGTGCTGTTGATCGACGCCTACGTGAAGCCGCCCATGTCGGCCCTGTGGACGGGCCTGACGCCAGCGCAAGTCAACGCGAAGAAGGCAGCCATCAACGGCCACGTCGATCCCTCCGCCTGCCATGGCTGGTTCAATGCATTCGGCAACAACGGCAGGGCGGGCATCTTCACGCCCCGCCTCGTCGGCGCCAACGGCATTCCGTTCAACAGCGGCGCGCCCACCAACAACTGCGAACTGCCCAACAGTGCGGTGTACAACCCGGCCGATCCGGTCAACACGGCGCACCTGCCGCGTTGCAACGCGTGGTCCTGGGCCGAGTCCATCTGGGGCAAGGCCGGCAGCGGTCCCGCCGCGAACGATACGCGTGACAACGAAGGCGTGCAGTACGGCCTGAAGGCGCTGAAGGACCACGTGATCACTGCCGAGGAGTTCGTGACCCTCAACGAACTGGTGGGAGGCATCGACCGCGACTCGACTGCGCGGGCTGCCCGCAGCACCGGTGATACGGTCGCGCTCGAGACCGCTTACCGCGCCGGCATCGTGGCGTCCGGCAAGCAGCTGGCCAAGACCGCCATCATCGACATGCGGGGCTGGGACGACTCCAACATCACCTTCCCGACGACTGGCCCGAGCTCGATTCCCATTCACCACCAGTGGTTCAGCTTCGCCGTGCGCGACCGCATCCAGCGCGATTACGGTGACTACGGCAACCAGGCCCTTTGGCGCTTCGCCCGTACCGGCCTGTCGCCAACGGCAGCAGTGGCCCTGGACGCGTTCAACCAGATGGACCAATGGCTGAACGCGCTCGTGGCCGACACGTCGACGCTCTCCGTCGAACAGAAGGTGCGCGCCACGCGTCCGGACGGCACGAAGGATTTCTGCCTCCTTTCGAACGACACCACGCAAGCCAGCAAGGTCTACGACCAGGCAGCGTGCGACGCAGACCCGTTCCTGAAGCCGTCGCTGTCGCCACGCCAGGTCGCCGGCGGGCCCCGCGCAGAAGATGTCCTGAAGTGCCAGCTGAAGCCGCTTGCGGCAGCTGACTATGGCGACGTGGTCTTCAGCGCGACGCAGTGGAGCCGGTTGAACGCCTTGTTTTCCACCGGCGTTTGCGACTGGTCCAGGCCCGGCGTAGGCCAGCAATTGGCCGAAAGCCCGCTGACCTTCAAGGCCGGCCCCGGCGGCCAGCCTTTGCCACCCGCACCCGTGTCGACCAAGAAGTAAGGCATTAAAGTGCGCGAGTCCGCCGCCTCCGGGCGGCGGTTTTCATTTTGGAATCCAGATGATCGAACGAACCCTTTTTTCCGCGGAACACGATGCCTTCCGCGACGCCTTCCGCCGTTTCGTCGACAAGGAAGTCGCTCCTCATCACGAGGCCTGGGAAGAGGCCGGCTACGTGGACCGCGAGCTGTGGCGCAAGGCCGGCGCCAACGGCTACCTGTGCCCGACGATGCCCGAGGCGTACGGCGGCTCGGGCGTGGACAAGCTCTATTCGGTGATCCAGATGGAGGAGCTCGCCCGCGGCGGCTTCACCGGTGTCGGCTTCGGGTTGCACAGCGAGATCGTCGCCCCGTACATCCTCCATTACGGCACGCCGGAACAGAAGCAACGCTGGCTGCCGAAGCTGGCGAGCGGCGAGATGGTGGGCGCCATCGCGATGAGCGAGCCGGCCGCGGGCAGCGACCTGCAAGGCATCCGCAGCACCGCGCTGAAACAACCCGATGGAAGCTACCTGCTGAACGGCAGCAAGACCTTCATCACCAACGGCTGGCACGCCGACCTGGTGATCGTCGTTGCCAAGACGAACCCGGAGGCCGGCGCCAAGGGCACCAGCCTGCTGGTGGTGGAGCGCGGCATGCCGGGCTTCGAGACCGGCAAGCGGCTGAAGAAGCTGGGCCTGAAGGCCCAGGACACCTCCGAGCTGTTCTTCAACGACGTGAAGTTGCCGGCCACGCACCTGCTGGGCGGCGCGCCGCTGGAAAACCGCGGCTTCGTCTGCCTGATGGAGCAGCTGCCCTGGGAGCGGATCCAGATCGCCATCACCGCGGTCGCCGCGGCGCAGGCGGCGATCGACTGGACCGTGCAGTACGTCAAGGACCGCCGCGTCTTCGGCCAGCCGGTGGCGGCGTTCCAGAACACGCGCTACAAGCTGGCCGAACTGCAGACCGAAGTCCAGGTCGCGCGCGTCTTCGTCGACAAGTGCCTGGAGCTGGTACTGGCGGACCAGCTGGACACCGCGACGGCCAGCATGGCCAAGTACTGGACGAGCGACCTGCAATGCAAGGTCATGGACGAATGCGTCCAGCTGCATGGCGGCTATGGGTTCATGTGGGAGTACCCGATCACGCGGGCCTATGCGGACGCACGGGTGCAGCGCATCTACGGCGGCACCAACGAGATCATGAAGGAAGTGATCACGCGGGCCATGGGCCTGGGCGGGAAATAAGTGGCCATGTCCGCACCCACCGCAGCCGATCCCGCGCTCCAGCCCGCGCTGCTGCGCCTGGCCGGCTGGCTGCAAGGCGAAGGCTACCGCTTCACCACCGTCACGCCGGCGACGCACGCGCGCGTGAACGCCCGCGCCGAAAACCGCGTCGCCCGCAGCTTGCGCGACGTGTTCGGCTGGAGCCGGCCATTCCCGGCGTCGCTGCTCCCCGCCGCGGCCACCGACCCCTTGCGTGCGGCCGGCCTGTTGCAGCCGGCGCCGGGCGGCCTGCTGCGCAGCGCGGTGCGCTTCTCGACGCTGGGCGATGAGCTGTTCGCGCATTCGGCGTTTCCGACGCTGGAGGAAGACGCGGTGTTCTTCGGACCGGACACCTATCGGTTCGTCGACCTCGTGCAGCAGGAACTGCGCAGGCAGCCGCTGGCCGCGGGCGCGCGCATCCTCGACGTCGGGTGCGGCACGGGCGCCGGCGGCATCACGGCGGCGCTCTGCGCGCGCGACGCCAAGGCACGCCTCGCCCTCACCGACATCAACCATCGCGCGCTGGCGTTCGCGGGCGCCAATGCCGCGGCAGCGGGGTGCGGCGAGGCCGCGCTGGCGCAGGGCGACCTGTTCCACGCGATTCAGGGTCCGTGGGACCTGATCATCGCCAATCCCCCGTACCTCAACGACGACAAGCAACGGCTGTACCGCCACGGCGGCGGCCGCTGGGGCGAGGCGCTGTCGGCTCGCATCGTGCGCGAGGGCGTGGAGCAGCTCGCACCCGGCGGGCGGCTGGTGCTGTACACCGGTGCGGTGATGGGGGAGGGCGGCGATCCGCTGTTCGACGCGCTGCGTCCGGAGCTCGAAGCCGCGGGTCATCCGTGGAGTTATCGGGAGATGGATCCCGACGTGTTCGGCGAGGAGCTGGAAGAGCCAGCGTACGCGGATGCGGAGCGCATAGCCGCGGTAGCCCTGGTGGTCCAACGGTAGCGCCAGGCGGTTGACGGACGACTATCCTGCACGAGCGTAGGAGCCTCCCCACGGCACACCGCGCCGCGTCCCGATACCTATTCCCCCCACAACCGCCAGAGTGGTCGCATGCATATCGGACAACAAGAATGGCGCCAGCTGCAGGCGGCCCCCGGCGGTCACCACCTCACCGGCTACAAGGCGCTCTACCAGGAACTGGCTGCGCGCGAACCTGACGCCGGACTCCGGCACGTTGCAGCGGAAGTCCTGCGAGCCAAGCTGAACGCGCTGGAAGCGGCCGACTCCGGCCTGCCCGCCTCGCCGGATGACCTGCTCGCCTGGATGGAGGGCAACACACAACGCGTGCACGAGAGCTACGCTGCCTACCTGAAGGAGCGCAAGGCCGGCGGCCCCCGCCGCTTCTTCACCAATCGCGCGCACGCACTGTACGTGTTGCGCTGCGTCGCCCCGACCAAGCTGGTGGACGGCGCCTGGCTCTACGGCCTGCTGGCGCACTGGCGCAACCCGAGGCTGTCGGACCTGGTGCGCACGTACGTGGAGGAACTGGGCGAAGGCGCGATCGACAAGAACCACGTGGTGCTGTATCGCAGCCTGCTGGCGCGCCACGCGCTCGATCCACTCGATGACCTGCCCGATGCGCTGTACGAACAGGGCGTGATCCAGCTGGCGCTGGGCTGGAATGCCGAAGACTTCCTGCCGGAAGTGATCGGCTTCAACCTCGGCTACGAACAGCTGCCGCTGCACCTGCTGGTGACGGCGTACGAGCTCAACGAACTCGGCATCGACCCCTACTACTTCACCTTGCACGTGACCGTCGACAACGGCGACACCGGCCACGCGCGCCGGGCCTGCCAGGCCGTGCTGGACATGCTGCCCAAGCTGGAGGATGGGGGCGCCTTCTGGCGCCGCGTGCAGGCGGGCTGCAAGCTGGCGGATGCGGGCCTGGGAACCGGCGACGTCATCGAAAGCTTCCACATCGGCCAGGAGGCGCTGCGCATCCTGGCGCAGAAGTCCAGGGCGGGCGGTGGCGCGCATTCCGACTATTGCCGGGTGGCGGGGCGCAGCGTCAACGACTGGCTGCGCCAGCCGCAGGAGATCGGCGACTTCGTGCAGGCGCTGCGGCAGGCCGGCTGGATCCGCTTCGGCGAGCCGGTCGAGAACAGCCGCTTCTGGTCGCTGCTGCAGGGCGAGCGCGCCGAGATGTTCGGCGTCTTCAGCAGCTACGAGCTGCAGGTGCTGCACGACTGGATCCGGGGCGCCGCCAGCGCGGACGGCCGTCCCTACACCGAAGCGGCGCCCGAGGGCGCCACGCGCCGCCGCGCGACCTTTCGCGCGGTGGTCCGCAACGCCCGCCCGCTGCCGGAGGACGACATCGACACGCTCGATCCGGACCTGGAGATTTTCCGCCGGCAGCTGCGTGACGCCGACGATGCGGGCCGCAGCGCGATGCTGGTTCGCGCGATGTCACCCGCGCAGCATTGGACGCCCGCGGGACTGGAGGCGACGCGGCTGTTCTGGCGAACCCTCTCCCACTGAAGGTTGCCTGCCAGCGGGCAGAATGCCGCCATGCTGCGCGCGCTCCAGGACCTGTTCAACGCCTTCGCTTCCCCCGCGGCCGCTTCCCCGGCGGACGAGGAACATGCCTTGCAGCTTGCCACCGCGGTGCTGCTGGTGGAGGTGATGCGGGCGGATCCGCAAGTGCGCCCCGGGGAGCGCGAGGCCGTGCAGGCCGCGCTGCGGCGCAAGTTCACGCTGGGGCCCGACGAACTCGCGCGCCTGGTCGAATTGGCCGAGAGCCACGCGCGCACGGCCAACGATTTCTTCGCTTTCACCTCCACGCTCAATGGTAGGTTCAGCCATCCGCAGAAGGTCCGGATCGTCGAGCTCATGTGGTCGGTGGCGTTCGCCGACGGCGCGCTCGATGCGAACGAGAACCACGTCATCTCCAAGGTCGCCGGGCTGCTGCACGTCACCCACGGTGAATACATCGCGGCCAAGTTGCATGCGCGCCAGGCGGCGGGCCTGGGCGCGCCGTGACCCAGCCACGCCTCAGGAGCGGGGCCGGCAGGGTTGCGTCGGCGCGGTGATGGCTGCGCGGCAGGAATCGGCGGACGGCACGCTCGCCGCCCGCGCGGGCATGGCCGTCAGGTAGACGGCGGTGGCCACGGTGCCGAACGCCACCACGAATGTCCCGAACAGCAGGTACCAGGGCCAGCTGGTCGCCGGATGCAGGACGTCCCACAGGTCCTTGGGCACTTCGGGTGCGCATGGGAGCGGCGCCGCAGTGCGCCCGGCCCGCCGGATCCACAAGTCGTGCTCCGCGCGGCGTTGCCCGTCGGACAGCACTTCATAAGCGGCATTGATCGCCGCCATCGCGCGGACCGCGTTCACGTTGTCCGGCATCTTGTCGGGGTGGTACTTCTGCGCCAGCTTGCGGTAGGCGGCGCGCACGCGCTCGGGTGTCGCGTCGCGCTCGACCTGCAGCAGGTCGTAGTAGGTGGGCATGGTCTCGGCCATCGCTACGATTTTCATAGCTTCGCCCCCCGGGCGTCCAGCAAATGGCTGCATGCTGCAGGCGGATGTGGGGCTGCTGCTACAAAAAGAGCAGCGCGCTCATGCCATCCGGTGGCGGAAGAAGGACGTGACGAACAGTCGCGGGATCGGAACCTGGTCGCGCTGGCGCTGCGCGGCGAGCGCCCTGGCGTGCCGCGGCAGGCATGAAATCTCGTTGCGCGCGTCCCGTGCCACCGCCGCCAGCGCCTCCTCTTGCGAACGATGGTTCTCGCCCCCGAACACCTTGAAGGCGCAGTCGCCGTCCCAGTAGCTGTCCGGCTGCGTCCAGCACACCTTCGCATAGCTGGCATAGCGGTCGCCATCACCCACTGGCGCTGCGTAGGCGGCGAGGTAGAAGCCGTTGACGGGCCCCCAGATCCTTTCCATGTGCACTCCCTGTGCTGCTGGCTTGGGCGGGAGTGTGCGACGGCGCGGGGCCGCTGTGGCGGCGCGTTACACGATTGCGGCGAGGTCCTACATGCCCGGCCTTGGCAAGGGCGCCCCGAGGGGGTGCTCGACAGTGGATGCTCGGCAGTTGTGGGCGCCGCGTGCCGATAATCCCCCCATGAACCTGCTCTCCGACATCCTGGTGGCGCTGGTCGCCGCGCTCCACCTGTACTTCCTGGTGCTGGAGATGTTCCTCTGGGACAAGCCGGCGGGTTTGCGCGCGTTCGGGCAGACGCTGGAAGCGGCAAGGGCCTCCAGGGTGCTTGCCGCCAACCAGGGGCTTTACAACGGCTTCCTGGCGGCCGGCCTGATGTGGGGGCTGGTCGCCGACAACCAGCCGGTGAAGGTGTTCTTTCTGGTGTGCGTGCTGGTGGCCGGCCTGTTCGGCGCGGCCACGGCCAGCCGCAAGATCCTGTTCGTACAGGCGCTGCCGGCGGCGATCGCCCTGTCGCTGGTGCTGTTCCGGTCGACCGGCGCCTGAGCGGCTTGCCGCTTCAGTAGCCGACCAGCCAGCCCACCAGCGCCGCGCACGCGCACAGCACCGCGAAGGCCTTGGCGCGCGTCACGGCGTCGTCTCGCGACGCAGGCACCGAGGCCCGCGCCGGCAGCAGCCGGTCGCCGTCGACCATCGCCTGCACCAGCTTTTGCCGGCGCACGATGCGGTAGAAAGCAATCGCTGCCACGTGCAGCAGCACCAGCGCCAGCAGCAACCATTGGCCGATCTGCTTGTGCAGCACGTTCGCGATCGCGCCGACTGCCTGGGAGACGCGGTCGTTCAGGGGGCCGGTGAAGCCGCCGCCGTCGTCGCCGGCCATGCCGGTCAGCAGCTGCGCCATCACCACGGCCAGCATCGCCAGCACCGACAGCGCGCCCAGCGGATTGTGTCCGGCGTGCTGGCGCGGATCGTCCTGCTCGCGCAGGTAGGCGAGCACGCGGCCCGGCGTGGGAAGGAAGCTGGCAAACCGCGACCATTTGCCCCCGATGAAGCCCCAGACAATGCGGAACAGCAGCAGCGCCAGCGTGACGCTGCCCAGGCGCGCATGCCACTCCATCCAGGCGCCGCCGGCGTAACCGGTGGCGGCCAGGCCCGCCAGCGACGCGGCCAGGGCCCAGTGGAAGGTGCGGGTCGGCAGATCCCACACACGGACGCGCACGAGACCGCCCGCGGCGCTGCGCGCCTCCGGCTGTGCCGTCGACGGCGGGGCGAGGGGAACGAGGACGCCGTAGCCGGCGTTATTGACTGCGATAGGCATCGTGACACTCCTTGCAGGTATTCGCAGCGGGCCCGAAGGCGGCCTTGATCTGCGCCAGGTCCTGCGTCTTGGCGGCGGCGAGCAGGCGGCCCGATTCGGCGACGAGGCGCTCGCCGTGTTCGCGAAAGCGCGCCGTTTCACTCCAGATCTCCGGGCGGGCGTGGTCGCCCGGGGTGTCGGTGCCCGGACCGAACGCGGTGGGTGCCGTGCGCGCCAGCGCCGCCACGATTTCCGCGTCCTGCAAGGCGGTCCGCGGGTCGAAGGGCAGCCGCCCGCGGGCCATGTTGCCGATGCGCGTGAAGTGGTGATTCATCACCAGCCAGGCGCCCTGGCGGTACTTGACGGCTTCATCCGGACGCGCGAACTGCGCGGCAGCGGGCGTGGCGTAAGCGGCGGCGATCGCGGCGGCGACGACCGCGGCTGCCCCGAGGGTGGTGCGCAGCGCGGGTTTCATTCGCCGGTGTACTCCAGCAGGGCGAGGTACTCCTTGCGATCGGCCTTCTGCCACTGCTTCACGCCGATGTCGGCCAGCAGCGCCGGCTGCGAGTTCATCGCCAGCAGCATCTCGGACAACTTCGCCACCAGTTCGGGTGGCGCTTTCGGGGACGCCAGCACCGACCAGTTCACCACCGGTTGCGTCTCGCCGATCACCATTCCGCCGGCCTCCCGCCACTTGCGCGCGATGGTGGGGTTCACCACGCCGGCTTCGGCCAGGCCGCTGGCCACCTGCGCCGCGACGCTGTCCTGGAAGCGCGTGTAGGAGATGAAGGGGTCGCGCACGCCGCGGTGCCGCAGTTCGGCCTTGGCCACCGCCGCCGTGGCGGAGGACTCGTCGGGCATCAGCAACTTGCGGCCGCCGAGCTGGTGCAGGTCGCGGATCGTGGAGTCCTTCGGCACGATGAAGGCGGAGCGGTACGGATCGGAACGCGCCACCAGCGGCTGGTAGCCGTGGTCCCGCACCAGCTTGGATAGCTGGTTGACCGATTTGCCGAAAACCACCATCGGCTTCTCGTCAGCCACCGCCTGCTGCACGAAGCGGCGGATGTCGATGATCGGATCGATCATCACACTGCGGGTCTTCAGGGACGGCAACAGGTAGTCGGCCCAGTTGCGATAGCGCACCGCCAGCATCGAGATGCTCAGGTCCGCCGTCACGGCTTCGTTGATCAGCAGGCGGGTGCTGGTGGGGGACTGCGCCCACCCCGCGGGGACCGCGCAGAGGGCGGCGCCGCCGAGGGCGCGCAGCACGTCGCGCCGATGCAGGCGGGGGGACGGGGGCAGGGCATTCATTGGGACACCTCCGGGCGTTGCATGGCGCGAGCGGGCTTCAGCGCGACCGGGCGGTCGCGGCCGGCCGCTTCGGCTTCCCAGGCACGCGCCGATTGCACGGTGGACTTGAACACCTCCGCGCTCTCGAGCAGCCACTTCTTGTCTTCCGGCTTGAGCGCATAGCTGTTGCGGAACTCGTCCATCGGCATCTTGTCCTCGCGCACGGACTTGATCAGGCGGTCGATTTCGCCGGCGGCATGGGCGGGCGTCGACAGCAGCACCAGGCGGCTCATCTTGTCCGGGTTGTTGGGCACGTGGCAGCTGGTGCACTGCGACTCGCGCATCTGCAGCGCCAGGTCGCGGTACTGCCGGTCCAGCGCGGGCAGGTACGGGTTCTCGGGCCGGTACAGGCCGTCGAACAGCGTCACCGCGGGTTGCACGCGGCCGCCTCCGTCGGTCCACAGCCACTTCCCTTCGAACTTGTGCTGGACCGGCCGCACGGCGTGCAGCGGCGGGTTGGCGGCGCGGTCGGTGAACTGGGCCGCCTGGATGCGCCCGGTGTGCGGATGCACCCACAGCAGGAAGCCGTTGGCGTTCTGGTACATCGACCACTTCGCCTCTTCGTGCCAGAAGGGGTACGGGAACTGGCCCGGCGCCAGCCGGTTGCGGAAGGCCGCCTCCAGCCGCACCACGTACTGCCGCTCGTGCGGCACCCACTCCACCTGGTAGCGGCCGTTGAACATGAACAGCGGCGCGTACAGGTGGGTCCACGTGTCGGGCGCGAACTGCGTCAGGTTGGTCTGGCGCAGCGTGGCGTTTGCATTGGTGCTCTGGCGGCCCCACAGCACCACCGGCTGCAGGTGGCTGCGCAGCTTGCTGTCCCCATACAGCGCGGAGCGGCAGTGTTCGAATGCCGCGACGTCGTTCGCCTCCGCCAGCGGGCAGCGCGCCGCCAGTTCACCTGCGATGGCCGCGGCCATCGACTGGATCTCGGGCGGCACCGGCGCCGGCTGCTGCGCGGCGGCCGGCAGCGCGGTCCACCAGGCGGCCGCCGCCAGCGCGCCGGCCAGCAGGCGCGGCAAGGTTCGATTGCGGTTCATGCTTCTCACTCCTTCGTGTAATCCAGCAAGGCCAGGTAGTCCTGCCTCTCGGCGGCCGCCCATTGCTTGATGCCCAGCGTGGCGAGCAATGCGGGGGACTGCGTGTTCATGGCCAGCAATGCAGTGCGCAGGAGCGCCACGTCGGCGTCCGCGAGCGTGGGAGCCGCGAGGATCGACCAGTTCACGACGGGCTGCGTCTCGGCCAGCACGCGGCCGCCGCCTTCGGCCCACTTGCGCGCGATCGTGGGATTGACCACGCCGACCTGCGCGAATCCATGGGTGATCTGCTGCGCCACTGCTTCCTGGTAGCGGGTGTGCACCACCTGCGCGCCGTCTGCCCCGACCCGGCGCAATTCCGCCCGCGCGACCGCGGTCGTCGCCGCGAACTCGTCCGGCATGATCACCTTGGCCCGCGTGCGGCCGACATCGGCCAGCGTGAGGATGGCCGAGTCCTTCGACACGATGAAAGCGGCCTTGTAGGCATCGGCGCGCCGCACGAGCGGCTGGTAGTGCTCGTCGCGCACCAGCTTCGCCAGCTGGTTCACCGATTTGCCGAAGACCAGCTCGGGCTTCACGGGCGAGCGGGCGATGGTGAGGAAGCGCTGGATGTCCACCGTCGGCTCGACGTTGATGACGGGGTGGGCGCGCAGTTGCCCGGTGATGTATTCGGACAGCGGCTGGTAGCGCGACGTGAGTACGAAGATGTTGGACTCGCCCGTCACCGCTTCGTTGACGAGCATGCGCCACGGCCTTTCGGCCTGCTTGCGGGCGTCGCCGGCGGCGACGGCTCCGCACGCGGCCACCATGCCACCCGCGCCAAGCAGCCCCAGGAATGCGCGTCGCGCAGCACGGATGTCGGCGCCGCATTCAAGCGCTGGGTGCCTGCTTGTCGTCATTCCTTCTCCCGTTCGTCTTGTTGCGGCGGACTGTGGAAGAAGACGGCGTCGGCGGCAAGCAGGCCGGCCGCACGCGACCGTTGTTTGGCCGCGAACAGCAGCGATTCCGGTGACACGTCGTCACATGCACCTACCTCGGCTGACACATGGCACCGGCTCGGCGGTGCGACCGGTCATTCGACGAGGACGAGCGGCAGCGGCCCCGCCTGCCCTAAGGCGTTGCCGGGGGTGGCTAGGAATATTTCCTGCGCATCCGCTTTTCGCGGTCGCCCGACCTCAATCCGACAGCGCGCGCATCTCGCGGATCAAGTCGGACTTGCCCTCGAAGCCGATGCCAGGCAGGTCCGGCATCGTCACGTAGCTGTCCTCCACCTTCACGCCGTCCGGGAAACCGCCGTAAGGCTGGAACAGGTCGGGATAGGACTCGTTGCCACCCAGGCCGAGGCCGGCGGCGATGTTCAGCGACATCTGGTGGCCGCCGTGCGGCACGCAGCGGCTGGCGGACCAGCCGTGCTGCGCGAGCATCTCCAGCGTGCGCAGGTATTCCACCAGGCCGTACGAGAGCGCGCAGTCGAACTGCAGCCAGTCGCGGTCCGGGCGCATGCCGCCATAGCGCACCAGGTTGCGCGCGTCCTGCATCGAAAACAGGTTCTCCCCGGTGGCCATCGGATTCTTGTAGTAGTTGCGCAGCGCCGCCTGCAGTTCGAAATCGAGCGGGTCGCCTGCTTCCTCGTACCAGAACAGGTTGTATTGCGAGAGCGCCTTCGCATAGGCGATGGCCGTGTCGAGGTCGAAGCGGCCGTTGGCGTCGACGCACAGGCGCTGGCCGTCCTGCAGGATCGACAGCACGGAGTCGATGCGGCGCAGGTCGTCGTCGAGCGAGGCGCCGCCGATCTTCATCTTGACGACCGAGTAGCCGCGGTCCAGATAGCTGCGCATCTCGTCCTTCAGCTGGCGATCGTCCTTGCCCGGGTAGTAATAGCCGCCCGCCGCATACACGAACACCTTGCGGTCGACGCTGCCGTCGCCGTAACGGTCGGCCAGCAACTGGAACAGCGGCTTGCCCTCGATCTTGGCCACCGCGTCCCAGACCGCCATGTCGATGGTGCCGATCGCCACCGAGCGCTCGCCATGGCCGCCCGGCTTCTCGTTCCTGAACATGGTGTCCCACACCTTGTGCGGGTCGATCACGCCGCGGGCGTCGAGCAGCGCATCGGGCTCGGCCTCCATCACGCGGGGCAGGAAGCGCTCGCGCATCAGCTGGCCCTGGCCGTAGCGGCCGTTGGAATTGAAGCCGTAGCCGACCACCGGCTTGCCGTCGCGCACCACGTCCGTGATCACGGCGACGAGGCTCAGCGTCATCTTGCTAAAGTCGATGTACGCATTGCGGATGGGGGAACTGATGGGGACGGTCTTCTCGCGGATTTCGACGATCTTCATGGTGGCTCCTTGGAGCAGGGATCATCGCGAATCGCGCCTGACCGCGCCAATGCCGGTTTTCTCGCCTTCCATGCCGGCAGGGCACCGGTCATGAACTTCTCCTGGCTCGAGGATTTCCTCGCGCTCGCCGCCAGCGGCAACTTCTCGCGCGCGGCCGAAGAGCGGCACATGACCCAGCCGGCGTTCAGCCGCCGGGTGCGCGCCCTGGAGGAGTGGCTGGGCGCCGACCTGTTCGACCGCAGCACGCAGCCGGCCCGCCTCACCGCCGCCGGCGAATGGTTCCGGCCGCAGGCCGAGGACCTGCTGGCGCGCGTGGGCCGACTGCCGCCACAGGCGCGCGCGACTGCCGAGGCGAACGCGTCGACCCTGCGCCTGGCGGCCACGCACATGCTGTCCTTCAGTTTCGTGCCACGCTGGCTGCAGTCGCTGGAGCCGCATGCCGTGCTCGGCCAGGTCCGCCTGGTGTCCGACGTGCTGCAGCATTGCGAGGCGCTGCTGGCGCAGCGGCAGGTCCAGTTCGTCATCGCGCATGGCCTCGCCGGCGCATCCGGCGGGCTCGACGCCGCGGGCGCCCGCTCGCTGGCCATCGGCAGCGATTGGCTGCTGCCGCTGCATGCGCCGGGCGCGCCGGCCCGTGCCTTGCTCGGTTTCAGCGACGAGTCAGGCCTTGGTCGCATCGTGCGGCAGGTGCTCGGGGCGGAGCTCGCGCACGCCGGGTTGCAGCCGGTGTTCACGGCGCACCTGGCCTCGGTGCTCAGAAGCATGGCGCTCGATCGGCGGGGCCTCGCCTGGCTGCCGCAGTCGCTGGTGCACGAGGACCTGCAGGCGCAGCGCCTGCAGGTGAGCGGACCGGCGCACTGGCGCATCCCCGTGGAGATTCGCCTGTACCGCGATGCGGCGCCCCTGGGAGTCCACGCCGAGGCTTTCTGGCAAGCAGCCGAAAAGCTCGCGGCCGGGTCCCGGGCCGAGCCGCTGCGCGTGGGGGAGTGACTGGCGCGCGACGCACGGTGCCAAAGTTGTTGACCACTCTTGTCAGCGGCAGACACGATGGCGGCTCAAGAATGACCGGAGGAGGATCCCGTGATCGCTCGTATCGCCCTGGCCGGCCTGCTGGCTGCCGCCCCCCTGGCTGCCCTCGCGCAGCCGCTGCCGCAGCCAGCCGAAGGCTTCCTGTGCTGCAACATGCGCACCGATGGCAAGTGGATTTCGGATTCCAATTACGCCGAGGGTGGCAAGCGGATGATCCCGGCCGGCACGCCCATCAAGGTGACCGGCTTCGGGCGCCAGCGCGTGCTGGTGGAGTTTCCCGACGGCAAGCAGGCGATCGGCAATGACTACAGCCGCAGCCTCGACCTGACCTCGTTCGCGCAGCGCTACGTCGTCGCCGAAGATCCGAAGCGCAAGATGGCCGGCTACGCGCCGAAGGTCCGCAGGGCCGTCGAGACGGCACGCGTGATGCCGGGCATGACGCGCGAACAGGTGCTGATGTCGCTGGGCTATCCGATGGCCAGCGAGAACCCGCACCTGGATGCGCGGGTCTGGCGCTACTGGCTGAGCAGCTTCGCCGAGTTCCAGGTGGTCTTCGGCCCCGACGATCGCGTCAGGGAGATCACGACCGACCCGCAGACCCGCAACCTGGTCGTCATGGAATAGGCATAAAAAATCCCCTGGGGCACTGCTGCCCGAGGGGATAAGTAGCCGGGAAAGAAACTTGAAAAAGAACCCGGCTCACAGTGTGAGAGTGCACGGAGCGTGCCGGGTTCCCGTGAATCGGCGGGCCCGCGCGCGGTGCAGCGCTTTGCCAACACCACCCTGCGTGAATTTGTCACGAGCTGGAAGTCAGCCCAACGCGAAGCTGACATCTCTTATCGCGTCTGCGGAACCCTTTCTGTAGGATGACTCTGACAAGAGAGGCCCTCTGCATCGGGTCGCTTGCCAGACCCATCTTGCCCGCCGGCGCGCGTTGCGCGACGGCCTCTTCGACAGGAAGACCATGTCCGAACTCACCGCCAAGGAAGACGCCGCCGACACCTCCGGCGCAGCTGCCGGCAACCCGAACGTCTGGCTCAGCATCAGGAAACTGGCGGCCCGGCTGTCGGACTGGTTCTCGATCCAGTCCATCGGCATGAAGGCGCTGGTGCTCGCAGTGGCGGTCCTGATCCCCGTGACGGGGACCTATTCCTTCGTGCTCTGGCAGCGCCAGGCCGCGGTGGCCCAGCAGGTGAAGACGATGGCCGGACAGTCCGGCGGCGAATCCCTGTGGACCCTGGACGAGGCGATGCCCGTCGTGTTCGGCACGGGTTCGGTGCTGGGCTTCCTGGAACAGAACACGGTGGAGCGCATAACGGTGGTCTACAAGCCGCTGATGTGGAACATCTCGGAGCGCATCCTGTTGATCGAGTCGGGCGGCAAGCAGTACGCCTATTACCCGAGCGACATGGAAACCAAGATCTTCGCGGACAAGGCCGTCACCGCCAGCTGGGGCGGCAAGCTGGTCTTCATCCCGCGCGGCGAACTCACCGCCACCAGCCTCGGCATGCTGGAAAAGCTGGATGAACGCTTTGCCGGCGCCAGGCCGCAGTCCGAAAAGGACGGCTGGAAGGCCGGCGTGAGCGGCGCGCTGTCGGCGGCCCTGACGCTGGGCCTGCTCGGCTTCCTCGCCTTCCACCTGAAGGGCCAGTTCAAGTCGCTGCGCTTCATCGAACCCAGCCAGGTGCATGGCTCGATCGGCGACCTGGTCGGCATGGACGACATCAAGAAGGAAGTGCGGCAGATCAAGGACCAGTACGAGCGGCGCGCCGCGTACGCCGAGTACGGCATCAACAAGCCGTTCAACGTGATGTTCAGCGGCCCGGCCGGCACCGGCAAGACCAAGCTGGCGAGCTACCTGGCCAAGGAGCTGAACCTGCCGATCCTGTTCCATTCGGCGGTGAACCTCGAGACGGGCTTCGTCGGCGGCGGCGCCAACACGCTGTCGCGCATCGTCTCCATGGCCAAGCGCCGCAAGCGCTGCATCGTGTTCCTGGACGAGGCGCAGGACCTGTTCATGAAGCGCGGGGGCAACCGCAAGTTCGACGACGACACGCAGAACATGCTGCTGGCCATCCTGGACGGCGTGCGCACCAAGGCCGAGGCCGAGATCATCTGGATCGTCGCCTCCAACTTCAACAGCGAAACGATGCCGATGGACGAGGCGATGCTGCGCCGCTTCCAGATGAAGGTGGATTTCCGCCTGCCCAACAAGGAAGAGCGCCGCTCGATCATCGAGCACTACCTGAGCCAGCGCTCCGAGAAGGTCGTCAACACCCTGGACATGCGCCACCTGGTGGAGGTCACCGAGGGCCGCAGCCCGGCGGACCTGGAGACCATCGTCAACCAGGCCGGGATCACCGCGGTGCAGGCCGGCGAGCTGATCGACACCGAGACCCTGATGCGGGCCGCGGAGCGCGTGATGGTGGGCAACGTCAACACCAACACCACCAAGGAGCGCGAGCGCGACCGCCGCATCATCGCCATCCACGAGTGGGGCCACTTCCTGGTGGATTTCGAGCTGGAGCGCAAGCGCGCCGGCAGCGACTGGGAAAAGCTGCAGGCGGAGATGAAGACCATCAAGATCTCGCTGAAGGCCAATCCGCGCAACAACGCGCTCGGCTTCGTGTTCCACAAGCAGGGGTCCAACCTGCTCAAGACCAAGTCCGACATCGAGCACGACGTGCGCGTGCTGCTCGGGGGCATGGCCAACGAGGAGCTGTTCTTCGGCGAGGAAGGCACGACCAACGGGGCCCACAACGACATCACCCGCGTGACCAAGCTGCTGCACCACGCGGTCGCCGAGATGGGCATGTACCGCAAGACGCGCCTGAATTTCGGCGCCCTGAACGAGTCGGCCTCGCGCACCGTCGATGACGAGACCCGCTCCATCATGGAGCTGCAGAGCGAGCGCCTGTACAGCGAAACCAAGGCCACGCTGGCGCGACTGAAGCCGCTGACCGAACACCTGGCGGGCAAGCTGATGGACCAGGGCGAGATGAGCCTGAAGGACGCGCTGTTCGAGATCCGCTCGTTCGAGGCCGCGTGCTTCAACTTCGATTCGAAGGTGGGGCTGAACGGCGCGGCGGCACAGACGCCGGCGCCCGACGCGGCCTGAGCACCCCCGGCGCATGAAAAAAGGCGGCCGCAGGCCGCCTTTTTGCTGGAACGTTGCCGGTTACTTCTTGGGGACGGGCGGCCTGGCGCCGGCTTGCGGCGCCGGTGCCGCGGCGCCGCCGGCTGCGTTGGGGGTGATGCCCAGGCGGCGGGCGATGCTTTCCTCGAGCGCGCGAACGCGCGGCTCGATCTGGGGACGGGTTTCGGCCACCACCTTCTCGGCCAGCACCTTCTGCATGTCGCCACCGAGCTGCTGGAACTTGGCGAAGACCGGCGATTCGAGCATGGTGGCGATCTGCTTGAGTTCGTCTTCGGTGAACTTCTCTTCGAGCAGCGCGCCGACGGTGGAGGGCGCCAGCCGCGCCGCGCGCTCGCGCACGATCGGCATGGTCTCGTCCACGAACTTGCGCGCATCGGCCTGGATGTCCTTGGCCACGGCCTCGCGGCGGTCGGCCGCGACGCGGGCGGGGAGGGCGGCGCTGGCGCGCGCCATCATCTCGAGCGCCGGCTCCTCGACGAGGCCGCGGGCGAGCTGGTCGATGCCGGGTTGCTGCGCCTTCACGATGCGGGCGGCGAGCTCTTTCTTGGCGGGGGTGGATTGGGCCTGCACGCTGGTGCAGGCGACGGCGATCGCGAGGATCAGCAGGGTTTTCTGGAACATCGGACCAGTTTAGCCGCTGCGCGCGGCGTAACCACCCGTGACGGTCGTTGGCCCTTCATTGCGTCCTACATCCAGCGAAACCGGCGTCGCACGGCAGCGCGCTCGCTTGTCTTGCCGCGCCAGCGATGACGCCAGCCTACCCTGCATTCAAAGGCCAAGGAGGATTCCACCATGTCCGAAGACGCAGGCAAGAGCACCGACAGCGACCAGCTGCTCATCCACCTGGAGCCCGCCTGGGAGCGGCGCAACTGGTGCAACTGGCTGGGCTGCAGCGAGGCCGAGCTGGAACATGCCGTCGCGTACGTCGGGCACGACCCCGACAACGTTCGCCGGTTCCTGCGCCAGGCCCGCTGACCCGGCCGGCGCGGATGCGCCTAGACTCGGGGTGACGTGGAAGACGGCATCCTGCATCTCGATGAAGCCAGCGCGCGGCAGCTGGTGCTGGTACGTGCGATCGAGGACGTCGACACGCAGGGCAAGCTGCTGAGCGAAGTGGAGCGGGACCAGCTGGAACGGGATGCGCTCGCCGCCATCCGCCCGTCGACCGGCGGTGTGGATCACGCCGAATACCTGCAGCAGCGCGCCCGCCGCATGCTGGCGGCGGTGGAAAACCGCAACCCGCGCGTCGCCGCCTTGCAGGACCCGGAGCCCTGGCGCAACTGGCTGATGGCGGGCCTGCCGCTGGCGGTGTGCGTGCTGGGCGCGGCGATCGACCGGATCGACAACCCGCAGCAGGTGAACATGCTGTCGCCCCCGCTGCTGGGCGTGATCGCGTGGAACCTGGCCATCTACCTGCTCCTCGTCGTCTCCGTGCTGCTGCCGGCGCGAATCGCGCCGCAGTTCCCGCTGGCGCGCCTGCAGCGCTGGGCCAGCGGGGTGCGAGGCAACGGCCGCCGCACCGGGCGCCTGCGCACGGACGTCCTGGCCCGCTTCCAGCACCAATGGCTGCAGGCCACCAGCGCCCAGCAATGGCTCTGGTGGAAGCAGCTGATGCATCTCTGTGCGGCCGGCTGGGCGGTGGGGCTGATGATCTCCATCGTCGCCGGCGGCGTGGTGCGCGAGTACCGGGTCGGCTGGGAAAGCACGCTGCTCGGGGTGGAGCAGGTCCACGCCTTCCTGCAGCTGCTGTTTGCTCCCGTCGTGGCGTGGCTGCCGTTCGAGGCCTTCAGCGTGGCCGACCTGCAGCGCATGGCCTTCCGCTCCGGTGCCGCCATCGGCGTGGAAGAGGCCAGGCGCTGGGTCTGGATGTACGTCGTGCTGCTGGCTCTGCTGGTGGTGTTGCCGCGCCTGCTGCTGGCGTCCGTGGCTGCGTGGCGGCGCCGCAGCCAGGGCCGGGCGGTGCGGATCGACCTGCGCGACCCGTACTTCGTGCAGGTGCTGGCCCGGGTGAGTCCGGCGCGCATCACCATCGGCATCCTCGGCGCCGGTCCGGCGCGCGAGCCGCTCATGCGGATGCTGCACGAGGTCGCCGACCGTGCGCCGCCGGAGCCGGGGTCCGCGTGGACGGTGCTGAGCACCGCCAAGGGTGACGTGCTGCGCGTCTTCGACGTGCCCGACGGCTTCCGGCCGCCGGCGCCCGCCGCCACCGCCGTGGCGGGCAGCGCGATGGCGGCCCAGGCGTGGCTGCAGGACCTGTTGGCGCGCTTCAAGGCACCCGCGCCCGCGCGACTCCCGGACGCGGTGCAGTCTTCGCTGGCGGAGACCGACCTGATGATCCTGCTGCCGCAGCGCGTCGGCGACATGGAAGCCGCCACGCGCTTGCTGCACTGGGTGGCGCAACCCGCGCTGGTGCTGGCGCCGGCGGACGCGGCCTTGTACCGAGACGCCGTGCGCCGGCTGGGCATCGCGGCCGACGTGCTGCCGCTGGAGGCAAGCACCTCGCACTGGATGTGCGACGCGCTGCTGCTGGATGCCGCCGCGGCCCGCATCGCCACCAGCAAGCGCGCCGGGTTCGAGCGGCTGGCCGCCACCTGGCACGATCGCCATGCCGTGCGCTTCGGCGAGGCCATGCGGGTGCTGGCCACCGAGCTGGTGCGCGCGGCGCGCGACACCGAGGAAGTGGGCAACGCGCCAGTGGGCCTGCGACACCTGGTGAACACCACCGAGCGCGAGGCGGCGCAACGCGCGCGCGAAGCGGCGCGCGCGGCCTTGCTCGAGCGCGTGCGCGCCGGCGAGGCCGACGTGTTCGCGCGGCTGGTGCAGCTGCACCGCACCGGCAGCCCGGTCGCCGTCGTCGCGGCGGCCCGGCTGGAGAGCGGCTTCACCGAACAACGCACGGTCGACACGCCGCAAGCGGGAATGGCCGGCGCAGCGACCGGAGCGGCCATGGGCGCGGGGATCGACCTGCTGACCGGCGGACTCACCCTGGGTGCCGCGGCCGCGTTGGGAGCGGTGATCGGCGGCGGGGCCGCCTACGTGGCGGCAGCGTGGAAGAACCGCACCGCGCCGGGCGGGCAGCCGCACGTGCAGCTCGGCGACGAGCTGCTGCAGAACGTGGCCGAGAGCCTGCTGCTGGCGTACCTGGCGGTCGCGCACCGCGGCATCCGGCAGGGCGAGTCAGCGCCGCCGGCGGGCTGGCGCAGCGACGTCATCGCCGCCGTCGAAGCGCGCCGCGAAGCGCTGCAGGAGTTCTGGCGGAAGGCGCGCTCCGCTGCCGACGGCGCCGAGGCGGTGCCGCCCGTGGCGTCCGAACTGCAAGAGATGGTGCGCGGGCTGTTGCCGCGCCTGTGAGGCGCGGCAGGAACCTGCCTAGGCGCAGCGCGATTGCGCCGCGACGCGCAGCAGTTCCTCGACCGCGGGCAGTTCCGCAGGCTTGGTGAGATGGCGGTCGAAGCCGGCGTCGCGCGTGCGCTGCCGGTCGTCCTGCGTTCCCCAACCGGTCAGCGCCACCAGCAGCGTCTTCTGCATGCCGGGCAGCATGCGCAGGCGGCGCGCCACGTCGTAGCCGCTCATGTCCGGCAGCCCGATGTCCAGGAACACGACGTCGAGGGCTTGCGACTGCGCAACCTGCAACGCCTCTGCGCCGGTGTGCGCGATATGCGCCGCATGGCCTTCGATGTCCAGCAGCACGCCCAGGCTTTCGGCGGCGTCCGTGTTGTCGTCCACCACCAGCACGTGCAGCTGGTCCGGCTTGTCGCCTTCGACCGGCGGTGCGACGCCCGCGCTGGGTGCGACTGCGGGGGCCAGCGGCAAGCGCACCGTGAATGTGCTGCCCTGGCCGGTGCCCGGGCTGGAAGCCGACACCGTGCCGCCGTGCAAGCCGACCAGGCTTTGCACGAGCGACAGGCCGATCCCCAACCCGCCCTGCGGCTTGCTGGCGCCGCCAGGCACCTGGGCGAACATCTCGAAGACCTTGGAGATCGCATCCGCATCGATGCCGACGCCGGTGTCGGTGACCGACAGCACCGCTTGCTGGCCTTCGGTCCGCACGCGCAGCGCGATGCGCCCGCCTTCCGGCGTGTACTTGGCGGCGTTGTTCAGCAGGTTGCTCACCACCTGCGCGATGCGCGTCGGGTCGGCGTCCATCGGCAGCGGCTGCGGCGGCAGGTCCACCGACAGCGTGTGGCCGCCGGAGTTGATCAGCGAGGCGCTGGTCTCGACGGCCGTGGCCACCACCTCCTTCAGGTCGATGATGCGCCGGCGCAGTTCCACCTTGCCGGTGCTGATGCGGGCGACGTCCAGCAGGTCGTCGACGAGGTGCACCATGTGCTGGACCTGGCGCTCCATCATCTGCCGGGTTTTCTCCAACAGTTCCGGCTTGGTGGACGCCATGCGCATCAGGTGCAGGCCGTTCGACAGCGGCGCCAGCGGGTTGCGCAGCTCGTGCGCCAGCGTCGCCAGGAACTCGGTCTTGCGCCGGTTGGACTGCGCGAGTTCCTCGTTGAGCCGCCGCATGTCCTGCTCCGCGAGCAGGCGCTGCGTGATGTCGGAAAACAGCACGGCCACGAGGTCGCTGCCCGGTCCCCCCAGGCGGCTCGCGTAGATGTCGAACCAGCGCTTCCAGGCCTTGGCCTCCTGGACGAAGCGGGTCGCCTCGCCGGTCTGCGCCACCCGGTCATAGACACCGAACCAATCGTCCTCGTGATCGGGGACGAGCTCGCTGATGCGCTTGCCCACGGCATCCTGGAAGCCGGTATGCATGCTGAACGCCTCGTTCGCTTCCTCGAACTGGTAGTCCACGACCTTGCCGCGTGCATCGCGTTGCAGCTTGATGACGCAAAAGCCCTCGTCGATGGACTCGAACAGGGCGCGATAGCGCTCCTCCTTGGCCTCGAGGCGCTGCTCGAAGTCGCGGCGGTCGCGGGCGCGCAGTTCTTCCTTGCTGCGATACAGCTCCACGAACACGCTCACCTTGGCCTTGAGCACCTCGGCCCGCAGCGGCTTGGCCAGGAAGTCCACGGCGCCGAGCGCATAGGCCGACAGCATCGCCTCGTCGGGATCGTCGCCGGCGGTGACGAAGAGGATCGGCGTGAAGCGCGTCCGCGCCCGCGCGCGGATCTGCCGCGCCACTTCGAAACCGTCCATGCCGGGCATGCGCACGTCCAGCAGCACCGCCGCGAAATCCCGGGTCTCGAGTTCCTTCAGCGCCTGTGGGCCCGACATCGACCGCACCATGTTGACGCCCAGCGATCCCAGCGCGGCTTCGAGCGCGAGCAGGTTGGCGGGCTGGTCGTCGACGAGGAGGATGTGGGCGGGAAAATTGTTGTGTGGCACGGGGACCGGCAGGCAAACGCACAAGGCGCGCTGGGCGGAAGTCTAAGGTGCATCCAACCTCGTCGGGGCGCAGGTGCCGAGTTGCCGGAGTTGTCCTGCGCGAGTCGGCGCGCGGTCCTACACGCGAACGTTTTGCCGGTTCGCAACCACGGCGTGCAAGGCGGCCGCTATACTGGATAAATGAACAGTGACACCGGCGCAGCGCCCTGGCTCTATCGCGCCGGACCCGCGCTGCGGCTGCCGATGGTGCAAGGCACGGTGCGGGCAGGCTTCCCGTCGCCCGCGGACGACTTCTCGGTCAAGCGCCACGACCTCAACGACCTTCTCATCACGCATCCCGCCGCCACTTTCTTCTGGCGGGTGCGCGGCAGTTCGATGCTGGGCGCCGGCATCGCCGACGGCGACATCCTGATCGTCAATCGCGCGCTGGATCCGGTTCACGGCGACATCGTCGTGGCGGAGATCGACAACGACTTCACGGTCAAGTACCTGCACCAGCGCGCCGGCAGGATCAAGCTCGTGGCGGCCGATCCCACCTTTCCCGACATCCTGCTGCGCGAAGGCCAGACGCTGTCGATCTGCGGCGTCGTGACCGGAGCGGTCAAGAAGTTTCGCTGAGCAGCGGCAGCGTGGCCTGCAGCGCCGGGTCCGCCGGGCCGTGCGCAAACAGTTCCGGCGGTGGCAGGCGCACCAGCGCCATCGCGTCCTCGACGCTGCCGTTCAGCCACTGGTCCCAGTGCTCCCGCTCGATCGGGATCACGGAGCGCTTGTCCTGCGCGTGGGCCGGCAAGGCGGGGTCCGGCTTGTGCATGCGACTGAGCAGCGGATGCGCGTCGCAGTTCTGCGTGAGCAGCGTGTAGCTCGCCACCACCTCGCCGGTCTGCGGATCGGTCCATTCGTTCCAGAGTCCGGCCAGTGCCCACGGCGCCTGGTCGCGCCGCGCGAAGCGCCACCACACGTTGCGTCCGCTGCCCCAGTAAGGCTCGTCGTAGTCGACCGCGGGCACCAGGCAGCGCTGGCCGCGCGACCAGGGCCCCTTGAAGCTGGGTGCGGTGGCCACCGTCTCGATGCGGCAGTTGTTGGTGCTGATCGGCCGCCCGCCGCGACCGGTGGGCCGGCGCGCGGGGCTGAACCAGGGGATGAGCCCCCATTGGCCGACGACGGCCGAGCCGGCGCGAATGAAGGGTCCTTGCTGCCAGGGGCCGATGCCCTGGGTGGCATACAGGGGCTGTGGCTCTTCGAGCAGGGTGAAGCCGAACACGTCGCGCACGACGGTCACGCTGACGGGCCGGTAACGGTTGCACATGCCCCATTTTCCCCCAGCATGAAAAAGGGCCGCAACGCGGCCCTCGGAAACCCTGCGGCCATGCCGCAAGACTTGCTTACTTCTTCTCGGCGGCCTTCACTTCATTGGCAGGGGTCACGTTGACCTTCGGCACGGTCAGCGTTTCCTTTTCGGTGTACACGCCGACCTTCGGCACGTCCACGGTCTTCTGCTCGGTCGTCACGTCCACCTTCGGCGCGGTGACGTCGTACTTCGGCAGCGTCACGTCGCCTTCCTTGGTCTTGGACACTTCGAACTTCGGCGCCGTCACGTTGCCTTCCTGGGTCTTCTGGACATCGCAGCCGACGAGGGCGATGGAGGCGGCGGACACGATGCCGGCGATCACGAAAGCAGATTTACGCATGGCTAGACTCCCTTGATTGATTTGGTGCTGCGAATTGTGGGAGGCCCGTGAAAGCCCGGCTGTAAGACCCGGACGGCAACGGCCGTCCGACGTGCGCTTCCCGCTGTGCTTGCGAAGCCCTACGAAACTCAGGCGTCGCCGGGACGCGACAGCACTTCCGTGAGGGTGGCGTGCACCTGCGCGGGATCCGCGGGCTTGACCAGGTGCGCGGCGAATCCCGCCTGCGCCGAACGCACGAGGTCCTGCTCGCTGCCGTAGCCGCTGAGCGCGACGACCGGAAGTTCGCGGGACAGGGCCTTGCCGACATCGATCCCGCTGCCATCCGGCAGGCCCAGGTCGGTGAGCACCGCATCGAAGGAAGACGCCCGCGCGGTGGCCAGGGCATCGGCGCAGGTGCTCACGTGGTGGACGATGTAGCCGTACTCCTGCAGGCACAAGGCCAGCACCATGGCCGCATCCTCGTTGTCCTCCACCAGCAGCAGCCGCGTCCGCGCCGCCGCGACCAGGGAGCTCTCCGCGCGCGGCGCCGGGGACGCGACCGACCCGGCGTTGGCGAGGGGGAGGGTGATGGTGAAGGTGGCGCCGTGGCCGCGCCCGTCGCTTTCGGCGCGGATGCCGCCGCCATGCTGGTGCATCAACCCTTGCGCGATGGCCAGGCCGAGGCCCAGGCCGCCATGCCGGCGCGACACTTCTTCGTCGGCCTGGTCGAAGGGGTTGAAGACGCGCGGCAGCGCTTCGGCCGCGATGCCGATGCCCGAGTCGGTGCAGGCGAGGGTGAAGAGCCCGCCGTCATCCCACGACCGCAGCACCACGCGGCCGCCGGCCGGCGTGAACTTGATGGCGTTGCGGACGATGTTCCACAGCACCTGCTGCATGCGGGCCTGGTCCGCATCGACCCACGGCGCGGGCGCCTCGAGCCGCAGTTCCAGCTCGATCGCCTTGTCCTGCAGCGCCTGGGCCACCATCTCGACGACGGCGTGCGTGAGCTGGTGCATGTCGACGCGTGCGGGATGCAGGCTGACCTTGCCCGCGCTGATGGCCGTCAGGTCCAGCAGGTCGTCGATCAGGCGCGCCTCGAGCGCGACATTGCGCCGGATCATCGGCAGCAGGTCGCGATGGCGCTCGTCGACCTTGGCGGCCTTCTCCAGCACGTGGACGGCGGTGGTGATCGGCGCCAGCGGCGTGCGCAGTTCGTGCGACAGCACGGCCAGGAAGCGGTCCTTGGCCTGGTTGGCCCGGTCGGCCTCCTCCTTGGCGGCGCGCAGCGCCTGCTCCGCCAGGTAGCCTTCGGTCCGGTCGTGCACCAGCTTGCAGAACCCGCTGCGCAACCCCTTGTCGTCCTCCAGGGCCGTCAGCACGCCCTCCGCCCACAACCGGCGCCCATCCCGCGCGACGAGCCAGCGGTCGTCGCCCGCCTTGCCTTGCTCGCGCGCCCGCTGCATCTCGGCGCGCCAGGCCTCCTCCGGGCTGTCCTCGGGCGGAAAGAGCAGCGCAGCCGAGCGGCCAAGCACCTCGGATGCCTCGTGGCCGAAGACGTCGCGCGCCGCCTGGTTCCAGAAGTGGATGCGGCCGGCGTCGTCCAGCAGGATCACGGCGTAGTCGCGCAGGCTGTCGACGACCTTGGCGAACGTGATGCCCGCGCGGCGCAGTTGCCGCTCGGCGTCGTCCCGGCCGCGCCGGTCGTCCGCTTCGCGCAGGGCCCGGCGCAGCACCGGAGCCAGGCGCGCCAGGCGCGATTTGCTCACGTAATCGGTTGCGCCGCGCTTGAGCAGTTCCACCGCATTGTCGTCGCCGATGACGCCTGACACGAAGATGAACGGCGTGTCCGGCGCGCGGGCATTGCGGTGATCCAGCAGGTCGGCGCCGGTGAAGCCGGGCAGCTCGTAGTCCGACAGGATCACGTCGAAGGACGCGCGGTCCAGGGCCTGGCAGAAGGCATCCTCCTGCCGCAGCACCTGCAGATCCACGTTGGGGTAGGCGCGTTCCAGCTGGACGCGCAGCAGTTCCACGTCCAGCCGCGAGTCTTCCACCAGCAGGGCGCGCAGGGCGCGCGGATCGGCCGCCGCCTCATTCATGCCGGCGCCTCGCCGAACGCAAGGATCCCGGCGGCGGTTCGTTGAGCACGGCCCAGAAGATGCCCAGGTCGGCGATCGCCTCGACGAAGTGCTTGAACTCCACCGGCTTGACGACATACGCGTTCACGCCCAGCTGGTAGCTGCGCAGGACGTCGGTTTCCTCATGCGACGAAGTCAGCATCACCACCGGCACGCTGCGCAGCCGATCGGTGTTGCGGACGGTCTGCAGCACCTCCAGGCCGTTCACCTTGGGCATCTTCAGGTCCAGCAGGATGACGGCAGGATTGCCCTCCGGGCGCTGCGCGTACTCGCCGCTTCGCATCAGGTAGTCCAGCGCCGCCTCGCCGTCGCGCACCACGATGACCTCGTTGGCCAGCTGGCTGCGCTCCAGCGCCACCAGCGCGAGTTCCAGGTCGCGAGGATCGTCCTCCACGAGCAGGATGGGTTTGAGCATCAGGAACCTTCCTCGTTCTTCAAGACGCTTGCGGCGTCGCTTCTGGTGGAAGCGGGAGCGGGCAGCACGAAGCCGAAGGTGGCCCCGGCATCCGTTTCGCCGCGCGCCCAGACATTGCCGCCGTGGCGCTCGACGATCCGCTTGACGTTGGCCAGGCCGATGCCGGTGCCGTCGAACTCCTCGGTGCCGTGCAGCCGCTGGAACACCCCGAACAGCTTGCCCACATATTTCATCGGAAAGCCGACGCCGTTGTCCTGGATTTCCAGCCCGGTGCCGGCCGGCACCGAGACGGCCGCGACGCGGATCTGCGCCGTCTCGCGATGGCGGGTGTACTTGGCGGCATTGGACAGCAGGTTGCGCAGCGCCAGCTGCAGCAGCAGCGGATCGGCCCACAGGCGCGGCAGCGGGGCCTGCAGGTGCCATTCGATGCGGCGGCCCGTTTCCTGTGCCCGGATTTCGGCGATCAGGTCCTCCACCAGCGGTCCGGTGTCCACCCAGGCCGGCCGCATGCCAGCGCGACCCAGGCGGGAGAAATCCAGCAATGCATCGACCAGCTGGCCGGCATACGAGGCGGCGCCCTTGACATGCTGGAGGTAGCGCAGCGCGCGCTCGTCGAGCTGGGGGTTGTCCCCGACCACCAGGTCCACGTAACCCGCGATATGACGCATCGGCGCCCGCAGGTCGTGCGACACGGTGTAGCTGAAGGCTTCCAGTTCCTTGTTGACGCGTCCCAGTTCCAGGGCGTGGCCCGCCATCTCCTCTGCCCGCCGCAGCACCAGCGCGAGCAGCGCCTGGCGCAGTTCCAGCACGGCGGCGTGCTGCGCCACCAGCCAGGGCGCGCTGCGCCCGCGCACGCGTTCCTGCCAGCTTTCGAAGCTCTTGCGGGGATGGATGCGGCCGTCCGAAGGCACCGTCTTGCGGGGGTCGCCGGCCCACTGGATCGTCTGCACCAGCTCGGGTCGGAACCACAGCACGACGTGGCGATGCACCTGCGAGATGGACACTGCCAGCGCACCCGCGCAGCCCGGCAAGAGGCCGGCGCCGCCGGGATAGACCTCGGCCAGGCGGTCGCTGCTGAACACGTCCTGTCCCCGCTCCACCACCCAGTGCGCAAGCTTGCGCACCTCGTCCTCAGCCGGTGTCTGGCCGACCGTCCAGCAACTGTTGTTCAGCACGACGGCCGCACCTGCGGCATCCGCGAGCGCGTGCAGGTTGTGGTCGGGTTCCACGAGTTGCTGCAGCGTCCCGTCGGTCTCGGCCATCATCGCCACCAGCCGCAGCACGCGCTGGTGCAGCGACAGGCGCTGGGCCACGTCCGCATTGGCTTCCTGCGCCTGGATCTGCAGCGACAGCAGCCGCCCGAGGTGCTCGCACGCCACCCGCGTCTGCAGTGTCAGGTGCTTCGCCTCGTGGTCGTGGCAGGAAACCAGTCCCCAGAGACGTCCGCGGGCGACGATGGAGACCGACATCGACGCCAGCGTGCCCATGTTGCGCATGTACTCCAGGTGCACCGGAGAGACGCTGCGCAGCGCGGCGAAGCTCAGGTCCAGGGCGCCTGCTTCCACCCCGTCGCTCGCCGGCACGAGCGGGACGGGGTCGTAGTTTGCGTCCGGGATCACGCGGACGTGGTTGATGCGATAGAGCGCGCGGGCCTGCTGCGGAATGTCCGACGCGGGGAAGCGGTGGCCGGCGTACGACGGGTAGCCGGGATCGGCGCGCTCCGCCAGCACTTCGCCGTGACCGTCGGAGTCGAAACGGTAGACCAGGCAACGGCCGAAGCCGGTCAGGCGTTTCATTTCCTGCGCGACGATCTCGCACAGTCGCACGACCGAGTCCGCCTGCTGCAGGCGCGGCAACAAGTCGCGTGCGACGGAGTAGATGGGCGCGTCCATGCTGGCGGCCGGGCCGGCAGGCTCGTACTCCAGGACCAGCGTGTCGCCCTGGCGGTGCGCGCCGACGTCGAAGGTGCACCCGTCGAGCGGCACCGTGCCGATCCACGCGGGCGAGTGGCCGGATGGCAGCCGGGCCGCATCCGGCGCCAGGGCGCGCAGCGCATCGCGGGCCGCGGCGGCACTTGGCCAGTTGGCGCTGTAGGCGAGCAGGCGTCCGTCGTGCGCGTGGAGCACGGCCATGCGTCCGTGGGGCTGGATCGCGCCGGGCAGCCGGATCGGCTCGTCGGCGCACTGCGACAAGTCGGGCAGCGGGAGCGCGCTCATGCCAGTGCGCCCTCCAGCAGGGCGGAGAAGTCGTCGAAAGTCGCGCACGCGCCGGCGCAAGCCAGCGAGACCGCCGCAGGCGTCGCCAGTTCCTGCTCGAGCAGCTGGCGGAATTCGCGCCACATGGGGCCGGTGGACTCGCCCCATCCGTGGAAGTAGGCGGCCCCCGTGTCGGGCCGCAGGCCCTGTGCCGCCAGCGCGCGCGCGATCACCCGCCCGCCCAGGGCCGAACCTTCCATGACGTAGAGGGAGCCCCAGGCCGCGGCCCCGGTGGCGATGGGAGTGAGTTGCACGGGCAGCGTCGACGCCGCGATGCCCAGGACCTGCAGGTCGCGCGCCACGAAATGCCGGCGCGACCGGGCTTGCAGCCAGGGTTGCCGGGCGGCCGGCAAGCCCGCCGCCACCGTCGACTCCCACGCGGACAGGAAGCCGTCGAACGCCTGCAGCACCGTCGCATAACGCGCAGCGTCGCCGAGCAGACGCAAGTCCATCAGGCGGTCGAGTCGGAGGTGATGGTCGCGGGTGGCGGCGCGCAGGGCGGCCAGCGGGGCATGGAGACCGGGCTCCAGCAGGGCAGGTTCGGCGAATTGCAAACTTCAGGAGACGCGAGGGGCGTTCGACGCAGGAAATTGGATGAGCTGGATGCTGTCAGACTCGGCGCAGGCGCGTTGTAGGACACGGCAGCAAGATCACGTTGGAATGGACTGGCACAGACGCCCCGGCGGGCTGTGTACATATACAGTGCGACCATGTACGCACTCCTCGACGGCAACAACTTCTACGTGAGCTGCGAGCGCGTTTTCCGGCCCAGCCTCAACGGCAGGCCGGTGGTGGTCCTGTCCAACAACGACGGCTGCGCCATCGCCCGCAGCAACGAGGCCAAGGCGCTCGGCATCCGCATGGGAACGCCGTTCCACGAGATCCGCGCCAGGCTCGGCGAAGACCGCGTGGTGGCGTTGTCGGCGAACTTCACGCTCTACGGCGACATGAGCAACCGCCTGATGGCGATCGCGGCCGGCCTCGGCCCGGCGCAGGAGATCTACTCCATCGACGAATGCTTCGTCAGCCTGGACGGGGTGCGCGGCGACCTCCTCGAGCGCGCGTCGCGCGTGCGGCAACGGCTCGTGCAGTGGATCGGCATCCCCTGCGGGATCGGCATCGGGCCGACCAAGACGCTCGCCAAGCTGGCCAACCACGTTGCCAAGGACGCCGAACGCCGGCCCGGGGCCAGCTACCCGGCCGCGCTGGCGCAGGTGTGCGACCTGGGCCGGCTGCCGGCCGGCTGCACGCGCGACCACGTCCTCGCGGCCACCGCCGTGGGCGACGTGTGGGGCATCGGCCCGCGGATCGGCCGCCAGCTCGAAGGCGACGGCGTCCGCAGCGCGCTCGACCTGGCGCGCGCCGACGCTGTTTCGCTGCGGCGCCGTTTCGGCGTGGTGGTGGAGCGCACGGTGCGCGAGCTGCATGGCGTGTCCTGCATCGGTCTCGAGGACGTCCCGCCGCGCAAGCGGGAGGTCGCATGCACGCGCGCGTTCGGCGAGCCGGTGCGAACCCTGGGCCCGCTGCAGGAGGCGGTGAGCGAATACGCAGGCCGCGCCGCGTTCAAGCTGCGCCTGCAACACGGGCGCGCGGGGCAGGTGCTGGTGTTCATCCACACCAATCCGTTCCGCCGCTCCGAAAGGCAGTACGCGCGCAGCGCCACGGTGCCCCTGCGGCGCCCCAGCGACGACACGGCCAGCATCACGCAGGCTGCCCTGCGGGCACTGGTGTCCATCTGGCAGCCCGGCTACCGCATCCACAAGGCCGGCGTCATGCTGCTGGACCTGCAGGACGCCGGCGTGGAGCAGGGCGAGCTCGGGCTGGAGGCGGATGCGCAACGTGAGGCGGGCGGGCGGCTGATGGCGGCACTGGATCGCCTGAACGATCGCTATGGCCGCGGCACCGTGCAGGTGGCAAGTGCGGGGCTCGGCGGGGACGCGCGAAGCTGGACGATGAAGCAGCAACGGCGCACGCCGCAGTACACGACGTGCTGGCAGGACCTGCCCGTGGCGCGGGCTTGAAGGCAGTCAGTCTTGCAAAGGATCGACCCGCGGCTCCGCGGGTTGGCCGGCGACCCGGCTCTTCTCCATTTTCTGCAGGGTTTCCAGGGCGCTCGCCGCACCCTCGCCGCTATGACGATCGGCCGCCCATGCGGGCTTTGTCTCCGGCGGGCGGGGCACCTTCTCGGGTGCTGCCTTGATGCTGCGTTTGGCCACGGTTGCCTTGTGTGTCCGGCAGAGACTACGGCTGGGCCAGGACTTGCATGTCAGCCGGGCGTCCCGTCCCTGGGTAGGACAAGGCCCCATCCCTGCGAACGCGCGCCCCGGCGCCAGGGCTACCATGCGCGGGAGGAGGACACCATGCCCGACATTGCCGCCCCATCGCTGTTCCTGGACCCTGCCGTGCGCAGCCTGCGAGCCGACCTCGCGCTGGCGCTGCGCGCCGCCGCGCACCATGGGTTGGGCGAGGGGGTCTGCAACCATTTCAGCGTCGCGCTGCCGCAGCAGCCCGACTGGTTCCTGCTCAACCCGCGCGGGCTGCACTGGAGCGAGGTGCGGGAGGACGACATCGTCCTGGTGGACGCGCAAGGCCGCCAGCTGGCGGGCCGGCATCCGGTGGAACCCACGGCCATGTTCATCCATGCCGCCGTCCATCGCATCGCGGGCAAGGTTTGCGTGATGCACACCCACATGCCATACGCGACCGCGCTCACGCTGACCGACCTGCGCGGGCTGGACACCACGCTGTCGCAGGGCGCCATGCGCTTTCATGGGCGGGTGGCGATCGACGCCAACTACAACGGCCTGGCGCTCGATGCCTCGGAAGGCGAGCGCATCGCCCGCACGATGCACGGCGCCGACGTCGCCTTCCTGGGCAACCATGGGGTGATCGTGTGCGGCGAACGCGTGGATCACGCGTTCGACGACCTCTATTACCTGGAGCGCGCCTGCCAGGCGCAGGTGCTCGCGCAGTCCACGGGGCGGCCGCTGCTGCCGGTTCAGACCGAGCTGGCCGCCCGCGTGGCCGCCCAGACGCTGGGCGAGCGGCTGCAGTCGGAGCTGTTCTTCGCCAGCTTGCGGCGCATGCTCGGCTGAGGCTGCGGCACCAGCTCGAAGGTGGAGGGCTCGAAAGCGTAGACGAGCGCCCGGCGACGGTCGCCCGTTTCGTAGGCGTCGCCGGCTTCCAGCACCACGTCGTGCTGGTCATGGTCGAGCGTGAGCCACAGCGAGCCTGCCGTGCAGACGATGCGCACGGCCGATGCATCGGCGACGCTGAACAGCTGCCGCGCGGGCAGGGCATGGGTGGTGGTGAGGTTCATCGCGGGCTCCTTTGCATGCAACCTGCGAATGAATATACTGCCCCGGCCCCCATGGCAGAAACGGTGAATTTGCATGCCACGCATGCGTGACGGGAATGCGAACGCGGCGCCGGTGCCGCGCTCGCGGCAATTGCGGCTGGACCTGCTGCAGACGTTCGAGGCGGCCGCGCGGCACCTGAGTTTCACGCGCGCCGGGGACGAACTGGCGCTGTCGCAGTCGGCGGTCAGCCGTCAGGTGCAGCAACTCGAGGAAAGCGTCGGCGCGGCGCTGTTCGAGCGGCGTCATCGCGCGCTGGCTCTCACCGAAGCGGGCCGCATCATGCGCCGCGCGGTGGAGGACAGCCTGGAGCGGCTGCGCGACGCCGCCGCGCGCGTGCGCAGCCAGTCCGCCCGCCGCCAGGTCACCGTGACGTGCACGCCCGGCTTCGCCTCGTTCTGGCTGATCCCGCGGCTGGCGCGTTTCACCGCGGCGCAGCCCGAGGTGGAAGTGCGGGTGGCGGCAACGCTGGAGCTGGTGGACCTGGAACGCGGCAACGTCGATCTCGCCGTGCGCTTCATGCCTGCCGGGCAGGGCGTCGGGCCGGTGCTGTTCGAGGAGGAGGTGCAGCCGATGTGCGCGCCGCAACTGCTCAAGGATCGCGCACGGCCGCTGCGCACGCCGGCGGACCTCGAGCAGCACACGCTGCTCACCATCGACATGCACGACGGCTCGCTGACGGTGGACTGGGAACCCTGGCTGCAACTGATGGGACTGGCGAGCGTGCAACTGGCCCACACCGTGCGCTTCACCCACTACACCGACGCCGTCGCGGCGGCCGTGGCGGGGCAGGGGGTGGTGATCGGCCGGCTGCCGTTGCTGGCCGACCTGGTGCGCGAAAGGCGGCTGGTCGCCCCCTTCCGCACGCCGGCGGCCTCGCGGCGCGGCTATTTCGTCACGCTCGCCCCGCAAGCGCAGCACAATCCCGCGGCACGCGCCTTTGCCGACTGGCTCGTCACGGAGGCGCGGCAGTCCGGCGCGACCCAGCCGGCGCAGGCGACTCGGTCGCCACGCGCTCGCTGACCGCGGGCGACCAGCCCCGAGCCGCCGTGTAGCGGGAGAGCTGCATCTCGTTGGCATCGAAGCCGCTCGGCCACTGCGCGGTGACGTCGCCGGCCGCGTCCATGTGCAGCCGCAACGGTGAAGCCTGGCCCGGTGGACGGGGCAGGGCGCCGGGCATGACGTCCGGAACGCTCCAGCCTGCCACCGGATCGAAGCGGCTGAAGCGCAGGCTGAGGATGCTGCCCACGGTTTGACGCCACACCGCCATGCCGGCGCCGGCGGCATTGGCCACGAGTTCCGGATCGCTCGCGTGGCCGTGGATCTGTTCCAGTGGCCGTGGCGCGGACCAGCCGGTGCCCGGGGCGTAGGCTGCGCCGAACGGGCGGCCGTCCTGGATCCACACGGCCAGCGCGTTCTCCTGGCCGGCGGCCACCACGCGCGCAGCGGTCGTGGCCGGCAGGTGCGGCGGCGGAATCTCCCGGCCGCGCCCATCGGTGACTGGCCGGCGCTCCTGCCGGCCGTTGCCATCGCTGCCTCCCATCACCGCGGTGCGCGCGCCAGCGCCGCCGCCGTCGTCACTGCAGCCCGCGATGCCGCATGCCGCCGCCGCAGCGAGCGTCAGCACGGCGCGCCGCACCCGCATGGCCGCCGAGGTCAGCCCGTCTTGCGCCGCGTCGCCGGCTTGGCGCTGGCTCGCGCCGTCGGCGGGGTCTTGCGCGCGGCTGCTTTCTTGAGCGGCGCCGCTTCGTCGTTGGCCGCGGCTTCCTCGCGCTTGGCGGAGGCCTTTTTCGCGGCGGCCGGCGCAGCCGGGGCGGCGGCGGTCCTGGCGTTGCCCTTCAGGCTGCGCCGCAGCAGCTCGGTCAGGTCGATGACCTCGGCCGTCGTCTGCACATCTTCGCCCGGCAGCGGGGCGACGGTGCGCAGCCCGCCCTCCCTGGATTTCTCCTCCACCAGCGCCATCAATTTCTCGCGGAACTCGTCGTGGAACAGGTCCGGCTGCCAGTCCCCCGCCATGGCATCCACCAATTGCTCGGCCATCTTGAGTTCGGCCGCGCTGACGGTGACGTCCTCACCCGGCCACGCCAGCCCCGCGGTGTCGCGCACTTCGTCGGACCAGCGCAGCAGGTTCAGCGCCAGTCCGTTGCCGTGCGGAATCAACATGGCGAGGTGCTGCTTGGTCGAGATCACCACCTTGGCGATGCCTACCTTGCCGGTGCGCTTGAGCGTTTCGCGCAGCAGCGCGAACGGCTTTTGTCCGCCCTTGCCCGCCGGACTCACGAAATACGGCTTGTTGAAGTAGACGCTGGCGATCTGCTCGCGGTCGACGAAAGCCTCGATGTCGATCGTCTGCGTCGAGCGCGGCAGGGCCGCCTTGATCTCGTCGGGGGAGAGCACGACGAACTGGTCCTTCTCGACCTCGAAGCCCTTGACGATCTCTTCGCGCTGCATGGACTCGCCGGTGCCCTTGTTCACCTGCTGGTTGCCCACGCGGGTCATGGTGGACTTGTCCAGGAGGTTGAACTTCATGCGGTTCTCGGCGGTGGCCGAGTGCAGCGTCACCGGGATGTGGACCAGGCCGAAACTGATGGCGCCCTTCCAGAGGGTGCGTGAACTTGTGGGTGCGGGCATGCGGATTCCTTCGCCCAGGGGGCAACCCATCGAAGGTAGGCAAGCGGCTGGCCCGGGCCTGTAGGACGGCGCAGGCAGCCCGTGCAGGGCGCGTCAGGGACAGGCGATCAGCACGCCCTGCTGGGTGCACAGGCCGTTGGGGCCGATGAGGTTGGGGCCGACGTGCCGCAGGTGGGTGCCGTCGCTGGACCAGCAGCCGCCCGCATCGCACAGGGCCGGCGCAGGGGGCCTGCCGATCGCCACGGGCGGCGGGGCCGGCACCAGGGGCGGGAGCGGTGCGACCGGCACCGGCAGATCGATCTGCGGCGGCGGCACCGCAACGGGTGGCTGCATCACGCGTCCGGGCCGCTGCGGCGGCGCTGCGCTGCCCAGGCAGATGGCTGCCGCAGCGCTGCGCCTTTCCTCGATCGCGATGGTCTCCGCGCCGGCGTTGCGGGCCGATTGCAGGCTCGCGATGGCCTGCGCGCACGCGGGCGACTTCAGCGGGTCGTCGGCCTGCGCCGCAGCGGCCGCGGCGATGCAGGCGAGCAGGCAGGCACGGGCCGTGTTCATGGCGCGCTTCGCGGGCTTGTCCGACATCGGCATCCGGGCAGCAACGTTTAAGTTGGGGGCATGAAATCCAGCGACACCCGCTCCAGCCGCGCGAAGCTCGGCGAACGCCCGACGTCGTCCGTCCCGGCGAAGCCCGATCACGGCGAGAACTCGTCGAGCACGCTCGTCGAAGCGCCGATCTCCAAGCGCAGGAAGAAGCTGGATGCGCATGATTTCCCGGATGGTGGTGGCAGCGGCGGCGCCGAGGCCTTCAGCCGCAAGCGGCTGGGCAAGCGCTGAGCGGCAATCTACCCCGCGGCCGGCCTCGCCTCTGTAGGATCGAGCCGCACCGATGAAGATCGCCACTTTCAACGTCAACGGCATCAAGACCCGCCTGCCGCACCTGCTGCGCTGGCTCGAGCGCGAACAGCCCGATGTCGCCTGCCTGCAGGAGCTCAAGGCGCTCGACGAGGCGTTTCCCGCCGACGAAATCCGGCAGGCCGGATACCACCCCCTGTGGAAGGGCCAGCGTTCCTGGAACGGCGTGGCGATCCTGGCACGCGGCACGGAGCCGGTGGAGATCCGGCGCAGCCTGCCGGGTGATGAAGACAACGAGCAGAGCCGCTACCTGGAAGCGGCCATCAACGGCATCGTGGTGGGCTGCCTGTACCTGCCCAACGGCAACCCGCAACCGGGCCCCAAGTTCGACTACAAGCTGGCGTGGTTCGAGCGCTTCATCGCGCATGCGAAAACGCTGGTCGACTCGAAGCACCCGGTCATCCTGTGCGGCGATTACAACGTGGTGCCGACGGACCGGGACATCTACAACCCGCGCTCCTGGAAAAAGGACGCGCTGCTGCAGCCGGAAACCCGCGAGTGCTACCAGCGCCTGCTGGCGCAGGGCTGGACCGATGCGATCCGCCACCTGCACCCCGACGCGGCGATCTACACCTTCTGGGACTACTTCCGCCAGCACTGGCAGCACGACTCCGGGCTGCGCATCGACCATCTCCTGCTCAATCGCGCACTGGCGCCGGCGCTGCGCGGTGCCGGCGTCGACAAGTGGGTCCGGGGGGAGGAAAAAGCGAGCGACCACGCGCCGACCTGGGTGGACCTGGACCTGGGGAGGTAAAACCGTCCGTCCGCCAAGGGGTCCTGCATAGGTGTATTCCCTAGGGTTGCGTCCACTTTTCCCTATTCCGCAGATGAGCTCATTCTGTTTTCATCTGGTTACGTCGGATACGGGAGCCAACAAATGGACCAGACCCAAGGCAACGCTTTCCTGCTGGAAGCGCTTTCGGACAAGGTGCTGCACCAGTTGCCGCCGAAAGTCTGGAAGGAACTGATCCTCGGCACCGGACGGGACAGCATCCGTTTCGAGCAGCGGCACCTCACGCTGGTCCACGTGGATGCGCAGACGCCGGTAGGCCAGCCGGGCAGCGCCACCGAAGGCTTCTACCAGGAACTGCAGCGCATCAATGCGCGCCACGATGGCCACCTCGACCCTTATGTCGATGCGGCCGCGCTGGTCACGTTCGAGGAACCGGGCGCGGCCATGAGCATGGCCATGGAACTGCAGCGCTTCGCCGGCGACGTGCGCCTGCGCATCGGCATCGTCAGCGGCCAATGCACGCTGGCCTTTTTCCGCGCGCAAGGGCGCCTGTGGTGCACCCCGCTGGGCTCCCAGCCGGCGCGCGCAGCCGACGTGGCCGCGACCGCCGTCATCGGGGGCATCGTGGTTTCGCCGGAGGCCTACACCGCGGGGGCTGACACCCGGCCGGCCGGGCTGGGCGCCGACGCCGACTTCGAGGATTCCGAGCGCGACATGTCGACGCTGGCCCTGGACCACCCCGGCGGGGATCTCGACCTTTACCTGTAGCGCTCGCGAAACTCAGCGGGGCTTGCGCTCGCGCTCCAGGTCGCGGATGCGCTGGCGCGCTTCGTCCCCCTCGGGGATGGGCTGGCCGCCATCGCGCCAGGCCACGGCGGCCTTGAACCCTTCGGCTTGCGCATAACGGCGGAACCAGAGGCCTTCCGGGTTGTGCCGGGTGATGCCGTCGAACAAGGTGGCCAGGCCCTGCGACTGCTCCAGCCCCATGTTCAGCATCACCTGGTTGACCACCATCTTGTGCATCGCGAGGTGGCTGCGCGGCACCCCTGCGATGCGCTGCGCCAGCGCCATCGCCGCGCCCTCGAGCGCGGCGGCCGGCACCGCATCGTTGGCGAGACCCCAAGCCAATGCGGTCCTGCCGTCGATGGTGTCGCCGGTGAACATCATCTGCTTGGCGCGGGTCGGGCCGAGCCGGTACGTCCACATCGCCGTCGTGGGGCAGCCCCAGACCCGCGTGGGCATGTAGCCGATGCGGGCATCCTCCGCCATCACCAGCAGGTCGCAGCACAAGGCGATGTCGCTGCCGCCGGCGACTGCGTGGCCGTGCACCTTGGCGATGGTGGGCTTCGGGCTGCGCCAGAGGCTCATGAAGTCCTCGGTGTTGCGCTTCATGTACGCGTAGTCGACCATCGGGTCCCAGGGCGTGCGTTCCTGCTGGCAGGGATGGTCGATCTCGCCCTGGCCGAACTGCGCCAGGTCGTAGCCCCCGCAGAACCCCTTGCCCGCGCCTTCCACGACGATGACGTGCACCTCGTCGTCGGCATTGGCCCAGTCCACCGCGGCACGGATTTCGCGCGGCATCTCCTCGTTGATCGCGTTCAACCGGTCGGGCCGGTTCAGCAGCAGGCGCGCCACGCGCGGCTGCTTGGCGTCCTTCTCGATCTGCAGGGTGCTGTAGCTGGGCATCGCGTTCTCCGTGTCGTCCCGGGCCAGTCTAGCGAAGCGCAGGCACGTCCTACAGCTGGCCGGCGGGCCAGCTTGCAACCGGCCCTCGCGTGCCTCCCTAGAGTTCGGGCATGAGCACCAACACCAGCATCGGCCCCAATCCCGACCGGGGCAGCAACGACAACCCGGGCAACGCCGACGGTTGCGGCAACAAGACTCTGGGAGACCAGGCCACGCAGCAGCCGCCCACCGGCGCGGAGAGCATCGTGGGGCAAGCGGGCGCCCAGGTGCCGGCGGGTGTGCCGGGCGCACGTCCGCGGCCCGGCGTCGACCAGGGCGCGCAGTCGTTTCCCGACGGCCCGAATGTGGAAGCCAGCCCCTGGGAGCTGGAAGCCGCGCGCGGCAAGCTGCCCAAGGACCGCTGAACGGCACGAGCCCCGCCCGGCCGGCGAGTGGCTTAGAGTTGCGCCCGGACCTGACTGAGGAGGGCGCGTGGAAGCATCGGATGCGTTGCCGGCATCGGTGCCGGTGCTCATCGCCGGCGGCGGGCCGGTGGGCCTGACCCTGGCGGCGCTGCTTGCGCGGCACGGCGTGCGCAGCCTGGTGGTCGAGGCGGATCCGGGTTACTGCACCGGCAGCCGCGCGATCTGCATCTCGCGCCGCTCGCAGGAAATCCTGTGGACGGCCGGCGCCGGCGCCGCCCTGCAAGCCAAGGCGCTGCCATGGACCGGCGGACGCAGCTATTGGCGCAACCAGGAAGTGCTTCGCTTCGAGATGCCCAGCGAGCCGACGCAGCGCTTCGCACCGATGGTCAACATCCAGCAGTTCCACGTGGAAGCCTTCGTGCACCAGGCGCTGCAGCAAGTGCCGCAGCTGGTGCAGGTGGCCTGGTCGGCCCGCGTGGCCGGTGTCGAACAGGTGAGGGACGGTGTCGTCGTGGACGTCGACACGGCCGCCGGCCGGTCGCGGGTGCGGGCAGGGTACGTCGCGGCTTGCGACGGTGGCCGCAGCACGGTGCGCGACCTGCTGGGGCTGCAATTCGAAGGCATGCAGTACGAAGGCCGCTACGTCATCGTCGACATCCGCCAGAAGACCCATCGCGCGGTGGAACGGCTGGCGTGGTTCGATCCGCCTTCGAACCCCGGTTCGACCCTGCTGATGCACCGCCAGCCCGACGACATCTGGCGCATCGACTACCAGTTGCGTGACGGGGAGGACGCCGACGAGGCGCTCCAGCCGCACAACATCCTGCCGAGGGTGCAGAGCCACCTGGCCATGATCGGCGAGCACGAGCCGTGGGAGCTGCAGTGGGCCTCGATGTACAACGCCAAGTGCCTGACGCTGCGCTCGTATCGCGAACGGAACGTGCTGTTCGCCGGGGACGCGGCCCACCTGGTGCCGATCTTCGGCGTGCGCGGCCTCAACTCGGGCCTGGACGATGCGGCCAACCTGGCCTGGAAGCTGGCGCTGGTGCTCGGCGGGGGCGCGTCGCCGGCGCTGCTCGACACCTATTCGTCCGAGCGCGTGCAAGCCGCGCACGAGAACATCGCGTACGGCGCCAAGAGCACGGAATTCATGGCGCCTCCCAACTTCGCTTTCCGCCTGCTGCGGGAAGCCACCCTGCGGGTGGCGCTGGACGAGCCTGCGGTGCGGCCGCTGATCAACCCCCGGCAGTCAGCGCCGGTCGCCTACCTCGCCTCCGGCCTGAACGAAGCGCAGCAGGGGACCTGGGCGCATGACGCCGCCGCGCCCGGCATGCCCGCGCCGGAAGCCCTGGTGAACGGGCCGCGGGGACCGCTGCACCTGACGCAATGCTTCGGCACCGACTTCACCTGCCTGGTGTTCGGCGACGGACCGCTGCCCCAGGCGCTGGCCGATCTCGCCGGGCGCGGCATCGCCGTGCTGGACATCCCGCCCGAAGCCGATGCCGGCGGCCAGGCGCGCGAGCGTTACGGCCTGCCCGACGCCGGGGCCACCGGCCTGGTCCTGGTGCGGCCCGACGGCTACGTGCTCGGGCGCTGGCGCGGGCTGGATCCGGGGAACTTGTTCGACGCCCTGCGGCGCAAAGGACTTTCACCATGACCGACGCCGAACTCGACATCAGCTACACCGCGCTGTGCAACGCGCTCGACGCCGTCGGGCCGCAGCGCAGCGAGCTCATGCTGTCCATGGTCTGCGTCGCGCTGATGGCGCGCAGCGACCAGGCCGCCCCGGTGCTGGAACTGATCGCCCGTTCGCAGCAGCGGCTGCAGGACGAAGCCGCCGACGGCTAGCCGTTCACGAGCCCTGCCAAGCCAGCGGCTGCAGGGTCGGGAGCTCCATCACGGTCACGTCCGCATCGACGCCGCCGTCTTGTTCGTCGAGGCGGAACCGATGGGTGGCGGCGACCAGTTCGGAGGCCTCGGCCAGCAGCGATTCGATCGTGCCGTTGATGTCCTGGACCAGCGCGGCATTGCTCTGCGTGGCTGAGTCCATCTGCGCGATCGTGGAGTTGACTTGTTCGATGCCGGCGCGCTGCTCGCTGCTGGCTCGCGCGATGTCCGAGACCAGCTGCGCGACTTCGTGCGCCACCTGGACCACCCTGGCCATCGAATCCCCGGCCTGCGTCGCCGCCGCGCTGCCTTGCTGGGCCTGGCCCACGGCGGCCGCGACCAGCTGCTTGATGTCCCGGGAGGCCTCGGCGCTGCGCTGCGCCAGCATCCGCACTTCGGCGGCCACGACTGCGAAGCCGCGCCCCTGTTCGCCGGCGCGGGCCGCCTCCACCGCCGCGTTCAGCGCCAGCAGGTTGGTCTTGAACGCGATCTCGTCGATGACACCGACGATGTCGGCCACCTTGCGGGAGGACTGGTGGATGCCCTCCATCGTCCGTACCACGCCCTGGACCTTCTGGCCGCTGCCCTCGGCCAGGGCGGAGGCCTCCTGTGCGAGCTGGCTGGCCTTGGTGGCGCCTTCGCTGTTCTGCTTGACGATGGCCGTCAACTGCTCGGTGCTGGCCGCGGTTTCCTCCAGCGACGCCGCCTGCTCCTCCGTGCGCGCTGCCAGTTCGGTGTTGCCCGCCGAGATGCGGTTGGATGCGCCGCTCACGGCGCCGGCGCTGTCGCGAATGCCGCGCACGAGGGTGTTCAAGCGGCCCTGCATGCTCCCGAGTGCCATCAGCAGCCGCCCGGTCTCGTCCCGGTGGAAGCGGGTGACGGTTTGCCGCAGGTCTCCCTCGGCGACGCGCTCGGCCGTGCGCACGGCGAAGTGAAGCGGCCGCACGATGCCGCGCGTGATGAGCCAGGTCGCGGCGACGCCCAGCGCGATGCCGAACACGATGAACAGGACCAGCCGCAACTCCGTGCTCGCGGCTTGCTGCCGGCCGGCCTCCGCCCGCTCGTGCGCGAGCGCGGTGGTGATCTCCACCAGCCCGTTCAGGTCGGCGCCGATGGCGGCCTGGAGGGGGCGGATCTCGTTGTAGAGAATCGCCTGCGCCGGTGCGTACTCGGCCTGGTCCGACTGGTCCATGGCCTCCCGCAGCTTGGCCGAGACGGGCGCGTTGGCGCCCTTCAATTTCCTGGCGAGTTCGCGAATGCGCTTGTCGGCCTGTTCGCCCTCGCCCAGGCGCTGCAATGTCGCGGCGGCTTCCGCATAGGCCTTGTCGCTCGCCTGCAGCGCCTTGAAGGCGGTAGCCTGCCGCTCGGAGTCGGCCTGGCCCACGTAATCGCGGATCGC
The DNA here is from genome assembly GCF_037572435.1 of Ramlibacter sp. PS3R-8. Taxonomy (NCBI): domain Bacteria; kingdom Pseudomonadati; phylum Pseudomonadota; class Betaproteobacteria; order Burkholderiales; family Comamonadaceae; genus Ramlibacter; species Ramlibacter sp. PS3R-8. The sequence continues at coordinate 513,861 of NZ_JBBHGT010000001.1, forward strand.
CACGGCCTGGTTGAGTTGCGCCGTGCGCATGGCTGCCGATGCATTCAGCAGCGCGATGTTCTCGCGCTCGAGTTGGCTGCCATGCCGCTCCAGCTCGCGCAGGCCGTTGAAAGCCACCCCCATGTTGACCAGCGAGATGACCAGCAGGACGATGAACGCCAATGCCAGCCTGGCGACGACCTTCAGATTCCGCATGCGGCTGCCTCTCCACGGTTGAGGTGGTCAGGATGACAGCGGGCCCTGGTTGTTGCAAGTTGTGTGTGGCGTCGGAGCCTCTCTGAAGGCCCTGCCTCAGCCGAAAGGAATAGCCTTGCGGACAGCCGGAGAGCGCGCGCCACCTAAAATGCGCGGTTCCCCCCACGAATCGCATGAACGCCCCCGTCGACGTTTCCTTTTTCGCGCGCGCCGCAAAACCGATCACCAGCTATCGCAAGTACTGGGCGCATCGGTTCGGCCCGGCCCCTTTCCTTCCGATGAGCCGGAAGGAAATGGATGCGCTCGGCTGGGACAGCTGCGACGTGATCCTGGTGACGGGCGATGCGTACGTGGACCATCCGAGCTTCGGCATGGCGGTCGTGGGCCGCGTGCTGGAGGCGCAGGGCTTTCGCGTGGGCATCATCGCGCAGCCGGACTGGCACAGCGCGGAGGCCTTCAAGGCGCTCGGCAAACCGAACCTGTTCTGGGGCGTCACCGCCGGGAACATGGATTCGATGATCAACCGCTACACCGCCGACCGCAAGGTTCGCAGCGACGATGCGTACACCCCGGGCGACGTGGGCGGCAAGCGGCCGGACCGCGCCGCGATCGTGTACAGCCAGCGCTGCCGCGAAGCCTTCAAGGACGTGCCCATCGTCCTCGGCGGCATCGAAGGCAGCCTGCGCCGCATCGCCCACTACGACTACTGGTCGGAGAAGGTCCGCCACAGCATCGTGCTGGACGCCAAGTGCGACCTGTTGCTGTACGGGAACGCCGAGCGCGCGATCGTGGAGGTGGCCCACCGCCTCGCCGCGCGCGAGCCGGTGGAGAACATCACGGACGTGCGCGGCACCGCCTTCGTGCGCCGGTCGACGCCCGAGGGCTGGTTCGAGATCGATTCCACCAGCGTTGACACGCCCGGCCGAGTCGAGGATCACGTCAATCCCTACCTGACCACTGCAGATGCAGCGAAGGCGCAGGGTGAGACGTGCGCCAAGGAAGAGGGCACCTCGCTCCCTCTCCCGCCTGCGGGAGAGGGCAGGGGTGAGGGCGGTGGAGCGCAGCCCCTGCAGTTCATGCCGAACCCGCGCATCCGCCTGAACCGCGACCGCACCGTCATCCGCCTGCCCTCCTACGAAGCGGTCAAGTCGGACCCCGTTCTCTATGCGCACGCCAGCCGCGTGCTGCACCTGGAGACGAACCCGGGCAACGCGCGGTCGCTGGTGCAGGCGCACGCGGGACGCGACGTGTGGCTGACGCCGCCGCCGATCCCGCTGACCACGGCGGAGATGGACCACGTGTTCGGCCTGCCGTACGCACGCTCGCCGCATCCCGCTTACGCCGACGCCAACGGGCGCCACGACGGCCCGACGAAGATTCCCGCCTGGGAGATGATCCGCTTCAGCGTGAACATCATGCGCGGCTGCTTCGGCGGCTGCACCTTCTGCTCGATCACCGAGCACGAAGGCCGCATCATCCAGAGCCGCAGCGAGGACTCGATCATCCAGGAGGTCGAGGACATCCGCGACAAGGTCGAAGGCTTCACCGGCGTCATCTCCGACCTCGGCGGCCCGACGGCCAACATGTACCGCATCGGTTGCCGCACGCCCGAGATCGAGGCGGCCTGCCGCAAGCCGAGTTGCGTCTACCCGGGCATCTGCCAGAACCTGAACACCGACCACGGGCCGCTGATCGACATCTACCGGCGGGCCCGCGCGCTCAAGGGCATCAAGAAGATCCTGATCGGCTCCGGCCTGCGCTACGACCTGGCCGTCCAGTCGCCCGAGTACGTGAAGGAACTGGTGCAGCACCACGTGGGTGGCTACCTGAAGATCGCTCCGGAGCACACCGAGCAGGGCCCGTTGACCAAGATGATGAAGCCGGGCATCGGCAGCTACGACCGCTTCAAGGCCATGTTCGAGAAGTTTTCGGAAGAAGTGGGCAAGAAGCAGTACCTCGTGCCGTACTTCATCGCTGCGCACCCGGGCACGAGCGACGAGGACATGATGAACCTGGCGCTGTGGCTCAAGCGCAATGGCTTTCGCGCCGACCAGGTGCAGACCTTCTACCCCAGCCCGATGGCCACGGCCACGGCCATGTACCACTCGGGCCGCAACCCACTGCGCAAGGTGACGCGCGACAGCGAGACGGTCGACATCGTGCGGGGCGACCGCCGCCGGCGGCTGCACAAGGCCTTCCTGCGCTACCACGACCCGAACAACTGGCCGTTGTTGCGCGACACGCTCAAGGCGATGGGTCGCTCGGACCTGATCGGCAACGGCAAGCACCACCTGATCCCGACGTACCAGCCGATGACGGACGGGAGCTATGCGAGCCCGCGGCGGAAGAACTCGACTTCGCGTCAGCCGGTCAAGGGCCGCGTCCTGACGCAGCACACCGGCCTGCCGCCGCGCAAGAGCAAATAAGTGGAACGGCGGGGTCGCTGGCGCGAACCCGCCCTACGAAAGCCACGGTCACCGCGTCGAGCGGTTCACGCCGTCGACCCGCCATCCGCGTCGAGCGGTTCACGCCGTCGACCCGCCATCCGCGTCGGGCGGTTCACGCCGTCGAATCCCGCCATCGCGTCGGGCGGTTCGCGCCGTCGAATCCCGCCATCGCGTCGGGCGGTTCGCGCCGTCGAATCCCGCCATCGCGTCGGGCGGTTCGCGCCGGCGAATCCCGCCATCGCGTCGGGCGGTTCGCGCCGGCGAATCCCGCCGTCGCGTCGGGCGGTTCGCGCCGGCGAATCCCGCCGTCGCGTAGGGCGGGTTCGCGCCAGCGACCCCGCCACCCTCAGGCCGTCATCGCATGGATCGGCAGGTCCTTCTCCACCGCCAGCCGATCCAGCTCCGCGCACGTCCTGGTTGCAAAGAACGCAGCCACCGCCGCATGCGTGTCCTTTGCGAACATCGCCTTCATGTCCGCTGCCGCAACGCCTGCTGCCGCGCACAGCCCCGCCGCGAAGTGCGGTTCCAGCGCGGCCACCGCGACTCTTCCATCCTTGCAGGGATAGACCCGGTAGCCCGCGTGCGCTCCACCGACGGAGCCATCCGGCTGCGTCAACCCCCACGTGCGCGGCAGCGCCAGGTACGCGGCAGCATCGGACAGCGCGACTTCGAGATACACGCCTTCCGGGTGCGGGTCGCCACTGCCGGCGTAGCGTTCATGCTTGCGCATCGCAGCCTGCAGCACCGCCTCCGACGCCATGACCGATCCGGACATGTCGGCATAGAGCGTCGCGGGCAGCTCCAGGCCCGGCACCAGCCCGTTGTCGGCGAGATAGGTGAGGTCGTGACCCGGCTCTTCCGCCCTCGCACCCGGGGCGCCCACGATCGCCACCTGGCTGAGGCCCGGATAGCGCCCGTGCAGTTCCTTCCAGCCGAGGCCGAGCTTTTGCAGCGCGGAAGGCCGGAACGACGTCAGCAGCACGTCGGCCTGCGACAACGTGCGGTGGACCGCCGCCTGCCCCTGGGCCGTCTTCAAGTCCGCGCTGAGGACTTTCACGCCCTCGTGCAGTTGCGCATAGGCCTGCGGGTTGTAGTGCCCCATGGGGTCCCCCGACGGCGGCTCCACCTTGGTGCACGTCGCGCCCATGCGGCGGCAGCGCATCAACGCGGCCGGCCCGGGCAGGTTGAGCGCGAGGCTCACGATGCGCACTCCGTGCAGCGGCGAGAAGGCTTGGGTCATGGCCCGCAAGGCTAGCAGAGCCCCGGCTGGGGTACATCCCGATGCAGTGCGCAGCCCGCGCCGCTACGCTCGCTTCACGGCTGGCGCCCCCGGCGCCGCCATCCACAGGAGAACATTCGATGCAGTTCAAGCGCACCATGATCACGATGCTGGGCCTGGCCTCGGCGGCCCTTGCCCAGGCGCAAGGCGCCTGGCCGACCAAGCCGGTGACGCTGGTCGTCCCCTTCGCCGCCGGCGGGCCGACCGACGTGGTGGCCCGCACGCTGGCCGCCACCATGAGCCAGAGCCTCGGCCAGACCGTGGTCGTGGAGAACAAGCTGGGCGCCGGCGGCAACGTCGCCGCGGCCCACGTGGCCAAGTCGCCGGCGGACGGCTACACGTTCTTCATCCACCACAACGGCATGGCGACTTCCACCGCGCTGTACCGCAAGCTCTCCTACGACGCGATGAAGGACTTCGAGTTCGTGTCGCAAGCCGTCGAAGTGCCCATGACGCTGCTGGCCCGCAAGGACTTCCCGGCCAACAACTTCAACGAGCTGGTCGCGTACATCAAGGCCAACAAGGAAAAGATCAACCTGGCCACCGCCGGCCTCGGGGCCGTGTCGCAGTTGTGCGGGATGATGTTCCAGCGCGCCATCGGCGTGCAGCTGACGGAAGTGCCGTTCCAGGGCACCGGCCCCGCGATGAACGCGCTGCTCGGCGGCCAGGTGGACGTGATGTGCGACCAGACGACGCAGACCGTGCCGCAGATCAAGGCCGGCAACGTCAAGCTCTATGGCGTGACCACCAAGAGCCGCGTGAAGGTGCTGCCGCAGGCGCCGACGCTGCACGAGCAGGGCCTGAAGGACTTCGAGGTGGTGGTGTGGCACGGCATCTACGCGCCCAAGGGCACGCCCAAGGCCATCGTCGACCGCATGAACCTGGCCGTGCGCGCCGCGCTGAAGGACCCGAACGTCGTCAAGCGCATGGACGACCTGGGTGCGGAAATCGTCGAAGACCGCACCAACACGCCGGAGGCACTGCAGGCGCACCTGAAGAACGAGATCGACAAGTGGGGTCCGGTGATCCGGGCGGGTGGCAAGTTCGCGGATTGAGGCGGACATCCGGAAAGCGGACATCCGGAAAGCGGACATCCGGACGCAGAAGGCGCAGAAGTTGCGCAGAAGACGCAGAAGGACATCCAAAGGATCTTTTGCGTCTTCTGCGTGCGCAGCTTCTGCGTCTTCTGCGTCCGGCTTCGGCTCCCGTCCGTAGAACGTTCCGTCAGAGCGGCAGGCCCACGTAGTTCTCCGCCAGGGCCGTCGAAGCCGCCCTGGAGTTGACCAGGTAGTCCAGCTCCGCTTCCTGCATGCGCTGGCCGAAGCCCTGCGTGTCCGGGAAGCGGTGCATCAGGTTGGTCAGCCACCACGAGAAGCGTTCCGCCTTCCAGATGCGGCGCAGGGCGCGCTGTGAGTACGTGTCGATGCCGGCCGCGCTCTTGTCACCGAAATACTCGATGAAGGCGCCGGCCAGGTATTTCACGTCCGTCGCCGCGAGGTTCAGTCCCTTGGCGCCGGTAGGCGGCACGATGTGCGCCGCGTCACCGGCCAGGAACAACCGGCCGAAGCGCATCGGCTCGGCCACGAAGCTGCGCAGCGGCGCGATGCTCTTTTCGATGCTGGGGCCGGTCACGACCCTGGCGGCGAGCTCGGGGTCCAGCCGGCGCCGCAATTCGTCCCAGAAGCGCTGGTCGCTCCATTCCTCCACCTTGTCCTCCAGCGGGCACTGCACGTAGTAGCGGCTGCGCGTCATGCTGCGCATGGAGCACAGCGAGAAGCCGCGGTCGCTGTTGCCGTACACGATGGCATGGGGCGACACGGGCGGCACGTCCGCCAGCACGCCCAGCCAGCCGAACGGGTAGACCTTCTCGTACTCGGTGATCGCGTCCTTGGGCACGCTGGCGCGGCAGACGCCGTGGAAGCCGTCGCAGCCGGCGATGAAGTCGCACTGCACTTCGTGGTCGGCGCCGTCCTTGCGATAGCGCACGACGGGCTGGTCGCCGTCGAAGCCGTGCACGCTGACGTCCCCTGCCTCGTACACGGTGGGCAGGCCCTGCGCCTGCCTCGCATCCATCAGGTCGCGCGTGAGCTCGGTCTGCCCATACGCCGTGACCACCTTGCCGCCCGTGAGCCCGTGTACGTCGATGGGATGCCGGGCTCCCGCGAACACCAGTTCGATGGCGTGGTGGACCACGCCTTCGCGCTGCACCCGCTCGCCCACGCCGGCTTCCTTCAGCAGGTCCACCGTGACCTGTTCCAGGATGCCGGCGCGGATGCGGCCCAGCACGTAGGCGCCGCTTTGCCGCTCCAGGATGATGTTGTCGATGCCTGCCTTGTGCAGCAGCTGGCCCAGCAGCAGGCCGGAGGGGCCGGCGCCGATGATGGCAACCTGGGTGCGCGTCTTCATGGTGTGGTCTCCTGCCCCCAGCTTAGGCGCTGGGGCCGGGCGCGAACAGGGGCGCGGCGCGGCGGTTGTGCGATGATTGCGCACGTTGTGCGATCATCGCGCACTCGCTCCAGCACATGCCGATCGCCCGCGCCGACTTCATCGCCGGCATGGCCAAGGGACTGGCCGTGCTGGAGAGCTTCGACACGCAGCGGCAGCGGCTGAATGCCACCCTGGCCGCCGAGCGCGCCGGCCTCACCCGCGCCGCCGCGCGCCGGCACCTGCTGACCCTGGCGCACCTGGGCTACCTGGAGACGGATGGCAGCTGGTTCTGGCTGGCGCCCAAGGTGCTGCGCTTCTCGGGCAGCTACCTGGCCTCCTCGCGCCTGCCCCGCATCATCCAGCCCACGCTGAATCGGCTGGCCGGCCAGACCGGGCAGTCCTTTTCGGCGGTGGTGCTGGACGGCGACCAGGTGGTGATCGTGGCGCGCAGCGGCTCGGCCCTGATGGCCTACGGGCTGCACCTGGGCGCCCGCATGGCGGCCCACGCCACCTCGACCGGCAGGATCCTGCTGGCAGCCAAGTCCCGGCGCGACTTCAACGACTGGATGAAAGGGCGCGAGCTGGCCCGCATGACGTCGCACACGGTAGTGGATGCGCGCAGCTTTCGCGCGCTGATCGAACAAGTGCGGCGCCAGGACTACTGCGTCGCGGACGAAGAGCATGAGCTGGGCGTGCATGCCGCGGCGGTGCCACTGCGGAACATGGAAGGGCAGGCGGTCGCCGCGCTCAACGTGGTCACCACGCGGCGGCGGCTCGACCCGAGGACCGTCGAGAATGAATTGCTGCCCGTCCTGCTGGAGGCGGCACGGGAGCTGCGCCCGCTCCTGTGACCGGCCTTAGACGATCCGGGTATAAACAAACAACGAGATATTCGTTGGTGGAGTAAGGAGCGCGTTGGACAATCACTCTTTCCCGAAGGACAGAAGATGAGCACCTTGCGCCTGGGCGATACCGCGCCCGATTTCACGCAGGACTCCACGGCCGGCACGATCCGCTTCCACGAGTGGGCGGGCAACTCCTGGGTGGTACTGTTTTCGCACCCTGCCGACTTCACGCCCGTGTGCACCACCGAGCTCGGCAAGACCGCCGCGCTGGCCGGCGAGTTCGCCCAGCGCGGCGTCAAGCCGATAGCCGTCAGCGTCGACCCGGTGGCTTCGCACCACGCCTGGGTGAAGGACATCAACGAGACGCAGGACACCACGGTCAATTTCCCGATCCTCGCGGACGCCGACAGGAAGGTCGCCACCCTGTACGACATGATCCACCCGAACTCGCTGGTGAATGCCACGGTGCGCAGCGTGTTCATCATCGACCCGAAGAAGGTGATTCGCACGACGCTGACCTATCCGGCCTCGACCGGCCGCAACTTCGACGAGATCCTGCGTGTCATAGACTCCCTGCAGCTGACCGACAGCCACAAGGTCGCCACGCCCGCCAACTGGAAGCAGGGCGACGACGTGGTCATCGTGCCCAGCATCCAGGACCCGAAGGAGCTGGCCGAGCGCTTCCCCAAGGGCTTCCGGGCCGTCCGTCCCTACCTGCGCATGACGCCGCAGCCGAACCGATAAAAGCATGAACAAGTTCAAGATCGTCCTCGCCTCCATCGCCCTCGCGGCCAGCGGTTTCGCCTCCGCGCAGCAGACGCTGCTGAACGTCTCCTACGACGTCGCGCGCGAGTTCTACAAGGACATCAACGCCGCCTTCGTCCCCTGGTACAAGAAAACCTCGGGCAAGGACGTGAAGATCGAGCAGGCGCACGGCGGCTCCAGCGCGCAGGCCCGCGCGGTGGCCGACGGGCTGGATGCCGACGTGGTGACGATGAACACCACCACCGACATCGAGTTCCTCGCCGAGCGCGGCGTGGTCGCCAAGGACTGGGGCAAGCGCTTCCCGCACAACGCGGCGCCGACCACGTCCACCATGCTGTTCCTCGTTCGCAATGGCAACCCCAAGGGCATCAAGGACTGGGACGACCTGCTCAAGCCGGATGTCAAGGTGGTGGTGGTCAACCCGAAGACCGGCGGCAACGGGCGCTATGCGTACCTGGCGGCCTGGGGCTACGTCAAGAAGAAGGGCGGCACCGACGCCCAGGCGGCGGACTTCGTCGCCAAGCTGTTCAAGAACGTGCCGGTGCTCGCGCGTGGCGGCCGCGATGCGACCACGGCCTTCCTGCAGCGCAACATCGGCGACGCGCTCATCACGTTCGAATCGGAAGTGGAGTCCGTCAACCGCGAGTTCGGCGAGGCCAAGGTCGACGTCGTCTATCCCTCGATCAGCATCATCGCGGAGAACCCGGTGGCGGTCGTGGAGCGCACCGTCGCCAAGAAGGGCACGGCGGACCTCGCCAAGGCCTACCTGAACTTCCTGTACTCGGACGAGGGCCAGGAGATCGCCGCGAAGCACAACATCCGCCCGACCAACGAGGCGGTGCTGAAGAAGAACGGCAACAAGTTCAAGGCGATCAAGCTGTTCACCGTGCAGGAGCTGTTCGGCTCCCTGACGGATGCGCAGAAGGTGCACTTCAACGACGGCGGCCAGTTCGACAAGATCTACACCGTCAGATGAGCGGCGCGAGCATCGCCGCGCCGCTGCCCCTCGCGGCGGGGTCCACCCGCGGGACCAACCGGAAGGTGCTGCCCGGCTTCAACCTGACGCTGGGCTACACGCTTTTCTACCTGGGCCTGATCGTCCTGATCCCGCTGTCGGCGCTGGTCCTGAAGACCTTCACCCTCAGCTGGGACCAGTTCTGGATGGCGGTCACCTCGCCGCGCGTGCTGGCCTCGTACCGCCTGACGTTCGGCGCCTCCTTCATTGCCGCGCTGGTGAACGTGGTGTTCGGGTTGCTGGTGGCATGGGTGCTGGTGCGCTATACCTTTCCGGGCAAGCGGATCGTGGATGCGCTGGTCGACCTGCCGTTCGCGTTGCCCACCGCCGTGGCCGGCATCTCGCTGACGGCGCTGCTCGCCGGCAACGGCTGGATCGGCCAGTACCTGGAGCCCCTGGGCATCCAGCTCGCCTTCAATCGCAACGGCGTGGTCATCGCGCTGATCTTCATCGGCCTGCCGTTCGTGGTGCGGACGGTGCAGCCCGTGCTGGAGGAGTCCGAGAAGGAGCTGGAAGAGGCCGCCATGTGCCTGGGGGCGACGCGGCTGCAGACCTTCACCAAGGTGATCTTCCCGGCGATCGCGCCGGCGCTGCTGACCGGGTTCGCGATGGCGTTCGCGCGGGCGATCGGTGAATACGGCTCCGTGATCTTCATTGCCGGCAACATGCCGATGGTGTCGGAGATCACGCCGCTGATCATCATCAGCAAGCTGGAACAGTACGACTACGCGGGCGCCACGGCGGTGGCCACGGTGATGCTGTTGTTCTCCTTCCTGATGCTGCTCGTGATCAACGCGCTGCAGTCCTGGCAGCGCAAGCGCTCGGGAGGCTGAACGGATGGCCACCGATCTCACGCGCCGGCGCGTCACCACCACCGAGGCGCCCTGGGTGCGCCGCACGCTGATCGGCGTGGCGCTCGCTTTCCTCTTCCTGTTCCTGCTGCTGCCCCTGGCTGCCGTGTTCACGGAGGCGATGCGCAAGGGCGCGGGGGCGTACTTCGAGGCGCTGAAGGAGCCCGAGGCCTGGTCCGCGATCCGCCTCACGCTGATCACGGCCGCCATCGCCGTGCCGCTGAACCTGGTGTTCGGCGTGGCCGCCGCCTGGGCCATCGCCAAGTACGAATTCAAGGGCAAGGCGTTCCTCACCACGCTGGTCGACCTGCCGTTCTCCGTCTCCCCGGTCGTGGCCGGCCTGATCTACGTGCTGGTCTTCGGTGCACAAGGCTGGTTCGGCCCGTGGCTGGCGGAACATGACATCAAGATCGTGTTCGCCGTGCCCGGCATCGTGCTGGCGACCGTCTTCGTCACCTTCCCCTTCATCGCGCGGGAGCTGATCCCGCTGATGCAGGCGCAGGGCAACGACGAGGAGCAGGCCGCCATCGTGCTGGGCGCCACCGGCTGGCAGACCTTCTGGTACGTGACGCTGCCCAACATCAAGTGGGGCCTGATCTACGGCGTGATCCTGTGCAACGCGCGCGCCATGGGCGAGTTCGGCGCCGTGTCGGTGGTCTCGGGCCACATCCGTGGCCAGACCAACACGATGCCGCTGCACGTGGAGATCCTCTACAACGAATACCAGTCGGTGGCGGCCTTCGCCGTGGCGTCGCTGCTGGCGCTGCTGGCCGTGGTGACCCTGGCCGTGAAGTCGGTGGCGGAGTGGAAGCAGGAACGAGACATGAAGGCGGCGTCCGAGCTGCCGCCGGAGCGCCCGCGGGCGCTGGAGCCCCTCACATCATGAGCATTGAAATCCGCAACGTCAGCAAGAACTTCGGCGACTTCAAGGCCCTGAAGGACGTGACCCTGGACATCGCGTCGGGCGAACTGGTCGCGCTGCTGGGGCCATCGGGCTGCGGCAAGACGACCTTGCTGCGCATCATCGCCGGCCTCGAGACCGCCGATGCCGGCAGCATCCTGTTTTCCGGCGAGGACACGACCGATGTCCACGTGCGCGAACGGCAGGTGGGCTTCGTGTTCCAGCACTACGCGCTGTTCCGGCACATGTCGGTGTTCGAGAACGTGGCCTTCGGCCTGCGCGTCAAACCGCGTGGGCAGCGCCCGAACGAGGCGCAGATCCAGCAGAAGGTGCACGACCTGCTCAAGCTGGTGCAGCTGGACTGGCTGGCCGACCGCTTTCCCTCGCAGCTCTCGGGCGGCCAGCGGCAGCGCATCGCACTGGCCCGCGCGCTGGCGGTGGAGCCGCGCGTGCTGCTGCTGGACGAGCCTTTCGGCGCGCTGGACGCCAAGGTGCGCAAGGAACTGCGCCGCTGGCTGCGCCGGCTGCACGACGAACTGCACGTCACCAGCATCTTCGTGACGCACGACCAGGAAGAAGCGCTGGAGGTGGCCGACCGGGTGGTGCTGATGAACGCCGGCGACATCGAGCAGGTCGGCTCGCCGCAGGAGGTGTGGGACCATCCCGCCAGCCCCTTCGTCTACGGCTTCCTGGGGGACGTCAACCTGTTTCGCGGCCGCGCCCACGAGGGCGAGGTGCACCTGGACGGCCTGCAGCTGGCTTCCCCCGAGCACGCCGATGCGCAGAATGCCAAGGCATCCGCCTATGTGCGGCCGCACGACCTGGAGGTGCAGCGCTACGCGCCCGGCGCGGGCATCGACGCCGCGGGCAAGTCGCGCGGCATCGTGGCCAGGCTGACGCGGGCGATCGTCGTCGGCCCGGTGGCCCGGCTGGAACTCCTGCAGGCCGACGAGAACAAAGCAGGGGACAATGCCGCGGCGGAATCGATCATCGAAGCCCAGATTTCCGCGGAGCAATTCCGGGACATGGGGCTGCGCGAAGGCGAAATGCTGGTGGTGACGCCGCGCCGGGCGCGGGTGTTCGTGGAGACCGGCGCCGGCATCTGAGTCGCAAACGAGTTGCCGGGAGGGCGAAAGACGATGAGCGCGAATGTGATGGGATGGTTCGAGACGGCGCCGCGCCGCGTGCTCGCTGCGGTGGCGCTCGCCTGCGTCGCCATGCTCGCGTTCGGCCTGTACCTGCAGCACGTGGTGGGCCTGGAGCCTTGCCCGATGTGCATCGTGCAGCGCTATGCGCTGGTCCTGGTCGCCCTCGTCGCCGCGGTCACCGCCGCGCTGCGCGGGCGCCTGGCGCACATGGCCGGCGGGCTGCTGATGGTGCTGGCGGCGGGCTTCGGCGCTTTCGTCGCCGCCCGCCAGAGCTGGCTGCAGTGGTATCCCCCGGAGATAGCCTCCTGCGGGCGGGACTTCTACGGAATGATCGAGACCTTTCCGCTCAAGCGCGCGATCCCCATGATCTTCCGCGGCAGCGGCGACTGCACCAAGATCGACTGGACCTTCCTCGGCGGCTCGATCGCCAACTGGTCCTTCGTGTGGTTCGTCATCTTCGTGGTGGTGGGCGCGCTGGTGTTCCTGCGCCAATGGCGGCGACCCGCGCCCCGGGTGGCCAGCGCGCCGCTCGCGGCCTGATCACAGTCCCGAAGGCCAGGTCTCGGCCGGCTCGCCGGCATGCCAGGCGGGTTCGGCCACCAGCGGCTGGAGCGCCCGCGTTTCGTCGATGTGGATCATCGCGTCGAACTGGGCAGGCAGCCGGGTGTGGAAGTAGTGGCTCATGCGCTCGGTCCGCGGCTGGTAGATGACGCCGATGGCGCGCTGCAGGCGACGTTGGGACAGCAACCGCGCCAGCGCCGGCTGGTCCAGCGGCAGCCAGAACCGCTCCACGTCCACGCGATGGAACAGGTCTTCATAGCTTCCCTCCAGCCCCGGCCGCACCCGCTTGCGCTCGCCGACGCCGTCCCATTCCGAAGCCGCCGTGACCGTGCCGTGGTGGGTGCTGAAGCCCACCAGCACCGCGTCTCCTGCCCAGCGGTCGCGCACGAGCTGGCCGACGTTCCATTCGCCCCGGTCGCCCATCTCGGTGGCGCTGGCATCGCCCAGGTGCGAGTTGTGCGCCCACACGATCATCTTCGTTGAGCCGCCGCCGGTGGCCAGGTGCTTTTCCAGCGCCTGCAGGGTCTCCACCATGTGGTTATCCCGCAGGTTCCACGAGGACACGCGGCCGTGGAACATGGTGCGGTAGTACTCCTCCGCGTTGCGCACCAGGCGCGCGTTCTGCTGCGCGTGGAAGGCGTCGGCGCGGTCCTCGCGCGAGGCCGCCAGCAGTTCGGCGGCGCGCCGGTTCATCTCGCGCAGCTGCTGGATCACCTCGTCCTCGCAGCTCGGCTTCAGGCCGAAGCTGGCGGCATGGCCGTAGGCCTGGCTGTCTTCGCCGAAATGATCGAAGCAGGCGTAGCGGCTGCGCGCGCGCCGCGCAGCCTCCGGATCGATGCGGTCCAGGTAGTCGAGCACCGCCTTCCTGGAAGCAAACAGGCTGTAGAGGTCCATGCCGTAGAAGCCCACTTGCCGTGATGCGGGCAGGGCGCGGTTGTGTTCGCGCAGCCACTCGACGAAGTCGCGCACCACGGTGTTGCGCCACATCCAGGTGGGAAAGCGCTCGAAGCCGGAGAGCGCGGAGCCGGCGTCCGGATCGCCGGACACGCCGCGGACGTAGCGGTTGACGCGCCAGGCATCCGGCCAGTCCGCCTCGACGACGACGGCCCGGAAGCCATGCTCGGTCACGAGCTTGCGGCTGAGCGCTGCGCGCTCGTCATAAAACTCATGGGTGCCGTGCGAAGCTTCGCCGAGCAGGGCCAGCCGGGCGCGCGCCAGCCGTTGCACCAGCGCCGGGTCATCCGCAGCCGAAGAGGGAAGGGCACGCAGGTGCGCGCGCAGGTCACGCAGCAGGGCTTCGTCGCGCAGGGAGGATCGGTCCATGCGCCCAAGCTAAGGGCGGTGCGGGCCAGCCGGTGTCGGACGGCGGCGCTGCCGCTGTCGGTCTAGGTGAGTTTCTTCACGAACACCATGCTGCGGCGGTCCCAGTTGTACTTGCGCTTGCGCGCCTCGGGCAGCCAGTCCGGGTCCACCTGGACGAAACCGCGCTTGAGGAACCAGTGCATGGTGCGGGTGGTGAGCACGAAGATGCTGTCCAGCCCCATCGCCTTGGCGCGCTGCTCCACGCGCCGCAGCACCTTCTCGCCGTCGCCCTGGCCCTGGCTTTGCGGCGACACCGTCAACGCCGCCATCTCGCCGGTGCGGGCCTCGGGGTAGGGGTAGAGCGCCGCGCACGCGAAGATCACGCCGTCGTGCTCGATGATCGTGTAGTTGGCGATGTCGCGCTCGATCTCGGTGCGGTCCCGCTTGACCAGCGTGCCGTCCTTCTCGAACGGTTCGATGAGCTGCAGGATGCCACCGACGTCGTCGGCCGTGGCTTCGCGCAGTTCCTCCAGCTTCTCGTCGACGACCATGGTGCCGATGCCGTCGTGCACGTAGACCTCGAGCAGCAACGAGCCGTCCACCGAGAACGGGATGATGTGGCTGCGCTCCACGCCCGCCTTGCAGGCCTTGACGCAATGCTGCAGGTAGAACGCGGTGTCGGAAGGATTTTGCGCGGCGGGCAGGCTGGCCAGCAGCTGCTCGGCGGCGGCGAGGGGCAGCTCGGTGTCGATCGGGTTGTCCTCGCCTTCGGGCTCCAGCGGCTGCGCGCGCACGCCGGGAATCTCGGTGAGGAAGATCAGCTTGTCGGCCTGCAGGGCGATGGCGACGCTGGTCGCGACCTCCTCCATGGTCAGGTTGAAGGCCTCGCCGGTGGGCGAGAAACCGAAGGGTGACAGCAGCACCATGGCGCCGAAGTCCAGCGAGTGGCTGATGCCCCCGACGTCCACCTTGCGCACCAGCCCCGAATGCTGGAAGTCCACGCCATCGACGATGCCCACCGGCCTCGCGGTGATGAAGTTGCCGGAGATCACGCGCACCGTGGAGCCCGCCATCGGCGTGTTCGGCAGGCCCTGGCTGAAAGCCGCCTCGATCTCGTAGCGCAGCTGCCCGGCGGCCTCTTGCGCGCAGTCCAGCGCCACTTCGTCGGTGATGCGCATGCCATGCGAATAGCGCGCGGCGTGGCCCTTGGCCTTGAGCTGTTCGTTCACCTGCGGACGGAAGCCGTGCACCAGCACCACCTTGACGCCCATGCTCTGGATCAAGGCGATATCCTGCGCGATGTGGTGCAGCTTGCCCGCCGCGACGGCTTCGCCGGCCAGCCCCACCACGAAGGTCTTGCCCCGGTGCATGTGGATGTACGGCGCCACCGACCGGAACCAGGGCACGAAGGTGAAATTGAAGATGGCTGACATCGTTGCAGGTCGGCGCTCGGGCGATAGGGACGGCACAGTGTAAGGGAGCCCCCCTGCGATCGCCGAGGCCGCCGCGCGGGCTTTGCGCTATCGTGCGGGGATGGACAGTCTGGCGGCGGGGTTCTGGGGCGCATTCTTCGGCACGGCGACGCTGATGCTGCTGGCCGCGCTGGCAGTCTTCCTGCGCTCGCAGCGCCGCGTGGCGCTGATGGCGGGCCTGTCCGCCATGGTATCGGCCGCCTTCGTCGCAGCGTATCTCGGCTGGTTTCCGGTCGCCGGCGCGGCGGAGGCTCGCGTGCTCGCGCACGTGGCCATCGTCGCGGCGACCACGCTGTCCCTGATGCTGCTGTCCCTGCTGGGCCTGTTGCGGCAGGCGGGCGCGGCGCGCCGCGTGGCGACCGGGCTGGCTTTGCTGGGGGCCGCGGTCATCGGCGCGGGCTGGCTGCTGGATGCCGGCCAGGCGCTGGCCCTGAGTTCCGTGGTGGCCATCGGTGTCGGCAGCGTCATGCTGGTGGTTGCATTGCGCAGCGCCCTGCGCGGTGATCGCCTGGCGTGGACCAGCGTATCGGGCGTCTCCTTCATGCTCATCGCCGTGGCGGGCCTGAGCTGGATCGCGATGGACCGCGGCGCGCCGTGGCCGGTGCACGCGGCCAGCGCCCTCGCCGGCATGGCGTACCTGTCGGTCATGGCGCTGGCGTTGTGGACGCGCTACTCCTATCTGCTCGAACTGGCGGAGGTGATGGCGCACGGACCCAGCTACGACCCGGTGACCCGCATGCGCTCGCACAGCGAAACGGGGCAGCTGGTCGGCGACGTCTTCTTCCGCCGCGACGGCGAAGCGCGTCCCATCGGCGTGCTGGCGATCTGCGTGTCGAACTTGTATGCGCTGGAGAACCTGCACGGCCGCGCCGCCTTCAACCATGCCCTGTTCGTGTGCGCCGGACGCCTGCGGCGCTGCGTGCCGCAGGCCGTGGAGATGGGGCGCCTGGGCGACGACGGCTTCCTGCTGCTGGTGCGAACCACTTCGGACCTGACGGAGCTGCGCGCGCTGGCCCGGCACATCCGCGACCGGCTGGTGCGGCCGGTGTCCCTGAGCACCGGCAGCGAGCCCGCGCGGCTGGAGGCGGGGGGCACCGCGTGGGTGGCCGAGATCGGCATCGGGGTGCTGGCCACCAGCACCGGCGTGCGCCCTTCGCAGGCCGTGACGACGGCACGCGCCATGGCGCGCACCGCCTGGACGTATCCGAGCCGCCTGGCTTTCTACGATGCGCAGGCCGGCCGGATCGCGGAACTCACCACCCAGCCGGGAAGTCTGGTTCCCGGCACCTAGCCACGCGACGCGCGCGGCCCTTTGCGCTATCTTCCCCGCATGGACAGGGTGGCGGCAGGTTTCTGGGGAGCGTTCTTCTGCACGGCGACGCTGATGCTGGTGATCTCGCTCGCCGCATTCGCCCGCTCGCAGCGGCGCGTCGCGCTCATGGCGGGCCTGACGTCGCTGACTTCCGCCGGCTTCGTGGTCGCCTACCTGGGCTGGCTGCCGATCGAAGGCGCCGTGGAAGCGCGCGTGCTGGCGCACGTCGCCGTGGCCAGCGCCGTGCTGCTGGCGCTGATGCTGATGGCCACCTTCGGCATGCTGCGACAGCGCGCGGTGGGCCGCGTGGCTCTCCTGCTGCTGTTCGCGGCGGCGGCGGTGGTGCTGCTGGCCGGCTGGATGCTGGAACCGGGGGAGGCGCTGGCCATCAGCTCGATGGCGGCCTTCGGCGTCGGCAGCGCGATGCTGGTCGTCACCGTGCGCGGCGCCCGCCGCGGCGATCGCGGCGGCTGGTCCTTCGTCGCCGGACTCGTGTTCATGCTGGTGGCCATTGCGTCGCTGAGCTGGATCGCGCTCACCCGGCCGACGGCCTGGCCGGTCCACGCGGTGGCGGCGCTCTCGGGCGTGGCGTATCTCTGCGTGATTGCGGCCGTGCTCTGGGCGCGTTACTCCTACCTGCTGGAGCTCGCCGAGGTGATGTCCCACGGCCCCAGTTACGACCCGGTCACGCGCATGCGCTCGCACAGCGAAACCGGCCAGATGGTGGGGGAGGCCTTCTTCGGTCGCGGGGCGGACGCGCGGCCCATCGGGGTGATTGCCATCTGCATCGGCAATCTCTATGCACTGGAGAACCTGCACGGACGCGCCGCCTTCAACCACGCGCTGTTCGTCTGCGCCGGACGCCTGCGCCGCTGCGTCCCGCAGAACGTGGAGATGGGCAGGCTCGGCGAAGACGGCTTCCTGCTGCTGGTGCGCAGCCCGGCGCGGCTGGACAACCTGGCCCAGCTGGCCGGCAGCATCCGCGAGCGGCTGGTCCGGCCCGTCACCCTGAGCACGCGCAGCGACCCCGCCGGCCTGGACGGGCCGAACACCTCCTGGGTCGCCGAAGCCGGTGTCGGCGTGCTCCTGACGAACACGCAGGTGCGGCCCTCGCACGCGGTCGCCACCGCGCGGGCCATGGCGCGCACGGCCTGGAGCTACCCCAGCCGCCTGGCCTTCTTCGATCCGGCGTCAGGCCAGATCGCCGAGCTGCTGCCCGGCGACACCGAACGGCCCGGTCCTGCGGGCGCGGCCACAGCCTCCGCGGCCTGAGGCGCCCGCCGGCGCGGGATAATCACGGACTTTGCCCGCCGTGCCGTCTTGCCCGCTCCGTTGAACATCACCTTTCCCGAAAGCCTGCCCGTCTCCGCGCGGCGCGAGGAGATCATGGCCGCGATGGCGGCGCACCAGGTGGTGATCGTCTGCGGCGAAACCGGCTCGGGCAAGACGACGCAGCTGCCGAAGATCGCGCTGGCGATGGGCCGCGGCCGGCTGAACGCGCCGGAGGGCAAGGGCCGGCTGATCGGCCACACGCAGCCGCGGCGCATCGCCGCATCCAGCGTGGCCAAGCGCATTGCGCAGGAACTGCAGACGCCGCTGGGCGAAGTGGTCGGCTACAAGGTGCGCTTCCAGGACCGGCTGGCGCGCGACGCCTCGGTCAAGCTGATGACCGACGGCATCCTGCTGGCCGAGACGCAGTCCGACCCGCTGCTCAAGGCCTACGACACGATCATCATCGACGAGGCGCACGAGCGCAGCCTGAACATCGACTTCCTGCTCGGGTACCTGCGCCAGCTGCTGCCGCGCCGGCCGGACCTGAAGATCGTGGTGACCTCCGCGACCATCGACGCCGAGCGCTTTGCCCAGCACTTCGCGTCCGCCGAGGGACCCGCGCCGGTCATCTACGTCTCGGGCCGCATGTTTCCGGTGGAGCAGCGCTGGCGCCCCTTCGAGGAGTCGCGCGACTTCGACCTGAACGACGCCATTTCCGATGCGGTCGACGAACTCTGGCGCGGCAATGCGCCAGGAGACATCCTCGTCTTCCTTCCCGGTGAGCGCGAAATCCGCGAGGCGGCCGACCACCTGCGCAAGCACCTTGCGCACGACCCGCTGACACGCAATGCGGAAGTGCTGGCCTTGTTCGCCCGCCTGTCGCAGGCGGAGCAGGAGCGGGTGTTCGACAGCCACGCCGGGCGGCGCATCGTGCTGGCGACCAACGTCGCCGAGACGTCGCTCACGGTGCCGGGCATCCGCTACGTGATCGACACGGGAACGGCGCGCGTGAAGCGCTACAGTTTTCGCAGCAAGGTGGAGCAGTTGCTGGTCGAGCCGGTCAGCCAGGCGGCGGCCAACCAGCGGGCCGGACGCTGCGGCCGCGTCGCCAACGGCATCTGCATCCGCCTCTACGGCGAGCAGGACTTCGCCGGCCGCCCGCGCTTCACCGATCCCGAGATCCTGCGCTCCTCGCTGGCCGGCGTGATCCTGCGGATGAAGTCGCTGCGCCTGGGCGTGGTCGAGGACTTCCCCTTCCTCGACCCGCCCTCGCGGCGCGCCATCGCCGACGGCTACCAGTTGCTCAACGAGCTGGGCGCCGTGGACGACGACAACGAACTCACGACCATGGGCGCCGAGCTGGCCCGCCTGCCGCTGGATCCGCGCGTGGGACGCATGATCCTGGAAGCGCGCGAGCGCGGCGCGCTGCACGAGGTGCTGGTCATTGCTTCCGCGCTCGCGCTGCAGGACGTGCGCGACCGCCCCATGGAGCTGCAGGCGCAGGCGGACCAGCAGCACGCGAAGTTCGACGACGAGAAGAGCGAGTTCTCGGGCTACCTGCGGCTGTGGCAATGGCTGGATGAGGCGCGGGGGGGCAGGCCCTCACCCCAACCCTCTCCCGCAAGCGGGAGAGGGGGCACTTCGCTCGAGGGCGCGCACCACAAGCTCTCCAACCGCCAGTACGAGCAGCTGCTGCGCCAGAACTTCATCAACGTCCGGCGCGTGCGCGAATGGCGCGACGTGCACAGCCAGTTGCTGACGGTGGTCACCGAGCACAAGTGGCGGCTGAACGGCCAGCCCGCCAGTTATGAACAGCTGCACAAGGCGATGCTGTCGGGGCTGCTCGGCAACATCGGCTTCAAGCTGGAGGACGACGAGGCCTACCTCGGCGCGCGCGGCATCAAGTTCTACCGGCACCCCGGCGCGCACCTGAAGAAGCGGCCCGGCCGCTGGATCGTGTGCGCCGAACTGGTGGAGACCACGCGCCTGTTCGGCCGCGGCATCGCCAACATCGATCCGCAGTGGGTGGAGGAGGTCGCCGGCCACCTGTTGAAAAAGCAGTTGCTCGACCCGCACTGGGAGAAGAAGGCCGCCGAGGTCGTCTCGCTCGAGCGCGCGACGCTGTACGGCCTGGTGATCTACAGCGGCCGCCGCGTGCCGTTCGCCCGTGCGGACCTGCACGGCGCGCGCGAGATCTTCATCCGCGAAGGCCTGGTCGCGGGGCAGTGGGAAACGAAGCTGCCTTTCCTGGCCGCGAACCAGAAGCTGGTCAAGCAGGTGGAGGAGCTGGAGCACAAGGCGCGCCGGCAGGACGTGCTGGTGGACGAGGAACTGATCTACGCCTTCTACGACCAGCAGGTGCCGCGGGACGTGCACAGCGGCGCCACCTTCGAGGCGTGGTACCGCGAGGCGGCGCGCGGCCGGCCGGAGCTGCTGAAACTGACGCGCGACGAGCTGATGCGGCACGAGGCGGCCGGCATCACCAGCAACGCGTTCCCGAAGATCGTGAAGCTGGGAGGCGTCGACTGTTCGGCCACTTACCTGCACGAGCCCGGCGATGCCCGCGACGGCCTGACCGTGGCGGTCCCCCTGTTCGTGCTGAACCAGGTGAGCGAGGAACGCGCGGAATGGCTGGTGCCGGGCATGCTGAAGGACAAGGTGCAGGCGCTGCTGAAAAGCCTGCCGCAAAAGCCGCGCTCGCGCTTCGTGCCGCTGCCGGAGTCCGCGGCGCGCATCGCCGCGGAACTATCGACCCCCGAGCGTTGGGCGAACGGCGGGTTGACGGACGTCCTGCTCAAGGTGGTACGCGATGCGACCAGCCTGGACGTCAAGCGCACCGATTTCAAGCTGGACATGGTCCCCGCACACCTGTTCATGAACCTGCGGGTGGTGGACGAAAATGGCCGGCAACTCGGCATGGGCCGCAACCTCGGTGCGCTGAAGGCGGAGCTGGGCGCACAGGCGCGCGGCGCGTTCCAGGCGTTGGCGGGGTTGAAGGTAACCTCTGTCCTTTCCCCCTCTGGGGGAGGGCAGGGTGGAGGCACTTCGTCGAGTGCTGACACGCGGCGCCCCCCTCCCGGCCTCCCCCCAAAGGGGGGAGGAGGAACTTCCGCAGCGAGCGCCGAGCAGAAGTACACCGCCTGGACCTTCGGCGAACTCCCCGAGCTCATGGAGGTTCGCAAGGGCGGCACCAGCCTGGTCGGCTTCCCGGCGCTCATCGACAAGGGCGACGCCGTGGCCATCGAGGTGTTCGACGAGCCTGACGTTGCCGCGGCGAAACACCGCGCCGGCCTGCGGCGCCTGTTCGCGCTGCAACTGCGCGACGCCCTGAAGTACCTGGAAAAGAACCTCCCGGACCTGCAGAAGATGGCGGTGGCCTTCATGCCGCTCGGCACGCTGGAGGAACTGCGGGAGCAAGTCCTCGAGGTGGCGCTCGATCGCGCCTTCATGCTCGACCCCTTGCCGGCGAACGCCGCGGATTTCCAGCGGCGGCTGGACGAGGGCCGGGGCCGGCTGACGCTGATTGCCAACGAGGTCGCGCGGCTGGCCGGCGTCGTCCTGGCCGACTACGCCGCAGCGGCACGCAAGATCAAGGACACCAGGATCCAGCCGGAAGCCACCGCGGATGCCGCGCAACAACTGCAGCGGCTGGTGCCGAAACGCTTCCTGTCGAGCACGCCATGGCTGCGGCTGCAGCACCTTTCGCGCTACCTGAAAGGCATCGTGCTGCGGCTCGACAAGTTGCGAGCCGACCCCGCGCGCGACGCCGCCCGGCTGGCCGAACTCCGGCCGCAGGAGCAGCGTTACTGGCGGCTGGTGGCCGAGCGCAAAGGGGCCGTGGACGAGCGCATGGAGGATTTCCGCTGGCTGCTGGAGGAATTGCGCATCAGTTTCTTCGCGCAGGAATTGCGCACGCCCCAACCTGTCAGCCTGAAGCGCCTCCAAAAGGTCTGGGACCAGCTGCAAAGCTGACGGGACTGCCGCGCGAACCTTGGTCGTCGGTACAAAGCCCGATATCCTGCGGCCCGCCTGGCGGGCTACCGTGTGGGATCACGAGAGGTTTGCCATGGATCGACGCTGTTTCCTGGAGTCCTGCACCGCCGGTGCCGCCGGCCTGTCCGGCGCGGTGGCTGGTGTCCCGGCCTGGGCCGCCAACGCGGTGCCCAAGGAGTATGGGCGCGCGATGCTGGTCAACGAGCGCGGGGATCCACTGCGGGCGTCGGAGCTGAAGCCGCAGCTGAACTACGTCTTTCACTATCCGTTCGAGGCCACGCCGGTGTTCCTGCTGGACCTGGGACGGCCGGTCGCGCCGCACGCGCTGGTGACGCAGGATCGCAGCGCCTACAACTGGCCGGGCGGCGTCGGCCGCCAACGCAGCATCGTCGCGTTCTCGGCGATCTGCGCGCACCAGCTGGTGTACCCGACGCGGGAGGTAAGTTTCATCAGCTTTCGCAAGACGCGGGCGCAGCGCGGGGTGCAGGACGGGTTGATCCACTGCTGCGCGGAGCACAGCCAGTACGACCCCGCCAAGGGGGCGCAAGTGCTGTCCGGGCCGGCGAAGCAGCCGCTGTGCGCGGTGCTCCTGGCGCATGAACCGAAGGCCGACACCCTGACGGCTTACGGCACGCTCGGCGGCGAGCTGTTCGACGAATTCTTCCGCAAGTACGAGATGAAGCTTTCGCTGGACGTGGGCGCGAAAGCGAAGAACGCGGTGCGCGGTCAGTCGGTGGTGCGGGAACTGGACAAGTTCTGCCGCAATGCGATCCAGTGCTGAGGAACTTCCAACAACCGGACGCAGAAGGCGCAGAAACTACGCAGAAGACGCAAAAAGGAAAACCAACAAAAGGTTTTGGATGTCCTTCTGCGCCTTCTGCGCCTTCTGCGTAACTTTTGCGCCTTCTGCGTCCGGCTGTTCGGGTTTGGCGGTCAGAGCTTGGCCAACCGGTCCAGCGCGCTGCGCAGCGTCTCGTCTTTCTTGGCAAAGCAGAACCGCACGATGCCCTGGTCATCGCCGTCCACGTAGAGCGCGGACATCGGGATGGCGGCGACGCCGAACTCGTTGGTCAGCCACTTGCAGAAGTCGGCTTCCTTCAGGTCGCTGACACCGGAGATGTCGACGCACTGGAAATACGTGCCTTCACTGGGCAGCAGCTTCAGCCGGGTGCGTGCGATGCCCTCCCGGAACAGGTCGCGCTTGCGCTGGTAGAACGCCGACAACTGCAGGTAAGGCTCGGGCGAAGCCATATAGCTGGCCAGGCCGAACTGCATCGGCGTGTTCACCGTGAACACGTTGAACTGGTGCACCTTGCGGAATTCCGCCGTCAGCGCCGCCGGTGCGGCCACGTAGCCGATCTTCCAGCCGGTCACGTGATAGGTCTTGCCGAAGCTCGAGACGATCAGCGAGCGCGCCGCTAGGCCGGGGAAGCGGGCGGCGCTCTGGTGCAGCTGGCCGTCGAACACCATGTGCTCGTACACCTCGTCGCTGATGACGAAGATGTCGGTGGGCGCCAGCAGGTCCTGCAACCGCAGCATCTCCGCGCGCGTCCAGACGGTGGCGCTGGGGTTGTGCGGGGAGTTGACGATGATCGCGCGGGTGCGCGGCGAGATGGCGGCGCCGATCTTCGCGAAGTCGGGGCGGAAGGTGCCGGGCGTCAGCGGCACGCGGACCACCACGCCGCCGGCCAGCTCGATGTTGGGCACGTAGCTGTCGTAGCAGGGCTCCAGCACGATCACCTCGTCGCCGGGCTTCACGATGGCCAGCACCGCCGTGATGATGGCCTGCGTCGCGCCCGCCGTGATGGTGATTTCGGTGGCCGCGTCGTACTTGCGGCCGTACAGGGCTTCGATCTTGGCCGCCACGGCTTCGCGCAGCGCGGGCACGCCCGTCATCGGCGGATACTGGTTCAGGCCCTTGCGCATGGCGTCCGTCACCGCATCCAGCAATTTCGGGTCGCAGTCGAAGTCGGGGAAGCCCTGGCCCAGGTTCACGGCGCCCTTCTCGGCGGCGAGGGCGGACATCACGGTGAAGATGGTGGTCCCGATGGTGGGGAACTTGGTCTGCAGGGGCGGAGTGCGGTCCAGGGTGCTCATGGGCTTTGTCGATTCGGCGGGTCTTTCCAAGTGTATGAGCTAATCGGATCGCTGTTCTCCGCATGAATCGTGCGCTTGTTCATCCCGCGGCTGTCCCTGCGCACCGAGGCGGGAATCCGCACGGAGGCAGGCAATGCGTTCGGGCTAGAATTGACGGTTTTGATTTTCAGAGGATTGACATGGCTGGCTGCGTTGAGCTTGTTTCGCAACAACGTGTGAAGGGCTGGGCCCCGCACGATCCAGCGCGAAAAGGTCCAGCTACCGTGCGTGTCTCGCTGGGCGACACCGTCGTCGCGGAAGGCGTGGCCGACATCCATCGCGCCGACGTTGCCGCTGTCCTGAAGTCGGAAGGCACGCATGGTTTCGACATCCAGCTTTCGAACCAGATCGATCCGGCAGAACTGGCAAACCTCAAGGTGTCCTCGTCCAAGGCCGGAGGCTGGAACGCGCTGACAGTGCTGCAACGGCCGGCCCGTGCACCGAAGCCGGCGGCGGCCAAGCCCGCGGCGGCGAAGTCGAAGGTGGCGAAGTCCGGGGCGGCAAAGCCGAAGCGTTCGTACCAGGACTTCGACGGCACCGGCGGGTCGAAGTCGAACGAAAAGCTCGAGGCGCTGCGACTCGGCGACCTGCCGCGGCCCGATCCGGCCCAGCCCCCCTTGAAGGACAAGGCGGTTCTCGACATCGGCTGCAACGAGGGCTTCTTCTGCATGGAGGCGGTGCGCCAGGGCGCGCGCCGCGTGCTTGGCGTCGACTTCAAGCAGGAGGCGGTCGAGAGCGCCCGGCAGCGTTGTCCCGAGGCCGAATTCATGAAGGCGTCCTGGTGGGACATCCCGGACGAGAAGTTCGATGTCATCTTCTTCCTCTCGGCCATCCACTACGAGCGCGAGCAGCTGGCGCTGCTGAAAAAGCTCGCCACCCACCTCAACCCCAACGGCGTGCTGGTCCTCGAGTGCGGACTCATGAACGAGCCTGGGGTGCGGGCGTGGCGTACCGTCAAGCGCTGGGATGGCGTGAAACGTTATCCGACGCGCGACTACCTCCTGAACGATCTGTTGCAGGATTACGCCGTGCGGGCGGTCGGTCGCAGCGTGGATCAAAAGGGCGATCCGGTGAACCGGTACGTCTTCCATTGCACGCCGCACCAGTCGGTGGCCATGCTCATCGGCGGCCGCTCCAAGAAGGGCAAGTCCAGTCTCTCGTTCCAGTTCGAGGCGAAAGGGGTTCCGGCCTATCCGACCGATGCGGTCCTCAAGAGGCTCATCCTCGACGAGGCCCAGCAATGGCGGCCGATGTCACAGGCGCTCACGGGCCAGTTCGGCAAGAACTGGCCGCTGAACATCGCCAAGCTCGGCGACTACCTGGTCGAGAACAACCTGGTCGACGAGCTTTGCGCCATGATCGTCGACGAAGCGCCGGTCGAGGCGAAGCTGTTCATCATCCAGGGGGAGGTGTTGCGCCACGCCCCCGTGCAGCAGGCGCTCAAGCAAAAACTGAAGGCAAAGCACGTCCGCGCCTGGCTCGTCGATCCGCTGTGATGGCGACCGCTGCGACGCCGAATCGCAGCGGTTCGACAGTCACATGTCGAAGTCGGTGCCCTGGCCCGTCATCGCCTTGGCGATGAGGTTGCGGTCCAGGCGATCGGACAGCAGCTCGGCGAAGCGGTAAACGAAGTTTCGCAGGTAGGCGCCGCGCTTGAAGGCGACGCGCGCCAGGTTGTGCCCGAACAGGGTGCCCAGCGGCCGCACCGCCAGGTCGTTGTTGCTGCCGTCGTCGCGCACCGCCATCTCCGCCACGATGCCGATGCCCAGGCCCAACCGGACGTAGGTCTTGATCACGTCGGAATCGATCGCCTCGAGCGCGATGCGCGGCGTCAGCTTGCGCTGGGCGAACGCGGCATCGATGCGGGTGCGGCCGGTGAAGGACGGGTGGTAGGTCACCAGCGGTTCCGCGGCGATGTCCTCGATGGTGATGCGTTCCTTCTTCACCAGCGGGTGCGACTGCGGCAGCACCAGCACGTGCTGCCACTCGTAGCACGGCAGGGTGACGAGGTCGCCGTAATCCGAGAGCGATTCGGTGGCGATGCCGATTTCCGCCACTTCGTCCATCACCATCCGCGCCACCTGGTCCGGCGAGCCCTGGTGCAGGCTGACACTCACCTTGGGATAAGCCTCGCGCAGCTTGGCCACCGGAACCGGCAGCACATAGCGCGCCTGCGTATGGGTGGTGGCGATGGAGAGGGTGCCGCTGTCCTGGGCGCTGAACTGCTCGCCGATGCGCTTGAGGTTGCCGACCTCGCGCATGATCAGCTCGATGCTCTTGAGCACGTGCTGGCCCGGCTCGGTCACGCGCTTGAGCCGCTTGCCATGGCGGGCGAAGATTTCGACGCCGAGTTCTTCCTCCAGCTCGATGATGGCCTTCGACACGCCCGGCTGCGAGGTGTGCAGCGATTTTGCCGCCTCGGTGAGGTTCAGGTTCCGCCGTACCGCCTCCTGGACGAAGCGAAACTGATGCAGATTCATACCGGATTTATTCTAAGAAAGAGATTCATTATGCCAATCTCTCTTATTCCAATGCAATCCTTGCGATCAGGTCGATCACGCGAGCGTCTTCTCCGATCGACTTCTGCAACGAAAACGTGACCTGCGGGTGCTCGGCCTGCACCTGTGACAGGAGCCTGGGCAGGTCTTCGCGCGCGTGCCGGCCGGTGCCCAGGAACATCGGGACGATCCTGACGTCGCGCGCGCCTTGCGCCACCAGCTGCGTCGCGGCTTCCGGCAGCGTGGGCGTGTCCAGTTCGAGATAGGCGCAGAGCACTGGCACTTTCGGCTGCATGGCCCGAAGCCGCGCGGCCACAGCTTCCATCGGCAGCCGCCACAACGGGTCGCGCGATCCGTGCCCGAACAGGATGACGGCCTGCGTCACTAGCGCCTCAGGACCAGCCAGCCGAACGCGCCCAGCGAGAACAGCGTGTAGAGGAATCCCGGCGCCCCCGCAGCGACCCAGGGCCGCCAGTTCTGCAGGTTGCCGATGTAGCCGAACACGTTGTTCAGCAGGAAGAAGCTGATGCCGATCAGCACCCCGCCGAACACGTAAGTGGTGATGCCGCCCTGGCGGAAGTGCAGGTAGGCGAAGGGAAGCGCCAGCACCACCATCACCAGGCACGACAGCGGATAGAAGACCTTGCGCCAGAACTCGATCTCGTAACGCTGCGAAGTCTGCGAGTTCGCCTCCAGGTGCCGCACGTACTGGAACAGGGCGATGGTGCTCATGCGGTCCGGCTTGAGCAGCGCCACCGACACCATCTCCTGGGTGATCTCGGTGGGCCACCGCAGCGTCGGCGACTTCACGCGCAGCACGCGCGCCGGCTCGACCTCGGCACTGGTGAATTCGGTCCGGTCCGCGTCCTGCAGGATCCACGCGCCCTCGTCGAACCGACCGCGCGGCGCCTGCGTCAGGGACACCAGGAAGCCGCGGGAGTCGGCCTCGAAGATCCTCACGTTGCGCATCTGGCCGTCGGCATTGAGCCCGCCGACGTTCACGTTGTAGGAAAAGTAGCGCTGGCGCTCCTTCAGCCATGCGCCGGTGCTGCCGACCGAAACACCACCGCTCAGGCGCGCTTTCAGCAGTTGGGCGGTCCGGTCGCTGAGCGGAGCGAGGTAGTCGCCGGTGGCGAAGGTGAGCACGGTGAAGCCCAGGCCCAGCAGCAGCAAGGCCCGCAGCGCGCGCCACGGACCCAGGCCGCTGGTGCGCAGGATGGTGTACTCGGAGCTCTGCGCGAAGCGCGCCATCACGAAGATGGTGCCGATCAGCACGGCGATCGGCAGCAGTTCGTAGAGGTGGTTCGGCACGCGCAGGGCGACATAGGCCAGGGCCTGCGTCATGCGATAGGCCTGGATGCCCCGGCCCAGGTTGCCCAGCTCCTCGACGAAGTCGAAGAAGAAGAACAGCGCCAGGAATCCCAGGCTGACAAAGGCCACGGCCTGCACCACCTCGACGAACACCAGCCGGCGGATGGTCCTCATGCGGCGCGACCTCGCAACCGGCGCAGGCGTGGGGCGACCATCCAGTTGTTGTGCTGCTTGGCCAGCCAGAGGGCGGCGGCGGCAAAGATGCCCCCATGCAGGAGCAGGATGAACGTGAAGAAGCCCGCGCGGCCGCCGGCTATCCAGCTTTGCCCGAGGTTCAGCAGGTTGAAATAGACGACGAAAGCGAAGAGGGCGAACACCAGGTTGCCGCTGCGGCCCACGCGCGGATTCACGCTGGACACCGTCACCGCCAGGATCACGAAATTCAGCGCCGCCAGCGCCATGCCCAGGCGCCACGCCAGCTCTCCCTGGTTCACGGGCGTGGGCTCCCGGATCAGCCGCAGCGTCGTCCGCGTCTTGATGGGGCTGTCGGCCTGCACGGCCAGCTTGGCGCTGTCCACGCGGGTACCGTGCTGTTCGAATTCGCTGATGCGCAACCCTTCGCCCTTGAGCGAGTTTTCCAGCCGCTGGCCATTGGACAGCAGCAGGAACTGGCTGTCGCCCACGGTTTCCACCCGGCCGGTGCGCGCCGAGGTGACCGTCTCCTTGTCCTTCTCGACGCTGGAGATGAAGATGTTCCGGCCCGACTTGTTGTCCGGCGTGTCCTTGTCCAGGAAGAACACCCGCCGCCCGCTGGCCGACTCCTGGAACTGGCCCGGCGCCACCCGCTCCAGGTCGCCCCGGCTGCCATAGCGGTCCTTCAGTTCCTGGGTCTGCTGGTTGGCCCACGGCCAGATGGCCAGCGAAAGCAGGGCGATCACCAGCAACACCGGCCAGGCGAAGCCGAAGAGCGGCCGCACGAAGGCCGACAAGCCGCGGCCGGCGCTGAACCAGATGACCATCTCGCTGTCCCGGTACATGCGCGACAGCGTGCCGACGATGGCGATGAACAGCGACAGCGTCAGGATGGTGGGCAGGTAGCCGAGCACGACGTAGCCCATCACCATCAATACTTCTTCCGGGTTCACGCTGCCGCGGCTGGCCAGGCCCAGCGTGCGGATCAGGGTCATGGTCATGACGATGGTGACCAGCACCACGAGCGAGGCGCCGAAACTGCGCGCCAGCTCCTTGCGGACGGTTGAATGGAATAACATCGGCGGCCGAGGCGCCTTGCGCCGTGAACAACAACGGATTATGGACTTCGAACTCAAGACCCTCGACCTCGCCGGCGCAGCCGCGGAGAAATGCGACGTGCTGCTGGTGGTGGTGACGGAGGGCTTCCAGGCCAAGGGCCGTGATCCGGTCTCCCGCCTCGTGTCCGCCGCGCTCGCCGCGCGCGACCTGGAGCCGAAGCCCGGGAAGATGTTGCATGCCTACCGGCCCGAAGGCGTGGCCGCCACCCGGGTGATGTTCGTCGGCGCTGGCGACGGCTCCGGCAAGCGCGTGCATGCCGCGGTGCAGGCGGCAGCGGGCGCCCTGCGCTCCGCCGCGGCCAAGAAGCTGGTCATCGTGCTGCCGGCGGGCAGCGGCGACGCCGCCGTCCGCGCCGCCGTCTGCGGCACCGCCGAAAGCAGCTATGTGTACGTGGCCACCAAGTCCAAGCCGGAAGGGCGCGAGCTGAAGAAAGTGGTGATCGGGGTCGCCGACGCTGCCGCGCACCGGCAGGCGTTCCAGCGTGCACGGTCCGCCGCGGTGGGCATCGAGTTCGCCCGCGAACTGGGCAACCTGCCGCCGAACTACGCGACCCCCACGCGGCTGGGCGAGGAGGCGCAGCGCCTGGGCAAGGCGCACGGTTTCGCGGTGGAAGTGATGGGACCCAAGGAAGTGGCCCGGATCGGCATGGGCTCCTTCGCCAGCGTCGCCAAGGGCTCGGCCGAGCCGCTGCGCTTCATCGTGATGCGCTACGACGGCGCCGGCAAGGGCGAGGCGCCCGTGGTGCTGGTCGGCAAGGGCATCACCTTCGACACCGGCGGCATCTCGATCAAGCCGTCCGCCGAGATGGACGAGATGAAGTACGACATGGGAGGCGCGGCCAGCGTGCTGGGCACCTTCCGCGCGCTGGCCGAACTGAAGCCGAAGCTGAATGTCGTGGGCCTGATTCCCAGCTGCGAGAACATGCCGGACGGCAGCGCCTACAAGCCCGGCGACATCCTCACCAGCCTGAGCGGCCAGACCATCGAGGTGCTGAACACCGACGCCGAGGGCCGCCTGATCCTCTGCGATGCCCTGACGTACGCGGAGCGCTTCAAGCCGCGCGCGGTGATCGACATCGCCACGCTAACGGGCGCGTGCGTAGTCGCCCTGGGCGGGGTGCGCAGCGGAATGTTCGCCACCGACGACGACCTGGCCGACCAGCTGCTCGCCGCCGGCGATGCGGCGCTGGACCCGTGCTGGCGCCTGCCGATGGACGACGAATACGCCGAAGGGCTGAAGACCAATTTCGCCGACGTTGCCAACGTGGCCGGCCGCGCCGCCGGCGCGGTGGTGGCGGCCAAGTTCCTGCATCGCTTCGCCCAGAACTATCCCTGGGCCCACCTGGACATCGCGGGCACCGCCTGGAAGGGCGGCGCGTCGAAGGGCTCCACCGGCCGGCCGGTCGGGCTGCTGCTGGAATTCCTGCTGGCGCAGGAGGGCAGGGCCGTCACAGCGACGCCCCGGAAGGCCGCCGCCAAGGGCGGCCGGTCGCGCGCCAAGGCATGACGGAGGTCACCTTCCACTTCAACGTGCCGGACCCGCTGGCGTATGTGTGCCGGCTGGTCCGCCGGGCCACCGGCACCGGCGCGAAGGTGGTGGTGACCGGCGGCGGCCCGCTGTTGCAACAGCTGGACGAGGAGCTGTGGCGCTTCTCCGCGACCGACTTCATCCCCCATTGCCACGCGGCGACCGCGGAGCCGCAGGTGCTGCAGGCCTCGCCGGTGGTCCTGGCGGACCAGGTGCGGGGTGCTCCCCACCAGGACATCCTGGTCAACCTGGGAGGGGCCGTGCCCGAGGGATTCGAGAAATTCGAGAGGCTCAACGAAATCGTGACCCAGGACGAGACCGACCGCCAGCAAGCGCGAACGCGCTGGAAACACTACGCTTCCCGGGGCTACGCCATCCGGAAGTACGACGCGGTGACACGGGAGTCGAGCTGATGGCCAATCGCACCCCGCCGCGCTTCGTGCCGACACTGACCCAGGTCGTGCACTCGGGCCCGGCCCCGTTGGGGCCCTCGTCGTCGCCTGCGCTGTCCCAGGACCAGCTTGTGCAGCGCGTGCTGCAGCGGGTCGACCTGGCGCTCGACCGGCGCGTACGGGAGGCGATCGCCTCCGTGGTCGTCGAACAGACCGCACAACTGACCCCCCTGCTGCGTGAGCGGCTTGAGGTGGCGGTGCGCCAGCTGGTGGCCGAAGCTGTCGCCGAAGAGATCGCCAAGACTGCAAATCGCTGACGACCTAGACCTTTCCCTATGGCCCGGGCCTGGAAATTGCGATAACGTCGCCACCCGTTGAGCATGCAATGGCTCTCAACTAAATCCTATATCTGGAGGTTCTCATGCAATTCAAACTGAAACTGACGGTCGCCATGGCCATTGCAGCGGCCAGTGGCCTGGCCGCGGCCCAGGAGCAGGTCGTCAAGATCGGTCACGTCGCCCCGCTGTCCGGCGCGCAAGCTCACTATGGCAAGGACAACGAAAACGGCGTCCGCATGGCCATCGAGGACCTGAACGCGCAGAAGATCAAGATCGGCGGCAAGACGATCAAGTTCGAGATCCAGGCTGAAGACGACGCCGCCGACCCGAAGCAGGGCACGGCCGCCGCCCAGAAGCTGTGCGACGCCAAGGTCGCCGGCGTGGTCGGCCACCTGAACTCGGGCACGACGATTCCCGCCTCCAAGGTCTACAACGACTGCGGCATCCCCCACGTCACCGGCGCGGCCACCAACCCCGGCCTGACCAAGCCCGGCTACAAGACCACCTACCGCATCATCGCCAACGACAACGCCCTGGGCGCCGCGCTGGCCCTGTACGCGGCCGACACCCTGAAGCTGAAGAAGGTCGCGATCATCGATGACCGCACTGCCTACGGCCAGGGCGTCGCCGAAGTGTTCAAGAAGACCGCCCAGTCCAAGGGCATGCAGGTCGTCGACGAGCAGTTCACCAACACGAACGCCACCGACTTCATGGCGATCCTGACCACCATCAAGTCCAAGAACCCGGACGCCATCTTCTACGGCGGCATGGACCCGCAAGCCGGCCCCATGCTGCGCCAGATGGAGCAGCTGGGCCTGGCCAACGTCAAGTACTTTGGCGGCGACGGCATCTGCACCAGCGAGATCATCAAGCTGGCAGCGGGCGCCAAGACGCTGGACAACGTGATCTGCGCCGAAGGCGGTGCCTCCCTGGCCAAGATGCCCGGCGGCAAGGCCTGGAAGGAAAAGTACGACAAGAAGTACCCGAACCAGTTCCAGGTGTACAGCCCCTACACCTATGACGCCACGTTCGTCCTGGTCGACGCGATGAAGCGCGCCAACTCGGTCGACCCGAAGGTCTACACCAAGGAACTGGCCAAGACCAATTTCAAGGGCGTGACATCGACGATCGTTTTCGAGTCGAATGGCGAGCTGAAGAACGCCTCGACCACGCTCTACACGTACAAGGGCGGCGTGAAGAACCCGATGTAATCTGCTGATCCGCGGTAACGCGGTGTATCGGCCAAAGCCGCCTTCGGGCGGCTTTCTTGTTTCCGCTTCACTGATGGATACCTGTCGCTCGCGCGCCGCGCGCGCGTAGGCCCAGCCCAACTCATCGTGTGCGCGTGGTCCTACAGCCCGCGCCAGCATTGGGTTTGCGGGCCATCGCGCTTTCCTGTCGGGTTGAAGGTGCGCGTCGAAACCGGTACCCTCCCTCGTCCTGTTGGTTCCGCCAACAGTTGCTTACCAATGGGGGAATGACATGGAAGTACTCGCGAAACTGCCTGCTGCCGAGCATCGCGACGGGGACCATCTGAAGCAGGTGTTGAAGGCGCTGTCCGCCTTCAGGCGGGGCGAGCAGGGTGTGAGCCTTCCGACCGAATGGGACGGGCTGTTCGGCAAGATCGCGGCTGAATTCAACGACCTTTCTGCCCAGACCGCCCGCTCCATCCAGAAGCTGAAGTCCGTCGCCGGCGGCCCGCACAGCGGTGCCCGCGCCGGCCGCCGCGTCAACGACGACAAGCTCACGGGCTTCTGGCAGGAGAGCGTGGGCAGCGTGAATGCATTGCTCGACGAGGTGGAACTCGGCGCCGAGCGCACGCGCACCATGCTGGCGGCCTTGACCGACCTGAAGAAGGGCAGCATGCGCGCGGAACTGCCGCATGACTGGTCCGGGCTGTTCGGCAAGGTTGCCGATGTCTTCAACGACGTCGTCACCGAGAACGTGCGGATTTCGCAGGAACTGGCGCGCCTGTCGCGGGTGGTGGGCAAGGAAGGCAAGCTGAAGGAACGCGCCGCCATGCCGAGCGTGGGCGGCTTCTGGCGCGACTCCGCCGAGTCGATCAACTCCCTCATCTCCGACCTGGTGCACCCGACGTCCGAAGTGGCGCGCGTGATCGGCGCGGTGGCCCAGGGCGACTTGTCGAAGTCCATGGCCCTGGAGGCCGACGGCCGCGCGCTGGAAGGCGAATTCCTGCGCACCGCCATGACCATCAACAAGATGGTGCAGCAGCTGGGCACCTTCTCCGCGGAAGTGACGCGGGTGGCGCGGGAAGTGGGTACCGAGGGCAAGCTGGGCGGGCAGGCCGACGTGCAGGGCGTGGCCGGCACGTGGAAGGACTTGACCGATTCCGTGAACTCGATGGCCGGCAACCTGACCGCCCAGGTGCGGAACATCGCGGAGGTGACCAAGGCCGTGGCCGCGGGTGACCTGTCCAAGAAGATCACGGTGGACGTGAAGGGCGAAATCCTCGAACTGAAGAACACCATCAACACGATGGTGGACCAGCTGCGCTCCTTTGCTTCGGAGGTGACGCGGGTGGCGCGCGAAGTGGGCACCGAAGGCAAATTGGGCGGCCAGGCCGACGTGCAGGGCGTGGCCGGCACCTGGAAGGACCTGACCGAGTCGGTGAACTTCATGGCCGGCAACCTGACCTCGCAGGTGCGGAACATCGCCGACGTGACCAAGGCCGTGGCGGCAGGTGACCTGTCCAAGAAGATCACGGTGGACGTGAAGGGCGAAATCCTGGAACTGAAGAACACCATCAACACGATGGTGGACCAGCTGCGGTCCTTCGCTTCGGAAGTGACGCGGGTGGCGCGCGAAGTGGGCACCGAGGGCAAATTGGGTGGCCAGGCCGACGTGCAGGGCGTTGCCGGCACCTGGAAGGACCTGACCGATTCCGTGAACTCGATGGCCGGTAACCTGACCGCCCAGGTGCGGAACATCGCCGACGTGACCAAGGCGGTGGCCGCCGGTGACTTGTCCAAGAAGATCACGGTGGACGTGAAGGGCGAGATCCTCGAGCTGAAGAACACGATCAACACGATGGTGGACCAGCTGCGTTCCTTCGCCTCCGAAGTGACGCGGGTGGCGCGCGAAGTGGGCACGGAAGGAAAGCTGGGCGGCCAGGCCGACGTGCAGGGCGTGGCCGGCACCTGGAAGGACTTGACGGACTCGGTGAACTTCATGGCCGGCAACCTGACGTCGCAGGTTCGGAACATCGCCGAGGTGACGACGGCCGTGGCCGCCGGTGACCTGTCCAAGAAGATCACCGTGGACGTGAAAGGTGAAATTCTCGAATTGAAGAACACCATCAACACGATGGTGGACCAGCTGTCCTCCTTCGCTTCCGAAGTCACGCGGGTGGCGCGGGAAGTGGGTACCGAAGGAAAACTGGGCGGCCAGGCCGACGTGCAGGGCGTCGCCGGCACGTGGAAGGACTTGACCGATTCGGTGAACTTCATGGCCGGCAACCTGACCTCCCAGGTGCGGAACATCGCCGAGGTGACGACGGCCGTGGCCGCCGGCGACCTGTCCAAGAAGATCACGGTGGACGTGAAGGGCGAAATCCTGGAGCTGAAGAACACCATCAACACCATGGTGGACCAGCTGTCCTCGTTCGCTTCGGAAGTGACGCGGGTGGCCCGCGAAGTGGGTACCGAAGGCAAGCTGGGCGGGCAGGCCGACGTGCAGGGCGTGGCTGGCACGTGGAAGGACTTGACCGACTCCGTGAACTCGATGGCCGGCAACCTGACGGGCCAGGTGCGGAACATCGCCGATGTGACGAAGGCCGTGGCCGCCGGCGACCTGTCCAAGAAGATCACGGTGGACGTGAAGGGCGAAATCCTCGAACTGAAGAACACCATCAACACGATGGTGGACCAGCTGCGCTCGTTCGCTTCGGAGGTGACGCGGGTCGCGCGCGAAGTGGGTACCGAAGGCAAATTGGGTGGCCAGGCCGACGTGCAGGGTGTGGCCGGCACGTGGAAGGACCTGACGGATTCCGTGAACTCGATGGCCGGCAACCTGACCGCGCAGGTGCGGAACATCGCGGACGTGACCAAGGCCGTGGCGGCAGGTGACCTGTCCAAGAAGATCACGGTGGACGTGAAGGGCGAAATCCTCGAACTGAAGAACACCATCAACACGATGGTGGACCAGCTGCGCTCCTTCGCCTCCGAAGTGACGCGGGTGGCGCGGGAAGTGGGAACCGAAGGAAAACTGGGCGGCCAGGCCGACGTGCAGGGCGTGGCCGGCACCTGGAAGGACCTGACCGACAACGTGAATTCGATGGCCGGCAACCTGACCGCGCAGGTGCGGAACATCGCCGAGGTGACGACGGCCGTGGCCGCCGGCGACCTGTCCAAGAAGATCACGGTGGACGTGAAGGGCGAGATCTCGGAGCTGAAGATCACCATCAACACCATGGTGGACCAGCTGCGAAGCTTCGCCTCGGAAGTGACGCGGGTGGCGCGGGAAGTGGGCACCGAAGGAAAACTGGGCGGCCAGGCCTACGTGCAGGGCGTGGCCGGCACGTGGAAGGACCTGACCGACAACGTGAACTTCATGGCCGGCAACCTGACCTCGCAGGTGCGGAACATCGCGGACGTGACCAAGGCGGTGGCGGCCGGCGACCTGTCCAAGAAGATCACGGTGGACGTGAAGGGCGAGATCCTGGAACTGAAGAACACCATCAACACGATGGTGGACCAGCTGTCGTCGTTCGCCTCCGAAGTGACGCGGGTGGCGCGGGAAGTGGGCACCGAAGGAAAACTGGGCGGGCAGGCCTATGTGCAGGGCGTCGCCGGCACCTGGAAGGACCTGACCGACAACGTGAACTTCATGGCCGGCAACCTGACCTCCCAGGTGCGTGGTATCGCCAAGGTGGTGACCGCGGTGGCCAACGGCGACCTCGAGCAGAAGCTGACCGTGGAGGCCAAGGGCGAGGTGGCGGCGCTGGCCGACACCATCAACGGCATGACCGACACGCTGGCCACGTTCGCCGACCAGGTGACGACCGTCGCGCGCGAAGTGGGCGTGGAAGGCAAATTGGGCGGCCAGGCCAAGGTGCCGGGCGCCGCGGGCACCTGGAAGGGCCTGACGGAAAACGTGAACCAGCTGGCCGCCAACCTCACCACGCAGGTGCGGGCGATCGCCGAGGTGGCGACGGCCGTGACGCAGGGTGACCTGACGCGTTCGATCACGGTGGAGGCTCTGGGCGAGATGGCCGCGCTGAAGGACACCGTCAACGAGATGATCCGCAACCTGAAGGACACCACGCAGGTCAACACCGAGCAGGACTGGCTGAAGACCAACCTGGCCAAGTTCTCGCGGATGCTGCAGGGCCAGCGCGACCTGGTCGCGGTGGGCCACCTGATCCTGTCCGAGCTGGCGCCCGTGGTGGGCGCGCAGCAGGCGGAGTTCTACGTGCTGCGCTACACGCAGGAGCAGCCGAAGCTGCGCCTGATGGCGTCGTATGCCTCCGACGGCCACGGCGCGTACGGCAAGGAAGTCGATCTCGGCCAGGGCCTGGTCGGCCAGGCCGCCTTCGACAAGAAGAAGATCATGCTGACTTCCAGCTTCCCCGAGACGCTGAGGATCGCATCCGGCCTCACCGAGACGGCGCCGCTGAACGTGCTGGTGCTGCCGATCATCTTCGAAGGGCAGGTGCGGGGCGTGATCGAGCTCGCTTCCATCGAGCGCTTCAATCCGACCCACCAGGCCTTCCTGGACCAGTTGACGGAATCGATCGGCATCGTGATCAACACGATCGAGGCCAACATGCGGACGGAGGACCTGCTGGCCCAGTCGCAGTCGCTGGCGCAGGAGCTCCAGTCGCGGCAGGAAGAACTGCAGCAGACCAACGAGGAACTGCAGGAGAAGGCCCGCCTGCTGGCCCACCAGAACCAGGAGGTGGAGCGCAAGAACGCGGAAGTGGAACAGGCCCGTCAGGCCCTGGAGGAGAAAGCCAAGCAGCTGGCCCTGACGTCCAAGTACAAGTCCGAGTTCCTGGCCAACATGTCGCACGAGCTGCGCACGCCGCTGAACTCGCTGCTGATCCTGTCCGACCAGCTGTGCAAGAACCCCGAGGGCAACCTCACGCCCAAGCAGGTGGAGTTCGCCAAGACGATCCACTCGTCCGGCAACGACCTGCTGATGCTGATCAACGACATCCTGGACCTGTCCAAGATCGAGTCCGGCACGGTGGTCGTGGACGTCAACGACCTGCGCCTGTCCGACCTGCAGCTGTACGTGGAGCGCACCTTCCGCCACGTGGCCGAAGCCAAGAACGTGGACTTCACCGTCCGCACCGGCCTCAACCTGCCGGGCTCGATGGTCACGGATGCCAAGCGCCTGCAGCAGATCCTGAAGAACCTGCTGTCCAACGCCTTCAAGTTCACCCACCAGGGCCACGTGACGCTGCAGGTCGAGGAGGTGTTCGCCGGCTGGAGCAACGACAACGAGGACCTGAACCGCGCCCAGCAGGTGCTGGCGTTCTCGGTGTCCGACACCGGCATCGGCATCTCGCCGGACAAGCAGCAGATCATCTTCGAGGCCTTCCAGCAAGCCGACGGCTCCACCAGCCGCAAGTACGGCGGCACCGGCCTCGGCCTGGCGATTTCGCGCGAGCTGTCCAAGCTGCTCGGCGGCGAGATCCGCCTCGTCTCCGCACCGGGACAGGGCTCGACGTTCACGTTGTTCCTGCCGCTGGTCTACATGGCCACCCGCACGGCGCGGCGGGTGTCGACCGACTTCCGGTCCGACCAGACGATCACGACGACGCCCAAGCGCCTGTCGCCGCCGCCGCAACCCGCGGCGCGTGCGGCCGACCTCGGCTCGAGGGAAGTGGCGGACGAGGAGGACGAGGTCGTCTCGGACAACGTCGCCAATGACGACCGCGACAACATCGAGTCCAGCGACCAGGTGCTCCTGATCGTCGAGAACGACCTGGCCTTCGCCCGCTTCCTGCTGGATGCGGCGCGCGGCAAGGGGTTCAAGGGACTGGTGTCGACGGTGGGTGCGGGCGCGCTGACCCTGGCCAGCCAGCACAAGCCGTCGGCGGTGACGCTCGACATGCACCTGCCGGACATGGCCGGTTGGCGCGTGCTCGACCGCATCAAGCACGACCTGGCGCTGCGCCATGTGCCGGTGTGCGTCATCTCCACGGACGACAGCAAGGACCGCGCCTTCAAGTCGGGGGCGCTGGCCTTCCTCGAGAAGCCGATCCGCTCCAAGGAAGTGCTCGACGGCATGCTCGAGAAGCTGCACGAATACGTGGCCCGCCCCCAGAAGACGCTGCTGCTGGCCGTGGACGACCCGGAAGTCCGCAGTGGCCTGCTGGCGCAGATCGAAGGCGAGCAGATCGACGTGACCCAGGTGGTGAGCCCGCAACAGTTGCTGCAGGCGCTGGACGACAACCGCTATGACGCGGTGGTGCTGCAGGATGGGTTCGCCGGCGTCGACCCGCGCGACTTCCGTCGCGCCATCAGCGGCCAGGCCGGCATCGGGCCCTTGCCGTTGATCCTGTATCGAGGGGAGGGCGGCGCCCGGCACCAGTGGCATTCCGACGACAGCGTCACCGTCCACGAGGTGCACGGCGAGGCCCGCCTGTTCGACGCCGCGCTCATCGCCCTGCATCGCAACCTGTCGCGCCTGCCGGAGGCCAAGCGCACTGTCATCGACCACGTCTACGAGTCCGCCAAGCCGCTCACCGGCAAGCGGGTGCTGATCGTGGACGACGACATGCGCAACATCTTCGCCCTCGCCACCGTGCTGGAAGAGCACGGCATGGACATCGTCTGGGCGGACAATGGGCGCGAGGCGATCAACCGGGTGGCCAACGATCCCGGCATCGAGGTCGTGTTGATGGACATCATGATGCCGGAGATGGACGGCATGGCCACGATGAAGGAGATCCGCAAGTTGCCCCAGGGCCGCAATCTCCCGATGATCGCCGTGACGGCCAAGGCGATGAAGGGCGACCGCGAGAAGTGCATCGAGGCAGGCGCCTGGGACTACCTGGCCAAGCCGGTGAACACGCCGGACCTGCTGGCGGTGCTGCGGGCGTGGTTGCAGCAATAATCCAAGGGCTTTGGGGACAGACCACGGCGAAGCGTGCCCTGTCCCCGACTGATCAAAGGACACCTGGTGGCGAGTAGCACGGGCCAAGAGGAGCCGACCGAAAAGGTCAACATCCTGGTGGTGGACGACCTGGCGGAAAAGCATGTCGTCTTCAGCACCATCCTGGAGGAACTCGGCCAGAACATCGTGAGCGCCCGGTCGGGACAGGAAGCGCTGAAATTCATCCTGGAGATGGAATTCGCGGTCATCCTGCTGGACGTGAACATGCCCGACATCGACGGGCTGGAAACGGCCAGCCTCATCCGGCAGTACAAGAAGTCGGCCCAGACGCCGATCGTCTTCATCACGGCGTACGTGGACGAGCTGCAGGCGCGGCGCGGCTACGCGCTGGGCGCCGTCGACTACATCCCGTCGCCGGTCGTGCCGGAGGTGCTGCGCTCCAAGGTGCGCGTCTTCGTGGAGCTGTTCCGCATGAACCGCCAGCTGCAAAAGCAGGCGCTGCAGCGCGAGGAGCTCGCGCGGTCCGAGGCCGCCCGGACCGCTGCCGAAGCGGCGATCCGGCGTGCGGACTTCCTGGCCGAAGCCAGCCAGGTGCTGTCCCGCTCACTGAACCTGGACGACACGATCGCAGCGATGCTCGACTTGTGTGTGCCCGCGCTGGCGGATCGCGCCATCCTGGGCATTCCCGACAAGGATGGCGGCGTGCGCCGGTTGGAAATGCATCCGGCGCCCCGCGCGGACGACCCCGAAGTCTTCACTCCCGAGTTGAGGGCGGCGGCCGACGCGGTCGTCCGGGAGAAGCAGTTCAGGTTCTGGCGCAAGGACGACGGTCGCGCGGCGGTGATCTGCCCGCTGATGGCCGGTGACGAGATCCGCGGCGCGCTGGCGCTGCTGGGCAACGCGGAGCAGTTCGGCGCGACCCGCCAGGCGCTGATCCGCGAATTCGCCAGCCGCGCCTCGATCGCCATGGAAAACGCGCGGCTGTATTCCGCCGTGCAGGCGGCGGACCGGCGCAAGAACGAGTTCCTGGCGATGCTCGCCCACGAGCTGCGCAACCCGCTCGCCCCGATCCGCAACGCCGTCCACATCCTCGCCAGCGCGGAATCGCTGCCGCCGAAGCTGGGCTGGGCGCGCGACGTGATCGGCCGGCAGGCGGACCACATGGCGCGCTTGATCGACGACCTGCTGGACGTGTCACGCATCGTGCAGGGCAAGGTGGCCGTGAAGCCGGAGGTCCTGCAGCTGGGGACCTGGATCGAGCGGTCGGTGGAGGCCAGTGCGCCGCGCCTGGGCGCGCGCGAGCAGGTGCTCGACGTCGTCCTGCCGCAGGTGCCGGTGGAGCTCGATGGCGACCCGGACCGGCTGTCCCAGGTGCTGTCCAACCTGGTCAACAACGCCAGCAAGTTTTCACCGCTGCGCAGCCGCATCCGGCTGGAGGCGGCCTTCGCGGACGGGGAACTCCAGGTTTCCGTGCAGGACGAGGGCGCCGGCATCGAGGCCGAGTTCCTGCCGCACATGTTCGACCTGTTCGCCCAGGCCGACCAGTCGCTCGATCGTTCCCAGGGCGGCCTGGGCATCGGCCTCACTCTCGTCAAGCACCTGGTCGAATTGCACGGTGGCCGGGTGTGGGCCACCAGCGAAGGGTTGGGCAAGGGTGCGCGGGTGTCTGTGGCATTGCCGGCGCGCTTGGGCACGGAGGAGGGCACTGGCGCCGCGCCGATGGTCACGCACAGGCCGGCCGGGCCGCGCGGGACCTCCTCCCGCATCCTGGTGGTCGACGACCTGGCGGCCTCCGCGGAAACCTTGATGACGCTGCTGGAGATGGAAGGCTTCGAAGTGAAGGTGGCGCACGAAGGCCAGTCGGCTCTGGCGCTCGCGCGCGAGTTTCGCCCCCACGTCGTGCTGCTGGACATCGGGCTGCCCGGGATGAACGGCTTCGAGGTGGCGCACGGATTGCGCGCGCAGCCGGAGTCACGAGATGCGCTGCTGATCGCCTTGACGGGGTATGGCGAGGCCGAGAGCCGGTCGCGCTCGGCCCAGGCGGGGTTCGACTTCCACATGGTCAAGCCCGCCGACGTGGACCTGCTGCTGACGATGATCGCGGACCCGAACAAGGCGCGCAAGTCGGTCGCCACCGTGTGACGCCGCGGGGCCAACCGGTCCGGCCGCGGGTGCCGCGCTGATACAATCGCGGCCTCTGTAGGAAGGGTGGATGAGCGGTTTAAGTCGCACGCCTGGAAAGCGTGTGAGGGTTAATAGCCCTCCGCGGGTTCGAATCCCGCCCCTTCCGCCAGTTGCTCCACGAAGACCCGCCCTTGGCGGGTTTTTGCATGGCGGTGCGCCATCGCACATTGCTTGAACAGCCTTCGCCTGCACCAAGCGTCCCGGTCAACCTGCGCCCACGTTCCACCCGGCAATTCCGAGCACC
Organism: Ramlibacter sp. PS3R-8; assembly: GCF_037572435.1. Classification (NCBI taxonomy): domain Bacteria; kingdom Pseudomonadati; phylum Pseudomonadota; class Betaproteobacteria; order Burkholderiales; family Comamonadaceae; genus Ramlibacter; species Ramlibacter sp. PS3R-8. The sequence continues at coordinate 555,672 of NZ_JBBHGT010000001.1, forward strand.
GCCAGGCCGACGGCCGCGGCCGCCGCATGCCCCAGAACCAGCCAGATCGGCAGGGCGACGCGCTCCACGTGATAGCGCAGGTTCAGCACCATCCCCCCGAGCGCCGCGGCAAGGAGGAGGGCGACTCCGGCCCACGCACCCGCAGGCATGCCGGCGGTGAGGCCGGCGTAAAGCACCAGGGTGAGGCCTGCTGCCGCCAGCAAGCCGTGGAGCATCGCGATCGCGCTGGGTGGATTCGGCCGGCCGCTGAAGCGAATTCCCGCCATCACCAAGCCGCCGACAGCGGTAAGGACAAGCAACACGATTGCGGTGCGAAGCATGGTTTGCGGGTCCATCGACTTCTCCTTGAGCGAGGCAACCGGATCTTGCCATTTCGACAGGTGCTCCGCTTCAAGAATGAACTGTCCAAGCCACCAAATAGGACTGTCCAAATATGACTCAGCACCAGTGTTAACCCTCGTTGTCACTCGGACACATAACTGTCTAGACAGTTGCATGTGTGTCTAGACAGATGTACTCTCTGTCTTAGACAGATAACCAAGGGGCGCTCTTGCTGACCAGCAAGGAGATCATCGAGCGGACCGGCATCTCGCGTGCCACGCTCAACAACTACATCGCCAGCGGCCTCGTGCCGCGGCCACAGGTCCTGCCGCCAGGTCCTGAGCACGGCGACGCGCCCCGCATCGGCTATTTCCCCGATGACACGATCACGCGCATCGAGACCATCCAGCGGCTGAAGCGAGAAGGCTGGAGCATCACGCGGATCTCCGGTCACTTCGGCGCCCAGCCCGGCGCAGAAACACTCGATCCCCCGGCGCTGCCGGACGCGCCGCCCACGCGCGCGCTGCCGCCGCCTCCCGTATCGCGCGCCGCAGTGTTCGCGGGAGACCCCACGCTCACCATGTTCGTGGGAGACGTGCACTACCCGGCCTACCTGGTGGACGACAGCTTTCGCCTGGTCTGGCAGAACGAGCAGACGCACACCAGCCCCCTGTCGCCGCTCGGCGCGTCCGACGATTCCACCGACAACGTCTTCCGCCATCTGATGGACCTGGACGCGGACAGCGGCCGCGACGCCATCGTTCGTTTCCACCTGGAAGTCGCCAAGGACCGCGCGCACCGCACGGAGGAACTGTTCCGCGGGCTGTTGCAGGACCAGGCCGAGGAACTGCGTTCGCTCTACGCCGCCACCCGGCGCGCGGATGCGGGCCTGGTGACGCAGGCGCGCCTTGCGGCCACGGGCACGCTGCCCGCGCGGCTGCTCTATGCGGTGCACTTTCGCGAGGCGGTGCTGTTCGCCTTCGGCCCCGCGCCGGCTACCGTGCCGGGCGAAGCCGCGGGCAGAACTGCCGCCGCTGGGCGCCCGACGGCTGCGACGGCGGCAGCGGCGCCGCAGCCCGGCTCGCTGACCAACATGCCGCTGGCGGTGCTGGTGGCCACCCTGCAGGACGCCACGAGCCTGTGGGTGAAGCTGACGGCCCAGGAGTATTTCGAGCTGCTCAACGAAGTGTGGGCGGAGCTGGAGCAGATCTACCGCAGCCATGGCGGCCGGCCCGGTCGGCAGCCGGGCGAAGTGCTGGTCTGGTATTTCGCTTCGGACTCGGACACCAGCTACCTGTGGAACGCACTGGCCGCCGCCCAGCAGGCGCGCGAAGCCATGCGCCGCGTGAGCCGCCGCTGGCAGGCCCGCAAGGGCTGGGACGTCGAGCTGTGCATGAACGTGGGTGTCGACGAGGGCCGCGAGTGGATCGGCGCCGTCGGGGCACCGGCGGAACTGCGCGTGCTGGGCGAAGCAGCGGATCGCGCCGAGCAGCTGTCCCGCTGCGGCCGGATGGGGACCATCCTGTCCACGCGCACCCTCCTGGGCAAGCTGCCGCCGGTCCAGCGCCAGCGCGTGACCTACGGCGTGCCGCGCCGCGACGGCAGCGGCGCCCGCGTGCTCTTCACCTTCGACCGGCTGCAGGACATCGCAGCGGGCGCGCCTGTTCCCCCCCGGCTGGCCGACGTGGCCGTGGCCGAACTCCTCGACCTCACCCCCCCGACCCCCCTCACCAGCCCCGGCGGGGCAGGCTGATTCGAAAGGACTCCCCCATGCGCTGGTTCATGCCCAAACTCAGGAACAGCATCTACGCGATGCTGAGCAGCGTGCACGCACCGACGGAGTCGCCGCGCTCGCACGGTGAACAGCCGATCAACCTGGAAGACATCCGCCAGAACATGCTGGAGCTGGCTTCCCAGGACAGCGGCGAGAGGTCACTGCGGCTGGCCCGCCGGATCCGTTATGCGGCCGACCTGGAGTCGCTCTGGTTCATGCGCGGCGAGCTGATGGGGCTGCTGGCGCGCATCCACGGGGAAGCCGCCGCGTTCGAAAAGGTGGAGGAACTGAGTTCGATGTTCACGGACCTGCTGCCGGCCGGGCTGCGCTCGCGCCCCAGCCCGCTGGGCCACTACCGCCCGAACCGCGAGTCCGACGACTGAGCGGGTTCGCCTGCGACCAAGGGGCCGCGCGTGCCGGAAATCATCTTCATCGCCGACGCAATGAGCCCGGAGACCTCGCTCATGTTGGCTGGAATCACCAAGGTTGTGGTGGAGTCCTCCGCCACTTTGCCGAACGCGTCGACGGCGCGTTCGGCTACTTTCAACTGCACCGCCAGCTCGCCACCGGGCTGGCGGATCGCTTCGGCCACCTTGCGGATCGCATCCGCGTTGGCCTCGGCCACGGCGATGATCGCCGCCGCCTCGCCCTGTGCCTTGTTGATCTGGGCCTGCTTCTCGCCCTCGGACCGCGCGATGAAGGCCTCGCGCTCGCCGGTGGCGATGTTGATCTGCTCCTGGCGCCGGCCTTCCGAGGCCGCGATCAGGGCGCGCTTCTCGCGCTCCGCCGTGATCTGAGCCTGCATGGCGTGCAGGATCTCCTTGGGCGGCGTCAGGTCCTTGATCTCGTAGCGCAGCACCTTCACGCCCCAGTTCAGCGCCGCCTCGTCGATGGCCTGCACGACCTGCGCGTTGATGATGTCCCGCTCCTCGAAGGTCTTGTCCAGTTCCAGCTTGCCGATCACGCTGCGCAGCGAGGTCTGGGCGAGCTGCGTGACGGCCACGATGTAATTGGACGAGCCGTAGCTCGCCCGCATCGGATCGGTCACCTGGAAGTACAGGATGCCGTCCACCTGCAGTTGCGTGTTGTCGCGGGTGATGCAAACCTGGCTGGGGACGTCCAGTGGGATCTCCTTCAGGCTGTGCTTGTAGGCCACCCGGTCCACGAACGGGATCAGGATGCTCAGCCCCGGCGTGAGCGTGCTGTGGTACTTGCCCAGGCGCTCCACCACCCAGGCGTTCTGCTGCGGCACCACCTTGAGCGCCCGGAAGGTGAAGATGGCCGCGATGATGATCAGGACGATGCCGATGGACGTCATGCCGGGTTCCCTCTTTTGGTTTTGTTCAGATCTTCTCGACCACCAGCCGGCTGCCGCTGACCTCGCGCACCCGGTGGGCGCCGGTCCCGCCCGGCACGCCGCCGGCGGGGACGGCGATCCACACCGTTCCGCGGTAGCGCACGGTGGCGGTGTTGTCCGCGCCCCAGGCGTCGATGTGCACCGGCTCGCCGGCGTCCAGGTTCAGGTTGGTGTTCTCGCCTGCGCCGGCCGGGCCGCGCCTGCGCACGGCGTGCCAGACCGCCACGCCGCCGCCGCCGACGACCGCCGCGGCGACCAGCTGGGTCGCGAGCCCGCCGCCCGCATGCGCCGCCAGGGCGCCGGCGGCAGCCCCGAGCGCCAGCAGCAACAGGTAGAAAGTGCCGGTGAGCAGTTCGGCGGCCACCGCGCCGCCAGCCAGCAGCCACCAGAGCGTGGAGTCAGCCATAAGTCCCCTTTGCGCGGATTGTGGGCGAAAACCCGTCGGGCGGCGCATCCGCCGCCCCGGATTTCATACACTTCGCCCCTTCGTTCGCCTTTTAGCCCCTGGACCGCCTGCCCATGAAGTTTCGCTTCCCCATCGTCATCATCGACGAAGACTACCGCTCGGAGAACACGTCCGGCCTGGGCATCCGCGCCCTGGCGCAGGCGATCGAGGCCGAAGGTTCGGAGGTGCTGGGCGTCACCAGCTACGGCGACCTGTCGCAGTTCGCGCAGCAGCAAAGCCGCGCCAGCGCCTTCATCCTGTCGATCGACGACGAGGAGTTCACCCCGGGTCCGGACCTCGACCCGGCGGTGCTGAACCTGAGCAACTTCATCTCCGAGGTGCGGCGCAAGAACCCGGACGTCCCGATCTACGTGTACGGCGAGACCAAGACGTCGCAGCACCTGCCCAACGCCATCCTGCGCGAGCTCCACGGCTTCATCCACATGTATGAAGACACGCCGGAGTTCATGGCGCGCCACATCCTGCGCGAAGCCCGGTCCTACCTGGAGGGGATCCAGCCTCCCTTCTTCAAGGCGCTGCTCGATTACGCGGAAGATGGCTCCTATTCATGGCACTGCCCGGGGCACTCCGGCGGCGTGGCCTTCCTGAAAAGCCCGGTGGGCCAGATGTTCCACCAGTTCTTCGGCGAGAACATGCTGCGGGCGGACGTCTGCAACGCGGTGGACGAACTCGGGCAATTGCTCGACCACACCGGCCCGGTGGCAGCCAGCGAGCGCAACGCGGCCCGCATCTTCAACGCCGACCATTGCTTCTTCGTCACCAACGGCACCAGCACGTCGAACAAGATGGTCTGGCACCACGAGGTGGCGCCGGGCGACGTGGTGGTGGTGGACCGCAACTGCCACAAGTCGATCCTGCACGCGATCATCATGACCGGGTCGATCCCGGTCTTCCTGAAGCCCACGCGCAACCACTTCGGCATCATCGGCCCGATTCCGCAGAGCGAGTTCTCGCCCGAGGCGATCAAGGCCAAGATCAAGGCCAACCCGCTGCTGGCCGGCGTCGACCCGGAGACGGTCAAGCCGCGCATCGTGACCCTGACCCAGTCCACCTACGACGGCGTCCTGTACAACACCGAGACCATCAAGGGGATGCTGGATGGCTACGTCGAGGCGCTGCACTTCGACGAAGCCTGGCTGCCGCACGCGACCTTCCATCCCTTCTACGGCAACTTCCACGCGATGGGCAAGAAGAGGGCGCGGCCGCAGAAGTCCCTGGTGTATTCCACCCAGTCCATCCACAAGCTGCTGGCCGGCATCAGCCAGGCCAGCCACGTGCTGGTGCAGGACGCGGTGGAGAACAAGCTGGACCGCCACATGTTCAACGAGGCGTTCCTGATGCACACCTCCACCAGCCCGCAGTACGCCATCATCGCCAGCTGCGACGTGGCGGCGGCCATGATGGAGCCACCCGGCGGCACCGCGCTGGTCGAGGAATCCATCATGGAAGCGCTGGACTTCCGCCGCGCCATGCGCAAGGTGGACCAGGAGTACGGCAAGGACTGGTGGTTCAAGGTCTGGGGCCCCGACAAGCTGGTCGACGAGGGCATCGGCAAGCCGGACGACTGGATCATCAAGGGCGAGGCCCGCACCGCCAAGTGGCACGGCTTCGGCAACCTGGCCGAAGGCTTCAACATGCTGGACCCGATCAAGTCCACCATCGTCACCCCGGGCCTCGACCTGAACGGCAAGTTCGCCAAGACCGGCATCCCGGCCTCGATCGTCACGCGCTTCCTGGCGGAGCACGGCGTCATCGTCGAGAAGACGGGCCTCTACAGCTTCTTCATCCTGTTCACCATCGGCATCACGAAGGGCCGGTGGAACACGCTGCTGTCCGCGCTGCAGCAGTTCAAGGACGACTACGCCAAGAACCACCCGATGTGGAAGATCCTGCCGGAGTTCTGCCAGAAGTTCCCGCGCTACGAGCGCATGGGCCTGGCCGACCTGTGCCAGTACGTCCACGAGCTGTACGCCAAGTACGACATCGCGCGGCTGTCCACCGACATCTACCTGAGCGACCTGCAGCCGGCGATGAAACCGAGCGACGCCTTCGCCCACATCGCCCACCGCAAGGTCGAACGGGTGCCGATCGATGACCTGGAAGGCCGCATCACCACGGCCCTGATCACGCCGTACCCGCCCGGCATCCCGCTGCTGATCCCGGGCGAAGTGTTCAACCGCAAGATCGTGGATTACCTGAAGTTCGCCCGCGCCTTCAACCTGGAATGCCCCGGCTTCGAAACCGACATCCACGGCCTGGTCTCGGTGGTGGACGACGCGGGGAAGGTCGAGTACTACGCGGATTGCGTCGAGCGCTAGGTCCAGCGGGCACGGCCCGCCCGCTTCACGCGTCGAGCGCGATGGCGGTCTGGCTGAAGCCGGCGTCCACGTAGGTGATCTCCGCGGTGACACCGCCCGCCAGGTCGCTCAGCAGGAAGGCGGCCACGTTGCCGACGTCCTCGATCGTCACGTTGCGCCGCAGGGGCGCCGCGCTCGCGACGATCGACAGGAGCTTGCCGAAATCCTTGATGCCGCTGGCCGCCAGCGTCTTGATCGGGCCGGCGCTGATGCCGTTCACGCGGATCCCCTTGGGCCCGAGGGAGCCGGCAAGGTAACGCACGCTCGCTTCCAGCGAGGCCTTGGCGAGGCCCATCGTGTTGTAGTTGGGGACCAGCCGCAGCGCACCCAGGTAGGTGAGGGTGAGCAGCGCCGACTTGTCATTCAGGTAGGGCAGGGCCGCCTTGGCCATGGCGGGGAAGCTGTAGGCGCTGATGTCGTGGGCGATGCGGAACGATTCACGCGAGAGGCCTTCCAGGAAGTCACCGGCGATCGCCTCCCGCGGCGCGAAGCCGATGCTGTGGACGAACCCGTCGATCTTGGGCCAGGTGGCGGACAGGTCCTGGAACAGCTTCGCGATCTGCGCGTCGTCGCCGACGTCGCAGTCGAAGATCAGGGTGGAGCCGAAATCCGCCGCGAACTCCGTGATCCGCTCCTTGAAGCGCTCGCCCACGTAGCTGAACGCCAGTTCCGCGCCCTGTGCGTGGCACGCCTTGGCGATTCCATACGCTATCGACCGGTTCGACAACACCCCGGTGATCAACAATTTCTTTCCAGACAGGAAGCCCATGGAACTCTCGCAAGTAAAAACTCGGCAGAATTGTCGCATGCGAGGTTTGCTTCTCCTGCTGGCCTGGGTGCTGGCCCCGGCCGCCTGGGCAGCCCACGGCTATGCGCTCTGGGGCGACCTGAAATATCCGCCCGGTTTCGGCCACTTCTCCTATGTGAACCCGCAGGCCCCCAAGGGCGGCGAACTGCGGCTGGTGAGCAACCTGCGGTACTCCACGTTCGACAAGTACAACCCGTTCACCATCAAGGGCTCGCCGCCTGCGTACCTGTCGGCGCTGATGTTCGACAGCCTGCTGGCGGGCGCCCAGGACGAGGTCGGCTCCGGCTACGGACTGCTCGCGCAAGACGTGGACGTGCCGGCGGACGGCCTGTCGGCCACCTTCCGGCTGCGTCCGCAGGCCCGCTTCCACAATGGCGACCCGGTGCTGGCCGCCGACGTGAAACACACGTTCGACACCCTGCTCGGGCCCTACACCTCGCCTTCCTACAAGACGGCGCTGGAAGACCTGGACGGACTGGACGTGGTGGACGAGCGCACGGTGCGCTTTCGCTTCAAGCGCAAGAACCGCGAGATGCCCCTGACGGTGGGAGGCGTGCCGATCTTCAGCCGCAAGTGGGGGATGGTGGACGGCAAGGCCAAGCGCTTCGACGAAGTCGTGATGGACCTGCCGATCGGCAGCGGCCCGTACAAGATCGGGCCGGTCGTCTTCGGTCGTGACATCACCTACCTGCGCGATCCGGACTACTGGGCGCGCGACCTGAACGTGCGCAAGGGCACCTCCAACTTCGATCGCATCACCGTCAAGATCTACAAGGACGCCACGGCGCGGCTGGAGGCCGTGAAGGCCGGCGAGTTCGACCTCATGCGCTTTTTCTCCGCCGGCGACTGGGCCCGCCGGGTGAACGGCCGCCGCTTCAAGAGCGGCGAGCTGGTCAAGGGCGAGTTCCGGCACCAGCTGCCTTCCGGTTTCCAGAGCTATGTGCTGAACATCCGCAATCCCAAGCTCAAGGATCCGCGCGTCCGCGAGGCGCTCGGGCTGGCCATGGACTACGAGTGGATGAACCGGCAGATGTTCTACAACTCGTACCAGCGGGTGACGGGCCTGTTCGGCAACACCGACTGCAAGTCGTCCGGCTTGCCCTCGGCGGAGGAACTGGCGTTGCTGGAGCCGTGGCGCGGCAAGATACCGGAGGCCGCCTTCGGCCCCGCCTACGTGCCGCCGCGCACCGACGGCAGCAGTTCCCTGCGCGAGAACCTGCGCAAGGCGCGAGAGCTCCTGCGGGAGGCGGGCTGGGTGGTGACGGACGGCAAGTTGCGCAATGCCAAGGGCGAATCGCTGGTGCTGGAATACCTGGACAGCGCGGAGACCGGCGCGCGCGTGGTGACCCCCTGGATGCGCAACCTCGAAAAACTCGGCGTGGGCCTGACCTTCCGGCCGGTGGACTTCGCCCTGTACCAGCAGCGCTTCCAGAAGAAGCAGTTCGAGATCATCTCCATCAACTACCCGGGGACGAACACGCCGGGACAGGATTACGTGGACCTGTTCGGCAGCAAGTCGGCCGAAGTCGAGGACTCGGGAAACCTCACGGGCATCCAGAATCCCGCCGTCGATGAACTGCTGCGGCGCATGACCAGCGCGCAGACCAAGGCGGAGCTGCTGCCCGCATGCCGCGCGCTGGAGCGCGTGATCATGCATTCGCACATCCTGATCCCGCAGTGGACGGCCGGCACGCACCGCCTGGTCTACAACGCCTGGCGCCTGCAGCCCACCGCCAGCATGCCCGCGTACGCGCAAGGCGAAGGCTGGGCCATCGACACCTGGTGGGCCAAACCGCAGCAGGCCAGCCACTGATGGCGTCATACATCCTCAAGCGTTTCCTGCTGATGCTGCCCACGCTGCTGGGCGTGCTGCTGATCACTTTCATCGTCACCCAGTTCGTTCCCGGCGGGCCCGTGGAGCAGTACATGGCGGAAGCCCGGGCCGGCGCAAGCGGCGGCAGTGGCGGGGAGGGCGGCGGCGCTTTCAGCTACCGCGGCGCGCAGGGCGTCGACCCCAAGCGCATCGAGCAGATCAAGGCCCTGTACGGTTTCGACAAGCCGCCGCACGAACGCTTCCTGCAGATGCTGGGCCAGTACGCCCGCTTCGACCTGGGCAGGAGCTTCTTCCAGAACAAGGACGTCTGGACGCTGATCCGGGAGAAGCTGCCGGTCTCGATCAGCCTGGGACTCTGGACTTTCTTCATCAGTTACCTGATCGCGGTGCCGCTGGGGGTGGCCAAGGCCGTGCGCGCCGGCACGCGCTTCGACCTGCTCACCACCCTCATCGTCCTGGTCGGCTATGCCATCCCGGGCTTCGTCCTCGGCGTGGCGATGCTGGTGATCTTCGGCGGCCAGCTGGGATGGTTCCCGCTGCGCGGGCTGACCTCCGGCAACTGGGAGGAGCTCAGCGTCGCGGGCAAGGTGGTCGACTACCTGTGGCACATCGCCCTGCCGGTCACCGCCATGGTGGTGGGCAGCTTCGCCGTCACGACGATGCTGACCAAGAACTCCTTCCTGGAGGAGATCCGCAAGCAATACGTCCTGACCGCCCGCGCCAAGGGCCTCGACGAGCGCCGCGTGCTGTGGAAGCACGTGTTCCGCAACGCGCTGATGCCGATCATCGCGGGCTTCCCGGCGGCCTTCCTGGGCGCCTTCTTCACCGGCTCGCTGCTGATCGAGACGCTGTTTTCGCTGGACGGCCTGGGCCTGCTCAGTTACGACAGCGTGATCCGGCGCGACTACCCGGTGGTGCTGGGCACCCTCTACCTGTTCACGCTGATCGGGCTGCTCACCAAGCTGATGAGCGACCTCATGTACGTCTGGATCGATCCGCGTGTCAAATTTGACTGACCCCCCCGAAGCGGCCTACGGCCGCCTCCCCCCTGAGGGGGGCGCGCCGAGCGGCCCGGCAAAGCCGGTTCCGCCGGCGCCCGCGAGGGGGCCAGACGTCCTGCCACCATGGGTGCACGTGTCGCCGCGCCGTCGCGCCTGGCGGCGCTTCCGCAAGAACCGGCTGGGCTTCTGGAGCCTGTCGCTGTTCGTGACCATGGTCGTGCTGAGCCTGTTCGCGGAGGTGATCTCCAACGACAAGCCGCTGCTGGTGCGCTACGAGCAACGTTTCTATTTCCCGATGCTGCAGGCATACCCGGAGAAAACGTTCGGTGGCGACTTCGAGACCGAGACCGACTTCCTGGATCCCTTCATCCAGCAGCAGCTGACACGGGGCGACAACTGGGCGCTGTACGCGCCCAACCCGTATGGGCCCAGGACGCTGAACTATTTCGCCAAGGAACCGAACCCCTCCAGGCCGACGCGGGACAACCTGCTGGGGACGGACGATCGCGGTCGCGACATGCTGGCGCAGTTGATCTACGGCTTTCGCCTGAGCGTGCTGTTCGCCCTGGCGCTGACCGCCGTCGGCGTGCTCATCGGCGTCGTCACCGGCGCCATCCAGGGGTTTTTCGCCGGCAAGACCGACCTCGCCTTCCAGCGCTTCATCGAGATCTGGGACTCCATGCCGGAGCTGTACCTGCTGATCATCTTCAGCGCGATCTTCGCGCCCAGCGTCTCGCTGCTGCTGATCCTGCTGTCGCTGTTCGGGTGGATGGGGCTGTCGCAATACGTGCGGGCCGAGTTCCTGCGGAACCGGCAGATGGACTACGTGCGCGCCGCGCGGGCGCTGGGCGTCGGCAATGGCCGGATCATGTGGAAGCACATCCTGCCGAACAGCATGACGCCGGTCATCACCTTCCTGCCGTTCCGCATGAGCGCCTCGATCCTGGCGCTGACGTCGCTCGACTTCCTGGGCCTCGGCGTGCCGCCCGGCACGCCGTCGCTGGGAGAGCTCCTGAGCCAGGGCAAGAACAACATCGATGCCTGGTGGATCTCGCTTTCCACCTTCGGCGTGCTGGTCATGACGCTGCTGCTCCTGACGTTCATGGGCGATGCCTTGCGCGATGCGCTGGACCCGCGGAAGGCCGATACATGAAGAACGCGCAGCGCCGTTCTCTCCCTCTCCCGCTTGCGGGAGTGGGCCGGGGTGAGGGCATCGCATGACGACCCCGTTGCTGGATGTCAAGGACTTGCGGGTCGCCTTCGGCGGCAAGGAAGTCGTCCGTGGCGTCGACCTGTCGATCGCGCCGGGCGAGAAGCTGGCGCTGGTCGGCGAATCCGGCTCGGGCAAAACCGTCACCGCGCTGAGCCTGGTGCGGCTGGTCCACAACGCGCACATCACCGGCTCCGCGCGCCTGGCCAGTGCCACCCCCGGCGCCAGCCCGGTCGAACTGTTGCAGGCGTCCGAGCGCGAGCTGCTCGGCATCCGGGGCCGCGACATCGCGATGATCTTCCAGGAGCCGATGACCGCCTTGAACCCGGTCTACACCGTCGGCGACCAGATCGCCGAGGTGCTGCAGATCAAGCAGGCTCTGAGCGCGCGGCAGGCATGGGACGCAGCGATCGAGGCCCTGGCCGCCACCGGCATCCCGGAGCCGGCCCGACGCGCCGCCAGCTACCCGCACCAGCTGTCCGGCGGGCAGCGGCAGCGCGCCATGATTGCGATGGCCCTGGCCTGCAAGCCGCGCCTGTTGCTGGCCGACGAGCCCACGACGGCACTGGACGTGACCTTGCGCCTGCAGATCCTGGAGCTGCTGGCGGACCTGCAGCGGCAAACCGGGATGGCGGTGCTGCTGATCACGCACGACCTCAACCTGGTGCGGCGTTTCGCCGACCGCGTGGCGGTCATGGAGGCCGGGCACGTGGTGGAGCAGGGACCGGTCGGCCAGGTCTTCCACGCCCCGCAGCATCCCTACACGCGCAAGCTGATCGAGAGCCGCCCGGTGCGCGACGTGCAGGAGCCTCGTGCCGGCGAGCCGCCGGTGATGCAGGCCGACGCGTTGCGCGTGGGATATCCGGTGCCGATCCCGGGCTTCAGAGGCTGGTTCCGCCGCGGCGAATTCGTGGCGGTGCACGGCGCGCAGTTCCAGGTGCCGGCGGGAGGCACGCTGGGCATCGTCGGCGAATCGGGCTCCGGCAAGTCGACGATGGCGCTGGCCGCCCTGGGCCTGATTCCGCACGGTGGCGAGCTCCAGGTGATGGGCAAGCGATGGGGGCCCGATGCAGCGGCCAACCGTGCCATCCGCCGGCTGGTCCAGGTGGTGTTCCAGGACCCGTTCTCCTCCCTGTCGCCGCGCATGACCGTGGAGGAAATCGTCGGCGAGGGCCTGCTGGTGCACGAGCCCGGCCTGTCCCTGGAGCAGCGCCGCGTCCAGGTGCTGCGGACCCTGGACGAAGTGGGCCTGGGCGAAGCGCAGTTTCCGGGCTTGCTCGGTCGCTATCCGCACGAGTTTTCCGGCGGCCAGCGGCAACGGCTTGCCATTGCCCGTGCGCTGATCGTGCAGCCCCGGCTGCTGGTGCTGGACGAGCCCACCAGCGCCCTGGACGTCACGATCCAGAAGCAGGTGCTCAAGCTGCTGCAGAGGCTGCAGAAAGAGCGCGGCCTGTCCTACCTGCTGATCACCCACGACGTGGACGTGATCTGGGCGATGGCCCACGACGTCCTGGTGATGCGGGACGGGGTGATCCTGGAGGCCGGCACCGTGGAGCAGGTGCTGCAGCATCCCCAGGACCCGTACACGCAGACGCTGGTGGCCGCAGCGAGCTGAGCCGCTCGCTACTGCTTGATGAGAGCGAGCATCTCGAACAGCGAGCCCGTCGCTTGCGAGTCGGACTCGTCCTGCGCGGACACGCTGAAACCGACTGTCCCGCCCTGCACGAGGTACACGGTGATTCCAGGCCCGTCGGAGGGAGTGATGACCAAGGTGTTCCCCGGGCCCACGCGCCACGTGCCGGCACCTGTATTGGTTTCCCGGGTGGGTCGCTCCGTGCTGATGAACCCGTTGGTCGTGCAGTTCATCCGCTGGTAATCGTGGGTGTGCGAGGGCTGGAAGCCACCGGGGCTCGTCGCTGCGGTGACTTCTCTGCAGGAGGGAATGATCGCCCTGAATCCGCTCATTCGATCAAGGCCCGAATACGTGAAGCTTCCATTGGGCGCCAGCGTCAGGGTGGCATTGGAGATGCCGCTGCGGGAGCCCAGCACCATCCCTGCCGAGCCACTGACGGTCTTGCTGCTCATGGAAAGCAGCCGGTAGGTGCCTGCGGCGGCGCGTGCCGTGATCGCGGCACGTCCTTCCACGGCGGCCAGCCTGCCTTCCAGCGCGTCGACGGTGTGGGCCAGTGCCGCAACGTGGGCCGCCTCGGAGCGTGCTGATGCGCCCGCGCCGAGGGCTCCGACCGCTGCCAGGGAATCCTGGGACGGGTCGCCTCCGCCGCACGCAGCCAGCAGCGCGCACGCGACCAGGACCGGGGCCCATCGGAGCTGAAGCAGGCGGGAGAGTCGGTGAACTGGAGGTCGGGCCGGGCTGGATGCGTGGGCGGACATGGGAACCTCGCTTTCGGGTTGCGCATGTTTAGGTCGCGCTAGCTCAGCTGTCAAAGATCCCCGCCCGGCGGCTACTGCCCAGCAGCCCGCCGGGAGCGGCCCCCGCCTTGCCGATACCCCTGCGCCCTTGCGAATCAACGACTTGAGGGCTACAATACCGGCTTCACGACCAAACGGGCGGGTAATCACCGCCCGTTTTTTTTGGCTGATCGACTCACAACTTGGCACTGCAGGACATCGTCGCGCAAACCGTGGCCGGGCTTGGCTATGAGCTGGTGGAGCTGGAACGCTCCGCCGGGGGCACGTTGCGCGTAACGATCGACTTTCCCTGGGAAACCGGGAGCGAGAAGATCGTCAATGTCGAAGACTGCGAGCGTGTCACGCGCCAGCTGCAGTACACGCTGGAAGTCGAGGAGGTCGATTACAAGCGGCTCGAAGTGTCCTCGCCGGGCATCGACCGGCCGCTGCGGGGCGAGCGGGACTTCGAGCGCTTCACCGGTGAGGTGGTCGACGTCACGCTGAAGGCGCCCATGGGTGCCGCGGCCGCCGGGCAGGTGGCTGCCAACCGCCGCAAGTTTCGCGGCACGCTCGAACGGTCGGATGCCGGGTGGCAGGTCACGTGGAGCGACGAGCCGGCGCCGGTGCCTGGCAAGAGGGTGTCGAAGAAGAAGGAAGTGCCGCCGTTGCACGTCCTGGGTTTTACGCTGGACGAGATCAAGGAAGCCCGTCTGGCACCGATTGTCGATTTCAAGGGGCGCAAGCGCGCCGGGGTTCAGGAGCAAGGGAAATGAATCGCGAACTGTTGATGCTGGTGGACGCCATCTCGCGCGAAAAGAACGTCGAACGCGACGTGGTTTTCGGCGCGGTCGAAGCCGCCCTGGCGCAGGCCACCAAGAAGCTGTACCAGGGTGAAGTCGACATCCGCGTTGCCGTCGACCGCGACAGCGGCGACTACGAGACCTTCCGCCGCTGGCTGGTGGTGCCGGACAACGCCGGCCTGCAGAACCCCGACGCCGAGGAATTGCTGATGGACGCGCTCGAGCGCGTCGAAGGCGCGGAAGAGGGCGAGTACATCGAGGAGGGCATCGAGTCGGTGCCCATCGGGCGCATCGGCGCCATGGCCGCCAAGCAGGTCATCCTGCAGAAGATCCGCGACGCCGAGCGCGAGATGCTGCTCAACGACTTCATGTCGCGCGGCGACAAGATCTTCGTGGGCACGGTCAAGCGCATGGACAAGGGCGACATCATCGTGGAGAGCGGCCGCGTCGAAGGACGCCTGCGCCGCGGCGAGATGATCCCCAAGGAAAACCTGCGCAACGGCGACCGCGTGCGCGCCATGATCATGGAGGTGGACCTGACGCTGCGCGGCGCGCCCATCATCCTGTCGCGCTCCGCCCCCGAATTCATGATCGAGCTGTTCCGCCAGGAAGTGCCCGAAATCGAGCAGGGCCTGCTGGAGATCAAGAGCTGCGCCCGGGACCCGGGCAGCCGCGCCAAGATCGCCGTCCTTTCGCATGACAAGCGGGTCGACCCCATCGGCACCTGCGTCGGCGTGCGCGGTTCGCGCGTCAACGGCGTGACCAACGAGCTGGCCGGCGAGCGGGTCGACATCGTGCTGTGGTCCGAGGACCCGGCGCAGTTCGTGATCGGCGCGCTGGCGCCCGCCAACGTGTCTTCCATCGTCGTGGACGAGGAAAAGCACGCGATGGACGTGGTGGTCGACGAGGAAAACCTCGCCATCGCCATCGGCCGCGGCGGCCAGAACGTGCGCCTGGCTTCCGAGCTGACCGGCTGGAAGATCAACATCATGGACGCCAACGAGTCGGCCCAGAAGCAGGCCGAGGAGCAGTCCGGCATCCGCGCGCTGTTCATGGAAAAGCTCGACGTGGACGAGGAGATCGCCGACATCCTGATCGTCGAGGGCTTCACCAGCCTCGAGGAAGTGGCGTATGTCCCCATCTCGGAGATGCTGGAGATCGAGTCCTTCGACGAAGACACGGTCAACGAGCTGCGCACCCGCGCCAAGGACGCCCTGCTGACGATGGAGATCGCCCGCGAGGAAAGCGTCGAGGAAGTTTCGCAGGACCTGCGCGACCTCGAAGGCCTGAACCAGCAGCTGATCGCCAAGCTGGCCGATGCCGGCGTGCACACCCGCGACGAGCTGGCCGACCTGGCCCTCGACGAATTGACGGACATCACCGGCCAGTCCGCGGACGAGGCCAAGACCCTGATCATGAAAGCGCGTGAACACTGGTTCTCGGGCGCTGCGGCCACGGCCGCCCATGAATGATGGGAGGAACTGAGAACACATGTCGAGTACCACCGTCGCCGAGTTCGCCAATGAACTCAAGAAATCCCCCGAAACCCTGCTCGAGCAGCTGAAGAGCGCCGGCGTGGCCAAGTCCGCGCCGACCGATTCGCTGTCGGACGCGGACAAGCAGAAGCTGCTGGGTTACCTGCAGGCCAGCCACGGCACCGCCACGCCGGAACGCAAGAAGATCACCCTGGTGAAGAAGTCCACCAGCGAGATCAAGCAGGCGGATTCCACCGGCAAGGCGCGCACGATCCAGGTGGAGGTGCGCAAGAAGCGCACCTTCATCAAGCGCGACGAAGGCTCGGACACCGCCGTGGTGGAAGCGCCCGAGGCGCAGCTGGAGCCCTCCGGCCCCGGCGGCCCGGACGACGCCGAACTCTCCCGCCGCGAGGAAGAAGCGCGCCGCCAGGCCGAGCTGATCCGCCGCCAGGAGGAAGAACTGGCCCTCAAGCGCCGCGAGCGCGAGGCCCAGGAGGCGCGCGAGCGCGAAGCGGACGCAGCACGCGCCGAGGCGGAGAAGGCAGCCGACGCACGCGCCGAGGCCTATACAGCCGCCCAGTCCGGCGCCACCGCTGCCAAGGCGGCCGGGGTCGAAGCGGCGCAGGCCGTGGCCAAGGCGCAGGGCGAAGCCCGCGAAAAGGCATCCACCGAAGCGCGTGAAAGGGCCGCCGCCGAATCGAAGGCGCGCGCCGACGAAGAGGCTGCACGGGCCCAAGACCTGGGCGAGCGTCGCCGCAAGGCCGAGGCCGAGGCCGCCGCCATCCGCTCGATGATGAGCACGCCCAAGAAGGTGCTGGTCGCCAAGGCGCCCGAAAAGCCGGTCGCCAAGGCCCCCGAACCCGGCAAGCCGGGTGTCAAGGGCACGTTGCACAAGCCGCCGGCGCAACCGGCCCGCCCGGGCGCGCCCGCTGCCCCGGCCGCGCCTGGCGCAGGCAAGGAAGTCAAGTCCGCCAAGCTGTCGTCCAGCTGGGCGAACGATCCGGCCAAGAAGAAGGAAATCAAGACCCGCGGCGATTCGTCCGGCGGGGTGGGCCGCAACTCGTGGCGCGGCGGCCCGCGCGGCCGCAGGGATTCGCGTGACCGCGACGACCACCACCAGCAGGCCGCCCCGGTGGAGCAGCGCGTCATCGAGGTGCACGTGCCGGAGACCATCACGGTGTCCGAGCTCGCGCACAAGATGGCCGTGAAGGCCTCCGAAGTGATCAAGGTGCTGATGAAGATGGGCCAGCTGGTCACCATCAACCAGTCCCTCGACCAGGACACCGCGATGATCATCGTCGAGGAAATGGGCCACAAGGCCCTGACCGCGGCGCTGGACGATCCCGAAGCGTTCACCGAGGAAGACACGGGCCAGGCGGTCGCCGAATCGCTGCCTCGGGCGCCGGTGGTCACCGTCATGGGTCACGTCGACCATGGCAAGACCTCGCTGCTGGACTACATCCGCCGCGCCAAGGTGGCGGCGGGCGAAGCCGGCGGCATCACGCAGCACATCGGCGCTTACCACGTGACCACCGACCGCGGCGTGATCTCCTTCCTGGACACCCCGGGCCACGAGGCGTTCACCGCCATGCGTGCCCGCGGCGCCCAGGCGACCGACATCGTCATCCTGGTGGTGGCGGCGGACGACGGCGTCATGCCGCAGACCCGCGAAGCCATCAAGCACGCCAAGGCGGCGGGCGTCCCGATCGTGGTGGCCATCAACAAGATGGACAAGCCCGATGCCAACCAGGACCGCGTCCGCCAGGAGCTGGTGGTCGAGGAAGTGGTGCCGGAAGAGTACGGCGGCAGTTCGCCGTTCGTGCCGGTGTCCGCCCGTACCGGCGCCGGCATCGACGCGCTGCTGGAGCAGGTGCTGCTGCAGGCCGAAGTGCTGGAGCTGAAGGCGCCCGTCGATGCCATGGCCAAGGGCCTGGTGATCGAAGCGCAGCTGGACAAGGGCCGCGGCCCGGTCGCCACCGTGCTGGTGCAATCCGGCACGCTGAAGACCGGCGACGTGGTGCTGGCCGGCCAGACCTATGGCCGCGTGCGCGCCATGCTGGACGAGAACGGCAAGTCGATCAAGAGCGCGGGACCTTCCATTCCGGTGGAGATCCAGGGCCTGACCGAAGTGCCGCAGGCCGGCGACGAGTTCATGGTGATGACCGACGAGCGCCGTGCGCGCGAAATCGCCACCTACCGCGCGGGCAAGTTCCGCAACACCAAGCTGGCGCGCCAGCAGGCCGCCAAGCTGGAAAACATGTTCTCGGACATGACGGCCGGCGCGGTCAAGACGGTGCCGATCATCATCAAGGCCGACGTGCAGGGTTCGCAGGAAGCGCTGGCGCAGTCGCTGCTGAAGCTCTCGACCGACGAGGTCAAGGTGCAGATGGTGTACACGGGCGTGGGCGGCATCAGCGAGTCGGACGTCAACCTGGCGATCGCCTCCAAGGGCGTGATCATTGGCTTCAACGTGCGTGCCGATTCCGGCGCGCGCAAGCTGGCCGAAGGCAACGGCATCGACATCCGCTACTACAACATCATCTACGACGCCGTGGATGAACTGAAGGCGGCAATGTCGGGGATGCTGGCCCCCGAGAAGCGCGAAGAGATCATCGGCTCGGCCGAGATCCGCACGGTGTTCGTGGCATCCAAGATCGGCACGGTCGCGGGTTGCATGGTCACCTCCGGCCAGGTCACGCGCACCGCGCACTTCCGCCTGCTGCGCCAGAACGTGGTGATCTACACCGGGGAGCTGGAGTCGCTCAAGCGCCTGAAGGACGACGTGCGCGAGGTCAAGGAAGGCTTCGAGTGCGGCATCAAGCTGAAGAACTACAACGACATCAAGGAAGGCGACCAGCTCGAGTTCTTCGAAGTCAAGGAAATCGCCCGGACGCTGTAAGGTGAAGCGCAAGGCAGCCACCCCCAACCGCGGCTTCAAGGTCGCCGACCAGATCCAGCGCGATCTGTCGGAGATCATCGCCCGCGAATTGAAGGACCCGCGGGTGGGGATGGTGACGATCAACGCGGTCGAAGTGACGCCGGATTACGCGCACGCCAAGATCTTCTTCAGCCTGCTGGTGGGCGACCCGGTGGAGACCACCGAGGCGCTGAATCAGGCGGCCGGCTTCCTGCGCAACCACCTGTTCAAGCGCCTGCACATCCACACCGTGCCGACCCTGCATTTCCAGTTCGACCGCACCACCGAGCGCGCGGCCGACATGAACGCCCTGATCGCCAAGGCGGTCTCCTCTCGTTCCAAGGAGGAGTAGTCTTGAACGCGCCACGCACGAGGGTGCAGCGGCGCCCCGTGCATGGGGTGTTGCTGCTCGACAAGCCGCTGGAGATGTCCAGCAACGACGCACTGCAGAAGGCCAAGTGGCTGCTGCGGGCGGAGAAGGCCGGCCATACCGGCACGCTGGATCCCATGGCCACCGGCGTGCTGCCGCTGTGCTTCGGCGCCGCTACCAAGTTCAGCCAGCTGCACCTGGATGCGGACAAGACTTACGAGGCCGTGGCCCGGCTGGGTGTTCGCACCGCCACCGGCGACTCCGAGGGCGAGGTGATCGAGCAGCGGGACGTGCCGGTGCTGCCGCCCGAGCTCCTGGCGCAGGTGCAGGCCCGCTTCACCGGAGCGGCCACCCAGGTGCCTCCCATGCACAGCGCATTGAAGAAGGACGGCCGCGCCCTGTACGAATATGCGCGCGCCGGCATCGAGGTCGAACGCGAGCCTCGTCCCGTGACGGTCTTCGCGCTCCAGCTGTCGCTGGTCGGCCCGGGGCTGCTGCGCATCCTGGCCAAGGTCAGCAAGGGCACCTACATCCGCACCTTGGGCGAGGACATCGGCCAGGCGCTCGGCTGCGGCGCGCACCTGGCGTCGCTGCGAAGAATTGCCACCGGGCCGTTCGGCGTGGACCAATGCCTGACTTTGGCGGAACTCGAGGCGTTGCCCGAATCTGAAAGACAGGCACGCCTGCTGCCGGTGGAGTCGCTGCTTCCCGGCCACACGAGCGTGACGCTCGGCGCCGAAGATGCCGGGCGCTTCCTCAGTGGCCTGCGCCGGCGCGGCGGCTGGCCCGATGCTTCCCAGGTCGCGGTGTTCGGGGACGCGCCGCGCGCGCTCCTCGGCACCGCCCACGTACAGGCCGGCGAACTGATCCCCTCCCGCCTGCTGAGCCCGATCGAAATCCAGCAAATCCTCGGTGTAGCCGAGCCAGAGAACGTATGACGCAAATCCGAAACATCGCCATCATCGCCCACGTCGACCACGGCAAGACCACCATGGTCGACCAGCTGCTGCGGCAGTCCGGCACCTTCGCCGAACACGAGAAGGTGGTGGACACCGTGATGGACAACAACGCCATCGAGCGCGAGCGCGGCATCACCATCCTGGCCAAGAACTGCGCCGTGAGCTGGAAGGGCACGCACATCAACATCGTCGACACCCCCGGCCACGCGGACTTCGGCGGTGAAGTCGAGCGCGCGCTGTCCATGGTGGACGGCGTGGTGCTGCTGATCGACGCCCAGGAAGGCCCGATGCCGCAGACGCGCTTCGTGACCCGCAAGGCGCTGGCACTGGGCCTGCGTCCCATCCTGGTGGTGAACAAGGTCGACAAGCCGGGGGCGAACCCCGACAAGGTGGTCAACGCCGCCTTCGACCTGTTCGACAAGCTCGGCGCCACCAACGAGCAGCTGGATTTCCCGGTGGTGTACGCCTCCGGCATCAACGGCTGGTCGTCGCTGGAAGAGGGCGCTCCCGGCGAGCAGTGGGGCAAGGACATGTCGGCCCTGTTCGACACCATCCTTTCGCACGTGCCGGAGCACAAGGGTGATCCGGCGGCGCCGCTGCAGCTGCAGATCTCGGCGCTGGACTACTCCAGCTTCGTCGGCCGCATCGGCGTGGGCCGCGTCAACGCCGGCACCCTGCGCCCGATGCAGGAAGTGCTGGTCATGGAAGGTCCGGACGGCAAGTCCATCAAGGGCAAGATCAACCAGGTGCTGACCTTCGAAGGCATCTCCCGGGTGCAGGTCAAGGAAGCCGGCCCCGGCGACATCGTGCTGATCAACGGCATCGAGGAGATCGGCATCGGCGTGACCATCACCGACCCGTTGAATCCCGACCCGCTGCCGATGCTGAAGATCGACGAGCCCACGCTCACCATGAACTTCTGCGTCAACACCAGCCCCCTGGCCGGCCGCGAAGGCAAATACGTCACCAGCCGCCAGATCTGGGACCGCCTGCAGAAGGAACTGCAGTCGAACGTGGCGCTGCGCGTCAAGGAAACGGACGCGGAAGGCATCTTCGAGGTGATGGGCCGGGGCGAGCTGCACCTGACCATCCTGGTGGAGAACATGCGGCGCGAAGGCTACGAGCTGGCGGTTTCCAAGCCGCGCGTGGTGTTCCGCACGGTCAACGGCGAGCGGCACGAACCGATCGAGCTGGTGACGGCGGACATCGAAGATCAGCACCAGGGCGGCGTGATGCAGGCGCTGGGCGAGCGCAAGGGCGAGCTGGTGAACATGGAGCCGGACGGCCGCGGCCGCGTGCGCCTGGAATACCGCATCCCGGCGCGGGGCCTGATCGGCTTCTCCAACGAATTCATGAACCTGACGCGCGGTTCGGGGCTGATCTCGAACATCTTCGACGGCTACGAGCCGTACAAGGGCGAGATCGCCAGCCGCAAGAACGGCGTGCTGATCTCCATGGACGACGGCGAGATCTTCACCTACGCGCTGGGCAAGCTGGAAGACCGCGGCCGCATGTTCGTCAAGCCGAACGACCCGGTGTACGAAGGCATGATCGTGGGCATCCACAACCGCGACAACGACCTGGTCGTGAACGCCACGCGTACCAAGCAGCTCACCAACTTCCGCGTCTCCGGCAAGGAAGACGCGATCAAGATGACGCCCCCGATCGACCTGACGCTGGAATACGGCGTCGAGTTCATCGAGGACGACGAGCTGGTGGAGATCACGCCCAAGTCCGTGCGCCTGCGCAAGCGCCACCTGAAGGAGCACGATCGCAAGCGCGCCCTGCGGGAAGCCGCTTAAGATCGAAGCGGGCTGCGGCCCGCTTTTCGTTGGCAAGAAGAACAATGAAACTCACGCATACCCGCGCCGTGTTCCTGATGGTGGCGGTGACCCTCATGTGGTCCATTGCCGGCGTCGTGACGCGGCATCTCGAGCAGGCGCAAAGCTTCGAGGTCACCTTCTGGCGCAGCTTCTTCACCGTGCTGTCGCTGCTGGTGATCCTGCCTTTCTTCCAGGGCCGCGTCGTCTTCGCGAAGATCCGCCACGCGGGCTGGTCCCTGTGGCTGTCGGGGATCTGCTGGAGCGTGATGTTCACCGCCTTCATGGTGGCGATCACGCTGACGAGCGTGGCCAACGTGCTGGTGACGCTGGCCATCGGGCCTTTCCTGACGGCACTGATCGCCCGGGTCTTCATCGGTCACCGGATCCCGCTTCGCACCTGGATGGCGATCCTCGTGGCGGGCGCGGGCATCGCCTACATGTTCGGTGCCCAGCTGGAAGGCGGCCAGGTCGCGGGCACCCTGGTGGCGCTGTGCGTGCCGATCGCCGGCGGCATCAACTGGACCATCACGCAGCGGTCCAATGCCCATGGCGAGCAGGTCGACCTGGTCCCCGCCGTGCTCGTGGGCGCCGTGATTTCGTCGCTGGCCACCCTCCCGCTCGCCATGCCCTTGCAGGCCTCGGGCCACGACATCGCCTTGCTGGCGCTGCTGGGGCTGGTGCAGCTGGCGATTCCCTGTGCCCTGGCCGTCATCTGCGCCCGCGTGCTGAAGGCGCCGGAGATCTCGCTGCTGGCGCTGCTGGAGGTGATCTTCGGCATCCTGCTCGCATGGCTCGGCGCGGGCGAGGTTCCGGCCCGAACGGTGCTGGCCGGTGGCGCGCTGGTGATCGGCGCGCTGGTCGCCAACGAGGTCCTGGGCTGGAGGCAGCGCGCATGAGCCGCCGGGCCGCTCCCAAGGCGCATACCGCAGTGCGTAGCACGGAGGATTTCGAATGAGCGATGTCGCGGTGGAGGTCAAAGGCAGCGCCGGGTTCATCACGCTGGATCGGCCCAGGGCGCTGAACGCGCTGTCGCTCGAAATGATCCGCGACTTGACGGCGGCCTTGCTGGCGTGGCGCGACGATGCGCGGATCGAACGCGTCGCGGTGCGCGGCATGGGCAGGCAAGGGCCCTTCGGCGCGTTTTGCGCAGGCGGCGACATCCGCTTCTTCCACCAGGCCGTGCTCGCCGGCGATCCGAGGCTGGAGGACTTCTTCACCGAGGAATACACCCTCAACCACCTGATCCACGCGTACCCGAAACCGTACATCGTCTTCCTCGACGGCATCGTCATGGGCGGCGGCATGGGGATCTCTG
This sequence comes from Ramlibacter sp. PS3R-8, assembly GCF_037572435.1. Lineage (NCBI taxonomy): Bacteria > Pseudomonadati > Pseudomonadota > Betaproteobacteria > Burkholderiales > Comamonadaceae > Ramlibacter > Ramlibacter sp. PS3R-8. The sequence continues at coordinate 578,868 of NZ_JBBHGT010000001.1, forward strand.
CTCATGGCGGCGACACCAGCCTGCGCATCGCAACCGAGCGCACGAAGATGGCCATGCCCGAAACCAACATCGGGCTGTTCCCGGATGTCGGTGGCGGCTGGTTCCTCGCCCGCTGCCCAGGACACGTCGGCGAATACCTGGCGCTCACCGGAGAAACGTTCGGCGGCGCCGACGCATTCGCGGCGCGCCTGGCCGATGCCGTCCTGCCCGCCGCGGAATTGCCGGCGCTGTGGGAGCAGGCCAGCACGCGCGAAGGCTTCGCGGCCTTGCGCGAGCGCGTGCGGGCAGCCGAAGCACCGCCGCAGGGAGGACTGGCGGCGCGACGAGCCGAGATCGACCGTTTCTTCGGCTTGCCGACCGTCGCGGACATCGTCTCTGCGCTGGAGGCGGACGGCTCGTCGTGGTGCGGCGATACCGCCAGGCTGTTGCGCAAGCGCTCGCCGCTGATGTTGCACGTGACGCTGGAGCATGTGCGCCGGGCCCGGCACATGACGCTGGCAAACGACCTGCGCATGGAGCGGGACATGGTGAGGCATTGCTTCCACCTGCGTCCGGGCGTGGCCAGCGAGACCTTCGAAGGCATCCGCGCCCTGGCCATCGACAAGGACCACGCGCCGCGCTGGCAACCGGCGCGCATCGAGGACGTGACGCCGGAGATGGTGCAGGCCTTCTTCGCCAGCCCGTGGCCCGCCCACGCGCATCCGTTGCGCGGGCTGGGTTGATCAGAGCTGCTTGTAAACCGACTCCGCCAGGATCAGCAGCCCCTGCCGCGGCAGCTTGCCGGACAGCGCATAGCCGTAGCCCTGGTCGACCCAATAGAAGCTCTGCACGCCCGCCTCGCTGGTGAAGCGGAAGGCCGTCTCGCCCATCCCCTTGCCGCCGGCGCCATCGATCGCGCCCACGTAGAGGGTGATGCGCTCGCCGTTCGTGTTCTGGTACATGAACTGCGCCCGCGGCCCGCCGCCGCCGGACAGCAGGCGTCCCCCGACCAGTTCGTATCCGGTCGCCGCGAGATTGGGCAGCTTCAACGGACGGTTCAGGCGCTTGGACAGCCACTGCACCAGGTGCTCCTGCTGCTTCGCATCCACTTCCACCGGATGCCGCACCTCCGGCGAGAACACGGCGTGCGCGACGACGGCTTGCCGGGCGAACGCGCTGGCCGAGGGCGAAGCGGCCACGCCGGCGACGTTGGCCTGCCATTGCATGTTCGCGCCCCAACCGAGCGCGAACGAGACGAGGACGGCCGCGGCCATGCCGCCCCAGCGTTGCCACCGCGCCAGCCGGCTGCTGCGATGGTGCAGCAGCTCGCCGGCATGCAGCAGGTGCTCTGGAATCGGTTCGTCCAGCAAGTCGGCGTGCAAGGCGCCTAGCGCGTCCCGCTGCTCGGTCCATTCGCGCACGCGCTTCGCCGCGTCGGCGTCCACCGCCAGGCGCGACTCCACCGCCGCGCGCCGGTCGGCGTCGAGCTGGCCATCCACGTAAGCGTGGAGGTCGGCGTCATCGGGCAGTGCAGTGCTTTCGTCTTTCATCGTCGGTCCGTCACTTCAGCCGGCGCAGCGCCGGGGCCACGGCCGCGGCGGGCGAGCGGCCATCCATCAGCTCGCGCAGCCGCGTTCGCGCACGGGACAGCCGGGACATCACCGTGCCGATCGGCACGCCGGTGATGCGGGCGATGTCCTCGTAGCGGAAATCGTTCAGCGACACCAGCAGCAGCACCTCGCGCTGGTCCGCCGGCAGCCGCAACAGGCAGCGCTGCAGGTCCATCAGCTGTTCGGCGCCGCCGCCGGACACCGCGAAGTCCTGCCCGGCCTGCTCCACGTCCATGTCGACGCGCCGGGCCTGCTGCCGCATGGCGCGGCGCGCGCCGTCCACGAACAGGTTGTGCATCAGCGTGAACAGCCAGGCCCGCAGGTCGCTGCCGGCCGCCCACAATCGCCAGCGCTCGCAGGCGCGTTCCAACGTGTCCTGCACCAGGTCGTCGGCGTTCCACGGGTCGCCGGTCAGCGATCGGGCGTAGCGGCGCAAGGCGGGAATGTGTCCGACGAGGCTCTGGGGGGCGGCGACAGGCATGCGGACGGCGGCTATTCCAGCTCGATGGGCCGCGAGACCGGCGCGTCGGGCCAGCTCTGCCGGATCAGGAAGTCCAGGCGCATCACCCGGCGCAGCCCCTCGAGCTCGCCATGGCGCGCCACCAGCGCCTCCAGCAGCGGCTTGCGCAACAGGCACAGCATCGGCAGGTCCGCCGCGGCGATGGCCCGGCCGAGCGGGCCGGCGTAGGCCGCGGGGACTTCTTCGAGCAGGAGCCGCATGGCCTGGCGCGCGGGCTCGGCGTCGGTGCCCACCGCGGGCACGGGGACACCCTCCACCGGCGCGGCCAATCGGCCGTTCACCAGGGGCTGCCACCGCATCCGCAGCGTTTCCGCCGCCCGCTGCCAGTTCATGTCAGGGACGCGCGAGCCGCCATACGTTGTTGACGCCGTCGCCGGTGCGGTCGCCGGGCTTGGCGTCGCGGACCCAGTAGTACACGGGCTTGCCACGGTAAGCCCATTGGCGCGACCCATCGTCGCGAACGATGACCGACCAGTCGCCCATGACGGACGAGTCGTTGGGGCCGGCCATCAGCGGCGGCCAGTTGGTGGCGCACTGGCCATTGCACGACGACTTGCCCGAGGCCACCGTGTCGCGGTCGAAGGTGTACAGCGTCATCCCGTTGGGCCCGACGAACACGCCGTCGGAGACCTTCGCGGGACCTCCGTACGACGCGCAGGCGGCAAGAACGGCAGAAGTGACAGCAAGGGAGGCGAGCAGGGCAAGGCGCATGGCATGGCTCCAGGGTTGTGGAAGAAGCGGGTTCCTGCTGATGAACGATCCGGGGGGCCGCCTTATTCCCCCGGACGCGAAATTCACTTGTGGCGCTGTTTCATGGCGCGTTCCACTTCCCGCTTTCCCTCGCGGTCCTTGATGGTGTCGCGCTTGTCGTGTTCGGCCTTGCCCTTGGCCAGGGCGATCTCGCACTTGATCTTCCCCTCCTTCCAGTACAGCTGCAAGGGGACGAGCGTGTGCCCCTTCTGCTCCACCTTGCCGATGAGGCGGCGGATCTGGTCCTTGTGCATCAGCAGCTTCTTGGTGCGGGCCGTGTCCGGGCTGACGTGCGTGGAGGCCGTGCTCAGCGGGTTGATCTGGCAGCCGATCAGCCACAGTTCGCCCTCGCGGATCACCACGTAGCCGTCCGTCAGCTGCGCCTTGCCCTCGCGGGCGGCCTTCACTTCCCAGCCTTGCAGCACCACGCCGGCCTCGAACTTCTCCTCGAAGAAGTAGTTGTAGGCAGCTTTCTTGTTGTCGGCTATGCGCGAGGGTGATTCTTTTTTTGTCGCCATGAGCTGAGGTTGGGGCGGCGGCGACTCTCTACAATCCCGCGCGGGTCTGCGATTCTCCATGAAAACCGTCCACAAATCCGTCCTCATCTGGTACAGCGCCGAAGAGATGTTCGCGCTGGTCACCGACGTGGCGAAGTACAGCGAGTTCCTGCCGTGGTGCGACCGCGCCAGCGTGCTCGCGCAGGAGCCGGACGGCATGAAGGCCGAGATCGGCATCGCGTTCGGCGGCATCCACCAGACCTTCACCACTCGCAACACGCATGTGCCCGGCCGCGAAGTGCGCATGAAACTGGTGGACGGGCCGTTCTCCAACCTGGACGGCTGCTGGAAGTTCACCCCGCTCGGAACCCCGGGCCAGCGCGCCTGCAAGGTCACCCTGGAGCTGCACTACGGCTTCAAGAGCGCGGCGCTCGCGGCGGTCGTGGGCCCGGTGTTCGACAAGATCGCGGGCAACCTGGTCGATGCTTTCGTCAAGCGCGCCGAGCAGGTGCACGGCTGATGGCCAGGGTCACCGTCGCCTGGTCGCCGGGGCCGCGCGAGGTGCGCGAGTGGACGTTGCTGCTGCCCGAGGGGGGCACGGTGCGCGACGCGGTGCTGGCCAGCGGCTGGCCGCAAGCGCACGCCGCCAATGACGTGCAGCGCGCCGACTTCGGCGTGTGGGGCCGCCGCTGCACGGCAGACCAGGTGCTGCGCGACGGGGACCGGGTGGAGGTGTACCGCGGCCTGCTGGTGGACCCCAAGGTGGCGCGGCGCGAACGCTTTCGCAAGCAGGGTGCGCGCGCCACCGGTTTGTTCGCCAAGCGGCGGCCGGGCGCGAAGCCCGGATATTGAGGAAGCTGGATCCCCGCCCGCGCGGGTCAGCGGCAGTCGCGGGCGATCACGGCCTCGAGCCGCTTCACTTCCACCGCGCGCTGGTTGTCGTCCATGATCTCGCGCTCGCCCTTGGCGTTGGTCTGGGCGACCCGGTACCCTGCATCGAAACCGTTCTTGGCGGTTTTCGCGCGGGCGCAGTTGTCGGCCTGGATGGCCGCGACCTTGGCCTCCTCGGCCTTTTTCTTGTCCGCTTCCGCCGATGCGGCGAGCTTGCGCTTGTCCTCCAGCGCCTTGTCCTTGCCCACGGGCGGCTGCGCCGCGGCCGGTGCGGCCGCAGTGGTGGCTGCCGCGGCGGCGGGCGCCGTGTCGACCGACTTGCCGCGCGCACCGGGCTGCTTGAGGATGCGATCGGGGGCGATGTCCGATGGCGGCGGCCGGTCGCTGTAGACCTTCTTGCCGTCCTTGTCCATCCAGAGCCATTGGCCGGAGGCGAGCAACGGCGCACAGAAGACCAGGGCGACCAGGGCGGGACGGAGGGCTTTCATCGAATCAGTGTAGCTCGGCCTTTCGCAGCCGGCGCAGGGCAAATCCCTCACCCGCCACACTCACCCCCGCGCGCCTTGTGCGAAATTGCACGCGGGTACAATCCTTTTTTTGGAGCCCCCGTCATGCGCCTTCTCGGAAATGCGCTCACCTTCGACGACGTGTTGCTGGTGCCTGCGTTCTCCCAGGTCCTTCCCAAGGACACCTCCCTCGCGACCCAGCTCTCCCGCAACATCCGATTGAACCTCCCCCTGGTCTCCGCGGCCATGGACACGGTGACAGAAGCGCGCCTGGCGATCGCGATCGCGCAGGAAGGCGGCATGGGCATCGTCCACAAGAACCTCACCGCGCAGCAGCAGGCGGCCGAAGTTGCCCGCGTGAAGCGCTACGAGTCCGGCGTGCTGCGCGACCCGGTGGTCATCACGCCGCAGCACACGGTGCGGCAGGTGATGGCGATGCAGGAGCAACTGGGGATCTCCGGCTTTCCGGTGCTCGACGGCGGCAAGGTGGTGGGCATCGTGACCGGGCGCGACCTGCGCTTCGAGACGCGCTACGAAGTGCCCGTCAGCCAGATCATGACGCCGCGCGACAAGCTGATCACCATCCGCGAAGGCACCAGCCTCGCCGATGCCAAGGCGCTGTTGAACAAGCACCGCCTGGAGCGGCTGCTGGTGATCAACGACTCCTTCGAGCTCAGGGGCCTGATCACCGTCAAGGACATCACCAAGCAGACCAGCTTCCCGAACGCGGCGCGCGACGCCAGCGGCCGGCTGCGGGTGGGCGCGGCGGTCGGGGTGGGCGAAGGCACCGAGGAACGGGTCGAGGCGCTGGTGAAGGCGGGCGTGGATGCCATCGTGGTCGACACCGCACACGGCCACAGCAAGGGCGTGGTCGAGCGCGTGCGCTGGGTCAAGCAGAACTATCCGCAGGTGGACGTGATCGGCGGCAACATCGCCACCGGTTCGGCGGCCCGTGCCCTGGTGGAGGCCGGCGCGGACGCGGTGAAGGTCGGCATCGGCCCGGGCTCGATCTGCACCACGCGCATCGTCGCCGGCGTCGGCGTGCCGCAGATCACCGCCATCGACAACGTGGCCACCGCGCTGGCAGGCAGCGGAGTGCCGCTCATAGCCGACGGCGGCGTGCGCTATTCCGGCGACATCGCCAAGGCCATCGCCGCCGGGGCGAGCACGGTGATGATGGGCGGTGTGTTCGCCGGCACCGAGGAGGCGCCCGGCGAGATCGTGCTGTACCAGGGCCGCAGCTACAAGAGCTATCGCGGCATGGGCTCCATCGGCGCCATGCAGCAAGGCAGCGCCGATCGCTACTTCCAGGAGGCGACCAGCACCAATCCGAATACGGACAAGCTGGTCCCGGAAGGCATCGAGGGCCGCGTGCCGTACAAGGGCTCGCTGGTGTCGATCGTGTACCAGATGGCCGGCGGCGTCCGCGCCGCCATGGGCTACTGCGGCTGCGCCAGCATCGAGGAGATGCGCTCGAAGGCGGAATTCGTGCAGATCACCGCCGCGGGCATGCGCGAAAGCCATGTGCACGACGTGCAGATCACCAAGGAAGCGCCGAACTACCGGGCGGAGTGAAAGCCTCGCGGCAGAAAGGGCCAGAAATTTCTGGCCCTTTTTTGTTTCGTGATTAAAATCAGGCCAGATTCACAAGCAATCGAGCCAGAATGCAAACCGTCCCCATCCACCAGGCCAAGAGCCAGCTCTCCGAGTTGATCCGTGCCGTGGAGAACGGCGAGGAGGTCGTGCTCACCCGGCATGGCAAGCGCGTCATCCGCCTGATCAAGGAGCCGGAGACGGAGCAGCCCAGCATCGAGGCGCGCCGGCAGGCCATCCAGCAGGAGCTGGAGGCCTTGCGCAGCAAGGTGGGCCGCGGCCAGCCGGGCTTCCAGGAGCTGTGGGAGGAGCACAAGCGGGAACGCGACGCCCGCGGCGAGGGCTGGACCGACGAACCCAAGGTGCCCCGTGCTCGTCGTTGACGCCTCCGCCTTCGCGAGCTGGGCCTTTCCCGACGAAGCGGGCGAAAAGGTGTCGCAAGCGCTCATCCGCGTCATCACCGAAGAGGAGAGCGCAACCAGTGCCGCGATCTTTCCGCTGGAGGCGCTGCATGCCGCCGGCCGGGCGCTGGCCAGGGGACGCTTCACGCCCAGCGTGCACCAGCACGTGTTGCGGCTGCTCAGCCGGTTGCCGGTGGCCCTGGCGCCGCTGCGCGTCTCGCCGCTGGAGTTCTGGAACTGGTCGCAGTCGCTGGACCTCACGCCCTACGATGCCGCCTACCTGAAGGTCGCCGTTGACCTGAAAGCCCCTCTCGTCACGATGGACCGCGCCTTGCAACGCGCCTGCCTCAAGCTCGAACATCCGCTGATCACCGACCTCGCCTGACATGCAACACGACAAGATCCTCATCCTCGACTTCGGTTCGCAGGTCACGCAACTGATCGCGCGCCGCGTGCGCGAAGCGCATGTGTTCTCCGAAGTGCATCCCTGCGACGTGACCGACGAATGGATCCGTGCCTATGCCGCCGACGGCAGCCTGAAGGGCGTCATCCTCTCGGGCAGCCACGCGAGCATCTACGAGGAGACCACCGACAAGGCGCCGCAGGCGGTGTTCGAGCTCGGCGTGCCGGTGCTGGGCATCTGCTACGGCATGCAGGCCATGGCCCACCAGCTCGGTGGCAAGGTCGAGGGCGGCCACAAGCGCGAATTCGGCTATGCCGCCGTGCGCGCCCGCGGCCACACGCAGCTGCTGCGTGACATCGCCGACTACACCACGCCGGAAGGCCACGGCATGCTCAACGTGTGGATGTCGCACGGCGACAAGGTGGTGGAGATGCCGCCCGGCTTCAAGCTGATGGCGTCCACCGACAGCTGCCCGATCGCCGGCATGGCCGACGAGGCGCGCCGTTTCTATGCGATCCAATTTCACGCCGAGGTCACGCACACGGTGCAGGGCCGGGCCATCCTGGAACGCTTCGTCCTGGGCATCTGCCAGGCCCGGCCGGACTGGGTGATGCGCGACCACGTCGCCGAAGCGGTGGCGGCCATCCGCCGTCAGGTAGGGGACGAAGAGGTGATCCTGGGCCTGTCCGGAGGCGTCGATTCCTCCGTGGCCGCGGCGCTGATCCATCGCGCCATCGGCGACCAGCTGACCTGCGTGTTCGTCGACCACGGCTTGCTGCGCCTGAACGAGGGCGACATGGTGATGGAGATGTTCGCGGGCAAGCTGCACGCCAAGGTCGTGCGCGTCGATGCGGCCGACCTGTTCCTCGGCAAGCTCGCCGGCGTGAGCGACCCGGAGGCCAAGCGCAAGATCATCGGCGGCCTGTTCGTCGACGTGTTCAAGTCCGAGGCGGACATCATCAAGAAGACGCACGCGCGCCACGTCGCCTGGCTGGCCCAGGGGACGATCTACCCGGACGTCATCGAATCGGGCGGCGGCAAGAGCAAGAAGGCCGTCACCATCAAGAGCCACCACAACGTCGGCGGACTGCCGGAGCAGCTTGGCTTGAAGCTGCTGGAGCCGCTGCGCGACCTGTTCAAGGACGAAGTGCGGGAGCTCGGCGTGGCCCTCGGCCTGCCGCCGGAGATGGTGTACCGGCATCCGTTCCCCGGCCCCGGCCTGGGCGTGCGCATCCTCGGCGAGGTCAGGAAGGAATACGCGGACCTGCTACGCCGGGCGGATGACATCTTCATCCAGGAGCTGCGCAACTTTCGTGACGAGCCCACCGGCAAGACCTGGTACGAGCTCACGAGCCAGGCCTTCACGGTGTTCCTGCCGGTCAAGAGCGTGGGCGTCATGGGCGACGGGCGCACCTACGACTACGTGGTGGCCCTGCGCGCCGTGCAGACCAGCGACTTCATGACGGCCGACTGGGCGGAGCTGCCTTATGCGCTGCTCAAGAAGGTGTCCAGCCGCATCATCAACGAGGTGCGCGGCATCAACCGCGTGACTTACGACGTGAGCAGCAAGCCGCCGGCGACCATTGAATGGGAATAGGCACGCCTTCATAATCGCTTCATGTACCAGCCCCCGCAGTTCCGCTCCGAAGACCCGGCGCTGGCCGCGGACCTGATGCGGGCGCATCCGCTGGCCAGCCTGGTGTCCGTCGACGACACCGGCTTTCCCTATGCCAGCCACCTGCCGCTGCACCTGGAAGAGCGGGAAGGGCGGTTCGTGCTCTGGGGTCATTGCGCCAAGCCCAATCCGCACTGGCGCTACCTGCAGGCCCGGCCCGACGCGCTGGCCATCTTCATGGGGCCGCATGCCTACCTGTCGCCCTCGGTCTACCCCGACCTGCAGCGCGTGCCCACCTGGAACTACCTCACCGTGCATTGCCGGGTGCGTGCGCGCCTGGTCGAAGATGCGCTGGCGAAGGACCGGCTGCTCAAGAAGCTGATCGGCGACCACGAGCCCGCCTACGCGGAGCAGTGGCGCAGCCTGGGCGAGGACTTCGCGCACAAGATGCTGGCCGGCATCGTCGGCTTCGAGCTGGAAGTGACCGAGTGGGCCTGCAAGGTGAAACTGAACCAGCATCGCCGTGAGGCGCACGCGCGGATGCGCGAGCAGTACGCTGCGGGCAGCGCCGACGAAAAAGCGCTGGTCACCTGGATGGAGCGCCTGGGCATGGGGGGCAACTGATGCGAGCGATCTTTTCGATCCTGGGGCTGTTGCTGGTGGTGGCGGTCATCGGCTTCCTGGCCAAGAGCCAGCTGAAAGCCGGTGTAGCGCCCGCGGTGCCGGGCGCCGAAGCGGGGTCCACCGTTCCGGCGGCCACGCCGCAGCAGCAGGTCAAGCAGTTCGAGCAGGCAGTGCAGGGCGCCGTGCAGCAGGCGCGGCCCATGCCGGACAACGACAAGTGAGCACCGCGCGCTCGCGCGACGCGCGCTTCATGCGCGAAGCGCTGGCGCAGGCGCGCCTCGCCGCCGAGGCCGGCGAGGTGCCGGTCGGGGCCGTCGTGGTGCACGGAAACGAGATCGTCGGGCGGGGCCACAACGCACCGGTCACGCAGCACGACCCCACCGCGCACGCCGAAATCCGTGCCTTGCGGCAAGCGGCGCAAGCCCTGGGCAACTACCGCCTGGATGGCTGCGAGCTGTTCGTGACGCTGGAGCCCTGCACGATGTGCACCGGTGCGATGCTGCACGCGCGGCTGGCGCGCGTCGTCTACGCCGCTGCCGACCCGAAGACGGGCGCCGCCGGCTCCGTGGTCGACCTGTTCGTGCAGCGCCGCCTGAACCACCAGACCGCCGTCGAAGGCGGCGTGCTGGCGGCGGAGTGCGGTGCATTGCTCACCGAGTTTTTCCGCGCCCGCCGCGTGGAGGCCCGCGGCGCCGCCCAGCCCTTGCGCGATGACGCCTTGCGCACGCCGGACAATCGCTTCAGCGACTTGCCGGACTACCCCTGGGATCCGCATTACGTCGCCGACCTGCCGTCGCTGGCCGGCCTGCGCATGCACTACCTGGACGAAGGCCCTCCGGATGCCTCCCGCACCTGGCTCTGCCTGCACGGCAACCCGGCGTGGAGCTACCTGTACCGCCGCATGATCCCGGTGTTCCTGGCAGCCGGCGACCGCGTGGTGGCGCCGGACATGCCGGGGTTCGGCAAGAGCGACAAGCCCAAGCGCGACGCCACCCACGCCTTCGAATGGCATCGCCAGGTTCTGCTGGAACTGGTGGAGCGGCTCGACCTGCGGCACGTCGTGCTGGTGGTCCAGGACTGGGGCGGCCTGCTCGGGCTGACACTGCCGATGGAGGCGCCGGAGCGCTACGACGGCCTGCTCGTGATGAATACGACGCTGGGGACCGGCGATGCGCCGCTCAGCCCGGGATTCATCGCCTGGCGCGACATGTGCGCCAGGAACCCGGGGTTCGACATCGGGCGGCTGTTCGCGCGCGGCAACCCGCACCTGCGGCTGGAGGAGTGCGCCGCCTACGACGCGCCGTTCCCGGACCTGGGCCATCGCGCTGCCCTGCGTGCCTTTCCGGCAATGGTGCCCGCGCGTCCCGAGGCCGGTGGCGCCGCCGTGTCGCGCGCGGCGCGCGACTTCCTGCGGGAGCGCTGGTCGGGTCGCACGATGATGGCGGTGGGTGCGCAAGACCCGGTGCTCGGCGTGCCCGTGATGCAGGCGCTGCGCGAGCAGATCCGGGGTTGCCCGGAACCGACCGTGTTGCCCCAGGCCGGCCATTTCGTCCAGGAGCATGGCGAGGAGATCGCGCGCGCGGCGGTGGGATACTTCCGCCCGTGACCAAGCGCATCTACATCTTCTCTCCCTCCAGTGCTGTGCGAAACAAGGCCGCTGTCCGGCGCGGCGTCGCTCGCCTGAAGGCCCTGGGCCACGAGGTGGAGCTCGATCCGGCCGTGTTCGCGACCCACATGCGCTTTGCCGGCGACGACGCGACGCGCCTGGCCGCCATCGGCCGCGCGGCCGACAGCGGCGCCGACGTCGCGATCATCACGCGCGGCGGCTACGGGCTGACGCGGCTGCTGCCGCAGCTGCCTTACAAGCAGATCGCCCGGGCGATCGACGGCGGCACGCAGTTCGTGGGCCTCAGCGACTTCACGGCCTTCCAGAGCGCGGTGCTCGCCGAAACGGGGCGGACGACGTGGGCGGGCCCGGCCATCGGGGAGGACTTCGGCGTGGAGCCCGAACCCGACGACATCATGCAGGCGTGCTTCGACGATCTCGTCACGCTGCAGGGCGAGGGCACCGGATGGCAGCTGCCGGCCGCCGAACGCATGGCCAAGCCGCTCCAGGAAAAGGGCGTGCTCTGGGGCGGCAACCTCGCCATCGTCGCCGCGTTGGCGGGCACGCCGTGGCTACCCAAGGTGAAGGGCGGAATCCTGTTCCTCGAGGACGTGCACGAGCACCCCTACCGCATCGAACGCATGCTGACGCAGCTGCTGTATGCCGGCGTGCTGCAGCGGCAGAAGGCGATCCTGCTCGGGCATTTCACCAACTGGGTGCCGGTGCCGCACGACAAGGGCTTCAGGCTGAAGACGGTGGTGGATTGGCTGCGCACGCAGGTGAAGGCGACGGTCCTCACCGGCCTGCCGTTCGGCCATGTACCGACCAAGGTGTGCCTGCCTGTCGGGGCCAAGGTCACCCTGGCGGTTGAAGGCCGCGACGCTTTCGTGATCTGGGGACACCGCCACTAGGGCGGATGGCTCAGCCGGTCAGCGGACTCGGACGCGAGCTCAGGCTGCCAGGCAGCAGCCCGTGGAACATCTCGGTGATGTGCAGCACCTTGCTGCGTGCGGAGGCTTCGCCCTGCGTGGCCGCCAGGGCCGCCATGACGTCCCCGCGCAGGTACCACAGCGCCTGCACGTCGTTGGCATAACGGACCCGCCGCGTCACATTGGCGAAACGCCGGCCACCCTCTTCACCCAGCAGCGACAGCATCGCCTCGCGGATGTCCTCCGTGCCTTCGTCCAGCACGGAGTCGCTCGGGGCGACAGGGTTGCCGAGCAGCCCGTAGATGCTGCTTCGAAGATTTCCTTTGAACCAACGCATATTTGAGATGACGCCTGCCTGCGAGGGCAAGCCTATCAGTGGTACGACGGCCCCCAACGTATTCGCAATACGGGGGATTGACAAGTATCCAAAGGTGACGCAATTCACGAAAAGTGTGAGCGGATGAGTCATGAGACACGTGTGCTAGGACGATTCCTAGCGCCTCTGGTCATCCTTCCGGTCGCGTTTGGGACCCGTCCGAGCCTTCGATTCAGCCACCGCCGATGGCCGGGCGAGGCGGCAAGAACGACAGTACGGCATGGCCCCACGCAACGCCCCCGTCACCGTCTTCCTCGCGGACGACTCGGCCGCCATCCGCCAGCGGGTCAATGGCCTGCTGCGGGACGCCGCCTTCACCATCGTCGGCGAGGCCGGCTCGCCGCAGGGATGCATCAGCGGAATCCTGGAAGTCCATCCGGACGTGGTGGTGCTCGACCACCAGCTCGAAGGCGGCACCGGGCTGCAGGTGATGCAAGCCGTCCGCCAGGCCGACCCGCTTGTTGCCTTTGTCGTTTTCAGCAACAACTGCGGCCCCGCTTACCGCAAGCGTTACCTGGGGCAGGGCGCCGCCCGCTTCCTGGACAAGAGTAGCGAATTCGACCAGCTCGCGGTCGCCGTCGCCGCCGCGGGCGCCCACGCCGTCCACTGAGCACGACAGACACAAAGAGATGAGGGAACCTCCATGCAATCCGCCGCGCTTCACGCCAGCCCCCTGCACTTCATGCCGCCCGCCAACCTCGCCCGCACCGCCACGCCAGCACCGCTGAAGACGCAGTGCTCCACTTGCCACCTGAAGGACCTGTGCCTGCCATGCGGCCTCACCGTCAGCGATGTCGAACGGCTCGACGGCCTCAGGTTCGCGCGGCGGCGGGTGAAGGAAGGAGACGCGCTCTACCGCGAAGGCGAAAAGTTCCAGTTCATCTACGCGGTGCGCAGCGGCACCTTCAAGTCGCACATGGCGCTCAAGGACGGCCGCGAGCAGGTGACCGCATTCCAGATGGCCGGCGAACTGCTCGGACTGGACGGCCTGGCGTCCGGCAAGCATGCCAGCAGCGCCGTGGCGCTGGAAGATGCGGAGATCTGCGCGATCCCGTACGCCAACCTCAGCGAGCTGGCTTCCGCCAGCCCCGACCTCCAGCACGTCCTCTCCCGCCTGATGAGCCGCGAGATCGTGCGCGAACACAGCCTGATGATGCTGCTGGGCAGCATGAACGCCGAAGAGCGGCTGGCCGCCTTCCTGCTGAACCTGTCGCAGCGCATGAAGGCGCGAGGCTACTCGCCCACCGAGTTTCACCTGCGCATGTCGCGGGCCGAGATCGGCAGCTACCTGGGCATGAAGCTCGAGACCGTCAGCCGCACCTTCTCCGCTTTCCAGCACCAACGGCTGCTCGAAGTGGACAAGAGACACGTGCGCATCAGCGACCTGGACGGCCTGACCCGCGTCTTCGAGACGCGCGTGCAGTAAGCGGCCTGCACCGGCTCGCCTGGCCGTATAGTTCGGCAGGAGGGCTTCCATGTTCACGGATCGCATCGAAGCGGCGGGCCGGCTGGCCGCGGCCCTGTCGCAGTACCGGGGACACAACGCGCTGGTGCTCGCCATTCCGCGTGGCGCCGTACCCATGGCCGCACGGATAGCGCGCGAGCTCCAGGGGGAACTGGAGATCGTGCTCGTGCGCAAGCTGCATGCGCCTGGCGCACCCGAATTCGCCATCGGCGCCGTGGATGAGTCCGGCTGGGTCTACCTGAGTTCGCAAGCCTCTTCCGTGGGCGCCACGCCCGATTACGTCGAGGAGCAGAAAGCGCTGCAAATGCAGGAACTGGCCCGGCGCCGGGAACTCTATACCCCGGGGCGGCTGCGCAAGGATGCCCAGGGCCGGACCGTGATCGTCGTCGACGACGGCCTGGCCACCGGCGCCACCATGATCGCGGCGCTGCATGCCGTCCGCCAGCGCCAACCGGCCCGGCTGGTTTGCGCGGTGCCGGTGGGTGCACCGGAAAGCGTCAGGCTGGTGCAGGAACATGCGGACGAAGTCGTCTGCCTGGACACCCCCCGGCGATTCATCGCGGTGAGCCAGTTCTACGGGTCGTTTCCTCAACTGGACGACGACGAAGTCATTGCATTGCTGCGGTCGGCGGACAGCCCGGCCGCAGGGGAGGGCCAGAGAGCATGAAGTATTGGAAGCGTTGCGCGGCGGCGGGCCTGCTGGCGATGTCATTCGTCGGCGTGGCGCAAGCCGCGGCGCCGCTTGGCCCCGCAGCGCTGCGCGCGCGGCATGCCGGCATGGCGCAGCAGCTCGCCCAGAATGCTTTTGGCGGGCCGGTGGTGCTGCAGTCCCAGGAGGCTTCGCGGCGCATCGAGGGAGACGTGTACGCCGTGCTCGACCATCCCTTCGAGTCGGTGCGGGGGGCGCTGTCCGATCCCGGCCGCTGGTGCGAGATCCTCATGCTGCACCTGAACACCAAGCATTGCCGGCGCGCCGACGGTGTGGATGGCCCGCGTGTCGAGGTTCGCGTCGGCAAGAAGGAGCCGCAGGCGGTGTCGTCCGCGACGTTGCTGGCGTTTGGCTGGAAGGCCCCCGTGACCCGGGCCGACTACCTGTCGGTGCAGATGGATGCGGTGGACGGTCCGTACGACACCCGCGACTACCAGCTGATGGCGGAAGCCGTGCCGCTGGAAGGCGGCCGCACCTTCCTGCACATGGGCTACGCGCTGAGCCACGGGGCCGCCAGCGAGATCGCGATGAAGGTGTACCTCGGCACGAAGGGGCAGGACAAGGTGGGCTTCACCCGCACGAAGGCTGGAGACGACGGGTTCGTCGGCGGCATGCGCGGCGTGGTGGAGCGCAACACCATGCGCTACTACCTGGCCATCGACGCCTACCTGGATTCCCTGTCGCTGCCGGGCGAGCAGCAGGTCGAAAAGCGCCTGCAGGCGTGGTTCGATGCCACGGAAAAGTATCCGCGGCAGTTGCGCGAGGTGGGGCGCGAGGACTACCTGCGGATGAAGCGCGCCGAACTGCTGCGCCTGACGGCCGCCCGCTGACGCTAGGCAGGCACGGGCTTTCGCACCACCTGGATGCTGCGCGCGCGCAGCTGTCCGCAACCCCCTTCGACGTCCTGGGCTGCAGACTGTCGCAGCTTGGTGAGCACGCCGCGCCGATGCAGCGTGCGGGCAATTTCCGCCGCGCGCTCCGATGATGGACGGCGAAAATCGATGCCGTCCACCTTGTTGAACGGGATCATGTTCAGCACGCCGTACTTGCCGGCCAGCAGGCGGACGATGCCATCGAGTTCGTCGTCGCCGTCGTTCACGCCTTCCAGCAAGGTCCACTGGTACTGGATGGGGTAGCCGGTGGCGCGCGCGTAGTTTTCTCCGGCCTCCACGAGTTCCTCCGGAGTCATGCGCGGCGCGCGTGGCAGCAATTGCTGGCGCAGGGCCGGCTTCGTCGTATGGAGGGACAGGGCCAGGGCCGGTTTCACGCGTGACAGCGGCAGCCGCTCGAAAACGCGCGGGTCGCCCACGGTCGAGAACACGAGGTCCTTGTGGCCGATGTTCCCCGCCGTGCCCAGGAACTCGATCGCTTCGATCACGGCGTCCAGGTTGTGCGCCGGCTCACCCATGCCCATGAACACCACCTTGCGGACCGGCCGGCGGGCGCGCGCCAGCGCCACCTGCGCCACCATTTCCGCGCTCCCCAGCTGCCGCACCAGGCCGTCGCGCCCGGTCATGCAGAACAGGCAGCCGACCGCGCACCCGACCTGGGAGGAGATGCACAGTCCGTCCCGCGGCAGCAGCACGCTTTCCACCATCTGGCCGTCGGCCAATTCGACCAGCAGGCGTTCGCCGCCGTCCTCGGCGGGGTGGGCGCTGCGCAGCCTGGTGATCGACGCGAGCTCGGCTTCGATTCCGGACAGGGCCGAGAGGAGGGCGGCTGGGAGGAAGTCCTCGATGCGGCGCTTGCCGCTGTCCTGCGGCAAGGCCTGGGACCACAGGCGCAGCACGCGTTGCTCGTGGGACGGCCCGGCGCCGGCGGCGCGCAGGCGCTGCCTCAGGGCTTCGATCGTCACGGTCATTGGTACGGCACCGAACAGACACCTCTGCTAGCTCATGCTCAACTGGCAACCAGACTTCGATCACACAAGGGCGGAGCCACTCGCATGACCAGTCATTCCCCCTCGCGCGGCAGTCCAGACGCGCCAGGTTCGCCAGACATCTCGGGTCTGCCCGAGTTTAAGGTTCGTTTGGCCGCCGGCGGACGCAGGGGTGGTCTCGAGCTGCTCAACGAGCGCACGCCATACCGGTTCACCGGGGTTTTTCAGTTCAGCGGCGAAGTGCTCAAAAGTGTCGAATTGGTGGACAAGTGGGACAAGGCCGTCGTGCGCGGCCAGGATGTCCCCATCGCGACCGCTTATTGCGCCCACCTGCAGCGGACGGGCCAATCCCTCGTCGTGATCAACGGCCATCGCGACGATCGCGTGCCGTGGATGAAGAACAGCCCGATCGCGAGTTATTGCGGGGCGGTCATCGAGAGTCCCGCCGGGGATGCATGGGGCGCGGTGTGTCACTACGACATGGATCCGTGTGAAAGCAACCGGGGTGAAGTGGCCCTTCTTTCCGCCGCTGCGCCATTTCTGTGGTCGGTGCTCGGGACAGACGCCGACCAAGCCGCAGCGCCGGCGGATTGAGGCTGGAGGCGCGGGCGACGAGAGTGATATGCGTCCTCCTCTTCTTTCTATTATTTGACATAATACGCATCGTATCAAGCGAATATGCGGTTACGTCGAGGCCCCCCAAGGCGCAATCGAAGGTACAAAGGTCCATGGCCCGGCGATCTGCCGGCAGCACGAACCTGGAGATTCCATGCACTTGAGCCTCACGCGCCTTACCTTCATCGCCGCCGCCGCCGTGGTGCTGGCGGGTTGCGCATCCCAATCGACCCAGCCGGCCCCGGTGGCGGCCGGTTCCGGAGGCAAGCACCTGGTGTATCGCGATGGCAGCGGCAACCTCATTAGGCAGTTCAGCTATCCGGATGACGCTTTCTGCCGTCGCGTCGAAGCTCTGGCCGGACGCGGCGCACGCTGCCAAGCCGATCCGGCGCCGGGTTTCACGGCACAAGCCACGCTGCGCTACAACCCGCCCGGCGTCCTGGTCCCGGGTCAGTACGCCGACCTGGCCCGCTGCCGCGCCGACACCAGCGTCATGTCAGCCGGCGTGCAGCTGGTGGACGCCTGCGCAGCCCGATAACTCACTTTAACTCCATCGCTCAAGTGGTTGTCACGCTTGCCTTTTACGCTTCGCGTTTAGCAAGTGCCGTCACCACTTGCCCCTGGGCTGGGAATTGCGGATCGCACCGGAGATCAGGTCGGCCGCGTCCTTGCGATTCGCGCGCATGGCGAAGTCCACCGCGGACAAGCCCAGTTCATTGCGCATGAACGGGTCCGCGCCTTCTTCCAGCAACAGCTTCACGGCAGCGGTCGATCCGTATTCGGCGGCCATCATCAGCGGGGTCGTCTTGTTCGGGGATTCCGCGTTGATGTACGCGTGTTCGCGCAGCAGCAGCTTGATCACGTCGATGTGACCGCTCGTGGCCGCATAGTGCAACGGCGTCCACCCCGGCTTGTTGACGTCCGCGTCGCGCGCGATCAGCTTGCGCACCAGGTCGATGTGACCGCGAAAGGCGGCCAGCATCAACGGGCTTTCGTCCTTGGGGCTGCGCCATTCCACGTTGGTCCGGGGCCAGTAGATCAAGGCTTCGGCCGCTTTCAGGGAGCCGTCCTGCAGCGCCGCAAACAGTCCGTGGCGGCCGGACGGATCGAGGGCATTGGGGTCGAAGCCGCGCAGCAGCAGCCCGGTGATGGTCTGGGGATCGTCCCGCTTCACCGCCACGAAAAAGTCCTCGTACGATCCAGCTCGGGCGAACGAAAAACCAATCAAGGCAAGGAGATAGACGACAAACTTCAGGTAATGCTTCATGTTGTCACGCCGCTGAACAGCGCCTCGAAATTGCGGCTGGTCTGCTCGCCGATGGCTTCCCTCGACAGTCCACGCAGCTCGGCGACCTGCGCCGCCACGAACGGCACATAGGACGGATTGTTCACCTTGCCGCGGTACGGCACGGGAGCGAGATAGGGGCTGTCGGTCTCGATCAGCAGCCGGTCGAGCGGCACGAACCGCGCCACCTCACGCAGGTCGGCCGCGCTCTTGAAGGTCAGGATGCCCGAAAAGGAAATGTAGAAGCCGAGGTCGAGCGCGGCGCGCGCGACCTCCATGGTTTCCGTGAAGCAATGGAACACGCCGCCGGCCGATCCGGCGGAGCCGTCTTCGCCCTCTTCCTTCAGGATGGCGACGGTGTCCACCGATGCTTCGCGCGTGTGGATGATCAGGGGCTTGCGGCACTGGCGCGCGGCCCGGATGTGGACGCGAAAGCGCTCGCGCTGCCACTCCATGTCCGCCACGCTGCGGCCGCCCTTGCGCTCTTCCATCTGGTAGTAGTCGAGCCCGGTTTCGCCGATGCCCACCACCCTGGGCCGTGCGGCCAGTTCCAGCAATTTCTCCACCGTGGGCTCGGTGATGCCCTCGTTGTCCGGGTGCACCCCGGCCGAGGCCCAGAAGTTGTCGTGACCCATGGCCAGCGCATGCACCTCCTCGAACTCCTCCAGGGTCGTGCAGATGCAAAGGGCCCGGTCGACACCCGCTGCGGCCATGGCGGCGCGGATCTGCGGCAGTTGCGCGGAGAGTTCGGGAAAGCTGAGGTGGCAGTGGGAGTCGACGAACATGGTGCTGGAAAGTGCGAACGCCGCGCGGCGGGAAGCCGGCGGCGCTGCCTGGAACGATTGTAGGAGCGCGGGGCCCCTGCGACTCAGATGGTCTGCGTCGGCCGCTCGGAGGCCAGGTGACCGCCGAGGATTTCCTCGATCTTCACCTTCAGCAGCTTGGACTTGTCGTCCGCGGGAAAACGGACGCCGACGCCCTGGGTGCGGTTGGCGGCGGCTCGCGGCGGGGTGACCCAGGCCACCTTGCCGGCCACCGGGTAGCGCTGCGGATCGTCCGGCAGCGACAGCAGCACGTAGACGTCGTCGCCCAGGCGGTAATCGCGCGTGGTGGGAATGAACACGCCGCCGTCCGAGAACAAGGGGATGTAGGCCGCGTACAGGGCGGCCTTTTCCTTGATGGCGAGCTGGATGACGCTCGGGCGCGGGGTGGAGGGAGCAGTGCTCATGGGCTAGGAATGGGAGTTTAGGGCCGTCCGCGCCTGGCCCACAAGGCTTTCCAGCTGCAAGCCGGCGTTGAACGGGTGTTCTACCGTTTTCGCGGCCTCCGAGAGGCTTCGCCACCACGCCGTCAGGGCCGGCAACGACCCGGCAACCGGCAAGTCCCCGGCCTCGAAGAAGCGGGGGGCGGCCCCCGAGTGCACGGCCACGAGGTCGTGGCACAGTTTCTGGAAGGATTCGAGCAGCTGCGCCGGCCCCCACTGGCCGAATCCCGCGGTGTCGCCTCGTACCAACGCCTTGGGCCATTGCGACCAGGTTCGGGCGTCCAGGCCGGCCTGGTGCAGGCGCAGCGCGTCCTCCGGCCGGCCCCCGGCCGCCCGCAGCAGCACCGCCGCCGCGGGCGCGGGCACGCCCTCTTCCACCAGCCACGCGGTGGCCTCGTCCGCCTGCGGCCAGGCCATGGGATGGGCCAGGCAGCGGCTGCGGATGGTGGGCAGCAGCTGGTGCGAGGCCTGGGTCGCCAGCACGAAACGAACGTCGCCCGGCGGCTCCTCCAGGGTCTTGAGCAGCGTGTTGGCCGTCACGTGGTTCATGCGCTCGGCCGGATACACGAGCACCGCCTTGCCGCGGCCGCGGCCGCTGGTGCGCTGCGCGAACTCCAGCATGTCGCGCATGGCGTCCACCCGGATCTCGCGGCTCGGCTTGCGCTTCTTGTCGTCGATGTCGGCCTGCGCCTTTTCGCCCAGCGGCCAGCCCAGTTCCAGCATCACCGTTTCGGGCATCAGCACGGCCAGGTCGGTATGGGCGCGCACGTCCACCTGGTGGCAGCTGCCGCACTCGCCGCATGCGCCGTCGGCGGTGGGCCGGTCGCAAAGCCAGGCCTGCACCAGCGCCAGCCCCATTTCGTACTGGCCCAGTCCCGACGGGCCATGCAGCAACCAGGCGTGGCCGCGTTGCGCCAGCAGGGAGCGGACCTGGCTGCGGATCCAGGGCGCCTTCATGGCAGGAACCCCCGGCCGCGCACGCCGGCCAGCAAGTCGCGCCAGACGGCCTCGCGAGGCTGGTCGGCGTCGATGCGCAGGAAGCGGCCGGCATCGGCCCTGGCGCGCGCCGCATACCCGGCGGCGACGCGCGCGAAGAAGGCTTGCGGCTGCGACTCGAACTTGTCGGGCACGCGCGCACCGGCCAGGCGCTGCGCGGCGACGGCGGGGTCCAGGTCGAACCAGGCCGTCAAATGCGGCTGCCGCAGCGCGCCCGCCGGCAGCGCATCGACGCTTTGCACCCAGCGCTCCAGCGTCGCCAGCACCTGCGTGTCGAAGCCGCGTCCGCCGCCCTGGTAGGCGAACGTGGCATCGGTGAAACGATCGCACAGCACGACCTCGCCGCGCGCCAGCGCCGGCTCGATCACCTGCAGCAGGTGGTCGCGCCGCGCGGCGAACATCAGCAGCGCCTCGGTCAGCGCATCCATCGGGTCGTTCAGCGCCAGGGCCCGCAGCTTTTCCGCCAACGGCGTGCCGCCCGGCTCGCGCGTCAGCACCACCGTGCGGCCCGCGGCGCGGAATGCCGAGGCCAGCGCCTCGATGTGCGTGGACTTGCCGGCGCCGTCGATGCCTTCGAAACTGAGGAAGACCCCGTGGCTCATTGCCCGCGCTGGAACTTGTTGACGGCCCGGTTGTGCTGGTCCAGCGTCTCGCTGAACTGGCTCGTGCCGTCGCCGCGGGCCACGAAGTAGATGGCCTTGCTGGGAGCAGGCTGCACCGCGGCCAGCAACGAAGCCTTGCCCGGCATCGCGATCGGCGTGGGCGGCAGGCCGCCGCGCAGGTAGGTGTTGTACGGCGAGTCGGTCTGCAGGTGCACCCGGCGCAGGTTGCCGTCGAAGTTTTCGCCCAGTCCGTAGATCACGGTCGGGTCGGTCTGCAAGGGCATGCCGATGCGCAGCCGGTTCTGGAACACGGCCGCGACCAGCGTGCGGTCCGACGACTTGCCGGTTTCCTTCTCCACGATGCTGGCCAGCGTCAGCGCCTCCTCCGGTGTCTTCAGGACGGATTGCGGGCTGCGCGTCTCCCAGGCCTGGGCCAGGCGCTTGTCCATGGCGCGCAGGGCGCGCTGCAGCACCTTCACGTCGCTCGAGCCCTTGGAATAGGTGTAGGTGTCCGGGAAGAAGCGGCCCTCCGGCGCCACGCCCGGGCGGCCCAGGAGGGTCATGAGCTCGGCGTCCGACAGCTTGCCGGCGTCGGGCCGCAGCTGGTCGGCCTTGGCCAGCGCGCCACGCACCTGGCGCCAGTTCCAGCCTTCCACCAGGGTCACTGCGCGCAACGACTCTTCGCCCCGCGCCAGCTTGTCCAGCAAGCGCCTCGGCGTGATGCCGCGCTCCAGTTCGTAGCTGCCGGCCTTGATGCGATGGGCCTCGCCGGACAGCCGGAACCACGCATATAGCAGGCGCGGATCGACATCCACGCCGGCGTCGCGCACCGCCTGCGCCACTGCGCGAGGCAACATTCCCGGCTCGACGGACAGGTCCACGGACGGCGCCTGCAACGAAAGAGGCTGGCGCAGCCAATACCAGGCGGCACTGAGGCCGGCCAGGGCCACCAGCAGGGCCAGCACGAACAGGGTCGAAAAAAAGCGGCGCACCGTCCCTACTTCGTCTGTGGAATGAGACGGCCATGATAATTCAGGGTATGTCCCATACCCTCCACGGCGTTGTTCCCTTGCCCCACCTCGGCGTG
Source organism: Ramlibacter sp. PS3R-8 (assembly GCF_037572435.1). NCBI lineage: Bacteria > Pseudomonadati > Pseudomonadota > Betaproteobacteria > Burkholderiales > Comamonadaceae > Ramlibacter > Ramlibacter sp. PS3R-8. The sequence goes on from NZ_JBBHGT010000001.1 coordinate 601,070, forward strand.
ATACGCGCCCAAGGGGAGGAGGCTGGCCGCTTCCTCCATGGCCAACTCACCCAGGACTTCGCCCTGCTCGGCGCCGGCGAGGCCCGGCTGGCGGCCTTCTGCAACGCCAAGGGCCGCATGCTCGCGAGCTTCGTCGCCTTCCAGCGCGCGCCCGACGAGATGCTGCTGGTGTGCAGCCGCGACATCCTCCCCGCGACGCTCAAGCGCCTGTCGATGTTCGTCCTGCGCGCCAAGGCCAGGCTGGCCGATGCCAGCAGTGAATTCGGCCTGTACGGCCTGGCCGGCGATGCCGTGCCGGCTGCCGCCCGCGGCGCCACGCCCTGGACGCTGACGAGCGACGGCGACGCCCGGATCGTCAGCCTGTACCCGGCGGACGACCAGCCGCGCGCGCTGTGGGTGGCGCCGGTGGCCGCCGCAGCGCCGGCTGGCCCGGCGCTCGACCCGTCCCTGTGGGCCTGGAGCGAAGTGCGCAGCGGGATCGCCACCGTCACCGCGCCGGTGGTCGAAGCCTTCGTGCCGCAGATGCTGAATTACGAGTCCGTCGGCGGCGTGAACTTCAAGAAGGGCTGCTACCCCGGCCAGGAGGTCGTGGCCCGCAGCCAGTTCCGCGGCACGATCAAGCGCCGCGCCTTCGTCGCGCATGCCGATGGCGAGCTCGCGGCGGGGCAGGAGGTGTTCCAGGCGGGTGACCCGGAGCAGCCAGCGGGCGTCGTCGTGCAGGGCGCGCCGGCGCCCGAAGGCGGCTGGGAAGCCATCGTGTCGCTGCAGCTCAGCGCAACCGAGGCCGGCGACCTGCATGCCGGCAGCGCCGCCGGTCCCGCGCTGCGCCTGCAGCCCCTGCCCTACGTGCTGCTGGCCGACATCTAGGGTTGCGCGAGCACCTGCGCCCGCACGTCCTGCGGCACCAGTTGCACCAGCGCCTGGCGCTGCGCGGGTGACGCCGCTGCCAATCCGCGGCGGTAGTAATCGATCGCCTGGGCGGGATCGTTGTGCTCCTCCGCGGTCATCCGTCCCAGTTGCAGCAGCCCCTCCGCATTGCTGGCAGGCCATCCCGCGATGCGGCGGGCCATCGCCTGGCGCGCCAGCGCATAGTCCTTGGCGCGCCACGACAGGACGAACAGCGCGTTCGCCAGGTCGTAGTCGACGATGTCGGCGGCCATGGCCGCCTTCGCCGCGGCCAGCGCCCTGGCCTCCTGCCCCGAGCGTGCGAGCAGCAGCACCTCCAGCGACCGCACCGTCGGCGCGTTCGGCTGGATGCGCTGGGCACGCTCCAGCAGGGCCTGTGCCTGCTCGTGCCGGCCCATGTTCGAATGGCCGCGCGCGGCGTTGCCGATGATCGCGACGATGTTCGGCCGCGAGCCGATCACGCTCTCCCAGATCCAGGTGGCGTTTTCCCAGTCGCCCCAGCGCGCCAGCTCGTCGCCCACCATGGGCGTGATCTTGCGGTAATGCGGATTGAGCGCGATGCCCTCGCGCACCAGCCGCAGGATTTCGCTGCGGGTCGGCTCCAGCCGGGGATCCCTGGGATTGCCGGATGCGGTGACGGACAGCGCCAGCCGCACCGCCGTCACCAGCTTGCGCTCGGCCTCCGTGGCGCGTTGCGTGATGACGACCGCCAGCACCAGGCATGCGGCCGTGGCGGCCAGCGCCACGCGCGACGCCATGGGCGACCAGCGCAGCGGCCACGCCAGCCAGCGGGCCGTGAAGCCCAGGCGCGCGTCGGAGGCGGCCAGTCCGCCCAGGCACAGCGCGAACAGCGCGCCCGTGGCGGCCATGCGCCAGGGAAAACCGATGTTGCTGACCAGGAACAGCGCCAGCAGGCTGCACAGCAGCGCGCCGCGCCAGGGCTGGTCCGCCGCCGCCTCCGCGGTGCGCGGATTCCAGCTGCGCCAGGCCGCCTGCAGCAGGTAGGCGAACAGCAGCAGCAGGAAGGCCCAGCCCACCAGCCCGTACTCCGCCACCAGCTGGAGGAATTCGTTGTGCACGTAGTAGTCGGTCTCGAGCTGCGAGCCTTCGGCCTGGTACAGCGGCACGTCGTTTTCCCAGGCGCCGGCGCCGACGCCCGACAGCGGCCTGGCGCGGATCATGTTGCCCGTGGCCTTCCACATCAGCATGCGCACGCCCAGCGAATAGTCCGTCGGGCCGATCGACTGCGTGCGCTGGAAGCCGCGCTCCAGGGCATTGGTGCCGTGTCCCTCCTGCAGGATGTTCTGGTTGTTGCTCGGGATGAAGCCCAGCGCCAGGACCGTGCCCAACATCACCAGCGGGGCCAGCAGGCGCCAGGCCGCCGGCCACTGCGGCCACGCCAGCTGCGCGCGGCAGCGCCATGCCAGCAGCGGCAACACCAGCAGCAACTGCAACCACAAGGCCATGAGCGCGGCGCGCGTGCCGGTCATGAGGATGGTGGTGACGATGAAACCGATGAAGGCCGACATCAGCACGATCGAGCCGCTGCGCCGCGCCCGGGCCAGGATCAGCGCCGAGAACGGCAAGGTACAGACCACGAACTCGGCGAAGAAGTTGCGGTTGATGAAAGTCGAGGCAGGATTGGCGCCCTGCGGGAACAGGCTCGCGCCGGTCCAGAACTGCACGGCGGCCCATAGGGCCGCGGCCAGCGCACCGCCGTGGATGCACGTGGCGAGCACTCCGAGCCGATCACGGGTCAGGGTGTTCAGGCCCAGCCAGGCGATGACCGTGAAGACGAACCAGCGCACCGCCTCCACGCCGGCCAGGTAGGCATGCGACCAGGCCATGCTGCCCAGCGCGTACGCGCACAGCAGCAGCGGCAGCCACACGACGGCATGCCACCGCAGCGGCTCGACGCGGTTCTTCTGTGCCAGCAGGAACAAGCCGGTCGCGGCCAGCGTGAAGAAGGAGACGATGACGGACTTGAGCGTGTCCTGCAGCATCTCCTCGCCCGGGAAGCCGAGGCCCGGCGCCAGGAACATCATCAGGGCCAGCAGGGTGGACGCCCAGCCGTCGGCGGCCGGTTCCGGCGGCAACGCGCGCGGCGCGCCGACTGCCGGGGCGGCAGGGGCAGCAGCCGGGGTGGCCGCTGCCGCGCGTCCGCCAGCGCCGGCCCGGCGCTTCTTCGCCACCCTCAGCGCGCCAGCGGCAAGGCGCTGGTCATGTCGATGTGGGGGATGCCGGCTTCCACGTAGGGCTGGCCGTGCGCAATGAAGCCGAGGCGCTCGTAGAACACCCGCGCCGTGCGCTGGGCATGCAGCTCGATGGCCCAGTCACCCCGGCGCTGGGCCTCGGCGGCCAGCGCGCGCAGCACCTGCTCGCCAAAGCCGCAGCCGCGCAGCACCTGGTGCACCGCCATCCGCCCTATCTTGCACACGCCATCGCTGGCCGGAAGCAGGCGCCCGGTGGCGATGGGCTCGCCCAGGCGGTTGTACGCCACCGCGTGCAGGGCCGTGGCGTCCGCCTCGTCCCATTCGAGTTCCGCCGGGATACGCTGCTCCTGGACGAAGACCGTCGTGCGGATCCGCCCCGCATCGGCGCCGAGCTCGGCCCAGGTGCCGGTCTTCACGTGCGCCATCGGCTCGCCCGCTTCGAAGCCGGTCAGCATCTCCCGCAACAGCGCCGGCACCGGCTTGGACGTCTGCGTCGCCGGGTCGGCGAAGACGTAGACGAGCTCGCAGGTGATCAGCATCTCTTCCCCCCGGAAGATGGCGCCGTTGAAGACCATCGACGAATTGCCGATGCGGCTGCATCTCAGGCCGACGTCCAGGGTGTCGTCCATCCGCGCCGAGGCGCTGAATTCCACCGTCGCCTTCTTCACGTAGATGTCACCCTGCAACTGGTGCATGCCCTCTTCATAGGGCATGGCCAGCGCGCGCCAGTAGTCGGCGACGGCGGTGTCGAAATACATCAGGTAGTGGGCATTGAAGACGATCTTCTGCATGTCCACCTCGGCCCAGCGCACCCGCAGGCGATGAAAGAAACGGAACTCTTCTCTGGTCATGCCTGCAAAGCACCTCGCAGGGCCGCCGCCGCGTCGGCGTGCGCCTGCCGGGCTTCCGGCAGGGCGCGGCCCATCTTGATGAATTCATGGGTGACGCCGCGGTAGATTTCCAGCTCCACCGCGACGCCGGCAGCGCGCAGTGTATCCGCGTAGGCGATGCCGTCGTCCACCAGCGGGTCGCACTCCGCCAGGCCGAACCAGGCGGGCGCCACGCCTTCGAGGTCGGGCGTGTTCAGCGGCGCGAAGCGCCAGTCGTCGCGGTCGGCATCGGCGATGTACTGGGAGAAGAAATACGCGATGTGGGCCTGTTCCAGCACCAGGCCCTGGTGGTACCGGGCATGCGACGGCGCCCGTGGCCAGCCGGCGCAGCCCGGATAGAACAGCAGCTGCAGCCGCAGCGGCAGGCGCGCATCGCGCGCCAGCGTGGCGCAGACGGTGGCCAGGGTCCCGCCGGCGCTGTCGCCGCCGACGGCGAGCCGGCCCGCATCGAGGCCGAGCCCTGCTGCATGGGCCGCCAGCCATCGCGTCGCGTCCCAGGCGTCGTGCACCGCGAACGGGAAGCGGTGCTCGGGAGCGAGCCGGTAGCCGACGGAGACCACCGCGCATCCCGCCTGCTGCGCCAGCGTCCGGCACAGGGTGTCGTGCGACGCGATGCTGCCGATGGTGAAACCGCCGCCGTGGAAGTACAGCAGCACCGGCAGGATGCCGTCGGCCGGCACGTAGAGGCGCGCCGGGATGCTCGAGCCGTCGCGCACCGGAACCTGGAGCTCCTCCACGCGTGGCAAGGCCGGCTTGGCCACCTCCAGCACGCCGGCGCCGGCTTCATAGGCGGCCCTTGCCGCGTCCGGCGCCAGCGCGTACAGCGGCCGGTGGCCGGCGCGGCCCATGCGTTCCAGCACCGAGCGCATCGCCGGCGTGAGTTCGGGAAACTGCGGAAGAAATGTCACGTCCCTGGCAGCGCCGGGGGTGGCGGCTGGCTTACAGTGAAGCTCCCCATCGTAAGCGACCCCGGCCATGAGCTTCATCTACTACGTCACCCAGATCCAGTTCGACTTCGGCGCCATCCAGCTGCTCAAGCAGGAATGCCAGCGCGTCGGCATCAGCAAACCACTGGTCGTGACCGACCAGGGCGTCAAGGCGGCCGGCGTCCTGCAGAAGGCGCTGGATGCGCTGGGCGGCCTGCCCCACGCGGTGTTCGACCAGACGCCATCCAATCCCACGGAGGCCGCGGTGCGCGCCGCCGTCGAGATCTACCAGGCGCAAGGTTGTGACGGGCTGGTGGCGGTGGGCGGCGGCTCCGCCATCGACTGCGCCAAGGGCGTCGCGATCGCGGCGACGCACGACGGCCCGTTGACACACTACGCCACGATCGAGGGCGGATCGCCGCGCATCACGGACCGGGTGGCGCCGCTGATCGCGGTCCCCACCACCAGCGGCACCGGCAGCGAGGTGGCGCGCGGCGCGATCATCATCGTGGACGACCACCGCAAGCTGGGTTTCCATTCCTGGCACCTGGTGCCCAAGACGGCGATCTGCGACCCCGAGCTGACGCTGGGCCTGCCGCCGAAACTGACCGCGGCCACCGGCATGGACGCCATCGCGCATTGCATGGAAACCTTCATGTCCGCGGCGTTCAATCCGCCGGCCGACGGCATCGCGCTCGACGGACTCGAGCGCGGCTGGGCCAACATCGAGCGCGTCACGCGCGACGGCAGCGACCGCGAGGCGCGGTCGAATCTCATGAGCGCGTCGATGCAGGGCGCCATGGCGTTCCAGAAGGGATTGGGCTGCGTGCATTCCCTCAGCCACAGCCTGGGCGGCGTCGATCCGCGCCTGCACCACGGCACGCTCAACGCCATGTTCCTGCCGGCCGTGGTGCGCTTCAACGCGCAGGCGCCGTCGGTGCAGAAGGACCGCCGGCTGGAACGCATGGCGCACGCGATGGGCCTGAAGGCCGCGGCCGACATCCCCGACGCCATCCGCGACATGAATGCGCGGCTGGGCCTGGCGACGGGCCTGGGCGAACTGGGCGTGAACCGCGGCATGTACGAGAAGATCATCGACGGCGCGATGGCCGACCATTGCCACAAGACCAATCCGCGGGAGGCGACGCGGCAGGATTACGAGGCGATGCTGCTGGAGTCGATGTAGCACGCGTCGCCGGGGTGCGGCTGTGCCGCAACCCGGCCTGCGGAGTGGCAGGTTGGTAGGCCGGGTTGCGCAGGCGCACCCCGGCGACAGTCACAGCGCCTCCACCCGCGCCGGGTCCGGCCGCTGCAGCCACTGCGCGAACTCGTCGGCCAGTTGCGCGCTGGCCGACACTGCCGCGGTCCAGTCCCGGATGCGGCCCTGCAGGTCGCCGGCATAGCGCACGAAGTCGGTCCGGTCCGGCAGCTTGCCGTTCGGCAGCTTGCGCACCCACTCGGGGTCGGGCGCCAGCACGATCATGCGGTCCAGCGCGCCGGTGGCGCGGTGGCGCCACTTGAGGCCCTTGTCCAGCCAGCCCGGCACCACCGCTTTCTGGAAATGCGGATACAGGACCAGCCCCGGCCCCGGGCCGCACGCGTAGCGCAGGTGCAGGTGGTAGTCGGTGATGCCGCCGTCCCAGTAGGCGCCGCGCGGCGCGCCGGGGATGTCGTGCACCGCCTGCAGCAGGAACGGGATGGAGCAGCTGGCCTGCAAGGCCGGCTGGAAATTCGCCTCGGTCAGCTCGCATTGCCGCGTCGGGAAATCGGCGGTGTCGAACGGCAGCGGGCACGGCACGCCCCGTTCCGGCGCCGAGAACACCACGCGCTCCAGCCACGCGCCCATGGCCTTGCGGTGCAGCACGTTGCTCACGAATGCGCCCAGGTACCCCACCGGCGTGCCGATGCGATGTTCGCGGCCCAGCACATGCCGTCCGCGCGCGGTCACGATGTGCAGCCGAAAGCGCGCATGTTCCAGCACTTCCCGGATGCGGCCGCCGTAAAAGGCGTGCAGCCCCTCGGCGAAGCGTTGCGAGAGCAACGCGGCGCTCGGCCGCTTGTGGTCGGGCGGCGCGTCGTGGCGCTGCGCGATGTAGTCGCGCTCCAGGCGTTCGAAGGCCTGCACGGGCTCACGCAGGCACGCCGTGGCCATGCGCCAGGCCCCGATCGATGCGCCGACCAGGTGGATCGTGTGGTCGCTGCGCGGCAGCCACTCGCCGAACAGGAAGCGGTCCAGCGCCCCGAGCACCAGCCCCTTGGGCCCGCCCGCAGCCGCCGGCAGCGCGCCGATGTCGCCGGGGGCCAGCCCGTGGTCCTCGATGTGCCGCCGCGCGGCGGGTCCGGCATACAGACGCAAGGCTCGCATCGCAGGATGGCAGGAAGTCCGCGCTCTCAGCGGAATGCGAGGGCGATCGCCGCTGCCGCGGCCGCCGCATAACCCAGGAACCACGCCATGCGGCGCAGGACACCGCTCGGCGCGGGTGCATTTGCCGCGGCCAGGAGTTCTTTCATCGCGGCGCTCGCATCGAAGCCCGCCGCGGGCACCAGCGACCATGGCGCCGAAGCGGGATACGCGCCGCTGGCAAGCAGCAGGTCGAGGTCCATGCGGGCGGCGCCGCCGCGCAGCACCGCGTTGCGGCATTGCACGAGGTCGTGCGCCATTTCGGCGGCGTCCTGGTAGCGCTGCTGCGGATTCTTGTGCATCGCTCGCGCGATGACCAGTTCCACCGAGGCCGGGACGCCGGGGCGGGCCTGGCTGGCGGGCAGCGGGCTCGAATGCAGGATGGCCGTGAGCAGCTGGCCGATGTTGCTGCCGGCGAAGGCGGGAGCGCCCACGACCATCTCGTACAGCACCGAGCCCAGCGAGAAGATGTCGCTGCGATGATCGATGGAATGGCCGCCGACCTGCTCGGGCGACATGTACTTGGGCGAGCCCATCATGGTGCCGCTCACCGTGCGCACTTCGGACGTCTGCATGCGCGCGATGCCGAAATCCATGATCTTCACGTGTCCGCCGGCCAGCAGCATGATGTTGCCCGGCTTGACGTCGCGGTGCACGATCCCCCGCGCATGCGCGGCGGCGAGCCCTGACGCCACCTGCGCCGCGATGTGCAGCGCCTCCTCCAGCGCGATCGGACCCTTCATCATGCGGTCGCGCAATTCGACGCCTTCCAGCACCTCCATGGCGATGTAAAGCCATGGCCCTTCGCGCCCGAGATCGTGGATGGTGACGACGTTCGGGTGGTTCAGGCCGCCGGCGGCCTTGGCTTCCTGGTGGAAGCGCGCCTCCCGGTGCTCACCGTCCGGTCCCTCCCCGCCCGGCACCAGCAGGGTCTTGATCGCCACCTGGCGCTGCAGCGAATCGTCCTCGGCCAGGAACACGACGCCCATGGCGCCGCGTCCGAGCTCGCGCAGCAGCCGGTAGCGGCCCAGGTGCGTGAAGGGTGCATTCAACATGGCGTCACCAGAACTTCAGGCGGTCGAGGACGCTGGGCTGCTGCTGCGGCTGCTTCTTGCGCGGCGGCGCCGGCGGCGTCGCGAAGACATGCTTGACTTCCAGTTCCTCGGCCGGCTGCAGCGTCACCTCCATGCGCAGCGGCTTGAACTTGCCGTTGCGCACCTCGATCACGTGCGGGCCGGGGGGCAGCGACACCCGCACCAGCGGCGGGGTCCGGCCTTTCGGCTCGCCATCGACGAACACGTTGCCCCAAGGGCGGATGTCCAGCCGGATCACGGCCGGGCGCCGTGCGGCCTCGTACTGTTCCAGTGCCTGCCGCCCCGCCAGCCCCGAGCCCAGCACCGCCAGCACGCCGAGCCCGGCCAGCGCGTTGCGCCGCGCTCCCCGCCTTTGCGCGGCCATGGCGGCGGCGAACGCGGGCGAAATGCCGATGCGGTCCGCCCCTGCCCCGTCGGCTGCCGCGGCGGCCACGTGCAGCGCCTCGCCGCTGACCCGGGCCTGCACCGAGCGGTCCGGCGTGACGCGCAACTCGCCATGGTGCAGCCCGGTGCGCAGCGGCGGCAGTCCCTGCGCGCGGGCCAGCCGGCGCGCGGCATCCCAGGCCACCAGCGGGGGCACGTGTCCGGCGATGACCAGGCCTTGCGGCGCCTCGAGCACGAGCCGCCGCGCCGCGTCCCAGCGCGCCAGCACCGCCTTCAGGCGGGCGACGAGCTGGTCGTCCAGCACCGGAGCCGAACCCACGTCGCCATCCCAGCGCAGGAACAGCACGCTGCTCGCCACGATGGCCGGGGCGGGTGCGGGTGGGGCCGTCATGCGCGCGGAAGCGGGGCCTGCATGCAGGCTATTCTGCGCGACCGTCCCGGCGGGGGGAATGCTTATTTCCTCAACCCCTGCAGCTTGGCGAGGGCGCCCTGCATCGCGCCGCCGATGGCGGGATTGTTCGGCGCACGCTGGCCGCGGGCCGCGCCCTCGAAGCGGTTCTCGCGCGGGCCGCCTGGCCTGGCGGCGGGCGTTCCCAGCTTCATGGTCAGGCTGATGCGTTTTCGCACCGGGTCGACCTCCAGCACCTTCACCTTGACGATGTCGCCGGTCTTGACCACCTCGCGCGCGTCGGTGACGAACTTGTGCGACAGCTGGCTGACGTGCACCAGGCCGTCCTGGTGCACGCCGAGATCGATGAAGGCGCCGAACGCGGCGACGTTGCTGACCGTCCCCTCCAGCTCCATGCCGGGTTCGAGATCCTTGATTTCGTTCACGCTGTCGTTCAGGCGCGCCACCTTGAAGTCCGGGCGCGGGTCGCGCCCCGGCTTCTCCAGCTCGCCCAGGATGTCCCGGACGGTGATGACGCCGAACTGCTCGTTGGCGAACAGCTCCGGCCGCAGCCGCTTGAGCATCTCGGCGCGCCCCATCAGCTCCTGCACCGGCTGGCCGGCATGCGCCAGGATCTTTTCGACCACCGGATAGGTCTCCGGGTGCACACCGGTCATGTCCAGCGGGTTCTCGCCGCCGCGAATGCGCAGGAATCCGGCGCTCTGCTCGAAGGTCTTGGCCCCCAGGCCGCTGACCTGCAGCAGTTGCTGGCGGCTGCGAAAGGCGCCATGGGATTCGCGCCACTGCACCACCGCGCGCGCCACCGACGGCGACAGGCCCGAGACGCGCGCCAGCAGCGGCGCGCTGGCGGTGTTCAGGTCCACGCCGACGCGGTTGACGCAGTCCTCGACCACCGCTTCCAGCGTCCGCGCCAGCTCGCTCTGGTTCACGTCGTGCTGGTACTGCCCGACGCCGATGGACTTGGGATCGATCTTCACCAGTTCGGCCAGCGGGTCCTGCAGGCGCCGCGCGATGCTCGCCGCACCGCGCAGGCTGACGTCCACGTCCGGCATCTCCCGCGATGCGTATTCGCTGGCGGAGTAGACCGAGGCGCCGGCCTCGCTGACCACCACGCGCTGCATGTCCGGCGCATCCAGCCGCTTCATCAGGTCGGCGGCCAGCTTGTCGGTCTCCCGGCTGGCCGTGCCGTTGCCGATGGCCACCAGGTTCACGCCGTGCTTGCGGCACAACTGGCCGAGCACATGCAACGCGCCTTCCCAATCGCGGCGGGGTTCGTGCGGATAGACCGTGGCGGTGTCCACCAGCTTGCCGGTGGCATCCACCACGGCCACCTTCACGCCGGTCCGGATGCCCGGGTCGAGTCCCATCACCACCCTCGGGCCTGCGGGGGCTGCCAGCAGCAGGTCGCGCAGGTTCTCTGCGAACACCTTGATGGCCACCTTCTCGGCGTCTTCGCGCAGGCGCGAGAACAGGTCCCGCTCGGTGGACAGCGACAGCTTCACCCGCCAGGTCCACGCCACGGACTTGCGCAACAGGTCGTCGGCCGCGCGGCCGGCGTGGCTCCAGCCCAGGTGCAGCGCGATCTTGCCTTCGGCAATGGAGGGCTGGCCCGGCTCCGGTTCCAGCGGCAACGCCAGCTTGGCTTCCAGGATGTCCTGGGCGCGGCCGCGAAACACGGCCAACGCCCGGTGCGACGGCACGCGGCCGATCGGCTCGTCGTAGTCGAAGTAGTCACGGAACTTGGCGATGTCGGGGTGGTTTTCGTCCTTGCCGCCGGCGAGTTTCGACTTGAGCAGCCCTTCGCTCCACAGCCACTCGCGCAGCGCCTGCACCAGCGCAGCGTCCTCGGCCCAGCGCTCCGAGAGGATGTCGCGCACCCCGTCCAGCACCGCAGGCACGGTGGTGAAATCCTCGCCGCCTTCGCCTTTTTCCTGCTTGACGAAAGCCAGGGCTTCGGCGGCCGGGTCGCGCCGCGGGTCGGCCCACAGCAGGTCGGCGAGCGGCTCGATGCCGGCCTCGCGCGCGATCTGGCCCTTGGTGCGGCGCTTGGTCTTGTAGGGCAGGTACAGGTCTTCCAGTTCCTGCTTGGTCGGCGCGGCATCGATGGCGGCGCGCAGGACAGGTGTCAGCTTGCCCTGCTCCTCGATGCTCTTGAGCACCGCCTCGCGCCGGTCCTCCAGCTCGCGCAGGTACGCCAGGCGCGCTTCCAGTTCGCGCAGGTGGACGTCGTCGAGGCCTGCCGTCGCTTCCTTGCGGTAGCGGGCGATGAACGGGACACTGGCGCCGCCGTCCAGCAGGTCGACGGCCGCGCGGACCTGGCTTTCCTGGACTTTGAGCTCGGCGGCGATCTGCCGCAGGATCTTTTGCATCGTTTTTACTGCTGAGGACGATGGGAAGCGCGCGAGTTTGCCACATGGGTCGCACACCCGAACAGGCCATTGGCTGACAGTTGCGTCCCAGCTACTGCAGAGAATGGTTGCACGTCCTCAAGGAGTTTTACATGCGTACCCGAAGCATCGTTCTGATCGTTGCCATCCTGCTGGTAGCGGCATTCGCCGCCCTGAACTGGGGCGAGATGGTCAATCCGACGGACCTTTCCTTTGGCCTTTTCGTCACGAAGGCCCCGCTGGGCCTGATCCTGCTGGGGCTGCTGGCGATCACGCTCGTGCTGTTCCTGGCGTCCACCGCCGCGATGCGCACGCAGTCGCTGATCGAATCGCGCCAGCATCACAAGACGCTGGAAGCGCAGCGCGACCTGGCCGACAAGGCGGAAGCCTCGCGCTTCGTGGACCTGCGCCAGCACATGGACACGCAGCTGCGCGAACTGCGTGAGCGAGACGCGATCTCGGCCGCGGAAGCCGAGAAAGCGCGCATGGAGGCGCAGCGCGAAATCCGCACCCAGCTCGAACAGATCAACCGCACGCTGTCCGCGCGCCTGAACGAGATGGAAAGCCGGCTGGACGGGCGCCCGGGCGGAATCGCCCTGCCCGTCACCACCGTGCGCACGGCCCCCGTGAACGAGCACCCGCATGCGCAGGAAGCCCACGACACGCAGATGCGCGATGCAGCGCGGCTGCGCGACGAGGAGCGGCTGCGTGACGAGCGCCTGCGCCAATCCAACCCGGTTCGCTCCGACGAGCGCACGACGGCAGCCGATCGCCCGGCCGAGACGGGCTGGCGGCGCTGGTTCTAGGGCGCGTCGAACAGGCCCGGCGTTCCGCCGAAACGCGCCGCCTCGATCTCCAGCATCTTCAATTTCGTATCGGCTCCCCCTTCGGCGGAAAACCCGCCGGAGCGCCCGCCCGCCGCGAGCACGCGGTGGCAGGGCACGACGGGCGCAAAGGGGTTGCGGCCCAGCGCCTGGCCCACGGCCCGCGCGGCCCCGGGTTCGCCCAGGCGGCGCGCCACTTCCCCATAAGTCAGCACCTCACCGGGCGGGATGGCGCGCGCGACTTCATACACCCGGCGATGAAACTCCGGCACCCCTGAGAAATCGAGCGGCAGGTCGACCAGGTCGTCACGGGTGCCTTGCAGCAGCGCCTGGATGCGCGAGATCGCCTGCTGCACGAAAGCCGGCGGTTCCCCCTGGGGTACCTCGCCGAAGGCACGGCACAGCCGCCGCCTCGTTCCCTCGCGCGTGGCCTCCGGCAACTGCACGCCGGCGATCGCGTCCCGCGTCCACGCCATCCCGCAGGCGCCGATCGCGGTGTCGAACAGGCAGCAGCCAAGCGGCGTCATGGGACGACCCTCCGCGCTTCGCGCTGCGGGATTCGCCTTGGGGCGGACCGGCGGCTCATGCGCAGCCCTCAGGCGGGCGCGACCGCCCGCAGCACGTACCCGAGGCGCGGGAAATGCACGTGCACCGTGCCGACCCGCGCATCGTCGCGCCGCAAGCTGTAGTGCGTGCGAGTGGCGGCGATCAGTTCGCCCTCGGTCGGTTCGGTGCCGAAGGTTTCCGGCGTGACGGTCACGCGGGTGCCCAGCGGGATGCCGTGGTCGTCCTGGAAGGCGCTGTCGATCAACAGGTTGGCGCCGGGCGGCATCGGGTCCGCGGCGGCCGCGAGGGCGACGGCGTCCGCGGCACCCAGCTTTGTCATCGGGCCATGGCCGATCGCTTCGACGCGCTGCGCCCATTCGCCGACGGAAGGCGTCGCATTCAGGATGTCGGCCAGCGGCGCCACCTGCTGGCGCGTGTACCAGATGCCATGGTAGGCAGCGAAGTCCGCGACGCAGGGTTCCAGGCCGAACAGGAAGTCGTGCTCGTCGGCCATGTTCGCGATGCGGCGCAGGTAGGAACGGTAGGCGGACGTGGCGTCGCCGGGCCGCAGCCGCACCAGGTTGGACGACATCGCCTTGCGGTCGTCGCTGAAGGCCTTGGCCGCATCGGGTGGCGCCTTGGCGAAGACGTGGGCGGCGCCGCGCGGCTGCAGGTTGTAGCCCATGGCCGCCCAGAACAGCGTGGTGTCGGCCCACTGCGCGAAGATGCGGCACACGCCCTTCAAGTGCGGCGGGTACAGCGTGGGATCGGCCCGCACGTGCTCGAGCACGTCGCAGATCAGGGCGGTGTCGCAATAGATGTCCGCCCCCACCTGCAGCACGGGCGTCTTGCGGTAGCCGCCGGTGAGGGCGATCACGTCGGGCTTGGGCATGATCGGCGGAATCAGCACCGACTTCCACGGCAACTTCTTGTAGCCGAGGATGAGGCGGATCTTCTCGGAGAACGGCGAGCTGGGGTAGTGGTGCAGTATCAGGTCGGTCATGGGGTCAGCGGCATGGCGCGTTGCAGGATGGTGTCGAAATCCGTGCGCGCGGAGAGCGTGCCGAACGCTTGTCCCCAGTCACCGGCCAGGCGCGAATCACAGAAGGCGGCGAACACGGCGGGCGGCGCGGTCTGGTACAGCAGCGCGGCCTGCACCGCGAGCGCCGCGTCCTGGGCCAGCCGCCGCGCCTCCACCTCGGTGGCCATGTGCTCCACCCGCGCGGGCAGCGCCGCGGCCAGCCGGTCCAGCGCCGCATGCGCCCCCCTGGCGGGCGCCAGTTCGTTGGCCAGCGCAGCTGCGGCATCGGCCTTGCGCAGCGCGCGCAGCAGGTCGAGCGCCATGATGTTGCCGGCGCCCTCCCAGATGGAGTTGAGCGGCATCTCGCGGTAGATGCGGGCCAGGATGCCCTCGCCGTTTTCCTCGACGTAGCCGTTGCCGCCCAGGCATTCCATGGCTTCCTGCGCGAAGTGGCTGCCGCGCTTGCAGATCCAGAATTTCGCGATGGGCGTCAGCAGGCGCGCCATCGCCGCCTCCTGCGCATCGTCGCGGCGGTCGAAGGCGCGCGCCAGCCGCATCGCCAGGGCCGTGGACGCCTCGCTTTCGAGGGCCAGGTCCGCCAGCACGTTGCGCATCAACGGCTGCTCGATCAGGCGCTTGCCGAAGGCGCAGCGCTGCGCGGTGTGGTTCAGCGCGATGGACAGCGCTTGCCGCATCAGGCCGCTGGTGCCGAGCGCGCAGTCCAGCCGCGTCATGGTGCCCATCTCCAGGATTTGCGGCACGCCGCGGCCCTCGTCCCCCACCAGCCAGGCCGTGGCGCCGCGGAACTCCACTTCGGAACTCGCATTGGCCTTGTTGCCCAGCTTGTCCTTCAGGCGCTGGATGAAGATGGCATTGCGGCTGCCGTCGGGCAGCACCCGCGGCAGGAACAGGCAGCTCAGGCCGCTTGGCGTCTGCGCCAGCACCAGGAAGGCGTCGCACATCGGCGCGGAGAAGAACCACTTGTGGCCGGTGATGCGATAGCGCTCGCCCCAGCCGTCACGGCCATCGGACTCGGCACGCGTCGTGTTCGCGCGCACGTCCGAGCCGCCTTGTTTTTCCGTCATGCCCATGCCCATGGTCGCGCCGGCCTTGTCGCTCCAGCGCTTGAGCGCCGGCTCGTAGCTGCGGCTCGTGAGCTTGGGCGACCAGTCACGGAACACCGCTGCGTTGCCGCGCAATGCCGGCGTCACGGCGTAAGTCATGGAGATGGGACACAGGATCGACGGCTCGCGCTCGGTGAAGAGCATGAAGCCGGCGGCACGCAGGACATGGGGGCTGCCGCCGCTTTCGCCCCACGCGGATCCGTGCAACCCGGCCTCGACCGCCGCTGCCATCAGCGCGTGGTAGCTCGGATGGAACTCCACCTCGTCGATGCGCCGGCCGAAGCGGTCGTGCGTGCGCAGTTCGGGCGCGTGCGTGTTGGCCAGGCGGGCGTGTTCCTGCATCTGCGCCGTGCCTGCGAGCCGGCCCAGGCGGGCGAGCGGCCCGGTGTCCAGCTGGGGGGCGTTGTAGCGCAGCGCGTCGCGCAGGGGCCGGTTGGTTGCGAACAGGTCGTAGTCCACCAGCGGCTCGGGCTGGTTGAACACTTCGTGGGTAGCGTCCGTCACCGCGACTCCCTTCTCCAGGGCTTCAGGAAACCTTCACGAGCTGCTTGCCGAAGTTTCGGCCCTTCAGCATCCCCAGGAAAGCCTCGGGCGCCGACGCGAGCCCTTGCGCGATCGACTCGCGCGGCCGCAGCTTGCCGGTGCCGACCAGCGCGCCGAGCTCCTGCAGCGCCTGCGGCCACACTTCCATGTGCTCGCTGACGATGAAGCCTTCCACGGTGAGGCGGTTGGTCAGGATCAACTGCGGATAGGCCATCGGGATCGGCTTGCCGTCGTAGCCGGCGATCATGCCGCACAGGGCGATGCGGCCGAAGGCGTTCATGCGCAGCATGACGGCGTCCATCACCATGCCGCCGACGTTCTCGTAGTAGCCGTGGATGCCGTCGGGGCACTGTTCCTTCAGCGCCTTCGACAGCGAGGACGCGTCGGCGTGCTGCTTGTAGTCGACGCAGGCGTCGAATCCGAGTTCCCCGGTGACATAGCGGCACTTGTCCGCACCGCCTGCGATGCCAACCACGCGAAGGCCGCGTGCTTTGGCCAGCGCACCGAACGCGCTGCCGACGGCGCCGCTGGCCGCGCTGACCACGACGGTCTGGCCCTGCTTGGGCTGGATGATCTTCACCAGCCCGTACCAGGCGGTCACGCCCGGCATGCCGACCGCGCCGAGGTAATGCGACAGCGGCACGTGGGTGGTGTCCACCTTGCGCAGCGCACCCGGCTGGTCGGCGGCGACGACGCTGTATTCCTGCCAGCCGCCCATGCCCACCACCTTGTCGCCGGCGGCGAACTTCGGGCTGCGGCTTTCGACAACCTCGCCGACCGTGCCGCCCTGCATCACCTGGCCCAGCGGCTGCGGCGCGGCATAGCTCTTGGCGTCGTTCATGCGGCCGCGCATGTACGGATCGAGGCTGAGGAAATGGTGGCGCACCAGCACCTCGCCGTCCTTCAGCGCCGGCGTCTCCGTGTCGACCAGCTTGAAGTTGCCGGCGCTGGCCTCGCCGTCCGGGCGGTTGTCCAGCAGGATTTGCTTGTTCTTCGGCATGGGGAGCCTCTCAGTCGGTGGAAATCGTGTTGGCGGGAGCCGTCGGCGCCTGGCGCTTGACGTACTTGAAGGTGCCGGTGGAATGGGCGCAGGCCCGGCCTTGCGCATCGTAGATCGTGGCTTCCGTGAAAGCCATCGTCTTCGTCCGGTGCATCAGCCGGCCGCGCCCGGTGAGCAGGCCCGTACAGGGCTGCATGAAGGTGGTCTTCATCTCGATGGTCACCACGCCCGTCTCCGTCTCGACGCTGCGCGCGGCGGTGGCCATGGTGACGTCCATCAGCGTCATGATGGCGCCGCCGTGCGTGACCAGGAACGAGTTCATGTGTTCGTGCTTGGGCAGGTAGGTCAGTTCGGAACCGCCGCCCTCCATCCTCACCAGCTCGAAACCGAGGTGGTCGACGAAGGGGATTTCGACGCCGAACAGCTTGGGAGTCGGCATGTCGTTCACCCGCCCGTCACGACGCTGACGCCGCCATCCACCGCCAGCCACTGGCCGGTGATGTGCTTGCCGGCGTCGGACGCATACAGCAGCGTGATGCCCTTCAGGTCCTCGTCGTCGCCGAGCCGCCGCAACGGCGCATTGGCTGCCAGCTTGTCCGCGCCCAGGCGGTCCAGCACGCCCTTGGTCATCTTGCTCGGGAAGAAGCCCGGGCAGATCGCGTTGACGTTGATGCCGTACTTGCCCCATTCGCACGCCAGCGCCTGCGTGAAGGTGATCACGGCGCCCTTGGACGTGTTGTAGGCCAGCGTGGTCATGTCCGCCGGGTTGCCGCCGAGTCCGGCGATCGAGGCGATGCTGATGATGCGGCCCTGCTTGCGCGGAATCATGCTGCGCTTGGCCACCTGCTGGCTGAGGATGAAATAGCCGCGGACGTTGAGGTTCATCACCTTGTCCCAGCCTTCCACCGGATGGTCTTCCGCCGGTGCGCCCCACGCCGCGCCGGCGTTGTTGACCAGGATGTCGATGTCCCCCATGCGCTCCAGCGTGCCGTCGGCGAGCTTGCGGATGTCTTCCTCGCGCGAGCAATCGGCCGCGATCCAGCGCGCGTCGATGCCGGCGGCCTGCAGGTCGGCCGCGGCTTCCTCGAGGTCGCTTGCCTTGCGTGAGCTGAGCATGATGCGGGCGCCGGCCTCGCCCAGCGCGTGCGCCATCTGCAGGCCGAGGCCGCGCGATCCGCCCGTGACCAGGGCCGTCTTGCCCGTGAGGTCGAACAATTTCTGGACGGTGCGGGTCATGTGCGGTTCTCCGGGTTCGGTTTGCTGGACGCCTGGTCTTCCGGCAGGCGGGAGCGGACATAGATCAACCCGACGCCGACGCCGGCGGCGATGGCGCCGAGAACGGACAGGCTCCAGCCGGCAATGCGCGCCTCGTCGTGGGAAGCGATGCCCAGCACGAGCACCAGCAGGCCGGCGAAAATCAAGGTCCAGATCAGCGCATCCAGGCGCTTCAGGGTTCGGGCCGAAGCCATCAGAAAGCCTCCTCGGGCATGGTGGCGCAGGTGGGGTCGCGCGTTTCGACAACGCGCAGCCAGGCGCCGATCTTCGGCAATTCGTAATGGAAGAAATAGCGCGCCGCGCGCAGGCGGCCTTCGTCGGCGGCTCGGGGGCTGCCGGGCGCCAGGACCAGCAGCACGTCCAGCCACGTCCAGGCGATCACCAGGTGCCCGAACGCCTGCATGTAAGGCACCGCGTTGGCCAGCGCGTCGGCCGGGTTGCCTGTCGCCCACGCGGACTTGGTGGCCGCGCCGACCTTCTGCAGCGCCTGGCCCAATGCGTTGGCATGTTCGGCCAGGTGCGGCTGCTGGATGGCCCGTTCGATGGTCCCGTTGATGCGCAGCGCCAGCAGCGACAGCCCCTTGCCGCCTTCCATTGCCACCTTGCGGCCCAGCAAGTCGGCGGCCTGGATGCCGTGGGTGCCTTCGTGGATCATGTTCAGGCGATTGTCGCGCCAGTATTGCTCCACCGGGAAGTCGCGCGTGTAGCCGTAGCCGCCGTGGACCTGGATCGCCATCGAGTTCGCTTCCAGGCAGAACTCGCTGGGCCAGCTCTTGGCCACGGGTGTCAGCACTTCGAGCAGCAGCCGCGCCTCTTCGGCGGCCTCGGGCGTGCCGGTGTGCTGCTCGTCCACCAGCCGGGCGCAGAACAGCAGCAATGCCAGTGCGCCTTCGCAGTAGGACTTCTGCGCCAGCAACATGCGCTTGATGTCGGCGTGTTCGATGATGCGGACTTGCGGCTGCGCGGGGTCCTTGCCTGCGGGCCCCACCGGCCTGCCCTGCGGCCGGTTCCTGGCGTAATCGAGCGAGGCGTAATAGCCGGCAAGACCCAGCGCCGTGGCGGCCAGGCCGATGCCGATGCGCGCCTCGTTCATCATGTGGAACATGCAGCGCAGCCCTTCGTGCGGCTTGCCCACCAGGTAGCCGATCGCGCCGGCCCCGCGGCCGTCCAGGCCGCCTCCCTGGTTCACGCGCACCGGGTACCTGCCCTCGCCAAAATTCAGCAGCGTGTTGGTGGTGCCACGCCAGCCCAGCTTGTGGTTCAGGCCCGCCAGGGCGACGTCGTTGCGTTCCCCCGTAAGCTGGCCGTCGGCGCCCACCATCATCTTCGGCACGATGAACAGGGAGATGCCACGCGTGCCGGGAATCAGCTTGCCGTCCGGGCCGGGGATCTTGGCCAGCACGAGGTGGACGATGTTCTCGGACAGTTCGTGCTCGCCGGCCGAGATCCACATCTTGTTGCCGCGCAGGCGGTAGCGCGCGCCGAGCGGGTCGCCCTCGAAGTCCGCGCCGTCGGGGATTGCCCGCGTGGTGATGTCCGAAAGGGAGGACCCCGCCTGCGGCTCCGACAAGGCCATCGTCCCGGAGAAACGGCCGGCGAATTCGTTGCGGGCGAAGACTTCTTTCTGCAACCCGGTGCCGTGCACCATCAGCAGGTTGGCGTTGCCCTTGGTGAGCAGCCCGCCGCCGATGCTGACCGAAGCCGTCGCGAAGAACGTCCCCGCCGCCGCCTCGATGGTGTAGGGCAGCTGCATGCCGCCCTCCTCGTAGTCCTGCGCGGCGCTCAGCATGCCGGAGGCCACGTAGGCGTCGTGCGCGTCATGGGTAGCCTTCGGCAGGATCACCTTCTCACCGTCGAAGCGCGGCTCCTCGGTGTCGACGAGGCGGTTGAACGGCGCGTACTTCTCGCGCGCGATCCGTTCACAGATGTCGAGCACGGCGTCGAACGTTTCCCGCGAATGGTCCGCAAACCGCGCGCGCTCGTTCAACCGATCGGCTTTCAGCCAGTCGTAGAGCAGGAAGTCGACGGTGGGTCTGAGTGCGGACATAGCGGTAGGCAGAAGCTAAAGCCAACAACCGGACGCAGAAAACGCAGAAGTTGCGCAGAAGACGCAAAAAAGAAAGAAGACATTTTCTGGATGTCCTTCTGCGACTTCTGCGTAACTTCTGCGCCTTCTGCGTCCGGATATTGGGTTTGGACTTAGAGAACCTCGAACACGCCCGCAGCGCCCATCCCGCCGCCCACGCACATCGTCACCACCACGCGCTTGGCGCCGCGGCGCTTGCCTTCGATGAGGGCATGGCCGGTCAGGCGCTGGCCGGAGACGCCGTAAGGGTGGCCCACGGCGATGGCGCCGCCGTTGACGTTCAGGCAGTCGTCGGGAATGCCCAGCTTGTCACGGCAGTACATCACCTGCACGGCGAACGCCTCGTTCAGCTCCCACAGGTCGATGTCCTGGACGGTCAGGCCCAGGCGCTTGAGCAACTTCGGCACGGCGAAGACGGGCCCGATGCCCATCTCGTCAGGCTCGCAACCCGCCACCGCGAAGCCCAGGAATCGGCCCAGCGGCTTGAGGTTGTTCTTGCTCGCGTAGGCCTCGTTCACCACCACGCAGGCGCCGGCGCCATCGGAGAACTGGCTCGCATTGCCCGCCGTGATCACGCCGCCCGGCAGCGCCGGCTTGATGCCGCTGATGCCTTCCTTGGTGGTGCCTTCACGCAGGCCCTCGTCCTTGCTGACCGTCACGTCCTTGGTGATCAGGCCCATGACCGCGTCGGCGACGCCCGCCTTGACGGTGATCGCCGCGATCTCGTCGTTGAACTTGCCTTCGGCCTGCGCCGCGCAGGCGCGCTGCTGGCTGCGCGCGCCATACTCGTCCATCGCGTCGCGGCCGATGTTGTAGCGCTTGGCCACCTGTTCGGCGGTCTGCAGCATGGACCAGTAGATCTCCGGCTTCTTCTTGTCCAGGTTCATGTCGCGCAGCATGTGCTGGTTCATTTCCTGCTGCACGCAGGAGATGCTTTCCACGCCACCTGCGACATACACGTCGCCCTCGCCCGCGATGATGCGCTGCGCCGCCATCGCGATGGTCTGCAGGCCCGAGGAGCAGAAGCGATTGACGGTGGCGCCGGACACCGTGATCGGCAGGTCGGCCATCAACGCGATCTGGCGCGCGATGTTGGCGCCGGTCGCGCCCTCGGGGTTGGCGCAGCCCATGAGCACGTCTTCGATGGCGCCGGGGTCGATGCCGGCGCGCTGCACGGCGTGCTTGACGGCATGGCCGCCCAGCGTCGCGCCATGGGTCATGTTGAAGGCGCCCTTCCAGCTCTTGCAGAGCGGCGTGCGGGCGGTGGAGACGATGACGGCGTTGGTCATGGTGGCTTGCCTTTCAGGGGAGGTTCGGGTCAGGGCGACGGCGCATTCAGGTTGCGCAGCAGCTGGTGGTAAAAGCGCACCAGCTCCGCCAGGTTGGCGGTGGCAATGCGTTCGTTGGTCCCGTGGAAGCGCGACAGGTCTTCGAGCTTGGCGCGCACGGGGGAGAAACGGTAGATATGGTCGGAGACCGGCGTGAAGTGGCGCGAGTCCGTCGCCGCGACCATCAAGCCCGGCGCGACCAGCGTGTCGGGGAACAGGGAGCGCACCGTGCGCGCGATCATCTGGTACGACGCCGACTGGGTGGGCGACACCGGCGACGGCTCCGAGCTCCCCGGCAGCGCGATCAGCTCGAAGCGCTCGCCAGCCTGGGCCTTCGCGTGCGCCATCACCGAGTCCCGCGTGTCCCCCGGCAGCAAGCGGAAGTTCACGACCGCGCGCGCTTCGCCCGGGATGACGTTGTCCTTGTTGCCGGCGTTCACCATGGTCAGCGCGGTCGTCGTGCGCAGCATGGCGTTGGTGCTCGCGCCTTTTTCCAGCTGCGACTGGACAAGGGGGCCGAACAGCCACAGGTTGGACAGCGCGACCCGCTGCAAGCCGCCCATCTCCGGCGCGACGGTCTCGAACATCTCGCGCGCGACGCCGCGAATGTTGGCGGGCAACTGTTCGTCATCGAGGCGCCGCAGCGCGGCGCTGAGCATCGCGATGGCGCTACTGCCCTTGGGAGGCGGCATCGACGAGTGACCGGGCGTGGCGGGCACTTTCAGCACGACCGAGAGGTAGCCTTTCTCGGCGATGCCGATCAGCGCCGCCGGCTGCTTCAGGCCGGGCATCACGCCTTCGGTGATCAGCAGGCCTTCGTCGATGACGAAGTCCAGCCGCACCTTGCGCTGCTGGAACAGCTTGACCACTTCCATGGCGCCGCGGATGCCCCCGGCCTCTTCGTCAGCGCCGAAGAACAGGTAGACGGTCTGCCGCGGCTGGAAGCCCGTCGCCAGCAGCATCTCCACAGCTTCCAGCTGCGCGACCAGGTTCGCCTTGTCGTCCCAGGCGCCGCGGCCCCACACGAAACCGTCCTTGACCTCGCCGGCGAAGGGCACGGCCTCCCATCTGGACTCGGTGCCCGGCGCGATCGGCACCACGTCCTGGTGGGCGAGAAACGCGATCGGCTTGGCGGCGGCATCGGTGCCCTGCCAGGTGTAGAGCAGGCTCAGGCCGTTGATGCTTTCGCGCTGGAGCCCGGCATGCACGCGCGGGAAGCGCTGCTGCAGGTGCGCATGCAGCTTGCCGAACTCGCCGGCGTTGAGCTGGGGGTCTTCCTGGCTGGAGACGGTCTGGAAGCGGATCGCGCCGGCCAGCTTCTCGGCCACACCGCGCTCGTCGACCGCCAGCGGCGGTGCCGGCGCAACCTGCAGCTGGCGCGAGCCCTGGCGCACGGTGTTGATGGCGAGGGCAGCGGCGAGCAGAAGCAGCAGGCCGAGGACGAGGAGGAAGAAGCGCTTGATCATGCAGGGGAGCAGTGGGTTCCGCCGGAGCCTGCCCCCGCGTAGGCGGGGGCGGGGACGACGGTCAGCTGAAGGTCTTGCCTTCGGACGCCAATTTGAGCAGCAGCGGCGCCGGTTCCCAGAACTTCGCGTCGTCGCGCGGATTGGCCTGGAAGCGCTTCATCGCCTGCACCACGTTGAACAGGCCCACCTGGTCCGCGTACAGCATCGGGCCGCCGCGGTGGATGGGGAAGCCGTAGCCGGTGATGTAGACCATGTCGATGTCGCTCGCGCGGGCGGCGATGCCCTCCTCCACGATCCGGGCGCCTTCGTTGACGAGCGCAAACACCAGGCGCTGCACGATTTCCTCGTCGGAGATCTTGCGCGGCTCCACGCCGAGGGACTTGCGGTGCTCGACGATCATGTCCTCGACCAGCTTGGACGGAATCGCGTCCCGCTTGCCCGCCTGGTAGTCGTACCAGCCGGCGCCGGTCTTCTGGCCGAAGCGGCCCAGCTCGCACAATTTGTCGGCAGTGCGGCTGTACAGCATGTTCGGGCGCTCCTGCGCGCGGCGCTTGCGGATCGCCCAGCCGATGTCGTTGCCGGCCAGGTCGCCCATGCGGAAGGGGCCCATCGCGAAGCCGAACTTTTCGATGGCGCGGTCCACCTGCTGCGGCGTGGCGCCTTCGTCCAGCAGGAAGCCGGCCTGCCGGCTGTACTGCTCGATCATGCGGTTGCCGATGAAGCCGTCGGTGACGCCGGACACGACCGCCGTCTTCTTGATCTTCCTGGCCAGCGACATCACGGTGGCCAGCACGTCCTTGCCGGTCTTCTTGCCGCGCACGACTTCCAGCAGCTTCATCACATTCGCCGGACTGAAGAAATGCAGGCCGACCACGTCCTCGGGCCGCTTGGTGAACGCCGCGATCTTGTCGAGGTCGAGCGTGGAGGTGTTGGAGGCGAGGATGGCGCCCTTCTTCATCACTTCGTCGAGCTTCTCGAACACCTTCTGCTTGACGCCCATCTCCTCGAACACCGCCTCGATCACCAGGTCGGCGCTGCCGATCTCCTCGTAGGAGAGCGTGGTCTTCAGCAGGGCCATGCGCTGGTCGTACTTGTCCTGCTTGAGCTTGCCCTTCTTGACCTGGCCTTCGTAGTTCTTGCGGATGGTGGCGATGCCGCGGTCCAGCGCTTCCTGCTTCATCTCGAGGATGGTCACCGGGATGCCGGCGTTCAGGAAGTTCATCGAGATGCCGCCGCCCATGGTGCCGGCGCCGATGACGGCCACCGACTTGATCTCGCGCTGCGGCGTGTCGTCCGGCACGTCGGCGATCTTGGAGGCCGCGCGTTCGGCCATGAACAGGTGGCGCAGGGCGCGCGATTCCGGGGTGAACATCAGCGCGGTGAAGATCTCGCGCTCGTACACCATGCCCTCGTCGAACTTCTTCTTGGTCGAGGCCTCGACCGCATCGACGCACCTGGCCGGCGCCGGGAAGTTCTTCGCCATGCCCTTGACCATGTTGCGCGCGAACTGGAAGTAGGCATCGCCCAGCGGATGCTTGCTGGGCATGTTGCGCACCAGCGGCAGCGGCCGTGTCGCGGCGACCGAGCGGGCGAAGGCGATCGCCTCCTCCTGCAGCGCTTCGGCCGACGAGGCCATCTTGTCGAACAGCTTCTGGCCGGGCAATTGCGCCAGCATCTCGGCCTTGACGGGCTCGCCGCTCACGATCATGTTCAAGGCCGGCTCCACGCCCAGCACGCGCGGCAGCCGCATCGTGCCACCTGCGCCCGGGATCAAGCCCAGCTTCACTTCGGGCAGCGCGATGCTGGCGCCCGGCGCGGCGATGCGGTAGTGGCAGCCCAGTGCAAGCTCGAGGCCGCCGCCCATGGCCACCGAGTGGATCGCCGCGACGATGGGCTTGCTGGAGTTTTCGCAGGCCAGGATGACCGACAGCAGGTTGGGCTCCGCCGTCGCCTTGGGCGAGCCGAACTCCTTGATGTCGGCGCCACCGGAAAACGCCTTGCCGGCGCCGGTGATGACGATCGCCTTGACGGCCGGATCCGCGTTCGCCTTGTTGATCCCGTCCGCGATGGCGGTGCGGGTGACATAGCCCAGGCCGTTGACCGGCGGGTTGTTCATCGTGATCACGGCGACGTCGCCGTGCACCTTGTATTCAGCGGTCATGCGGAAGCTCCAGGCTGGGAGGAAACGGGGAGAAAAGAACGATCGTTCTTTTTTGCGATTGTAGGGGGGCCGTGTTGCACTGCAACGATGCCATGTCCGCTGGGGGACACGGCCTGCGAGGTTATACCTCCAGCCACTCCTTGCGGATATAGGCGTCGGCTCGCAGCGAGTCGGGCGTCCCCTGGAAAACGATGCTGCCGTGGCCCATCACGAGCGCGCGGTCGGAGATGGCCATGGCGATCGTCAGCTTCTGTTCGATCAGCAGCACCGAGACGCCGCGGGTCTTGAGCGTCTTCAGGTACTCGCCGACGAGCTCGACAATCTTGGGCGCCAGGCCCTCGGTCGGCTCGTCGATGATGATGAGCTCGGGGTCGCCCATCAGCGTGCGGCACAGGGTCAGCATCTGCTGCTCGCCGCCCGAGAGCACGCCGGCTTCCGTGTGCTGCCGTTCCTTCAGGCGCGGGAACATCTCGTACATGTCGTCGAAGCTCCAGCGCCCCTTCTGGCTGGCGCTCTTCTGGCCGAGCATCAGGTTCTGGTGCACGGTGAGCTTGGGAAAGATGTCGCGGTTCTCCGGCACGTAGCCGATGCCCAGGTGCGCGATCTCGTACGGCTTGCGCGCCTGGATGCGGTCGCCCTTCCACACCACGTCACCGGTGGCCTCCACCATGCCCATGATCGCCTTGGCGGTGGTGGAGCGGCCGGAGCCGTTGCGTCCGAGCAGCGCGACGATCTCGCCCTGCCCCACGTCGAACTGCACGCCGTGCAGCACATGGCTCTTGCCATAGAACGCGTGCAGGTTGTTCACGGACAGCATCAGTGCGCCTCCTGCGTTGGGGCGGTGCCGAGGTAGGCCTCCTGGACCCGCTGGTTGGCGCGCACCCGCTCGGGCGTGTCGTACGCGATGATCTCGCCGTACACCACCACGGCGATCTTGTCGGCCAGGCCGAACACCACGCCCATGTCGTGCTCCACGGTCAGCAGCGTCTTGCCGACCGTCACTTCCTTGATCAGATCGATGAAGCGGCGCGTTTCGCCGCGGCTCATGCCGGCGGTGGGCTCGTCCAGCAGGATCACGTTGGCGCCGCCCGCGATGGTGATGCCCACCTCCAGCGCGCGCTGTTCGGCGTAGGTCAGGTTGATGGCCAGCACGTCGCGCTTCTTGTGCAGGTGGATCATTTCCAGCAGCTGCTCGGCGCGCTCGTTGGCGTCGTCCAGGTCGGCCAGGAATTTCAGGAAGGTGTACTTGTAGCCCAGGCTCCAGAGCACGCCGCAGCGCAGGTTCTCGAACACCGACAGCTTGGGGAAGATGTTGGTGATCTGGAAGCTGCGCGAGAGGCCCAGCCGGTTGATCTCGAAGGGCTTCTTGCCGTCGATGCGGTGGCCATTGAGCAGCACTTCGCCGCTGGTGGGCGCGAAGCGGCCGCTGATGAGGTTGAACAGCGTTGATTTGCCCGCCCCGTTCGGCCCGATCACGGCGATGCGTTCGCCCTGTTCCACCAACAGCGAGCAGCCGCGGATGATCTCGGTCTTGCCGAAGCTCTTGCGCAGGTCGCGCAATTCAAGAGCGGCCGTCACAGGGTCTCCCGCCTTTTCATTTCCTTCTCGATGAATTCCTGGATCTCGCCCCATTGGCGCAGGTACTGGCGTCGCGCGACCTCGAAGAGGCCCAGGCCGGTGACCATCACGAAGCCGGCGCCGAACCAGCTGTCCAGGCCTTTCGCATTCAGGCTGGCGCCCAGGAAGCGCAGCTCGGGACCGAGCGCCGCATTGAGCTGCAGGTGGTACACCATTTCGATCATCGCGGCGGCGCCAAGCAGCGTGACGAGTGCGGTGAACGCCAGCGCCAGGTAGCTGACCCACAGCTCCTTGAGCCGACCGAACGCCGCCACCCGCAGGTTCATCATGATCAGGCTGGCCAGGCCGCCGGGCGCGTACATCACCATGAACAGGAACACCAGGCCGATGTACAGCAGCCAGGCCTTGGTGAACTCCGACAGCAGCACGAACGCCAGCACCAGCAGGATGCCGCCCAGGACCGGGCCGAAGAAGAAGGTGGCGCCGCCCAGGAACGTGAACAGGAGGTAGGCGCCCGAGCGCGGGCCGCTCACGACCTCGGAGGTGACGATCTCGAAGTTCAGCGCCGCCAGCCCGCCGGAGATGCCGGCGAAAAAGGCGGAAATGATGAAGACGAAGTAGCGCACTTTCTGCGTGTCGTAACCGACGAATTCGACCCGCTCCGGGTTGTCGCGCACGGCGTTGACCATGCGGCCCAGCGGCGTGCGGGTGAAGGCGAACATGAGCGCGGTGCAGACGAAGGTATAGACCGCGATCAGGTAGTACAGCTGGATCTGCGGGCCGAAGGTGATGCCCGCCGGCCTGGCGCCGGTGACGCGGTTGCCCGAGATGCCGCCTTCGCCGCCGAAGAACTCCGGAAACATGAGCGCCGACGCCCAGACCAGCTCGCCGATCCCCAGCGTGATCATGGCGAAGGGCGTGCCCGCCTTCTTGGTGGTGACGTAACCGAAGATCACCGCGAACAAGGCGGAGAACAGGCCGCCGACGATCGGGACCAGGCTGACCGGGATCGGCCAGCTGTCCTTGGCCACCAGGTTCAGGGTGTGGATCGCCAGGAACGAGCCCATGCCCGAATAGACCGCATGGCCGAAACTGAGCATGCCGCCCTGGCCGAGCAGCATGTTGTACGAGAGGCAGACGATGATCGCGATGCCCATCTGGCTGAGCATGGTGTGCGCCAGGCTGCTGCGAAACAGCATCGGCGCCACCAGCAGGATCAGCGCGAAGGCGCCCCACACGAACCAGCGGCCGACGTTGTACGGCTTGAACTCGTAGTACGCGGCGGCCTGCGTCCTGCCGGCGGGGACGCGGCCGTCAGCCTGGCTGGGCAGGCCCATCGGCACGCCGACGCGCCGGTTCTCGCGCTCGGCTTCCGAGCGCGGCTCGGTGTTCGACAAGGTGCTCATGGTGGTCCTAGCCTTCCCGCGTTCCGAGCAGCCCCTTGGGCCGGAAGATCAGGATCAGCACCAGGAACAGGTAGGGCAGGATCGGCGCGATCTGGCTGATCTTGAGCTTCCACAGCGGGAAGCCGAAGGTGGCGGGGGTGATGTGGACGCCCAGCACCCCGGCGGCGCCCATCAGCGAGGAGTCCACGCCGACCGCGAAGGTCTGGATGATGCCGATGGCGAGCGATGCGACGAAAGCGCCGGCCAGCGAGCCCATGCCGCCGACCACCACCACCACGAAGATCACCGAGCCCACCGTGGCGGCCATGCCGGGTTCGGTCACGAAGGCATTGCCGCCGATCACGCCCGCCAGCCCGGCCAGCGCGGCGCCGCCGCCGAACACCAGCATGAACACGCGCGGGACGTTGTGCCCCAGCGCCTCCACGGTGTCGGGATGGGTCAGCGCTGCCTGGATCACCAGCCCGATGCGCGTGCGCGTGAGCAGCAGCCAGATCGCTATCAGCATCACCACAGCGACGGCCATCATGAAACCGCGGTACATCGGGAACTGGGTGCCGAACAGCGTGAACAGCGGGCCGCCAAGTTCGGCCGGCACGCGGTAATCCGCCGAACTGGTGCCCCAGACCAGCTGCACCATCTCGAGAATGATGAACGACAACCCGAAAGTGATCAGCAGTTCAGGCACATGGCCGAACTTGTGCACGCGGCGCAGCGCGTACTTCTCGAACATGGCCCCGAGCAGGCCGACCAGCAGCGGCGCGACGAACAGTGCCGGCCAGAACCCGAGCAGCCGGGTGGTGCTGTACGCGAAGTAGGCTCCCAGCATGTAGAAGCTGGCGTGCGCGAAGTTCAGCACGCCCATCATGCTGAAGATCAGCGTCAGGCCGGACGACAGCATGAACAGCAGCAGCCCGTAGCTGATGCCGTTCAACAGGGAGATGGTGAAGAACTCCATCCGCGGGGTTTCTTTCTGTGCTGTTCTGGTTGCCCGGCATTGTGCTGCGGGCGCGGGCGAAAAAAAGCCGGGACGGCCTGGAGGCCCGATCCCGGCTGGTGCTCAGGCGAAGGCTCAGCCCGCCGGGCGCTTCATCTGGCAGCTGGTGGGCGTGCTGGAGACGTACGGGTCCATCTGCTTGATCGGCACGAACGTGTAGCCGGTGTTTTCCACGCTGTACTCGCCGGGCTTGGCCTTCTGCCACTTGGTGATGTACATCGCCTGCTGCAGCTGGTGGTCTGAGGCGCGCATGGTCACGTCGCCGCCGAAGCTCTTGACCGACAGGCCTTCCAGCGCCTTAGCCACCGCCACGGGGTTGGTGCTCTTGGCCTTGGCCATGGCCCCGGCCAGCAGCGAGATGCCGTTGTAGGTGGCGAAGGTGTAGTAGTCGTCGTTGAACTTCTTCTTGAACTCGGCGCCGAACTGCCCGATCTCGCCGGTGTGGTTGGAGTGGCCGTACGCCACCACGTACACCTCGCTGTCGCCGCCGCCGGCCAGCGCCGTCGGCGTGCCGGTCACGCCGGCGTAGTAGGTGTACATCGGGATCTTCAGGCCGGCGTCGTTCATGGCCTTGACCAGCAGCGTCAGGTCCTGGCCCCAGTTCCCGGTGAGCACGGTGTCGGCGCCGGACTGCTTGATCTTGGCCACGTAGGGCGCGAAATCCTTGACCTGGCCGATCGGATGCAGGTCCTCGCCGGCGATCTTGACGTCGGGCCGCTTGCGGGCGATGGCGTCCTTGAAGTACTTGGCGACCTGCTGGCCGTGCGAGTAGTTCTGGTTCAGGAGGTAGACGCTCTTGACCTTGGGCTGGTCCTTCATGAACGAGGTCAGCGCCTCCATCTTCATGGACGTGTCGGCGTCCAGGCGGAAGTGCCAGTAGTCGCACTTCTCGTTGGTCATCGCGGGGTCGACCGCGGCGTAGTTCAGGTAAACCAGTTCCTTGCCCGGATTGCGTTCGTTGTGCTTGGAAACCGCGTCCAGGATGGCCAGGCCGGCGCCGGAGCCGTTGCCCTGGGTGATGTAGCGGAAGCCCTGGTCGGCGGCGGCCTTCAGCGTGTTCAGGCTTTCCTGCGGCGAGCCCTTGTTGTCGAAGCCGACCACCTCGAACTTGACGCCCGCGACGTTCTTGCCCGAGAGCTTCTCGGCGGCGAACTGCCAGCTCTTCAGCTGGTTCTGGCCGACGTTGGCGAACGGCCCGGACAGCGGGTCCATGAAAGCGATGCGGACGGTTTCGCCCTTCTGCGCATGGGCGGCGCCGGCGGCGGCCACGACGGCCGCGAGGGCCACGATCCTGAACGGGAACTTCATTGCGGGTCTCCTGATTCGTGCAACGACAAGCCGCAGGGTAATGGACTTCGTGCGGCATCCCGGTCAGGGATTGCACCTAAGCACTACCGGCTTCTGTTGCGCAGGTGACAGGCGCACCGGCGGGGTGCGCGTCGCGCAACCCGCCCTACCCGGGACCCGCAGGGCGGGTTCGCGCCAGCGACCCCGCCAGCGCGACGCTCAGGCCGTCGGCAGCTTGTAATCCTTCAACTGCTCGCGCAGCCGGGTCTTGAGCATCTTGCCGGTCGCCCCCAGCGGGATGGCATCCACGAACACCACGTCATCGGGGATCTGCCACTTGGCGGTCTTGCCTTCGTAGAACTTCAACAGCTCCTCGCGCGTGACTTCCATCCCGGGACGCTTGACGATCGCCACGATCGGCCGCTCGTCCCATTTCGGGTGCCGCATGCCGACGCACGCCGCCATCTGCACGGCCGGATGCGCCATGGCGATGTTCTCGATGTCGATCGAGCTGATCCACTCGCCGCCGGACTTGATCACGTCCTTGCTGCGGTCGGTGATCTGCATGTACCCGTCCGGGTCGATGGTGGCCACGTCGCCAGTGGGGAACCAGCCGGTCCCGCCGGCGTCCTTGACCAGCGGATCGCCCCCCTCGCCCTTGAAATACTCGCGCACCACCCACGGCCCCTTCACGTACAGGTCGCCGTAGGTCTTGCCGTCCCAGGGCAGTTCCTCCCCGTTCCCGCCCACGATCTTCAGGTCCACGCCATAGATCGCCCGCCCCTGCTTCAGGCGGATCTTCATCTGCTCCTCGGCGGGGAGCACGAGGTGCTTGTTCTTCAAGGTGCAGAGCGTGCCCAGGGGGCTCATTTCCGTCATGCCCCAGGCGTGCAGGACCTCCACGCCATAGTCTTCGCGGAAGGCGTCGATCATGGCCGGCGGACAGGCCGAGCCGCCGATCACCGTGCGCTTGAGCGTCGAAAAGCGCAGGCCGCCCGGCTTCATGTGCCCGAGCAGCATCTGCCACACCGTCGGCACGCCGGCCGCGTAGGTCACCTTCTCCGCCTCGATCAGCTCGTACACCGACTTGCCGTCCATCGCCGGGCCGGGGAACACCAGCTTGCAGCCTGTGAGAGCCGCGGAGTACGGGATGCCCCAGGCGTTGACGTGGAACATCGGCACCACCGGCAGCACCGAGTCGCGCGCGGACAGGCACATCACGTCCGGCAGCGCCGCGGCATAGGCGTGGAGCGTGGTCGAGCGGTGGCTGTAGAGCGCCGCCTTGGGATTGCCCGTGGTGCCGCTGGTGTAGCACATGCTCGAGGCGGAGTTCTCGTCGAAACTGGGCCACCGGTAGTCGGTGGGCTGCCCGCCGATCCAGGACTCGTAGCTCACCAGGTTGGGAATGCCGCTGTCCCTGGGCAGCTTGTCCGCATCGCACAGCGCGACGTACTGCTTGATCGCGGGACACTTCGCATGCACCGCCTGCACCAGCGGCAGGAAGGTCAGGTCGAAGCACAGCACCTGGTCCTCGGCGTGTCCGGCGATCCAGGCGATCTGGTCCGGGTGCAGCCGGGGGTTGATCGTGTGCAGCACGCGGCCCGAGCCGCTGACGCCGAAATACAGCTCCAGGTGGCGGTAACCGTTCCAGGCCAGCGTGGCGACGCGGTCGGAGAACAGCAACTGCATGCCGTCGAGGGCGTGGGCCACCTGCCGCGAGCGCCGCGCCACGTCCTTCCATTGGTAGCGGTGGAGGTCCCCTTCGACCCGGCGCGAGACGATCTCCGTGTCGCCGTGGTGGCGCTCGGCGTGTTCGATCAGCGCCGAGATCAACAGGGGTTGGCTTTGCATCAGGCCCAGCATGCGCATGTCTCCTCTTGTTCGAAAGATGCGCAATGCTAAACCTGCCGCGCAGACTCCTCGCTAGCGCTCGTCTCCCAGCGCCTGGAAAAACAGCGTCACGGACGTGCCCTCGCCGACCACGGACTGCACCTCGACGGAGCCGCTGAGGGCCTGCATCACGCGCTGGCAGAACATCAGGCCCATGCCGGTGCCGCCGGCGCCGGCGCGGGTGGTCACCGGCTCGCGCGTCAGCTTGGCCAGGATGTCAGGCGGGATGCCGGGGCCGTTGTCCCGCACGCGGATCCAGGCACCCCGGCCCCTGGGCGCCTGCGCGGCGCTGCCCACCTCCAGCACCATGCGTGGCGCGCGCGCCTGCCCTCGCATCGCGAGCAGCGCGTTCTTGGTCAGCGTGCACAGCACCAGGTACAGCAGGTCGCGCCGGCCTGGCAGCCAGAAATCCTGCCGGACCTCGGGCGCCACGCAGGCCCTTTCGCTGGCCTCGAAGGGGAATTCGTCGAGCAGGGCCTCCACCAGGCTGCTGGCGCGGATGGATTGCGGCTGCGCGTCGGGATAGGCGTCGCGGGCCGACTGCACGAAAGTGGAGACGAGCGACTGGCAATAGAGGGCGCGGCGCTCCGCGCGTTCGAGCGCGCCCAGCAGCTCGCCGGGGTACTCCTCGGTGAAGCAGGCGACGCCCGGGGGGGCGCCGGGCCCGGGCGCAATGTACCGGCCGGCCACCGAGCCGACATAACCGCGCACCGTCGCCAGCGGCGTGTTGAGCTCGTGGGCCAGGAAGCCCAGCGCTTCGCGCAGTGCGGCCACCCGCCCTTCGTTGACGGCGCGCTCGAGGGCCTGCGAGCGATAGAGCGCCAGCGCCTCGCGCAGGGCCTCGCGCGTCAGGTCCCCGTCCAGCGGCTTTTCCAGGATGCGCAGCACCTTGCCCTGGTTCACGGCGGCGATCGCCACGTCCTTTTCGGCGTAGGCGGTGGCCAGCAGGCGGATCACGTGGCGATAGTCCTGCTGCACGGCGCGCAGCAGCTTCATCCCGTCGCGCTCGGGCATGCGGTAGTCGGTGACCAGCACGCCGAACTCGTGGCTGCGGGCGCGCAGGATGTCCAGCGCCTCCTCGGCGCCGCCCGCCGTGGCCACCTTGAATTCGTCGCCGAACTCCAGCGCGAACCACTTGCGCGACGTCGGTTCGTCGTCGACAAACAGGACGGAGGGCGCGTCGGCGGACAGGTCGGGAGCCAGCATCGGGCTTGGTCAGGCAGCGCGGGAGTCGGCGGAACTGTACGCCTTCAGCGCCTCCTCGGTGCGGCTGGCGATGCCCTGCAACTGCGCCAGCCAGTCGTCGCTTTCGGGCCAGCGCCCCTCTTCCAGCAACGGCACGTAGATGCGGCGCACGTGCTGGTACAGCACTTGCGCGCCGGCTTCGCCGCTCATGCCCAGCAGGGAGTGCAGCGCATCCATGCTGGCCTTGCGGTCGCTCGCCTTGGCGGCCGCCTGGAGCTCGCCGACCAGCCGGGCCATTTCCGGCACGTAGTCGTTCAGCAGTTCCTCCACCATGCCCAGCCGGCGGTAGCTTTCCAGCCGCTGCAGGTTCAGCAGGTCGTGGCCGCTCGGTTCGGCCGGCGCCGGCAGTGCCGGCTCCGCGACGGTGCGTGACCCGTAGCCCCCGGCCACCAGCCGCGACAGCGTTTCGTACAGCAGCGCCGCATCGACCGGCTTGACCAGGAACCCGTTCATGCCGGCCGCTGTGGCCGCGGCGACCGCGGGCTCGTCGGAACGCGCGGTCAGCGCCACCACGGGCACGCCGGCCCATCGTTCGCCCGAGGCGCGGATGGCGCGCGCCGTCTCCAGTCCGTCCATGCCCGGCATGTGGAGGTCGACGATCACGGCATGGATGCCGTCCTGCGAGTGCATCTGCTCCATCACCGCCTGCCCGTGCTCCACCTCGATCACGATCGCGGCGGCATTGCGCAGGTAGGCGGCGATGGCCTTGCGGTTGAAGGCGCTGTCGTCGGCCAGCACGATGCGCCGGCCGGCCAGGCGGCCCTGGGCGTCGCGGCCGCCGATGGGCACCTGCAGCGCATGCTGCAGCGCCGCCAGCAAGGGCAACTGGGCGCAGGGTTTGCTGACGAAGCCGTCCATGCCGCCGCGCAGCGCCTTGCCGCGCGCCAGGTGCGCCGGCTCGCTGGTGTAGGCGACGATGCGCACGTTCCGGTTGGGCCCCGGCTCGCGGCGGATCTTTTCCGCCACCGCGTAGCCGTCGAGGCCCGGCATGTGCAGGTCCAGCAGCACGATGTCGTAGGCCTTGCGGGCCAGCTGCGCCAGCGCGAGCTGGCCGTCCGCCGCTTCGTCGAGTTCGGAAGTCAGGGCCAGGGGGCCGAGCTTCTGGCGCGTGGCGTGCCGTTGCACCGGATCGTCCTCGACGATCAGGATGCGCTTGCCGGCCAGCACGGTGCGGGCCTGGGCGATGGCGGCCAGCCGGTGCTGCTCGCGCTCCTCGTCGCTGATGGCCGGGAAGCGCATGGTGAATTCGGTGAAGTCGCCCGCCACCGATGCGCAGGCGATCTCGCCGTCGAACGCGCGCATCACGCGCTGGCAATACGCCAGGCCGAGCCCGGTGCCGCCCGACTTGCCGACCGAGCGGAACGGCTCGAACAGGCCCGCCAGCACGTCCGGTGCGATGCCCGGGCCGTTGTCGCGCACCTTCACCTGGTGGTCGCCCACGGTGATGGTCACGCGCGTCTGCGGATACGGCTTCACGTAGTACAGCGCGTTCTTCACCAGGTTGAACAGCACGAACAGGTAGGCCGTCTCGTCGCCCTTGAAGGTGAAGTCCTCGGAGATCTGGACGCTGACCTTGTCGCGCTCCTCGTCGCTGTCGTAGCTGTATTCCTCCACCGCCTGCTGCACCACCTCCGCGGCGGACAGGTAGCTGAAGGCGGACGAGTCGATCGGCCGCGCGCTCACCTGGTCCAGCGTCATCGAGATGACCTGCAGCCCGCGCTGCACGGCCTGCTCGCCGCGCGCGAGATGGCGATACAGCGCCTGGACCTGTTGCGCGTCCAGCTTGGCGGCGTCGCGGCTCGCGCCGGGAGCGGGCAGCACTTCCTGCATGCCTTCCAGGCTGTGCTTCAACTGCGCCAGCGGGTGGCGCATCTCGTGGGCGATGGAACCGGCGAGCGCCTGCGTCGCCCGCAGCTTGCGCTCGGTGTCGATCTGCTCGGTCGAGAACTTGAACAGGTTGCCCCCGATGACGATCATCGCGTAGGCGGGCAACTGCGCCACCATGTCCATCGGCACGCGCGGATCCACCGTCGTCAGCGAATAGACCACCCAGGCCGCAGCGGTGCCCACGAGCAGCATCACCAGCGTGTTGCGCCAATCGGTCAGCAGCACCAGGAAACAAAGCACGATGAAGGCATTCGACACGGACGGCATGCCGCCGCCGCGCTGCAAGGCCACCAGCACGCTGAAGAACGGCAGGCAGTAGATCATCGACCCGTACGAGTAGCCGACGTAGTAGCGTTTGAGGTGCGCCGGCCAGCGGTCGCGCAGCACCAGCAGGATCAGCAGCACCATCGCGATGGCGCGCGGCACCACGTCGTCGAACAGTTGCGGCGTCGGCCGGGTGAACCGCACGAGGTACAGGCCGATCAGCGAGATCAGGCCGACATAGCCGACATACTTCAGGCGCGGCGGACCGTACTCGTGGTAGTCGCTGTAGTGCTGGTAGAGGCGCTTGAACGGCCGTGTCCAGATCGCGGTCATGCCATCGCCTCCATCTCGGTCTCGAGCGCGGCGCGCCGCTGGCCCTGCTCCTGGGCGATGGCCTCACGCACGCTGTCCACCGTTCCATGGATCAGCGAATACGGCTCCCCGTCGATGCGGCAGGCCTCCTTCTGCATCACGGTGAAGCCGAAACGCCGATAGAGCCGCGCCAGCACGGGCGTGCAAGTCGCGAACGCGTTGGCGCGCTCCGTGACATCGAGAAACCGCATGAAGGTGAGCAGCAAACAGGTCCTGAGGAGTTCGGCGTTGCTGCGGTGTTCGGGGGCGAGGACCAGCCGGCCTACTTCCCAGCCGTCCGTGAGCAGTTCGGGAGCCAGGTGCGCGCCCGGCAGAATGGCTTCGCAAGGGGCGAGGCCGCGGCCAATGGGAATGAAACGGATGGAGCCGATGAATTGTCCGCGCCACTCGAATCCGCCGACAAAGCTGCACGCATCTCTTTTTTTTCGAGAACGGCGAAGCCCGCAGGATCCGCCACGTGCAGATTGATTTCGCGCCGCAACGGCAGCACGCGGGCGATCTCTTCCTGGGTGCCCAGGCGGCGGAAACGGATTTCTTCCGGCCGGACCGTCGCCCTGGGTATGGGGATGCCGGATGGAAACGCGGGCTCGACTCGCGGCCACAAGGCCTGGACGCGTTCGCCGCGTGCCCGGTTTGCAACCGACCCATGGGCGTGCCCGTGATGATGAGTTCCCGACGGACGCTCGTGCGACACGCGTGACACAGCGTGATGGCTCAATGGATTCTCCCTGGACTGCTTCGATCACAAGCTCGACGGGGGAATTACACGATGTTTCGATGCCGGGCGCAATCCACTTGCCTTAAGGAACTCCCTTACGCGGCCAAGTGATAGGGGGACGCGAGACAATGGAGGCCCGCATCGCAAACGCTGCTCCGATGACCTACCCGATCCAGAAATCCGAAGCCGAATGGAAGGCCGTGCTCGTCCAGAAGGGCGCCGAGCCCGGCGCCTTGCAGGTGACCCGCCACGCCGCCACCGAGCGCCCCTATTCCGGCAAGTACGAGCGGGTGTGGGCGGACGGCAGCTATCACTGCATCTGTTGTGGCAACAAGCTGTTCGACTCCGGCACGAAGTTCGACGCCGGCTGCGGCTGGCCCAGCTTCGCGCAGGCCGTGCCGGGCGCGATCAAGGACATCCGCGACGCGAGCCACGGCATGGTGCGCACCGAGACGGTGTGTGCACAATGCGGCGCCCACCTGGGCCACGTGTTCCCCGACGGTCCCGAACCGACGGGCCTGCGCTATTGCATGAACTCCGCCTCGCTGGACTTCCAGCCGCAGGACCCGAAAAAATGAAACTGCTGCTCGACTTCTTCCCCATCGTCCTGTTCTTCGTGGCGTTCAAGATTTGGGGCATCTACGTGGCCACCGCCGCCGCCATCGTCGCGACCATCGCCCAGATCGCCTGGCTTCGCTATTCGCAGGGCAAGGTGGAGCCGATGCAGTGGCTCAGCCTGGGCATCATCGTCGTCTTCGGCGGGGCCACGATCCTGGCGCACGACGAAACGTTCATCAAGTGGAAGCCCACCGTCCTGTACTGGCTGATGGGCGGGGCGCTGGCGGCGGGGTTGCTGTTCTTCAGGAAGAACCTGTTGAAGTCCCTGATGGGCGCGCAGCTCGTGTTGCCCGACGCCGCGTGGCGCACCCTGAACTGGAGCTGGGTCACCTTCTTCGCGGTCATGGGTGTCCTGAACCTGTGGGTGGCCTTCAACTTCGACACCGACACCTGGGTCAACTTCAAGCTGTTCGGCGGGATGGGACTGATGGCCGTGTTCGTCGTCGCGCAGGCGCTCTACCTCGGTCGCTACATGAAGGACGCCAAGGAAGCAGGCGCAGGCGAGCCATGAGCCGCCGGGCCGCCCCAAGGCGAATCCCGCAGCGCGTAGCGCGGAGGGCAGTTCCATGACCGGAACCGGCATCAGCGCCGACGTCCTGCGCCAGCGCCTGGCCGAAACGCTGGCGCCGACGCAGCTGGAAGTGCTGGACGAAAGCGCCGCGCACGTGGGCCATGTCGGCCAGGACGGCACCGGCGCCGGCACGCATTTCAGGGTGCGCATCGCCTCCCCGCTGTTCGCCGGCATGCCGCGCGTGGCCTGTCATCGCCTTGTGTATGATTCCCTGCGCGATTTCATCGATCGGGACCGTGGCGTCCACGCACTCGCGATCGAGACGCTCTGACCTCCAGCATCCGCTCCCAAGGGACCTCCCCATGAAACAAGCCATTCTTGCCGCGCTGGCCGCGGCCACCTTCGCGGCCGCCCTGCCGGCCGCCGCGCAGAACGTCGCCATCGTCAACGGCAAGCCGGTGCCCAAGGCGCGCATCGACATGCTGCAGCAGCAACTGGCCAAGGCCGGCCGGCCGGTCACGCCCGAAATGCAGGGCCAGATCCGCGACGAGGTCATCGCCCGCGAAATCTTCATGCAGGAGGCGCAAAAGCGCGGCCTCGACGGCACCGAGGACTTCAAGGCGCAGATGGAACTGGCCCGCCAGACGATCCTGATCCGCGACCTGTTCGCCGATTACCAGAAGGCCAACCCGGTGACCGATGCCGAGATCAAGGGCGAGTACGACAAGTTCGTGGCGGCCAACGGCGGCAAGGAATACAAGGCCCGCCACATCCTGGTGGAAAAGGAAGAGGACGCCAAGAAGATCCTCGGCGACCTGAAGAAGGGCCAGAAATTCGAGGACATCGCCAAGAAGCAGTCCAAGGACCCGGGGTCCGGCGCCAATGGCGGCGACCTCGACTGGGCCAACGCCAGCAGCTACGTGCCGGAGTTCGCCGAGGCCATGATCAAGCTGAAGAAGGGCGAGACCACCGCGGTGCCCGTCAAGTCGCAGTTCGGGTGGCACGTGATCCGCGTGGACGACTTGCGCGACGCGCAGATGCCCAAGCTGGAAGACGTGCGTCCGCAGATCGCCCAGCAGCTGCAGCAGCAGAAGCTTGCGCAGTTCCAGGAGAGCCTGCGCAAGGGCGCGAAGATCGAATGACGACCGACGGCGGGGTCGCTGACGCGAACCCGCCCTACCCCGGGTTTCGCGGGAATGACAATCCGTAGGGCGGGGTCGCGCAGCGACCCCGCCTTCCTTTGCTACGCGGCCATCTCTGCTTCCAGCTCCTGCTGCCGCTGCTTCAGTTGCGCGCCCAGCGCATCCAGGTCCAGGCCCTTGGCCGAGCGGGCCTTCGGGAACAGCTGCGTGCGCTCTTCCTTCACGTGGTGCTCGATCGCGGCGGCCAGCTTGGCCACCAGGTCGTCCATCCCCGCGTCGGCGGCGGGCATGCCCTCCAGCGCGGCGATCATGTCCTTGGCCTCCTGGTGCTCGGCTTCCGCTTCGTCCAGCAGCTCGGGCGCATCGATCACCTCGCGCAGGGCCGGATAGAAGATCTCTTCCTCGATCTGCGCGTGCACGGTGAGCTCGTTGCAGATCTTCTGCGCATACGCCTGCCGCTCGCCGGCGGGGTCGCCGGCCACCGCCAGCCGCGCGTATTCCACGAACAGGTGCTTGACGGCGACGTGGTCCGCGTCCAGCAGGTCGCACGCATCTTTCTCGATCAGTTGTTGGGGCATGGGGGTTCCTGGGTTGTTTGGAAAGGGCGGCTCAGACCATCGGCGGGTCCGTCTCGCGCCCGAAGTGGCGGTGCTTGGCCAGCGCCGCCAGGAACGCATCGGTCGCCGCGTCGCCGGCGTCGGCGACGATCAGTCCGGTGCCACCCTGCACCTGGCTCTTGTCCATGCTCACCGGCACACCCGCCTTGGCCAGCAACGTGCGGGACGCGCCCAGCGCCAGGATGGTCTTGCAGTGGCGGAACTGGTCCTTGATGAATTCGGCGGTGTGGCCGTCCGCGGCCAGCGCCGCGACCGCTTCCGCACCGTCCGGCAGCACCAGGCCGTCGAACAGGAAGCCGGGTTCGTTCTCCAGTGAAGCATCGGCCTCGATCGTGTCGCCGCCGGCGGTCGGGAACGCTCCGATGCGCGGGCCGATCAGGCGTCCGACCGCGCCCCGCTCCAGCAGCGCCGCCTGCAGCGCGAGCAGCGGCTTGGCGTCGACGCCGGGCGCCACCAGGATCGCGACCTTGCGGCCCATCAGCGCGGCGGCCGGGTCACCGGGGCGCGCCAGCAGCGAGAGCGCCGGCGACTTGGTGACCTCCGGCTTGGCGGGATTGGGCAGCGCCAGCGGCAGCGGATCGGGCAGTTCCATCCCGAGGCCGTTGGCCACTTCCTGCGCCAGCTGCTCCGATGCGTTGCGCAGCATGGCCACGGTGCGCTCGCGGATGGCGGGGACCGTCACCTTGCTCAGCTCGAAGCGGAAGGCATTGGCGATGTGTCCCTGCTCCACCGGGGACTGGCTTTCGTAGAACAGCGTGGCCTGGGTGTAGTGGTCGGCGAACTTCCCGGGCTTCGCGCGCACCTTGCCCTGCTCCTCGTCGGCGCGGATGCGGGCCGGCACGGAGACGAAGCCTTGCGCCGCGCCGGCCTGGAACGGGCAACCGCCGGCCAGCGAGTTCGGCTCGTAGTTCACGCGGCCCCGATGGATCGCCTGGCGGTGCATGCCGTCGCGCTGGTTGTTGTGCACCGGCGCGATCGGCGCGTTGATCGGGATCTCATGGAAGTTGGGACCGCCCAGGCGCGAGATTTGCGTATCCACATACGAGTGGATGCGTCCGGCCAGCAGCGGGTCATTGCTGAAGTCGATGCCGGGCACGACGTGCGCCACGCAGAAGGCCACCTGTTCGGTTTCGGCGAAGAAATTGTCCGGGTTGCGGTTCAGCACCATGCGGCCGACGATGCGCACCGGCACCAGTTCCTCGGGCACGATCTTGGTGGCGTCGAGGATGTCGAAGCTGAACTTGTCGGCCTCCTCCTCGGTGAAGACCTGCAGGCCCAGTTCCCACTCCGGGAAAGCCCCGCCCTCGATGCGTTCCCACAGGTCGCGCCGGTGGAAGTCGGGGTCGGCGCCGGAGATCTTCACCGCCTCGTCCCAGACCAGCGAATGGGTGCCGAACTTGGGCTTCCAGTGGAACTTGACGAACACCGACTCGCCGGCGTCGTTGACCATCCGGTAGCTGTGGACGCCGAAGCCTTCCATGGTGGCGTAGCTGCGCGGGATGGCGCGGTCGGACATGGCCCACATCAGCATGTGGGTGGACTCGGGCATCAGCGAGACGAAGTCCCAGAAGGTGTCATGCGCGCTGGCCGCCTGCGGCATCTGGTGGTGCGGCTCGGGCTTGACCGCGTGCACCAGATCCGGAAACTTCATCGCGTCCTGGATGAAGAACACCGGGATGTTGTTGCCGACCAGGTCCCAGTTGCCTTCGTCGGTGTAGAACTTGACGGCGAAGCCGCGCACGTCGCGCGCCGTGTCCTTGGAGCCGCGCTCGCCCGCCACGGTGGAGAAGCGCACGAACACCGGCGTCACCTTGCCGGATTCCTTGAAGGGCGCGGCGCGGGTGATGTCGGTCGCCGGCTCGTAGCATTCGAAGAAGCCGTGGGCAGCGGAGCCGCGGGCGTGCACGATGCGTTCGGGGATGCGCTCGTGGTCGAAGTGCGTGATCTTCTCGCGCAGGATGAAGTCTTCCAGCAGCGCGGGCCCGCGCACGCCGTACTTCAGCGAGTTCTGGTTGTCCGCGATCGGCACACCCTGGTTCGTGGTGAGCCCCTGGCCGGTCGAGTCCACGCGGACACGGTCGAGCGGCTCGATGGTTGCATTCAGGCCGTCGATGGCGGTGCTGCCGGTCTTCTCCGAACCATTCTCTTCGGACAGCGTGCTGGCGCCGACGAGGCGCGAAGCGGGCGCGGCATGCGCGCCCTGCTGCGGTTGCAAGCCGTTGGCGAAGCCGTGCTCGGCCGCCTTGGTGGGGTTGTGGGGCATGGAGGCGACGAGCGCCTCCGTTTCTGCCATCTTGCGGGCGGCGGGGTCATCCGCGGACGGGGCGACGCGGCTGGGTCCGCTGTCGGTGTTGCGGGCGGCGGACTTGGCAGCAGCCTTCTTGGCGGGCGCGGGCTTGGTGTTCTTGGGCATGAGGCGGCTATGGGTCGTGGGGCGGGATTGCCCTGAGACACGGTAGGTGCCGCTGGCCTTCGACCTCGTAGGCCGATGCCGACACACGTGCGCATTCGAACTATTGGATCGATAGCATTGCGCCGATGAGCAACGGTTGGTGCAGCATGTACCAGCTGAGGCTCCAGCGGCCGAGCCACGCGAGCGGCGCGGCAATGCGCGGAACCGGTGACTGCACGACAGCGGCGCGCTCGCGCAGCAGCCACTGCCCCGCTGCCATGCCCCACCACATCACGCCCAGCCACGGCAGCAGCGGGACATAGTCTTCGGTCACGGGCTTGCGCGAGATGAAGCCGGTCCAGTTCAGCCACCGGCTGTTCAGCGCGTCGCGCAGGTTCCCCGCCTCGAGAATGCCAGGCGCAGCAAGCGGCAGCAGGATCGCAATGAGGCCGGCCAGCCAGAGCCAGCGGCCCCAGCCGGAGCTCAACCGGACGATGACGAGCATGACCGCGATGCCGTGCAGCACGCCGAAGTAGATGAAGCTGCGCGGGAACATCAGCGCCGAACCGGCGGTCACCAGCACCGCGCAGCCGGCCACCTGGGCCCAGCGCTTCCAGAAGCGGGGCCAGGCCTGCCCCTGCGCAACAGCGACGGCTTGTCCCAGGCCCGCGCAGAACAAGAACAGGCTCACGATGCTCGTGCGTTGCCACGTCCAGAACGGGTCGGCCGTGAAGTTCTGTCGAATCCACCCGAAGTAATTCAGGTCGAAGCAGAAATGGAAGATGGTCATCCACACGACCGCGAGTCCCCGCAATGCGTCGATGCGGTCGTAGCGGGGGCGGCGGTCGCTGGAGATGGACATCGCGCGCAAGTGTATGGCTTGCCCCGTTGACGGGCGCCCGCGCGGAAGTTCCAATGCGCCGATGCCCACCCATCGGTTGGCATGCCAACGACAAGGACAAGCGATGAAGACCCTGTGTTCCCTGCTGCTCACTGCCGCCGCAGCGGCCCTCGCCGGCTGCGCCGGCATGCAGGCCGCCGCGCCCGTCCCGCCAGCCATGGCGGGCGGCTCGCCCATCGCGGCGGGCAAGACGGAAGTGCTGTGGCTCGGGCAGGCCAGCGTGCGCATCACCACGCCCGGCGGCAAGGTGATCATGATCGACCCCTGGCTCACCAGCAACCCCAAGACGCCCGCCAACTGGAAGCAGTTGTCCGCGCTGGGCAAGCTGGACGCGATCCTGGTGACGCATGCGCACTTCGACCACTTCGCCGACGCGCCTGCCCTGGCGAAAATGCACAACGCGCCGGTCTACGGGCCGGCCGGGATGAACCAGACGCTCGCCACGTACGGCATCCTGCCGGCGGAACTGGCGCCGCGCTTCGGCAAGGGCGGCACCATCATGCCCTGGGGTCCGAGCGGACCGAAGATCACCGCGGTCCGCGCCGAACACTCTTCCGAGCTGGCATTCAAGGACGCCGCCGGCAAGGACATCGTGCTGCCCGCCGGCGAACCGGTGGGCTTCATCATCGAGATGGAGAACGGCTTCAAGGTCTGGCACATGGGCGATACCGGCGTGTTCGGCGACATGCGCCTGATCGGCGACATGTACCGGCCCGACCTGGTGCTGCTGCCGATCGGCAACCACTTCGTCATGAGCCCGCAGGACGCCGCGATGGCGGTGCGCGAGATGATCCGCCCGAAGTACGCGATCCCGATCCACTACGGCACCACGCCGCAGTTGCGCGGCACGCCGGCGGAATTCATCGGCGCCATGGGCACGTCGTCGCCCGTGCGCGTGCTGGTTCCGGAACCCGGCCAGAAGTACGACTTCTGATGCCGACCCGCCGCCTCTTTTGCGCCGCCACCGCAGCGGCCCTGGCTGGTTGTGCCACGGGCCCTGCCGCACCGCCCGCTGCCGCCGTGTCGGAGCTCGGCTCCACCGGCAAGCTGCGCGCCGCCATCAATTACGGCAACCCGATCCTTGCGGCGCGCGGCGACGACGGGCAGCCGCGCGGCGTTTCCGTCGACCTGGCGCGCCAGGCGGCCCGCCGTCTCGGCCTGCCGGTCGAACTGGTGACCTTCACGTCCGCCGGCAACACGGTCGAGGCCATCAAGGCGCGGCAGGTGGACCTGGCCTTCGTCGCGATCGACCCGGTGCGCGCGGCCGACATGGAGTACACCGCGCCGTATGTCGTGATCGAAGGCGCGTACCTGGTTCGCAACGGTTCGGCCCTGCAGCGCAACGAGGAAGTCGATCGCGCCGGCACCCGCATCGCGGTGGGCCGCGGCAGCGCGTACGACCTGTATCTCACCCGGGAAGTGAAGAACGCGTCGCTGGTCCGGGTGCCGACTTCGCCGCAGGTGGTCGACGATTTCCTGGCGCAGAACCTGGACGTCGCCGCAGGCGTGAAGCAGCAACTGGAGATGGATGCGCGGCGGGTGGGCGGCGTCCGGCTGCTGCCGGGACGCTTCATGGTGATCAACCAGGCCATGGGGGTGCCCAAGGGCCGCACCGCGGCGCAAGCCTGGCTGAGCGCCTACATCGAGGAGATGAAGGCCTCGGGCTTCGTTGCGGAGGCCCTGCGGCGGCACCGGATCGAAGGTGCTGCGGTGGCGCCCCCGGGACGGGCGGCTTAGGAGTCTGGGCCGCCCAGGCTCCTGGCCAGCGCGCTTATTCCGACTTGATGCCGGCCCGCTTGATCACCGGGCCCCACTTGTCGCGTTCGCCGCGCATGTAGGCGGCGAACTGCTCGGGCGTGCCCGGCTCCGGCTCCATGTACTGGCTGCGCAGCTTGGCGACGACGGCCGGGTCGCGCATCGCGCCCGCGAAGGCCTGGTTCAGTTTCTGGACCACCGCGGGCGGCATCCCGGCCGGACCGATCACGCCGATCCACGCGCTGCCGTCCAGCGCCACGCCGGACTCGCGGAAGGTGGGGACGTCGGGCAGCTGCGGCAGCCGCCTGGCAGTGGACACGGCAAGCACCTT
The DNA here is from genome assembly GCF_037572435.1 of Ramlibacter sp. PS3R-8. Lineage (NCBI taxonomy): Bacteria > Pseudomonadati > Pseudomonadota > Betaproteobacteria > Burkholderiales > Comamonadaceae > Ramlibacter > Ramlibacter sp. PS3R-8. Next base: position 645,962 of record NZ_JBBHGT010000001.1, read on the forward strand.
CATCTTGCCGGCCTGCACCTGCGGCATGACGGCCAGCGGCGCCAGGCTCACCATGTGCGTGTCGCCCTGCAGCACGCTCATGACGGCGGCCGGTGACGACGCATACGGCACCTGCACGACGAAGCTGTCGGTGAGCGCCTTGATCGCTTCCATGCTCAACTGCGACAGCGTGCCGACGCCCACCGATGCATAGTTGTACTTGCCCGGGTTGGCGCGCAGCAGCGCCATCAGCTCGCGCATGTTGTTGACGCCGAGCGAGCTGCTCACGGCCAGCACGTTGCCCTGGTGCACGCCGAAGGTGATGGGCTGGATGTCCTTGAACGGGTCGTACGGCAGGTTGTCGTAGATCATCGTGTTGTTCACCAGGGGGCCGGTGATCGACACGCCTATCGTGTAGCCGTCGGGCGCGGCCTTGGCCACCAGGTTGGTGGCGAGGTTGCCGCCGGCGCCGGCGCGGTTTTCGATGACGATGGACTGGCCCAGCGTCTTGCCCGCGAGCTCGGTGAGCGTGCGGGCGAACACGTCCGGCGTCGATCCGGCGCCGAACGGCACCAGCAGCCGGATCGGCTTGTTCGGGTAGTCGGCTTGCGCGAAGGCGCTGCCCGTGGCGAGGGCCACGGGCAATACGGCCAGTACGGAGAGAAGTCGGCGGCGCTGGTTCACTGCGGGATGTCCTTGTCTGGCGGCGCGACGGGCTCCGTCGCGCCAAAATAGTTTTGCTCGCATGCAATATACCCGGCCACGAGGGCCCGGTAAGCGGCGTCCACGACTTGCGCCAGGCCGTCGAAGCCACCGTTGAATGCCGGGTTGTGCCGCTGCGCGAGCTCCCGCACCCTGGCGAACACCTGCTCCTGGCGCGCAGGCGCGCTCACCTGGAAAGCGTCGCGCTTGAAACGCGCGGCGTCCTTCACGTACATCGCACGCTCCGCCAGCAGCCGCACGATCGCTTCGTCGATCCGGTCGATCTCGCGCCGCACGCCCGCCAGGTCCGCGGCCATCGGTTGGTAGGCGGGGTCGCGAAAGCGGCGAACCGCGGCGCCGTGCGGATCGGGTTCGCGTTGCGGCTGGTGCTGTGTGCTCATTTCACCCCACCCATTTCCTGGCGTTGTGCCAGATCTGCATCCACGGGCTGTGCGCCGAAGGATCGCCGGAGGTCCACGACATCTGGATGTTGCGGAACACGCGCTCGGGGTGCGGCATCAACGCCGTGAAGCGTCCATCGGGCGTGGTCACCGCGGTCAGGCCATTGGCGCCGCCGTTCGGATTGGCAGGGTAGCGCTCGGTGGGCTGGCCATGGTTGTCCACGAAGCGCATCGCCGCCAGCACCCGGGACGCATCGCCGCGCTGCGCGAAGTCGGGGTAGCCCTCGCCGTGCGCCACCGCGATGGGCAGGCGCGAGCCAGCCATGCCCTGGAAGAACAGGCTGGGCGACGCGAGCACCTCCACCATGGCCAGCCGCGCCTCGAAGCGTTCGCTGCGGTTGGTGGTGAAGCGCGGCCAGGCTTGCGCGCCGGGGATGATGTCGGCCAGCTCGGCGAACATCTGGCAGCCGTTGCACACGCCGAGGCCGAAGGTGTCCTGCCGGGCGAAGAAAGCCTGGAACTGCTGCGAGAGCACCGGGTTGAAGGTGACGCTGCGGGCCCAGCCGATGCCGGCGCCGAGCGTGTCACCGTAGCTGAAACCGCCGCACGCGACGATGCCCTGGAAATCCGCCAGGCTGTGCCGGCGTGACTGCAGGTCGGTCATGTGCACGTCGACCGCTTCGAAGCCGGCTTCGGTGAAGGCATAGGCCATCTCGACGTGCGAGTTGACGCCTTGCTCGCGGAGGATGGCGACACGGGGTTTCGCAAAAGAAAGTGCGGCGCTGCGAGCGCCCCCACCCCAACCCTCCCCCAAGGGGGGAGGGAGTGAATCGGACTTGCTCCCTCCCCCTCCGGGGGAGGGTTGGGGTGGGGGCGCTCCCGGCAAGTAGACGTGCAGGCCGGGGTCGCCGGGATCCCCCACCCCCGCATGCTCACCATCCGCGCAATCCGGGTTGTCGCGCTGCGCGCAGATCTTCCAGCTCACGCTGTCCCACACCTGCTGCAGGTCCCGCAACTTCGCGCCGAACACCACCTTGGTGTCGCGCCAGACCTGCACCTCGCCCTTGCCGACCTCGATCGCGTCCCCCGCTGGACGCGTCTTGCCGACGAAGTGGCTGTGCCTGGACAGGCCATGCGCGCGCAACACCTGCATCACCTCGTTGCGTTCGGCGGTGCGCACCTGCAGCAGCACGCCCAGTTCCTCGTTGAACAGGGCCTTGAGCGTCAGCTCCTCGCGCCGCGCACTGACCTGCGACGCCCAGTTCTTGGCGTCGCCATGGTCGGCACGGCTGTCGCTGATGCCGTCGCCCTCGGTCACCAGCAGGTCGATGTTGAGCGCCACGCCGACATGCCCCGCGAAGGCCATCTCGCAGGCCGCCGCGACCAGGCCGCCGTCGCTGCGGTCGTGGTACGCCAGGATGCGGCCCTGCTGGCGCAATGCATTGACGGCCTCTACCAGCCGCACCAGGTCCTGCGGCTCGTCGAGGTCCGGCACCTCGCCGCCCGGCTGCCCCAGCACCTGCGCCAGGATGCTGCCGCCCATGCGATTGCGTCCACGCCCCAGGTCCACCAGCACCAGCGTGGTGTCTTCGGTCGCCTGCAATTGCGGCGTCAAGGTGCCGCGCACGTCGGCCAGGCTCGCGAAGGCGGTGACGATCAGGCTCACGGGCGAGGTGACCTTCGTCGTCGCGCCGCCGTCGCTCCACTGGGTGCGCATGGACAGGCTGTCCTTGCCGACCGGGATGGAGACGCCCAACTGCGGACACAGCTCCATGCCGACGGCGCGCACCGTGTCGTACAGCGCCGCATCCTCGCCCGGTTCGCCGCAAGCGGCCATCCAGTTGGCCGACAGCTTGATGCGCTTCAATTCGATCGGCGCGGCCAGCAGGTTGGTGATGGCCTCGGCCACCGCCATGCGGCCCGAGGCGGGCGCGTTCACGGACGCCAGCGGCGTGCGCTCGCCCATGCTCATGGCCTCGCCGGCGAAGCCCTGGTAGTCCGCCAGCGTGACGGCGCAATCGGCCACCGGCACCTGCCACGGACCCACCATCTGGTCGCGATGCGTGAGGCCGCCGACGGTGCGGTCCCCGATCGTCACCAGGAAGCGCTTGGAGGCGACGGTAGGGTTCGACAACACCTGGATCACCGCGTCCTGCAGCGACACGCCGCCGAGGTCCAGCGCCGTGGTTGCACGCGCCACGCGCGTCACGTCGCGATGCATCTTCGGCGGCTTGCCGAGCAGCACGTCGAGCGGCATGTCGACCGGCGTGTCGGCGCCTTCGTCGGAGACCACCAGTTGCCGCTCCGCCGTCGCCACGCCCACCACCGCGAACGGGCAGCGCTCGCGCTCGCAGAAGCCGCGGAACTGCTCCAGCGACTCGGGCGCGATCGCCATGACGTAGCGTTCCTGGCTCTCGTTGGACCAGATCTCCCGGGGCGCCAGGCCCGACTCCTCCAGCGGCACCTTGCGCAGGTCGAAGCGCGCCCCGCGGCCGGCGTCGTTGGTCAGCTCGGGGAAGGCATTCGACAGGCCGCCGGCGCCGACATCGTGGATCGCCAGGATCGGATTGCGGTCACGCAGCGCCCAGCACTGGTTGATGACTTCCTGCGCCCGCCGCTCGATCTCGGGATTGCCGCGCTGCACCGAATCGAAGTCCAGTTCCGCCGCATTGGTGCCGGTCGCCATCGACGAGGCCGCGCCGCCGCCCATGCCGATGCGCATGCCGGGCCCGCCCAGCTGCACCAGCAGCGTGCCCGGCGGAAAGGCAATCTTCTGCGTCAGGCCGGCGTCGATGGAGCCCAGGCCGCCCGCGATCATGATGGGCTTGTGGTAGCCGCGGGCCACGCCCGCCACTTCCTGCTCGTATTCGCGGAAATAACCCAGCAGGTTGGGCCGGCCGAATTCGTTGTTGAAGGCGGCGCCGCCGAGGGGTCCCTCGGTCATGATCTGCAGCGGCGAGGCGATGTGTTCGGGCTTGCCGAACTTGCCATCCCAGAGCCTGGAGACCGTGAAGCCGGTCAGCCCTGCCTTGGGCCGGGAGCCGCGGCCGGTGGCGCCTTCGTCGCGGATCTCGCCGCCCGCGCCGGTGGACGCGCCGGGGAACGGGGAGATCGCGGTGGGGTGGTTGTGCGTCTCCACCTTCATCAGCACGTGGTGGGTCGCCGCTTCCTTGCGGTACACGTCGCCGGCTCCGGGCATGAAGCGTTCGATCGCATGCCCTTCCATCACGGCCGCATTGTCGGAATAGGCGATGACGGTGTGCTCCGGATGCGCCTGGTGCGTGTGGCGGATCATGCCGAACAGGCTCTTGTCCTGCGGCGCACCGTCGATGGTGAAGGAGGCGTTGAAGATCTTGTGGCGGCAATGCTCGCTGTTGGCCTGCGCGAACATCATCAGCTCGACGTCGGTGGGATTGCGCCGCAAGCCGGTGAACGCCTGGACCAGGTAGTCCATCTCGTCGTCCGCCAGCGCCAGGCCGAAGCGGCGGTTGGCGTCTGCCAGCGCAGCCCGGCCGCCGCCGAGCACGTCCACGTGCTCCATGGGCGCGGCTTCGAGCTCGGAGAACAGGCGCGCGGCCTCCGAGCGGTGGCTCACCACGCTTTCCGTCATGCGGTCGTGCAGCAACCCGCCGATGGCCGCCAGCTGTTCCTGCTCGAGCGTGGCTTTCGACAGCCAGCCCGATGCCATCTGCACGCGGTACTCGACCACGCGCTCGATGCGGCGGATGGCCAACCCGCAGTTGTGCGCGATGTCGGTGGCCTTGGACGCCCACGGCGACACCGTGCCGAGACGGGGAGTGACGATCAGCAGCGGGCCCTGGCCGGCGTCGTCGAGCGGTTCCCCATAGGTCAGCAACGAGGCCAGCCGTTCCCTTTCCCGGGCGTCCGGGGCGTGGTCGGCCGCCACGAGGTGGACGTACCGTGCCGCGAGGCCGCCGATCTTGGGGTGCACCGCCTTCAGGCGCGGCAGGAGTTGCTGGATCCGGAAGTCGCTGAGGGCCTTGCCGCCCTCGAACTCGGTGATGTGCAGGGACACTGTCTGAAACCTGTCTGGGGTGGGGCCCGCCGGCCGCTGACTGGGGCCGAGCTGGACTCGGGATTCTACCTGTGGGTTCTTTCACGCTCTGGGATAATCCCGCCCATGACGATCACGATCAAGGACGAAGCAGGCGTCCAGGGCATGCGCACCGCGGGCCGCCTCGCGGCGGAGGTGCTGGACCAACTGACGCCCTTCATCAAGCCGGGCATCACCACCCGGGAGATCGACCGCATCGCCGCCGAGGTGATGAAGAAGCAGGGCACGCTGTCTGCCACGCTGGGCTACCAGCCGGCCGGCTACCCGCCCTACCCGGCCTCGCTGTGCACATCCGTGAACAACGTGGTCTGCCACGGCATTCCCAACGACAAGCCGCTGAAGAAGGGCGACATCGTCAACGTCGACGTCACGGTCATCAAGGACGGCTGGTATGGCGACACCAGCCGCATGTTCCTGGTGGGCGAGTCGTCCATCGCCGCGAAACGGCTGGTCGGGATCACCTTCGAAGCCATGTGGCACGGCATCGTGCAGGTCAAGCCGGGCATCCGGCTCGGCGACGTCGGCTGGGCCATCCAGAAGTTCGCCGAAAGCAACGGCTTCACCGTGGTGCGCGAATTCTGCGGCCACGGCATCGGCCGCAACTTCCACGAAGAGCCGCAGGTGCTGCACTACGGCAAGCCCGGCACGCTGGAGGAACTGGTTCCCGGCATGACGTTCACCATCGAGCCGATGATCAACGCCGGCCGGCGCGACGTGAAGGAATTCGGCAGCGACGGCTGGACCATCGTCACCAAGGACCATTCCCTGTCGGCCCAGTGGGAGCACACGGTGCTGGTCACCGAGACCGGCTACGAGGTCCTCACCCTGTCCGCCGGCAGCCCGCCGCCGCCGGCCTTCGTGAAGGGATGACGGACCTCGCTGCGGTCCGCGACGCCTCCAAGGCGCGCAAGGCCGCCTTGCTGGCCGAGCTCCAGGCCGAAGGCGGCTCCACCCGCAGCATCAAGAGCCTCCTGCAGGCGCTGGCCCAGCACGCCGACGACACGCTCAAGCAGCTCTGGGTCCGCGCCGGCCTGCCGGCGGGCGTCGCGCTCGTGGCCGTCGGCGGGTTCGGGCGTGGCGAGCTGTTTCCCCATTCCGACGTCGACGTCCTGCTGCTGATGCCGGACGGCATTCACTGCGATGCCGACACATCCCTGCAGCAACGGGTGGAAAACTTCATCGGCAGCTGCTGGGACACCGGGCTGGAAATCGGCTCCAGTGTCCGCACGCTGGAAGAATGCCTGGCGCATGCCGCCAGCGACGTGACGGTGCAGACCTCGCTGCTCGAGGCGCGCCTGGTCACCGGCTCGCGCAAGCTCTTCACCTCCTTCCAGGCCCGTTTTCGCGCGCAGATGGAGCCGCGCGCCTTCTTCGTCGCCAAGACGCTGGAGATGCGCCAGCGGCACAACAAGTTCGAGAACACACCCTACGCGCTAGAGCCGAACTGCAAGGAGTCGCCCGGCGGCCTGCGCGACCTGCAGGTGATCCTGTGGGTGGCCAATGCGGCCGGCTTCGGCCGCAGCTGGGACGAACTGGCCCGCAACGGCTTGGCCACCGCCTTCGAAGCCCGCCAGATCAAGCGCAACGAGGCGCTGCTGTCGATGATCCGCGCCCGCTTGCACGTCGTGGCCGGCCGCCGCGAAGACCGGCTGGTGTTCGACCTGCAGAACGCGGTGGCCGAATCCTTCGGCTACAGCGCCACCATGCGCACCGACGGCCGGCTCGTGGCGCGCGCCAGCGAGCGGCTGATGAAGCGCTACTACTGGGCCGCCAAGGCGGTGGCCCAGTTGAACCAGATCCTGCTGCTGAACATCGAGGAGCGGCTGAATCCCGCGTCGTCCGAGGCCCGGCCGGTCAACGAACGCTTCTTCGAGAAGGCCGGGATGATCGAGGTCGCCAGCGACGACCTGTACATCAAGCAGCCGCAGGCGATCCTGGAAACCTTCCTCCTGTACCAGTCCACGCCGGGCATCAAGGGCCTGTCGGCGCGCACGCTGCGCGCGCTGTACAACGCCCGCAAGGTGATGGACGCAAACTTTCGCAACGATCCCGAAAACCACAAGACCTTCCGCGCGATGCTGATGCAGCCGCGCGGCATCACGCACGCGCTGCGGCTGATGAACCAGACTTCCATCCTCGGACGCTACCTGTGGGTGTTCCGCCGCATCGTCGGCCAGATGCAGCACGACCTGTTCCACGTCTACACGGTAGACCAGCACATCCTGATGGTGCTGCGCAACGTGCGACGCTTCTTCATCGCCGAACACGCGCACGAATACCCGTTCTGCTCGCAGCTCGCGGCGGGATGGGACAAGCCCTTCATCCTGTACACCGCCGCACTGTTCCACGACATCGCCAAGGGCCGCGGCGGCGACCACTCCGACCTGGGCGCGCGCGAAGTCCGGCGCTTCTGCCGCCAGCACGCCATCGACGACGATGACTGCAAGCTGATCGAGTTCCTGGTGCGCGAGCATCTCGCCATGAGCCGGGTGGCGCAGAAGGAGGACCTCGGCGAGCCCAAGGTCATCCAGGCGTTCGCGGCGCGGGTGGGCAACGAGCGATACCTCACCGCGCTGTACCTGCTGACGGTGGCCGACATCCGCGGCACCAGCCCGAAGGTGTGGAACGCCTGGAAGGGCAAGTTGCTGGAAGACCTGTACCGCTATACGCTGCGCGCGCTGGGCGGCGGCTCGCCCGACCCCAATGCGGACATCGAGGCGCGCAAGCGCGAGGCGCTGGTGCAGCTGCAGCTGTTCGCCCTGCCGTTCGAGGCGCACAAGAAGTTGTGGGACACCCTGGACGTCGGTTACTTCATGCGCCACGATGCCAACGACATCGCCTGGCACACCCGGCACCTGTCACGCCACGTCGGCAGCGCCAAGGTGATCGTGCGCGCGCGGCTGTCGCCGGTGGGCGAAGGCCTGCAACTGGTGGTGTACACGCCGGACCAGCCGGACCTCTTCGCGCGCATCTGCGGCTTTTTCGACCAGGCCGGCTTCAGCATCCTCGATGCCAAGATCCACACCGCCACCAATGGCTACGCCCTGGACACCTTCCAGGTGGTGACGGCCATGATGCCGGACCACTACCGCGAGCTGTGCTCGATGGCCGAGTCGGAACTGGCCGCCACCATCGCCGCCGCGGGCCCGTTGCCGCCGCCGAGCCGTGGTCGCGTGTCGCGCCGGGTCAAGAGCTTTCCGATCCCGCCGCGGGTGGACTTGCGGCCGGACGAGAAGGCGCAGCGCTGGCTGCTTTCGGTCTCGGCCAGCGACCGCGTCGGCCTGCTCTATTCGATCGCGCGCGTGCTCGCCAACCACAAGCTGAACCTGCAGCTGGCCAAGGTGACGACGCTCGGCGAACGGGTGGAGGACATCTTCCTCATCGACGGGCCGGAGCTGCAGCAGAACAAGCGGCAGCTCCAGATCGAAACGGAACTGCTGGAGGCGATAGCCTCGTAGCAGGGGCGGGCTGGCGGCTCAACGGACGCGGTGCGGCGGCTTCTTGCCTGACTTGAGCGGCCCGACGGCGCGGCGCATGAACGTCAGCAGCACCACCAGGGCGACCGCGCCGGCCACGGCGTTGAACAGGCCGAGCCCGGTGAACTCGGCTTGCGCCTTGCCCGAGTTCAGCATGGCGGTCACGAATTCACCGCCGATGAAGGCGCCGAACACGCCCACGAGCACTTCCTCGATGCGTGTGGTCCTGGTCTTGCTGCCGATGAACAGGCCGGCCATGCCGCCGACGAAAGCGCCGACGGCGCACCAGATATAGGGATTGATCTCGGCTCCTCGCCCATGGGGGCCATGGAAGCCCATGGTGACAGCAATCCGGCGGGGGAACGGCATTTCTTTTGGCGCCCCGCAACCGCGTCAGTCGTCCTGCTGCGCGTCGAGTCCCGGGAAAAGCACTTCGGTGAAGCCGAACTTCGTGAAGTCCCGCACGCGCATCGGATACAACTTGCCCACAAGGTGGTCGCATTCGTGCTGCACCACCCGCGCATGGAAGCCTTCCGCCTCGCGGTCGATGCGCTTGCCGTCCGGATCGAAGCCGCTGTAGCGGATCCGGCGCCAGCGCGGCACCACGGCGCGCAGGCCCGGCACCGACAGGCAGCCTTCCCAGCCTTCTTCTTCCTCGCTGCCGAGCGGCGTGATCACGGGGTTGAGCAGCACGGTGCGCGGCACCGGCGGCGCATCCGGATAGCGGGCGTTGGTCTCGTCCGTGCCGAAGATCACCAGCTGGAGGTCCACGCCGATCTGCGGCGCGGCCAGGCCGGCGCCCTGGGCCGCCTTCATGGTGTCTTCCATGTCGGCGATCAGCGCGCGCAGCTCAGGCGTGCCGAACGCGCGCACCGGTTCAGCCACGCGTAGCAGTCGCTCGTCGCCCATTTTGAGAATTTGTCGTACAGCCATTGGCTCAAGCATAGCGCCGCGCCGGCCGGGTAGCTGTTATCTTGGCGGCATGCAAACCGAAGCCCTGGGAAGCACCCTCTCCGCGCCCGCCCGCTGGTTCCTGATGACGCTGGCCGGCATCTTCGTGGTGCTGGGCGTGATCGGGTTGTTCCTTCCCGTCATGCCGACCGTTCCCTTCCTGGTCGTGGCCGCCTGGTGCGCCTCGCGCAGCTCACCGCGGCTTCACAGCTGGCTGCTGAACCACCCGCGCTTCGGGCACTTGCTGCGCGACTGGTACGAGGCCGGCCTGGTGCCGCGACGCGCCAAGTGGATCACCAGCGTGATGATGGCGGGCAGCACCTGCATGATGCTGTACATCACGCCCGCGCAGTGGATGCCCGCCGTGTGGGCCATCATCACCTGCATGGCGCTGATCCTGGTCTGGCTCTGGAAGCGGCCGGAGGTGCGCGGTTAACCCGCCAACAATCCCCGCAACCCTTCCTCGTCCAGCACTGTCACCCCCAGCTCCCGCGCCTTGTCCAGCTTGCTGCCCGCCTCCGCGCCGGCGACGACGTAGTCGGTCTTCTTGCTGACCGATCCGGCCACCTTCGCCCCGGCCGCCTCGAGCATTTCCTTGGCTTCCTCGCGCGACAGGGTCGGCAAGGTGCCGGTGAGCACCACCGTCCTGCCGGCCAGGGGCTTGGGCGCCTGCACCGCAGGCATGCCCTCCTCCCACTGCACACCGTTGGGCACGCGCAGCTGCTCGATCACCTCCCGGTTGTGCGGCTGCTGGAAAAAGGCGTGCACGCTCTCGGCCACGATGGGGCCCACGTCCGGGACCTCCAGCAAGCGCTCGACGCTGGCCTCCATGATCGCGTCCAGGTTTCCGAAATGCCGCGCCAGGTCGCGGGCAGTGGATTCGCCCACGTGGCGGATGCCGAGGCCGTAGAGGAAGCGCGGCAAGGTGGTCCGCTTGGATTTCCCCAGTGCCGCCAGCACGTTCTGCGCGGACTTTTCACCCATCCGCTCCAGCGCCACCAGGTTCGCCAGGCCGAGGCGGTAGAGATCCGGCAGCGTGCGGATGACGCCCGCCTCCACCATCTGGTCGACCAGCTTTTCCCCCAGCCCCTCGATGTCCAGGGCCCGGCGCTGCGCGAAATGCAGGATGGCGTGCTTGCGCTGCGCGCTGCAGAACAGGCCGCCCGTGCAGCGGTAATCCGCCTCGCCTTCCTCGCGCACGGCTGCGGAGCCGCAGACCGGACAGATGCGCGGCATGGTGAACACCTGCGAGCCGGGCGGGCGCTTGTCGGGAACGACCGCAACCACTTCGGGAATCACGTCGCCCGCCCGCCGCACGATCACGGTGTCGCCGACGCGCACGTCCTTGCGCCGCGCTTCGTCTTCGTTGTGCAAGGTGGCATTGGTGACCGTGACGCCGCCAACGAAGACCGGCTGCAACCTGGCCACCGGGGTGAGCTTGCCGGTTCGGCCGACATACACGTCGATGGACTCGACGGTGGTGAGCTGTTCCTGCGCCGGATACTTGTGTGCCACAGCCCAGCGCGGCTCGCGCGTGACGAAGCCCAGCCGCTTTTGCAGCGCCAGGCTGTTCACCTTGTAGACGACGCCATCGATGTCGTAGGGCAAGGCGTCGCGCTCGCGGCCCACCGCCTGGTGGTACGCGACCAGGTCGTCGGCCCCGCGCGCCACGGCAATGCGTTCGGCCACCGGAAAACCCCAGGCCTTCAACGCCATCAGCACCTCGTGATGGGTCTCGAAGGCGGGGCCATCCACGATCTCGCCCCAGCCATAGGCGAAGAAACTCAGGGGACGCTGCCGCGCGATGCCGGGGTCGAGCTGGCGCACCGCGCCGGCGGCCGCATTGCGGGGATTGACGAAAGTCTTCTCGTTCTTCGCGCCCTTGGCGATCTTCTCGCGTTGCAGTTCGTTCAGGCGTTCGAAGTCGTCACGGCGCATGAACACCTCACCGCGCACCTCCAGCACCGCGGGCGCATCACGCAGTCGCAGCGGGATTTGTCCCACCGTGCGGATGTTCTGCGTGACCTCCTCGCCGACCTCGCCATCGCCGCGCGTGGCGGCCTGCACCAGCACGCCGCCTTCATAGCGCAGGCTGAGCGCCAGGCCGTCGAACTTGAGCTCGGCGACGTACTCGACCGGCGCATCGCCTTCCTTCAACCCGAGCTCGCGCCGCACGCGCGCGTCGAAGTTGCGGGCGCCGCTGGGCTCGATGTCGGTCTCGGTGCGGATGGACAGCATGGGCACCCGGTGCCGCACCTTGGCGAAACCCTCCAGCACCCGGCCGCCCACGCGTTGGGTCGGCGAGTCGGGGGTCAGCAATTCGGGGTGCTGTTCTTCCAGCGCCTGCAGCTCGCAGAACAGCTTGTCGTATTCGGCGTCCGGAAGCTCCGGCGCGTCGAGCACGTAGTACTGGTGGGCGTGGTGGTGCAGCAGTTCGCGCAGGGCGTCGGCGCGTTCCTGGATGCGCGCGGGAACCGTCATGACGATCAGGAAAAGAGCCGGCGCGCCTGGGCCGAGCCGGCCGAGAGATCCCGCGCGTCGAGCGTGTCGTAGAGCTTCTCGAGGTCGGCGCCGATCGCGTCGAGCGCCTCCACCGGGATGACGCGGCCGTCGTCGTCGGTGATCAGGCCGTCCATGGAAGCGGCAAGGGCGATGGCAGCGTCGCGCATGCGCACGAACGGCTGTTCCGTGCGCGGCACCTGCGGCACGTCGAGGCTCAGCGTCAACTCGCGGATCGCCGAGTGCGCGGGATCGTCGGCCATCGCCGCCTGCGTGGAGAAAGCCAGGCCCAGGATCGGCGGGCTGCCGGCCACGTTGGCGGGCAGCACCATCCGGCCCGGGATGGCGCCGGCCACGAAGCCCAGCCGCGCCGCGTTCTGCTGCACGTAGCCCGGGCTCCACGCGGCGTTGCGCGCCCTCAGCGTGAAGCCCAGCTGGGCGTCGTGCGTGCCGGCGAACTGGTCGAGTTCGCGCGCACGCGCCACCTCGTCGCGCATCTCCGGAAAGTCCGGGGAACCGTTGACGGTGTCGGCAAACGCCTGCGCCTTCATCACGAACTCGGAGAACTCGATGTCGTTCAGCGCTCCATTGCGGTTGGCAAGCTGCACGCCGGCCTGGAACGCGGTGTAGCGCTGGCCGGGCCGCGGCGTCTCCCACTCCTGGGTGGCGTGGTTGCGTCCCTCGATGGCGAAGGACTTGCTGCCCGCGCGGCGCGTTGGCGGCAAGGCCCCCAGCGCGATCTCGCCGGGCACCGGCTGGTCCACCACGATGGGCGCGAGCACGTCGATCAGGGCATCCAGCCCGGGCCTGCGCTCGACCGGGGGCGGCGCCAGCGCCATGTCGTCGCTGAACGCGGGCTCCGTGCGTTCATCCTCCATGGGCACCGTGGCCAGAACGGTGGTCACCACGTCCGGCTGCCGCGGCGTATTGCGCCGCGTCGTCCAGGCGTTCCAGGCCACGATGAAGGCCAGGACCAGCCCGCCGATGATGGCCAGGCCGATGGTGAAGCCGGACATCACCGGCCCTGTCCCAGCGGCAGAGGGTGAGAACCGCGCTGCGCGGACATCATGTTTCCGCCATCGAGACCGCGGCCTCCATGTCCACCGCCACGATGCGCGAGACGCCCTGCTCCTGCATCGTCACGCCGATCAGCTGCTCGGCCATCTCCATCGCGATCTTGTTGTGGCTGATGAACAGGAACTGCGTTTCCTTGCTCATGCTGCGCACCAGCTTGGCGTAGCGCTCGGTGTTGGCGTCGTCCAGCGGCGCGTCCACCTCGTCCAGCAGGCAGAAGGGCGCGGGGTTCAGCTGGAAGATGGCGAACACCAGCGCGATGGCCGTGAGCGCCTTCTCGCCGCCGGACAGCAGATGGATGGTCTGGTTCTTCTTGCCGGGCGGCTGCGCCATCACCTGCACGCCGGAGTCCAGGATCTCCTCGCCCGTCATCACCAGCCGCGCATTGCCGCCACCGAACAGCTCGGGGAACATGCGGCCGAAATGCTCGTTGACGGTCTGGAAGGTGCTGCCCAGGAGGTCGCGTGTTTCCGCGTCGATCTTCTTGATCGCATCTTCGAGCGTCGTCATCGCCTCGGTCAGGTCCTTGGTCTGCGCGTCGAGGAACGACTTGCGCTCGCGCGCGGTGCTCAGTTCTTCCAGCGCGGCCAGGTTCACGGCGCCCAGGGCGGCCACCTCGCGCTGCAGCCGGTCGATCTCGCCGGCCAGGCCGGCCAGGCGGACATTGCCGGCCTCGATCGATTTGGCGACGACATCGAGATCCGCGTGCGCGTCCGCTAGGAGTTGCGTGTACTGCTCCAGGCCCAGGCGCGCGGCCTGTTCCTTGAGCTGGAGTTCGGTGATCCGCTGGCGCAGCGGGTCGAGCTCGCGCTCCAGCTGCAGCCGCCGCTCGTCACTGGCACGCAGCTTCGTGGTGAGGTCGTCGTACTCGCTGCGCTTGGCGCCCAGCGCCTGCTCGCGTTCCATCTTCAGTTGCAACGCGGACTGCAGGCCGGCCTGCGCCGCCGCGTCGGTGAGGCGAACCAGTTCGGCACGGGCGCGCTCCTCCTCGTCGGCGATCGAAGCAGCCTGCTGCGTCGCCGTTTCGATGGCCCGCTGCAATTCACCGCGCCGCGACTGCAAGGCGCGTTGCGCGAATTGCGCCTCCTGCGCCTGGCGTTCCAGGCTGCGGTGCTGCTCGCGCGCTTCTGCCAGCTTGCGCTCGGTCTCGATGACGCGCTCGTCCAGCTGCGCATGCCGCTCCTGGCTGTCCGCCAGCTGCATGTCCAGCTCCTCGAAGCGGCCCTCGGCGGCGACGCGGCGCTCCTGCAGATCCTCCAGCAGGGCGTCGACTTCAGCCATGTCGCCGGCGATCTGCTCGCTGCGCGCGCGGGTCTGCTCGGCCAGCTGCGTCAGCCGCAAGGTCTCGACCTGCAGCTCGTGGGCGCGGCTTTGCGTCTCCGCGCCTTCGCGCCGCGCCGTCGTCAGGCGCTGCGAAGCGTCGGTGTAGGCCGCCTCGGCGCGCACCAGTGCGCCTCGCGCCTCTTCCGAAATCAGGCCCTGGGCACGCAGCTGCTTTTCCAGGTTTTCGATCTCCTGCTGGCGCGCCAGCAGGCCGGCCTGTTCGGAGTCCTGCGCGTAGAAGCTCACGCTGTGCGCGGTCACGGCATGGCCCGACTTGACGAAGATCGCCTCGCCAGGCTTGAGCTTGTCGCGCGCAGCCAGCGCTTCTTCGAGCGTGGGCGCCGTGTAGCAGCCGTGCAGCCAGTCGGCCAGCAACGCCTTCTGGCCAGCGTCGTTCAACCGCAGCAGGTCGGCCAGCCGCGGCAGTGCACCGGCGGCTTCCGGGGCACCGGCGGCGGGCGGGCTGTAGAACGCCAGCTTGGCGGGCGGCGCGTCGCTGCCGAAGGCCCGCACCATGTCCAGCCGCGACACCTCGAGTGAATTGAGGCGCTCGCGCAGCGCGGCTTCCAGTGCGCTCTCCCAACCCTGTTCGACGTGGATGCGGCTCCACAGGCCTTGCAGGCCGCCCAGGCCATGCTTGGCCAGCCAGGGCTGCAGCTTGCCGTCGGTGCGCACTTTCTCCTGCAGCGCCTTCAAGGCCTCCATGCGGGCCGACAAATCCGCCTGCTTGCCGCTTTGCGCATTGACGTCCTGCTGCTTCGCGCGGCGGTCGTCATCGAGCTGCGGCACTTGCTCCTGCAGTTCGTGCAGGCGGGCGTCGGCCGTCTCGGCGGCTTCCTGCGCGGCCGCCAGTTGCGAACGCAGGTTGGCCAGCCGCACTTCGTCGGGCGCGGACAGGGCATTGCGGTCGACCAGCAGCCGCTCGCGGCGCTGGGTCAACTGGCGCGACTGCTCCTCGATGTTGCGCTGGTCGGCGGCCAGCACCTGGATCTGTTGCTGCACCTGGGCGACGGCGCCGCGCTGCTCGGAGGAGCGGGACTGCGCCTGCCGCAGCGTCTCCTCGAGGTCGGGCAGCTGCAGGCCCTGGTCCTCGACCTGCGCGGCCAGCGTGATGGCGCGCTCCTCGGCGTCCAGCGTCTGGGCGGCCAGGTTTTCGGTCTCCGCCTCGGCGTCCTGCCGGCGCGACGCCCATTGCGCGGTCTGTTCCTTGAGTTGCGCAAGCCGCTGCTCCACCCGCTGGCGGCCTTCCACCACGAAGCGGATCTCGGCTTCCAGCCGGCCGACTTCGGCGCTCGCCTCGTACAGCAGGCCTTGCGACTGGTTCACCTGGTCGCCCGCCGCGTAATGCGCCTGGCGGATCGTTTCCAGCTCGCTTTCGATGCGGCGCAGGTCGGCGACGCGGCCTTCCAGGTCGTTGACGGCCTTGTCGGCGTCCGCCTTGATGCGCCCTTGGTCGTTTTCGCTCTCGGTGCGCTTGAGGAACCACAGCTGCTGCTGCTTCAACGTCACGTCGGCCTGCAGCGCGTTGTACCGTGCCGCCACCTCGGCCTGCTTCTCCAGCTTTTCCAGGTTGGCGTTCAGCTCGCGCAGGATGTCCTCGACGCGCGTGAGGTTCTCGCGCGTGTCGTGCAGGCGGTTCTCGGTCTCGCGCCGGCGCTCCTTGTACTTGGAGACGCCCGCGGCCTCCTCGAGGAACAGGCGCAGTTCCTCGGGCTTGGACTCGATGATCCGGCTGATGGTGCCCTGGCCGATGATCGCGTAGGCACGCGGCCCGAGGCCAGTGCCGAGGAACACGTCCTGCACGTCCCGGCGGCGCACCGGCTGGTTGTTGATGTAATAGCTGGACGTGCCGTCACGCGTCAGCACGCGCTTGACCGCGATCTCGGCGAACTGCGCCCATTGGCCGCCGGCACGATGGTCGGCGTTGTCGAAGATCAGTTCGACGGACGAGCGCGACGCGGGCTTGCGCGTCGTCGTGCCGTTGAAGATCACGTCCTGCATCGACTCGCCGCGCAGCTCGCTGGCCTTGGACTCGCCGAGCACCCAGCGCACGGCGTCCATGATGTTCGACTTGCCGCACCCGTTGGGACCCACGACGCCGACCAGTTGCCCGGGCAGCAGGAAGTTGGTGGGGTCGGCGAAGGACTTGAACCCGGAAAGCTTGATCGATGTGAGACGCACGCCCCTCGCCCTTGCACTGATTCGAATGAGAACGCCGGCCTCGGAGCCGGCGTCGTTGCGGGGAAATCATAACCGGTGGGCTTTTGGACTCTGCCGGGCTGCGCCTGAGCCGTTTGACGCTCAAATCAGACGTTTGTAGTGCTACAAACTCACAGAACATAGGAAAACTGCTTAAGCAAAAGAGCGTTGACCGTAACGAGTTGTTAGAAACACGAGTCATCGAAAGGCTTGAATGAACCCGGTCGTCACCACCAACTACCAGCTCTCCTACGTTTTCTTTTCCTTCGCGATCTCGTCCTCGGCTCCTTCGTGGCGCTGACCGCAGCCAACCGCATGCGCCAGGGAAACGGCCGGATCAGCCTGATCAACACCCTCTCCGCCGGCCTCGCCCTCGGGGGCATCGGCGTGTGGTCCATGCACTTCATCGGCATGGTGGCATTGAAGCTGGACGTGGCCACCGGCTATTCGATGCTGGAGACCATCGTCTCCCTGGTTGCCGCGATCCTGGCGACCGCACTCGCGCTCTTGCTGGTCGCCAAGCGCCCCGACCACTTCCCCACGCTGCTGGGAGCCGGTTTCATGCTCGGCATGGGCGTGGTGGTGATGCACTACCTGGGCATGTTCGGCATGCGCTTCGCCGGCTTCATCCGATGGAATTTCCTGGTGATCGGACTCTCCGCATGCATTGCGGTCGTCGCGGCCACGGCGGCCTTGTGGCTGGCCTTCAACACCCGCACCCTGGGGCCGCGGATCTGCGCCGCGCTGCTGATGGGTGTGGCGGTCTGTTCCATGCACTACACCGGGATGAATGCCGCCGAATTCGTCTGCACGTCGGCCAACCGCGTCACGCCGCCCTCCGGCCTTGGCGTGGTCAACGCCCTGGACCTGCCCTCGCTGGTCGCCGCGGTGGCGCTGTGCATTGCCGCGCTGATCTCGATCGACCAGTTTTTCCAGGGCGCGGACACGAAAATGCGCCTCGCCAGGGCGGCCGCCCGCGCCCGCTGAGCTCGCACGGAGTTGCCGGGCGATCGCTGGCAGCCGTGACCGGCATGCCGGGGTGCCTTCGGCAACCCGGCCTGCCGAATGGGCCGTAGGCCGGGTTGCCGACAGGCACCCCGGCATCTGCCGCAGGTCAACCGACCTCATGCAGGCACAGGAAATTGCCTTCGGTGTCCCGGAACCAGGCGGCCTTCTCCGCGCCCAGCACGCACACGTGGTCCACCGTCTTCAGGCCCGGCAGGTCATAGTCCTCGAACACCACGCCAGCCTTTTCGAGGGCGCGGATTCGTTGCGAAATGTCCCGCACTTCGAAGCTGAGGGCGGTGTGCTCGGCCTTGGTACCCCCCACGCGCGGGATCAGCGCGATGGTCGCGCCGTCGCACTGGTATTCGTAGCGGCCGTCCACGCGCGGTCCGCCGTCCGGGCGGAAACCGAGTTTCCCTTCGTAGAAGGTGCGGGCCCGTTCCATGTCCACGACGGGCAGCATGGTGGTGACTTTGGCTTGCGACAGCATCCCGGTCTCCTTGGCGTGGGTGGTGCGCGAAGCATAGCCAGCCGCCGCCGGCCTTCAAGGGCTCAGCCGCCCGCAGGGGCCGGCCGGCGCCGGTGCATCAGCCCGAACCAGACGGGCGGTAGGGCGGCCAGCAGGATGCAGCCGGCATACCCGGTCGGCAACTGCGGCCCCGGCAGGGCCTGCAGCTCCGGATACGGTTTCCACGCATGCACGTGATGGTCGGAGTGACGTTGCAAGTTGGCGAGCACGCTGTTCGACAGCAAGGTGTCGGCATTCCACGCGTGCTGGGTGCCGAAAGGCTCGGGCCGGCCGTCCGCATCGGTGCCGCGCTGCAGCCCGTAGTGCTCGATGTAGTTCACCGTCTCCAGCAGCCAGATCGCAAACGCGGACTGCAGCACCCAGAACAGCAGCACGCCCCACCAGCCTGCGGCGGCCAGTCCGGTCAGCACCGCGACGTTGGCCACGGTGCACCAGAGCAGCGGGCTGCGCATCCAGCTCTTGCGCCGCAGGTGCAGGAACTCCGACTCCAGCTTCCATGCGTGCATCCAGCTTCCCGCCAACGTGCGTGGCAGGAAGCGCCACAAGCTTTCCCCCGGCCGTGCCGAAGCGGGATCATCGTGCGTGGCAGCGCGAACGTGGTGGCCCCGGTAGTGTTCCACCATGAAGTGCCCATACATCACGCACCCCATCAGCACCCACCCGAGCGCGCGGTCACCGCGGTGCCGGCTGTGCCCCAGCTCGTGGGCGAAGGTGATGCCCTGGGCGCCGGCCACGAAGCCGACGGCGAACGCCAGCCCCAGGATCGTCGGCAGGTCGGCGTGCGCCGCGGCGGCGCCGCCGGCAACCAGCAACAGGATCTCCAGCGGCACGAACGCGCGCAGGATCCAGGCCAGGGCCGGCTGCGGCCCCGCGCTGGGCGGTGAGCGGCGGAACCACGGCACCGTTGCCTCGCCGAGCGCGATCACACCCCAGATCACGGCGGCGCCGACCGCCGCATGCGCCGGATCGTCCAGCACCGACCACAGCGTCAGCGCCGGCAGCAGCAGCCCCAGGAGGAAGCGCAGGTCGGACAGGCGCCAGGTCGTCATTCGCCCATTGAATCCCGCCCCGGCGGCTGCGTCAATGCGCGCGGGGATAATCCGGGGATGAATCCCCTGCTGTCACGCCTGCAGCCCTATCCCTTCGAGCGCCTGAAGCAACTGTTCGCCGGCATCACGCCGAATCCCGCATACCGTCCCATCAGCCTGGGCATCGGCGAGCCCCGCCACCCGACACCCGCCTTCATCAAGCATGCGCTGGCGGCGGCCATGGACACTCCCGGCAGCGACCTGGCGGGCTATCCGCAGACCCTCGGCAGCCCGGAGCTGCGCGCGGCTTGTGCCGCCTGGATGCAACGGCGCTACGGGTTGGCCGTCGATGCGGCGACGCAGGTGCTGCCGGTGAACGGCTCGCGCGAAGCCCTGTTCGCGTTCGCGCAGACCGTGATCGACCCGACCCGGCCGGCGGTGGTGGTGTGTCCCAATCCGTTCTACCAGATCTACGAAGGCGCGGCCCTGCTGGCGGGCGCCGATGCGTACTTCGCCGCGACCGATCCGGCGCGCAACTTCGCGGTGGACTGGGACGGCGTTCCCGAGTCGACCTGGGCGAAGACGCAGCTGGTGTACGTGTGCTCGCCCGGCAACCCCACGGGCGCGGTCATGCCGCTGGAGGAATGGCGCAAGCTGTTCGCGTTGCAGGACCGGCATGGCTTCGTGATCGCCTCGGACGAGTGCTACAGCGAGATCTATTTCCGCGACGAGCCGCCGCTGGGCGGCCTCGAAGCGGCCGCGAAGCTGGGTCGAGCGGGTTTCCCCGGCCTCGTGGCCTTCACCAGCCTGTCCAAGCGCAGCAACGTGCCCGGCATGCGCAGCGGCTTCGTCGCCGGCGACGCCGCGTTGATCAAGCAATTCCTGCTGTATCGCACTTACCACGGCAGCGCGATGAATCCCGTGGTGCAGGCGGCCAGCACGGCGGCGTGGAACGACGAAGGCCACGTGGTGGAGAACCGCAACCTGTACCGCCGCAAGTTCGCCGAGGTCACGCCCTTGCTGGAAGGGGTGCTGGACATCCGCCTGCCCGACGCCGGCTTCTACCTGTGGGCCGGCGTGCGCGGAAGCGACACCACGTTCGCCCGCGACCTGCGGGCTCAATACAATGTGACCGTACTGCCGGGCAGCTACCTGGCCCGCGAGGCGGGGGGCGGCAACCCCGGCACCGGCCGCGTCCGGATGGCGCTGGTTGCCGACACCGCGGAGTGCCTGGAAGCCGCGCAGCGCATCGTGCAATTCGTCCAAAACAGATCCTGATCTTCATGACCCAACAGCTCCAGCAAACCATCGACAGCGCGTGGGACAACCGCGCCGGCCTCTCGGCCCAGTCCGCCCCCAAGGATGTGCGCGACGCCGTGGAGCACGTGATCGACCAGCTGAATACCGGCAAGCTGCGCGTGGCCACGCGCGAGGCGGTCGGCAAGTGGACGGTGCACCAGTGGGTGAAGAAGGCCGTGCTGCTGTCCTTCCGCCTGAACGACAACGTGATGATGAAGGCCGGCGACCTGGCCTTCTACGACAAGGTGCAGACCAAGTTCTCGCACCTGTCGCCCGAGGAGATGGCGGCCACCGGCGTGCGCGTGGTGCCGCCCGCCGTGGCGCGCCGCGGCAGCTTCGTCGCCAAGGGCGCGATCCTGATGCCCAGTTACGTGAACATCGGCGCCTACGTCGACGAAGGCACCATGGTGGACACCTGGGCCACGGTGGGTTCCTGCGCACAGGTGGGCAAGAACGTGCACCTGTCCGGCGGCGTCGGCCTGGGCGGCGTGCTGGAGCCGCTGCAGGCCAACCCGACCATCATCGAGGACAACTGCTTCATCGGCGCCCGCTCCGAGGTGGTGGAAGGCGTGATCGTGGAGGAGAACTCCGTCATCTCCATGGGTGTCTACATCGGCCAGAGCACCCCGATCTACGACCGTGCCACCGGCGAGACGCTGTACGGGCGCGTGCCCGCGGGCTCGGTGGTCATCTCGGGCAGCCTGCCCAAGGACGGCGGCCGCTACAACCTGTACGCGGCGATCATCGTCAAGAAAGTGGACGCCAAGACGCGGTCCACCACCAGCCTGAACGACCTGCTGCGCGACTGACACTGGAAGGACGGACGACATGATGGGCACGATGGAGCGGATCCTGCGGTTGATGGCCGAGAAGAAGGCTTCCGACGTCTACCTCTCGGCGCATGCGCCGGCGATGATCAAGATCAACGGCCAGACGCTGCCGATCAACAACCAGCTGCTGCCGGCGGACGCCACCCGCGCGCTGCTGGCCGAGGTGCTGCCGGCGCATCGCATGGAGGAACTGGACACCACCGGCGAGCTGAACATGGCCCACGCCGTCGAAGGCGCCGGCAACTTCCGCTTCTCGGCCATGCGCCAGCGCGGCAGCATCGCGGCGGTGGTCCGCTACATCGCCACCGACATTCCCGCCCTGGCCACGCTGCAGGTGCCCATGATCCTGGCCGACCTGATCCTCGACAAGCGCGGCCTGCTGCTGATGGTCGGCTCCACCGGCGCCGGCAAGAGCACCACGCTCGCCGCGATGATGGACCACCGCAACGAAACCATGACGGGCCACATCCTCACCATCGAGGACCCGGTGGAGTTCATCTTCAAGAACAAGAAGTGCGTGGTGAACCAGCGCGAGGTGGGCAGCGACACGCAGTCGCTGCAGACCGCGCTGAAGAACGCGCTGCGGCAGGCGCCCGACGTCATCCTGATCGGCGAGATCCGCGATCGCGAGACGATGTCCGCGGCGATCGCGTATGCGCAGTCCGGCCACCTGTGCCTGGCCACCATGCACGCCAACAACAGCTACCAGGCGCTGAACCGCGTGCTGTCGTTCTATCCGGTCGAAGTGCGCCCCACCATGCTGGGCGACCTGGCCGCCGCCCTGAAGGCCGTGGTGTCGCAACGCTTGTTGCGCACCGTGACCGGCGGCCGCGCGCCGGCGGTGGAGGTGATGCTCAACACCAAGCTGATCTCCGAGCTGATCGAAAAGGGCGACTTCTCCGGCGTCAAGGAAGCCATGGAGAACTCCATGGCCGAGGGCTCGCAAACCTTCGAGCAGGACATCGCCCGGCTCATCATCGACGGCGTGGTCGACAAGAAGGAAGGCATGGCCTACGCCGACTCGCCGACCAACCTGCAATGGCGCTTGCAGAACAGCGCCGTGGGCGCGGCCTTGGCGGACGCGGCCGACGACGACGAGGCGGATGACACACCATCCTTCACCGAGATCACCTTCGACGTGAAGCACTAAGGGAATGTCCCGCACGCTTTTCCTCGCCGAGCAGCTGATCGCACAGCGTTCGGTCACGCCGGAAGACGGCCAGTGCCAGCCGATCCTGGCGGCGCGGCTGCAGGCGCTGGGCTTCACCTGCGAAACCATCGCCGGCGGGCCGACGGATTTCCGCGTCACCAACCTCTGGGCCAAGCGGCCGGGCCGCAGCGGCCGCACGCTGGTGTTCGCCGGCCATACCGACGTGGTGCCCACGGGTCCGCTGGAACAGTGGACCAGCGACCCGTTCGTGCCGAGCCACCGCGACGGCAACCTGTACGGGCGCGGCGCTGCGGACATGAAGACGTCCATCGCCGCCTTCGTCGTGGCGGTCGAGGAATTCCTGGCGTCCCACCCCAACCCCGATCTCGGCATCGGCTTCCTGATCACCAGCGACGAGGAAGGCCCGGCCAACGACGGCACGGTGCTGGTCTGCCAGCAACTGGAGCAACGCGGCGAAACGCTCGACTACTGCATCGTCGGCGAGCCCACGTGCGTGGAGCGGCTGGGCGACATGATCAAGAACGGCCGCCGCGGCAGCCTCACCGGCAAGCTCACCGTCAAGGGCGTGCAGGCGCACATCGCCTACCCGCAGCTTGGCAGGAACGCGATCCACCTGGCCCTGCCGGCGCTGGACGAACTGGCGCGCACCGAGTGGGACCGCGGCAACGACTTCTTTCCGCCCACCAGCTTCCAGGTGAGCAACTTCCACGGCGGCACCGGCGCGGGCAACATCATCCCCAGCCGGGCGGTGATCGACTTCAACTTCCGTTTCGCCAGCGTCACCACGGCCGAACAGTTGCAGCAGCGCGTGCACCAGGTGCTGGACCGCCATGGCCTCGACTACGAGCTGGCCTGGACGGTGGGCGGCCAACCCTTCCTCACCACGCCCGGTGCGCTGGTGAACGCGGTGCAGGCCGCGATCCGCGACGAGACCGGCATCGAGACGGAGCTGTCCACCACCGGCGGCACCAGCGACGGCCGCTTCATCTCGCGCATCTGCCCGCAGGTCATCGAGTTCGGGCCCATCAACGCCACGATCCACAAGATCGACGAGCACGTGCGCGTGGCCGACATCGACCCGCTGAAGAACATCTACCGCCGCACGCTGGAGCACCTGGACCGGGCATGAGCACCGCCGGGCCGCCCCAAGGTGCGAACGCCCCCTTGGGGGGCAGCGCCGCACACGAAGTGGCAAGCGTGGAGGGATCCGCTTCGTGAGATTGATGGCGCTGGTGGAAGACCTGGCCGCGCAGCTGGAGGCGGCCGAGGTCAGCTTCGGCCACGGCACCACCAACGCATTCGATGAAGCCGTCTGGCTGGTGCTGTGGCACCTGGGACTTCCGCTGGACGAACTCGACGCCCACGCCGAGCGCGAACTGCAGCCGCACGAGCAGCAGGCGGCGCGCGAGTTGCTGCACCGGCGCATCGCCACCCGCCAGCCGGCCGCCTACCTGACCCGCGAGGCCTGGCTGCAGGGCGTGCCGTTCTACGTGGACGAACGCGCCATCGTGCCGCGCAGCTTCATCGCGGAACTGCTGGCGGACGGCAGCATCGATTCGTGGCTGTCCGACCAGACCCGCAAGGTGCTGGACCTGTGCACCGGCAACGGCAGCCTGGCGGTGCTGGCGGCGATGGCGTATCCGGACGTGCGGGTCGACGCCGCGGACATCTCGCCGGACGCGCTGGCCGTGGCGCGCATCAACGTCGACAAGCATGGTCTTGCCGAACGCGTGCGCCTGGTGGAGTCCGATGGGCTGGCGGCCCTGCCCGGCCCCTACGACCTGGTCCTGTGCAACCCGCCTTACGTGAGCGCGGCCGGCATGGCGGCACTGCCGCGGGAGTACCGGGCGGAGCCGGAACTGGCGCTGGCCGGAGGTCACGACGGCATGGACTTCATCCGCACGCTGCTGCGCGATGCGCCGTCGCGCATGAGCCCGGAAGCGGTGCTGGTGCTGGAGATCGGCAACGAGCGCGCGCATTTCGAGGCCGCTTTCCCGCGGCTGGAGGCGGTGTGGCTGGAAACGACCGCAGGCGTTGACCAGGTACTGCTGCTGACGCGGGAGGCGATCGCGGGGACCTGAGACAATCGGGCCAGTGATCCAGCTCAGAAACGTGACTTTGCGCCGCGGCGCCAAGGTCCTCCTCGACGGCGTGTCCGTCACCATCAACCCCGGCGAAAAGGTCGGCCTCGTCGGCCGCAACGGCGCCGGCAAGTCCACCCTGTTCGCGCTCCTCAACGGCACGCTGCACGAGGACGCGGGCGATTTCTCCGTGCCGTCCCAGTGGCGGCTGTCGCAAGTGGCGCAGCACATGCCCGAAACGGACGAGCCGGCCACGGCCTTCGTCCTCGGCGGCGATACGCGCCTGATGGAGCTGCGCGGGCAACTCCTGCAGGCCGAAGCCGGTGACGACGGCTACGCGATCGCGCATGCGCACTCCGACCTGGCGGACGCCGGCGAACACGATGCGGTGCCGCGCGCGCAGTCGCTGATCCTCGGCCTCGGCTTCCGGCCCGAGGAACTGGAACGGCCTGTCAACAGCTTTTCCGGCGGCTGGCGCATGCGCCTGCAGCTGGCGCGCGCGCTGATGTCGCCGTCGGACCTGCTGCTGCTGGACGAACCCACCAACCACCTGGACCTGGACGCGCTGGTGTGGCTGGAGGCCTGGCTGCTGCGCTACGCGGGCACGCTGGTGGTGATCAGCCACGACCGGGAATTCCTGGACGGCGTGACCGGCGTCACGCTGCACATCGACCACCAGAAGCTCACGCGCTACGGCAGCAACTACAGCGGCTTCGAAACGATCCGCGCCGAGCAGCTGGAGCAGCAGCAGGCCACCTTCTCGAAGCAGAAGGAAAAGATCGCCCACCTGCAGAAGTTCATCGACCGCTTCAAGGCCAAGGCGAGCAAGGCCAAGCAGGCGCAAAGCCGGGTGAAGGCGCTGGAGCGCATGGAGAAGATCGCGCCGGTGCTGGCGGATGCGGAGTTCACCTTCGAGTTCAAGGAGCCGGCGAACCTGCCGAATCCGATGCTGGCGATCAGCGATGGCAGCTTCGGCTATGCGTCGGAGGAAGAGGGAACCAAGGTCATCCTGCGCAACGTCAACCGCTCCGTCCTCGCCGGCCAGCGCATCGGCATCCTGGGCGCCAACGGCCAGGGCAAGTCGACGCTGGTGAAGACGATCGCACGCACGATGGCGCCGCTGGCGGGCACCATCACCGAAGGCAAGGGCCTGGCCATCGGCTACTTCGCGCAGCAGGAGCTCGACGTCCTGCGCACGCAGGACACGCCGCTGGAACACATGATCCGCCTCGCGCGCGAGGTCGGCCCGGCCGGGCGCGAGCAGGAGCTGCGCAACTTCCTCGGGCAGTTCCTGTTCTCGGGCGACATGGTGCAGCAGGCCGTGGGCACCATGAGCGGCGGCGAGAAGGCGCGGCTGGTGCTGGCCATCATCGTCTGGCAGCGCCCCAACCTGCTGCTGCTCGACGAGCCGACCAACCACCTCGACCTGGCCACCCGCGAGGCGCTGGCCATGGCACTGAATGAATTCGAAGGCACCGTGATGCTGGTGAGCCACGACCGCGCGCTGCTGCGCTCGGTCTGCGACGAGTTCTGGCTGGTCGGCCGCGGCGGCATCGCGCCCTTCGACGGCGACCTCGACGACTACCAGCGTTACCTGCTGGACGAAGCCAAGCGCCTGCGCGAGGCCGCAAAGCTGGCGAATGCCGCACCGGCGCCGGCGCCGGCGCCCGTTGCCGCCCCGGCGCCGGTGGAGAAGCGTGCGGACCCGCAGGAGCAGCGCAAGGCGCAAGCCCAGCAGCGGCAGCAGCTTTCCACGCGGCTCAAGCCGATGAAGAAGGAGCTGGAGCAGGCCGAGCAACGCATCGCGACGCTGGAAGCCGAAAAGGTCGTGCTGGAAGCCACCCTGTCGCGATCGCCAGGCCCCGCGGACATCGCCGAAACCGGACGCAGGCTCAAGGCCGTCGCGGATGAACTGGCGACCCTGGAAGAACGCTGGCTCGCCCTGTCCGGCGACATCGAGACGGCCCAGGGCGCCGCGGCGGGCTGACACTTGCGCGGCGGGCCTTGCGCCCCCACCATGGAGCCATGCCCTCCTCGCTCCAGCTCGCCGCCCACGACCCTGCGCTGCTCGCTGCCGTGCAGCGCACCCGCAAGCTCCTGAACGAGCGCGCATTGGCCGGCGCTGCCGCCAGTGCCGTGCCGATTCCGGGGCTGGACTGGGTGGTCGATGCGGCGCTCCTGTCCAAGCTGATCCCCGCCATCAGCGAGGAATTCGGCCTGGCGCCGCACCAGATCGACCGCCTGCCCGCGCGCAAGCGCGAATCGGTGGAGAAGGCCGTCGGCATGGTGGGCTCGATCGTCATCGGCAAATTCATCACGCGCGACCTTCTCATCCGCATGGCCGCGACCATCGGCCGCCGCCTGACCGTCAAGCAGGCGACCAAGTACATCCCGCTGGCCGGGCAAGCCCTGTCCGCATTGATCGGCTACGCAGCCATTCGCTACCTCGGAGAGCAGCACATCCGCGACTGCGTGCAGGTGTGCCAGGCGGCGGCCCTGCAACTGCCTGCTCCTGCGCCTGCCGCGCTTGGGCATCAGCGTCCGGCTGACACCGACTGAGTCGCCCCGCCTATCGGGACAGCGGGGCCGGATCGGGTGCAATGGGTCACCAACGAACAAGACCCAACGCAACATGATGGAAGTTTCGGACATGCTCGGCTACGCCGCGGCCACCCTGACCACGGCGTCCTTCGTTCCGCAGGCGTGGCGGACCTTCCGCACCAAGGACGTCAGCGGCATCTCGCTGCGCATGTACAGCGTCTTCACGCTCGGCGTCGCCGTATGGCTGGCCTACGGCATCGTCCTGGGCGAGTTGCCGATGATGATCGCCAATTCTTCGACGCTGGTCTTTGCGTGCGCCGTGCTGGTGATGAAGCTGAAGTACGGCAAGAAGCAGAAGGGCCATGACGGGAGCAAGCAGGCGGCGACTGCCTGAGGACGCACCGGTCGGGTGCTGTGCGTGCCTTCCGACAGGACAGGCAGCCACGGCCTGCAGACAAGGGGTGCAGTGGGGCCGAGTCTGCGAGCCATGGATCCCCGCTGGCAACCCCACCTCGGTCCGGTGCGACCTGCCACCGCGACCCCCGAAGCTTGCGCCCTGATGGCTGCCGGTTGCCACGCCCATGTGGATGAGTGCCGCATCGAACGGGCGCAGGGAACCAACCCCGGGCTGGTCTGCCCGGAAACCTGGCGCGCGCTGCGCGACCGCGACGGTTTCATTCCCGTTCGGGTGCAGATGCAGCACCGGGGCCGCTGACTAGCCGCGCAGGAAATCCAGGGTCCGCGGCAGGCAGACCGTCGAGAGGTCGTAGCGCTGCACCACCGTCTGGCGCGCCAGCGACCGCAGCGGCTGGTAGTGCGCCGGCCGCGCCAGCACGTCGGCGACGCGCTGCGCCAGCGCCGCATGGTCGAAGAAATCGACCAGCAGGCCGTTGCGTCCATCCTCGATCACCTCCTCCACCGGCGCCGTGCGCGAGCCGACCAGCAGGCAGCCGGCCGCCATCGCCTCGAGCATCGACCACGACAGCACGAACGGGTAGGTGAGATACACGTGGGCGGCGGAGACCTGCAGGATCTTCAGGTACTCCGCGTAAGGCACCTTGCCGGTGAAGAACACCCGGCTGAAGTCCACGCGGCCCTCCAGCTCCTTCATGTAGTGCTTGCGCCAGTTGTTGTCCTTGCCTTCGGGCGGCCTTCCATAGCTCACTTCGTCGCCGCCGACCACGATGGCGCGCGCTTGCGGTCTCAGCGCCTGCAGCTGTTCCAGCATGCGCAGGAAGACGTGGAAGCCGCGGTACGGCTCCAGGTTGCGGGCGACGTACGTCACCACCTCGTCGCCGGCCGCGAAGCGCTGCCCTTGCAGCTCGATCGTGGCGCCGGGGTCGGGCCTGGCCACGGCCGTGTCGATGCCGTCGTGGATGACGCGGATCTTGCCGCGCAGCTCCGGCGGATAGCGCTCCTGCTGCCAGGCGGTGGGCGACAGGCCGGCGTCGGCCGACACCAGGCTTTGCAGCTGCGTGCTGTTCTTGATGCGCACCCGCAGCTGGTCGTTCAGCGAGGAGGGAAACTCCGGATCGAACCCGACGTCGGCGCCGGTCGCGTGATAGTAGAACTCGCAGTACTGGATGTGGCGCGCGCCGGGATGGATGTCACGCAGGAACAGCGACTCGCCCCAGCCCGGATGCGACACCACCACGTCCGGCTGGAAACGCGTCTTGTCGCGCAGTGCCAGCAGCAGCCGGACGACGTCCTGCCCACGGCGGACGTGGCCCTCGAAATCGCGCACGTACGCGTGGGTCTGCGCGCCGCCGCCCGCCTTGAGCTCGTAGCCCGCCACCTTCACGCGCGGGTGCAGTTGCGGACGCCCCTTCAGGCTGAGCAGGTCGCCGATGCCGACGACCTCGTTGGCCGGGTCCTCGGCCAGGGCGCGCGCGGCATGGCGGAACTGGCCGGGGAAATTCTGGTGGACGAACAGGTAGCGCAGATGGGACTCCTCTGGATGCCCCGATTCTGCCCGTCTGTGTCACCATCCGGTTCGTCCTGTCGAGCCTCACCCTCATGCCCAAACTCAACCCCAGCGAACACGAATTCGTTTCGGCGTTCGGCGAGCTGCCGGCCATCCCCGCGGCGGACCAAGCCACGCCCGTGCGGTCAGCAGGCGGGACGATGCAGGAGCTGGACGCCCGCGGCATCAGCCCGCCGCTGCCGGTGCTGCGAACGCACCGGGCGCTGCGCGCCCTGCAGGTCGGCCAGGTGCTCAGGGTGCTCACCACGCAGCCGCAGAGCATCCCGGAATTCCAGTCCCTGGTGAAGCACGTGCCGCAGTACGAGCTGGTCTCGCAGGAGGAAAAGGACGGCGATTACATCCACCTGCTGCGCAAGCGCAGGTAGACGCCTGGCTCAGCCGGGAGCGCGCTCGGAAACCAGCCGATCGATGAGGACAGCCAGTTCGGAGGTGTCGACTGGGGAGACCAGGTAGGCATCGGCGCCCGCCAGCTCACCGGCCTTGCGGTCTTCGTCCTTCACGTACACGGCCGACACATGGATGACCGGCACGGTCGCCGTCTTCGGGTCGCCGCGCAACAGCCGGCAGACTTCGAAACCGTGCACGTCCGGCAGGTGGACGTCCAGCACGACGGCGGAAACGTATTCGGCCAGTTCGAGCGCCTGCGCGCCGGCCGCCGCCTCCACGGTCTGGAAGCCCTCGGAGCGCAACGCCCGCGACAGGGCGTACCGGTTGGACGCGGCGTCATCGACGACGAGGACGCTGTGGGTGTGGCGCTGGCTCATGCCCGCCGATTATGCCGTGCGGCCCGGAAGAAAAAAAGCCTGCTAGCGTTTCCGTAGCAGGCTTCGGTGTGCGTGGTAGGACGTACAAGATTCGAACTTGTGACCAACGGATTAAAAGTCCGCTGCTCTACCAACTGAGCTAACGTCCCGGCCGGTTCCTGCTGCCCTTGCGAGCAGCAAAGCCCGCGATTATAGCGTGTCGAAAACGGCTTTTCGGGTCGCGATGCGATCGAGCACCCATCCGGCGGCCACCTGACCGAAAGTGGCGGTCACGCTGACGACGGAACCGTAGCCATGGCAGTTGAGCGTGCCGTCGCCTTCGATGGCGCACGACGGATCGGGCGGCGCCACCGCCTCGCGGCTGAAGACGCACGTGACGCCGATCTTCCGGCCTTCCTTCGGCGCCCCGTGGGCCTTGCGCAGGCGATAGCGCAATTGGGCCAGCAAGGGATCGTGCGTGGTCAGGGACAGGTCGTCGACGTCGACCTTGTGGGCCAGCCGCTTGCCGCCGGCCGCGCCGCAGGAAATGAACATGGCCCGGGTCTCGCGCGCCCACGCAGCCATCGCCGACTTGGCCTGCACCTGGTCGCAGGCATCGATCACGGCATCCACGCCCGCGGGCAGCAACGCCGGCCAGTTCGCCGGCTCGACGAATTCCTCGACCGGGTGGACGGCGCAGCGCGGATGGATCTGGGCGATGCGATCGCGCATCGCGAGCACCTTGGCCTGCCCCAGCGTGCTGTCCAGGGCGTGCACCTGGCGATTGATGTTGGATTCGGACACGTGGTCCAGGTCGACCAGCGTCAGCGCGCCGACGCCGCTGCGGGCCAGCGCTTCCACCGCCCACGAGCCCACGCCGCCGATCCCGATGACCGCCACGTGTGCGTTGCGAATGGACGCAGCGCCCTGCATCCCGTACAGGCGCTCCAGGCCACCGAAGCGGCGCTGCAGGTCCGTCGCCTCGTCCAGGTGGGTCATTCGACGACCCGCCGCGCTACGCGCTGCGGGATTCGCCTTGGGGCGGCCCGGCGGCTCATGGGCGGCGCGGAGGCGCTCAGCGCAGGCGCGCCAGCCGTTCGCGCGCGGCGCTGGCGGCCTCGGACTGCGGGTAGGCCTTGACCAGGTCGTCCAGCGTGCGCCGGGCGCTGGCGTTGTCCTTCAGCTCGATCTGGCAGTTGGCGATGGACAGCACGGCCTCGGGAGCGCGCGGATGGTCCGGGGCCTGCTGCAGCAGCGCGCGGAAGTTGGCGATGGCGCCGCGGTAGTCGCGGTTGGCGTACTGGGCGTTGCCGATCCAGAACAGCGCGGTGGGGCGGTAGCCGCTGTTCGGGTAGCGCTTGAGGAATTCCCCGAAAGCCACCTGCGACGCGACGAAATCGCCCTTGCGGAAAGCGGCCAGCGCCGATTCGAAATCGCGCTGCTCGGACGGCTCGACCGTGATGTCCTTGCCGTCGACATTCACCTGGGCCGGTTCGAACTTGCGCAGCCGCTCCTCGACGCTGGTGACCACGTCCCTCTGCCGGCGCTGCAACTCGGACAGGTCGCGAGTGAGCTGTTCGTCCGCGCCGCGCAGGCGCGCCAGCTCGGAGCGCAGCGCCTCGATCTGGCCCTGCAGGTCCAGCAAGCTGCGGCGCAGCGTGGCGTTCTCCTCGGTCGCCCGGCGCAGTTCCTCGTTGCCCCGGCGCAGTTCCTCGTTGCCCCGGCGCAGCTCCTCGGCCAGCCCTTGCCGCTGCTGCTCCACGCGCTGGCGAAGTTCGATGATGGCGCGGCGCGCCTCGTCGTCCTCGAACAGCGCCGCTTGCGCGGTGGCGGTGAAGAGCGAAGCGGCGGCCAGCGCGGCAAGGAGCGCGGAACGTTTCATGGAAGTCACCGGTAGGTCAGTTCGGCGCGCCGGTTTTGCGCCCAGGAGGATTCATCGGAGCCCACGGCGGACGGCTTCTCCTTGCCGAAGCTCACCGCCTCGACCTGCGAGTCGGTCACCCCCAGCAATCCGAGCGCGCGGCGCACCGCCTCGGAGCGGCGCTGGCCCAGCGCCAGGTTGTATTCGCGGCCGCCGCGCTCGTCGGTGTGGCCCTCGATCACGACCTGCCGTCCGGTATTGGCCCGCAGGTAGCGGGCATGCGCCTCGATGAGGGACTGGTATTCGGGCTTGACGACGTAGCTGTCGTAGTCGAACAGGACGACGCGCGAGACGTTGGCGGGCCCGGCCTGGGTGCGCGCGGTCGGATCCGCCTGCACCGGCTGGACCTGGCTCATTCCGCCCGAACCGCCACCCGGGCCGCCGCCGCCGGCACCCGGCGCCACGCCGGTGCTGCCGCGCCGGTCTTCCACCGGCACGTCGTCGAGCTTCACGCCGCTGGCGCAGCCTGCGAGAGCCGCGGCGAGCGCGACTGCCAAGAACACACTTTGCTTCATTCCCTGGATCTCCTGAGGCGGCCGCACCTGGCGTCCGCCGGTCAACGTTGAAAGGGGCCCCAGTCCGGCTCGCGGATATCGCCGCCCTTGCCGGGCAGGCGTGCCTTGATCTTGCCGTCGAGGGTGGTGGTCATCAGCGCTTCGCTGCCGCCTTGCCGGGTGGCATAGATGATCATCCGGCCGTTGGGTGCGAAGCTCGGGCTTTCGTCGGCGGTCGTGTCGGTGACCGACTGCACGTTGCCGCTGGAAATTTCCATCACCTGCAGCTTGAAAGCACCGTTGATGCGCGAAATGTAGGCGAGCCACCGGTTGTCGGGACTCAGCGCCGGCGAAATGTTGTAAGTCCCTGTAAAGGTGACACGTTGCGGCTGGCCGCCCGCTGCGGGCATGCGGTAGACCTGCGGGGCGCCGCCGCGGTCGCTGACGAAATAGATCGTGCTGCCATCGGCGGAATAGAGCGGCTCGGTGTCGATCCCGGCCGACTGCGTCAGGCGGCGCGGCTCGCCGCCGGTGGACGCGATGGTGTACAGCTGCGAGCCGCCATCGCGCGTCAGCGTCACTGCAAGCGTTCGACCGTCGGGCGACCAGGCCGGGGCGCTGTTGGAGCCGCGGAAGTTGGCGATCAGGCGGCGCCCCCCGGTGGCCACGTCGTGCACGTACACCACCGGCTTGCGCGACTCGAACGACACGTAGGCGAGCTGGCGGCCATTGGCCGACCAGGCCGGCGAGATGATCGACTCCACGCTGCTCAGTGCCGATTGCGCGTTCTCGCCGTCGGAGTCGGCGACCCACAGGTTGTAACGGTTGCCGGCCTTCGTCACATACGCGATGCGCGTGGAAAACACGCCTTTCTCGCCCGTCAGCTTCTCGTAGATCATGTCGGCGACGCGATGGGCCGCCAGGCGCAGGTCTGCCGCGACCACCACGAAGCCGTCGGCCGCCAGGCTCTGCCCGCGCACCACGTCCCACAGGCGGAAGCGCACGTCGTAGCGGCCGTCCGCCAGCCGCGTGGCGCTGCCTACCGCGAGCGAGTCCGCGGTTTTCTGCCGCCACGGCGCCAGGTCGGGGCGGCTCGTTTCATCCAGCCCCGCGCCCGCGCCGGCGTCGACCGCGCGGAACTGGCCGCTGCGCTCGAGGTCGTTCTGCACGATCGCGGCCAGCTTTTCGGGCAGCTCCGCCTCGCCCTTGAAGGGCGCGATGGCGATCGGCAGCTGCGTCAGCCCCACGCCGGTCACCTCGACGCGGAACTGCGCCAGCGCCGGGCCGGCGGCCGCCGTGCCCAGCAAGGCCATCACGGCGCGCCGGCGCATTTGTCCTGGAACATGCATCTCTGGTTTCTCTCCTGTTGCCAGTCCTCCGGTTCTACCGCAGGACAAAGGTTCCGCACCCCGGGTCACTCCGGACCGAAGGCGCCTTTACGCTGCAGCAACCACAGTTTCATGTAGCGGTAATAAGTGCCTTCCGCGTTGGATATCGCCAGCGCCAGGCCGAGCCGGCCGTCCAGAAAGCCGAGCTTGACCACATAAGTTCGCATGAAAGCCCACCAGCCGTGGCCCAGCGCCTTGGCCAGGGAGCCCTTCACGCCCTTGTTCATCAACGCGACAGCCCCCGCGGTGGAATACCGATCGAGCTTGTCGATCACGGATTCGAAGTGCGGCATGCTGTCATGCAACAGGTCGCCCTCGAGCCGACCGACGCCACCCTTCGCCACGACCCGCTCGTGGACGATGTCATCGGAAAACCGGCCAGCGTCCCGGCGGAACAGCCGCACCACGCGGTCCGGGTACCAGCCGGAATGCGCCATGTACTGCCCGCAGTAGTTCGAGCGGCGGTTGATGGTGTAGGCATTGTATTTGCCCGAATGTATCGCCAACCGGATGCTTTCGGCCAGCGCCGCGGAAACCTGTTCGTCGGCGTCGATCGAAAACACCCAGTCCCCGGTGGCGGCGTCGAGCGCCCGGTTCTTCTGCGGGCCGAAACCCGGCCAGTCGGGAGCGACGATGACCTTCGCGCCTGCGGCCCGCGCCGCATCCACCGTGCCATCGGTGCTGCCCGAATCCACCACCACCACTTCGTCGGCGAAGGCGACGGAGCGCAGGCAGTTGCCGATGTTGCGGATCTCGTTGCGGGTGATGACGACGACGGTCAGGCGTGGCATGGGTTCGGGGGCGGGGGCCGGCCGGCGGCCACGGCATAATCGCGACTTCATTATTGCACCCCCACCCTGGACGAGAACTTGTGATCCGCATCGACATGGGCGCGGTGCGCTGGCTGATGCCGTTCTTCGGCGGCTCGCGCAGGTTCTGGGTGGGCGCGGCAGTCTGCACGTTCATTTCCTCGGCCCTCGAGCCGATCGTGCCGGCCCTGCTGAAGCCGCTGCTCGATGACGGCTTCCGCCCGGGCAGCGACCTGAAGCTGTGGATGGTGCCGGCGGCGTTGATGCTGCTGTTCGCTGTGCGGGGCGTGGCCGGCTTCCTGGCGGACCTGGCGCTGGCCCGCATTTCGCAGGACGGCCTGATGAACCTGCGCGTGGCCATGTTCTCGCGGCTGCTGGACGCGCGCCTGTCGCTGTTCTCGCGCGAAAACGCAACCTCGTTGTCCAACACCGTCGTCTTCGAGGTGCAAAGCGGCGTGACCCTGCTGGTGAACTCGGTCATCGGGCTGCTCAAGGACAGCCTGTCGATGGTCGCGCTGCTGGTTTACCTGCTGTACCTGAACTGGCAGCTGACCATCATCGCGCTGGCCATCGTGCCCGCGGTGGGCTGGATCATCCGCGTGGTCGCCAAGCGGCTTTACCGCATCGCCCGCAGCAGCCACGCCGCCACCAACGACCTGGCCTATGTGGTCGAAGAGAACGTGCTGGCCGCCCGCGTGGTGCGCCTGCATGGCTCGCAAGGCACGCAGGCACGGCGCTTCCGCGACCTCGGCTGGGCCTTGCGCCGGCTGGCGCTCAAGGGCGCGGCGGCCAACGCCGCGATCACGCCGCTCACCCACCTGGTGGCCGCCGCGTCGCTGTCGATCGTGATCTGCGTCGGCCTGTGGCAAAGCCGCGGCGGCGGGCCGATCCAGGCGTCGGTGGGCACGTTCGCGTCCTTCGTGACCGCGATGCTGATGCTGATCGCGCCGATCAAGCGGCTGTCCGAGGTGGCCAGCCCCATCACGCGCGGCCTCGCCGCGGTGGCGCGCGCCCGCGAGCTGCTGTCCAACACGCCGGCGGAAAGCGGCGGCACCCACGCACCGGGGCGCGCCCGCGGCCACATCGAACTGCGCGACGTCAATGTGCGCTACCGGGACGACGCGGTGCCGGCGCTGGACGGCCTGAGCCTCGACATCGCACCGGGCCAGGTGGTGGCGCTGGTCGGGCCTTCCGGGTCCGGCAAGAGCACGCTGGCCAACCTGCTGCCGCGCTTCGTGCTGCCCGATGGCGGGGAGGTGCTGCTGGATGGCGTGGACGTCCGCGACTGGAAGCTGGACGCGCTGCGTTCGCAGTTCGCGCTGGTGAGCCAGGACGTCGTGATGTTCAATGACACCCTGGCCGCCAACATCGCGCTGGAAAGCCCGCCGGACGCCCTGCGGCTGGAACGCTCCATCGCCGGCGCCAACCTGCGGGAATTCGTGGCCTCGCTGCCGCAGGGACTGGACACGGTGGCGGGGCACAACGCGGCGGAGCTGTCCGGCGGCCAGCGCCAGCGGCTCGCGATCGCCCGGGCCTTGTACAAGGACGCGCCCATCCTGATCCTGGACGAGGCGACTTCGGCGCTGGACACCATGTCCGAGCGGCTGGTGCAGGAGGCGCTGCAGCGCCTGATGGCGGGCCGCACCACGCTGATCATCGCCCACCGGCTGTCCACGGTGGAACACGCGGACCGCATCGTGGTGCTGGAACAGGGGCGCGTCATCGAGTCGGGCACCCACGCCGAATTGCTGGCCCATGGCGGCCTGTACTCGCGGCTGTCGATGCTGCAGTCCGGCGCACGCGCATGACGGAGTTCGCGCAGCCGCCCGACGCCATCGACCCGGCGCAGGTCAAGCGGGCGCTGGTCATCAAGCTGCGCCACCACGGCGACGTGCTGCTCTCCAGCCCCGTGCTGTCGGTGCTCCAGAAGGCGGCGCCGCAGGCGGAAATCGACGCCCTGGTGTACGCGGACACCGCCGCCATGCTGCGCGGCCATCCGGCCCTATCGCAACTGCACCTGCAGCCGCGCGGGCGCAAGGGGACCTGGCGCGAGCGGCTGGGCGCGGAGCGAGCGTTGCTGCAGGCTATGCGCGAGCGGGCCTATGACCTGGTGGTGCACCTGTCCGACCACCCGCGCGGCGCCTGGCTGGCGACCGTGCTGCGCCCGCGCTGGTCGGTCGCGTTCGTGCGCCACACCGGGCAATGGTGGTGGCGCCGGGCCTTCACGCACCTTGCTTCGCAGCCGGTGCCCGCCCACGTGCCGCGCGCGACGGTGGAGCGGCACCTGGACCTGCTGCGGCGCCTGGGCATCCATCCCGCGCCGGCCGAACGCGCGCCCACGCTGGCGGTGCCGGAGGCGGCGCGCGAGACCGTGCGGGCCAGGTTGCGGCAGGCCGGCTGGCAGGGCGAGCGCTATGCCCTGGTGCACCCGGGGTCGCGCTGGATGTTCAAGGCCTGGACCCCCGAGGGCAATGCGCGCGTCATCGACCACATCGCGGGCCGCGGCCTCGCCATCGTGCTGACCGCCGCGCCGGACGCGCGCGAGACGCAGCTGTGCAACGCGATCCTGCAGCAGACGCGCACCCGCTGCATCGACCTGCGCGGCCAGCTGTCGCTGGAGGAGCTCGGCGCGGCCATCGAAGGAGCGACGCTGTTCTTCGGGGTCGATTCGGTGCCGATGCACATGGCAGCGGCGCTCGGCGTACCGGGCGCGGCGCTGTTCGGCCCGAGCGACGACAAGGAGTGGGGACCCTGGAGCGACAAGCTGCGGGTGGTGGCGTCCACCGTGCATCCTTGCCGGCCCTGCCGCATCGACGGCTGCGGCGGCAGCAAGCGCTCGGACTGCCTGGTGACGCTGCCGCCGGCGCAGGTGATCGCCGCGCTCGACGATGCGCTGGACCGGCATGTCCCGCGCTGACGGCCCGCCGCGCATCGCCCTCGTGCGCGGCAGCTGGAACGCGGCCGGCGGCGCCGAACGTTTCGTGCAGCGCATCGCCGCCGCCCTGTCCGCGCGCGGCGTGGAGCTCACGCTGATCGCCCGCCAGTGGCCCCAAGGCGACACCGGGCTGCCGACGGCCGTGCGGTGCATCGAACTCGACACCTTCCACATCGGCCGGCGCGCGCGCGACCAGGGCTTCGCGCGTGCCGTGCGCGAGACGGTGGCGCGCGAACGCTTCGACCTCGTCCAGTCGCACGAGCGGATTCCCGGGCTGCCGCTGTACCGCGCCGGCGACGGCGTGCACCGCCAGTGGCTGGCGATCCGCCGCCGCCAGCACGGCTTCTGGCGCAACCTGGGAGACCAGTTCAGCCTGCAGCATCGGGCCATCCTGCGGGCCGAACGGGAGATGTTCGCGCATCCCGCCCTGCAATGCGTGGTGTGCAATTCCGAGATGGTGCGCGACGAGATCGCCCGCATGTACGGCGTGCCGGCGGACAAGCTGACGGTGATCCGCAACGGCATCGACCTGCTGCGCTTCCGGCCGCCGACGGATGCCGAGCGCCGGGTCTCCCGGGCGCGCTTCGGCTGGCCGGACGACAAGACCGTGTTCCTCTTTGTCGGCTCCGGTTTCGAGCGCAAGGGCGTGGCCGGCGCGCTGCGTGCCTTCACGCGTGCCGGCTTGCAAGGCAAGGCGCTGCTCGTGGTGGTCGGCCACGACAAGCGTCGCAGCCGCTACGAACAGCTCGCGCACACGCTCGGCATCGCTGCAGATGTCCGGTTCACGGGGCCGCAGCAGGAGGTGCTGCCGTACTACCAGGGGGCCGACGCATTCGTGTTGCCGACCCTCTACGACCCCCAGTCCAATGCGGTGCTCGAGGCGATGGCGTGCGGGCTCGCCGCCATCACGACCACCGGTTGCGGCGTCGCCGAGCTGCTGACACCGGAGTCCGGCCACGTCGTCGACGCCTTCGACGATGCCGCGCTGGCGGGCGCGATGACCGACCTCCTGCGGCCACACCACGCGCGCGCGCTCGGCGCCGGCGCACGCCGCGCCATCGAACCCTACAGCCTGGACCGCATGACCGACGACTACCTGGCCCTCTACGCGCGCCTCATGCCGGCGCCCGCTGCCCCATGAAGATCCTCCACACCGAAGCTTCCGCGGGGTGGGGCGGCCAGGAGCTGCGCATCCTGTCCGAGATGCAGGGGCTGCGCCGCCGCGGCCACCAGCTGGAGCTTGCCGCGCCGGCGGGCGCGCGCATCCACCAGGAAGCCGCCGCCCTCGGCTTTCGCGTGCACGACGTGCCGATCGGGCGCAAGACCTTGCGCGGCCTGCGGGCCATGCGCCGGTTGCTGCGCACGGAGCACTTCGACGTGGTCAACACCCACAGCTCCACGGACAGCTGGATGGTGGCCCTGTCCAACGCCATGCCGGGCCGCGCGGTGCCGCTGGTGCGGACCCGCCACATCTCCGCGCCGGTGTCCGGCAACGCGGCGACGCGCTGGCTCTACAACCGGGCGTCGGCTGCACTGGTGACCACGGGCGAAAAGCTGCGCGAGGAGCTGGTGCAGGTCAACGGCTTCACCGACGTGCCGATCCGCTCGGTTCCCACGGGCATCGACCCCGCGCGTTTCGCGCCCGGCGATCCCGTTGCCACCCGTGCAGCGCTGGGACTGGCGCCGATCTTCACCATCGGCATCGTCGCCACCCTGCGCAGCTGGAAGGGCCATCGCTTCCTGGTGGAGGCGTTCGCGCAACTGCGCGCACAGGGCCGCGACGTGCAATTGCTGATCGTCGGCGACGGGCCGTCGCGCCCGCCCATCGAGGCGCAGGTGCAGGACGCGGGGCTGGCGTCCCGCGTCCATTTCACGGGACATGACCCGAAGCCGGAGCGCTGGTTCCCGGCGATGGACCTGTTCGCCCTGCCCTCCTATGCGAACGAAGGGGTGCCGCAGGCGCTGATGCAGGCCATGATGGCGGGCCTGCCTTGCGTGACGACGCTGGTCGGCGCGATCGGTGAGATCGCGAGCGACGGCAAGACGGCGTTGATCGTGCCGCCGCAGGATCCGGCGGCGTTGGCCGCGGCGCTTGCCCGCCTGATGGACGATGCGGCCTTGCGCGCGCGGCTGGGGAGCAATGCACGCGCGTTCGCGCTGGAGCATTGCACGCTGGAAGCGATGTGCGATGCGATGGAAGAGGTGTTCGCGGCCGCTGTGAAAGGCTGACGCGGCATGGCGGGGTCGCTTCGCGAACCCGCCCTACGGTTCACAGGTCGGGTTGCGCACAGCGCACCCCGACACTCAAGCCCGGAAATACCGCCGATACCACTCCACCATCCGCGGCAACCCCACCTCGATCGGCGTGGTCGGGGCCCAGCCGGTCGCGGCCGCCAGCCGGCTCACATCCGCGGCCGTGGACTGCACGTCGCCCGGCTGCATCGGCTGCATGTTGCGCACCGCCGGCGTGCCGATGGCCTGCTCCAGCACGTCGATGAAGCGCATCAGCCGCTCGGGCTTGTTGTTGCCGATGTTGAACAGCCTGTGCGGCACCCTCACCGTGGGCGCCGGCAACGCGAGCACCGACAGCACGCCACTCACGATATCGTCGATGTAGGTGAAGTCGCGCGACATGTCGCCATGGTTGTACACGTCGATCGGCTCGCCCGCCAGGATCGCCTTGGTGAACTTCATCGGCGCCATGTCGGGCCGGCCCCATGGCCCGTACACGGTGAAGAAGCGAAGACCCGTCAGGTGCAGGCCGAACTGGCGCGCGTACACATCCGCCATCAGCTCGTTGGCCCGCTTGGTGGCCGCATACAGGCTGACCGGCTGGTCCACGCGGTCATCCTCGGCGAACGGGATCTTGGTGTTGGCCCCGTACACGCTGCTGGAGGAGGCATAGACGCAGTGCGCCGGCGGATGGGCGCGCACCGACTCCAGCACGTTCATGAAGCCCGCGAGGTTGCTGTCGACGTAGTCGCGGGGATGCGTGAACGAATGCCGCACGCCCGCCTGGGCTGCGAGGTGCACGACCCCGGTGAAGGCCTGCCGCGCGAACAGCTTGCGCAGGCCTTCGGCGTCGCCCAGGTCCAGCGCCTCGAAGGCAAACCGGTTCGCCCCGGCATGGGCCTGCACGCGCGCCAGCCGGTCCCGCTTGAGCTGCGGGTCGTAGTAGGCGTTGAAGTTGTCGATGCCGAAGACGGACTCGCCGCGCGCCAGCAGTTGCTCCGCCACCGCCGCGCCGATGAAGCCGGCCGCGCCGGTGACGAGGATCATGCGCCGACCCCGCTGCGCCCGATGCCCGCGTAGGAGAGGCCCGCCTTGCGCACCGCGACCGGGTCGTAGAGGTTGCGGCCGTCGAACACCGCCTTGGCCTTGAGCAGGCCCGCCAGCGCGTCGAAGTCGGGGCTGCGAAATTCCAGCCACTCCGTGACGACGGCCAGCGCATCGGCGCCCTGCACCGCGTCCATGGCGGAGGTGGCGAACGTCACGCCCTTGCGGCCCTGCAGCGCCCTCGCGGCGGTTTCCGCGGCTGCGGGATCGTAGGCCCGCACGGTGGCGCCGGCATCCAGCAGCACGTCGATGATCGCCAGGCTGGAAGCCTCCCGCACGTCGTCGGTGTTCGCCTTGAAGGCCAGGCCCCAGATCGCGATGGTGCGGCCTTGCAGCTTGCCGCCGAAATGCTGGACGATCTTGTCGGCCAGCAGGCGACGCTGGCGTGTGTTGACGTTCTCCGCCGAGCGCATCAGCTCCGCGGCCTCACCCACTTCCTGCGAGGTGTGGATCAGCGCGCGCAGGTCCTTGGGGAAGCAAGACCCGCCGAAGCCGGCGCCGGCGTACAGGAAGTGCGAGCCGATCCGCGGGTCCGCGCCGACGCCGCGGCGCACGTGCTCGATGTCCACCTTCAGCCGGTCGGCCAGGTTGGCCAGCTCGTTCATGAAGGAGATGCGCACCGCCAGCATGCAGTTGGACGCGTACTTGGTGAATTCCGAGGAGCGCACGTCCATGAAGAAGATGCGTTCCTGGTTGCGGTTGAAGGGCGCGTACAGCTCGCGGAAGGTCTCGCGCGCCGTGGCGTCCGAGGGGTCGACGCCCACGATGATGCGGTCCGGCCGCATGAAATCGTCCACCGCCACGCCTTCCTTCAGGAATTCCGGATTCGATGCCACCGTGGCGCGGTGCGCCACGCCCCGCGCGCGCAGCTCCTCGCCCAGCGCCTGGGCGACGCGCTCGCTGGTGCCGACGGGCACGGTGGACTTCACCACCACCAGCGTGTCGCGCGCCATCCGGCGCCCCAGTTCGCGCGCCGCGTTCAGCACGTGCGTCAGGTCCGCCGAGCCGTCCTCGTCGGAAGGCGTGCCGACCGCGATGAAGATCACCGCCGCATGCTCGACCGCCTCCTGGTAGTCGGTGGCAAAGCGCAACCTCCCGGCCGCCAGCCCGCGCGCGACGACGGTGTCGAGCCCCGGCTCGTGGATCGGGATCTCGCCGGCGCGCAGGCGCGCGACCTTGCCCGCGTCGTTGTCGATGCACAGCACGTGGTTGCCGGTGTCGGCCAGGCAGGCGCCGGTGACGAGGCCCACGTAGCCGGAGCCGATGACGGAGATTTTCATGGAACGACGGGCAAAGCCGCGATTTTACGGGCTTGCCTCAGAGCAGGACGATGTCGTACTGTTCCTGGCCCATCGCGGTCTCGCTTTGCAGCGAGATCGGTTTGCCCACGAAGTCGGACAGGCCCGCCAGGTGCTGGCTCTCCTCGTCGAGGAACAGTTCGATGACCTTGGGCGACGCGATGACACGGTATTCGCGCGGATTGAACTGGCGCGCCTCGCGCAGGATCTCGCGCAGGATGTCGTAGGCCACCGTGCGGGGCGTGCGCACCGTGCCCTTGCCCTGGCAGACGGGGCAAGGCTCGCACAGGAGGTGCGCGAGCGACTCGCGGGTGCGCTTGCGCGTCATCTCCACCAGCCCGAGCTGCGAGAAGCCCGCGGCCATGGTCTTCACGCGGTCCCGCGCCAGCTGCTTGCGGAACTCCGCCAGCACCGCGTCGCGATGGTCCTCGCGCTGCATGTCGATGAAGTCCACGATGATGATGCCGCCCAGGTTGCGCAGGCGCAGCTGCCGCGCGATGCCGTGCGCCGCCTCCAGGTTGGTCTTGAAGATCGTGTCGTCGAAGTTGCGCGCGCCGACGAAGCCGCCGGTATTGACGTCCACGGTGGTCAGCGCCTCGGTCTGGTCGACGATGAGGTAGCCGCCGGACTTCAGCTCCACCCGGCGGCCCAACGCCTTGGCGATCTCGTCGTCCACCGAATACAGGTCGAAGATCGGGCGTTCGCCCTTGTACAGCTGCAGCTTGCCGACGGCCGCCGGCATGAACTCCTCGCCGAAGGCGGCGAGGAGGCCGAACTGCTCGCGCGAGTCGATGCGGATCGTCTGCGTCTCTTCGCTGACCATGTCGCGCAGCACGCGCTGCAGCAGGTTCAGGTCCTGGTGCAGCAGGGACGGCGGCGGCAGCCGCGTGGCCGAGTCGCGGATGCGCGTCCAGGTCTTGCGCAGGTAGGCGATGTCTTCCGCCAGCTCCTCGTCGGTCGCATCCTCGCCGTTGGTGCGCAGGATGAAACCTCCTCCTGCCGCTCCCACCAGCGCGGTCAGGCGCCGGCGCAACGCGTCGCGCTGGTCGGCCGGGATCTTCTGCGAGACGCCCAGGTGGTCGTCCTGCGGCAGGAAGACCAGCAGCCGCCCGGCGATGCTGATCTGGGTGGAAAGCCGCGCTCCCTTCGTGCCGATGGGGTCCTTGATCACCTGCACCATGAGCGGCTGGCCTTCGAACACCTGCTTCTCGATGGGCACCTGCGGCTGGCCGTTGCGCCCCGACGGCGGCTCGCCTTCCGGGTGGCGCTGCCAGACGTCGGCCACGTGCAGGAACGCGGCGCGCTCCAGGCCCATGTCGATGAAGGCGGACTGCATTCCGGGGAGCACGCGGGCCACCTTGCCGAGGTAGACGTTGCCGACGAGCCCGCGTTCGAGCGTGCGCTCCACGTGCAATTCCTGCACCGAGCCGCCTTCGACGATGGCGACCCGCGTCTCCTGCGGCGACCAGTTGACCAGGATGTCCTGCTGCATGTGTCCGTGTAATCCCCTCTCCGGCAGGATAACGCAGGACCCGCTAGACTGGCATTGCAGCGCATCGTGAGTACCCTTCCCCCGTCCTTCTCGCCCGTTCCCGGATTCCTCCAGGGCGGTGGCGCCATGGGCGAACGCATTCGCGCGTTCGACTGGGCCAACCACCCGATGGGCCCGCCGCAGGGGTGGAGTCCGGCCCTGCGGATGGCCCTGAGCCTGTGCCTGAACTCCAGCTTCCCCACCGCCATCTACTGGGGCCCGGAGATGTTCGTGCTCTACAACGACGCCTGGTCGGCGATCCCGGCGGACAAGCACCCCTGGATCCTGGGCAAGCCTGCTCGCGTGGGCTGGTCGGACATCTGGGACATTGTCGGTCCCCAGTTCGAGCACGTGCTGCACCACGGCGAAGGGATCGCAACCTATGAGCAGATGCTGCCCATGGTGCGCAACGAGAAGCCGTGCGAGACCTGGTGGAACTACAGCCTCACGCCGATCCGGGAGGCGGACCACAGCGTCGGCGGGATCTTCAACCAGGGCAACGAGATCACCGCCGTCGTGCAGGGGCGCCGCGCGCGCCAGGCGGAACTGTTGCGCTGGCAGGAGATCTTCCAGCGCTCACCGGCCGGCATCGCGCTGCTGCGCGGCCCGACCCACGTCTACGAGTTCGCCAACGACGCCTACCTGCGGGTGGTCGGCAAGGTGGACATCATCGGCCGGACGGTCAGCGAGGCCGTGCCCGAAGTCGTGGACCAGGGCTATGTGGCCGTCCTCGACTCCGTCTATGCCGGCAAGCCCTTCATCGGCTCCTCGCTGCCCGT
This sequence comes from Ramlibacter sp. PS3R-8, assembly GCF_037572435.1. NCBI lineage: Bacteria > Pseudomonadati > Pseudomonadota > Betaproteobacteria > Burkholderiales > Comamonadaceae > Ramlibacter > Ramlibacter sp. PS3R-8. Next base: position 690,343 of record NZ_JBBHGT010000001.1, read on the forward strand.
GAAACTGGCGCGGGAACCCGGCGAGCCCCCTGAAGAACGGCTGCTGGATTTCATCTTCCAGCCCGTGCGCGATGCCGCCGGCGCGGTGGAAGGCATCTTCATCCTGGTGACGGACGTCACCGAGCGGGCGCGCGCCGAATCGGCGCTGCGCCTGACGAACTGGCAGCTCGGGGAGGAACGCGCGCGCCTGGCCTCCACCGTGGAGGCGGAGCAGCGGGCGCGCACCGCCCTGCGGCGCATGACCGACACCCTGGAGGCGATCGTGAAAAGCCGGACGGCGGAACTCACGCAGGCCCTGGAAGCGCAGGCCGCGGCCATGGACAGGCTGCGCGCCGCATTCGCGACGGACCTCATCTTCCAGGGCTTCATGGATCCGCAAGGCACGCTGCTGGATGCGAACTCCACCTCGCTGGCGGCCATCGGCTGCCGGCTCGAAGACGTGGTCGGCAAGCCCTTCTGGGAGACCCCCTGGTTCACCGCCACGCCGGGCGCGCCCCAGCGCGTGCGGGCCGCGGTGGAACAGGCACGGCACGGCCGCAAGGCGCAGACCGAGATGACCGTGAACCTGCCCCAGGGCCCGGGCAGCTTCCTCTTCTCCGTGCGGCCCGTCGTCAACGCCCGCGGCGAAATCGTCGGCCTGGTGCCGGAAGCCATCGCGCTCGCCGAGCCGAGCCGGCAACTCGCCACCTAGGCGACGGCCACTCCCACCTCGCGCAGCAGCCGCGCGGTCTCGTGCAGCGGCAGGCCCATGATGCCGGTGTAGGAGCCGGCGATGCGCGAGATGTGCGCTGCCGCCCTTCCCTGCACCGCGTACGCGCCGGCCTTGCCCATGGGCTCGCCGCCGGCCACGTAGGCGACGATCTGGGCCTGCGTCATCGGGGCGAAGGTGACCCGCGAGTCGCTGAGCGCCTGCACGCGCTGGCGGCCGGCCTGCACGGCCACGGCCGTGAGCACGCGATGGGTGCGGCCGGCAAGCTCGCCCAGCATCCGCGCCGCATCCGCTGCATCGACCGGCTTGCCGAAGATGGCGCGGCCCATCGCGACGGTGGTGTCGGAACAGAGCACCGGCGCGGGCGGCAGGCCGCGCCGGCGCAGCCGCGCAAGCGCGGCTTCGAGCTTCAGGCCCGTCACCCGCTGGACATAGGTGGCCGGCGCTTCGCCGGGCTGGACCTCTTCCAGCGCCTCGCTGTCCTCGCCGGAATCCGGCAGCAGCAATTCATGGCGCACGCCCAGTTGCTCCAGCAGTTGCCGGCGGCGCGGGCTTTGCGAGGCGAGATAGACGAAGTCACTCACGGTGGTATGGGTGCCCCGCGTTGATGGACCAGGCGCGATAGAGCTGCTCGGCCAGCAGCACGCGCACCATGGCGTGCGGCAGCGTGAGGTCGGACAGGCGGATGCGCTCGTGCGCGGCCTGCCGGAAGGCCGGATCCAGTCCGTCGGGCCCGCCGATCACCAATGCCACCGCGTCGTTCTCCAGCGGCCACTCCTTCAGCCTGGCGGCCAGCGCCACGGTGGCCAGCGGCGTACCACGCTCGTCGAGGGCCACGACGCGTGCGCCCTTCGGGATGGCGGCTTCGATGCGCTCGCGCTCGGCGGCCAGCAGGGTCGGCAGCGTCTTGGAGCCGCGTGGCTCGGTCTTCACGGCCTTGAGCTCCAGGCGCAGCTCCGGCGGGAAACGCTTGGCGTAGTCATCCCAGGCGGTCTGGGCCCAGTCGGGCACCCGCTGGCCGACGGCCACCACCAGCAAGCGCATCGCTCAGCGGCTGCGTGGCTTGCCGGAAGCGGACTTGGCAGCGGTCTTTTTCGCGGGCGATGACCTCGGCGCAGCGGACCTGGCCGGAGTTGACCGCGCTGGAGTCGACTTCGCCGGAGCTGACTTCGCCGGAGCTGACTTGCCCGCGGGGGCCTGCCGGCCGGACGACTTCAGGGCCGCCTTGCCTGCGGCGCTGCGGGCCGTGGTCTTGGCAAAGGTCTTCTTCGCGGCGGTCTTCTTGGCCGCGCTCGCATCGCGCTCGGCCGTCTTCACCGCGCTGCTGCGGCGCAGCGACGGCTGCTGCAGCGTCTTCTTCGAGACGGCGGGCTCCGGCCTGGCTTCCGGCTGCGCCGGCTTCGCCGCACCCAGGCGCAGCCGGATCGGCTTGTCGCCCCAGATTTCCTCCAGGTGGTAGTACTGGCGGATCGCAGGCTGCATGATGTGCGCCACCGCGGCGCCGCAGTCCACGATGATCCACTCGCCGTTGTCCTCGCCCTCGATCCGCGGCTTGGGAAAGCCGGCTTCGCGCACCGCGTCGACCACGCTGGACGCCAGCGCCCTGGTCTGGCGGTTCGAGGTGCCGGACGCCACGATGACCCGCTCGAACAAGGGCGACAGATGCTCGGTGTTGAAGACCTGGATGTCCTGGCCTTTCACGTCTTCGAGGCCATCGACGATGGCCCTCTGGAGTTTCTGCGTGTCCTTCTTTGCGGCGGTTTCTGTCGTCATCAGGTGGCTTGGTAGAGATGTTGGGATTCAATATAACTGGCAACCGCGGGCGGGACCAGTTCGGCGATATCTTGCCCGGCTGTCAGCCGGGCCCGGATGTCGGTGGCGCTGACGGGCATCTGGGGCAGTTGCAGGGCCTCGACCCGCACGCCCGCCAGCGCGCGCAGGGCGGCGAGGCCTGCGCCCGTGCCCCGGCCGGCGACACCCAGCACGGCGAGCCGCGCGATCTCGGGCCAGGCCTGCCAGCGGGTGAAGCCGGCCGCCTGGTCCTCGCCCATCAGCAGGACCAGCTGGGCTTCGGGCTGTTCGGCCTGCAGCTCGCGCAGGGTGTCGATGCTATAGGTCGGCCCGCTCCGCGCGAGCTCGCGGCCATCCACCACCACGTGCGGCAGGCCGGCGAAGGCGAGCCTGGCCATGTGCAGGCGATGGTGGGCGGCGGTCAGGGTGCGCGCCTTGTGCCAGGCGTCGCCGGTGGGGACGACGTGGAGCTTGCCCAGCCGCAGCTGGTCGACGGCGGCGCGCGCCAGCGCCACGTGCGCATGATGCGGCGGATCGAAGGCGCCGCCGAACATGCCCACGCGCAGGGGTTGCGTGCTCACACCCACTCCCTGCGCGGCAGGAAGCGGCTCAGCAGCGCAGCCTCCGGCGAGCCGGGTTCCGGCTGTTGCTGGTAGGCCCACGAGGCGTGGGGCGGCATCGACATCAGGATCGACTCGGTGCGGCCGCCGGACTGCAGGCCGAAATGCGTGCCGCGGTCCCACACCAGGTTGAACTCCACGTAGCGGCCGCGGCGCAGCAACTGCCACGCGCGCTCGCGTTCCCCGTACGCGGCGTCCTTGCGGCGCTCCAGGATGGGCACATAAGCCGGCAGGAGCGCATCGCCCACCGCCTGCAGCAGAGCGAAGCTGCGCTCGAACCCCTGCTCGAAATAGTCGTCGAAGAAAACGCCGCCGACGCCACGCGCCTCGTTGCGGTGCTTGAGGAAGAAGTAGTCGTCGCACCACGCCTTGAAGCGCGGGTACTTGTCGTCGCCGAAAGGCGCCAGGGCGTCGCGGCAGGTCCGGTGGAAATGCACCGCGTCCTCCTCGACGCCGTAATACGGCGTCAGGTCCATGCCGCCACCGAACCAGTACACGGGCGCGCCGTTCGCCGGCAGCGCGGCCAGCATGCGCACGTTCATGTGCACGGTGGGCACGTGGGGGTTGCGCGGGTGGAACACCAGCGAGACGCCCATCGCCTCGAAGGCGGCGCCCACGAGCTCGGGCCGGTGCTGCGTCGCCGACGGCGGCAGCTTCGGACCCCGCACGTGCGAGAAACCGCAGCCCGCGCGTTCGAACACCTGCCCGCCTTCCAGGATCATCGTCACGCCGTCGCCCTGCAGGGATTCGCCCGGATCCTTTTGCCACGCGTCGGCGCGAAAAGGCCGGCCGTCGATGGCCCCGCAGGCCGCAGTGATGCGCTGCTGCAGGCCGGTGAGCCAGTCGCGGACGCTGCCGATGCCGGACTCCACGGCGTTAGCCGATCAAGGCGCGGTGGCCGATGTCGCGGCGATACTGCGCGCCGTCGAAGTGGATGTGGCGCAGGATCTCGTACGCGTGCGCCTGGGCCGCTTTCACGGTGCTGGCCATCGTGGTGACGCACAGGACGCGGCCGCCGGAGGTGACGATCTCGCCGTGGTGGGTCGCCGTGCCGGCGTGGAACACGACCGCGTCCTCGGTGTCCTTGGGCAGGCCGCTGATGACGTCGCCCTTGCGCGGCTCCATCGGGTAGCCGCCGGCGGCCATCACCACGCCGAGCGCGGTGCGCCGGTCCCACAGCAGCTCCACCTGGTCCAGCGTGCCGGACGTGGCGGCCAGCATCACGTCAAACAGGTCGGACTTCAGCCGCATCATGATCGGCTGCGTCTCGGGGTCGCCCATGCGGCAGTTGAATTCAAGCGTCTTCGGCTGGCGGTCCTTGTCGATCATCAGGCCGGCATAGAGGAAGCCGGTGAACGGAATGCCGTCCTGCTCCATGCCCTTGATCGTCGGCAGGATGATTTCGCGCATGGCGCGCGCATGCACGTCGGGCGTGACCACCGGCGCCGGCGAATACGCGCCCATGCCGCCCGTGTTGGGGCCCTGGTCGCCGTCCTGCAGGCGCTTGTGGTCCTGGCTGGTGGCCAGCGCGACGACGTTCCTGCCGTCGCACATCACGATGAAGCTCGCTTCCTCGCCCTGCAGGAATTCCTCGATCACCACGCGCGCGCCGCCGGCGTTGTGCGTCACTCCGAGCTTGTCGTCCACCAGCATGAAGTCGATGGCTTCGTGGGCTTGCGCCACCGTCGTGGCGACGACCACGCCCTTGCCGGCAGCCAGGCCGTCGGCCTTGACCACGATGGGCGCGCCCTTGCGGTCGACGTACGCATGCGCCAGGCCGGCGTCGGTGAAGGTTTCGTATTCCGCGGTCGGGATCCGGTGGCGCTGCATGAAGGCCTTGGAGAACGCCTTGGAGCTTTCCAGCTGCGCGGCGGCCTGCGTGGGGCCGAAGACGCGCAACCCGTGCGCGCGGAAGTCGTCCACCACGCCGGCGGCGAGCGGGCCTTCCGGGCCCACCACCGTCAGCGCGATCTTTTCCTTCAGGGCCCAGTCGCGCAGCTGCCGCAAGTCGGTGATCGGAACGTTCTCCAGCCGCGCGTCGAGCGCGGTGCCGCCGTTGCCGGGGGCGACGTAGACCGCCTGCACTTTCGGGGACTGCGCGAGCTTCCAGGCGAGCGCGTGTTCGCGGCCGCCGCCGCCGATGACCAGTACCTTCATCCGGTGATCTCGGCGTTGTGATACACGGCTTGCACGTCGTCGAGATCCTCGAGCATGTCGATGATCTTCTGCATCCTTGCCGCGTCGTCGCCGGCCAGCGGGATCGTGTTCTCCGCCCGCATGGTGACCTCGGCCACTTCCGGCTTCAGGCCGGCGGCCTCCAGCGCGATCTTCACGGCTTCGAACTGGCCCGGGCCGGTGAGCACCTCGATGGCGCCGTCCTCGTCGGGCACGATGTCCTCCGCGCCCGCTTCCAGCGCAACCTCCATCACCGCTTCCTCGCTGGTCCCGGGAGCCAGGATCAGCTGGCCGCAGTGGCGGAACTGGAAGGCGACCGAGCCTTCCGTGCCCATGCTGCCGCCGTACTTGCTGAAAACGTGGCGCACTTCGGCGACCGTCCGCACGCGGTTGTCCGTCATGGTGTCCACGATGACGGCGGCCCCGCCGATGCCGTAGCCCTCGTAGCGGATCTCCTCGTAGTTCACGCCTTCGAGGTTGCCGGTGGCCTTGTCGATGTTGCGCTTGATGGTGTCGGCCGGCATGTTGGCGGCCTTGGCCTTTTCCACCGCCAGCCGCAGGCGCGGGTTGATCGACAGGTCGCCGCCGCCCTGGCGGGCCGCGACCATGATTTCACGGATGACGCGTGTCCAGACCTTGCCCCGCTTCTCGTCCTGCCGCCCCTTGCGGTGCTGGATGTTCGCCCATTTGCTGTGACCGGCCACGGATTCGTCCTTGCTTGCTCTTCTGCGTTACTCTTGCGTCAACCCTCATTCTACTTTTCACACCATGGCCGAACCGATGTTGATCGCCCAGAACGGCAAGACCGAAGCTTTCCTGCTGCCGGCGCTGGCCAATCGGCACGGCCTGGTCACCGGGGCCACCGGAACGGGGAAAACGGTCACCCTGCAGAAACTGGCGGAAAGCTTCAGCAACATCGGCGTCCCGGTGTTCCTGGCGGACATCAAGGGCGACCTCACGGGGATCAGCCAGCCGGGCAAGCTGGAGGGCAAGCTGGCCGAAGCGATCAAGGAGCGCGGCCTCCCGATGCCGCAGCCCAAGGCGTGCCCGACCACGCTGTGGGACGTGTTCGGCGAGCAAGGGCATCCCGTTCGCGCCACCGTCTCCGACATGGGGCCGCTGCTGCTGGGCCGCATGCTCAACCTGAACGAGACCCAGGCGGGGGTGCTGCAGATCGTCTTCAAGATCGCGGACGCCAATGGCCTGCTGCTGCTGGACCTGAAGGACCTGCGGGCCATGCTGCAGCACGTCGGTGACAACGCCAAGCAGTTCACCACCGAATACGGCAACGTCAGCGCGGCCAGCGTGGGCGCCATCCAGCGCGGCCTGCTGCAGATCGAGGCGCAGGGCGGTGACCGGTTCTTCGGCGAGCCGATGCTGGACATCGCCGACTTCATCCAGACCGACGGCAACGGCAAGGGCATGGTCAACATCCTGGCCGCCGACAAGCTGCTGAATTCGCCGCGCCTGTACGCCACTTTCCTGCTGTGGATGCTGTCGGAGCTGTTCGAGACGCTGCCGGAGATCGGCGACCCCGACAAGCCCAGGCTGGTGTTCTTCTTCGACGAGGCGCACTTGCTGTTCGACGAGGCGCCCAAGGTGCTGGTCGAACGCATCGAGCTGGTGGTGCGGCTGGTGCGGTCCAAGGGGGTGGGCGTCTATTTCGTCACGCAGAATCCGCTGGACATCCCCGACAGCGTGCTGGCGCAGCTGGGCAACCGCGTCCAGCATGCCTTGCGCGCTTTCACGCCGCGCGACCAGAAGGCCGTCCGGGCGACCGCCGAGACGATGCGGCCGAAGCCGGGGCTGGACATCGCCGCGGCGATCACGGAGCTGGCCGTGGGCGAGGCGCTGGTGAGCTTGCTCGACGCCAAGGGCCGGCCCACGATCACCGAGCGGCTGTACGTGATCCCGCCCGCAAGCCAGCTGGGCATCATCTCGCCGGAGCAGCGCAAGGCGCTGATGGCGGGGTCGCTGGTCGCCGGTGCGTACGAAAAAACGGTGGACCGCGAATCGGCCTACGAAAAACTCAAGGTGCGGGCCGAAGCGGGCGCTGCGGCAGGCGCGGCCGGGAGCACCGGTGGCGCAGCCGGCGCGACCACCGCCGGCGGCGGCGTGCTGGGTGGCCTGTCGGATGTGCTGTTCGGCTCGACCGGGCCGCGCGGCGGCAAGCGCGAAGGCCTGGCGGAAAGCTTCGCCAAGTCCGCCATCCGCACGATCGGCAGCTCCGTCGGCCGCGAGATCGCGCGCGGGGTGCTGGGGAGCATCCTGGGCGGCAAGCGGCGGTAGTCCGAGCGTGTCGGGGTCGCTGCGCGAACCCGACCTACGGCGGACTACGGTGGGATCCTCGTAGGTCGGGTTCGCGCAGCGACCCCGACATCCGGTTCCGGCGGATCAGAGAATGATGTCCGCCGCCGTCAAGGTCCTGAAACCCGTCAACTGGATCGAGAACTCCGCCTGGACGTCGGCATCGGTGCTGCCGTACAGCACCTGGGTCCGCGCGTCGAAGCGCAGCTGGCCCGCGCCGGTGAAGGCCCCGGTCACGAACGTGAAGGCGTTGTTCCCGCCCACGTTGGTGTTCGCGTCGATGGTCGAGAGATCGAGCAAGTCGTTGCCATTGAAGTCCAGGATCACGTCCCGCGTCGCGGCTTTGACCCCTGAGTGGTTCGCCGAGTCGTAGTCGAATCTGTCGGCTCCACCTCCACCAGACAGGGTGTCCTTGCCCACCCCGCCCTTCAGGATGTTGGCTCCCGTGCCGCCCGTCAGCGTGTTTGCCTGGTTGTTGCCGGTCAGGTTGGCTGCACCTGAGGAGGTGATGCGCGCGCTCTCCACGTGCGCTGACAGGGTGTAGTTCGCGGCGGCGCTGTGGACAATGTCGCTGCCGCCAAAGCGGAGCTCGCTCACCACGTCGGTCGCCTGGTCGACGAAATAGCTGTCGTTGCCGGTGCCCCCCTCCATGGTGTCCACGCCGGTGCCGCCTTGCAGGATGTCATCGCCGGCATCGCCTCGCAGCAGATCGTTTCCGGCGCCACCGTCGAGCCAGTCGTCGTCCGGGAACATGCTGGTCTGGATAAAGGACGTCGGGTCGCCGCCGGTCTGGCCGAACAGGCTGTCGTCGCCGTCCCCACCCCGCAACGTGTCGTTCCCGCAGTTGCCCTGAAGGTTCTGCATGCCCACGGAACCCATCATCACGTCGTTGCCGTTGCCGCCGCGCACGCTGAAGGTGCCACTGAAAGTCACACGGCCCAGGCCGCCGTCGGTGAGCCCGAAATCGCCGCTGCCGCTGGTCGCAGTCGTGAAGTCGATCCGGGAGGAAATCCCGCCCTGCTTCTCCACCAGGTAATCCAGGGAGACCCGCGTCGCGCCATTGCCGCGGATCAGGTCGTCGCCACCGACGCTGATGAACTCGTTGAACGCAGCGCTGCTCAAGACGCCAGTCGGCACCGTTGCCACGACGTCCCCGCTGTTCGCCGATGCACTGGCATCGTCGGAAAGCGTGAAGCCGCGAGCGTCGAAGACGTCGTCGAACGGCGTGCCGCGAATGCTCTCGATGCCTTCCAGCGTGTCGCTGCCCACGGCCATCGAGTCCCCGACGACGGTGCCTGCCGCGAGATCCACCTCGACGCCGCCGACCATGGGCGTGATCTGGAGGTAGTCTGCGCGGTCAAATCCCGTCGACCCGTTGATGTAGTCGTCGCCTCCGTTGCCGCGGAACATCTCCAGGCTGACATCACCGTTCAGAGGACCACCCTCGGTGGCCCCCAGGGTGTTCACGCGGCCGCCCCCCACCAACGAGTCGTTGAAGTTGCCGGCGATGATGAAGGAGACGCCGGACGCAGTGATGTCACCCGCATCGAACGTGGCGCCGTCCCCGTCGGCGATGAAATTGGTGACGATGTTCGACGCGGTACCCGAATCCACCTGCCCGGAGAGGTCGATCTCGAGGGCGCCGCCGACGCCGTCATAGCTCACGATGGTCCGGCCGTTGCCGATGACCAGGTCGTTGCCGGCGAGGGGCGCAAAGAGGTTGTACCCGGGGCCGAAAGAATTGCGGTTGTCGTTGGGGTACGAGAGTGCGTAGAACTCGTCATACATCGACGTGCCCACCACTGCCTCGATCTCGCGCAACGTGTCCCTGCCGATCTCCGTGTCCGTTTCCGGCGCCAGGCTGGCCACGATGCCTTCGCCCAGATCCACATGGATCCCGGCCACAGTGGCATACGAATAGTCCGCCACGTCTTCGCCGCCGCGGCCGTCCAGCAGGTCGTTGCCACCGTAGCCCCGGAATACTTCCGAGGACCAGTGGTCGCGCCCGACGAAGCTGTCGTTCCCGTTGGTGCCCCAGATGGCGTCGACGCCTGAAACCGTATCGGTTCCCAGCAGCTCAAAGCCATTGAATTTTTGCACCGTTCCGACGCCCAGGTCCACCACGATGCTGAGGCCGGCGTCGGGACCGTAGTACACGCCAGACCAGACATAGCGGTAGTCCACCGTGTCGAAATCGTCGTGCCCATATCGCCAGTAGCTGGAGCTCCACGCATAGCCCATGAGCAAGACGTCATCGCCGGGCGTGCCCCGCGCGTAGTCCGACCCGAGGCTAGTGGTGAGAGAGTCGTCGTTGCTCGTCCCGGTGGTGATGCTGTCGTCGCCGGTGGTTCCGATCAAATCTGCCATTCAGCACTCCTCGACTGCATGAGGGGACGGTAACGCGCGCATGCAGTTTGGCACACGCGCCACGCGGCGGCAACCGCGAAGGGCTGGCCGAGAGCTTCACCAAGTCCGCCATACGCGATCGTCGCGTTCGCACCGGTTGTCGGGGTCGCTGCGCGAACCCGACCTACGAAAGATGCCCGTGGCCGCGTGGTCCCGTAGGCCGGGTTGCGCGAAGCGCACCCCGGCGAACTGCAGCGATCAGAGGATGAGGTCCGCCGCGGTCAACGTGGTGTAGCCCGTCAACTGGATCGAAAACTCCGCTTGCGCGTCGGTGTCGGTGTTGCCGGACAAGATCTGCGTCGCTGCGTCGAAACGCAGCTGGCCGGCGGCGTTGAAGCCGCCAGTCACGAACGTCGCGCTGAAGGCGCCGTTTCCAGCTGCCGTGCCGTTTGCGTCGATGGTGGACAGGTCGAGCAGGTCGTTGCCATTGAAGTCCAGGATCACGTCCCGGGTCCCTGCGGTGATGCCGGACTCGGTGACCAGGTCGAAGTCGAACGTATCGGCTCCGCCTCGACCTGACAGCGTGTCCTTGCCCGCGCCACCTTTCAGGACGTTGGCCCCGGCGCCGCCCATCAAGGTATTGGCCAGGGTGTTGCCGGTCAGGTTGGCAGCGCCCGCCGCCGCGATCTGCCCGCTTTCCACTTGCGCCGACAAGGTGAAGCTGGCCGCCGTGCTGATCACCGTATCGTTGCCGCCCGCGGTGACCTCGGTCACGATGTCCGTGGCTGCGTCCACGTAGTAGGTGTCGTTGCCGGTCCCTCCCTCCATGGTGTCGACGCCGGTCCCGCCTTGCAGGATGTCGTTGCCGAAATCGCCACGCAGCAGGTCATTGCCGGCGCCGCCGTCGAGCGAGTCGTTGTCGGTGAACATGGTGGTCGGGCTCAACGCGGTCTTGTCGCCGCCGGTCAGGCCGAACAGCCAGTCGTTGCCATCGCCGCCGAGCAGCGTGTCGTTGCCGTAGTTGCCCTGCAGGTTCTGGAAGCCGGACGCTCCCGTGACCTGGTCGTTGCCGTTGCTGCCGCGCACGCTATACGTGCCGGTGAAGTCGACGCTTCCGAAGCCGCCGTCGGTCAGCCCGAAGGTGCCGCTGCCTGCGCTCGCCGAACTGAAGACGATTTTCGACGAGATGCCGCCCTGTTTTTCCACCAGGTAGTCGAGGGTGATGCGCGTGGCGCCGTTGCCCGTGATGACGTCATTGCCGCCATTGGTCTGGAACTCGTTGAACGCGGTGCTGGCCAGGGCCTCGGGGGTCACGCCGGTCGTGAGGTCGCCGCTGTTCTCGGATGCGACGTCCGCATTGGACAAGGTGAAGCCGGTGGCGTCGTACACGTCGTCGTACTGGGTGCCGCGAATGCTTTCGATGCCGCGCAGGGTGTCCGTGCCGACGGACAGGGGATCGCCCATGACCGTGCCGGCCGCGAGATCGACTTCGATGCCGCCGTCCATCAACGTCGACTGGCGATAGTCCGCCCGGTCCAGCCCGGTGGAACCGTCGATGTAGTCGTCCCCGCCCTGGCCGCGGAACATCTCGAAGCTGACGTCCCCGCTCAGGACGTTGGCGGCGGTCCCCCCGAGCGTGTTCACCTGCCCGCCGCCGATCAGCGTGTCGTCGAAGTTGCCGGCAATGACGAAGTAGACGCCGGACGCGGTGATGTTGCCCGCGTTGAAAGTCGTGTCGTTGGCGTCGGCGATGAAATCCGTGATGATGGCCTCCTGGCTGCCATCCACCTGGTTCGACAGGTTGGCCTCGAACGCCCCGCCCACGCCGCCGTAGTTCAGGATGGTCTGGCCGTTCCCGAAGATCTGGTCATCCCCACCCAGGGCCGTGTAGACGTTGTAGACACTGCCGAACGAGTTCTTGTTGGCGCTCGTGTTGCCGTAGGTGCTGGCATCGTAGATGTCGGCGAACTGCGTGCCGACCACCACTTCGATCTCGCGCAGCGTGTCGGTGCCGATCTCCGTCGTGACGGCGTCCAAGCTGGTCACCGTGCCCAGCCCCATGTTCACCGAGATGCCGGCGACGGCGGCATACGAGTAGTTGGCGACGTCTTCACCGCCCCGGCCGTCGATGAAATCGTCCCCGCCATAGCCGCGGAATTCGTCGGAATTCCAGTAATCGCGGCCGATGAAGGTGTCGTTGCCGTTGCCGCCCCAGACCGCATCCACGCCGCGCAAGGTGTCCGTGCCCAGGAGCTCGTCCGAGGAGAGTTTCTGCACGGTGCCCGCGCCGAGGTCGACGACGATGCGCACGTCGGCGTCCGTCGTCAGGCCGAGGTTGAACCAGACATAGCGGTAATCCACCGTGTCGAAGTCGTTTTGCCCGTACCGGAAGTAGCTGGAACTCCACGCATAGCCCATGCGGAAGATGTCGTTGCCGCCAGTGGCCTGCGCGTAATCCTGGCCCGTGCTGGTGGCGATGGAGTCGTCGCCGACCGTGCCGACGCCGATGTTCCCCGCGCTGGTGCCGGTGCTGTCGTTGCCTGTGGTCCCGATCAAGTTCGCCATCTCGCTCTCCTCTTTTTTGGTTTGCGAACGGTAACGAAGGTTTACAGTTCGGCACATCACCCGTTCGGGCGATGAGACACCGACGCGCGGTGCGCAAAGTGCGCCGGGCGGCGTGCCCCCTGCCTTTTGCTAGAGTGCCCTTTTGAACTGGTCCATCCCATGCCGCCCGAAGCACCGTCTCCCCGCCACATCCGGCTGACCTCGCACGCGGGCGGCCAGGGCGCCCTGCCCATCACGTGGGGTGCCGCCACGCCGGCGGAGCGCGGGCCCATCGTCGGCACGACGACCAAGCGCGCGCACCGCAACGTCATCGGCACGCACAGCGGCTCGTACAGCGTCTACCGCGCGTTGGCCGTCGCGGCCGGGGCCTTGAGCCGCGAGCACAAGGCCGACCTCACCAACACGTCGCCCACCGACCGCATCGGCCCCTACCCGCAGTGGACCGACGCCAGCAAGATCGTCAGCCTGGACCCCTGGGGTGCCACCGTGGCCGACGTGTTCGCAGGCGAGCTGGCGGCCGGCTACGACATCCGCCCGACCATCGCAGTCACCAAGGCGCACGTCATCCTGCCGGAGGTGATCGAGGCGCTGCAGGCCGGCCGCCTGAAGGCCGACGGCAAGTTCCTCACCGACGGCGGAGCGGCCGTGGTGACCAAGGCCGCCATCGAGCCGGTGTGGTGGTTGCCCGGCGTGGCCAGGCGCTTCGGCTGTTCCGAATCCGACCTGCGCCGCGTGCTGTTCGAGGAAACCGGCGGGATGTACCCCGAGCTCGTGACCCGCAGCGACCTCGAGGTGTTCCTGCCCCCCATCGGCGGCCAGACCATCTACATCTTCGGCGACCCGCAGGACCTGGGCAACCCGCAGGTGGAGCTGACGGCCCGCGTGCATGACGAGTGCAACGGCTCGGACGTATTCGGCTCCGACATCTGCACCTGCCGCCCGTACCTGACGCACGCCATCGAGGAATGCATCCAGGGCGCGCAGCGCGGCGGGGTGGGGCTGGTGGCGTACTCCCGCAAGGAAGGACGCGCGCTCGGCGAAGTCACCAAGTTCCTGGTCTACAACGCCCGCAAGCGCCAGGTGGGCGGCGACACGGCGGACCAGTACTTCGCACGCACCGAATGCGTGGCCGGCGTGCAGGACATGCGGTTCCAGGAACTGATGCCCGACGTGCTGCACTGGCTGGGCATCAGGAAGATCCACCGCCTCGTCTCCATGAGCAACATGAAGTACGACGCGATCACCGGCCAGGGCATCGAAGTCGGCGAGCGCGTGGACATCCCGGAGTCGCTGATCCCCGCGGATGCCCGCGTGGAGATGGACGCCAAGAAGGCGGCGGGCTATTTCACGCCCGGCGCGGTTCCCGACGCGGAGGAGCTCAAGCAAGCCAAGGGCCGCGGGTTATGAGCACATCGCAGCATGGCGCGGCCCAGGCCGCGGCCGCCACGTTGCGGACGACGCCCGCGATCCGCGACCGCTGCGGCCAATTGCTGGCCCGCGCGCGCGAAGGCGGCTCGACCTGGTTCACGGTGGACGAAGGCGCGATCGCGACCGCCGCGCGTGAAGTCGCCGACGCGACGCGCCGTCGCTATCCCAAGGGGCACATTCCTTTCCACAGCCGCTGGCGCCACCTGGAAGCGGGCGGCGTCGACCGCAAGGGCGAGCTCGACCGGCTGATGGCGGGGCTGCCGCCCACCAGCCGCGCCCACGCGATGGTGGACCTCACCTTCATCAGCGTGCTGCTGGACGCGGGCGCCGGCGCCGACTGGAGCTACACCGAGTCCGCCAGCGGCCAGGGCTTCACCCGCTCCGAAGGCCTGGGCGTCGCCAGCTTCCACGCTTTCACGGCCGGCCTCTTCTCCAGCGACAAGGACCATCCGCTGCAGGCCGATGCGCAAGGCCTGCGGGCGCTGCAGACCGACCACCTCGCCGCCGCCTTCCAGGTGCGCGGCAACAACCCTCTGGTGGGCCTGGAAGGCCGCGCCATCCTGTTGCGCCGGCTGGGCGAGGCGATGAGCGAGCAGCCGGAGATCTTCGGCCAGGACGGCCGGCCCGCCGGCATCTTCGACCTGCTCGTCTCCCCGCTCGGCCCGGACGTCCCGCGCACGGCGGACGTGGCGGCGCACGACATCCTGTCGCAGATCCTGCTGGCCTGCTCCGGCATCTGGCCGGCCAGCAACGCGATCGGCACCATCCCGCTCGGCGACTGCTGGCGCCACGCAGCGGTGCGAGGCGACGGCCTGTCCGACGGCTGGGTGCCGTTCCACAAACTGTCCCAGTGGCTCACCTACTCGCTGCTGGAGCCGTTCGCGTGGTCGGGCGTGCAGGTGCGAGGGCTCGACGCGCTGACCGGCCTGCCCGAATACCGCAACGGCGGCCTGCTGCTGGACACCGGCGTGCTGCGCCTGCGCGACGAGGGCGCCGCGCGCGCGCTCTGGCAGCCGGGCGACGAGTTGATCGTCGAATGGCGCGCGCTCACCGTCGCCCTGCTGGACGAAGTGGCCGTCGAGGTGCGCAAGCTGCTGCACCTCGACGCGCAGCGCCTGCCCTTGGCCTGCGTGCTGGAAGGCGGCACCTGGGCGGCCGGGCGCGAGCTGGCGCAGCGCCATCGCGGCGGCCTGCCGCCCTTGCGCGTGGCCAGCGACGGCACCGTGTTTTGAAGAAGGAAGCGGAAAGCAACATGACGAAGTCCAACAACGTGCACGTGATCGACCACCCGCTGGTGCAGCACAAGCTGTCGCTGATGCGGAACAAGGAAGCCAGCACCAACAGCTTTCGCCGCCTGCTCAACGAACTGTCGATGCTCATGGCCTACGAGGTCACGCGCGACATGCCGATGCAGGAAGTGGAGATGGAGACTCCGCTGGAAAAGATGAAGACCCGCGTGATCGACGGCAAGAAGCTGGTGTTCGTCTCGATCCTGCGCGCCGGCACCGGCATCCTGGACGGCATGCTCAGCGTGGTGCCCGGCGCGCGCGTGGGCCACATCGGCTTGTACCGCGATCCCAAGACGCTGATGGCGGTGGAGTATTACTTCAAGCTGCCCCACAACGTGGAGGAGCGCGACATCATCGTGGTGGACCCGATGCTGGCCACCGGCAACTCCGCCATCGCGGCCGTGGAACGCCTGAAGGAACTCAATCCCAAGTCGATCAAGTTCGTCTGCCTGCTCACCTGCCCCGAAGGCGTGGCCGCGCTGCAGAAGGCGCACCCGGACGTGCCGATCTACACCGCCGCCATCGACCGCCAGCTCAACGACCACGGGTACATCCTGCCGGGCCTGGGTGACGCTGGCGACCGCATGTTCGGAACCAAGTAGTCCGGCCTCGCGTGAGGACCCGCCTCTTCGCCCTTGCGGCGATGGCCGTACCGTGGCTGCTGGCCGCTGCCGCGCACGCCGCGCCGTTCACGCCCGCGAGTGACGGCCAAGTGGTGGAGCGGCTGCCGGCGGCCGGCGATCCGACGGTTCGCACCGTGGAGTCCTTGCGGCGCCAGCTCGCGTCGCGCCCCGGTGACGCAGCGCTGCGGCTGGACATCGGCGAACGCTACTTCGCCCTGGCGATGGCGCAGGGCGATCCACGCTACGTCGGCTATGCGGCGGCCGCCATCGCCCCGCTGGAGAAGACGGCTCCCACCGACGGCCGCTACTGGCTGGTGCGCGGCCAGTTGCAGCAGTACAGCCACGACTTCGACGGCGCCATCGCCAGCTTGCAGCGCGCCAGCCAGGCCGACCCGCGCGCGGTGGAGCCTGTCGCCTGGCGGGCCGCCATCCACATGGTGCAGGCCCGGTACGACCGCGCGGCGGCGGAGTGCGCGCAGCTGGAGAAGCTCGCGAGTCCGCTGTTTGCCGCCGGCTGCACCGCCTATGTGCGGGCGGCCACGGGGCAACTGGAGCCCGCCTATGGAATGTTGTCGCGGGCCGTCGCCGACGAGCAGGATGCACCGCCGGCGTTGATGCTGTGGGCGCAGACGCGCCTGGCGGAAATGGCCGTGCGGCTGCAGCGCCGGGAAGATGCCGAGCGGCACTACCGCGCCGCGCTTGCCCAGGGGATCACCGACCAGTTCCTGCTCGGCTCGTATGCGGACTTCCTGCTGGAGCGCGGCAGGCCGCGGGAAGTCCTCCAGTTGCTGGCCGGCTGGGAGCGCTCCGACGTGCTGCTGCTGCGGCTCGCGCTGGCGGGTCGTGCCGCCCGGGATCCGCGGGCCCAGGATTGGCAGGCCCAGTTGCGCGACCGCTTCCGGGACGCTGCGCTGCGTGGCGATCGCCTGCACGAACAGGAGGCCGCGCGCTGGGCGCTGGAGCTGGAGAACGATGCGGCCGCCGCGCTGGCCCATGCGAAGAACAATTACGCGCGGCAGAAGGAAGCGCGGGACGCCGAGGTGTTGCTGCGCTCCGCGTTGGCCGCCAGCAAGCCGAAGGACGCGGAACCCGCGCTTGCCTGGCTGCGGGAGAGCGGGTACGAGGATCCGGTATTGCGGCAGTTGGCGGAGAGGTTGAAGTGAAGTCTTGGCGCGTCTGGGCCTGGCTCTGTAGGCCGGCGGTGAGTCCGAAGGCGAACCCCGGTGCCACGCATTGCACCGGGGTTCGGCTGACGCGCTCACCACCGGCCTACCTGTTCATCGCGATGCTGATGTGCGCAACTGGCGCCCTGGCCCACAAACCCAGCGACAGCTACCTCACCCTGCGCGGCGACGATGCGGGCATCGCGGTGCGCTGGGATGTCGCCCTGCGCGACCTCGACTACGTGCTGCAGCTGGACCAGGACGGCAACGGCGAGCTGACGTGGGGCGAGGTGCGCCTGCGCAGCGCGGACATCGAGAAGCTGGCGCTGTCGCGACTGGCCGTCTCCTCGGCGGCCCAGGCCTGTGCGCTGCGAACCGCGGCGCCGCTGATGCTGGACCGGCACAGCGACGGCACCTACGCCGTGCTGACGCTGCAAGCGAGCTGCAGCCGCATGGCCGACAGCGTGAAGGTGGCGTATTCGTTGCTGTTCGACGTGGACCCCACGCATCGCGGCCTCGTCCAATGGACCCCCGCCGGCGCGTCGTCGCCGCAGGCGCTGGTGTTCGCCAGCGACTCGGCCACGCAGGACCTGAAGCTGGCAGCGCCGAGTGCGTTCGAAACCCTGCGCCAGTACGTCGTGGAAGGCATCTGGCACATCTGGATCGGTTTCGACCACATCCTCTTCCTGGTGGCGCTGCTGCTGCCGGCGGTGCTGGTGCGCGCCGATCGGCGCTGGGCCCCGACGCCCAGCCTGAAGATCGCGGCGGTGGAAGTGCTGAAGGTGGTGACCGCCTTCACCGTGGCCCACTCCATCACGCTCAGCCTGGCGGCGCTGGGCTTCGTCAGCCTGCCCTCGCGCGTCGTGGAGTCCGTCATCGCCGCCTCGGTGGTGCTGGCCTCACTGAACAACCTGCGCGGCACGGTGGACCGCAGGCGCTGGGTGATGGCCTTCGTGTTCGGCCTGGTGCACGGGTTCGGCTTCGCCTCCGTGCTGGCCGACCTGGGACTGCCCCAGGGGGCCCTGGCCCTGGCATTGGTGGGATTCAACGTCGGCGTGGAGATCGGGCAGCTCGCCATCGTCGCCCTCTTCCTGCCGGTGGCCTTTGCCCTGCGCGCCACTTCGTTCTACCGCGTGGGGGTGCTGCGCTTCGGCTCCCTGCTGGTGGCGCTGCTCGCGGCCTGGTGGTTCGTCGAGCGGGCCTTCGACCTGGCGCCGTCGTGAACCCGCGTGTCCCCTCTTGACGCGGCGCGCCTCTGGCATGACGCTTGCATCCCGCTCCTGCCCGCCTGCCCACCCTGTACAACCCGGAGAAGAAACCCCATGATCCCTACCCGCCGTCACCTGCTCGCCCTCGCGGCCGCCCTGGCCGCCGCCGCCCCTGGCCTGGCGCTCGCGCAGGCCAAGATGAAGGTCGCTGCCGTCTACACGGTCCCCTTCGAGCAGCAATGGGTCAGCCGCATCCACAAGGCACTCAAGGCCGCCGAGGGGCGCGGCGAGATCGAGTACAAGGCCAGCGAGAACGTGGCCAACGCCGATTACGAGCGGGTCCTGCGCGAATACGCCACCGGCGGCAACCAGCTGATCATCGGCGAATCCTTCGCGGTGGAAGCGGCGGCTCGCAAGGTGGCGAAGGACTTCCCCAAGGTCTCCTTCCTCATGGGATCTTCGGGCAAGCCGCAGGCGCCCAACTTCAGCGTGTTCGACAACTACATCCAGGAGCCGGCCTACCTGAGCGGCATGATTGCCGGCGGCATGACCAAGTCCAACAAGATCGGCCTGGTCGGCGGCTTCCCGATCCCGGAAGTCAACCGCCTGATGCACGCCTTCATGGCCGGCGCCAGGGAAACCAATCCCAAGGTGGAGTTCACCGTCACCTTCATCAACAGCTGGTTCGACCCGCCCAAGGCCAAGGAAGCGGCTTTCGCCATGATCGACAAGGGCGCCGACGTGCTGTACGCCGAACGCTTCGGCGTGTCGGATGCGGCCAAGGAGCGCGGCAAGCTGGCGGTGGGCAACGTGATCAACACGCAGGACAAGTACCCCGAGACGGTGGTGACCTCCGCGCTGTGGAACATGGAGCCGACGATCGACCGTGCATTGAAGATGGTCAAGGACGGCAAGTTCGCGGCCGAGGACTATGGCCAGTACTCCACCATGAAGTTCAAGGGCTCGGAGCTGGCGCCACTGGGCACCTTCGAGAAGAAGATTCCTGCGGACATCGTCACCAAGATGCGCGCCAAGGAAAAGGCGATCCAGGAAGGCAGGTTCGCCGTCAAGGTGGACGACAGCCAGCCGAAGTCCACGGCAAAGTAAGGCCAGGTCCATGCTGACTTTCTGCCGCCTCCTGGCCGCGGCGTGCATCGCCACGGCGGCGTTGTTGCAGGCCGGATGCGCCACGGCGCCGGCCGGCAGCGCGGCATCGGCGGACGCCGTGCGCCTGGACGCCACGCCGCGCATCGCCGTGATCTCCGCCTTCCCACCGGAGCTGGTGCCGCTGCTGTCGCGGGTGGAGCAGCAACGCAGGCACACCGTCAACGGCGTGGAATTCACCACCGGCATGCTGCAGGGCAAGCCGGTGGTGGTCTTCCTCAGCGGCATCAGCATGACCAATGCGGCCATGACCACGCAGCTGGCGCTGGACCGCTTTCGCATCTCGCACATCGTCGTCAGCGGCATTGCGGGCGGCGTGAATCCGGGCCTGGGCGTGGGCGACGTGACGGTGGCCCATCGCTGGGGCCAGTACCTCGAAGTGCTGGCCGCGCGCGAGACGGCGCCGGGCCGCTACCAGCCGCCCGGGTGGATGCGCGACGCCACCGTGCCCAACTTCGGCTTGTGGCATCCGCGCCCGGTGGAGGTTCGCTCCGCCGGCCGCACGGGGACGGAACGCAAGTTCTGGTTCGATGCCGACCCGGCCATGCTGCAGGTCGCCGAGCGCCTGCGCGGCAGCGTCACGCTGGAACGCTGCGACGCCGACCGCCGCTGCCTGAGCCGCACGCCCGGCGTGGTGCCAGGCGGCACCGGCGTGTCGGGGTCCGCTTTCGTCGACAACGCGGCCTTGCGCGACTACATCTTCAAGACCTTCCAGGCCAACGTGCTGGACATGGAGACGGCGGCCATCGCGCACGTCGCGTATGCCAATGGCGTCCCGTACATCGCCTTCCGCTCGCTCAGCGACCTGGCCGGCGGCGGCGAAGGCGAGAACGAGATGGGCACCTTCCTGAAGATCGCCGCGGACAATTCGGCCCGCGTGCTGCTGGCCTTCCTCGCGGCCTGGCGATGACGGCTGCAGCCCCGGTGCTGCGGATGCAAGGGATCACCAAGCGCTTCGGCGCGCTGGTGGCCAACGACGCGATCTCGCTGGAGCTCGGCGCCGGCGAGGTGCTGGCCCTGCTCGGCGAGAACGGGGCGGGCAAGTCCACGCTGGTGTCCATCCTCTTCGGCCACTACACGCCGGATGCGGGGCGCATCGAGGCGTTCGGGCGCGACTTGCCGCTCGGCCAGCCACGCGCCGCCCTCGACGCCGGCATCGGCATGGTCCACCAGCACTTCACCCTGGCGGACAACCTGGGCGTGCTGGACAACGTGCTGCTGGGCACCGAGCCTCTGTGGCAGCCCTTCAGCCGGCGGCGCGCGGCACGGGCGAAATTGCTGGACGTGGCGCAGCGTTTCGGCCTGCAGGTCTCGCCCGATGCGCAGGTGGCCACGCTGTCGGTCGGCGAGCGTCAGCGCGTCGAGATCCTCAAGGCGCTGTACCGCGGCGCGCGCATCCTGATCCTGGACGAGCCGACCGCGGTGCTGACGCCGCAGGAAAGCGAATCGCTTTTCGCGACCCTGGCCGACCTGGTGCGGCAAGGCCTGTCCGTCATCTTCATCAGCCACAAGCTCGCCGAGGTGATGCGCGTGGCCGACCGCGTGGTGGTGCTGCGCGGCGGCCGCCGCGTCGCCGACGCACGCGCGCGGGAGACCAGCGCCCAGGAACTGGCGCGCTGGATGGTGGGGCAGGACGTGGCGCTGCCCACCCGCAGCGCGGCCGCCCGGCGGGGTGATGCGGTGTGCGTGCTGGAAGACGTCAGCACCGGCAGCGGTCGCGAGCGGCTGGAAAGCGTGAGCCTCGCGCTGCGCGCCGGCGAGATCACCGCGATCGCGGGGGTCTCCGGCAACGGGCAGCTTGCACTGGCCGAATTGTTGAGCGGGTTGCGCACGCCGTCCTCCGGCAAGTTGCGGCTGCCGGCCGAGGGCATCGCCCGCATCCCCGAGGACCGTCACGGGACGGGTGTCATCGGCGACCTGCCAGTGTGGGAAAACGCCGTGTCCGAGCGATTGCGCACGCCGGCCTTCCGCCGCGGCCCCTGGATTCGCCGCCAGGCCGCCCGCGCGCATGCGCACGCGATCGAGCAGGCCTTCGACGTGCGCGGCGCCGGCCTGGACTCACCGGCGCGCTCGCTGTCCGGCGGCAACATGCAAAAGCTGATCCTCGGCCGTGCGCTGCTGGCGCCGGACGGATCGTCGCCACGCCTGATCGTTGCGCACCAGCCCACCTGGGGGCTGGACGTCGGCGCCGTGGCTTACGTGCAGCAACAGTTGCTGCGCGCCCGCGATGCCGGCGCCGCAGTGTTGCTGATCTCCGACGACCTCGACGAAGTGATGGCGCTGGGCGACCGCATCGCCGTGATGCATGCCGGCCACCTGACCCCGACGCGCGCCGGGAGTGCGTGGACGCGCGAGTCCATCGGGCTGGCCATGGCAGGTGCGCCATGAGGCTCGAAAAACGCCAGCAAACCTCCCCGCTCGCCCTTGCGCTCGCGCCGATCGGCGCCATCGCGTTCACCCTGGCGATCAGCTCCCTGCTCGTGCTCTGGGCCGGCGCCCCGGTGGCGCCCACATGGGCGGCACTGGTCCGGGGCGGATTCGGCTCGGTGTTCGCCTGGACCGAGACGCTGACGCGCGCGACGCCCCTGATCCTCACCGGGCTGGCGGCAGCGGTGGCCTTCAAGGCGCGCCTGTTCAACATCGGCGGCGAAGGCCAGCTGTATGCGGGCGCGCTGGCTGCCGTCGCCGTGGGCGGCCTGCATGGCGGCGACGGTTTCGCCGCGCCCGTCCCGGTGCTGATGGTCCTGATGTTCCTGGCGGCGGCATTGGCCGGCGCGCTGCTGCTGCTCGGGCCCGCGCTGCTGAAAGCCAGACTCGGCGTCGATGAAGTGGTCACCACGCTGCTGCTGAATTTCATCGTGCTGCTCGGCGTGTCGGCGCTGCTCGACGGGGCGATGAAGGACCCCACCGCCATGGGCTGGCCGCAGAGCGTGGCGCTGCAAGGCGAGCTCGAACTCGGCAAGCTGGTCGCGGGCACCCGCCTGCACACCGGGCTGCTGGGGGCGGCCGCGTTGGCGCTGGCGCTGTGGGCCGTCCTGAAGTACAGCGTGTTCGGCTTCGACGTGCGCGCCCTCGGCGCGAATCCGCGCGCGGCCGCCTTCGCCGGCGTGCCCCCCCTGCGCACGATCGTGCTGGTGGCCACGCTGTCGGGCGCGATCGCGGGACTGGCGGGCGCGATCGAGGTCGCCGGCCGCGCGGGCTACGTCACCCTGGACATGTCACCGGGCTATGGCTACAGCGGCATCGTCATCGCCATGCTCGGCGCCCTGCACCCGCTGGCCTTGATGGCAGCGGCCATCTTCGTGGCCGGCGTGCTGGTCGGCGCCGACACCATGAGCCGCGCGATCGGCGTGCCCACGTACATCGCCGATGTCATCGTCGCCGCGTCCCTGATCTCGGTGCTGGTGGCGACGCTGCTGGCGCAATACCGCTTGCGCTGGAAGTGATGGGCGAATTCCTCGACATCCTGGCCAACCCTGCGCTGTGGGGCGCGGTGCTGCGCATCGCCACGCCGCTGGTGTTCGGCACACTCGGGGTGCTGCTGTGCGAGCGCGCGGGGGTCCTGAACCTCGGCATCGAGGGGATCATGGTCGCCGGCGCCTTCAGCGGCTGGCTGGCCGTCTACCTGGGGCTGCCGCTCTGGGCCGGCGTCGCGGTGGCGGCCCTGACCGGCATGGCCTTCGGCGCCCTGCACGCCTTCCTGACCGTGGCGCTCGCGCTGTCGCAGCACGTCTCGGGCCTGGGCATCACCTTGCTGGCCACGGCGCTGAGTGCCTATGCCTACCGCGTGAGTTTCCCGAAGGTGAACACGCCGCCCACCGTGACGCCGTTCGCGCCCATGGAAGGCCTCGGCATCCCGATCCTGTCGGCACAGACACCGCTGACCTTGCTGGCGCTGCTGCTGGTTCCGGTGATGGGCTGGCTGCTCTATCGCACGCCCGCGGGCCTGGCACTGCGCATGGTGGGCGAGAACCCGCAGGCGGCGGAAAGCCAGGGCATCTCCGTGCTGGGCGCGCGCAGCACCGCGGTGATCGCGGGTTCGGCGCTCATGGGCGTGGCCGGCGCCTTCCTCACCCTTTCCGCCTTCAACTCGTTCTACTTCAACATGGTCAACGGCCGGGGCTGGATCTGCGTGGCGCTGGTGGTGTTCGCCTCGTGGCGGCCTGGCAAGGCGTTGCTGGGCGCCCTGCTCTTCGCCTTCTTCGATGCGCTGCAGCTGCGCCTGCAGCAATCGGGCGCCGCAGTGCTGCCCTACCAGGTGTACCTGATGCTGCCGTACGCGCTGTCGATCCTGGCGCTGGTGCTGGTGGCCCGGCGCGCGGCGTATCCTCAGGCGCTGATGAAGCCGTATCGCAAGGGAGAACGATAGATGCTCGATCTGCTGGTCACGAACGCCACGCTGCCCGACGGCCGCACCGGCATGTCCGTCGCCGTGCAGGACGGCCGCATCTCGGAAGTGACGCCGGGGTTGCGGGCGCCCGCACGCGAGACGGTCGATGCGGGCGGCTACCTGCTGTCGCCGCCTTTTTGCGACCCGCACTTCCACATGGATGCGACGCTCAGCTACGGCCTGCCGCGCGTCAACGAAAGCGGCACGCTGCTGGAAGGCATCGCGCTGTGGGGCGAGCTCAAGCCGCTGCTCAAGGCCGAGGACATGATCGAGCGCGCGCTGGCCTACTGCGACTGGGCCGTGGCGCGCGGGCTGCTGGCGATCCGCAGCCACGTCGATACCAGCGACCCGAGCCTGCTGCCGGTGGAGGCGATGCTGGAGGTGAAGAAGCGCGTCGCGCCCTACATCGACCTGCAACTGGTCGCCTTTCCGCAGGACGGCGTGCTGCGCTCGGACGGCGGCGTCGACAACCTGCATCGCGCGCTGGACCTCGGCGTGGACGTGGTCGGCGGCATCCCGCACTTCGAACGCACCATGGAACAGGGCACCGCCAGCGTCAAGCTGCTGTGCGAGACGGCGGCGCGCCGCGGCCTGCTGGTGGACATGCACTGCGACGAAACCGACGACCCGATGTCGCGCCACATCGAGACGCTGGCTTTCGAGGCGCAGCGCCTGGGCCTGCAGGGCCGCGTCAACGGCAGCCACTGCACCTCCATGCACAGCATGGACAACTACTACGCCAGCAAGCTCATCCCGCTGATCGCGCAAAGCGGCGTCAGCGTGGTGGCCAATCCGCTGATCAACATCACGTTGCAGGGCCGGCACGACACGTATCCCAAGCGGCGCGGCATGACGCGCGTGCCGGAGTTGATGGCCGCGGGCGTGACCGTCGCCTTCGGCCACGACTGCGTCATGGACCCCTGGTACGGCATGGGCTCGGCCGACATGCTGGAGGCCGCGCACATGGGCCTGCACGTGGCCCAGATGACCAGCCGGCAAGGCATCCGCGCCTGCTTCGACGCCATCACGGTCAACGCCGCGAAGGTGATGCACCTGCAGAACTACGGGCTCGAGGCCGGCTGCGACGCCAGCTTCGTGCTGCTGCAGGCACGCGATCCGGGCGACGCCATCCGCCTGCGCGCCAATCGCCTGACGGTGTGGCGCAAGGGCAAGCTGCTGGCGCAGACGCCCGAAGTGGTGGCGACACTCGCCGTCGCCGGCCGCCCTGAACGGGTGGTGTTCAGCGCGCGCAACGGATGACTCGCCAGGCTTTCGACATCCAGGCGGGCAACGCCGAATCGCAACCGAGCCAGCAGCAGGAGCGCTTCCACACGCTGGTGCGGGAGGTGGCGCTGTGGCGCACGGCGCTGGCCGAGTGGAAAGAGAGAATGGTCCGGTTCGACCAGGCCGTCGAACCTGTCCGCCGCGAAGTGCTGGCGGCACTGCGCGAGTGGGTCGGCGTGCTGGACGCGGCGAGCCTGCAGCCCGGGCTGGCCCGCGGCGAGCGGGAGCAGCTGAGCGACATGCTCCGTGCATCGGCAACGGCTTTGCTGGAAGCGGGGGACTTCGATGCGCAGGTTGCGCCCCTCCTGGCGCGCCATGGTCCAGAAACCGCTCGCGGCGCTGCCAGCGGTGACCGCGATCCTCCGCCAGAGGCCGAGTCCGCTGCGGACTGGGAGGCCCTGGCGCAAGCTGCGGCAGCACAGCGCGAGCAACGGGCGGCGGCCCGCCGGTCGGCGACCGTGCACAAGCGCCGCGCCGCGGCGGCGCGAGAGGTGTCCCAGTCGGTACGCGACATGTACCGCAAACTGGCAAGCGCGCTCCATCCCGACCGCGAGCCGGATGCGCGGGCGCGCCAGCGCAAGACGACTCTGATGCAGGCGGCCAACCAGGCCCATGCCGACGGGAACCTGCTGGCGCTGCTGGAATTGCAGGTCGAGGCCGAACAGCTGGACGCGACGCGGCCAGCAGCGCTCGATGGCCAGCGGCTGAAGAACTACGTCACGGTCCTGGAGGAGCAACTGGCGCAGTTGCAAGCCGAGACGCGCGGGCTCGAGGCCTCCTTCCGCGAAGCGGTGGGCGCCGCGCCCGGGTCAGGGCTGCGGGCCGCGAAGGCCGATCGCCTGGTCTCGTCCGAAACGCAGAGGTTGCGCAGCGAGCTTTTGCTCCTGCGCCGCCAATGCAGGATGGCCCTCGACGTCGAGTCCCTCAAGGGCTGGCTCAGGGAGCAGCGAAAGGCCGGAGGATGACGGGCTCATTTCTCACAAGCCTGCGCAGCTGGATCGCTTACGGTACCCCTTGCCGGAATGGTCCGGCCAGGCAACACGAAGGAATCACATGCCCCAGTCGACCAAGGACAGCAAGGGTGGGAAGACCTCTTCCACGAAGAAAACGCATTCGAGCGGCACGGTTTCGGACAAGGCCGCGGCCAGGAAGACCGGGCGCTCCAGCAAGTCGCCCACCGGGCCGATGAAGCAGGGCGAGAAGAAGACGACGCCCTGACGGCTGGCTGCCCGGGCGGCAGTGCCCAGGCAGCAGCGCGAACACTTTGCAGGCGCTGTCGGCCGCGCTCAGGCGTCCAGCCGCAGGTGCGAATCGCGGATCACGCCTTTCCAGCGTGCGAGGTCGCCGGCGACTTGCGACTTGAAGATTTCGGGCGAACTCTTCACCGGCGTCGAGCCGGAGTTGAGCAACCGGGTGTGCACTTCGTCGGTCGCCAGCGTCTGCCGCAGCGCAGCGTCGAGCCTTGCAACAATGGAAGGCGGGGTCCGAGCGGGGGCCATGAGACCGACCCACGAGTTGATGTCGATGCCGGCCATCTCCTTGTAGCCCAGCTCGGCAAGCGCCGGAACACCGGGCAGCACGTGAGAGCGCTGGGCGCTGGTGACCGCCAGGCCCTTGAGCAGGCCGGCCCGTATGTCCCCGGAGGTGGCCGGCACCCCCGCCAGCATCAACGGGATCTGCCGGCCCAGCACCTGGGCGCGGGCGTCGCCGCCTCCCCGGTACGGGATATGCACGGCGAAGATGCCCAGGCGCTGCTTGAGCAATTCCATGGTGAGGTGGCCGGTGCTGGCGACGCCGGACGTGCCGTAGTCGTACACGCGGCTGCCCACGCCGGAGCCTATGGAACTGCGCGAGAGCGTGATGAACTCGCCGAAGTCGCGGGCCGGGAAACTCGGATGCGCCGTGACCAGCACAGGCGCGTCGACCACCTTGCCGATCATCGCGAAGTCGTTCACCGGGTCGAACCCGATGCCGGGATTGGCGGCAGGCAGCGTCACGTGCGTGCCGTCGAACGCCATCAGCAAGGTGTAGCCGTCGGGTGCGCTGGCCGCCACCGCTCGGGTCGCGATCGCGCCTCCGGCGCCCGTGCGGTTTTCCACCAGGACGCTCCTGCCCAGGATGTCTCCGAGGCGCGGCGCGATGAAGCGCGCGGTGATGTCCGCAAGGCCGCCGGGTGCCAGGCCCACGACCAGCCGGATCGGCCGGTCGGGATAGTTGTCCTGCGCCTGCGAAGACGCAGCGTAGCCGAATGCAGGTGCCGTTGCCAGTGCCCTGCTGAATGCGCGACGCGAAATCATGCTCTCTCCTCCTGTGCTGCCGCCGTGGGAACGTACTTGCCCTTGATCTGCGATCGATGCAGCGTCCGGAACTGGTCCGCTGGAAAAGCGTCGCGCCGGTGCATGGTCGTGAAGTTGTTCCACAGCACGACGTCGCCCAGCCGCCACTGGTGGCGCATCGTCACCTGCGGCGCCGTCGCGTAGCCCCAGATCTCGTCGAGCAGCGCCTCGGAGTCCTGCAGCGACAGCCCCGGGATGTAAGCGTTGCGCCGGCGCCCGAGGTACAAGGTGCGCTCACGAGTTTCAGGCTGCTCGATGACCACCGGATGCGGCGTGCCCGGCGAATGCATCGGGTCGTCGGTGGGCGTCACGCCCTTGCGCACATTGCCGCCGCTGTCGTAGGTGCCGTCGTGCTTGATCATGATGCGCTCGATGCGCTCGACCAGCTGCTGCGGCATCGAGCGCAGCGCGGCCGGCATGGATGCGAAGCACGTGTCGCCACCCGCATCCGGCAGCTCGATGGACCACAGCATCGACGCGAAAGGCGGCCGCGCAAGGTAGGACATGTCGGTATGCCATTGCGCCTCGCCGTCGCCGAGCGCGCCGATGGGCTCACCCGTCCCGTCCTTGCGGTTGGAAACCACGTACAGGTTCGGGTGCCCTGGAACGCTCTTTCGCCCGGCGCCCTGGTTGGGTGGCGGGTCGAGCTCACCGAGCATCGCGGAGAAACGTTCGAACTGCGGATTCGTCAGTTCCTGGTTCCGCAGGACGATCACGTGGTGCCGCTGCCAGATGGCGTACAGCCGCTCGAAGTCGCCCGCGGTGATGTTGGACAGCGAAACGCCTTCGACGCGGGCGCCGATGGCCGGGGTGATGGGGGTATACGCGATCGACATATCTTTCTTTCAGACCAGGCCCGGATTGCGCGGGGCGAGTGAAGGGTCCACCGATTTCGAACCGCCGCGCTCGCTCTTGCTGAAGCGGATGTTGGTGTAGCCCACCAGCGTTTCCGCGGTCAGCGCGGCCTGGACGCGGCCATGCTCGGCGTGGAGCATCGCGAAGATCCTGCGGGCTTCTTCGGTGTCGGAGCGGCGCGCCGACGCCTCGATGTCCTCGCAATACCGGCTCAGCACCCGCGCGCCCACGTACGCGCTGCTCGATCGGAGCGAATGAGCGGAGCGGGCGATCCCATGCGCGTCGTTCGCGTCCGCCGCCTGCTTCAGCGTCTGGATCAGCTTCGGCGATTCGACCAGGTAAGAATTGATCACGCGGGCGAGCAGGTCGGGTTTGCTGTTCAGGACCAGCTTGCCGAGTTGCTCCAGCGCTTCCCGGTCCAGGACTGCGGCCCCCTCGTTCGCCGCCGCCGCGGGCTGCGCGGCCTCGGCTTGCCTGGACGCCGACCGGGGGATCCAGCGATCGAGCGTTTCCTGCATCGTCACCCGGCTGAAGGGCTTGCTCAGATGGTCGTCCATGCCGGCGGCCAGGCAGTCTTCACGATCCTGCGCCATGGCGTTGGCCGTCAATGCGACGATGGGCACGCGCTTTCCGATCGACGAGCGCTCTCGGTCGCGGATCTGCTTCGTGGCCGCGAAGCCGTCCATCTCGGGCATGTGGCAATCCATCAGGATCAGGTCGAAGGCGGCTTGCGCGTGGGCATCCACCGCTTCCCTGCCATTGCCCGCGACTGTCACGTCGTAGCCGTGCATCTGCAGCATGCCGAGCGCGACCATCTGGTTGACGACGTTGTCTTCCACCAGCAGGATCTTGCCGCGAATTGCGGTCGGCGGCGTCGCCAGGGGCTCCAGGACGGCCGGCGCCGAGTGCGTCTCCTGCGGCTGGCCGGACATGACATTCACCAGGCAGTCGTACAGCACCGACTGGCGCACCGGCTTCTCGAGGCAGGCGTCGATATCCGCCCTGCCTGCGGCCCTGACATCCGCAAGGCGGCGGGTCAGGATGACCAGGCGCACCTTGGAGATGTCGGTGCGTGACCTGATCGTGCGCGCGAGCTTGAGGGAGTCCGCGTCCAACGACCCGAGGTCGATGACAACCATGTCGTAGGGAACGCTTCGTGCCGCGGCATTCTCCAGCAGCTCGATGGCCTGTGCCGGCGTTTCGGCGACCCGGTTGGTCATTCCCCAGTTGCTCATCTGCGACTGGAGGATGCCGCGCGTGACGGAGGTCGATTCGACGATGAGCGCGCGCACGCCCGTCAGCATCCCCAGCGGCACGGAATGGGAATCCTCATGCGATTGCCCGTTCTGCTTGTCGAAGCTGCAGGTGAACCAGAACGTGGCGCCGGCTCCGAGCGTGGACTGGACGTGGATCTGGCCGCCCATCATTTCCACGAGCTGCTTGCTGATCGCGAGGCCGAGCCCGGAGCCGCCGTGCTTGCGGGTCGTCGATCCATCGGCCTGCGAAAACTCGTCGAAGATCCGGGTTTGCGCTTCTTCGCTGATGCCGTCGCCGGTGTCGGTGACTTCGAAGCGTGCCGTGACCTTCTTGCTGTCCTCCGCGATGCTGGCCACGCGGATGACGACTGCGCCCTGCCGCGTGAACTTGATCGCGTTGCCCACCAGGTTGGTCAGCACCTGGCCCAGGCGCAGCGGGTCTCCCTTGACGTGGGTCACCAGGTCCGGCGGAATGCTGCAGGCAAGCTCCAGGCCCTGGAGATGGGCGCGCTCGGCAAGGAGCTCGACGATGTCCTCGATCGTCGTGCGCAGATCCATGTCGACATTCTCGAGCTCGAGCTTTCCGGCTTCGATCTTCGAGAAGTCCAGGAGGTCATTGATGATGTCGAGCAGGTTCGTGCCCGAGCGCTGCACGGTTTCGGCGTACTTGCGCTGGGTGCTCGTGAGCCCGGTTTCCAGCAGGAGCTCCGTCATGCCCAGGACGCCGTTCATGGGCGTGCGGATCTCGTGGCTCATCCTGGCGAGGAACGAGCTTTTCGCGTGGTTGGCCGCTTCCGCCGCTTCGCGCGCCAGGCGCAGCGCTTCCTCGCTTCGCTTGGTCGAGGCAAGCAGTCCCTCGATGTTGTCCGCCATGTTGTTGAACGCTTCGGCGGCCTGGACGACTTCCGGCGCGCCCGCGGCATCGATGCGCACCGCATGGTCGCCCCGGCTGAAGCGGTTCGCGCTTTCGGCCAGCATGCGCAGCGTGCCCAGATTGCCCCGGAAGATCAACCAGATGAACTGCAGCATCAGGAACAGCGTCACGGCCACGATCTGCAGCTGCTTGACGAACTGATGCCAAAGCCGGTTGTGCGCCTTGATGGACGACATCTCGGCGCTGAGCTCTCCGTAGCCCACCCCGCCCGCCGTGACCTCGAGACTTTGTCCGACGTGTTCGATGGCGGCGACGTTCGCGAACCAGCGCGGCGCGACGAGCACGTCCGGCGCGTCCTTGGCGACCAGCGTCTTGCCCTCCTTGTCGGTCCAGGAGAACTTGGCGATCTCGCCTTTCCTGACCTGGTTGGCCAGCAGCTGGCTGATCGCCGCGTATTCACCGATGAGCGCCTGGTCGGCAACCAGCGGCGCGAGGAAGGCCAGGGCTTCGGTCTGCTCGCGCAGCAGCCGGGCGGAATGCTCGGTCGCACCTTCGGCCACCAGCAGGACGGTCTGCACGCCGCCGCCGACGATGATCGCGATCCCCACGGCAACCATGAGGCGCGAAATCAACCCCCAGGACTTCCAGAATCGGATTCCGCGTATGTTCTTCATTCGCTTCCCCTCGGGTCTTCAGCGGCGCAGACTTATTTGACTTGCGTGGTCCTGTAGAACTTGCGGTAGTTGTCGTAGTCGACGTTCTCGGCGGCGACGAAGCCCAGCTCGCTGTTGCTCTTGAGCAGTTCGGCACCGGCCTCGAGGATCTGGCGGCCTGCGGGGTCCTTGACCATGTTGATGAACGCGGCCCTGACCGCGGCCACCTTGTTCGGGGGCACCTTGGGATTGGCCATGATGCACAGGTCCTGGTAGAGCTCCGAAGTCCAGAGCGCGCGGTACTCGAATCCCTCGCGGCGCGCGTAACGCGCCATGACCGAGCTGTTGACGCCAGCGGCCGCAACCTTGTTGATCTTCAGCTGTGCGGACGCGGCTTCCTGGTTGCCGGCGAACACGATCTTGGCGCTCACCTTGGCTTTCAGGAGCGCATCCAGCGGCAGCCAGTAACCGGCGAATGCGTCCGGCGATACGAAGGCGACTTCCTTGCCGTCCAGGTCCGCCAGCGTCTGGATCGGCGAATTCATCGGCACCACGATTTCCGACCGGATCCCGGGGCCGGCCGGGCGCGCGATGACCTTGTAGCCGAGGCGGTCGCGTGCCGGGGTAAAGAAATGGTTGGTGTAGAGGAAGTCGTACTTGCCCATTTCGGCCATGGCGTTGCCATCCTTGGCCGTCTTCGCCAGCTTCAGCTCCAGCGGCACCCCGCTTTGATTGCTCACGTACGTGAGAATAGGGTTCCAGTACTGCGCGGTCAGCGCGATGCTGCGCTGGTTCAGGACATTGAAGGCATACGCCTGCTCCGCAGCGGCGCCCGCCGAGTGCATGGCGGCTGCCATGGCCAGCATCGACACCGCATACCTGATTGCTCTTCCGACCATGACAAACCTCGCCATCAAATTGCCGCTTTCAGGAACAACATCGCGCCGTTCAGCACCAGCAGCGCGCCCACCACTTTCAACATGCCTTCACTGGTCATGTCCAGGTGGACCTTGTTGCCGATGTAGAGACCGATCGCCATGGGAGCGAGCCCCAGGAGATAGGCGATCTGGAGCTTGGGCTCGAGCAGGAGGCCGGCGAACAGGAACACCACGAGCCGGAATCCGCCGTCCAGCGCGAACAGCCACGAGAACGTGGAACGCACCTCCCCCTTGTCCAGGAGTCGGCGCGTCAGGTACATGATGTAGGGCGGGCCGCCGGTGCCGAACAGCGTGCCGGCGGCGCCGCCGGCCAGTCCCGCGGGGATCGCCCAGCCGCGCGACAACAGCCCCACGGGCTGCAGCCCGAAGATGTTGCGAAACCCGAAGAACATCGTGAAGGCTCCCAGCGCCACCAACACCGGCTGGGTCGGAAGACTCAGCAGGGCGAAGGCGCCGGCACAGGCGCCGATGATTCCGAACGGCAGCAATAACTTGATCTCGCGCCAGTTCGCCTTCTGCCGGTTGCTCGTGCCCAGCACCAGCGATGCCGTGAAGTCGAGCGCGAGGACGAGCGGCACTGCAAACTGGAGCGGCTGGGACAGCGCCAGCAGCGGTACGGAGATCAGGCCGGAACCGAAGCCTGTGATCCCGCGTATGAAGTACGCGCTCATCAGGATGCACAAGACCAATGTCATGTCAGCCACTGTCGGGTCCTTGAGTTAGAGGCTCGCGCCAAAGCGGATGCGCTCCTGGCTGAGCAGCAATCACTCCGTTTTACTTTTGTTTGCGGCCGCTATCCGCCGCGTTTGTATGCATTTGTATCTTAGCCCGCTGGATGTACATCGAGCTAGTCGCAACACGAGCGTGGCACCGCACGATGTGCTGTTGTTCCGGAATCAGCGACCGAGGGATGAAGCTTTGTTGTCGTCGCGAGACAATCGGCGCGCTCGATGCGCCCTTCGACCGGGGTGGGGCGCAAGTCCGCCAGGGTTATCTGCCTCAGGTCATGACACCCGCGCGCTGAAGCCCGCCTCCGCCCACGCCGATGCGCTGCTGCGCGTGAGCTTGAACGACGGCGGCACCTTCACTTCGGCCAGCACCGCGCCGTCCGCATCCATCGCACGCAGCGTCGCGGTCGGATTTTCCTCATCCGGCTCGATGTCCAGCAGCACTTCCACGCGAGCGCCCCGGTGGTCGATCTCCACGCGCTGGTGCAGGGTCGCGTGCAGTTGCTGCTCGTGCCTGCGGACGAACTCCGTTGCGGTCTTGACCAATGTGTGGAAGGCAGAGGTGTCCAGCGGCTTGGGATTCTTCTTGTCCCGGCCCATCGTCCAGGGTCCCACCAGCGCCGGCTCCACCTGGCCGTCCGGCGTCATGGCGACGGCCCAGCCGTCGTCATCGTCGTTCTTGATCACGCGCGCGGTCCAGCCGTTGTCGCGCCATAGCCTGGCTTCGGTGATCCTGTCGCCACTGTGTTCGGTTTCGCTCATGCGTCCATTGTCGGTGACGCCCCCGGAGAGCGCCGTCCCCGAATCTGAGAAACTTGCCTTTCACTTCAGGGACATCGACATGGGTGCGCAGTGGAAGGCCAAGGGCAAGGCGCAGGCCGCAGACGCCAGGGGCAAGCTGTTCGGACGGCTGGCCAAGGACATCATGGTGGCGGCGCGCGGCGGCGCGGACCCCGCCAGCAACTCCCGCCTGCGCCTGGTGGTGGAACAGGCCCGCAAGGCCTCCATGCCCAAGGACACGCTGGACCGGGCGATCAAGAAAGGCGCGGGGCTCACGGGCGAGACCGTGCACTTCGAGCATGTGGTCTACGAAGGCTTCGCGCCGCACCGCGTGCCGCTGATGGTCGAATGCCTCACGGACAACGTGAACCGCACGGCCCCCGAGATGCGCGTGCTCTTTCGCAAAGGGCAGCTGGGCACGTCCGGCTCGGTGTCGTGGGACTTCGACCACGTCGGCATGATCGAAGCGGAGCCCGCGAAGCCCGGGGCCGACCCCGAGGCGGCCGCGATCGAAGCCGGTGCGCAGGACTTCGAGCCGGGGGAAGAGGAAGGCACCACGCTGTTTCTCACGGACGCCACCGACCTGGATCTGGTCAGCCGCGCGCTGCCGGCGCAGGGCTTCACCGTGCTGTCCGCCAAGCTGGGCTACAAGGCGAAGAACCCGGTCGATCCGGCCAGCCTGGCGCCGGCGGAGCTGCAGGAGGTGGAAGCTTTCCTGGCCGCCATCGACGCGCATGACGACGTGCAGAACGTCTTCGTCGGCCTCTCGGGCTAGCCAGATCCCTACGCGCGCCCTTACAGCAGGTATCCTGATGTGAGTGCATCACCGACGGGCACGCGGCTCAAAGGCTTGCTGTAATCCTGCGGCCACGCCCCACAATGGCTCGCATGCCCCAAGAAGAAAGCATTGCAGCGTTACGCTCCCGGGTCACCGAACTGGTGGAGCAAGAAGGCGCATTGCTCACCCAGGCGTTCGAACTCAGCCGGGGCGGCGGTGACCGGCGCGGCGTCGACGCCCTGTTCGCGCGGGTCCAGGCGATCCAGGTGGAACGGAATTTCCTGAAGACGCGAATTGGCAACGTGCTGGGCACCCACCGCCTGCACGAGGCCCGCGAAGTGTGGAAGCCCGGTGTCTACGACTATTGCCGGGAAGTGGGTGGGGATGTCGTGCGGCTACGGGTGACGTCGGGTCCGCTTGGGCTGCAGGCGAAGCTGCCCCAGTACCGGGACCCCGTGAACATCGAAACGCTCCAGGGTACTTTCGACGGCCCCCTCGCCGTGGATGACGCGGCCGTCCACGAGGAGGCTTTCTCCGACGGGACGCCCGCCACGCCCCGCCGCGGGCGATCGGCCCGGAAAAGCTAGCCGGCCGGCGGCTGCAACAGGCGACGGCGGTAGCGCGGCGCCATGTCCTCCATGCGCAGCATCAACGGCAGGTCGGCGGTGCCGAAGGCCGTGTCGAGTGCCGGCGCCCCGATGACGCGCGCGCCGCAGCGCAAGTAGCCTTTCAGCAGCGGTGGGGCGACGGCTGGCCCCTCCGCTGCCCCCACATCGGGCAACGGATGATGCGGCGTGACATGCCAGCGCGAAGGGGCCAGGTGCGTGCGGCGCAGGCTGCGCCAGAGTGCTGCGGCATTGGCCCCGCCGTCGGCCATGCCGATGCTGGCGCACCCGATCATCGTCTCGAGCCGATGGCGCTGCATGTACGAGCCCAGGGCGCCCCACATCGCAAGGATCACGCTGCCACTGCGCCATGCCGGATGCACGCACGATCGCCCGAGTTCCAGGGCGCGGCGGCGCAAGGGCGCCAGAGGAGCCAGGTCGAATTCCGTGTCCGTGTAGTAGCCGCCGGCAGCGCGCGCACGCGCGGGCGGCAACACGCGGTACGTGCCGACCACGATGCCTGCGTCCGGCGGACCGGCGCGCACGATCAGGTGATCACAGAAGGGGTCGAACCGGTCCGCGTCCAGGCCGGCGGCGACACCCGCGGTGTCGAGACGCGCGCCCAACTCCCCGGCGAAGACCTGGTAGCGCAAGCGCTGCGCTGCGCTGACTTCCGCGGCATCCCGCGCCCATGCGATTTCCAGGTGGGGTGTCAATTGGAGGCCGGGTACCGTGCGATGAGCCGTTGCTGCCGGACGTTGAGCCGGGCCAGCGCGATGAGCGCCAGGGGGCGCCATCCTTCCCGGCGGCGCGCGGCCGCGATGTCGAAGAGCACCCGCTGCTTGGCGAAGATGATGGCGAACCCGCGCAACAGCGGCGTGCGCGGGTCCCACGCCTGGATCGCCTCGGAGCCTGCGCCGTTCACCTCCATGATGCGCAGGCCGCGGCCAGCGGCGAGTTCGCGCGTGCTTTCGAAGCGCACGTCGAAGCGGCCGAAATGGAAGTCCGGCATGTCGCGCGCGATCCCGTCGATGGCGCGGGTGAGCTCGGGGGTGATGAGGTGCTGTCCGTCCCGGTACAGCCCGCCCACCCGGGTCGAGCCGATCGTCGACAGCCTGACGACTTCGCCCGCGGTCGGCACATGGTTCGGGTCGTGGGTCCACTGGTGCCACCGGGATGCAACGCGCCGCGCCCGCCCATCCGCCGAAACGAGGTCACCGATGTTGCGCACGCCGTCGCCAGTGACGCGTGGAAACTCGCGCAAGGCCAGGCCGATGAGGCGACCTTCCCCGGAGTCGGGGTCCCGTGCATAGAAGATTCCCGCTTCGCCCTCCTGCGGCAGGTACTCCTGCAGGACAACGGTCTCGCCGCGCGGAAAGTGCTCGATGTACAGCTGCAGTTCGTCCCAGCTGTCGATGCGTCGCACCCCGTGCCCGCACAGGCCGAGGTCGGGCTTGGCGACCAGGGGAAAGCCGAGGCCGGCGCAGCGCATGCACGTCTCGATGGTCTCGCGTGAAAGACCTTCCTCCACGCGAAGCCCGCAGTGCCGCGCCGTGGCTGCGCGCGCCACGGGTCCCATCCCCACGAAGTATTCGAGCTTGCCTTCGCCCACCATGCCGCCCGCGGTGATGCGGGGGTTGGCAACGGTCGGCAGCGACAAGCTGCCATGCCGCAACCCGAGCCACAGCCACTGCACGACCAGGGGGATGCAGATGACCCACTTGGGCAACCGTTCCAGGGGACCTCGCATTTCAGCGAGCGGGACGGCCGGCAGTTCTTGCGGCGATGTGAGGTGGGAAAGCATGGCGTCAACTCAGAAGTTAACACCGCTCCACAAACCCTGCGCGCCGAGCCGAGGCTCGGGCGGCAGGCGCCTCAGCCGTCGATCAGCGTGCCGGCGTTGCGGGCGGCACCAGGATGACGGTGTCGCCCGTCCTGCCGCGCTGGCCCGTCGCACCCGTGTCACCGGTGGAGCCCGTCGCACCCGTGGAGCCGGTGGAGCCCGTGGAGCCCGTCGCGCCCGTGTCACCCGTGGAGCCCGTCGCACCCATCGTGCCGGTGCTGCCCGTGCTGCCCGTGCTGCCCGTGCTGCCGGTGCTGCCGGTGCTGCCGGTCGCGCCGGTGGCGCCTGCGGGTCCCGGTACGGCGATGACGGCAGGGGCGGGAGCCGGGGCCACCACCACCTCACGCTGGCATGCGGAGAGGGTCAGAGCCGCGAAGGCGATGGAGAAAGCTGCTGCGTATTTCATGGGAGTCCAGTCAAGTGCGAAAACTGGCGGCGCTCGCAGGAATGCAGAGCCGCAGTTCACGCCGCAGTCTGGTGGCTCGCACCATGCTGATCTGTACGGTGACGTACTTACCGCAGCCGGTCGAGCCAATTGGCGGCGTTGGCCTACATGGAAACGTCGGCCATCGCGCCGATCGCACTCCCGATGACTCCTTATGCTCGGGCCAAGCTGCCCAGTCATTGCACGATGCCCCTCGACCTTACCCGCATCCGCGCCCTCTGCTTCGACGTGGACGGCACCATCTCCGATACGGACGACCACATCGTCGCCCAGCTCGCCAGGATGCTGGACGCGGTGCCCGGAGTCAGCGGCCGGCGCAGCGAGCGCGTCGCACGGCAGGTGGTCATGGGACTGGAAACGCCGGTCCACGGCGCCTATGCGTTGCTGGACCGCCTGGGCCTGGATGTCCCCGTGTCACGCCTGCGCGAGCGCATCAAGGCCACCCGCCAACGGCAGGCAGACCCGGGCCACACCCGCAACCCCGAAGCCCTCGACGAAGTGCCGCACGAAATGATGGCGGGCGTCAAGGAGATGCTGGTCAAGCTCGCGGAGCACTACCCCATGGCGACCATTTCCACCGGCAGCGCGCCGAGGGTGGAGCGCTTCCTGGAGCACTACGGGGTGCGCGACCTGTTCAAGGCCGTCGTCGGCGCGCAGACCACCCGGCGGATGAAACCGCACCCCGAACCGCTGCTCTATGCGGCGCAGCAGATGGGCGTCGAGCCGGCCGCTTGCCTGATGATCGGCGACACCACCATCGACGTGCGCACCGGCGTGTCGGCGGGCGCGCAGACGGTGGGCGTGCTGTGCGGCTTCGGCACCGAACGGGAACTGCGCGACGCCGGGGTGGGCCTGGTCCTTCGCACCACGTCGGACCTGCTCGGCGTGCTGCAGCCCGCGCAGGACGCATTGGGCAAGACGGCCTCCCCGGAGCCCGAAATCCCGGGCTGATCGGCGGGTCGAGGAGTGTGCCTTGACGCGCAAGCGACAGGGCGCGGGGTTTCCACGGTAGGTGCCCGGCCCGACTTGGGCGCATAAGCACGGCTTGAGGAGACCGACTGCGGACCCATGCCTGCCAGCCCATCGCCAGCCCTGCTCGACGTCAGCGACGTCACCGTGCGTTTCGGTGGCATCACCGCCCTGGACCGCGTTTCGTTCCAGGTACGGCCCGGCACCATTGCAGGGCTGATCGGCCCCAACGGCGCCGGCAAGACCACGCTCTTCAATTGCCTGTCGCGGCTGTACACGTTCAGCGAAGGCCGCATCCTGTTCGAGGGCCGGCCGCTCACCGACCATGCGGCGCATCGTATCGCCTCGCTGGGCATCGGCCGCACCTTCCAGAACCTGGCGCTGTTCCGCACGATGAGCGTGGCGGACAACGTGATGCTCGGCGGCCACTGCCGCACCACCAGCGGTTTCCTGGCCAACGCGCTGCGGCTGCCGCGCGTGCGGCGCGAAGAGCAGGCGCTGGCCGCGCGGGCAGCCGAGACGATCCGGCTGCTCGACCTGTCCGCCGAAGCGCACCGCCCGGTCGCGGACCTGCCCTTCGGTTGGCAAAAGCGCGTGGAGCTGGCCCGCGCGCTGATGGCGCAGCCCAAGCTGCTGCTGCTCGACGAACCGGCGGCCGGCCTGAACCACGAAGAAGTGGACGTGCTGCGCGAGCTGCTCAAGCGCATCCGCTCCGAGCTGTCGCTGACCATCCTGCTGGTGGAGCATCACATGAGCCTGGTGATGCGCGTGTCCGACCAGGTGGTGGCCCTGGATTTCGGCAAGAAGATCGCGGACGGCACGCCAGCCGAAGTGCAGGCCAACGAGGACGTCGTGCGCGCGTACCTCGGGGTGGAGGAAGCATGACGGAGGCGTTGTTGCAGGTGCGCAAGCTGCACGCGCAGTACGGCCCCACGCGCGTGCTGCACGGCATCGACTTCGACGTGCGCACCGGCGGCATCACCACCATCCTCGGGGCCAATGGCGCGGGCAAGACGACCACGCTGCGGGCGATGTGCGGCATGGTCAGGACCGAGGGCGAGATCACGCTGGCCGGCCAGCGCATCGATGGCAAGGCCACCGAGGCCATCGTGCGCATGGGCGTGGCGCACGTGCCGGACGGGCGCGGCACCTTCATGCACCTGACGGCGGAAGAAAACCTGCGCATGGGCGCCTACACCCGGCGCGACCGGGCGCAGGTGGAAGCGGACTACGAACGGATCTACCAGTACTTCCCGCGGCTGCGCGAGCGCCGCAAGCAGCAGGCCGGCACGCTCTCCGGCGGCGAGCAGCAGATGCTGGCGGTGTCGCGCGCCCTCATGCTGCGCCCGCGGCTGCTGCTGCTGGACGAGCCCTCGTTCGGCCTGGCGCCGCGCATCGTGCAGGAGCTGTTCGCCATCTTCCGCGAGATCAACCAGAAGGAAGGCTCCAGCATGCTGCTGGTGGAGCAGAACGCCGCGCTGGCGCTCAAGCTGGCCGACCATGCGTACCTGCTCGAGACCGGCCGCGTGGTCATCTCCGGCAGCGCCGAATCCATCCGCAACGACGAG
Organism: Ramlibacter sp. PS3R-8; assembly: GCF_037572435.1. NCBI lineage: Bacteria > Pseudomonadati > Pseudomonadota > Betaproteobacteria > Burkholderiales > Comamonadaceae > Ramlibacter > Ramlibacter sp. PS3R-8. Next base: position 730,033 of record NZ_JBBHGT010000001.1, read on the forward strand.
GCGGTGCGCCGCTCGTATCTCGGTTATTGAGGAGACCGCTTGGACCAGCTGCTGCCCCAAGTCCTGTCCGGCCTGGCCACCGGCGGCATCTACGCCAGCGTGGCGCTGGCGCTGGTGATGATCTACCAGGCCACGCACCTGGTGAACTTCGCCCAGGGCGAGCTCGCCATGTTCGCCACCTACATCTGCTGGTCGCTGCTGCAGGCCGGGGTGCCTTACTGGGTGGCCTTCGTGCTCACCGTGGTGCTGGCGTTCATCGGCGGGGTCGTGATCGAACGCGTGATCATCCGCCCGGTGGAGAACGCGCCGGTGCTCTCGGTGGTCATCGTCTTCATCGGCCTGCTGGTGATCTTCAACAGCATCGCCGGCTGGATCTACAGCTACACGATCAAGCCCTTCCCCAGCCCGTTCCCGTCGCAACCGATCTTCGGCATGAGCGCCCACGGGGTGGGTTCCGTCGCCGTGACCCTGGTGGTGTTGAGCCTGGTGTTCGTCTTCTTCCGCTTCACCCCGCTGGGGCTGGCCATGCGCGCAGCCGCGCAGAACCCGGTGTCGAGCCGGCTGGTGGGCGTGCGCGTCGGCTGGATGCTCGCGCTCGGCTGGGGCCTGGCATCCGCCATCGGCGCGGTGGCCGGGATGATGGTGGCGCCGATCGTCTTCCTCGAGCCCAACATGATGGGCGGCATCCTGCTGTACGCCTTCGCGGCGGCGCTGCTGGGTGGCATCGACAGCCCCGGCGGCGCGGTGGTCGGCGGCTTCATCGTCGGCGTGCTGGAAAACGTGGTGGGCATCTACCTGGGCACCGACCTCAAGCTGACGGTGGCGCTGGTCATCATCGTCGCGGTGCTGGTGCTCAAACCGTCCGGGCTGTTCGGCCGGGTTCATGTGGCGAGGGTCTGACGCATGGCCGATTTCACTCCCGCCGCAGCACCGAAGGCCGCCCTCAGCCGGCGGCAGGTCCTGGGCCTCGTCGTGCTGCTGCTCATCGCCTGCGCCCTGCCCTTCGTGCTGGGCAACTACCGGGTGTTCCAGCTCACGCTGGCGCTGGCCTACGCCATCGCGCTGCTCGGGTTGAACATGCTGACCGGCTACAACGGGCAGATCTCGCTGGGGCACGGCGCGTTCTTCGCGATCGGCGCCTATACGGCCGCCATCCTGATGGACAAGGCGAACTGGCCTTACTGGGCGACGATCCCGGTGGCCGGCGTGGTGTGCCTCGTGGCGGGCTTCCTGTTCGGCCTGCCGGCGCTGCGGCTGGAGGGGCTGTACCTGGCGCTTGCCACCTTCGCGCTCGGCGTGGCCATGCCGCAGATCCTCAAGCACAAGGGACTGGAACACTGGACCGGCGGCGCGATGGGCGTGGTGATCCTCAAGCCGGAGGCTCCCCCGGGCATTCCGCTGAGCCAGGACCAGTGGCTTTACTTCTTCACCCTGTTCTGGGTAGTGCTGCTGTTCTTCGCGGCGTGGAACCTGCTGCGCGGGCGGATCGGCCGTGCGCTGGTCGCCATCCGCGACCAACCCATCGCCGCGCAGGCCATGGGCGTGAACACCGCCATGTACAAGTCGCTCACTTTCGGCGTCTCCGCGCTCTACACCGGCGTGGCCGGCGCGCTGTCGGCCATCGCCGTGCAGTTCGCCTCGCCCGACTCCTTCTCCGTGTTCCTCTCGCTCACGCTGCTGGTGGGCGTGGTGGTGGGCGGGCTCGCTTCGATCTCGGGCGCCATCTACGGCGCGCTGTTCATCCAGTTCATTCCCAACATCGCCGACCAGATCTCCCGTGCCGCCCCCTGGGCGATCTACGGGGTGTTCCTGATCGGCCTGATGTACCTGATGCCCACGGGCGTCGCCGGCCTCGTGCGGCTGGTGCGCCACAAGCTGGCAAGGCGGCAAGCGCGCAGCGAGGCGCGCCCTCTGTGATGTGTGTGTCTCTGTCCTGGAACGAAAGGAAGCAACCATGAAAACCGTATCGAGAAGGCAGGTCCTGGGTGCGTCGGCGGCGCTGGCGCTGCCGGCGTTCGTGCGCGCGCAAGGCAAGGAGATCAAGCTGGGGCAGACCATGCCGTACAGCGGCCCGGCGTCGGCGTACGGCACCATCGGCCGCCTGCACCAGGCGTACTTCAAGATGATCAACGACGCCGGCGGCGTCAACGGCCACAAGATCAACCTGATCTCGCTGGACGACGGCTACAGCCCGCCCCGCGCGGTGGAGCAGGTGCGCAGGCTGGTGGAGCAGGAACAGGTGCTCGCCCTGTTCCAGACCCTCGGCACGCCCAGCAACACGGCGATCCACAAGTACGTCAACGCCAAGAAGGTGCCCCACCTGTTCGTGGCCACCGGCGCGACGAAGTGGAACGACCCGAAGAACTATCCGTGGACCTTCGGCTTCAACCTGAGCTACCAGACCGAGGGCGAGATCTACGCGCGCTACCTGCTCAAGGAAAAGCCCAATGCCAAGATTGCCATCCTTTACCAGAACGACGACTACGGCAAGGACGTGCTCGAAGGCGTGAAGGCCGTGCTGAAAGGGCCGAACGCGAAGATGATCGTCGCGCAGGCCACGTACGAAGTGACCGACCCCACGGTGGATTCGCAGATCCTCACGTTGAAGTCCTCCGGCGCCGACACCTTCATCAACATCACCACGCCCAAGTTCGCGGCGCAGGCGGTGCGCGCCGCCTTCGACACCGGCTGGAAGCCGCTGCACCTGCTGAACAACGTGGGCGCGTCGGTCGGCTCGGTGCTCACGCCCGCGGGCCTGGACAAGTCGGTGGGTCTTGTCACCGTCCAGTACTACAAGGACGCGACCGACCCGCAATGGAAGGACGACCCGTCGATGCTGGAGTGGCGCGCCTTCATGGGCCGGCACTACCGGGAGGGCAACGTCGACGACGCCACCAACATCTATGCGTACATCTCCGCGCAGACCATGGTGCAGGTGCTCAAGCAGTGCGGCAACGACCTGTCCACCGACAACATCAAGCGGCAGGCCGAGAACCTGAAGAACTTCAAGCCGGGGCTGCTGCTGCCCGGCATCGCGATGAACACGGGCCCGGCCGACCACGCGCCCGTTAGCCAGGCGCAGCTGTCCAAGTTCACGGGCAAGCAGTGGCAGTTGTTCGGCGAAGTCCTTGGTGGCGCAAGCTGACCAGGCGCGCTGACGACGCGAGCTGACAGCTTGCTGGCTCTGCCGCAATAAAGCAGGATCACGCCTTGTGATCCTGCCCTCCCGCCTGATATGGTGCAGTGCAACAACCATAAAGCAGGGAGAGGCCATGAGCAAGACGGCAGAAGTGATGGAGTGGGCGACCAGGCTCACCCGGCAGGGGCGGCTCGCGGAAGCCACGCGCTACATCCAGCAGGCCTTGGCGGGCGCTGTGGAGCGCCAACCTGGTGCGCCGGAGCCCGATCGACAAACCGCTGCGAACGATGTCGCCGATGTGCCGTACCGCGAGGTGGCGCGCCCGTTGCCTCGTGCGGAAGCGGGCGCGGCGACTGCGCCCCACCCGGAGCACGCGGCCTCGCAGCCGCACGCCGCATCCTTTACCGCGCATGTCTTCGCGCACGGCGGGCATCGCTGGCGCTACCGCCTGTATGAACCGGCCCGGCCGGACGCGGCCGCGCTGCTGCCCGTCATCGTGATGCTGCACGGGTGCAAGCAGGACTCCGAAGACTTTGCGCGCGGCACGGGCATGAACGAGGTGGCGGCGCGCGACGGTTTCCTGGTCGTGTATCCGGAGCAGTTGCGCAAGGCCAACCAGATGGGTTGCTGGAACTGGTTCGAGCCGCAGAACCAGAAGCGGGGCGCCGGCGAGCCGGCCATGGTCGCGGCGCTGGTCGCGTCGGTGCTCACCCTGCACGGCGGTGATCCGCAGCGCGTCTACGTCGCCGGGCTGTCGGCCGGCGGCGCGCTGGCCGCGACGCTCGGCGAGCTGTACCCGGACGTGTTTGCCGCGGTCGGCATCCATTCCGGCTTGCCACCGCGCGCCGCGCACGACGTGCCGTCGGCCTTCACGGCCATGCGCAAGGCGGCAGGCAGCGCCGCGGCTGCGCCTTCCTTGCTGCCGACCATCGTGTTCCATGGCAGCGCCGACAAGACCGTCGCGCCGGGCAACGGCGAGGCCGTCGTGCAGCGCCAGGTGGCAGCGGCAGCCGCGAGCGGCGTTCCGCTGCAGCGGCGCGAGGAGCACGTGGCTGGCGCGCGCGCGGCGACGCGCATCGAATGGGTGGACGCCGGCGGCAAGGCCATGGTCGAAAGCTGGAAGCTCACTGCCGGCCCGCATGCCTGGTCGGGTGGCCACGCCAGCGGCTCCTTCACCGATCCGCAGGGACCGAGCGCCTCGCAGGCGATGGCCGCGTTCTTCCTGCGGCACCGTCTCGGCGGATAGCGTCGCCTAGCGACGGCGGCGCAGCAGCCACTGCGCCGCGGCGCCGCAGGCGGTCCACGCCAGCATCAACAGCGCCAGGTTCACTTGCCCATCGTGCGGCACCAGGCCGACCGCAAACGCGCCGACGCCGCCGCTCACCTGCTGCAACAGCCCGCCGACCGCGGCCGCGGATCCCGCCAGCGCCGGCACCAGGCCGACCGTCGCGGCCAGCGTCGGCGGCGCCAGCAGCCCGTGCCCCACGCCCAGCAGCAACAGCGGCAAGGCCAGCGCAAGGGGGCTGCCTGCCCCGGCGAGTCCAAGCGCCAGCACCAGCAACAGGCCGCAGACCGTGAACACCTGGCCCAGGGCCATGATGCGGCGGTCGCTGCTGCCACGGATCAGTCGGCTCGTCCACAGGTTGCCGAAGATGTACGCGATGGGAATGCACATGATGTACCAGCCCACGCGTTCGGGCGTGACGCCGTAGGCTTTCAGCACGATCGGCGCTCCCCCCAGGAAGGTGTAGAAGGTGGCCGTGGTCGAAGCCAGCATGGTCACGTACAGCAGGAACCCCGGCTCACGCATCAACCGGCGGTAGCCGGCGAGCAGTTCGCGCAGTCCGCTCGCCTTGCCAGCGGTGTCCGGAGCCCGCGACGGCAAGCCCCGCCATGCGGCCAGCAGCAGCACGCAGGCCACCAGCGTCACGAGCACGAAGTTGGCGCGCCAGCCGAAGCGCACGTGCAGCTGGCCGCCGATCAACGTGGCCACCGGCGGGCACACGCCCATGGTCATGCCGATGAACGCCATCATCTTCGTGCGCTCGGGGCCGTCGAACAGGTCCTGCACCATCGCTCGCCCCAGAACCATGCCCGCGGCGGCGCCCGCGCCTTGCAGCACGCGCGCGAGCGTCAGCATGAGCAGGTTCGGAGCCAGCGCCGCTGCGAGTGAGCCCAGCATGGCGAGCATCAACCCGAGCAGCAGCAGTGGCTTGCGTCCCACCCGGTCCGACACCGCACCGTAGGCCAGTTGCAGGCCGCCGAACGCCACGATGAAGCCGCTGAAGGTCAGCTGCACCGCGGCCTGGCTGGCGCCGAATTCCGCCGGCCAGTCCTGCATGGACGGCAGCGTGATGGTCATGGCCAGCAGGCCGAAGGCCAGCTGCGAGACGAGGTTGGCCACCAGCCACCCCTGCCGTGGCGGCGTCGCGGCTGCGGGGCCGGTCAGCGCTTGCCTTCGAGCAGCTTGACCAGGGCCCACAGCACGCGATTGGCGGGCGTGGGGATGCCGAGCGCCTGGCCGCGGCGGACGACGTAGCCATTGAGGAAATCGATCTCCGTCGGCTTGCCGCGGGCGAGGTCCTGCGCGGTGGACGAGTACTGGGCCGGCATGCTCTCCACCAGCTTGCGCGTGGCGGCGTGCGGGTCCCCCGGGACCTCCACGCCGTCCGCCCTGGCGACGGCCAGGCATTCGTCCACCACGTCGTGCATCACGTCCCAGATGCCCTCGGACTGCACGTTCTTGCCGTAGGGCTGCTGCGCGATCGCCGAGACGGCGTTGTACGCGCAGTTGAGCAGCAGCTTGAGCCACAGTGCGCCACGGACGTTGGCCGAGACTTCGGTCGGCACGCCGGCTGCGACGAGAGCCTGCGCCACGGGCTCGCTGCCACGCGCGGGTTCGATCACCAGTTCGCCGCGGCCATGGTGCTTCAGGTGGCCGGGCCCGGCCATCTCGGTGGCCACGTACACCACGGCCGCCGCCACCGCATGTTCCGGCAGCACGGCGCGCAGCCGGTCTGCGTTGTCCACCCCGTTCTGCAGGCACAGCACCAGCGCGCCGGGGCGCAACAGCGGCCGGAGCTGGCGTCCGGCGGCCTCCGTGTCCATCGACTTCACGCAGAACAGGACCAGCTCGGCGTCGCGTGCCGCCGCGGGCTCGGTTGCTGCCTGCAGCCGGACGCGCTCGTCGAAAGTCTTCGTCTCCATGCGCAGGCCATCACGCGTGATGGCCTCCACGTGGGCCGGCCGGGCCACCAGGGTGACGTGGTGACCGGCCCGCGCCAGCATGCCGCCGAAGTAGCAGCCGACGGCGCCGGCGCCCATGACGACGACCTTCAGCGGGATGGGGGATGCGGTCACGGGATTCCTCTTCTTGCGCCCTGTGCAGGCCCGGAATGCTAGCGCACGATGTCGAAGCCGACGCGCCTTTGACCATAATCCATCCATGGCCCATACGGAACTCGCGGACGATGCGGCGGCGCTGCGCCGGATCTTCCTGGCCTTGGGCCTGGCGCAGCCGGACGAGGACGTGCGCGCCGTGGCATTGACGGGCGGGGTCTCGTCGGGCATCTACCGGGTGGATCTGGCGTCCGGCCGCTACTGCGTGAAGCAGGCCTTGCCCCGGCTGAAAGTGGCCAAGCATTGGGAAGTGCCCGTCGAACGGGTGTTCTCGGAAATCGCCTGGCTGCGCGCCGCGGCGGCCATCGTTCCGGGGCGCGTGCCCGCGGTGCTGGGGGAAGATGCCGCAACGCAGAGCTTCGTCATGCCGTTCCTGGGCGACGAGTACCGCAACTGGAAGTCGGAACTGCTCGCCGGACGCATCGACGTGTCGCTGGCCCGCTTCGTCGGGGACGTGCTGGGCCGCATCCACGCGTCCACCGCCGACGATGCCGAACTGGCCGTGCGCTTTGCCAACGACGCCCATTTCCACGCCCTGCGGCTGGAACCCTACCTGCTGGAGTGCGCGCGGGAGCACCCTGCGCTGGCCGCTACGCTGCTGGCGCTGGTGGAGCGCACGGCTTCGACGCGGAGGGTCCTGGTGCACGGCGACGTGAGCCCCAAGAACGTGCTGGCGGGCCCCCACGGGCCGGTGCTGCTGGACGCCGAATGCGCGTGGTTCGGCGACCCCGCCTTCGACGTCGCCTTCTGCCTCAACCACTTCCTCCTGAAGGCGGCGCACCTGCCTGCCCACGGCCGCGCGCTGATGAATGCTTTCCATGGCTTCGCCCATGCCTATTTCGCGCATGTCCACTGGGAGTCGCCTGCGACGCTGCAGGAGCGCATTGCCACGCTGCTGCCCGCGCTGGCGCTGGCCCGCATCGACGGGAAATCCCCGGTCGAATACCTGTCCCGGCCGCAACGCGACGCCGTGCGCAGTCATTCCATCGCGCTGCTGCAGCAGTCCCCCACCTCCCTTGAAACCGTCGCGGTCCGCTGGGCCCTGGAATTCGCCGCATGACCATCCAGCACGTCCACGCCCGCCGCATCTGGGACTCGCGCGGCCGCCCCACCGTCGAAGTCGAGGTGGCCAATGCGGACGGCACGCTGGGCATCGGCATCGCACCGGCGGGCGCATCGCGCGGCACGCGCGAGGCCGCGGAACTGCGCGACGGCGGCACCCGCTTTGGCGGCCGCGATGTGCAGCAGGCGCTCGCGGCCGTGCAGCGGGAGATCGAACCCGCGCTCGCCGGCCGCGAAGCCGCGGACCAGGCGGGGATCGACGCAATGCTCATCGCACTGGACGGCACGCCCGACAAGTCGCGGCTGGGCGGCAACACCCTGATCGCCACCTCGCTGGCGGTGCTGCATGCAGCCGCCGCGCAGGCGCGCCAGCCGCTCTGGCAGTACCTGGCGCAAGGGCGGCCGGTGCAGCTGCCGCTGCCGCAGGTGCAGATCTTCGGCGGCGGCGCGCACGCCGGACGCCGCGTGGACGTGCAGGACTTCATGGTGATCGCCACCGGCGCCGAGTCCTTCGCGCACGCCATGGAGATGACCGCGGAGGTCTACCGCGCCGCCGGCGAGCTGATGGCGCAGCGCGGTTCGCTCGCCGGCGTGGCGGACGAAGGCGGCTGGTGGCCGAGCTTCGCGCGCAACGAGGACGCGCTGGACGCGCTGGTGGCCGCGATCGAGAGGGCGGGCTACGTCCCGGGCGGCGAAGTGGCGATCGCACTGGACATTGCCGCGTCCGAATTCGGTCACGGCGGCCGCTACCGGTTGGCGCTGGAGAACCAGGAGCTGGACTCCGACGGCCTGTGCGAGCGCCTGGTGGGTTGGGTCGACCGCTATCCGATCGTCTCCATCGAGGACCCCCTGGCCGAAGACGACGAAGCGGGGCTTGCCGCGTTCACCCACGCCGTCGGCCATCGCGTGCAGGTGGTGGGGGACGACTACCTGGTGACCAATGCAAGCCGGGTGCGGCAGGCGGCCGATCGCGGCGCGTGCAATTGCGCCCTGATCAAGCCCAACCAGGCTGGCACCATCACCGAAACGCTCGCGGCATTGCAAGCCGCGCAGGAGCGAGGCTATGCGACCATCGTCTCGGCGCGCTCCGGCGAGACGGAAGACGTGGCCATCGTCCACCTGGCGACCGGCTGGAACGCCGGACAACTGAAAGTCGGCTCCTTCGCCCGCTCGGAGCGCATGGCGAAGTGGAACGAAGGCATCCGCATCGAGTCACGCGCCGGCGCGCCGGCGGGCTTCCGGGGACGCGCTGCACTGCGGGGCAAGCAATGAATTACTGGCTGATGAAATCCGAACCGAACGAAGTGTCGGTCGATGACGCGCTGGCCGCGCCGCAATCCACGGTCCCCTGGACCGGCGTGCGCAACTACCAGGCGCGCAATTTCATGCGTGATGGCATGCGCGTGGGCGACGGCGTGCTCTTCTACCACTCCAGTTGCGCCGAGCCCGGCATCGTGGGCATCGCGCGCGTGGCATCCACGGCCTACCCCGACCCGACGCAGTTCGACCGCAAGTCGCCGTACCACGACCCCGCATCGAAGAAGGAAGAACCGCGCTGGGTGCTGGTGGACGTGCAGGTGGTGCGCAAGACGCGCAACCTCGGGCTGCCCGAACTGCGCGCCGATGCGCAACTGCAGGACCTGGTGGTGCTGCGCAAGGGCAATCGGCTGTCGATCACGCCGGTGGAGGCGAAGCACTGGAAGCGGATCATGAAGCTGCTGGAGGCGTGACGCAGGCACGGCGGGGTCGCTGCGCGAACCCGCCCTACAAAACGCAGCGGTCCCTGCGTAGGGCGGGTTCGCGCCAGCGACCCCGCCATGAAAAAGCCGCCCCGAGGGGCGGCTTCATCTTCAGGGGCGATGGTTATTGACCATCCGTGGAGATCTCCTCCGGCTCCGGCTTCGCCCCGCGTTCCTTCTTCGACAGCGGCTGGATGTCCAGCTGCACGTCGGACGTCTCGACACCCTTGTCGTCGGTCTTGACCTCGATGTCGACCGTGAGGCGGCCGCCTTCGGTGAGCTTTCCGAACAGCAGCTCGTCGGCCAGTGCACGACGGATCGTGTCCTGGATCAGGCGCTGCATCGGACGGGCCCCCATCAGCGGGTCGAAGCCCTTCTTGGCCAGGTGCTTGCGCAGGTTGTCCGTGAAGGTCACTTCCACCTTCTTCTCGGCCAGCTGCTGCTCGAGTTGCAGCAGGAACTTGTCGACGACGCGCAGGATGATCTGCTCGTCCAGCGGCTTGAAGCTGACCGTCGCGTCCAGGCGGTTGCGGAACTCGGGGGTGAACAGCCGCTTGATGTCGGCCATCTCGTCGCCCGGGCTGCGCTCGTTGGTGAAACCGATCACCGACTTGTTCATCGTCTCGGCGCCCGCGTTCGTGGTCATGATCACGATCACGTTGCGGAAGTCGGCCTTGCGCCCGTTGTTGTCGGTCAGCGTGCCATGGTCCATCACCTGCAGCAGCACGTTGAAGATGTCCGGGTGCGCCTTCTCGATTTCGTCGAGCAGCAGCACGGAGTGCGGCTTCTTGGTCACCGCCTCGGTGAGCAGCCCGCCCTGGTCGAAGCCGACGTAGCCGGGCGGCGCGCCGATCAGGCGCGACACCGCATGCCGCTCCATGTACTCGGACATGTCGAAGCGGATCAGCTCGATGCCCATGATGTAGGCCAGCTGCTTGGCCGCTTCCGTCTTGCCGACGCCCGTGGGGCCGGAGAACAGGAACGAGCCGATCGGCTTGTCGCCGCGGCCCAGGCCGCTGCGCGCCATCTTGACCGAGGCCGCCAGCACTTCCAGCGCCTTGTCCTGGCCGAACACCACCGACTTCAGGTCGCGCTCCAGGGTCTGCAGCTTGCCGCGGTCGTCGTTGGACACCGAGGCGGGCGGGATGCGCGCGATCTTGGCCACGATCTCCTCGACTTCGGCCTTGGAGATGGTCTTCTTGCGCTTGCCCACCGGCAGGATGCGCTGGGCCGCGCCGGCCTCGTCGATGACGTCGATCGCCTTGTCGGGCAGGTGCCTGTCGTTGATGTACTTCGCCGACAGTTCGGCCGCGGCCTGCAGCGCCGTGGCCGCGTACTTCACGCTGTGGTGCTCCTCGAAGCGCGACTTCAGGCCCTTGAGGATCTCGATCGTCTGCTCCACCGTCGGCTCGACGACGTCGACCTTCTGGAAGCGCCGCGACAGCGCCGCATCCTTCTCGAAGATGCCGCGGTACTCGGTGAACGTGGTCGCGCCGATGCACTTGAGCTGGCCGCTGGAGAGCGCCGGCTTCAGCAGGTTCGATGCGTCCAGCGTGCCGCCCGACGCCGCGCCGGCGCCGATGAGGGTGTGGATCTCGTCGATGAACAGGATCGCGTTGGGCTTGTCCTTCAGCGAGCGCAGCACGCCCTTCAGGCGCTGCTCGAAATCGCCGCGGTACTTGGTCCCGGCCAGCAGCGCGCCCATGTCGAGCGAATACACGCTGGAGTCGGCCAGGATGTCGGGCACGTCCTTCTGGACGATGCGCCAGGCCAGGCCCTCGGCGATGGCCGTCTTGCCCACGCCGGCCTCGCCGACCAGCAACGGGTTGTTCTTGCGGCGGCGGCACAGGATCTGGATCACGCGCTCGACCTCGTACTCGCGGCCGATCAGCGGATCGATCTTGCCGTCCTTGGCGGCCTGGTTCAGGTTGAGCGTGAACTGCTCGAGCGGCGACGCCTTCTCGTTCTTCTCGCCGCCCTCGCCCTCTTCGGACGAGGCGTTCTCGCCGCCCTTGGCGGGCTCCGGCGGGTCGCTCTTCTTGATGCCGTGGGCGATGTAGTTCACAACGTCCAGGCGCGTCACTCCCTGCTGGTGCAGGTAGTAGACGGCGTGCGAGTCCTTCTCGCCGAAGATCGCGACGAGCACGTTGGCGCCGGTCACTTCCTTCTTGCCGTTGCCGGTGGACTGCACGTGCATGATCGCGCGCTGGATGACGCGCTGGAAGCCCAGTGTCGGCTGGGTGTCCACGTCATCGGTGCCCGCGACCTGGGGCGTGTTGTCCTTGATGAAGTTCGCCAGCGACTTGCGCAGGTCGTCGATGTTCGCGCTGCATGCACGCAGCACTTCAGCCGCGCTGGGATTGTCCAGCAGGGCCAGCAAGAGATGCTCCACGGTGATGAACTCGTGGCGCTGCTGACGCGCTTCCACGAAGGCCATGTGGAGGCTGACTTCCAATTCCTGGGCAATCATGAGATTTCCTTCTGCCTGACGTTCAAAACTAGTCGTTCCTGCTTCTGAGTGTGGATCAGTCCACCGGTTCACTCACGCATTGCAGGGGATGCCCCGCCTGGCGGGCGGCCTCCTGCACTTGCTGGACCTTGGTGCCCGCCACGTCGCGGGAATAGACCCCGCAAGTGGCTTTTCCATCGAGGTGGATCTTCAGCATGATCTGCGTGGCCGTCTCCCTGTCCTTGTTGAAAAACTCCTGGATCACCACCACCACGAATTCCATCGGCGTGTAGTCGTCGTTCAACATGACGACCTGGTACATCTGCGGGGGCTTGGTCTTCTGGGTCTTACGCTCTGCGACCACCGAGTCGCCACTGTTGTCCGACGGCCGGATCGCCGGACCGGCCGGGGGCGGGAGAGGTGTCTTGCTGGCCATGAATTTCATTCTATCGACCGGCAATCGCGCCTGCCGACCCAAGGTGAATTGGAGGCGCTCCCGTCACATTCAAGCGACAAGCGCGACCGGTGCGCATTTTTCTCCCGGGAAATCGGGCCCGAAATGAAAGATTCGTTTGCTGACGCGCACTTGCGCTGCAGTAAGTGAAAATATTGACAGCTGAGCGTGGTTGCACGACACTCGCGCGCAGTTGAGGGAACAATAAACGGGGGCGCGCAGCATGGCGACCGGCACAGTCAAATGGTTCAACGATGCCAAGGGCTTCGGGTTCATCGAGCCCGACGGCGGCGGCTCGGACATCTTCGCCCATTTCTCGGCGATCACGATGGAGGGCTTCAAGACCCTCAAGCAGGGGTCGCGCGTGAGCTTCGACGTCCAGCAGGGCCCCAAGGGCCAGCTGGCGCAGAACATCACCGCCCAGCCCGGCGCCATCCAGACCCAGCCCGCCACCGGCGTGGAGCGGCCGCCGCGCCAGCCGAAGGTGCGCGCGCCGCAGTTCCATGCGGCAGGCGGCGGTCACGGCGGCGAGCACGCGCCCAAGCCCTAGGCAGCCTCGCATCCAGCGAAAAAGCCGCCCTTAGGCGGCTTTTCCAGCTTTTGCGGGTCCTGCCGGCCGGTGGCTCGTAGGCCGGGTTCGCCGCAGGCGACCCCGGCATCGCATCAGGACTGGAAAGCCTCCAGGGCGCTATTGAACGTCTTGCTGGGCCGCATCACCTCGGTCACCTTGTCGCGGTCCGGGAAGAAATAGCCCCCCACGTCCACCGGCTTGCCCTGCACGGCATTGAGCTCGTCGACGATCTTCTTCTCGTTGTCGGCCAGTGACTTGGCCAGCGGCGCGAACCGCTTCGCGAGGGCGGCGTCGTCGGTCTGCGCCGCCACCGCCTGCGCCCAGTACAGGGTCAGGTAGAACTGGCTGCCACGGTTATCGAGCTGGCCGGTCTTGGGCGACGGGCTCTTGTTGTTCTCGAGCAGCTTGCCGGTGGCGGCATCCAGTGCGTCGGCCAGGATCTTGGCCTTCTTGTTGCCGGTCTTGATGCCTTCGTCTTCCAGGCTCACGGCCAGCGCCAGGAACTCGCCGAGCGAATCCCACCGAAGGTGGTTTTCCTCCACCAGCTGCTGGACGTGCTTGGGAGCCGAGCCACCCGCGCCCGTCTCGTACATGCCGCCGCCGGCCATCAGCGGCACGATCGACAGCATCTTGGCGCTGGTGCCCAGCTCCATGATGGGGAACAGGTCGGTGAGGTAGTCACGCAGGATGTTGCCGGTGACGCTGATCGTGTCCAGGCCGCGGCTCACGCGCTCCAGCGTGAAGCGCATGGCGCGCGTCTGGCTCATCACCTGGATGTCCAGGCCCTTGGTGTCGTGTTCCTTCAGGTACCGCTCCACCTTCTTGCGGATCTCCGACTCGTGCGGCCGGTAGTTGTCCAGCCAGAACACCGCGGGCATGCCGGAGTTGCGCGCGCGCGTGACGGCCAGCTTGACCCAGTCGCGGATGGCGGCGTCCTTGGTCTGGCACATGCGCCAGATGTCGCCCTGCTCGACGTTCTGGGACAGCAGCACCTCGCCGGTGGCCAGGTCGGTGATATTGGCGACGCCGTCCTCCAGGATCTCGAAGGTCTTGTCGTGCGAGCCGTATTCCTCGGCCTGCTGCGCCATCAGGCCCACGTTGGGCACGGTGCCCATCGTCTTCGGGTCGAAGTTGCCGTGCCACTTGCAGAAGTTGATGATCTCCTGGTAGATGCGGGCGAAGGTCGACTCGGGGATGACGGCCTTGACTTCCTTCAGGCGGCCGTCGGCGCCGTACATCTTGCCGCCCGCGCGGATCATCGCCGGCATCGACGCGTCGACGATCACGTCGTTGGGCGAGTGGAAGTTGGTGATGCCCTTGGCCGAGTCCACCATCGCCAGCGCCGGGCGATTTTCCAGGCAGGCGTGCAGGTCGCGCTTGATCTCGTCCTGCTGCGACTGGGGCAACGTGGCGATCTTGTCGTACAGGTTGGCCATGCCGTTGTTCACGTTCACGCCGAGTTCGTCGAACAGCTTGCCGTGCTTGGCGAAGGCCTCCTTGTAGAAGGTGCGCACGGCGTGGCCGAAGACGATGGGGTGCGAGACCTTCATCATCGTCGCCTTGACGTGCAGCGAGAACATCACGCCGGTGTCCTTGGCGTCGTCGATCTGCTTCTGGTAGAAGGCCAGCAGCGCCTTCTTGCTCATGAACATCGAGTCGATGATCTCGCCTTCCATCAGCGGGACCCTGGCCTTCAGGACCTGGACCTTGCCGGACTTCGTGATCAGCTCCATCTTCACTTCGCGGGCCTTGTCGAGCGTCAACGACTTCTCGCTGGCGTAGAAGTCGCCGCCGACCATGTGGGACACGTGGGTGCGCGAGGCGGGGCTCCACTCGGCCATGCTGTGCGGGTGCTTGCGGGCGAATTCCTTCACAGCCCGGGGCGCGCGGCGGTCCGAGTTGCCCTCGCGCAGCACCGGGTTCACGGCGGAACCCAGCACCTTCGAATAGCGCCGGAGGATCGCCTTGTCCTCGTCGGTCTTCGGGTTCTCCGGGTACTCGGGAACCATGTAGCCCTTGGCACGCAACTCGCGGATGGCGCCGACCAGCTGGTTCTGCGAGGCGCTGATGTTGGGCAGCTTGATGATGTTGGCGTCGGGCTGCAGGGTCTTCTTGCCAAGCTCTGCGAGCGTGTTGGGCACCTTCTGCGCGTCCGTCAGGAAGTCCGGGAACTCGCCGAGGACGCGATGCGCCACCGAGATGTCGCTCTCGACCACCTCGATGTCGGCCGCCGCGGCGAAGGCGCGCACGATGGGAAGGAACGAGTGCGTGGCGAGGTACGGGGCCTCGTCGGTGAGCGTGTAGATGATCTTCGAACGGTCGGCAGCCAAGGGGATGTCTCTCAGGAAGGTTGGTCGGGGACGGCGGGGCGTCACGATGCAGCATGGCATTTTACGCCGTGGGAGTGGCCGGCAAAAAGCCGCCCGGAGGCGGCTGTGTTGGAGCATGGCGGGGTCGCTGCGCGAACCCGCCTTACGGGTCGCCGTGTCGCCGTGTCGGCGTGTCGGCGTGTCGGCGTGTCGGCGTGTCGGCGTGTCGGCGTGTCGGCGTGTGGCCGTGTGGCCGTGTGGCCGTGTGGCCGTGCCGCCGTGCCGCCGTGCCGCCGTGTCGGCGTGTCGGCGTAGGGCGGGTTCGCGTCAGCGACCCCGCCAGCGTCACATGTGGTCGATCATGACCTGCCCGAAACCCGAGCAGCTGACCTGCGTGGCGCCCTCCATCAGCCGGGCGAAGTCGTACGTGACCTTCTTCGACAGGATCGATTTCTCCAGCGAGGAGATGATCATGTCGGCCGCTTCGGTCCAGCCCATGTGCCGCAGCATCATCTCGGCCGACAGGATTTCGGAGCCGGGGTTCACGTAGTCCTTGCCCGCGTACTTGGGCGCGGTGCCGTGCGTGGCCTCGAACATGGCCACCGAGTCGCTCATGTTGGCGCCGGGGGCGATGCCGATGCCGCCGACCTGCGCGGCCAGCGCGTCGGAGATGTAGTCCCCGTTGAGGTTGAGCGTGGCCACCACGCTGTACTCGGCCGGGCGCAGCAGGATCTGCTGCAGGAAGGCGTCCGCGATGGCGTCCTTCACCACGATGTCCTTGCCGGTGCGCGGATTCCTGAACTTCATCCAGGGGCCGCCGTCAATCTCCACCGCCCCGAACTCCTTGCGCGCGAGCTCGTAGCCCCAGTCACGGAAGCCACCCTCGGTGAACTTCATGATGTTGCCCTTGTGCACCAGCGTCACCGAGGGCCTGTCGTTGTGGATCGCGTACTGGAAGGCCTTGCGCACCAGGCGCTGGGTGCCTTCGATCGACACCGGCTTGATGCCGATGGCCGACGTGTTCGGGAAGCGGATCTTCTTGACCCCCAGTTCCCTGGTCAGGAACTCGATGATCTTCTTGGCCTTGTCCGAGCTCGCCTCGTACTCGATGCCGGCGTAGATGTCTTCCGAATTCTCCCGGAAGATCACCATGTTGGTCTTCTCGGGCTCCTTCAGCGGCGAGGGCACGCCCTTGAAGTACTGGATCGGGCGCAGGCAGACGTACAGGTCCAGCTCCTGGCGCAGCGCCACGTTCAGCGAGCGGATGCCCCCGCCGACCGGCGTGGTCAGCGGCCCCTTGATCGACACGACGTACTCGCGGGCCGCAGCCAGCGTCTCGTCGGGCAGCCAGACGTCCGGGCCATACACCCTGGTGGCCTTCTCGCCGGCGAACATCTCCATCCAGTGGATCCTGCGCTTGCCGCCGTACGTCTTCTGCACGGCCGCGTCCACCACCTTGAGCATCACGGGCGTGATGTCGATGCCGGTCCCGTCGCCCTCGATGAAGGGAATGATCGGGTCGTCCGGCACGTTCAGCGACATGTCGGCGTTGACGGTGATCTTCCGGCCCTGCGTCGGGACCTTGATGTGCTGGTAGGCCATGGCGAAATTCTAGACCTCCCCGTGAATACCCTGATCGCCTGCGCGCGCGACGATGTCAACCTTATTGCTTCACCTGCCGTTACGGGTGAGCCTTCCGGGCGTTCCGGAGGGAAAACAGCGCCACAACATCCCAAAAAGGAACTTCCCTCATGAACAAGCTGATCGTCGCCTTGGTCGCCTCCTTCTTCGCCGTCTCCGGCTTTGCCGCCTCGCACGCCGGCGCACCGATGGCCGGCGCATCCGCCCCGGCCGCCGCCGCCTCCGGCTCCAAGAAGGCCGCCGACAAGAAGGCAGCTGACAAGAAGGCTGCCGACAAGAAGGCCGCCGCCTCCAAGAAGGCTGCTTCGGCCGCAAAGTAATCCCGACCCGGTCACCCGGATGCCCGCCGCGCGCGGGCATTTTTGCGTCCGCGCGCGACGCGCCCGGCCGTGCCCGCACACAATAGCGCCATGAAGAAGTTTCTAGCCATCGCACTCGCGGCCCTCGCCCTGGCCGGTGCCGCCCGGGCCGACGAGCCCCAGATGAACCTGCCGCGGGTGAAGCTCACCACCGGCATGCACGTGATCGACGCCCAGGTGGCGTCCACGCACCAGGAGCGCATGACGGGGTTGATGTTCCGCAAGGAGATGCCCCCGAACGAGGGCATGCTGTTCGTCTTCGAGGCGCCCAGCCAGCAGTGCTTCTGGATGAAGAACACCCTGCTGCCGCTGTCGATCGCCTTCGTGGCCGACGACGGCACCATCGTCAACGTCGACGAGATGAAGCCGCAGACGCTGGACTCGCACTGCTCGGCGCAACCGGTGCGCTACGTGCTGGAGATGAACACCGGCTGGTTCGCCCGCAAGGGCGTCAAGGCCGGTGCCAGATTGACGGGAACGCCGTTCCGTTGAGTCCGTCATCCCCGCGCAGGCGGGGAACCAGGGTTTCCAGAAAGAAAGGCCTGCGCGGCCCTTTCCTTTGACGCCCAGCATTCCCGCCTGCGCGGGAATGACGGGTCAACCGAAGTTCTTCGAAGCAAATTCCCAGTTCACCAGCTTGTCGAAGAAGGTCTCGACGAACTTCGGCCGGGCGTTGCGATAGTCGATGTAGTACGCGTGCTCCCACACGTCCACCGTCAGCAGCGCGCGGTCGGCGGTGGTCAGCGGCGTGCCGGCCGCCCCGGTGTTGACGATGTCCACGGTGCCGTCCGGCTTCTTCACCAGCCAGGTCCAGCCCGAGCCGAAATTGCCGACGGCCGACTTGACGAAGGCTTCCTTGAAAGCCTGGTAGCTGCCCCACTTGGCGTTGATGGCCTGCGCCAGCGCGCCCGTGGCTTCGCCGCCGCCGGCCGGCTTCATGCAGCTCCAGAAGAACGTGTGGTTCCAGATCTGCGCGGAGTTGTTGTAGATCGCGCCGGAGGACTTCTTGATGATGTCCTCGAGCTTCATGTTCTCGAATTCGGTGCCGACCTGCAGCTTGTTCAGGTTGTCGACGTAAGCCTTGTGGTGCTTGCCGTGGTGGTACTCCAGCGTCTCCTTCGAGTACGCGGGCGCCAGCGAATCGATGGGGTACGGCAGCGGGGGCAGGACATGTTCCATGGCTCTTCTTCCTCGGGGGGTTATGGTTCGGACGGCCCGATTCTAGGCACCATTCGGGGCGGAGGGCAGCACGCGCAGATCAACCTCGCCGTCGGCAAGGGCGGCGCGCACGTGCCGGCCGGCAGGCGCGTCGCGCGCGCTGGTGATCGCCTGCCCGCTCGCAGCGTCGGTCAGCAGTGCGTAGCCGCGCTGCAGAACCAGGCGGGGATCGAGCAGTTGCAGGCGCAGCTCGAAGCGCTCGCAGCGCCGGTGCGCATGCGCGATTCGCTCGGCCACGCGGGTGCGCACGTGCGCATCGGACGCCGCCACCGCGTCGCGGGCCCGCTGCAGGCGCACGGCCACGGCGTGGCGCAGGCGCTGCGCCTGGCGCTCGATGCGCAGGTGCTGCTGGGCGGTTCGCGCGGAGGGCCGGCCGAGGTGGGCCGCGGCCTGGTCGAGCCGCTGGCTGGCGCGGTCAACGCGGCGGAAGGCGGCCTCCTGCAGGCGCTCGTGCATCGTGCGCAACCCCGCCAGCCAGGTTTCCAGCGGCTGCGCGGCCAGCTCCGCGGCGGCAGTCGGCGTGGGGGCGCGCAGGTCCGCGCAGAAGTCCGCGATGGTGAAGTCGGTCTCGTGCCCGACGCCGCTGACCAGGGGCACCGGGCTGAGCACGATGGTGCGGGCGAGTTGCTCGTCGTTGAAGGCCCAGAGATCCTCGATCGAGCCGCCTCCGCGCACCAGCAGGATCACGTCGAGCTGGCCCTGCTCGGCCAGGCAGTACAGCGACTGCAGGCCGGCGACCAGTTCCGCCGGCGCGTGGGCGCCCTGGACCGCGGCGGGCGCCAGCACCACGGACACGTGCGGCGCCCGCCGGCGCAGGCAGGTCACCACGTCGTGCAGCGCTGCCGCACCCAGCGAAGTGACGATGCCGATGGCCCGCGGCAGCAGCGGCAGCGCGCGCTTGCGGGCGCCATCGAACAGGCCTTGCGCCTCCAGCGTCGCCTTCAAGCGCAGGAATTGCTCGAACAAGGCGCCCTGCCCGGCCCGGCGCATGCTCTCCACCACCAGCTGCAGGTCGCCGCGCTGTTCGTAGACGCCCAGGCGGCCGGTCACCTCCACCAGCTCGCCGTCGCGTGGCGAGAAGTCGAGCAGGCTGGCCGAGCGCCTGAACATCGCGCAGCGCACCTGCCCCTGCGCATCCTTCAGCGAAAAGTAGCAATGGCCGCTGGCGGCACGGGAAAAGCCCGTGACTTCACCGCGCACCGCGACGGGGTTGAAGCGCGACTCGAGCGCGTCGGCAACGGCGCGGCACAGCGCACCGACGGCCCATACGCGGCGGGCGATGCCCTGTGGTGGCCCTCCGTCCGTCATCAAAAGTCGAGCCTCTGCGGGTAAACCCCATGGAAATCCATCCACAGTAGGCGTGTACCAGTTGGAACACGCGCCAATGCCGCGCCGGCGCTGATTTTTCCGAGCAAGTCCTTGATTCTGAAAGGAAAATTCCTGCTCATTTGGTCATCGTTCTGTCACGTTCCAGTATTGGCGCGGGTCGCGGCGGCGTGGGGGGGTGCTTCTCAACAAAGTTATCCACAACTTTTGTGAGTGTCGTCCTACGGCCACGGCGTTGCGTCCTACAGTCCGCAACTCCGCGATAATCCGCCGCAGCGCAGCGACAAAACGCGCCCACAGCAGCAGTCGACCCGGCGGGAGTACCCTTTTTGCTTTCGATCATACAAGCCGCAGGCTGGCCCATCTGGCCACTCGTTGCCTGCTCCATCCTCGCCCTCGCCCTCATCTTCGAGCGCTTCCTGAGCCTGAAAACCGCGAAGATCGCCCCTCCGCGATTGCTGGACGAAGCGCTGGCCGTCTCGCGCAACTCGGTGCCTTCGCCCGACGTGGTCAAGCAGCTCGAGCAGAACTCTGCCCTGGGCGAGGTGCTGGCCAGCGGCTTCCGGGCCCTGAACTCCGACCCGCGCTGCACCGAGGCGGACCTGCGGGCAACCATGGAAAGCACCGGCCGCGCCGTCGCGCACCGGCTGGAACGCTACCTGACGGCGCTCGCGACCATCGCATCGGCCGCGCCGCTGCTCGGGCTGCTGGGCACCGTGATCGGCATGATCGAGATCTTCGGGTCGCAATCGCCCACCGGCGGGACCTCCGGCGGCAATCCGGCGCAACTGGCCCACGGCATCTCGGTGGCCCTCTACAACACGGCGTTCGGGTTGATCGTCGCGATCCCCGCGCTGATCTTCTGGCGCTACTTCCGCGCCCGCGTGGACGACTACCTGCTGACACTGGAGCTGTCTTCGGAGCGCTTCGCCCGGCACCTGAACCACCTGCGCGGCCGCTGAAATGAACTTCCGCCCGCGCGCCAAGGAAGAGCCGGAGATCAACCTGATCCCCTTCATCGACGTGCTGCTGGTGGTGCTGATCTTCCTGATGCTCACCACCACGTACAGCAAGTTCACCGAGATGCAGCTGAAGCTGCCCGTGGCGGACGTGGACGCGCAGCGGGACTACCCGCGCGAAGTGGTGGTCGCCGTCTCCGCGGACGGCCGCTACATGATCAACCGGCAGCCGGTCACCGGCCGCAGCATCGAGGCCCTGGCGCAATCGCTGGCGGAAGCCGCCAAGGCCGGCAAGGACTCGGTGATCATCATCAGCGCCGACGCCACGGCGACCCACCAGTCGGTGATCACGGTGATGGAAGCGGCGCGCCGCATCGGCCTGACGCAGATCACTTTCGCCACCCAGTCCTCCGCGACTGCCGGGAGCAGGTAGCCCCATGCGGCAGGCGCTGCAGCGCGCCTGGTTGCGCCGCGGGCTGCTGGCGTGGCTGCTGCTTCCCCTGTCCGGCCTCTACGGGGCCGTCGCCCTGCTGCATCGCATGCTTTATCGGTCGGGCCTGCGTCGCTCGCAACGGCTGCCGGTGCCCGTGGTTATGGTCGGCAATGTGGTCGCCGGCGGCGCTGGCAAGACGCCGGTGGTGATGGCGCTGCTTGCGCACCTGCGCGAACGCGGCGTCGCGGCGGGCGTGGTGTCGCGTGGCTACGGCCGCAGCGGCGCCGACGCGATCGAGGTCCACGCTGGCGACGCAGCGCAGCGCACCGGCGACGAGCCGCTGCTGGTCAAGCGCAGCTGCGGCGTGCCGGTGTTCGTGGCCGGCCGCCGCGCCGACGCCGCCCTGGCCCTGTTGCGCGCGTATCCCGCCACGCAGGTCATCGTCAGCGACGACGGGCTGCAGCACCACGCCCTGGCGCGCGACATCGAGGTGTGCGTGTTCGACGCCCGCGGCACCGGCAACGGCTGGCTGTTGCCGGCCGGCCCCCTGCGGGAGGCCTGGCCCCGCCCGGTGGACCTGGTGCTGGCGCATGGCGGCCCGCCCGGCATCGCAGGGCATGTGCTGCAACGCAAGCTCGCGGCGCATGCGGTGCGGGCGGATGGCTCGCGATGCAGCCTCGGTGGACTGGCCAGCGCCGGCGATATCCACGCAGTGGCAGGCATCGCGCAGCCGGAGAGCTTCTTCGCGATGCTGCGCGAAGCCGGCGTGGCGCTCGCGCAAACGCACGCCCTGCCGGACCATCACGACTTCGACGCGGGCTTGCCGCTTCCGGCCGATGCCACGCTGGTCTGCACCGAGAAGGACGCAGTGAAACTCTGGCGCAGCCGCCCCGACGCCTGGGCGGTCCCGCTGCAGGTGACCTTGCCGGCGGCATTCATCGCCGCATTCGATCGCCTGCTCGATGCGCGGCTATCATCCGCGCATGGATCCCCGCCTGCTTGAGCTGCTCGTCTGCCCCGTGACCAAGGGCCCGCTCGACTTCGACCGCGAGCGGCAGGAACTGTTGTCGCGCAGCGCCCGGCTCGCGTACCCGGTGCGCGACGGCATCCCGGTGCTGCTGGAGGAAGAGGCGCGCACGCTCAGCGACGAGGAACTCGAGCGCATGCCGGCGCGCACGCCGCTCGTGTCGTGAGCTTCACGGTCCTGATCCCTGCGCGGCTGTCCTCCACCCGCCTGCCCGACAAGCCGCTGGCCGACATCGGCGGCCTGCCGATGGTGGTGCGCGTCGCCCAGCGCGCGGAGCAATCGTCGGCCGCCCAGGTGGTCGTCGCGGCCGACAGCAAGCGCATCGCCGACGCCTGCAGCGCCCATGGCGTGCGCGTGGTGCTGACGAAACCGGAGCACCCGTCGGGCAGCGATCGCCTGGCGGAAGCGTGCGACCAGCTCGGCCTGGCCGGCAACGACGTCGTCGTCAACGTGCAGGGCGACGAGCCCTTGATCGACCCCGGCCTGATCGACGCCGTCGCCGGCCTGCTGCGCGATCGTCCGCAGGCCAGCATGAGCACCGCCGCCCATGCGATCGACGACCTGGCGGAGTTCCTGAATCCGAACGTGGTGAAGGTGGTGCTGCAGGCCGACGGGATGGCGCTGTACTTCAGCCGCGCACCCATCCCCTGGTCGCGCGACGCTTTCGCACAGGGCATCACCACGCTGCCGGCGCCGGCCCCGCTGCGCCACATCGGCATCTACGGTTACCGCGCCGGGTTCCTGCGCGATTTTCCCCGCATGCCGCAGGCGCCGGTGGAGGCGTGCGAAGCGCTCGAGCAGCTGCGCGCGCTGTGGCACGGACACCGGATCGCGGTGCACGTGAGTGCCGTCGCGCCCGGTCCCGGCGTCGATACGCCGCAGGACCTCCAGCGGGTGCGCGCGCTGTTCGCGGCAGGGCGCTGAAGGCCCGCGCGCAGGGTTGCCGCGAGGGGGTGCATGCTATCCTCTGCGCCATCAGGCGCGACGGCCGGCCACCCTGCGGCCGCGGCCCGCAGTGCCGCGCGAATCCAACCCATTCGAGGACTTCATGAGACTGATCCTGTTGGGCGCCCCCGGCGCCGGCAAAGGCACGCAGGCAGCCTTTCTTTGCCAGAAATACGGCATCCCGCAGATCTCCACCGGCGACATGCTCCGCGCCGCGGTGAAGGCCGGCACGCCGCTCGGGATCGCCGCGAAGAAGGTGATGGATTCGGGGGCCCTGGTCAGCGACGACATCATCATCGGCCTGGTCAAGGAACGCCTGGCGCAGCCGGATTGCGCCAGGGGATTCCTGTTCGACGGTTTCCCGCGCACGATCCCGCAGGCCGAAGCGATGAAGCAGGCCGGCGTGAAGCTCGATTGCGTGCTCGAGATCGACGTGCCGTTCGACGCGATCGTCGAGCGCATGAGCGGCCGCCGCTCGCACCCCGCGTCGGGCCGCACCTACCACGTCAAGTTCAACCCGCCCAAGACCGCGGGCGTCGACGACGTCACCGGCGAGCCGCTGATCCAGCGGGACGACGACAAGGAAGAAACGGTGCAAAAGCGCCTGGCGGTGTACGCCGCCCAGACGCGCCCGCTGGTGGAGTACTACGCCAACTGGGCCAAGGCCGATCCGAAGAACGCGCCGGTGGTCCGCAGGATCGACGGCCTGGGCAGCGTCGAGGACATCACCGCGCGCGCCCTGCAGGCGCTGGCGTGATCACGCCGGGCTGATCACGCCGGGCTGGAACGCAGGCCGTACACCTGCCCGCCCACGTACAGGTACTCCGCGCGCACCACCGCTTCGCCTTTCGGGTCCTGCAGCGTGTAGCCGAGGACCCCCACCGTGGTGCCCACCGCGATCGGCTCGACCTTCCAGGCCGACAGCCGCGTGAGTGGCGCCAGCTCCACCTCCCACTTGCGCTCCTTGCGCGTCGGCGCGATCGCCTTGGCCAGCAAGGTCTTGCCGTCGATGCTGGCGGACTGCGCGGGAACCGCCCGCGTCGCCACGCCGGCGGGCAGCTTGTAGTCGGCGGGCAGCTCCACGATCAATTCGGCGTGCGGGTTTTGCCACTTCACGGAAACCACGCGGCCCTCGATGAACACCGGCTGGTCGGTGTTGAAGCTGCTCCAGCCGTGATGGGCGCGGGCGGCGAAAGGTGCGGCCAGTGCGGCCACGAGGCAGGTACGGCGTTTCATCGGGCGATCTCCTTCGGGCTCATTTGTACGCTATCCAGCGCCCGCATGCGACCACCCCCAGCCAGAGGAGGGTGGACAAGGCCATCAGAGCGCGCGCGGTGTTGTCGGGGTGGGCCAGCGAGCCGCGTCCGTGGAACCAGGCAGCGTTGCAGCCGGCGGTGAAGAGCAGCAGCATCTTCAGCGTGAACGCGCGGTTGGCCAGCAGGTCGCTCGCCTGCGAAGCGAACATCGCCAGCCCCGAACCCGCCGCGAAGCAAAAGCCCGTGACCGCGGTGCCCAGCGACAGCCGGGCCAGCGGCACCAGCGGCAGCTCGGCGCCGCGGCCGAACACCCGCAGCTCCAGCAACACCAGGTTGCCCAGCAGCAGCGCGATGCCGCAGATGTGGATGATCTCGAGGACCGGGTAGGCCCAGGGGTGCGTTTGGAGCCCGGCAAACATCAGGGCATCAATTCGAGCATGAGCGCAATGCGGGCCTTGACCGGGGACAGGCCCACGGCGGCGGGCAGTCGGTCGTTGGGCGTGGGCAGCACCCTGCCCTGCGCGCAACGGGAGGCGCGCCGCACCGCCACCCCATGCTGCTGTGCCTCGAGCAAACCGGCTTCGAGCGCGTGGTTCACGGTGCCGTTGCCGGTCCCGGCCACCACCAGGCCGGCAACGCCGTCCTTCACCAGCGCATCGACGATCGCGCGCCCGGCCCCCGCATGGTTCACCAGGATCTCCACGCGCGGCCAGGCCGCGGGACGCAGCAAGGCGGGAGCGGCACCCTTGGTGGCCGGACCCGGCCATGGACGCAGCACGCGCAGCCGCCCCTCCTCCACGTACGCCAGCGGGCCGGCGTCGCCGGAGGAAAAGGCGTCGGTGCGATAGCTGTGCACCTTCTGCACGTCGGATGCCCCGTGCACCGCACCGGCGAACACCACGCACACGCCACGCACCTGCGGATCGGCCGCCACCGCAATCGCATCGGCCAGGTTCTGGGGCCCGTCCGGCGCGGCCGACGTGGCCGGCCGCATGGCGCCCGTGAGCACCACCGGCTTGCCGGGCCCGAGCACGCGATGCAGGAAGAACGCCGTCTCCTCCATCGTGTCCGTCCCGTGCGTGACCACCACGCCGGCTACGTCCTCCTGCGCCAGCCAGTGCGCGCAACGGCCGGCGAGCGTCGCCCACACGGCGAAGTCCATGTCCTTGCTGTCGATCTGCGCCACCTCCTCCGCGTGCAGGCGCACGCCGGGGGGCACCGGCACCCCGCGCAGCAACTCGTCGACCCCCAGCTCGCCGGCGCGGTAGCCCACGTTGTCCGCCGCCGATGCGGCACGCCCGGCAATGGTGCCGCCGGTGCCGAGAACGATGATTTCTTCACGCGCCACTTGCATTCCCGTCCAAACTGTTTAAAAATACAGATACTGGATATCAACACAGTAAGCCCTTGCCAGGAGCCGCCATGATGGACACGCCGAAGCTCACCGCGCGCCAGCAACAGATTCTGGACCTGATCCAGAGCGCCATCGCGCGAACCGGCGCACCGCCTACCCGCGCCGAGATTGCCGCGGAGCTGGGATTCAAGTCCGCCAACGCAGCGGAGGAGCACCTCCAGGCCCTGGCCCGCAAGGGCGTGATCGAGCTCGTGAGCGGCACCTCGCGCGGCATCCGCCTGCAGAGCGAAACGCTGCACGCCATCAACAAGGAGCGCAACAAGCAGTTCTCGCTCACGCTGCAAGGCATGGCGCAGCTGGCGCTGCCGCTGGTGGGCCGCGTGGCGGCCGGCTCGCCCATCCTGGCCCAGGAACACGTCGACCAGACCTACTACGTCGAAAGCGGCCTGTTCCAGCGCCGGCCCGATTACCTGCTGAAGGTGCGCGGCATGTCCATGCGCGACGCCGGCATCATGGACGGCGACCTGCTCGCGGTGCAATCCACCCGCGACGCCAAGAACGGCCAGATCATCGTGGCGCGCCTCGGCGACGACGTCACGGTCAAGCGATTCCGCCGCAACAAGCACCTCATCGAGCTGCACGCGGAAAACCCCGACTACCCCACCATCGTGGTGGAGCCCGGCGAGCCCTTCGAGGTCGAGGGCATCGCCGTCGGGCTGATCCGCAACACGATGCTCATGTAACCCCCGCGGCGTCCGCAGGTGGCAGGCGTATGGCGGGGCACCGCCATCACCCTGCGGCCGCCGCATTCCCCAGCAATCCTGCCTGTGCCCACCCCGAAATCCAGGAGCTGTCACATGGCAACCGCACTCTACCCCTTCGCCCACCTGTTCGCCTCGCTGCAGGCGTTCGTCGATTGGCTCGCCGGCGGCGCCGCTCCGTCACCGGCGCGGCCGCCGCGCGAGCCGGTGCGGCCGCAGCAGCAGCCCGCGCGCGTGACGCGGCGGCCCATGGCGGTGCCGCGCGCGCCCAAGCCGCTGCGCGTGGTGCGCGTGATGGAGCCCACCGCCGCCCGCAGCGCCGCGGGCCGCATGGTGATCTCCGGCCGGCTGGCGGACGTCTGCGCGGAGCTGGACCGGCTGGCCGCGCTGGAGGCGCGCGGCCAGTAGGAGCCTGCGCGGCAGGGAGACGGGCTTCGGCGCCCCGCGTGCGTCAGCGCTGCGCGCCCGCCAGGTAGTCGGCCTTGCCGAGGTCCACGCCGTTGTGCCGCAGGATCGCGTACGCGGTGGTCACGTGGAAGAAGAAGTTCGCCAGCACCCAGGTGGTGAGGTAGGCCTGCCCCTTCATCGTGCGGCTGGCCTTGCCCACCGGGAAGGTGAACTCGGTTTCCTCCTTGCCATCCACCGCACTGGCGGGCACCTTCTCCAGGTAGTCCAGCGTCTTCTGGATGCGCGTGCGCAGTTCGCCGAAGGTGGCCTCGTTGTCCTCGAACTTCGGCGCTTCGACGCCGGAAATGCGCGCCATGCCGTTCTTGGCGGCGTCGCAGGCGATCAGCACCTGGCGCGTGAAGGGCAGCATGTCGGGCGCGAGCCGGGCGGTCAGCAGCACGGACGGCTCGAACTTGCGGGCCAGCGCGTTGGCCTCGGCCTTGTCCAGGATGTGGCTCAGGTTGCGCAGCATGTGCTGGAACACGGGAATGCTGGCGGCGTACATGGACATGGGCATGGGAGCTCTTTCTTCGTTGGAATGGCCGGATGCTAACCCTGGCATCGCAGCCCTGCCTTCAGGCGGGATTGCGGCAAGGCACAATCGAGGGAATGAACATCGTGATCCTCGACGACTACCAGGATGCGGTACGCAAACTGCAATGCGCCGCGAAGCTGGAGGCCTACCCGGCCAAGGTCTTCACCAACACCGTCAAGGGCACCGGACAGCTTTCCGTGCGGCTGCGGGACGCGGACGTCATCGTCCTGATCCGCGAGCGCAGCCAGATCACCCGGCAGCTCATTGAGAAACTCCCGCGCCTCAAGCTCATCTCGCAGACCGGCCGGGTCGGCGCCCACGTCGACATCGAGGCGTGCACCGAGCGCGGCATCGCCGTGGCGGAAGGCGTCGGTTCGCCGGTCGCCCCGGCGGAGCTGACCTGGGCGCTGATCATGACGGCGATGCGGCGCCTGCCGCAGTACATCGCCAGCCTGAAGCATGGCGCCTGGCAGCAATCGGGCATGAAGGCCGCATCGATGCCGCCCAACTTCGGCGTGGGCATGGTGCTGCGCGGCAAGACGCTGGGCATCTGGGGCTACGGCAAGATCGGGCAGCTCGTGGCCGGCTACGGCAAGGCCTTCGGCATGCGCGTGCAGGTGTGGGGCAGCCCCGAGTCGCGCGCCAGGGCGGAGGCCGACGGCGTGCTGGCGGCGCCGAGCCGCGAGGCGCTGTTCGCCGACAGCGACGTGCTGTCCGTGCACCTGCGCCTGAACGAGGAAACGTTCGGCGCCGTGCGGCTGGAAGACCTGAACCGCATGAAGCCCACCTCGTTGCTGGTGAACACCTCGCGCGCCGAGCTGATCGAGCCGGAGGCGCTGATCGCCGCGCTGAACCGGGGGCGTCCCGGCATGGCAGCCATCGACGTCTTCGAAAGCGAGCCGATCCTGCAGGGCCACGCCCTGCTGCGCCTGGAAAACTGCATCTGCACGCCGCACATCGGCTATGTGGAGCAGGAAAGCTACGAGCTGTATTTCGGCGCGGCGTTCGACAACGTCGTGAACTTCATCAAGGGCACTCCGAGCAACATCGTGAATCCGGGCGCGCTGCAAGTTCGCCGTTGAGCAGCCCCGGGTGACGACCGCAGCCGCCGCCGACAGTGCCCGGCCTGCCATGCCGGCGGTGCTGTGGCCGCTGCTGTTCGGCAATTTCGTCATCGGCACCGGGGTGATGGCGGTGCCCGGCACGCTCAACGAAATCAGCGGCTCGCTCGACGTTTCCGTCGCCACCGCGGGGCAGCTGATTTCCGCCGGCGCGGTGCTCATGTGCGTGGGCGCTCCCCTGTGCGCCGCCTTCGTCGCCGGCTGGGACAGGCGACGGCTGCTGGCGCTGTCCATGGTCTGGTATGCGCTGCTGCACCTCGCCTGCGCCTTCGCCCCCGATTTCGCGTGGCTGCTGCCGCTGCGCGTGCTGGCGCTGGTGGCCCCCGCCATCTTCACCCCGCAGGCGGCGTCGTGCGTCGGCCTGCTGGTGCCCGCGGAGATGCGCGGGCGAGCCATCACCTTCATCTTCGTCGGCTGGTCGGTGGCCTCGGTGCTCGGCATGCCGCTGGCGGCATTCGTCGGCGGCACGCTGGGCTGGCGCGCCGCGTTCGGGGTGGTGGCGCTGCTCAGCGTGGCCAGCGCGGCGTGGGTCTGGCGGGCGATGCCGGACGGCGTCAAGCCGCCGGCGCTGTCGAAAGCGGCGTGGAGCGAGACCTTCCGTTCCCCCGCGTTGATGATCTGCGTGTCAGTGACCGTGCTCTACGCGGCCGGCCAGTTCGTGCTGTTCTCCTATTTCGCGCCGTACTTCAAGGCCACGCTCGACATCACGCCTGGCGCGTTGAGCCTGTTCTTCATGTGGTTCGGCGCCTTCGGCCTGCTCGGGAACATGGTGATGTCCAGCTACATCGACCGCATCGGGGCGCCGCGCTCGGTGATGATCGGCATCGGCCTGATGGCGGCGAGCATGGCGGCCTTTCCGCTCGGAACGAACGTGTGGCTCGCGGCGCTGGTGTGCGTGCCCTGGGCGCTCGGCTGTTTCTCCTCCAATTCCGCGCAGCAGGCACGGCTGGTGGGCATCGCGCCCTCACTCGCCGCGGCGTCGGTGGCGCTCAATTCATCGGCGATGTACGCCGGCCAGGCCATCGGCGCGGCCAGCGGCGGGTGGCTCCTCGCGCGCGGCGCCATGGACTGGCTGCACTGGGCCGGCCTGGTGGGCTTGCTGGCCTCGATGGGCGCCAGCGCGCTGGCCACCCACTACGCCCGTCGTCGGCCGTAGTTCCCCGCGGCTTACGCGTGCCCGCGGCCAGGGTCCGGCATTTCATCCTCCACATCGAGGTCGACATCCACCGGGGGCAGCGTGTCGGGCGCGTCGTCCACTGCAGTGACGTCGACATCGACACCGACGTTGGCCGACCGCGGCACCAGCAGCAAGTCGACGTTCGGCGCGGGGCGGTCCGGCGCGTCGAGCGACTGCAGCGACTGCATCGACGTCTCGCCAAAAGCCGTCGGGTGCGGCGCGTCGAAGGAGATATCTTCGGCCGGCGAGACGTCGGTGGCGATGTGGTACAGCAGGGCCAGCTCGCGATACGCCTCCAGGCTGAAAGCCTCCGCGCCGGGCAGTCCCGGCCTGCGGAAGATCGACTCCTCGATGACATCCAGCACCCGCCGCGTCGGCCACAGTTCGACGATGCGGCTGAGCGCGCGCCCGTAGTTCTCCAGCGTCGGCGTCGGCTGGTCGAAGTGTTCGAAATCCGGCACTTGCACGGCGAAGTGTTCGCGGAACTCGGCGCGCAGCCGGTCGAAGTCGGGCCGGCGGCCGAGCGAGTGATACAGGCCCAGCAAGTCCAGCCACGGCAGCGCGCTGGTCTCGACCTGGTCATGCACATGGCCTTCGAGCACGGCGACCGCCTCGTCCACGTCGCCGATCGACATGAAGAAGTCCGCCTTGTCGTGGACGTCCATCAGTTCTTCCACGCCCACCATGCGCATGCCCCCGCTGCGGCTGGCCTGGAAGTCCAGTTGCGATGGGCTCCACGGCACCACCGTGGGAGCGGGCGCGGCGGGACGAGCGGCCACCGGCGCCGTGCCCTCGACCCTCGCGGCGGCGGGGGCCGTTGCCAGCACCTTGTCCGGGACCGGTGCGCGGGCTGCCGCAGCCGCCGACGGCAGCGTCGCCGACAGTGGGACGGTCTGGCCATTCGCCTCGAACCAGCGGCCCACGCGCTCGACGCGCCGGATGCGGTACCAGCGCCAGGCCAGCGCACCCAGCACGGCGGCCAGCAAGGCGGCGAGCACGGCGGCCAGCAGCGCCGCCGTGCTGCGCTCGCTTTGCGCCCGCTCCATCTCCGCGCGCATGTCGGCGACGTCCACCGCGTTCTGCCGCTGGAGGTCGCGCACGGACTGCAGCTGGCGCTGCAGCGCCTGCAGGCGCAGCGCCTCCTGCATCGCTTCCTCCGGCCCCTTCTGCAGTGCCTGCCACATGGCGGCCGCGGCCTGCCGCGCTGCGGGGTCGGAGGTGGGCTGGGTGCCGATCTCGGAGCTCAGTCGCAGTCCGGGAAAGGTGTCGGCGGCAAGATCCCCCGGCTCCAGCCTCAGGACGGACCTGGCCGGCTCACGGGCGGGCTCCACCGCGGGGCGCGCCACCGCCGGTGGGCGAGGCACGACGGCCGGCGCCGCTGTCGACCGCGCTGATGCCGGCGCCTTCGCAGCAGCAGCGGGCGCGGTCCTGCGGGGCTGCGGCGACGCAGGGGCCGCCGGCGTCGATGCCGCAGGCGCGGTGGGAACGACGTTGACCGGTGCGGCGGCGGCGCGCCGCGCGCTGCCCGGCGCTTCCTCCGGCGGCACGGCCGCCAGCAACACGTAGCGGCGCGAGCTTGGCTGGCCGCAGCCCACGCGCAGGAACACCGTGACCATGGGCTCGTCGACCAGCAGTTCGGACGTCACGCGCAGCACGCCCTCCTTGCCGTCCCGCGACTCCCAGCGCACCGTCGGCGCCCCCACCCGCTGCTGCCCGAAAAACAGGTCGGCGCCGGCGCACGGATCGGTCTCGGCAGCGTCCAGCGTGGCCGCGATCGTCAGGTCGAGCGGCCGGCCGATGAACACGTTGCCGCGCACGGTACCCATCGTCAGGGCGCCAGCGTCCAAAGCAAACAGCCATCCGCACGCGGCGATTGCCATTGCCCGGAAGGTAACTGTGTGCAACATCGAGGCCCATTCTAGGCAACCTCGGCCGCGCGCCACCATCAATTCCACGAGGAGAAACGCAACCGGGCCGCTGATAATCCGCGAATGCAGACTCGATACAACACGATCGGCGTCGCGGGAGCCGGCGCCATGGGACGCGGCATTGCGCAGATCGCCGCCCAGGCGGGCAGCGTGGTGCGCCTGTATGACACCCAGCCCGCCGCCGTGCAAAAGGCGATCCAGGAACTCGGCACGCAGTGGGACCGGCTGCTCGAAAAAGGCCGGATGGACGCGGCTGCCGTGGCCGCCGCCAAGCAACGGCTGCACCCGGCGTCCAGCCTGCGGGACCTGGCGGACTGCGCGCTGGTGGTCGAGGCGGTCGTCGAACGCCTGGACGTCAAGCGGTCGCTCTTCGCGGAACTCGAAGGCATCGTCGGACCCGACGCGGTGCTGGCCACCAATACCTCGTCCCTGTCCGTCACGGCCATCGCCGCCGGCCTGCAACGCCCGCAGCGGGTGGCCGGCTATCACTTCTTCAACCCGGTGCCGCTGATGAAGGTGGTGGAGGTGATCGCGGGCCTGAAAACGGACGCATCGGTGTGCGAAGGCCTGACCGCGTACGCCCGCCAGATCGGGCACACCCCGGTGCAGGCGCAGGACACGCCGGGCTTCATCGTCAACCATGCCGGACGCGGCTACAACACCGAGGCGCTGCGCATCGCGGGCGAAGGCATCGCGGACTTCGCCACCATCGACCGGATCCTGCGCGACCAGGTCGGCTTCAAGCTCGGTCCGTTCGAGCTGATGGACCTGACCGGCCTGGACGTGTCGCATCCCGTGATGGAGTCGGTGTACCGCCAATACTTCGACGAGCCGCGCTACCGCCCCAACGTGATCACCGCGCAGCGCCTGGCGGGCAATGTGCTGGGGCGCAAGACGGGAGAAGGCTTCTATCGCTATGTCGAGGGGAAGGCGCAGGTGCCGGCCGAGCCGCCCGTCCCCAGCGTGGGCGAGATTCCGCCGGTGTGGGTGTCGACGCGCGCGGCGCGGCGGGCGGAGCTGTACCAGTTGCTCAAGGAGCTCGGCGCCAAGGTGGAAACGGGCCAGTCGCCGTCGATGCATGCGCTGGCGGTGGTGGCGCCGCTCGGCTTCGACGTGACCACGGTCGCCGTCGTCGAACGCCTGGACCCGGCGCGCACCGTGGGCATCGACCTGCTGATCGAGGATGCCGCGACGAAGCGGCGCGTGCTGGCCACCAATCCCGCCACGCGCACCGACATGCGAGATGCGGCGCATGCGCTGTTCGCGCGGGACGGCAAGGCGGTCAGCGTGATCCGCGACTCCGGCGGCTTCGTCACGCAGCGCGTGGTGGCGACGATCGTGAACATCGCTTCCGACATCTGCCAGCAACGCATCTGCACGCCGAAAGACCTGGAAACCGCGGTGACGCTGGGGCTCGGCTACCCGCTCGGTCCGCTGGCCATGGGCGACCGCTGGGGCCCGACCAACGTGCTCGAAGTGCTGTTCAACATGCAGACGGTGTATGGTGACCCGCGCTACCGCCCGAGCCCGTGGTTGCGCCGGCGCGGCGCGATCGGCCTGTCCCTGCTGCAAGAAGAAACATGAGCCCCCACGCTCCGCACTACGTGTCGTCGCTGCCCCCCGAGGGGGCTTCAGCCTCCTTGAGGCGGCTCTGCGGAGGCTGCTAGTCCATGCCCGCCGAACTCAAGAGCCACAGCGAGGGCCGCACCATGGTGCTGACCCTGAGCAATCCGGACCATCGCAACGCGCTGGGGCCGGAGATCTATGCGGCCGGCGTCGAAGCGCTCAATGCCGCCGACAGCAACCCCGAGGTGCGCAGCGTGGTCATCACCGGCGCCGGCAGCACCTTCTGCGCCGGCGGCAACCTGCAGCGCCTGCTGGACAACCGGCAAAAGCCGCCCGAAGTGCAGGCGCAGTCGATCGAGGGGCTGCACGGCTGGATCGATGCGATCCGGACCTTCCCGAAGCCGGTGATCGCCGCTGTCGAAGGCGCTGCCGCCGGCGCCGGATTCTCGCTCGCGCTGGCCTGCGACTTCATCGTCGCGGCCGAGAACGCGGTGTTCGTGATGGCGTACAGCAGCGTGGCGCTGTCGCCGGACGGCGGCGGCAGCTGGAGCCTGGCGCGGGCCCTGCCCCGCCAGCTCGTCAGCGAGCTGCTCATGTGCGGCGAGCGCATCGGCGCCACCCGGCTGAACACGCTCGGCGTGGTCAATCGCATCACGCCTGCAGGCGCCGCGCTCGGCGAGGCGCTGGCGCTGGCCGCCCTGCTGAACGAGCGCGCTCCCAACGCCATCGCCAGCATCAAGGAGCTGGTGAACGACGCCGGCGACACGCCGCTGGCGCGCCACCTTGCCGCCGAGCGGGACCACTTCGTGCGCAACCTGCACCATGCCAACGGCGCGATCGGCATCGGGGCCTTCCTGTCCAAGCAGCCGCCGCGCTACCCCTGAGGGGTCGCGCACGTGACAATGCCCTGGACCGCCAGTCACTCACAAGACAGAGCAATGGACGACCCCATTCTTACCATCGAGGAACGCGCGGCGATCAACAACGGTCGCTGGTTTTCTTCCCTTTCCCCTTCGCTGCGGCACGACATCCTGCGATGCGCATTTCCCAAACGGTACAAGGACGGCGACCTGATCTGCGCGCGCGGGGATCCGGCCGAGTCCTGGAGCGCAGTGGCGCGCGGGTCGGTGCGCGTGAGCTCCACCTCCATCACGGGCAAGCAGGTGACGCTGTCGTACGTGGAGCCGGGCATCTGGTTCGGCGACGTGGCGATCTTCGACGGGGAGCGGCGCACCCACGATGCCTATGCGCACGGCGACAGCACGCTGCTGCAGGTGTCGGTGTCGGACCTGCGCAAGATCCTGGCGCAGCACGTGGAGCTGTACGAGGCGCTGCTGCGCCTGCACGCGCGCCGCATCCGGCAACTGTTCGGCCTGGTGGAAGACCTCAACACGCTGCCCTTGCGCGCGCGGCTGGCCAAGCAGCTGGCCCACCTGGTGCGCAGCTATGGCGTGCCTTCGCTGCAGGATGGGCGCGAAATCCGCATCGGCCTGCACCTGGCGCAGGAAGAACTGGCGCAATTGCTCGGCGCCTCGCGCCAGCGGGTCAACCAGGAGCTCAAGGCGATGGAGCGCGAGGAAGTCATTCGCATCGAGCCGGGTGGCCTGGTGGTGCGCAATCGCGAAGCGCTCATGCTGATCATGCAGGCTGCGGACTGAGAATCCCGAATTCCATGAACGACGCCTACGACCATTTCACCGGCACCCGGCCCGTCTCGGGCAAGCACGTCTTCGACACCGAAGTGCTGACCGCGTGGCTGCAGAAGAACCTGCCCGGCTTCCGCGGGCCGCTGACCGTGGAGATGTTCAAAGGTGGGCAGTCCAATCCCACCTACAAGCTGCTCACGCCCGAGCGCGCCTACGTGATGCGCTCCAAGCCGGGGCCGGTGGCCAAGCTGCTGCCGTCCGCGCACGCGGTGGAGCGCGAGTTCGCCGTCATGTCGGGGCTGGCCGGCACCGACGTGCCGGTGCCGCGGATGCACGTGCTGTGCGAGGACGAATCGGTGATCGGCCGCGCCTTCTACATCATGGAATGCATGCAGGGTCGCGTGCTGTGGGACCAGGCACTGCCGGGGATGACGCCGGCGCAGCGCGGCGAGATCTACGACGAATTGAACCGCGTCATGGCGGCGCTGCACACCGTCAGGTTCGCCGAGCGCGGGCTGGCCGGCTACGGCAAGCCAGGCAACTACTTCGACCGCCAGATCGGCCGCTGGAGCAAGCAGTACAAGGCTTCCGCCGATGGCGCGGGACCCCTGAGCCAGCCGATCCCCGAGATGGACAAGCTGGTGGAATGGCTGCCGGCGCACGTGCCCGCGGCAGCACGCGACGAAAGCAAGGTCTCCATCGTGCACGGCGACTACCGGCTGGACAACGTGATGTTCCACGCCACCGAGCCGCGCATCATCGCCGTGCTCGACTGGGAGCTGTCCACGCTCGGCCACCCGCTGGCGGATTTCAGCTATCACTGCATGTCGTGGCACATCCCGCACCCGGGCCGCGGCATCGGCGGCCTGGACCATGCGGCGCTGGGCATCCCGAGCGAGGACGAATACATCCGCCGCTACTGCGAGCGCACCGGCCTGGCGACCGCCGCCGACCTCAAGGCGGACTGGAACTTCTACCTGGCCTACAACATGTTTCGCATCGCCGCCATCCTGCAGGGCATCGCGAAACGGGTGGAGGCCGGCACCGCGTCGAGCGCGCAGGCCACCGCGTCCGCCGCCGGGGCGCGCCCGATGGCCGAACTGGCCTGGCGCTTCGCGCAGCAGGCCTGACTATTTTCCCCAGGAGAAAGACACATGGATTTCGACTATTCCGCCAAGACCAAGGAACTCCAGGCACGCGTGCAGAAGTTCATGGACGACCACGTCTACCCCAACGAGACGACGTACAAGAAGCAGTTGCAGGAGAACACCGATGCGGGCAAGCGCTGGACGCCGCTGCCGGTGATCGAGGAGCTGAAGGCCAAGGCGCGCACGGCGGGCCTGTGGAACCTGTTCCTGCCGGTCGACACGGCCGAGGCCTCCGGCTACAAGGGCGCGGGCCTCACCAACCAGGAATACGCGCCGCTGGCCGAGATCATGGGGCGCGTGCCATGGTCCAGTGAAGTCTTCAACTGCTCGGCGCCCGACACCGGCAACATGGAGACCATCGCCCGCTACGGCTCCGACGAGATCAAGGCGCGCTGGCTCAAGCCGCTGCTCAATGGCGAGATCCGTTCCGCCTTTGCGATGACCGAGCCGGAGGTGGCGTCCTCGGACGCGACCAACATCGCCACCCGCATCGAGCGCCAGGGCGACCACTACGTCGTCAACGGCCACAAGTGGTGGATCTCCGGCGCGGCCGACCCGCGCTGCAAGGTCTTCATCACCATGGGCAAGACCGATCCCGAGGCGCCGCGCCATTCGCAGCAAAGCATGATCGTGATCCCCGGCGACACGCCCGGCATCCGCATCGTGCGGCCGCTGAACGTCTTCGGCTACGACGACGCCCCGCACGGCCACGTCGAGATGTACTTCGAGAACGTGAAGGTGCCGGCGGGCAACATCCTGCTGGGTGAAGGCCGCGGCTTCGAGATCGCGCAGGGCCGGCTGGGCCCGGGACGCATCCATCACTGCATGCGCCTGATCGGCCTGGCCGAGCGCTCGCTGGAGCTGATGTGCCGCCGCTCGCTGGCCCGGACCGCCTTCGGCAAGACCGTGGCGCAGCAGACGGTGACGCAGGAACGCATCGCCGAGGCCCGCTGCAAGATCGACATGGCCCGCCTGCTGACGCTGAAGGCCGCCTGGATCATGGACCTGGCCGGCAACAAGGTGGCCCGCACGGAGATCGCCATGATCAAGGTGGTGGCGCCCACCATGGCCTGCCAGGTGATCGACTGGGCCATGCAGGCCCACGGCGGCGGCGGCGTCTGCGACGACTTCCCGCTGGCCAGCGCCTATGCGAATGCGCGCACCTTGCGCTTCGCCGACGGCCCCGACGAAGTGCACCGCAACGCCATCGCCAAGTGGGAATTGGGCAAGTACGGCAGCTACGGAAAGGACGCGGGCGTGCCGGTCACGCGGGGGAGTTGAGGCGGCGCGAGCCCGGGCGCGCAACGTGAGTTCACGGACCTTTCGCAGGGTCAGCCTGGCGAAGCGTCACTTGCCAAACACATCCAGCGCGCTTTCACACGCCGTGGTGAAGATCGTCGTGGCGTGATCGAGCGTCGGGGTCTCGGCAGGCTGGTACCGCATGCGCAGGTAGCATTTGCCGCGCAGCAGCACCACCATGAAGGCGGTGGCCGGCAGCGGCGCCGGATCGGGCCAGGACATCAGCTGTTGCACGAGCGCGTTGTCGACCCAGGCCAGCGCGTGCTCGCGCGTGTCGGCCAGGACGGCATAGCGGTCCCAGAAAGCCTGCGGAGGGCCCTCCCAGCCGACTTCGTCGTACATGGCCAGCCAGCGCATCTCTTCGGGCAGGCGCGGGTCCGCGGTGGTCTGCAGCGTGTCGGTGATCATCCCGTACGCGCGGCGCTCCAGCATGTCCTTGAGCGGGCGGTTGATGATGAGGGCCGCGACGTCGTCGTTCACGCCGAGTTCTGCCCGGGCCCGCAATTCCTCGCCGTGGATGTAGTCGCGCGTGGGCTTCCCCAGCTCCATCTTCCAGGGCCGGCCGCCCACCTTGCCGCCCATGCTGACCGAGCTGCCCATGCCGCTCGAAAAGGTCATGCCGCGGGAGGCCGCCCACTCCGACATGGGGCCGTGTGACAGCTGGGACGACGGCGGGGAATCCTTGTGATCCCTGGCGTCCCGCCGGAAGGCCTTCTTGATCCGCTCGAACATGCAGTGCGGCTTTCCCCTAAAGTTCCGCATTATGAGTTGAAACAGGAGGTTTCGGCGTGTCGAAGATATCGGTCTATTCCTGGGCGACGCCTAACGGCCACAAGGTGCATGTGATGCTGGAGGAGTGCGGCCTTCCGTACGAGGCCATTCCGGTCAACATCGGCGCCGGCGAGCAGTTCCGCCCCGAGTTCCTGGCGATCAGCCCGAACAACAAGATCCCCGCGATCGTCGACCCGCAAGGACCCGACGGCCAGCCGATCTCCGTGTTCGAG
This sequence comes from Ramlibacter sp. PS3R-8, assembly GCF_037572435.1. Taxonomy (NCBI): domain Bacteria; kingdom Pseudomonadati; phylum Pseudomonadota; class Betaproteobacteria; order Burkholderiales; family Comamonadaceae; genus Ramlibacter; species Ramlibacter sp. PS3R-8. Next base: position 768,305 of record NZ_JBBHGT010000001.1, read on the forward strand.
TCGGGCGCCATCCTGGTGTACCTCGCCGCCAAGACCGGCCGCTTCCTGCCGGCGGGCGACCGCGCGCGCTTCGAAGTGCTGCAATGGCTGATGTTCCAGATGGGGGGCGTGGGCCCGATGCTCGGGCAGGCGCACCACTTCCGCATCTATGCGCCCGACAAGATCCCCTACGCGGTCGACCGCTACACCAACGAGGCGCGCAGGCTCTATGGCGTGATCGACAAGCGCCTCGCTGCCAGCGAATGGCTCGGGGGAGCGGAGTACTCGATCGCCGACATCGCCACCTTCCCCTGGCTGCGCAGCTGGCAGAACCAGGGCATCGTGCTGGAGGACTATCCCCACCTGAAGCGGTGGTTCGACACCATCGCCGAGCGGCCCGCGGTGCAGCGTGGCGTGAAGGTGCTGGCCGACCTGCGCAAGCCGATCACCGACGACAAGGCGCGCGAGGTCCTGTTCGGCAGCACGCAGTACGCGCGTCGTTAGGTCCGCAGGCGCAGCAGGCTGAAAGCGGCCGAGACAGCCGCCAGCGCGGCCGCCAGCTCCAGCGCGATTTCGGGGCCGGCCTGCTGCACGCCCCAGACGCTGAACACCAGGCCGACCAGCACCGCGCCCGCCGACTGGCCGGTCAGCCGCGCGGTGCCCAACATGCCGCTTGCAGCGCCGGCGCGGCGCAGCGGCGGGCTGGTGAGGATGATGTGGTTGTTGGGCGACTGGAACAGGCCGAAGCCGGCGCCGCACAAGAACAGCCGCCAGGCCAGCTGGAAGCTCGTCGGCTGGTCCGGCATCCACGTGAGAAGCGCCAGGCCCAGCGACATCGTGGCCAGGCCGATGCCTCCCAGCAAGCCGCCGCGAACGCGCGGAATCAGCCGTCCGGCCAGCGGGGCGACCAGCACCACGCCGACAGGCCACGCCGTGATCGCCAGGCCGGCCTCCAGGTGGGTGCGGCCGAGGCCCTCCAGCAGCATGAAGGGCAGCGCGACGAAAGCCAGCGTCTGCGCCGCGAACGCGGTGACCGACGTGCACATCGACAGGCCGAAGACCGGGATGCGCAGCAGGTCGACGGGAAACAGCGGCGTTTCTTCGCGCAGTTGCCGGCGGATGTAGACACAGCCCACCGCCACGCCGGCGACCAGCATCGCGATGGACAGGCCTACCATTCCCGTGTCGGCGCCGCCGCGCCGCGCGCCCAGCGTGTCGGCCGCGAGGAAGACCAGGGTGAACATCAGGATGTTCATCACCACGTCGGAAGGCCGCAGGTGCCCTGCGGTGCTCACGACGGTGTTGTGCGGCAGGGCCCGCGCGCCGACCACCAGCACCAGGATGCCCAGCGGCAGCTGGATGATGAACAGCCACGGCCAGGCCGCGACCGACAGCACCAGCGCGGCGATGCTCGGCCCGGCCACCGACGCAGTCGCCACCACGACGGAATTCAGCGCGATGGCGCGGCCCAGCGACTCCACCGGGTACGTCAGGCGAACCAGCGCGGCGTTCACGCTCATCATCCCCGCGGCGCCGACGCCCTGCAGCGCCCGCGCCACTGCGAGCAACGGCAGCGAAGGCGCGATCACGCACAGCAGCGATGCGCCGGTGAAGAGCGCCAGCCCGACGAGGTACACGCGGCGGTAGCCGAGACGCTCGCCGACGTGTGCGAAAGGCAGCAGCAGGACCAGGGTGGCAAGCTGGTAGGCGTTGACCACCCACACCGCGGCCGAGGGCGACGCGCCGAGGTCGCGCGTGATGTCGGGCAACGCCAGGTTGACGATGGTGGAATCCAGCACCGACAGCGAGATGCCGAGGATGATGGCCGCCATTGCCCAGCGGCGCTGCGGCAGGGGCAGGCCGTCACCCGACGCAATCGTTACGGCTTGCTTCTTCTGCACCATGGCCAGTCTAACCGCGGGTGGTGCGGCACTTAGAATCCAGCCCTTTGCCCGCGCGGATCCCGCGCGCGCCAACTCCATGTTCAAGAGCGCCTGCTTTTTCCGCATCGCGGACGACTTCGTCCTGCCCGACCTTCCCGCGCTCGAGCGCGTCCTGCAGAAAGGCCGCTTCGTCCCCTGCGGCCCCACCCAGCCCGAATCCGCCGGCTGGGTGCCGCCGCGCGGCAACAAGGGCAAGCTGCTGGCCGAACTGGTGGGCGGCCACCTGGTGCTGAAGCTTTGCACCGAGAAACGCGCGGTACCCTCTTCCGCGATCACCAGCGCGGTGGACGAACGCATCGAGCGCTACAAGGCCGAGACCGGCAACGAGCGCGTGCCAGCGAAACTGAAGAAGGAATTCAAGGAAGAGGTCCTGCTGGACCTGTTGCCGCGCGCCTTCAGCAAGCGCAGCACGATGCTGCTGTGGCTGGACGCGAAGAACCGGATGCTGGTGGTGGATGCGGGCAGCCTGTCGGGGGCCGACCGCATCGTGTCGACACTCCTCGCGGCCCTGCTGGAAGTCCCCGGCGCGGCGCCCTCGCTGGATCTCTCGTTGATCCAGACGCAGAGCTCACCCTCCGCCTCCATGGCGCATTGGCTGTCGACGCGCGAGGCCCCCTGGCGCTTCACGGTCGATCGCGACTGCGAGTTGAAGGCCGCGGACGAACAGAAGGCGACCGTGCGTTACGCCCGCCATACGCTGGACATCGACGAGGTGGCCCAGCACATTGCCGCCGGCAAGGTGCCGACGCAGCTGGCGATGACGTGGAACGACCGCGTCTCCCTCGTGCTGACCGAGGCGGGACAGGTTCGCAAGATCAAGTTCCTGGACGTGGTGCTGAAGGAAGCGGGGGACACGGGCAAGGACGACGACGGCTTCGACGCCAACGTCGCCATCCTCACCGGCGAGTTGTCGCAGTTGATCCCGGACCTGCTGGAGGCGCTGGGAGGGGAGGCGCAGGCGGGGGTCGTGGCGGAGGCGGAGGCGATGCCGGCCTGATCCGGTCGTCGCAAACGCCTTGGAGTTGAACCTGTCGGGCTGGACAATGCGCGGTCTTCTTGTCCCATCACAGGAACCACACCATGGCGCTGATCACCGGCACAGGCGATGACGACACTCTCCCCGGCACCGAGGGCAATGACACGATCGAGGGGCTAGGCGGAAACGACACCCTGGTCGCCAACGGGAACGATACGCTCGATGGTGGGGACGGCCAGGACACGGTGACGCTGGCGGCTCCGATCTACCCCTGGATAGGAACAGTCGGCGCGCTCCACGGCAATCCCTACCTGGTGTTCAGCGAGGCGGACGAATCGGCCGTGTTCGATTTCTGGGCCAGGAACGTGGAGTCCTGGCAACTCACGCAGTTCAATGACGATGTTTCGGTCATCGGCAGCCAGGGCATGGAACTGCATGGGATGGCCGGCAACGATACGCTCATGGGCGGCGACGGTGATGACCTTCTGGACGGCGGCGATGACGACGATGTCTTCCGTCCGAGCGCGGGCAACGACATCTTCAACGGCGGCCTGGGGAGCGACACACTGACCTTCGAGGCTTCAGGCGGGGCTGTCAGTGGTTCCCTCGCTGGCGGCTTCGAAGGCGACGGGTTTTCCGCCACCGGCAGCGGCATCGAGACCGTCATCGGCTCTTCGTTCGATGACGACCTGGCAGGCGATGGGACGGCCAACGAGCTCGAGGGAGGCGGGGGCGACGACACGCTCACGGGTGGCGGAGGAAACGACACGGTGATGGGCGGGGGCGGCAACGACGTGTTGGCCGCGGGTGGCGGTTCATTCGTGTCCGGAGGCGATGGCACCGACACGCTGGACTTGTCCCATTTGACGACGGCCATCACCGTCGGGGCCTTCTTCGGCGGAACGGGGGTCGGCATTGGCGAGTCGCTCTTGCTTGCGGGCGAGATCGAGCGCCTCATCGCGACGGACCACGACGACGTCATCGACACCTCCGACCACGCCGTCTGCGAGTTCGAAGGGCGCGGCGGCAACGATTCGATCACCGGCAGCCTGGACATCGCGCCGTATGCCGGTGGCACCACCATCGACGGCGGGGCCGGCAGCGACACCGTCCGTGGATCCATCGGGAATGACTTGATCCACGCCTCGGCCGGGGATGACAGGCTGGCCGGCCGCGCCGGCTTCGACAGGCTGAGCCTGGAACGCCTGGGCGCAGGGGCCATCGTGGACATCGACCTGGGCACGACCGACGCGGCGGCCGGCAACGACACGTTGACGGGCTTCGAGATGGTGATCGGCAGCGGGTTCGAGGACACCCTCCTCGGCTCGGACAGTGCTTCCAACGGCGACGAGCTTTTCGGGGAAGGCGGTGACGACACGATCGGCGGGCGCGCGGGCAACGACAACCTGGGCGGCGGCGCCGGGCACGACCTGGTCACCGGCGGGGAGGGCGCCGACAACATCAGCGGCGACGATGGGAACGACACCCTCGAGGGCGGCGCCGGCAATGACACCTGCTACGACAACGCCGGCAACGACTCCATCGACGGCGGCGACGGCGACGATCTCGTCCTGCTCAGCGGCGGCGGGCAGGACACCGTCCTCGGCGGGACCGGAAGCGACACCGTCTACATGCAGTTGGATCCCGGCTCGCAGGACGAGATTGACGGTGGCGACGGCGTGGACGCGCTGAGGGTCGAACTGGTGCCGGTCATGCCGGAAGAATTGAAGGGAATGCAGATCGAATTCTCCACCGGCCAGATCCGGCACACGGCCTCGGGTGCCATCCTGGCCACCTTCACTGGCTTCGAGGCGGCCCAGGGCGGCGCATGGGACGATGAAATCACCGGTGACGCTGCGAACAACCTCCTCGACGGGCAAGGGGGTGGCGACTGGATCCAGGGTGGCCTGGGGAACGACACGGTCCTCGGGGGCGATGGTCCGGACATCCTCGATGGTGGCGAAGGCGTGGACATCCTCAGCTACCAGGACCATTTCGTGGGCGTGAAGGTCGACCTGCAAAGCGGCTTTTCCAGTACCGACGACATGCACAGCGGATTCGAGGGGCTGGCCGGCGGCGGCGGTGACGACCGGTTGCGCGGCGACGCGGGAGCGAACAGCCTGGTGGGCAATGACGGCGACGACGTCCTGATCGGCCGGGCCGGCAACGACACGCTCGAAGGCGGCGCCGGCGAGGACATCCTCCTCGGCGGCGACGGCAACGACACCTATGTCATCCTGGATCCCGCGGCGCTGGTCATCGAGACCAGCGCGTCCGGCGGCACGGACACGGTCCGCGCGTGGATCGGTGTGACGCTCGGGACGGACATCGAGAACCTGGTACTGCTCGGCGCCGAAGCACTGGGTGGCGCCGGGAACGCCTTGGCCAATCGCTTGACCGGCAACGGCGGTGGAAATGCACTCGCCGGCGGCGCCGGCAACGACACGTTGAACGGAGGCAGAGGAAACGACACCCTGGTCGGAGGCATCGGCAAGGACCTCCTGACCGGCGACGCAGGGAAGGACGTCTACGACTTCAACGCGCTCGCCGAGATGGGAACCACGGTCGCGACGCGGGATGTCATCTCGGGTTTCGTTTCGGGACAGGACAAGATCGACCTCTCATCGCTCGATGCGAACACGGCCACGGTGGCCAACAACGCGTTCCGCAGCTTGGTGGTGGGCGCAACCTTCTCCGGCGCGTTCACCACGACGGCGGCCCTCTACTACGACAGCACCGCGAAGGTCCTGTACGGGAACACGGACGCAGACGCAGCGGCGGAATTCGCCATCCAGGTCGGTGGGACCGGCTTGGCCGCGGGCGACATGATCCTGTAGGGTGGCCCCGGAGGGAATCGCACACGTCACGCCACGGCGCATCGATGTGGCACACCCAGGCCCTCAGGCGAACAAGGCTGGCACCGTCGCAATGAGCGACGCGATGACAGCTCGAATCGACCACCGTTCAATCTCATCTGGGTCCGACCTCCAGCCGGCGACCAGCGTGATCGTGGCAACCACGCTGCCGCACCCGACCGTCACGATGGGCAAGGCGAAGCCGAAACTCCAATCGAACGAGATGACCGTCCACGCGGACAAGATGGCCGCGGCGACGACGACAACGGGCCGACCCGGCAAGCGCGGCGGAGCGGCGGCGACGAACTGGCTGACTCGAAACGCCAGATCGCGCGCAGCGGCCAACATCGGCCCCAGGGCCAGGGGCGGTAGGAGTCCAGGTTCCATCGCCTCGCTCCGAGTCACTGCGCCGGCGGGTAGCCAGCGTCAGTCAAGGCGTCCTCGAAGTCCTTGCGGTCCTCGTTGGACGAAATCCTGACCTGCTTGGTTTGCAGGTCGACGTCGACCTTGGCGGCCGGGTCAACGAGCGCCACCGTCTTGGCGACGGTGCTCGCGCAGTGGCCGCAAGTCATGTCGGGGAGGTTCAGTTCGATCATGGGTTTCTCCTGGAAAAAGTGAATGACGGCCTGCATCGTCAAGCTTGCCACCGTGTCAGAGTCAACAGAACGCCGCCAAAACCTTCTTGCTGCAGGGGCTTGACAGCACTGGCCACCCATTGGGGGCTCCGCGTCTCTGAGGGCGCGAGCATGGAACGGGCCCAGCCGCTACGCCAAGGGCAGGTGGATCGCGTCCGCCAGATGCTGGTACACGGTGGCGATGCGACGGAGGTGGCGCGATTCCGGATGGGCGAGTAGCCAGAGTGTCGATTCGCAGCCGTCCAGGACAGGCGACAGCGCCTTCAGGCGCCCTTCCGCCTGCAGCATGAAGAGGGGCAGCACGCCCACGCCGAGGCCGGCCATGATGGCATCTGCCACGCCGACGATGCCGTCCACCAGATGGCGCGGCGCCAGCTTGGGCATGTGCTTGCGGCGCCAGCGCACTGACGGATGCTCGGGCATGGCCTCGTCGGGCGCGATCCAGTCCAGCGTGTCCAGGGGCTTGGTCCGCTGCCCCCGCAGGCCCATCACGGCGAAGCGAATGCGGCCCAGCTCGCGCCCGACCAGGTGCTCGGGGGGGTCCGTCGTCGCCCGCAGCGCCAGGTCGGCGTCGCGGCGGGACAGACTCATCAACTGGTTGCCGGCATGCAGCTCCAACTGCAGCAGCGGATGCGCGCGCGCCAGCGGCGGCAGCGCGGGCAGCACCAGCCCACGCAACACCGAGTCGGTGGTGGTCAGGCGCACGCGACCGCTCACCATGGCATCGGCGCCCGAGACGGCCCCCCGCGCCGCCTCCAGTTCGGCCTCGATGCGCTCGGCATGGCGCGCCACCTCGCCCGCCCGCTCGGTCGGAAGGTAGCCCCGCCGGGTGCGCTCGAACAGACGCTGGCCCAGCGACTTCTCCAGGCGCTGCAGCCCGCGGAAGACGGTGGAGGGGTCGCTGCCGCTGCGCTGCGCCGCCTCGGCCAGGGTGCCTCCGCGCACGAGCGCGAGCACCACGCCGAGGTCGGCGGTCGTCAGGTGGTATTGCGGCTTTGCAATAGAAGTTTTCATGTTCGCCTATTTTCGTTGCGACATCGCAATCCTACAGTTCGCCTCCGCCCACCACAAACAGGAGCCTTTCGTGCCTTCAAGCCCCTCCAACGACATGCCGTCCGCCTGATCGCTTTCCCCTGTCCACCCACTTTTCATCAACGAGGTCCCCATGAAGCTCTATTACTCCCCCGCCTACTGCTCGCAGGCCGTCCACATCGCACTGCGCGAAGCCGGCATCGCCGCCGACTACGTGAAGGTCGACACGGTCGCCGCGCGCACCGAACAGGGTGCCGACTTCCGCGGCATCAACCCGCGCGGCTACGTGCCCGTGCTGGAACTCGACGACGGCAGCCGCCATACCGAAGTCGCCGCGCTGCTCCAGTACGTCGCCGACCTGGCGCCGGCCAAGGCTCTGATCCCCTCGGTGGGCAGCCGCGACCGCTTCCTGGTGCAGCAGTGGCTCACCTTCATCTCCAGCGAACTGCACAAGTCGTTCAGCCCCTGGCTGTTCCACAAGGACACGGCCGATCCCACCCGCAAGGCGGTCAAGGAGAAGCTGTCCACGCGGCTGGCGGACGTCGAGACGCAGCTGGCCGGCCGCGAGTGGCTGGTGGGGGACCGGTTCACGGTGGCGGATGCCTACGCGTTCACCATCCTGAGCTGGGCCCCCATGCTGGGCATGAGCCTGGCGGGCTTCCCCAACCTGTCGGCCTGGATGGCGCGCGTGCGTGCCCGGCCGCAGGTGCAGGCGGCGCTGCGCGCCGAAGGCCTTCTGAAGGATTGACGTGACCATGCACCTCACCCTGGTCAGCCACTACCTCTGCCCCTACGTCCAGCGCGCCGCGATCGTGCTGCACGAGAAGGGCGTCCCGTTCGAACGCCGCTGGGTCGACCTGGCAGCCAAACCCGACTGGTTCAATGCCGTCTCGCCCTTGGGCAAGACGCCGGTGCTGCTGGCGGGTGACGAGCCGGTGTTCGAGTCCGCCGTGATCTGCGAGTACCTCGACGAGACGCTGGGGCCGCGCTTGCATCCGGACGACGCGCTGCTGCGCGCCCGCCACCGCGGCTGGATGGAGTTCGGCTCCTCGGTGCTGAACACCATCTGGGCCTACTACACGGCGCCGGATGCCGCCGCTCTGCAGGCGCAGCAAGCGCTGCTGAAGGCGCGCTTCGGGCAACTTGAACAGGCGCTGCACCCGCAGGGCCCGTTCTTCGCCGGGGAGCGCTTCTGCGTCGTCGACGCGGTGTTTGCGCCGGTGTTCCGCTACTTCGACACCTTTGAGGCATTGGGCGAGGAGAGCGTGTTCACCCGAACACCGCGCGTGCGCGCCTGGCGCGCGTCGCTGGCCCAGCGCCCTTCGGTGCGCGCGGCGGCGGTGGCGGACTACGACGCCCGCCTGCAGGCGTTCCTGCGCGAGCGCGGGAGCGAGTTATCGCGCCGCATGCATGAGCCGCTCACGAACTAGCGCGGCCCCGGAGCCCGCGCCAGTTTCAAGCGGAGGGGGGGTGGCGACTCAACCGGAGGGTCAGCCAGGTCCCGGCCATCCCAGCAGGCGCGAAAAAGTTTCTTGCGGCAGGGGCTTGACCTTGACATGATGGCAAGCTTGAAGATGCCTCCATCGCCTGGGATTTCGGGCGGAAGGAGCCGACCATGCAGACCACGACGACGATGCCAGCGATCCTGGCGAAGACCCGGAGAAGATGGGCATCGAGCTGCCGATCGAGGGCATGACTTGCGCCTCGTGCGTTTCGCGCGTCGAGAAGGCGCTCGCCAAGGTGCCAGGCGTGGAGCGCGCCAGCGTGAACCTGGCGACCGAGCGCGCGATCGTCTCGGCGTCGAGCCAGGTGGACCTCGCGACGCTGCGCGGCGCGGTGGAGAAGGCGGGCTACTCCGTCAGGGAGGATCAAGCGAGCCTCTCGATCGAAGGCATGACCTGCGCGTCCTGTGTTTCGCGCGTCGAGAAGGCGCTGCGCAAGCTGCCGGAAGTGACCTTCGCCGAAGTGAACCTCGCCACCGAGAAGGCCGAAGTCAAGTTCGTCGGCCGCGCGGACGAAATGCTTCCGAGGCTGCTCGGCGCCGTCGAAAAGGCTGGCTACGCGGCGAAGCTGCCCCAGGCGTCCGAAGCGCCGAAGACGGGCTGGCCCGATTGGTGGCCGGTGGCCGTGGCCGCCGCCCTCTCCCTCCCCCTCGTGCTCCCCATGCTGGGCATGCTGTTCGGGGCCGAGTGGGCCCTGCCCGGCTGGTGGCAACTCGCGCTCGCCACGCCCGTGCAATTCTGGCTGGGCGCGCGCTTCTACCGCTCCGCGTGGAAGGCCGTCAAGGCGCGCGCCGGCAACATGGACCTGCTCGTGGCGCTGGGCACCTCCGCCGGATACGGACTGTCGCTCTACCTCCTCATCGCAGGCATCGGGCACGAGGGCCACGGAGAGGCTCCGCACCTCTACTTCGAGGCCTCGGCCGTCGTGATCACCCTCGTGCTCCTCGGCAAGTGGCTCGAAGGCCGCGCCAAGCGCCAGACCACCGAAGCCATCCGGGCGCTGAACGCCTTGCGCCCCGACACCGCCCGCGTGCGCCGCGGCGACGCCGAGATCGACGTCCCCGCGTCGGAGGTCAAGGTCGGCGACACCGTGGTGGTACGCCCCGGCGAACGCGTGCCAGTGGACGGTGAGATCCTCGAAGGATCCACGCACGTCGACGAGTCGCTGATCACCGGCGAAAGCCTTCCAGTGTCCAAGGCTGCCGGCGCCAAGGTCGTCGGCGGATCCGTGAACGCCGAGGGGCTCTTCACGGCCCGCGCCACCGCGGTCGGTGCCGAGTCCACGCTCTCCCGCATCGCGCGGATGGTCGAGTCCGCCCAAGCGAAGAAGGCTCCCATCCAGCGCCTGGTCGACCAGGTGAGTGAAGTCTTCGTGCCCGTAGTGCTTGGCATCGCCTTGGTCACGCTCCTTGGCTGGGGATTCGCGACAGCCGATTGGGAGCGCGCCATCCTCAATGCCGTCGCCGTTCTTGTGATCGCCTGCCCTTGCGCATTGGGACTCGCCACCCCCACCGCCATCATGGCCGGGACCGGAGTCGCGGCGCGTCGCGGCATCCTGATCAAGGACGCCGAGGCGCTCGAAGTCGCCCACAACGTGAAGATCGTGGCCTTCGACAAGACCGGCACGCTCACCGAGGGCAAACCGCGCCTGGTGGCGTTCGAGGCGGCCGACGGCGACCACGCCGGGCTGCTGCGGCTGACCGCCAGCGTGCAGTCCGCCAGCGAGCACCCCCTGGCCCGCGCCGTCATGGACGCCGCCAGGGAGAACTTGGTGACCATCGCGCCCGCCCAGGACGCCAAGGCCGTGGCGGGCCGCGGCATGTCGGCTCAAGTGAAGGGTCAGGCCTTGAGCCTCGGCAGCACTCGGTGGATGAACGAACTGGGCGTGGACCTCGCGCCGCTGGCGAAGCGGGCTCAAGAGCTCGAGGAAGGGGGCCGCACGGTGTCCTGGTTGGCCGAGGGTGGTTCCCCGGCGCGCCTGGTAGGCCTTCTCGCCTTCGGAGACGCCGCCAAAGCCACGGCCAAGGAAGCTGTTCGAAGCCTCGCGGAGCAACGCGTGAAGGTCGTCATGGTGACTGGCGACAACAAGGGGGCCGCGCGCGTCACGGCGCAAGAACTGGGAATCACCGACATCCGGGCCGAGGTGCTTCCGGCCGACAAGGCGCAGGTGGTCGCGGAGCTCAAGGCCGGCGGCCTGTCGGTCGCCATGGTCGGAGACGGGATCAACGACGCGCCGGCGCTCGCCGCGGCCGACGTGGGCTTCTCGATGTCGACGGGAACCGAGGTCGCCATGCACGCGGCCGGGGTCACGCTCATGCGGGGAGACCCGCGCCTGGTGGCCGACGCCATCGAAATCTCGCGCAGGACTTACGCGAAGATCCGCCAGGGCCTGTTCTGGGCTTTCGTCTACAACATCGTCGGCATCCCGCTCGCCGCGTTCGGGATGCTCAACCCCATGCTCGCCGGAGCCGCCATGGCGTTCTCCTCGGTGAGCGTGGTCGCCAACGCCTTGACGCTGCGCCGCTGGAAAGGAAGGGCCTCATGAAGACGGTCGCCGACGGAATGAACATCGGAGCAGCCGCCGAGAAGGCGGGTGTGACGCCGAAAATGGTGCGCCACTACGAGTCCCTGGGACTTCTGCCGAAGGTCCACCGGACCGAGTCGGGTTACCGTGTCTACGGGGAGCCGGAGGTCCACACGCTGCGATTCATCAAGCGGTCGCGAGATCTGGGCTTCTCCATCCCGGAGATCAGCGAGCTGGTGAAGCTCTGGCAAGACCGCAGGCGGCCAAGCAGCAGCGTGAAAAAGGTCGCCGCCGCCCACCTCGCCGAGCTCGATCGCAAGATCGGGGAGATGCAGTCCATGCGCAAGACGCTCTCCCACCTTGTCCACTGCTGCCAGGGCGACCACCGTCCTGACTGCCCCATCCTGGAAGACTTGGGGCGGGTCGAGGCCCACGCCCGCTAGCGGCGAGACCTCCCTCGGAAGCCTGCGCCCGTGCGGATCCATGCTTCCGCCCGGGTCGTCCTGGCGGTCGCTGAAAATCCGGCTTCGTTGATCGCGGATATCACTTGGTCCACGGTGATGAGGACCGGATCCAAAACGACTGTCGCGACTCCAGGTTGCAACGCGACCGTCGCCCGAAACTTAGCGCCTGCACTTTTCCCTTGCGCGTGGCGCTATGGGAACCCGGGAACGAGAAGGAAGGCGGCGAGCGCGACCAAGGCGAGCCAGCACAAGCCGTAAAGGATGGGCTCCCAGGCCGCGGTTCGAACCTGCGCCCGCGCCTCGATGCGGTGCTTGCTCCACATGCCCACGCCATGGACAGCGAGGCCGACGGCGAAGATCGCGACCGCGTATGGCCCCAACCACTGTTGAAGCAACAGGGCGCCCCCGGCGCCGGCCGCGGCCAAGCCCGCGAGCGAAAGCAGTTCCGCGACTTTGAGCGAGCTGCGGTCATCGGTCATTTCGGGCCTCCGCCGCCGCGTGGACGGCGCGCAGCATGCGAGTCATGCCCACCGCGGCCGCGATGCATGAACAGATGCATCAAGGGGCAGGCCAGGAGCAGCAGGAACGGCAACGCGCCGAGGAAGTGGGCTCGGTGATCGCTGAAATACAGGTAGGTCGCGAGCGCGCCTAAAACCAGGTAGCCCAAAGCGTAGTGCGACCGAAGGAACGCGCCAAGACCCGCGCGATCGGTCGAAACCGGAGAGGAAGCGGTCGCGGGATCGTGCGTCATGGCGCGCTCCCTTTACTTCGCCGGCTGCGGAAGGCGGTCGCTCATCATGTCCATGGCCGCCGCCATCATCGCCATGCGCTTCTCCATCATCACGTGATGTTCCGCCATGCCATTGGCGCTCTTCATGTCGCCCATGCCCTTGGGCATCTCTTTCATCATCGCCATGCCCGCGCCCATGGTCTTCATGTGCTCGCTCATGAGCGCGTTCTTCTCCTCGGGCGTCTTCGCGGCCACCATCTTCTCGTGCATGGCCTTCATCGCGTCGGTCTGCGAGTCCATCTTGCGCATGTGGGTGCCATTCTTGCCCGCGTGCGCCTTGGCCGTTCCAGTTCCTTTGGCCGGCGCCGCCTGGTGCGCGGCGTGCTCTTCGGGCGTGGTGGCGGCATAGCCCGGGACCGCGAGAGCCGCGGTGAGGAGGCCGAGGGGGATGAGGTGGGTGGTTTTCATTGGGATTCCTGGTTGAAGAGGCCTTCCAGCCATGCTGCTCCTATTGGCGAGGCGCCGACTTGATCTGAGTCAATCCAATGTCGGAGAGCGAGCGGCGCCGAGAGGCCGCCACTCTGGACCTCTGCCTTCATCAAGGCGTCCGCGTCCCCCAGACGGCGGACCGGGCCCGTAGCCGCACGTGCCGCTTTGGGCGCTTCGATTCAGGAGCGCCACCGCTTCAATCGCAGGGCGTTGCCGACGACGGAGACGGAGCTCAGGCTCATTGCCAGCGCCGCGAGCATGGGAGACAACAGCCAGCCGGTCCACGGGTAGAGCACGCCAGCGGCCAAGGGGATCCCGAGCGCGTTGTAGAGGAACGCGAAGAGCAGGTTCTGCCGCATGTTGCGCACGGAGGCCTCGGAGAGGTCGCGCGCGTCGGCGATGCCCCGGAGGTCTCCCTTGACCAGGGTCACCTGCGCGCTCTCCATGGCCACGTCGGTGCCGGCTCCCATGGCGATGCCCACGTCCGCGCCGGCCAGTGCTGGAGCGTCGTTGATGCCGTCGCCGGCCATGGCGACCACCAGCCCCTGCGACTTGAACTTGCGGGCGAGCTCGAGCTTGTCCGCGGGCTTCACCTCGCCGTGGACCTCGTCGATGCCGAGCGTTCGAGCGACCGACTTGGCGGTGGCCAGACCGTCTCCGGTGGCCATGACCAGTCGCACGCCCTGCCCCCGCAGCCTCGCGATCGCCTCCGCCGTCGTCGCCTTGACAGGGTCCGCCACGGCCAGGAATCCCGCGAAGCGGCCGTCGATCGCCAAGTGCATGACGCTGGCTCCGCTTTCGCGCATCTCCCTGCCTGGCCCGGACAGGGCGGCGACATCTACGCCGAGCTTCTCCATCAAGGCGGTGTTGCCGAGCGCGAGGCTCTTCCCTTCCACTGTCCCGCTCACCCCGATGCCGGTGCTCGAATCGAAGGACCCGGCCTTGGCGAGGGCGAGGCCCTTGGCCTTGGCGGCTTCTACGATGCTGTGGGCAAGCGGATGCTCGCTGCCTTGGTCGAGGCTCGCGGCCATGCGGAGGACTTCGTCTTCCGTGAATCCCGGCGCTGCGATCGCCTTCTGGAACGCCGGCTTGCCTTCCGTGAGGGTCCCGGTCTTGTCGACGATCAGCACGTCCACCTTGCGCATGTTCTCGATGGCGGAGGCGTCCCTGAACAGAACGCCGCGCTTGGCCCCCTCCCCCGTGGCCACCATGACCGACATCGGAGTCGCGAGTCCCAGCGCGCAGGGGCAGGCGATGATCAAGACCGCCACGGCGTTGATCAAACCGTAAACCCAGGAGGGCTCCGGACCCCAGACCCCCCAGGCGAACAGGGTCGCGAGCGCGGCGATCACGACGCCGATGACGAAGTAGCCGGCGACGACGTCCGCCATGCGTTGCATCGGAGCTTTGGACCGTTGGGCCTGCGCGACCATCTGCACGATCTGCGAGAGCACCGTCGCCGACCCCACCTTCTCGGCGCGCATCGTCAAAGCTCCCGACGTGTTGATGGTGGCGCCGATCAGCTTGTCCCCCGGCGCCTTGGACACGGGCATCGGCTCGCCGGTGACCATCGACTCGTTCACCGAGCTCTTGCCCTCCACCACCGACCCGTCGACCGGGACCTTCTCGCCCGGGCGCACCCGCAGCAGGTCGCCCTCGTGGACGTGCGAGATTGGCACGTCGGCCTCCGAGCCGCCAGGCTCCACGCGCCTGGCGGTTTTTGGCGCGAGCCCGAGGAGCGCCCTGATCGCCGCGCCCGCGCCGGAGCGCGCGCGCAGCTCCAGGACTTGGCCTAGAAGCGTGAGCGAGATGATCGCGGAGGCGGCCTCGAAGTAGACCGCCACCCGACCCATGGAGACGAACGACGCTGGGAACAAGCCCGGGGCGACGGTGGCCACCACGCTGTAGAGGAACGCCGCGCCGGTGCCCAGCGCGATCAACGTCCACATGTTCGGGCTCTTGTTGACCACCGACTCCCAGCCTCGCTTGAAGAAGGGCGCCCCCGCCCAGAGCACGAGCGGCGCGCCCAGCGCGAGCTCGACCCACGTCTGCGCGCGCGAGCCCATGAGCTCCATGGAGTGGCCGAACATAGCGAGCAGCACGCCCACCACGGTGAGAGGCAGCGTCCACCAGAAGCGCCGCTCGAAGTCGGCGAGCTCGGGATCTTTGCCTTCGCCCAATGTCGGCATCTCGGGCTCCAGCGCCATGCCGCAGATCGGGCAGTGTCCTGGCGCGTCGCGACGGACCTCGGGGTGCATCGGGCAGACGTATGCCCCCCCGCTCGGCGCATCCATAGCCGCAGGCTTCGCGGCAGAGGGCGCGTGGCCCGCATGGCGCTCAAGCACGGGCGCGTGGTTTAGGTGGGCATGATGATCATCGCCACCTTCGGCCGTGCGCCCTTGCGGAGCCTCGAGCTGCAAAGCCATGCCGCAGATCGGGCAGCGCCCTGGCTTGTCTCGGCGCACCTCCGGGTGCATGGGGCAAACGTACGCCGACCCGCCATGGATCATGGCCCCGTGCGCCGAGGGCGCGAGCCCGCTTGGCTTGTGAGCCGTATGTTTATGGTCCATGGCGAAATTTCCTCAAATGGATTGATATTGCGCGCGACGATCGACGAGTCGTTGACCCAGGTCACGCGGGCTTGAACCCGTCACTGAGCCGCAGCCTGGATCTCGGTAATGGTGAACTTGCCGTCCTCGCTCGCGGCGCGGAAGCGCACCTTGTCGCCCTGCTTGACCTTGTCGAGCATCGCGGCGTCCTTGACGCCGAAGACCATGGTCATCGGAGGCATGTCGAGGTTCTTGATCTCGCCGTGCTTCACGGTGAGCTTCCCGGATGACTTGTCGACCTTGCGAATCTCGCCTTCGGTGAACTCAGTGGCGGCCCGAGCCGATGCCTGCGCGGAGCCCGCCTGCTGGGCGAACGCGGGGGCGGAGAGGCCAGCGGCGAGAGCCGCGGCCAAGAGGAGTTGCTTGACTTGTTTCATGACTTCTTTCCTTCGTACCGTTGATAAATCTTGCTTGTTCCGTCCTTCGCGAGCAGCAGCACGTCGAAGGAGTCCTTGCGACCGCCGTAGACGGCGCCGTCCATGCCGGGCGAGCCCACGGGCATGCCCGGGACCGCCAAACCGACCGCCGCGGGCCTCTCGGAGAGCAGCCGCTTGACCTCGCGCGCCGGCACGTGCCCCTCAAGGGCGTAGCCGCCCACGATCGCCGTGTGGCAGGAGCCGTGCTTCTTGTCGATGCCGAGGCGCACGCGGACGGCGTTGTTGCCCGTGTCGTTTACCTTGACCTTGAAGCCATTGGCTTCCAGATGCGCGACCCAGTCCTTGCAACAGCCGCACTCGGGGTCCTTCCAGACTTCGACCTGGAGCGCCTTCGCAGGAGACGCGGCCAGGACCATGCCCGGCGCGCACGCGAGGATCAGAGCCGCGCCGGCTGCGCCCCTGCGGGAGATGGCGCCCGCCGTCATTTGGACGCTCCCGCGGCGAAGACCTTGATCTTGCCTACCATGCCCGCCTGGTAATGCCCTGCGATCAGGCAGGCGAAGTCGAACTCACCGGGACGATTGAAGTTCCAGACAAGTGAGCCTTGCTTGCCCGCGGCGACGTGCGTCATGTAGGGCTCGTCGTGCTCCATGCCCGGGAACTTGACCATGAGGGTGGCATGCTCGTCGAGCGTCTTCTTATCGCCGATGACCATCTCGTGAAGCACCTTGCCCTTGTTGCGCACGACGAACTTCACCGTCTCGCCCTGCCTCACTTCGATGTTCGATGGCGTGAAGCGCATGTCGTCGTGCATGGCGATCTCGATCGTGCGGCCGGCCGCCTTCGCGTCGCCCGCGATGCCCCAGGGCTTCTGCTCCTTCCTGGCGGCCGCCGACGCCTTCCTGGCGTCGTGCCGCTCGTGCGCCGGGGCAGAGCCGGCGGAGAAGGCTATTCCCGCGAAGACCGCAAGAGCGGCGAGAGTTGCGTTGGTTTTCATGTTCATCTTTCCTTCGATCAATGGGCGCTGTGGCCGGACGCGGGTTTGCGGACGCGCACTTCGACGTCTTTCGCCGCGGGCGTCCTGGCCGCGGAAGGGGCCTTCTGGGGGGCGGCGCTCGCGCGCACAGGTTCCGGCAACTGGCCCGTGAACTCATACGCGACGGTGCCCTGCGGGTGTTTGAACCAGCCCGGGTCCGCGTAGTCGCCGCGCTTCTGCTCGCGGCGCACTTTGACAGTGGTGAACATGCCGCCCATTTCAAGCCCCCCGAAGGGGCCCACGCCGCCCATCATCGGAGCGGTGTTGTCCGGCAGCGGCATCTCCATCTCGGCCATGTCGGCCATCCCGCGCTCGCCCATGACCATGTAGTCGGGTACGAGCCTGGCGATCTTCCTGGCCACGTCGCGGTGGTCCACGCCGATCATGGTCGGCACGTCGTGCCCCATCGCGTTCATGGTGTGGTGCGACTTGTGGCAGTGAAAAGCCCAATCGCCCTCCTCGTCGGCCAGGAACTCCACCTGTCGCATCTGACCGACCGCGACGTCGGTCGTCACCTCCATCCAGCGCGTGCTTTTCGGCGTGGGCCCCCCGTCGGTGCCGGTGACCATGAACTCGTGGCCGTGCAGATGGATGGGATGGTTCGTCATCGTGAGGTTGCCGAACCGGATGCGCACCTTGTCGCCGAGCCTCACGTTCATCGAGTCGATGCCGGGGAAGATCCTGCTGTTGAAGGCCCAGAGATTGAAGTCGGTCATCGTCATGATCTTCGGGGTGTAGGCGCCCGGATCGATGTCGTAGGAGGAAAGCAAGAAGACGAAGTCGCGGTCGACCTCCTCGATCAGCGGATGCCTCGCCTTCGGATGCGTGACCCAGAAGCCCATCATCCCCATCGCCATCTGCGTCATTTCGTCGGTGTGCGGGTGGTACATGAAGGTGCCAGGGCGCCGCGCGACGAACTCGTAGACGAACGTCTTGCCGACGGGTATGGCCTTTTGGGTCAGCCCCGAGACCCCGTCCATGCCGTTGGGGAGGCGCTGCCCGTGCCAGTGGATGCTGGTGTGCTCCGGAAGTTTGTTGGTCACGAAGACGCGGACGCGGTCGCCCTCGACCACTTCGATGGTGGGCCCGGGGGACTGGCCGTTGTAGCCCCACAGATGAGCCTTGAAGCCCGGCGTCATCTCACGCACTACGGGCTCCGCCACCAGGTGGAACTCCTTGACGCCGCCATTCATGCGCCAGGGAAGCGTCCACCCGTTCAAGGTCACCACCGGGTTGTAGGGCCGTCCGGTGTTGGGGATCAGCGGGCCCGCGGTCGCCGGTCCCGTCTGGATCACGGGCTCGGGCAAGGCGGCCATGGCCACCTTGCTCACGCTCGCGGCGCTGACCGCGCCGGCGATCGCTCCGAACCCCGCCAGGAAATTGCGTCGGTTGTTGTTTTGCATGCGTCCCTCGCTGTCAGTGGGCAGCGTCGCCGCCGCCGGGGGCCGCCGCGCCCGAGGGCGTGAAGCTCGGAGCTCCCGCCATGGGCTTGCCGATCAAAGTCGATGAGAGGCTGGCGTCAGCCAGCCAGAAGTCGCGCTGCGCCTCGATGGCGGCGATCACTCCCGTGACTTGCTCGCGCGCGTCGGCCAGGAGCTCGAAGACGCCGATCAGCATCCCGTTGTAGCGAAGCACGTTCTCTTCCGAGATCGTCTTGCGCAGCGGGACCATCTCGTCGCGCTGGTGCCGCGCCTGGTCATAGGCGGTCCGGTAGGCCGCGTAGCCCTCGCGCGCCTGGGAGCCGGCGGAGCGCGATACCGCCTCGTAGCGGTTGGCGGCCGCGAGCGAGCGCGCGTCGAGCGCGGCTCGGCGTGTGGACCCCCAGTCGAACAGCGGCAAGCGGATGTCGAGCTCGTAGCCGCGGGTGGTCGACTTCTCGCCATTGCCCTCGAAGCGGGTGTCGCGCCGCGCTCCGAGCTCCACGTCCACGAGGCTCGACACCAGGTCGACGCCGTGGCCGCGTCCCGCGGCTTCGAGTTCCAGACGCGCGAGACGCGCATCGAGCCGCTGCGACGCCAAGGCCCTGGAAACCTCTTCAGGCGCCTTGGCCACCTTCGGCAAGTCGGGCAGCCGGTCGGGCAGTTGCAAGGCCCGCGCCTGCTCGTCGGTCAGTCCGAGTTGGCGGACGAGTTCCTCGCGAGCGGAGACCGCGTGCTGCCTGGCCGTGGCCAAGCGCGCCGTCGCGTCGCCATAAAACAGGTGCTGGCGAGCGGCTTGCAGCTTGGTGAAGTTGCCCACGGCCTGCAATCGACGGGCGAGCTCCGCGCTCGCGTCCGCAGCGTCTTTGACCTGGACCGCGTAGACCTCGATCTCGCGCGCGGCGACAGCCTTGACCCACGCTTGGCGGGCGTTCGACACTTGGTCGACCACCGCCCCGGCCATCCTCACGCGCGCTTGCTCGGACGCGATCTTCGACACCGCGCGGCGCTGCGGCAGCGTGATCAGGTCGAAGAGGCCAACGGAGAGCAGGCGCCCGAGCTCGAGGTCGGCGCCTTCGCGCAGCCTCTCGAAGGAGAACACCAGCCCCCCGGGGAGCCCGCGCTGCTGCGCCGTGGCGATCTCGCCCCAGCTCTGCGCCAAAGCGGCCTGGAACGCGGGGCTGTTGGCGACGGCGAGGCGCGCCGCGCCGTCCATGGTCAAGGGCTTGGCTAGCAGCTCGCTCGCGAGCCTCGAGGCCGACTCGCGCTGCGCGGCGTCGCGCTGGAGCTCGGCCCTGACGTCGCCGGAGACTGATCCGGCGAGCTCGTTGGCTTCGCCCATCGCATCTTGCATGTTGGGCGCGGCGCAGCCGGCCAGGACGATGGCGGCAGCGGCGGCAGCGGCCGCGGCCAGCTTGAATGTTCTTTTCATCGGGTGTGTCCCTGGTGAGGAGCCGCGGGACCGGCGGGGGCGGGCGCCGCGGGGGCGGGCGCCGCGGGCGCTGCCGGCGCCGCGACGCCTCCTTGCTGGGCCGCGCCCTGCGGTCCGCCTCGGATTTCCCGGGCGTAGGCGCGCCAGCCGCCGATCTCGCGGACCGTCTCGTTCGCTTTGCGCCAGTCCCCGACCTCGTCGGCGGCGAACGGGCGATATCCCTCGAAGGCCGAGCTGTAGGCGCCCTGAGGCTGCGGAGCCGCCGGCGCCGGCGCTGCGGTTTGGGCGATAGTCGCCCAGCTCGCCGCGGCCGCGATGGCGCCTAAGGCGATGGTTCTGATTTCTTTCGACATGGGTCCTCGCGTGATTTCGTTTCGCATGCGCCCGGCCGCGGGTCGCCGCGATCGGAATGGGAACGGAAATGCGGCGGCCGGGCCCGGGCGAGCCGGGCCGACGGCGGCCGCTTAGGTGCGAGGAGGCTTGTCGGGGGTGGGCGCGTGCCGCGTGAATACGCGGGCGGCTTCCTGGAGCGGCTGGGACATGGGCGTGGCCACATCCAGGCTGGGAGTGAACGTCTCGGACAACGCCACGAGGTTGCAACACGAGGCGCAGATGGGGCACCCGTGCCCGTCGTCGACCGTACCGGAGCCGGCCTGCGCCGTCTCTCCTTGCGCTTGGCTCAGCTTCGAGTCGGGCTGGACGCCAGCGTCGCTCGCGTGCAAGTGCGATGCATGGTCGTGCGCTTCGCCGTAGCCGTGCGCCGCGTGATCGTGGCCGTGGGGCTGCGACTGCGACCCTGTCGCATGCGCCGCCTGGTCGCAGAAAAGCATCGACGCGGCCGCGAACCCCTGGAGGGGCAGCGTGGCCATGACGAGCCATGCGATGACGAGGCGGAGTACTGACATTTCTTTGGCATCCTAGCGCAATGCGTCACCCGGGCAAGCGCGGTGCCCGATGCCCACAGAACGATGGCTCTTGTGAATTGCTTGCATGCTGGACGCCATCTTGGACCTTGCCCCTGTGGCAAGGTCAAGCCGATCGCGAAAATTTTCCCGCGGCTTTCCGGTTCAGACATGAGCTCAGCAGCAGATTCCGGGCGGGTGCGGCGGCGGACATCCGTGCCTCCGGGGCCCGCGCGGGTTGAACTTGGGGCGTCGCTGGGTATCATCCGTCCATGCGGACGCTCGTCCTGATCCTGATGATCGCTCTACTTCCCCTGCGGATGTGGGCGGCAGAAGGCATGGCGGTCCGCATGGCCTCGGACCAAGCCATGGCCGTGACGGGCGTCTCGGCCATGGAGTCGATGCCCGAGGACTGCCCCATGATGGCAAAGGCGAAGGCCGGAGCGGGCTCCGAGGACGACGCGCCGCAGGCCGCCACCCACTGCATGGCGTGCCATCTCTGCGCGGCTTCGGCATGCCTGCCCGACGTCGCCTTCGAGCAGAGCCCTGCGCCGACCGGCCCTCCCGTGGCAAGCGGGCTTTCCTACGCCAGCGCCGATCTCGCGCGCGACCTGCGGCCTCCCATCTCCTGATCTCCTCCTCGTCGGCCCCGCGATTGCGGGAGCGTTTTCGTGCGCGACATCCCGCGCACTCAGGAGATCGACATGAGACATTGGCAAATCGCCGTCGCCTTCGTTTTGGGCTTTCCGGCGCACGCCGCGCCGTCCGAGTGGGTCGCGGCCCAGGTGGTCAAGGTGGAACCGGAGCGCTCCCGGGTGACGCTCGACCACGCGCGCATCAAGAGCATCGGCATGGAGGCCATGGTCATGCCCTTCAAAGTCCAGGAGGCGGTCGACTTGAAGCCGTTCAAGGCGGGCGACAAGGTCCGCTTCCGGGTGACGAACAAGGACGACCATCTGGTGGTCGAGGCGATGGAGAAGTCGAAATGAGGCGGCTTCTCCGCATCTCTACGCTCGCCATTGCGGCGCTTCTTGGAGGCCAGGTGCACGCCGCGCCCATGGGCTTCAAGGAGAGCTGGATGGCGATGGGGGACCTGTCGCCCAACTGGCGCGAAGGCTTTGCAAACTACGCCTTCACCCCGCGCGACGCCGTCGGCCCGTCTCTGCTCTCTATGCGCAGCGACGACAAGACAAAGTCGCGCGAGCTGGCCGAAGTCGGCTACACCCGGCTGCTCCAGCGCTGGAACCTGCCGCACGCGCAGGCCAACGTCTGGTTCGTCGGAGGCCTCGGCGCCGTGCGCGGCAACGACTTCGCGGGGACGAGGACCATGGCCTCGCCGGGCATCCAGGTCGACTACGAGACGACGCGCGTCTACGCGATGGGGTTCGCAAGGCTCTACCGGGCTGAGGGGATCAACCATGACTATGCCGCCGCCCGACTGGGCTTCTCGTTCTACGAAGTTGACTACGACGAGATCCAGCCCTGGTTGGTGGTGGAGGCACGCCGGATGCGCGGGCTCTCCGACATGACCGAGATCACGCCGATGCTGCGGCTGATCCACAACCGCTACTTCGTCGAGGCCGGGGTGAACAACTCCAGGCAGCTCCGCTTCAACTTCATGTATACGTTCTAAGGAGATTCACATGCGCGACATCATCGTTTCCCTGGCCATCGCGATGGCCACCCTCCCCGCCTTCGCAGCCAACAGCGTGAAGGCCACCGTGAACGGCATGGTCTGCGCGTTCTGCGCGCAAGGCATCGAGAAGAGCATCTCGAAGATGGACGCGACCAAGGCGGTGTTCGTCGACTTGAAGAGCAAGGTCGTCCTGGTGGAAGCGAAGGAGGGCAAGACACTCGATCAGAAGGCGATCTCGGCGGCCATCGTCGACGCTGGTTACGACGTGGTGAAGATGGAGACCTCCACGCAGTCCGTCGACGAGATGAAGGCGGCTTCCAAGAGCGCCAGGAAGTGATGGACGACGGAGTCGCCCAGACGCGCGGCAGCCTGTGGAGCTCGGTGGCGACCTTGTTCGCCACGTCCAGCACGCTGGTCTGCTGCGCGATCCCTGCGATGCTTGTCGCCCTAGGCGCAGGCGCCGCGCTGTCTTCGCTCGTTGCGGTCTTTCCGCAGGTCGTCTGGCTCTCCGAGCACAAGGAGGCGCTGTTCGCGATCTCCGGCGCGGCGCTGGCGATCTCGGGGTGGATGCAGTGGAGGAACAGGACGGCACCCTGCCCGGTGGATCCGAGGCTCCGTGACGCGTGCCTGCGCACGCGCAAGGCCTCGGGACGCGTCTATTTCGTGAGCCTCGGCTGCTACCTGGTGGGCGGCTGGTTCGCGTTCGTCCAGCCTTGGCTGTCGGCGTAGCCTCGGCGACCCGAAAGCGTCAGGGCGGGCCCGGACACAAAAGGGCGCCGAATGGCACGAAACGGGACGCTGATGTGGCCTGCCCGGAGGGAATCGAACCCCCGACAACCTGCTTAGAAGGCAGGTGCTCTATCCAACTGAGCTACGGGCAGACTGAAGGGATTTTCCCATCAAACGTGCACCGCCGCGTCTGGCACGATACGGCCTCCACTGCCGGACCTCGCATGCAAGCTCGTTTCGCCTCGGCCGTCCGGTCCTTGTTCCTCTGGTGCATGGTCCTCACGCTGGCCGCATGCGGCGGTGGCGGAGGCTCCGAAGGCGTGCCGCCAGGCGAGCCGGTCGGTCGGGTGGAGACCTTCACCATCGCTTCGGCACGCAACGGCGCGACCTACGAGATCAGCGTGTACCTGCCCGCGTCCTACGCCACCGGGACCCGCACCTACCCGGTGATCTACGCCGTCGAAGGCGACGCCAGGCA
This sequence comes from Ramlibacter sp. PS3R-8, assembly GCF_037572435.1. NCBI lineage: Bacteria > Pseudomonadati > Pseudomonadota > Betaproteobacteria > Burkholderiales > Comamonadaceae > Ramlibacter > Ramlibacter sp. PS3R-8. Next base: position 792,051 of record NZ_JBBHGT010000001.1, read on the forward strand.
CGGGTACTTCAACGCCAGCGACACGCGTTTCGACGCGTTCGCGCGGGTGATGCAGCGCCGCGGAACGCAGGCGATCCTCGTGGGCATCGGCGGGGTCTATCGGCGCAATACCGACTTCCTGCTGCCGGGCGCCGAGCGGTACCACGCGTTCATCGTGCAGGAACTCGTCGCGCGCATCCAGTCGCAGTACCGCGTGGACCCGTCCCGCCGCGCACTGACCGGCCTGTCGCACGGCGGCTACTTCGTCCTGGCCGCACTGGCCCTGGAAGCCACCGCCGGCACGATCCGCTTCTCGCATTTCCTGTCGACGGAAGCCAGCACGGGCGGCGGCGACGCGGGCGTCGATACGCTCGAACAGCGCCTGGCGCAGGCGGGCCGGCCGGTGCCGACCACCTTGTTCCTCGCCGGCGGGTCGCAGGGGACCACCAACGGGTCTCTGGTGTTGTCGCTGTACGGCCGCCTGCGGGCCGCGAACTACGCGGGCATGACGGTGGAGCACATGGGATTCGCCGCGAGCCACGTCGGGACCGACGTGCCGGCGTTCGAGGAGGCGCTGGGGAGGTATTTTCCGTAGCCGGCACCGCGTGGGGCAGGCTCGCTGGAAAGACGAGGGCGAACGACAAGTGGGTGATGAACGCCGTCAGCCCGCCTTCACCGAATTCCGAGCGAGCCTGGTGACGCCACCTTACTGCACCAGATTCCTGAAGCCGTACCGCGCCAAGCCGCGGACGCACAACGAAATGCGCGCCGGGCTGCACGAATTGATGGGCTTCGCAAAGGAGCGTGGACAGGCCGGCCGGCAGCACTCCGGTCGACAGCCTCAGAACCATGCCCACGCCGGCGCTCGACCGGTATCCTCGGTGACCGCCTTTGCGTGCAGGTCATGAAAGTGCAGACCTTTCACGCCCGATCGCGCGATCGCGCGATCGCGCGCCCACGGGCTGACTTGAAGGCTCGTAGTCGTATCGCTGCGCTTCTTTGCTGGTGATCACCCAGCGCAAGTTGCGACGGCCGATCTCCTCTATCCCCCCTTACTGTGTCCTTCAGCCGCGACGTCCAAACGCGTCGACCGCAGGTCCAGCAGATCTCCGATACGCTGGCCGGCGAGGTAGGCGAGGTCGATCAGCGCCGCCAAGGAGCACCCTGGCGGGTCCGCTTGCCGTCGGCGCTACAGAATGCCGCCACCTTGATCCGGCGCAGCTCGATGGAGCAAGAGAGCCACCGCCTGCAGCAAGCTCGGCGAATGGCCACGCACAGCACTGAAGGCTAGACAGCGAATTACGTGCGGCACCGCAAGGCACAAGAGACGGAGGCCACCAGATGAGCGGCACCAGACACTAGCAGACGAACGAAAATTGTGTGAACCGGCCCGTGGGTCACACGGGCTTACGGCACTTCGACAATGGTGCATTGCCTCAGAATTGAGCTGGCCATTCCGTCGGTAAGCTTTTTGGGCTTATGCGGATCTTGCAAATCGCGCACTTGTATCAGTGCATGGGATGGGTTTTCGGATCGCGTGGCGGAACGTAAAACCGGATCTGCAACTACCTGTACCGCGTGAGTTTTGCTTCCGTGGCATGCCCCGACAACGCTTGCTACGGCTACCTTCGCAGTAGCCGCAACGCCCTGCCTCAGATCCGTCTTCAATATTGACACGATGGCCGAGTGATCCAAAATCGCTAGGCGACTCACCGATACATCGGACTGTTGAAAGGCACTCTTTGTGCCGCGTTTCTTAACCGGGTCCCAGAACGGCGCGTGCAACGCTCGCACCACCTCCTCGCTGGGCGCGAGAACATCGGGTTGACTCACGTTAGAGTGTTAAAAGTCGCTGCTGGCGGGACGTGGTCTCGAGCGGAAGACTGACTTGCCAAATCTGCTGCGGCGTTGGTGTCAGACCTAATGCACCCATGAGATCGGCGCAATCTTCGACGCGATACGTCGCCTCATGATTTGCTGCTTCCTGAAAGAGATTTATGGTGCCGTCAGCGTTAAATTGCAACTCTGAAATCGCACCGACTGCATCGGGCCAGTTCAAAATTAAAGCGCCCTCGTGACTCATGAAAACCGCCACATCTGGCGGCGTAATGTGAGCTGAACGCATAAACTGGTCAAACACCGCCAACGAGTTCGCATTAAGTGGAGAACTTGCACCACCGTCCCAACCTGGTGGAAGTGCAGCGAACTCCTGCAATCGACGCAGGCCATGAGGACCGAGAGCAACTATGGCTGGGTTGGACAACGCGGACGCTATCTCAAAGCGTACCAAGCCTTGCAGCCGGACGGTGCTCACGGGAGAAGTCACCCGGGCAAGCTGGCGTGCTCCAGCGTTGTACGTAATGCGCTGCTTCGCGCCGAAGGAGGATGCCGGGGCCGCGCTTGTAACGGCAGTGCCAGGAGCACGGCGCTTTAGAGCGGTGCCCCACATCTGAAACAGATCTCGGCCCAGCCCCCTAGATGTCAGCCTCGCCGCACCCCCATATTCGCGTCCCCGAACCGGCCGCTGAATAGCACCGCCGTCCAACATCCAAGCTGCAGGTTGGAAGTCAGTAAACGACTCAAAGACTGTCATCCCCTTCATGAAGCAGTTCCAATACTGTACTGATGGAGAGATCTCATAATTCCCGCAAACACTTGTGGCGGCATCTGAACGCGGACGACAGGCTCCATACGGATCACACGATCGTCGATCGCACGCTGTAGGGACACCGGCGAAGCATAATAAAAATCCACCGACGCGCCATTTGGATTGCTACCAACACGGAGAAAGTTTGCGGCCATTGAAACGCTCTGCTCAGGCTCACTCGTAATTTCCGACGGAGCAACTCCGAACCCATCCGGCGGGATGACCTGCGCGTTCGTTCGAATCCAGTCACGAAGACTCTCAGCGGTCAGATGCACGTCCAGTAATGCCCTGGGGCTACCATCCAGTTTCGACTGGAAGAACAGCATGCGGACCATGCCGAGTTCGGGCCGTGGTCGTACTGAAAACCCGTCTGAAACAAACTTGCGCGCCGGTGCAGGGGCACCGGCCAGATCCATGTTGATCTGAGCCACAGTGAATTCCGGGCCGACCCGCTGATTCGAAATGCCAATAGAGAGCGCAAAGCCCTCTGTACTGAGCGGATCGTCACCTTGCTGTTGTGCCTGCGCCTTCTTTGACATCGAGTCGTTGCCCCTACGCTGACTCATCATAGTCAACAATAGCTCCCAAGGGTCTACGCCGTTAGAAGAATTGCACTGCGTTAGAAAGTTGCCGCAATTTTATGCAGCTATCAAAACCAAAAAACCTGTTGAAGATCAACAGGTTAGATGGTCGGAGCGATAGGATTCGAACCTACGACCCTCTGGTCCCAAACCAGATGCGCTACCAGACTGCGCTACGCTCCGACGAGCCTGCATTCTAAGCGCGCCGTCCATCGTGCCTTGGTCGTTGCACGGCCATCGCTCCTCGCGCCACCCATTCCTCGCTGCGCACCTTCCGTCCGCCGCAGCCCTTTCCGCGCCGGGCCGCGTGCTACTGTCGAGCTTACATTTCCTTACGCTCGATCCACCCAATGAATTTCCGGATGACCATCGCGCGCAAGCTGATCGCGTTCAGCGGCCTTGCGCTCTCTTTCGTGCTCGCGGTCGGCCTCACTGGCTACCTGGCTGTTGAATCGCTGACCGCCGCCACCCAGCAGGTCCTGAGCGACGGGGTTGCCATGCGCAACCAGATGACCGCGGACATGGCGCACGATGCGCTTCGCGCCGACGTGCTCGCCGCGATGGAACTTGGCATGCGGGACGAGCCGGACAAGCAGAAGGCGATCAAGGCGGATCTCGCGGCCCACACCGACCGGTTCGAGAAATCCATTCAGCAGCTGGAGCTGGCCGACCTCGACGAGGACATCCGCGCGTCGCTGCGCGACCTGCGGCCGGACCTGGAAGCCTATCTCGCGCGCACGACGGAAATGGTGACGCTGGCTTTCACCGACACCGCCCAGGCTGCCAGGAAGTCGGACGGCTTCAAGGCAAGCTTCAACCAGGTGGAAAAGGACATGTCGGCGCTGAGCGACCAGATGGCCCGCCACTCCCAGGCGACGCAGCAGGCCAGCGAACGCGCGGGCCGACTGGCATCCACTGCGATCATCGGCGCCATGGCGCTCTCGGCGGTCGTGTTGCTCTGCGTGAGCATCGCAGTGTCGCGCAGCATCGTCGGCCGCCTGCGCCAGGCCGTCGCGATCTCGGACACCGTGGCCCGCGGCGACCTCAGTTCGCGCATCAGCGTGCAAGGCAACGACGAAATTTCCCAGCTCCTGGCCTCGCTGGCGCAGATGAACGACAGCCTGCAACGGTTGGTGGGCACGGTGCGCCAGAGCAGCGAGCACATCGCCGCCGGCACGGTGCAGATCGCCAACGGCAACCAGGACCTGAGCCAGCGCACCGAGGAGCAGGCGAGCAACCTGCAGCAGACCGCCGCCTCCATGGAACAGATCAACACCATCGTGCGCCACAACTCCGACGCCACGCGGCGTGCCAGCGAGATGTCGATCTCCGCCAGCCAGGCGGCCAGTGCGAGCGGGGATGCCGTCACCCGGCTGGTCACCACCATGGCCGGCATCACGGACGCCAGCCGCCGCATCACCGACATCACCAGCGTGATCGATGGCATCGCGTTCCAGACCAACATCCTCGCGCTGAACGCCGCCGTGGAGGCAGCCCGCGCGGGCGAGCAGGGGCGCGGCTTCGCCGTGGTCGCGGCGGAGGTCCGCTCGCTGGCGCAGCGCAGTGCCGCCGCGGCGCGCGAGATCAAGTCGCTGATCGAGGCGAGCGTGCAGCAGGTGGGCGCCGGCGAACAGCAGGCCGCCCACGCTGGCCGCAGCATGGCCGACGTCGTGCAACAGGTCCAGGCGATGACGTCGCTGCTGGCGGAGATCAGCACCGCGACGACGGAACAGACCCAGGGCGTGGCCGAAGTCAGCCTGGCCGTCACGCAGATCGACCAGGTCACGCAAAGCAATGCCTCGCTGGTCGAGGAGGCAGCGGCCGCTGCCGACAGCCTGAGCCGGCAGGCATCGGACCTGCTGCAGGCCGTCTCCCGCTTTCGCCTGGACAGCGTGAAGGCTCTGGACTACCAGGTGCTGCCGGCTGCCTAGGGCCGCGTCAGCAGGCGCAATGCAAACGGCAGCGGCCATTCGCCGTCGATTCCGGCAGCCGCCTCGCTGGCCAGATCGAGCAGCGGCCACACGCGCGGGCCGCTCCAGCGGGCGTTGTTCGCGGCGCGCGTGCAATGGGCCGGGTAGCTGTCGATTCCACCAAGATCCATGAAGAGGCCGAGATTCGGCAAGGTTTCGCGCGCATCGCCCCACGCATGCTGGTACGCGGCGCCGAGCGCGCGGCAATCCGTGGACATGACCGTGTAGCTGTCGTCCCCCGCGCCGTCGACGAAGACGCCGGTGCTGTTCGCGTGCCCCACGCCCAGGCTCAGCTGGCCCACGGTGTAGTCGTCATTGCCGCCCTCGTCCACGAAGACGCCGACCGACAGGTCCGTGGCGGCGCCCAGCGCCATCTCGTGGCTCGAGCGGTAGACGTCGTTTCCATTGCCACGCGCCAGCAGCACGCCGGCGGCGTAATGCGCTGCCGAGCCCATCGCGTACCACGCCGACTCGAATCGATCGTCGCCGCCGTCGTCCAGCAGGACGCCGAGGCCCTCGTAGTAGCCCACGCCCTGCGCGAAGACCTGCGCCTCGTACCGGTCATTCCCTCCCAGGTCCAGCAGCAGGCCGATGCCACCCGCGAGCGAGCGGCCGTCGAAGAAGTCCCCCCGCATTCCGTAGCCCGCGCCCTGTCCCATCGAAGTGTTGCGATCGGCAAGCTGCGGTGAAGGCCGGACCAGCGGCGTGTTGTTCAACGCGTAGCGATCGTTGCCGCCGGTGTCGACCAGCACCGCCACCCCCTGCGGCCCGCCCGTGGCCTGCGAGTAGGTCTGTGAGGTGAATTCATCGTCGCCGCCGCCACTGAGCAGCACGGCGAGGCCGCCGACGGCATGGGCTTGCGAACGGCTGCTCGCTACGAACCGGTTGCTGCCACCCCCATCGACAAGCAATGCCGCGCCGAAGAGCGCCGAAGCCTGCGCCTGTGCGGTTCCCTCGTAGCGGTCGTCGCCCTGGGTGTCCCAGAGGATGCCGTAGCCGAGGGTTGCGCTCGACGGATCGGCGCCGGGTGCTGCCGTCGCATACCTGTCGTTGCCGCGATGGTCGAGGAGCACGCTCATCCGGTGCGTGTCGTCGGGCGCGAGGAACTCGTACTCGTCGTCGCCACCGACGTCCAGCACCAGCAGGGGATTTTTCAGCCGGCGGCGGTTGTTGCGGCCGGTGGTGTCGACGAGGATCCATCCGAAGGGCGTCTGCAGCGACCAGTCGACCGAAGGCAAGGCCGCTTCGCTCTTGACGAAGCGCTGCAGGCGCTCGACGGCGCCAACGAGATCGAGCATGCCGCCGATCACCGCTTCGCGCTCGACAAGGGGAAGCAACTGGCGATAGTCAGGTGTCTCGAACGGGCCGAGTTGGCCCTCGAACGCCTGGCGGCGCAGCAACTGCGGGGTCACGCCCGGAGGAAAACGCTCGAACGCGCGCTGCAGGAATTCATGCGACTGCGCCATCGCAGCCAGCACGCGCGCGAGCTCGTAGCGCAAGGGATCGGGCAGCTGTGCGCGATCGGGGAGGACCGGCACCCAGCCGGCGCCTGCTTGCGTGAGCGCCATCCACGCGAGGGCCGCAGCCAGCGGATCGGGCGCCGCGCGCAGCCGCGCTTCGATGGCGGGCATTCCGAAGTCGATCGGACGTCGCAGCCGGGCGCCCGTGAGCGCGCCCGCACGCGTGACCAACGCGTGCGGCGATCCGGCCGCGGCCTTGAACGAGTCGCCCCATACGCCGGCGCGGTAGGGCGCATCCAGTGGCGCTGCCATCACGGCACGAAAGAACGGCAATTGCTGATCGCGCGTCGGGGAGGCATCGAGTCCGGCCAGGTCGGGAGCGCCGGTGCTCGTCGCAGCGCCGGCCTGCCGCAGCAGCTCGGGCAACGGCGCCCGGTCGCGCGTCTGCGCGCCGGCATGGCCTCCCAAGGCGAGTGCGATCAGCAGGGCGGCCGAATGTCGAAGCATCGGCCGCTACTGTAGCGGGTTGCCCCAAAGGCCTATATCTTCACATGTCCCGACTCGTCATCATCCCTCGAGGGAGTGGTCCTGCCGCTCCGCGGCAGCGAACCCATGCTCAGGAGACCAGGCGATGAGACGATTCACGATTGCGGCCGCGGCGGTGCTGCTCAGCGGCTGCTACACCTATCCCTACTACCCCTACTACCCGTATTACGGTTACGCGGCGACCACCACCACCGTCGCCTCGCCGCCGAGCTTCGACAAGTCATGGGACGCCGCCCTGGGCGCCGCGGCCGACGCCGGGGTGCAGGTCACGCAAGCGGACCGCAGCACCGGGCGCATCTCCGGCGTCAAGGCCGGCGCACCGGTCACCATCGACCTGCGGCCGCAGGCCAACAACACGCTGCAGGTGGTGTTCAACGCGCCGGGCTCCACCGAGAGCGGCCCGACGCTGAACGAACGCTGGCTGGCGGCGTACGAAAGACGCATGGGGCGCTGAAGCGCCGTCTCCCGGCTCAGAGCTTCACGTACTCGTACTCCACCGGATTGGCGTTGATCCCGCGGTCCGGCGGCGCGATCCACGCCGCCATCTTGCCGGGCTCCGTGACGCGGTGCATCAGGCTCTTGATGAAAGCCACGTCCGCGTCGGAGGGAAGCCAGTCGGCCTTCTTCGCATCGAACTCCGCCTGCGGGATCGGCTGGCCTTCCGGCGTCGTTGGCACGTTCGCCCACACGCCGACCTGGCGGCGAAAGCGCGTCGAGGGCAATTTCAGCTCGAACGGCACGCCGGCGCGCTTGATGCCCATGTTCCAGCGCGTGACACCCACGTTGCAATCCTTGACGTATTCCAGGCGCGTCACTTCGTTCATGCCGTTGCGCACGGAAACCTCTTCGTCCTTCACTGCGCCCTTGCCGTCCGGCACCTGGATCGTCATGGACGTGTCCACTTCGCGGTGGTCGCCGAACTTGGCTTCGTCCGGACGGCCCTTGATGCCGTTGGAGAAGTAGTTCGCCGCGTTGGAGGAGGATTCGGAGCCGAACAGGTCCAGCGAGCTGGAGAACCAGAAGTTCATGAAGCGCTGGATGGTGGGCAGGTCGATGGCGCCATGCTCGCGCACCTTGTTCCAGTCGTCGGTGTCCAGCTCCTTCATCACTTCGAGCGTGCGCTTGATGACGCGGCCCACCCCGGTCTCGCCCACGAACATGTGGTGCGCTTCCTCGGTCAGCATGAAGCGCGTGGTGCGCGCCAGCGGGTCGAACGCGCTTTCGGCGAAGGACTTCAGCTGGAACTTGCCGTCCCGGTCCGTGAAGTACGTGAACATGAAGAAGGACAGCCAGTTGTCCATCGGCTCGTTGAACGTGCCCAGGATGCGCGGCTTGTCGGCGTCGCCGCTGTGGCGCATGAGCAGTTCCTCCGCTTCCTCGCGGCCGTCGCGCCCGAAGTGCGCGTGGAGCAGGTACACCATGGCCCAGAGGTGCCGGCCCTCTTCCACGTTCACCTGGAACAGGTTGCGCAGGTCGTACAGCGACGGCGCCGTGTGGCCCAGCAGCCGCTGCTGTTCGACGGATGCGGGCTCGGTGTCGCCCTGGGTCACGATCAGGCGGCGGAAGGTGGAGCGGTATTCGCCGGGCACGTCCTGCCAGACGTCCTCGCCCATGTGGTCGCCGAAGCCGATCTTGCGGTTCTGTTCCCGGTCTGCCAGGAAGATGCCCCAGCGGTAGTCGGGCATCGGCGTGTAGCCGTACTGCGCCCAGCCCTGGGCGTCCACGCCGACGGCGGTGCGCAGGTACACCTCCTTGGCCTTGAAGTCGCTGGGGCCCATCTCGTCCCACCAGTTCAGGAAGGCGGGTTGCCAGTGTTCGAGGGCGCGCTGCAGCTGGCGGTTGTCGGCGAGGCTGACGTTGTTGGGGATCTTGGCCTGGAGGTCGATGGTGGTCATGGGGTTTCCTGGTCAGTTGAGGACAGAGCAAAAATTGCTGTGCAATTTCCTGGTCTGTCCCGCAAGGTTGTTAGCTTTGGCGGGGTCGCTGCGCGAACCCGCCCTACATGTTCCGGTTCGTGGACACGCGGTCAGATGCGTTTCCAGTTCGTAGGTCGGGTTCGCGTCAGCGACCCCGACACACGGTCAGATGCGTTTCCAGTCGAATTTCGCCTTCTTCCCAGTGCCGAACAGCTTCAGTGCGCCCTCTTCGCCCACCGCATTCGGACGGATGAAGATCCAGTTCTGCCAGGCCGAAAGCCGGGCAAAGATGCGCGTCTCCATCGTCTCCCTGCCCGGAAAACGCAGCGACGCCTCCATCCCGGTCAGCGCGTCCGGCGACAGCGAGGCGCGCTCTTCCAGCATCAGGCGGATCTCGTCATCCCAGTCGATGTCGTCCGGGGTCAGCGTCACCAGGCCCAGCGCCAGCGCCTGGTCGGCGCGCAGCGGGCTGTCCTGCAGGCCTTGCAATTGCGCGATGGTCGACGCGTCTTCGTACAGGCGCGTCTGCAGCCGCGTCAGGCCGTTGACCACCGGATAGCGGCCGAAGTTCGCTGCGTTCAGGCGCAGCGCCGGCGCGGCGTCGGGAGCGTCCGGCAGGTCCAGCATGTAGATGCGGTCACAGGCGAGCGCCAGTTCGTAGAAGGTGCCGGCAAAGCACGAGCCTTCGTCGACCAGCGCGATCAGCGATCGGCTGGTCACGTCCAGGCGGGCCAGCGTGCGGCGCAGCGCGCCGATGGTCTCGCGCACCAGCCAGTGCGACTTGTTCTTCTCCAGCACCGCGTCGGCCGCCATCACCAGGTTGGCGTCGCCGCGGGTCTTGATGACCCAGGTGCCGATCTCCAGCTCGTTGGTGCGCAGGTTCAGGATGGCGTCGTCCAGCTCGCGGGCCAGCTTCAGCGGCCACCAGTTCACGCCGGCCGCGACGATCGCGTCCGGCGTCGACTCGACGCCCGACTTGGGCGCGGACACCGTGAAGGTGGCGATGCGCGTGGCGCGGTCGATCTGCACATCGACCACGTCGTAGTGGTAGCCCTGTTCGTCGATCACGGCCTTCAGTGGCGTGAGTGCGATGCCAGTCTCCGGGCCGCTGCGCGCGGATTGCGATCGCAACGCCGCCACTTCATGGTCCACCAGCGCGGCGAACTGCTGCGGCTTGGCGCAGGCGTCGACCAGCTTCCAGTCCTTGGCGCGGTCGGCACGCACGCCCTCGCTGGTGGTGCAGAAGATGTCGGCCAGGTCGCGCCGCACCTTGCGCTTGTCGGTCACGCGCGTGAGGCCGCCGGTTCCGGGCAACACGCCCAGCAGCGGCACTTCCGGCAGGCTGACGGTGGAAGAGCGGTCGTCCACCATCGCGATGCGGTCGCAGGCCAGGGCCAGCTCGTAGCCGCCGCCGGCGCAGGCGCCGGTGACCGCGGCCACCGACTTCAGGCCGTCGTTGCGCGAAGAGTCCTCCAGCCCATTGCGGGTCTCGTTGGTGAACTTGCAGAAGTTCACTTTCCACGCGTGCGTGGACAGGCCCAGCATGTAGATGTTGGCCCCGGAGCACCAGATGCGCTCCTTGGCGCTTTCGAACACCACCACCTTCACGGCGGGGTGCTCGAAGCGGATGCGGTTGACGGCGTCGTGCAGTTCGATGTCGACGCCGAGGTCGTAGCTATTGAGCTTGAGCTTGTAGCCCGGCTTGATGCCGCCGTCCTCGTCGATGTCGAGCTTCAGCCGGGCGACGTCGCCTTCGACGGCCAGGGTCCAGTGGCGGTAGCGCGAAGGATGCGTGGCAAAGCTGACCAGCTCGCGCTCCTCCCCGGCCAGGGTCTGCTTGAACAGCAGGGGTTCGGTCATGGCGTTCATCTCGTCTCCAGGGCTTCGGCCTGCGGCGCCGGCACGGCGCGTTGCAGGTCTTTCAGGGATTGCTTGACGCTGCGCGCCGCGGTGTCCACCACCGCATCGGCGCGTGCATAAAGGGCTTCACGGCTCGCGAGGATGCGGCGGATGTCCTCCAGCGCTTCTCCCATGGCGTTGCGCGAACCGTCGCCATTGCCGCCGTCGCCGGCGGCGAAAGGGCGCATGTCGCCCTGGGCCACCACGCGGCTCATGTGTTCTTCCGGGCTGGCCTTCACCCACACGCAATAGAAGTGGCTTTGCAGCAGGTCGAAGGTCTCGCGCTCGCTGACGATGCTGCCGCCGGTGGTCATCACCACGCCGTCCGCATGCTCCTCGGCGATGCGCAGCAGGGCGCGGCGCTCGTAGCGCCGGTAGCCGGCCTGGCCGTGCAGCAGCAGGATCTCGTTCATGCTGGTGCCGGCTTCGCGTTCGATCTCGCGGTCCAGCTCGATGAATGGCACGCCGCGGTGCGCGGCAAGCTGCTCGCCCAGCGTCGTCTTGCCGGCGCCGCGCAGGCCCACGAGGGCGATGCGCTGCTCGCGGCCTTGCTCGTCGGCCAGGCCGAACGTGGTGCCGAGCAACGCGTACGCCTGGTCCAGTGCGCTGTCGTCCAGGCGCGCCAGCAGGCCGTGCAGCCGCGCGAGGGCCGGCCGGGGCGCGTCCTGCAGCAAGTCCAGGATGGTGATGTTCAATGCGTGCGCCGCGGCTTCCAGCGAATTGATCGAGACGTTGCCCTTGCCCGTCTCCACATCCGCCAGGAACCGCTCGGACAAGCCGGAGTCGGCCGCCAGTTGCTTGCGCGTCATGCCGCGCCGCGCGCGCCAGGCACGCACCCGTCCACCCAGCTCGAAGAGCGTGACGCGGGATTCGGTATCGGTCATGAGCTGCATGGGGGGAAACGGGCTGGAGCAGGGTCTTGCGCCGGAGCGGAATTGCAGTATACTGCGTGAACATTGAATGTCAAGCAGTTTACTGCATGTGATCGGACCCACATGAAGCTCAAGATCCTCGTTGGCACCATGACCAGCACGGCCGACTATGTCGCGCAGGCCATCCAGATGGACTGCGCCGATCTCGTCGACGACATCGAAGTGGTGTTGATGGACGGCAGGGACATCACCGTCTTCGACGAAGATGCGCTATATCTCATCTGCAGTTCCACCTACGGCTCCGGCGACGTCCCCGACAACGCACGCGCGCTGTACGAGTCGCTGGACGCGCAACCCAGGTTCCTGGGCCACGTGCGTTATGGCGTCATCGCCTTGGGCGACCGCACCTATGCGCAGACCTTCTGCTTCGGCGGCAAGAAGTTCGACGAGCGCCTGCAAGGCCTGGGCGCCCAGCGCATCGGCGAGGTGTGGTGCCACGACGCCAGCGCCGGCACGATGCCGGAAGAACTGGGCACGGCCTGGTGCAGGGAGTGGCTGGAGAAGGAAGCGATCCCGGCGATGCAAAAGCAGACATGCACCTGAGCCACGCCGACCACCGCAGCAGCCCGCCGCGCGTCGACATCCCGCGCGACTACAACGCCGCGCACGATCTCCTGGGCCGCAATGCCGCGCGGCCCGAGAAGGTGGCGTACATCGACGCAGCCAGCGGCGCCCAGCTTACCTACGGCCGGCTGGACGACCAGGCGCGGCGCTTCGCGGCGGCGTTGCGCGAGCGCGGTATCGCGCCCGAAGCGCGCGTGCTCGTCGCCATGCTGGACACGCTCGAGTGGCCCGTGGTCTTCCTCGGTTGCATCCTGGCCGGCGTGGTGCCGGTGGCCGCCAACACGCTGCTGACCACGAAGGACTTCGACTTCATGCTGCGCGATTCGCGGGCGCAGGCGCTGTTCGTGTCGAAGCCGCTGTTGCCCGCGTTCGAGCCGCTGATCGGCAAGCTCTCGACCCTCCAGCAGATCTTCATCGCCGGTGACGACGGCGAGCGTTCCGTCGCGCAACTGGTCGCCAGCGGCAAGGCGAGCACCGAAGTCGCCGGCACCTGCAGCGACGACGCCTGCTTCTGGCTTTATTCCAGCGGCTCCACCGGCACGCCCAAGGGCACGGTGCACCTGCACAGCCACCTGGTCCTGACGGCCGAACTCTACGGCCGCGCCATCCTCGGGATGCGCGAGGACGACGTCGTCTTCTCCGCGGCCAAGCTGTTCTTCGCCTACGGCCTGGGCAACGCCCTCACCTTCCCCATGAGCGTGGGCGCGACCACGGTGCTGCTGCCCTCGCGGCCGACGCCCGCGGACGTGTTCGGCGTGCTGAAGAAATTCCGTCCCACCATCTTCTGCGGCGTGCCGACCCTGTTCGCCGCGCTGCTGGCGGATCCCGCCAGGCCCGGGAAAAAGGAAATCGCGCTGCGCGTGTGCACCAGCGCCGGCGAGGCGCTGCCGGCGGAGATCGGCCAGCGCTGGACCGAGGCCTACGGGGTCGAGATCCTCGACGGCATCGGCTCCACCGAGATGCTGCACATCTTCCTGTCCAACCGCCCCGGCCGGGTGCGCTACGGCACGACCGGGCAAGCCGTGCCCGGCTACGAACTGCGCATCGTGGCCGACGATGGCCGCGAGTGCGGGCCGGGCGAAATCGGCGAGTTGCAGATCAACGGCCCGACCGCCGCGATCATGTACTGGAACAACCGCGCCAGGACGAAAGCCACCTTCGCGGGCGAGTGGACGCGCAGCGGCGACAAGTACACGCGCGACGCCGACGGCTACTACACGTATGGCGGGCGCAGCGACGACATGCTGAAAGTGGGCGGCATCTACGTGTCGCCCTTCGAGGTCGAGGGCTGCCTCATGACGCATGCGTCGGTGCTCGAGGCCGCGGTGATCGGCATCGCCGACCACGAAGGCCTGGTCAAGCCGAAGGCTTACGTGGTGCTGAAGACCGGGCAGCAGGTGACGGCCGAAGAGCTGCAGGCGCACGTGAAGACCAGGCTGGCGCCGTACAAGTACCCGCGCTGGATCGAGTTCGTGCCCGAGCTGCCGAAAACAGCGACGGGGAAGATCCAGCGGTTCAAGCTGCGCGCAGCCGCCGCCTGAGGGAAACCCATGTGGCGGACCGCCGCGGGTTCGGATCAGAATTGCTTCAGGCCTCAACAATCACAAGGAAACTTCCATGACCACCCGCCGCCTCGTGCTTTCCCGCGGCGCCGCCCTCGTCGGCGCGGCGTCCACCAGCCTGTTGCTGCCCGAGATCGTGCGCGCGCAGTCCAACCGGGTGCGCGTGGGTTTCATGCTGCCGTACACGGGCACGTTCGCCCAGCTCGGCGTGGCCATCGAAAATGGCGTGCGCATGGCCATCAACGAAAAGGGCGGCAAGCTCGGTGGCCGAGAGATCGAATGGTTCAAGGTGGACGACGAGTCCGAGCCGTCCAAGGGCGTCGAGAACGCCAACCGCCTGGTGCAGCGCGACAAGGTCGACGTGCTGATCGGCACCGTGCACTCCGGCGTGCAGATGGGCATCCAGCGGGTCGCGCGGGAAAGCGGCGTGCTCAACCTGATTCCCAACGCTGGCGTGCATGCCGCCACCCGCGCCCTGTGCGCCCCGAACGTCTTCCGCACTTCGTTCTCCAACAGCCAGCCGACGCGCGCACTGGGCAAGCCGATGATGGACAAGGGCCTCAAGCGCACCGTCTGGATCACCTGGAAGTACGCCGCGGGCGACGAGGCCTTCGAGGGCTTCAAGGAAAGCTACACGGCGGCGGGCGGCACCATCATCAAGGAGCTGGGCCTGCCCTTCCCCAACGTGGAATTCCAGGCGCTGCTGACCGAGATCGCATCGCTGCGTCCCGATGCGGTGGCCTGCTTCTTCGCCGGCGGCGGCGCGGCCAAGTTCATCCGGGACTACGCGGCGGCCGGCCTGAAGGACCGCATCCCGCTGTGGGGTTCGGGCTTCCTCACCGAGGGCGTGCTCGATGCGGCCGGTCCGGCGGCCGAAGGCATCATGACGACGATGCACTACGCCGACTCGCTGGACACGCCGCGCAACCGGCAGTTCCGCAACGCCTATGCGACGCAGTTCAAGATGCAGCCCGACGTGTACTCCGTGCAGGGCTACGACACCGGCCTGCTGCTGGCGCAAGGCATGGCGGCGGTCAAGGGCGACATCGCCAACAAGCAGGCGCTGTACAAGTCGCTGGAGACGCAGACCATCGACAGCCCGCGCGGCAAGTGGACGATGAGCCCGTCGCACAACCCGGTGCAGGACATCTACCTGCGCCGCGTCGAGAACAAGGACAACAAGGTGATCGGCATCGCCGCCAAGGCGCTGGCCGACTCGGGCGCGGGCTGCAAGATGGGTTGAGGCCCCCGGCCTCGCTACGGCTTCGTAGGCCGGGGTGACGCGGGAACCCCGGTATGGCTGCGCGCGACCCAACCGGGGTTCGCTGCGCTCACCACCGGCCTACGATTCGCCCGCTCACTTCCGCATGGACTTCGCCAACTTCCTCATCCAGCTGCTGAACAGCGTCCAGTACGGCCTGCTGCTGTTCATGCTGGCCGCCGGCCTGACGCTGATCTTCGGGATCATGGGCGTGGTGAACCTCGCGCACGGCAGCTTCTACATGCTGGGCGCGTACCTTGCGTGGTCCCTCGCGCTCAAGACGGGCAGCCTGGTGCTCGCCATCGCGCTGGGCACCGCGATCTCGGTGGCCTTCGGCCTGGTGCTCGAGCGCCTGCTGTTTCGCCACTTCTACCACCGCGACCACCTGGACCAGGTGCTCCTGACCTTCGGCCTGATCTACATCTTCGAGGAGATGCGCTCCATCCTGTGGGGCGACGACGTGCATGGCGTGACCATCCCCACGCTGCTGTCGGCCTCGATCCCGCTGACCGACAACCTTTCCTATCCGGTCTACCGCCTGTTCATGTCGGGCCTGTGCATCGCGCTGGCGCTGGGCCTGTACTTCCTGATCTCGCGCACGCGCCTGGGCATGAAGATCCGCGCGGGCGCCTTCAACCACGAGATGACCGAGGCGCTGGGCGTCAACGTCAAGTTGATCCACGCGGTGGTGTTCGCCCTCGGCGTCGGCCTGGCCACCATCGCCGGCATGATCGCCGCGCCGATCTCCAGCGTGTACCCGAACATGGGTTCGCAGGTGCTGATCATGTGCTTCGTGGTGGTGGTGATCGGCGGCATCGGCTCGGTGCGCGGCGCGCTGATCTCCGCGCTGCTGGTGGGCCTGGTGGACACGTTCGGCAAGGTGCTGCTGCCGCAGGTGGCGGGCATGCTCGTCTACATGCTGATGGCCGCAGTCCTGCTCTGGAAACCGGAAGGACTGTTCAAGCAATGAGCGCGGTGAAGGCCAACCTCGAAACGCTGCCGCGCGGACTGCAGTTCGCGCTGGTGCTCGGCCTGGTCGCGCTGCTCGCGTTCCCGTTCTTCGGCACCGACTTCTACACCGCCATGGTCGCCCGGATGATGATCCTGGGCATCTTCGCGATGAGCCTGGACCTGCTGCTGGGCGTGACCGGGCTGGTGTCGCTGGGGCACGCAGCGTTCTTCGGCATCGCCGGCTATGCCCTTGCCTTCCTCACGCCCCAGGGGGAGCCGGCCAGCCTGTGGTGGACGTTGCCGGCCGCGGTCGGCGCCTCCGCCCTGGCCGCGCTGGTGATCGGCTTCTTCGTGGTCCGCACGCGCGGCATCTACTTCATCATGGTCACCATGGCCTTCGCGCAGATGGTGTTCTTCCTGTTCTTCGACAACAAGGCGCTGGGCGGCTCGGACGGCATCTACATCAACTTCAAGCCATCCGCGGTCCTGTTCGACCTGGAGAACAAGCGCGTCTTCTACTACTTCACGCTGGCCATGCTGGTGCTGGTCTACCTGTTCCTGCGCAGGCTGCTGTTCAGCCCGTTCGGCCGTGCCCTCGCAGGCATCCGCATCAACGAGCACCGCATGCGCGCGCTGGGCTTCGGCACCTTCGGCTACAAGCTGGCGGCCTTCACGCTCGCCGGCGGGCTGGCCGGGCTGGCGGGCTACCTGTGGGGCGCGCAGACCGGCTTCGTGAACCCCGAGCTGATGGGGTTCCACATGAGCGCGCACGCCATCATGATGGTCATCCTGGGCGGCATGGGCAACTTCGCCGGCGCCATCGCCGGCGCGTTCGCGTTCGAAATGCTGCTGCACGAAGCCAAGGACCTGCCCACCATCGGCGGCTTCAACGCCGGCAAGCACTGGCAATTGTGGACCGGCCTGTTCATCGTGGCGGTGGTGGCCTTCGCGCCGCGCGGCCTGCTGGGCCTGCTGGAGCGCGTGCTGCGCCGCAAGGACCGCCATGAATGACGTGCTGTTGTCCGCGCGCGGCCTGACCAAGCGCTTCGGCGGCCTGGCCGCCGTGAACGGCGTGACACTGGACCTGTGGCGCGAGCGCATTCACGCGGTGATCGGTCCCAACGGCGCCGGCAAGTCCACCCTGGCCAACCTGCTCTCGGGCGACCTGGCGCCAACCTCCGGCAGCATCACGCTGGCCGGACGCGACGTGACCGGCTGGAGCCCGGAGCGCATCTCGCGGGCGGGCCTGGGCCGCAGCTACCAGAAGACCAACATCTTCCTGCCGTTCACGGTGTGGGAGAACATCCGCCTCGCCGCGCAGTCGCGCACGCCGCATGCGGCCCGGTGGCTGGCGCGCGCGACGGGCGTGCAGCAGGCCAACGAACGGGCCGAGCGAGCCCTCGAACTCGCCGGTCTTGCGCAACGGCGCGACCTCGTCGCCGGCGCGGCCAGCCACGGCGAGCAGCGCCAGCTCGAGATCGCGATGACGCTGGCCACCGACCCGCAGGTGATGCTGCTCGACGAGCCGCTGGCGGGCATGGGCACCGCGGAGGCGGAGCGCATGGTGGAACTGCTGCTGCGGCTGAAGCAGCGGCACGCGATGATGCTGGTGGAGCACGACATGGACGCGGTGTTCGCCCTGGCCGATCACCTGACGGTGATGGTCAACGGGCAGATCATCGCCAGCGGCACGCCGCAGCAGGTGCGAGCGGACGCTGGCGTGCAGGCGGCCTACCTGGGCGTCGACGAGGTGGGCCATGGCTGACCGGCTGATCGAGGCGCGCGGCCTGCAGACGTACTACGGCGCAAGCCACATCCTGCGCGGCGTCGACTTCCATGTGGACCGCGGCGAGACCATCGGCCTGATGGGACGCAACGGCATGGGCAAGAGCACCTTGCTCAAGAGCCTGATCGGGCTGGTCCGGCCGCGCGCCGGCAGCGTGCGCGTGAAGGGCCGCGACATGGCGGGTCGGCCGTCCTACGAAGTCGCCCAGCTCGGCATTGCCTATGTGCCGGAGGGTCGGGGCATCTTCGGCAATCTGAGCGTCAAGGAAAATCTCGTGATGGCGGCGCGGGCGGGTACGGCCGGGCAGCGCGATTGGACTTTCGAGCGCGTGCTGCAGACGTTTCCGCGCTTGCACGAAAGGCTGGCCCATGGCGGCCAGCAGCTGTCCGGCGGCGAGCAGCAGATGCTCACGATCGGCCGGGCGCTCATGACCAATCCGGACGTGCTCATCCTCGACGAGGCCACGGAGGGCCTGGCGCCGCTGGTGGCGCGCGAGATCTGGCGGATCTGCGGCCTGATCCGCGCGAGCGGCATTTCCAGCGTGATCGTCGACAAGAACTGGAAGCAGGTGACGCAGGTGACCGACCGGAACGTCATCCTGGTCAAGGGCGAGGTCGTTTTCGCGGGGAGCTCGACAGAGCTGCGCGCCCAGCCTCATCTGCTGGAGCAGCACCTCGGCGTCTGACAAACGCCCGCCCTTCGTCAGCGGCGCACGACACCGGGCTGCCCGCGCGAACCCCAACGAAATGTAGGTTCCCGCCTACGCCGCTTGATCTGCGCTTCCTTCAAGCGCCGTGCTGGGCCGCCAACACAATGGCCCGCTACAACGATGCCGGCCATGAAGCCCCAATTGCCCGAAGAGGAGAAGCGCGCCGCACCCGGGCGCCGGGACGACGCGCGGGACCACCAGGCGAGCCACCATCACCGCCAGTTCGAGGTGATGGGCGCGCATCTCTCTGAAAGCGGCGCCTGGTTCATGGTGTGGGCGCCCAACGCGCGCAGCGTCGGGGTGATCGGCGCGTTCAACAACTGGCATTTCCAACCCCTGCACCGGCTGGAAGACGGCAGCGGACGCTGGAGCGGCTTCGTCGAGGGCGCACGCGCGGGCCAGTACTACAAATACCGCATCCAGGACGCGCACGGACACTGGATGGACAAGGCGGATCCGTATGGCTTTCGCATGGAGCCGGCGCCGGGCACCGCATCGCAGATCTGGGACCTCTCTCACGAGTGGGGCGACCAGGAATGGATGCGCACGCGCTGGCAGCGCCAGTCGCACAAGAGCCCGATGTCCATCTACGAGGTGCACCTCGGGTCCTGGCAGCGCGAAGAGGATGGCCGTTTCCTGAACTACCGCGACCTGGCCTTGCGGCTGGCGGCGCATTGCCAGAACCTGGGCTTCACGCACGTGGAACTGATGCCGGTGGCCGAGCATCCGTTCTACGGCTCCTGGGGTTACCAGATCACCGGCTACTTCGCCGCGTGCTCCCGCTACGGCACGCCGCAGGACCTGATGGTGTTCGTGGATACGCTGCACCAGCGCGGCATCGGCGTCATCCTCGACTGGGTGCCCTCGCACTTCCCGTCCGACCCGCACGCCCTCGCCCGCTTCGACGGCACTGCGTTGTACGAGCACGAGGACCCGCGGCTGGGCTTCCACCCGGAGTGGAGCAGCCTGATCTTCAACTACGGGCGCTACGAGGTGCGCGACTTCCTGATCAGCAATGCGCTGTTCTGGCTGGAGAAGTACCACTTCGACGGCCTGCGGGTCGACGCGGTCGCGTCCATGCTGTACCTGGATTACGGGCGCCGCCACGGCGAGTGGATTCCGAACGCGCAGGGCGGCAACCAGAACCACGAGGCAGTGCGTTTCATGCACGACCTGAACACCTCGGTGTACGCGCAGTTCCCGGACGTGCACGTGATCGCCGAAGAGTCCACGGCGTGGCCGGGGGTCTCGCGCCCGGTGGACTGGGGCGGCCTGGGCTTCGGCATGAAGTGGAACATGGGGTGGATGAACGACACGCTGCGCTATGCGTCGCGGCCGCATTTCTACCGGCGCTACCACGGCGACGACATCCGCTTCTCCGCGGTGTACGCCTTCCACGAGAACTTCATCCTGCCGCTTTCGCACGACGAGGTGGTGTACGGCAAGGGCAGCCTGCTGGCGCGCCAGCCCGGTGACGAGTGGCAGCGCTTCGCCGGCCTGCGCAACCTGTTCGGCTACATGTGGGCGCACCCGGGCAAGAAGCTGCTGTTCATGGGCGGCGAGTTCGGCCAGTACGAGGAATGGCACCACGAGCGCACACTGGACTGGCACCTCTGGGCACGGCCGTTCCACGCCGGCCTCGCGCGCTGGATCACGGACCTCAATGCGCTGTACCGGCGCCTGCCCGCGCTGCACGTGCACGACTTCGATGCGCAGGGCTTCAGCTGGCTGCCGTGTGAACGCTACGAGCCGACCATCCTCACCTTCCTGCGGCGCGCCGGCCCCGATGACGCGCAGGTCGTGGTCATCGTCAACCTGACGCCGGAGCCCCGCAGCGCGCTGCGCGTGGCGCTGCCCGCCGCCGGCGACTGGCACGAGCTCCTCAACAGCGACGCAGCCATCTACGGCGGCAGCGGCGTGGGCAATCTCGGGCGCGTGCAGGCCACGGCCCATCCGGTGGGCGGCTGGCCGGCCAGCGCCCTCGTCGCCGTGCCGCCCCTGGGCACGGTGTTCCTTTGCAACGGCCCCATCCCAACGACAGACCTCGAGGAAGCACCCCATGCCCGCCACTAAGAACGTGCTGGCCTTCGTCATGGCAGGCGGCGAAGGCTCGCGCCTGCACCCGCTCACCGCGAACCGTTGCAAGCCGGCGGTCCCCTTCAACGGCAAGCACCGCATCGTCGACTTCGTGTTGTCGAACCTGGTCAACTCGGAGATCTACTCGACCTACCTGCTGGTGCAGTACAAGTCGCAATCGCTCATCGAGCACGTGCGCCAGACGTGGACCATGGCGCGTTTCATGCCGCAGCACTTCATCACCGTCGTTCCCCCGCAGATGCGCAATGGCCCGGACTGGTTCCAGGGCACGGCGGACGCGGTCTACCAGAACATCCACCTGATCGAGACCATGCAGCCGGACGTCGTGGCGGTGTTCGGCGCCGACCACATCTATCGCATGGACGTGCGGCAGATGATCGACTTCCATGTCCGCAGCAATGCCCATGCGAGCGTCGCCACGCTGCCGGTCGACCTGCGCGAGTGCGACCAGTTCGGCATCGTGGACGTGGACGACAATCACCGCATCACGGACTTCAAGGAAAAGCCGAAGAGCGCGCGCCCCATGCCGGGCAGCCGCACGCAGGCCCTGGCCTCGATGGGCAACTACATCTTCAACGCCGACGTGCTGCTGCGCCAGTTGAAGCGCATGCACGACAACGGTGAAACGGACTTCGGCAAGCACATCCTGCCGTCGATGGTGAAGTCCCACAAGCTCGTGGCCTACGACTTCGCCGGCAACACCATTCCCGGCACCGAAAGCTACGAGGAGCAGGCCTACTGGCGCGACGTGGGCACGATCGACGCGTATTTCCAGGCGCACTTCGACACCCTGGGCGCGCAGCCCAGGTTCCGCATCACGAACCGCCGCTGGCCGATCTATGCCAGCCCGGAGCAGGCCGAGTCGGCCCAGATCGAGGACGGCGTGATCCACCGCTCGGTGGTCGGCTCCGGCAGCATCGTGGACGGCGCGGAACTGGACCACGCGATGCTGCGCCGCTCGGTGCTGGTCGAGCGCGGCGCGTGCATCGAGCATTCCATCGTGATGGAGCGCTCGCGCATCGGCCAGGGCGCGCGCGTGCGTCGCGCCATCATCGACCAGGACAACGACATTCCGCCCGGCGAGCGCATCGGCTTCGACCTGGAGCAGGACCGCAAGCGCTTTGCCGTCACGGATTCGGGCATCGTGGTGGTGCCGGCGGGCGCCTTTCCGGCACGCCGCGCGGCATCGCCCTTCCTCGCGGCGATGGACCAGGCCCTGCGGATGGGCGAGGCGGCGCCGCGCCTGCAGGTGCACGCATGACGGCGCGAGCCGTCGCCAAGACCCGAGCCCACCGCGCCAGCGCCCCGCCCGCCGCCGGCGGGGCGGCGGGCGCGGTGCAGGCCGGCCATCCGTGGCCGCTCGGCGCGCACCTGGAGGACGGCGGGGTGAACTTCGCGGTGTTCGCGAGCGCCGCCGAGCGGGTGGAGATCTGCCTGTTCGACGCCGAGGGCGCGCACGAGGAACGACGCATCGCCTTGCCGGCGCGCACGGACGACATCTGGCACGGCTTCGTGCCGGGCCTGCCGGCCGGCACGCGCTACGGCGTGCGAGTGCATGGCCCGTACGATCCGCTGCAGGGCTGGCGCTGCAATCCGTACAAGCTGCTGCTGGACCCCTACGCGAAACAGCTGGACCGGCCGTTGAAGGGCGCCGCCTGGCAGTACGGCTATCCGCTCGGGCAGGACAAGCGCGACCTGCACATGGACACGGTCGACAACGCCGCGCAAGCGGCCAAGTGCGTGGTGGTCGATCCGCATTTCGACTGGGGCGACGACCGGCATCCGGGCGTGCCGATGGAGGACAGCATCTTCTACGAGGTGCATGTGCGGGGCTTCACGAAGCAGATGCCCGAGGTGCCCGAACACCTGCGCGGCACCTTCGCGGGGCTGGCGACCGAGCCCGCGATCGCGCACCTGAAGAAACTCGGCGTCACGTCGATCGAACTGCTGCCGGTGCATGCCTTCAACGACGAGCGCCGGCTGGTCGACCTCGGGCTGGCCAACTACTGGGGCTACAACAGCATCGGCTTCTTCGCGCCGGATCCGCGCTACATGGCCGGCAACGACGTCAACGAATTCCGCCAGATGGTCAAGGCGCTTCACGCAGCGGGGCTCGAAGTGATCCTGGACGTGGTCTACAACCACAGTTGCGAGGGCAACCATCTCGGGCCGACGCTGTGCTTCAAGGGCATCGACAACCGCAGCTACTACCGCCTCACCGAGGACCACCGCCACTACCTGGATTTCACCGGCACCGGCAACACGCTCAACGCCAGCCACCCGGCGATGCTGCGCCTGGTCATGGACAGCCTGCGCTACTGGGTGGAGGAGATGCACGTGGACGGCTTCCGCTTCGACCTGGCGCCCGCCATCGCGCGCAACGGCATGGGCGGCTTCGACCACCGCGGACCCTTCCTGTCGGCCGTGGCGCAGGACCCGGTGCTCAAGCGCGCCAAGATGATCGCCGAGCCCTGGGACCTGGGCGAATACGGCTACCAGGTCGGCGGCTTTCCGCAGGGCTGGAGCGAGTGGAACGGCCAGTACCGCGACCGCGTGCGCGACTACTGGCGCGGCGTCGAAGGCAGCCTCGGCGACTTCGCGGCGGCGCTGTGCGGCTCCGCCGACATCTACGGCCCCTCGCGGCGC
The DNA here is from genome assembly GCF_037572435.1 of Ramlibacter sp. PS3R-8. Lineage (NCBI taxonomy): Bacteria > Pseudomonadati > Pseudomonadota > Betaproteobacteria > Burkholderiales > Comamonadaceae > Ramlibacter > Ramlibacter sp. PS3R-8. Next base: position 815,557 of record NZ_JBBHGT010000001.1, read on the forward strand.
GGGCCGCGCGCCAGCGTCAACCTGATCACGGTGCACGACGGCTTCACCCTCAACGATCTGGTCAGCTACAACGACAAGCACAACGAAGCCAACGCCGAGGACAACCGCGATGGCGAAAGCCACAACCGCAGCTGGAACTGCGGCGCCGAAGGTCCGACCGAGGACGCCGAGATCCTGGCCTTTCGCGAGCGGCAGAAGCGCAACTTCCTCACCACCCTGTTCTGCTCGCGCGGCGTGCCCCTGCTGCTGGGCGGCGACGAGATGAGCCGCACGCAAGGCGGCAACAACAACGCCTATTGCCAGGACAACCCCATCAGCTGGTTCGACTGGGCCGACGAGCGCCGCCAGGACCCGCTGCTCGCCTTCACGCAGTCGATGCTGAAGCTGCGCCGCGAACTGCCGGTGCTGCGGCACAACGCCTGGCTCACCGGCCATGCGGACGAGGACGGCCGCCGCGACATCGTCTGGTACAGCGTGTGGGGCCAGGAGATGACGCCGGAGGAATGGACCAACCCGGCGGTGCGCTGCGTGGCCGCGGTGCTGGACGCGCGCTTCGCGCCCTCGCACGAAGAGGAGTCGGGCCGCTCGGTGCTGCTGGTGTTCAACGCCACCGGCGAGGACGCAACCTTCACCCTGCCCGCAGTGGCGCGGCACGAAGGGGAATGGGCGCTTCGCATCTATACCGGCGAAGGCTTCTTCGACGAGGACGGCGCACGCCGCTACGCGCCGGAGGCCAAGCTGGAGTTGCTGGCGCACTCCATGGCGCTGCTGACCCAGGCGCCGCAGGAGTAGCAAGGTGCATTGCCAGCACGAGATGCCTTTCGGCGCCCGCCTGCACGGCCGCGGCGCGGCGTTCCGGCTGTGGGCGCCCGCGGCGCGGCAGGTGGAGCTCGCGACCGGCCGCGGCGACGCGCCGGAACTGCGGGCCGCGCAATCCGCGGGCGATGGCTGGTGGGAGTGCACCTTGCCGCAAGCCGCTGCGGGTCTGCCTTACCGGTGGCGCATCGACGGCGGCCTGCTGGTGCCCGATCCGGCATCACGCGACAACCCGGAAGGCCCGCACGGACCCAGCGTCCTGACGGACCCCGCCGCCTTCGCGTGGGACGACGGGTGGACCGGCCGCCCCTGGCAGGACACCGTGCTGTACGAGCTGCACGTGGGCACCTTCACGCCGGAAGGCACGTTCGCCGCCGCCGCGCGACGCCTGCAAGCCCTGGCCGACATCGGCATCACCGCGGTGGAACTGATGCCCGTGGCCAGCTTCGGCGGCAAGTTCGGCTGGGGTTACGACGGCGTGCTGCCGTTCGCGCCGCACCAGGCGTACGGCTCGCCGGACGACCTGAAGGCCTTCGTGCAGCAGGCCCATCGCATCGGCCTGATGGTGTTCCTGGATGTGGTCTACAACCACTTCGGTCCCGACGGCAACTACCTTCATGCGTACGCGCCCGATTTCTTCTCGAAGACGAAGTCCAGCCCCTGGGGTGCGGCCATCAACTTCGACGGCCCGGGCAGCCACTGGGTGCGCGAGTTCTTCATCGAGAACGCGGTGTACTGGATCCAGGAGTTCCGCTTCGACGGCTTGCGCCTCGATGCGGTGCACGCGATCAGCGACGACGGGCCGCGCCACGTGCTGGAGGAATTGTCGGAGCGTGTGCGCGCGGCCAGCGCCGGGCGGCACGTCCACCTGGTGCTGGAGAACGAGGACAACGGGTACGACCACCTGGCGCCGCAGCCGCGGGCGGGCCGCTTCGACGCCCAGTGGAACGACGATTTCCACCACGTCGTGCACGTCGCGATGACCGGGGAGACCCAGCGCTACTACCACGACTACGGCGCCGCGCCCATGGACCTGCTCGCGCGCTGCTTCACCCACGGCATGCTGTTCGAGGGGTCGAAGCGGCACGAAGGCGGAGCCCGCAAGGACGTGCGCGCGACGCCGCCGCAGCCGCTGACCACGCTGGTGAATTTCGCCCACAACCACGACCAGGTCGGCAACCGGGCGCGTGGCGAGCGCCTGGCGCAACTGCTGCCGGCCGAAGCCGCGGCCCTGCCGACGCTGCTGGCGCTGCTGACACCCGCGATCCCGATGCTGTTCTTCGGCGAGGAATGGGGTGCGGCCGAGCCCTTCCTTTATTTCGCCGACTGGGAAGGCGAACTGCGCGACGCCGTGCGGGCCGGGCGCAAACGCGAGTTCGGCCACGAGGGCGGCAGCGACTTGCCGGATCCCTGCAGCCGCACCACTTTCGAAGCCAGCCGTCCGGATCCAGTCCACTCGCGCGTGGGTCCGGGTGCGCAACGGCTCGCGGAGGTGCGATCGGCGCTGTCGGCGCGCAGGCAATGGATCACGCCACGCCAGGGGCTGCTGCTCACGGGCAAGCATTCCGCGCAGCGCATCGGCGACCGCGGCCTGTCGGTGCAGTGGCGGTACAGTGACGGCGCGATGTTGTGCCTCGAACTCAACCTCGGTTCCCAACCCTTGCACGTCGAACCCCAGCACCTGGGGCCGGTGGAAGCGCAGCATGTCTTCAGCCACCGGTGGCCGGCCGGCGCCGACCGCGGCGTCTGGCCCGGCCATGCGGCGCGCTGGACTTTCGGACAGGAAATCACACTGTGAATGCGGTGACTGACCTGGCGCCCGCGGCGCTGGCGGAGCAGGCCCGGCGCCTCGGCGTGGCCGACCGGTACCACGGCTTCTGGGGCAAGGAAGAACTCGTCCCCGCCGCCGTGCTGGAGCGTGCCGTCGCGGCGATGGCCGGCGATGGCGCCGACGCGCGCGAACAGCATCTCGGCCTGCCGCCAGTGCATGTCGCGCGCACCGGCGCCGACAGCTCGCTGCGCTGGACCAGCCACGACAGCGCGCCGGCAACGTGGCGGCTGGTGCCGGAGGACGGGCGGGGCAGCGCGGCGAGCGGCGAGTTGCAGCGCAGCTACCAGCAGGCCACCGTGCAACTGCCGGCCGACCTGGCCCCCGGCTACTACCGCCTGACGCTCGACGGGGCGCCGGCCGGCGAGTACTGCCGCGTGGTGCTGGCGCCGCGCGCCTGCTTCGTGGCGCCCGGCCTGCGGGACGGCGAGCGCTGGTGGGGCTGCACCATCCAGTTGTACGCGCTGCGCTCCTCGCGCAACTGGGGCATCGGCGACTTCGGCGACCTGCGCCGCCTGTGCGACGCGGCCGCCCACCAGGGCGCGTCCTTCATCGGGCTCAGTCCGCTGCACGCCCTCTTCCCGCACAACCCTGCGGTGGCCAGCCCGTATTCGCCTTCGAGCCGCCGGGCCCTCAATCCCGCCTACCTCGACGTGCAGACCCTGGTGGACCTGAGCGGCTGCGAGGAGGCCGTGCAGAAGGTGCAGTCCGACGCCTTCCAGGACAAGCTGCGAACCCTGCGTGACACCGAGATGGTGGATTACGAGGGCGTGGCGGCCGCCAAGACGGAGGTCCTGCGCATCCTGTGGCGTCACTTCGAGCGGAACGAGCTGGGCCGCGACCGCTCGCGCGGCGCGCACTTCAGCGCCTACATGAAGCAGCGCGAGGACACCATCGGCAGGCATGCGCTGTTCGAGGCCCTGCAGGAGCACCTGCACGCGGCCGACCACGGGGTGTGGGGCTGGCCGGCATGGCCGCAGGAGTATCGCGACCCGGACGGCGCCGCCGTGCGGGCCTTCCGCGACCAGCACGCCTCCGACGTCCAGTTCCGCTTCTGGCTGCAGTGGCTGGCCGAAGTGCAGCTGGAGTCCTGTCAGCGCTACGCGCGCAGCCGCGGCATGGGCATCGGGCTGTACTGCGACCTGGCTGTCGGCGTCAACGGCGGCGGCGCGGAGACCTGGGTGGAACACGACATGTTCGCGCTGGGCATGCACGCCGGCGCACCGCCCGACCCGCTGGCCCCGACCGGGCAGGACTGGGGCCTGCCGCCGTGGAGTCCGCAGCGGCTGAAGCAGGCGCGTTACCAGCCCTTCATCGAAACGCTGCGCGCCAACATGCGGCACAGCGGCGCGCTGCGGCTGGACCACGTGATGGCGTTGATGCGCCTGTTCTGGACCGGCCCGGACGGCGGCACCTACGTGGACTACCCGCTGGACGACCTGATGGGCGTGCTGGCGCTGGAAAGCCTGCGCCACGAGTGCATGGTGATCGGCGAGGACCTGGGCAACGTGGCTCCCGCGATGCGCGACCACATGCGGGAGGGCAACCTGCTGTCCTATCGGCCGCTGCTGTTCGAGCGCCAGGAAGACGGCGGTTTTCGCCGGCCTTCGCAGTGGCAGGCCAAGGCGCTGGCCGTGGTCAGCACGCATGACCTGCCCACGCTGCGGGGCTTCTGGCTCGGTGAGGACATCGAACTATCCGCCAGGCTGTCGCTGTACCCCGACGATGCGTCCCATGAGCAGCAAGTCCTGAACCGGGCGCAGGACCGCGCCCGACTGCTGCTGGCGCTGCAGCACGAGGGCCTGCTGCCCCAGGGCGCCAGCGTGCAGCCGACGTCGCTGCCGGACGCCACCAGCGCGCTGGTGGACGCCGTCTATGCCTACCTCGCGCGCACGCCCTGCTGGCTGGTGGGCGTGCAGCTGGAAGACGTCACCGGCCAGCTGCTGCAGGTCAACGTGCCCGGGACCACCGAGGACCGGTTCCCCAACTGGCGGCGCAAACTGCCCGTCACGGTCGAGGCGCTGGCCAGCGATGCGCGCTGGGCCTCCCTGACCACGGTGCTGCGCGCCGAGCGGCATGGCCCGAAGGCACGCGATGCGGCTCCGCTGGAGCTGCCATCGCTGGAGACGGCCAACGTGCCCTGCGGCACCTACCGCGTGCAATTCCACAAGGGCTGCACCTTCGAGGACATCACGCAGGCCGTTCCCTACCTGCATGCGCTGGGCATCAGCCACCTGTACAGCTCGCCTTACCTGCGGGCGCGGCCAGGCAGCACGCATGGCTACGACATCATCGACCATGGCGCGCTGAACGACGAAGTGGGCGACGAGCGCGCGCATGCGCGCATGTGCCAGGCGCTGCGCCGCAATGGCATGGGACAGATCCTGGACATCGTGCCCAACCACATGGGCGTGCTGGAGGCCGACAACGCATGGTGGCTCGACGTGCTGGAGCACGGACGCGCGTCGGCCCACGCGGAAACCTTCGACATCGAATGGCAGCCGGCCCAGGCCGAGATGGCCGGGCGGCTGCTGCTGCCGGTGCTGGGCGACCATTTCGGCAAGGTGCTGGAAGCCGGTGAAATCCAGCTTCACTTCGACGCGGAAGCCGGCGAGTTCGGGCTGCGCTACTGGGACCACCGCTTCCCCATCGATCCCGCCAGCTATCCGGCGATCTTCGCCGCGCTGTCAGCGCCGCCCGCGCGCGACGACAGCGAAGGCGACAGCCATGCCGTCGTGGCCGCGTTGCTCGATTCGATGGGCCGACTGCCCTCGCGCAACGACGCCGAGCCCGAAGCGCGGCGCAACCGCGTGCGCGATGCCGCGGTGTTCAAACGCCAACTCGCGCGGTTGGCGTCGGGCCACGAATGGCTGGCGCGCTGGATCGACGCTTGCGTGCAGCGCTTGAACGGACAGGCCGGCGAGCCGGCGAGTTTCGACGCCCTCGAGCAGCTGATCGCATCGCAGGCCTACCGGCTGGCCGACTGGCGCGTGGCCAGCGATGACGTCAACTACCGCCGCTTCTTCGACGTCAACACGCTGGCCGGGCTGCGCATGGAGCGCCCCGAGGTGTTCGAGGCGACGCACCGCAAGGTGCTGCACTGGCTGCAGGACGGCCTGCTCACCGGGCTGCGCATCGACCATCCCGACGGCCTGAGCGACCCCCAGGCCTACTTCGCGCAATTGCAGGCGCGCTACGCTGCGCAGGCGGAGGTGGGCGGGCATGATCCCCGCTCGCTGTACCTGCTGGTGGAAAAGATCCAGGCCGAGCACGAGCCGTTGCCGGAGGACTGGCCCGTGCATGGCGATACGGGGTACCGCTTCGGCAGCCTGGTCGGCGGCCTGTTCGTGGAGAGCCGCAACGAGAACGCGATGCTCGCCGCCTACCACGCGTTCACCGACGCGCCGACGGACTTCGATGCGCTGCTCTACGAGTGCAAGAAGCTGATCATCGAGACGTCGCTGTATTCCGAGCTGAACTGGCTGGCGCACACCTTGCACCGCCTGACGCGGCGCAACCGGCGCCGCTGCGACTTCACGCGCAACCGCCTGCGCGCCGCGCTGGCCGAAGTCGCCGCGGCCTTCCCCGTCTACCGCACGTACCTGCGCGCCGACGAGCCCGCCAGCGACATGGACCGCCGGCACCTGGACTGGGCCATTGCGGGCGCGGAACGGCGCCTGGGCAAATCCGAAGCCACCGTGCTGGAACACCTGCGCGAAGTGCTGCTGGGCGAAGGCGAGGGGGCGCAATTGCCCCGCGAGCCGCGCTCGCGCTTCCTGGCGCGCTGGCAGCAGTTCACCGCGCCGGTCACGGCCAAGGCGATGGAGGACACGGCCTTCTACCGCTACGTGCCCCTGCTGTCGCTCAACGAGGTGGGGTCGGATCCGCGCAGCTTTGGCGTGTCGGTGTCGGCCTTCCACTTCGCCAACTTCACGCGCCAGCGGCACCGCCCGCACTGCATGCTGGGCACGTCCACGCACGACAGCAAGCGCGGCGAGGACCTGCGCGCCCGCATCGCCGTGCTGTCGGAGCTGCCCGCGCAGTGGGAAGACTGCGTGCTGCGCCTGTCCGGCTGGGCGCAGCTGTACCTGACGCGCACGCCCAAGGGCACCTGGCCGAGCAACAACGACATCTGGCTGCTGTTCCAGACCCTGGTGGGGATCTGGCCGGCGGAGCCGCCGGACGACGCCGCCCGCGAAGACCTGCGCAGCCGCGTGCAGGCCTACATGCGCAAGGCGATCCGCGAAGCCAAGCAGGAAACGAGCTGGGTCGCGCCCTCGCCGGACTACGAAGAGGCCATCGAACGCTACATCGACGGCGTGCTGCGCGCCGGACACCCGAGTCCCTTCGCCGACGAGCTGCAGCGGTTCACCGCCGGCATCGGGCCCTTCGGCTTTCGCAACAGCCTCGCACAGCTGGCGCTCAAGTTCACGGTGCCGGGCGTGCCGGACGTCTACCAGGGCTGCGAACTTTGGAATTTCAGCCTGGTCGACCCGGACAACCGGCGGCCGGTGGATTACCCGCGACTGGCTCGCGACCTGGAAGGTCTGAGCGCGCTGTACGAAGGCGGCTGGCCGCAGGCGGGCGCGTGGCGCGACTTGCATGCGAAGGCGGCGGACGGCCGGATCAAGCAGCTGGTCACCTGGCGGCTGCTGCGGCTGCGGCGCGAACACAGCGCTCTCTTCCGCGATGGAAGCTACGTGGCGCTGGGCGTGGAAGGCGACGCCGCCGAACATGCGCTGGCCTTCGCGCGCATCCACGAGCGCGAGGCGGTGCTGGTGGTGGTGGCGCGGCTGACCTACACCCTGTGTGACGGCGATGACGAGGCCTGGTCGCCCGATGTGTGGCAAGGCACCGGCCTGCGCTGCTCGCAGGAGGCCGCGGGGCTGCGACGCTTCCGGCGCTGGCGCAACTGGCTCACCGGCGAGGTGTTCACGCTGCCCCCGGGTGACGAGCCTTCGCTCGACCTGGCCGCCATGTTCGGCGGCGCGGGCGGCCTGCCTTTTGCGGTGCTCGTCGCCGACGCCGAACCCGGAACATGAACATCCTTTTCGCCACGCCCGAATGCGCGCCGTACGTGAAGACCGGCGGCCTGGGCGACGTGAGCGCGGCGCTGCCGGCCACGCTGGCCTCGCTCGGCCACGACGTCCACGTGCTCATGCCGGCCTACCAGGGCATGAAGGTCGCCGGCGAGATGGGCGAAGGCGTGGACCTGGCGCCGTGGGGACCGTGGCCGGCCGCCCAGCTGGTGCCCGTCAAGGTGGGCAGCGGCGTCACCATGCTGCTGCTCACATGTGCGGGCCTGTACCAGCGGCCCGGGGGTCCTTACGTCGATGCAAGCGGCCGCGACTACCACGACAACGCCCTGCGGTTCGGCCTGCTCGCCCGCGTCGCCGCGTTGGTCGGCACCCCGCATTCACCCTTGCGCGGCTGGGTGGCCGACGTCGTGCATGCGAACGACTGGCCCTGCGGCCTCGCGCCGCTGTACCTGGCGCAGTCGCGGCTGGTCTCGCCGCACGAACCCACCGCAGCCAGCGTGCTGACGATCCACAACCTGGCCTTCCAGGGCACGTTCGACATGGCAACGGCGGATCCGCTGGGGATCCCCGGGCACTGGCGCGGCATCGATGGCGTGGAGTTCTGGGGCCAGCTCTCGATGCTCAAGGCCGGCATCCAGTTCGCCGATGCGGTCACCACCGTGAGCCCGACTTACGCGCGCGAGATCCAGGCGCCGGAACACGGCATCGGCTTCGACGGCATCCTGCGCGCGCGCTCTTCCCGTTTGAGCGGCATCCTCAACGGCATCGACCCGAAGGTGTGGGACCCGGCCAAGGACGTGCTGCTGCCGCACCGCTTCAGCCGGGGCCGCCTGAAGGGCAAGGCGGCGTGCAAGGCGGCGCTGCAGGCGCGGCTGGGCTTGCAGCTCGAGGCCGGTGCGATGCTGTTCGCGGTGGTCAGCCGCATCACGCCGCAAAAAGGAATCGACCTGGTGCTGGAAAACCTGCCGCAACTGCTGTCGTCCGGCGCCCAGCTCGTGGTGCTCGGGCAAGGCGACCCGGCGCTGCAGCAGGCGCTGCGCGACGCGGCCGCGCAGCATCCGAAGCAGGTCGCCGTCACGCTCGGCTTCGACGAAGGCCTCGCGCACCTGATCGAGGCCGGTGCCGACGCATTCCTGATGCCGTCACGCTTCGAGCCCTGCGGCCTGAACCAGATGTACAGCCAGGCCTACGGCACGCCGCCGATCGTGGCGCCGGTCGGCGGCCTGCTCGACTCCGTCACGGACGCCAGCGCCGATCCCGAGAATGGAACCGGGTTCGTGATGGCCGGCGCGCACGGCGAGGGTCTCGCCGATGCGCTCGAGCGCGCGCAACGCGCATGGCGCGAGCCGAAGCAGTGGAAGCGCATCCAGGCCAATGGCATGGCGCGGCACTTCGGCTGGGAAGACAGCGCCAGGCGCTACCTCGAGGTGTACCGGGCAGCGGCCATCGAGGCAGGCCGCGGCATCGCTGCGGCGCTATAGCACTCCGGGCGCGATGCGTTCGCCGACCACGTGGCCGGCGAGGAAGTCGAGCAGGCGGCGCACGGCCGGCACCATGCCGCGTCGCGAGGGGAACACCGCCAGCACCTTCATCCTGGCGGGCGCCCAGCCGGGGAGCACCTGCACCAGCTCGCCGAGGCGCAGTTCCTCGCTGCACAGGTAGTCGGGCAAGACGCACATCCCGGTGCCCTGCACCACCGCGAATTTCAATGAGAGCAGGTCGTCCGCGGTATAGACCGGGCCATGCTGCAGCTCGAAGGTGGCGCCGCGCGGGCCCACCATGTGCCAGCTTGCGCGTCCGTCGGCCGCCGACATGGCCACCGTCGGCAGGCGATGCAGGTCCTCCACGCCGGCCGGCGTGCCGAAGCGTTGCAACAGTTGCGGGCTCGCCACCAGCGCACCGGCCGTTTCACCGAGGTTCTTGATCACGAGCGAACCGCTGTCGTCGAGCGAGCCGCGCACCCGGATCGCGACGTCCACGCCCTCCTGCACCAGGTCGACCACGCGGTTGGTCACCTGCATGTCGATGCGCACCTGCGGATGCTCCGCCAGGAAGCGCGGCAGCAGCGGACCGAAGGTGGTCTGCGCCAGCGTGACCGGGCAGGAGATGCGCACGGTACCGCGCGGCTCGGTCTGCACGCGCGCCACCGCCTCGTCGGCGGCCTCCGCCTGTTCCCGCATCGCGGTGCAGTGCCGGTGATAGATCTCGCCGGCCGCGGTCAACGAGAGCTTGCGGGTCGTCCGATGCAGCAGGCGCACCCCGAGACGCTCCTCCAGTTCCGCCACCCGCCGCGAGAGCTTGGACTTGGGCAGGTTCAGTGCGCGCCCGGCGGCCGCGAAGCCGCCGCGGTCCACCACCTCGGCGAAGTAGAGCAAGTCGTTCAGGTCCTGCATGGCATCGTCCTATCAGCAGGACGATTAAACCCGATTTTGGCGACTTATCAAAAGATCGATGCGCCATCACACTCTATCCATCGGCTCCAGAGCCGTCCCCGAACAGGAGAAGACCATGAAATTGCTGCACATCGATTCCAGCGCCCTGGGCGCGAATTCCGTTTCCCGCGAACTGACCCGGCGCACCGTCGCGCAGTGGCAAGCCAGCCACCCCGGCACCACCGTCGAATACCTCGACCTGGCCGTGGACGCGCCCACGCACCTGAACACCGACTCGCTGGGCTTCCGTCTCGGCCTGGACGCCGACACGCTGACGGAAGCGCAAAAGCGCGAGAACGCGATTTCCGAGCGTCTGGTGAGCCAGTTCCTGGCCGCGGACGTGGTGGTGGTCGGCGCGCCGATGTACAACTTCTCGATCCCCAGCCAGCTCAAGGCCTGGATCGATCGCGTCGCGCAAGCGGGCCGCACCTTCACGTACACCGACAAGGGCCCGCAAGGCCTGGCCGGCGGCAAGACCGTGATCGTCGTCTCCAGCCGCGGCGGCGTGTACTCGACGAATCCGGCGCTGTCCTTCCTGGACCACCAGGAAAGCTACCTGAAGACGGTCTTCGGCTTCTTCGGCATCACCGACGTGCGCTTCGTGCGTGCCGAAGGCGTCGCGATGGGCCCGGCGGCGAAGGACCAGGCCCTGGCCGCGGCCGACATCGAGATCCGTGCCCAGGTGCGCGAAGCCGCCAACGAAGGCAAGGCCGCCCTGCGCGCGTAGCAGTCGTCAGCGGGCGGCGGCAGCATCCGCGTGCTGCCGCACGAACTCGGCGAAGCGCTCCACGAACTTCTGCAGGAACTTCTTCGTGTCGTCGGCGCCGATGCTGCCGTCGGCCGCGAACAGCCCGGGCTTGTTCTGGATGAACATCTCGGGTTGTCCGAGCGTGGGCATGTCCAGGTAGGCCAGAACGTTGCGCAAGTGCTGCTGCGCGATCGCGGTGCCGATGGCGCCGACCGATACGCCGATCACCGCCGCCGGCTTGCCGGCCCACGCGCTCTGGCCGTAGGGCCGCGAGGCATGGTCGATGGCGTTCTTCAAGACGCCCGGGATCGACCGGTTGTATTCCGGCGTCACGAACAGCACGCCCTGTGCGCCGGAAATTTCGCTCTTCAACCTGCGCACCGGCTCGGCCTGCCTGGCGTCGTCGTCCTGGTTGTAAAGGGGCAGGTCGTCGATGCGCACGGGCACGAACTCCATCCCTTGCGGCGCCAGCCGCGGCAACGCAAGCGCGAGCTGGCGGTTGAAGGATTCGCGGCGCAGGCTGCCCACGACCACGGCAATGCGGTAAGTCATCATGTTCTCCGGTCAAGACACCGGAGCACATGGTGCGCCCCGCGCGCGGCCTGCGATGTCAGCGGCGTCCTATTTGCGGGTATAGATCTGGTCGAAGCTGCCTCCGTCGGCGAAGTGTTCCTTGTCGGCCCTGGCCCAGCCGCCGAAACCCTGTTCGATGGTGAACAGGTTCAGCTTGGGAAACTGCTTCTCGTACTTGGCCTGCGCCTTCTGCGATACGGCCGGGCGGTAGAAGTGCTTGCCGATGATGTCCTGTCCTTCCTCGGTGTAGAGGTACTTCAGGTACTCCTCGGCCACGACGCGCGTTCCCTTGCGCGCGACGTTCCGGTCAATCACCGCCACTGCGGGCTCGGCCAGGATCGACAGGGACGGATACACGACGTCGACCTTGCTGCCGAATTCCTTCTCCAGCAGGTAAGCCTCGTTCTCCCAGGCGATCAGCACGTCACCCTGGTTGCGCTGGGCGAAGGTGATCGTCGACCCCCGCGCCCCGGTGTCGAGGATGGGCACGTTGGCGAACAGCCGGGCCACGAACTCCCTGGCGTTGGCATCGCCGCCGAGCTTTCGCTTGCCGAACTCCCAGGCCGCCAGGTAATTCCAGCGGGCACCTCCGGAGGTCTTGGGATTGGGCGTGATCACGCTGATCCCCGGCTTGACCAGGTCATCCCAGTCCTTGATGCCCTTGGGGTTGCCCTGCCGCACGACCAGCACGATGGTCGAGGTGTAGGGCGAGGCGTTGTGGGGCAGGCGTTTTTGCCAGTCGGCCGCCAGCCAGCCGCCGTTCTTCACCAGCGCGTCGGTGTCGCCGGCCAGGGCCAGCGTCGCAATGTCGGCGTCCAGGCCGTCGATGATGGAGCGCGCCTGCTTGCCGGAACCGCCGTGCGATTGCTTGACCGTGACGTCCTGCCCCGTCTTGCCCTTCCAGTACGCGGCGAAGGCGCGGTTGAAGTCGACGTACAGCTCGCGCGTGGGGTCGTAGGAGACGTTGAGCAGTTGCACGGTTTGCGCGAAAGCGGGCAAGCCTGCCAGGCTCAGGCCGGCTGCAGCGGCGAGTGCCAGGGGAATCTTGATAAAGTCGCGGCGAAGGCTCATGGAAAAGGCGTCCTTGTTGAGAGTGGACGCATTCTGGAAGCCGGCGGGTCCAGCGCGAACGACTGAGTTGTCGTTTGTTTATCCGCATAAGCTCAGCTCCCCAACCGCATATCAAATCCAAGGAGGCGTCGATGGCACGCACCGTTCAATGCATCAAGCTCGGCCGCGAAGCCGAAGGCCTCGATTTCCCTCCGTACCCGGGCGAGCTGGGCAAGCGGATCTACGAAACCGTCAGCAAGGAAGCCTGGGCGGCCTGGTTGAAGCACCAGACCATGCTGGTCAACGAGAACCGCCTGAACCTGGCGGACCAGCGCGCCCGCGAGTACCTGAAGCGCCAGATGGAGAACCACTTCTTCGGCAGTGGCGCGGACGCCGCGGCGGGCTACACACCTCCGCCCGCCTGACAGTGCCCGGGCGATGACCGCGGCCGCCGGCGGGCTGGAACACGTCCGGCACGTTTTCCTGGAAGGCTGCGAACTCCCACGCGCCTGGGAAGGCCGGCCGCACTGGCGCGTACTGGACACCGGTTTCGGCGCCGGCCTGAAATTCCTTTCGACGTGGCAGGCGTGGCGCAGCGACCCGCTGCGGCCGCGGCTGCTGCATGTCGTCGCGCTCGTCGAGCGGCCCGCCGCCGCCGGCGACCTGCACGCCGTCGTGCGCACCTATCCCTTGTTGCAGCCGCTGGCCGACGCGCTGGCATCGCAGTGGCAAGGACTGGTGCCAGGCTTTCATCGCCTCTCTTTCGAGCAGGACCGCGTGCTGCTCACGCTTTGCGTCGGCGATCCCGCGGCCATGCTGCGCGAGCAGGCCTTTCGCGCCGATGCCGTGTTCCTGGACGCTGGCGTCGGCGCTGCGCCGTGGACGATCGATCGGCTCAAGGCGGTGACCCGCCTGTGCCGGCGCGGCGCCATGCTGGCCGCACCCGCGGCTTCGCAGTCCCTGCGGCATGACCTGCAGACCTGTGGCTGGCGTGTGCAGGTTCGACCAGGCTTGCCCGCCGCCGGCGCAGGATTGGCGGCGCGCCATGACCCGGCCTGGCCGGTGAAGGCGCTGGACCTGGAAAGCGGCGCCCTCATCGGCGACGCCGTGGTGATCGGGGCCGGATTGGCGGGGGCGGCGGCAGCCGCCAGTCTGGCGCGGCGCGGCTGGCAGGTGCGCGTGCTGGACGCGGCGGCCGCGCCAGCCGCCGGCGCATCGAGCCTTCCGGCGGGATTGCTGGCTCCGCACCAATCCCCGGACGACAACCTGCTGTCGCGCCTGTCACGCGCGGGGGTGCGCATGACGCTGGAGCAGGCACGCCAGCGGCTGGCCCCCGGACTGGAGTGGGCCGAAACCGGCGTGCTGGAGTGGCGCGGCACCGACCATCGCAGCCTGCCGGCACTCGGCGAGGCCTTGCTGCCCTGGAGCCGCGAGGCGACCGATGCCCAGAAGCTGGCTGCGGGCGTCGCGGCGGCGGACACGGCCTGGTGGCACCAGAAGGCAGCGTGGATCGAACCGGCGGCGCTGGTGCGAAGCTGGCTGCGCGAGCCCGGGATCCGGTTCGTCGGACCATGCGCGGTGGCCGCCATCGTGCGCGACGGGGCTCGCTGGGGCATCGTCGCTGCGGACGGCGGACGCCTGGCCGACGCCGACCTCGTCGTGGTCGCCGCAGGCCTGGGCAGCAACGCGCTGATGGGCGACCGGCTGCAACTGCACGCCGTCGGGGGCCAGGTGACGTGGGCGCCACATGCCGATGACGACCGGGCGTTGCCGCCCTTCCCCGTCAATGGAAACGGGCACTTCCTCCCCCACGTGCCGCTGGTGGACCGGGGCGCCTGGATCACCGGCTCGAGCTACCGGCGCGGCGACGCGGACACATCCAATCGCAGCGAAGACACATTGGCCAACCTGGAGCGGGTTCGGGCGGTGCTGCCGGCTGCCGCAGGCGCCATGGCAGCGGCGATCGACCGTGGCGCGGTGCGCTCGTGGAGCGGCGTGCGTTGCGCGTCGGCCGACCGCAGGCCGCTGGTGGGCGAAATCGCGCCGGGCTTGTGGGTGAGCACCGCGATGGGGTCGCGCGGACTGACCTTCGCGGCGCTGTGCGGCGAATTGCTGGCAGCCCGCCTGCACGCCGAACCGTTGCCGCTGGAGGCGCGGCTGGCGCAGACGCTGGACGTCGCTCGCGCGCTCGCCTAGAAGCGGCTCAACCAGGCATCCAGGCGCGCCGGGTGGGGCGGCTGGTCCAGCAACGCCTCGGCGCCGCCGTACCAGGCCCGCACGTGTTCGGCAAGCGATCGGCGCTGCTTGGTGAGAGCGACATGGGCCACGGGGCGGCGGCCCTTGCGAAGCTGGCGCAACAGGGCCCACGCGGTCATGTCCCGCACGCCGCAATCCACGACGGCCACGTCGTACTGCTTGTCGCGTGCCAGCTCCATGGCGCCCGTGGCGCTCTCCGCTTCATCGGCCAGCGTGACGCGCGCCAGGGCGAGCCGGGCCCGCAAGTACAGGCGGACGTCGCGGTCGGGACTGACGATCAGGGCCTGCTTGAGGGACATCGGCTCGGCCACGACGGCATCGAGGTCGAGGTCGATGCCCTGCTGCACGGCGAACAATGCATCGAGCGATTCCAGGATGTCCGGCCAGGACATGGGCCGGTTGAACGCCCGCCAGACACCTTGCGGGGGGTTGTCGCCCACCCACAACATCTTGAGCCCCTGGTTGCGCGGCGACTCGGCATGCAGCCGGGCTTCGTGACTCTGGGCGTCCAGCAAGGCCACCCCCGCCGGCTCGGGTGCTTCGGGTGTCCACAGCTGGTACATCGTCAGGCACTGTTCGGACAGCCGGAACACCGTGTTGAGCGCGTGCCGCTCCTCTTCGGAGAACCCGAGCACCTGGATGAAGATGCGCTGCGCCATGCCCTGCGGTGTCCCCTTGTGAAAACCAGCTTTTCCGGCCTTATCCGGCATCGCGGACCCAACCGCCGCCAAGCCGCGTCCGTGCTTGTGCATAAGCTTATCCGCATAAGGCCGGAATAAAAAAATAGTTTGGATTCATAAGGCCGCTCTCTACATTCCCGTCTCCGGCCCCCGCGCGTGGGTTGTTGATCGCCAGGTTCCCATGTACCAATACACCGATTTCGACCGTCAGTTCGTGCGTTCACGTGCCGACCAGTTCCGCGACCAGCTCGAACGCTGGCAAGCCGGCAAGCTCAGCGACGACGAGTTCCGGCCGCTGCGCCTGCAGAACGGCTGGTACATCCAGCGTTATGCGCCGATGCTGCGCGTTGCCGTGCCCTACGGCGACATCGCCAGCTACCAGCTGCGCGCCCTGGCCCGCGTTGCGCGCGAGTACGACCAGCCGGATTCCGGCCTGCTGCGCGACGCGCAGGAAAAGCAGCAGGCGCTGGGGGAGGTGCCGGTGCCCGGCGGCGCGCCCGTGGCCACGAAGCTCCAGGTCGGGTATGGCCACTTCACGACGCGCACCAACGTGCAGTTCAACTGGATCCCGATCACCAAGGCCGCCGAGGTGATGGCGCTGCTGGCCGCCGCCGAGATGCACGGCATCCAGACCAGCGGCAACACCATCCGCAACATCACCACCGACGAATTCGCCGGCATCGGCATCGACGAAGTGGCGGACCCGCGGCCGTTCGCCGAGATCCTGCGGCAGTGGAGCACGCTGCACCCCGAGTTCGCCTTCCTGCCGCGCAAGTTCAAGGTGGCGCTGAACGGCTCGAAGCACGACCATGCGGCCCTGGGCTGGTACGACATCGGCCTGCAGCTGGTGCGCAGCGAGGCCGGCGAGCTGGGCTTCCGCGTGCAGGTGGGCGGCGGCATGGGCCGCACGCCCATCATCGGCACCGTCGTGCGCGAGTTCCTGCCCTGGCAGCACCTGCTGACCTACATCGAGGCCTGCATCCGGGTCTACAACGAGTACGGCCGCCGCGATAACGCGTGGAAGGCGCGCATCAAGATCCTGGTGAAGGCCGAGGGCCAGCGCTACATCGACAAGGTGGAAGCGGAGTTCAAGGCGATCGTCGAACACGACGGCGGCCCGCACACGCTGACGCAGGCGGAGTACGACCGCGTGGCCGCATCGTTCGTGGCACCGGCGATCGTGCCCCACACGCGCAAGGGCGCGGAGGCCCAGGTGCAGGCCATCGTGCGCGCCGACGCCGAAGCCGACCCGCAGTACCACCGCTGGCTGCAGCGCAACGTGCGCCCGCACAAGAACCCCGAGCTGCGCATCGTGACGCTGTCGTTCAAGCGCCTGGGCTACGCGCCCGGCGATGCGACGGCCGACCAGATGGAACAGGCGGCGGACCTGGCGGACCGCTTCTCGGCCCGCGAGGCGCGCCTGACGCACGAACAGAACCTGATCCTGCCCTGGGTGCACCAGGACGACCTGCCCGCGCTGTGGGCCGCGGCCCGCAAGGCCGGCTTCGCCAAGCCCAACATCGGCCTGCTGACCGACCTGATCGCCTGCCCCGGCGGCGATTTCTGCTCGCTGGCCAACGCGCGCTCGCTGCCCATCGCCGAAGCGATCACGCAGCGCTACCAGGACCTGGACGAAGAGTTCGACCTGGGTGACATCCGCGTGAACATCTCCGGTTGCATCAACTCCTGCGGCCACCACCACGCCGGCCACATCGGCATCCTCGGCGTCGACAAGGACGGCAAGGAGTGGTACCAGGTGACGCTCGGCGGCTCCGATGGCACCGCGCTGTCCGGCCCCGCCTTGCCCGGCAAGGTCGTCGGTCCGTCGTTCTCCGCGGCCGAAGTGCCGGTGGTGATCGAGGCGGTGCTGGACACCTACCGGCGCGAGCGCCGCGCCGGCGCCGACGGCAAGGCCGAAAGTTTCATCACCACGCTGCGCCGCGTGGGCATCGACCCCTTCAAGGCCGCCGCCAACGGCGCCCGCTTCGTGGAGCGCGAAACCGCATGATCACCATCTTCGCTGCCGGCGCCGTGCCGGCCGATCACCTGCAGGTGCTGGTGCTGGCCAATGACGCCGACCCGCTGGAGGCCGCGCTGGAGGGCGTCGATCGCGTCGAACTGGACTTTCCCAAGTTCACCGACGGCCGCGCCTTCACGCAGGCCCGCCTGCTGCGCCAGCGCCGCGACTTCCAGGGCGACATCCGTGCCACCGGCGACGTGCTGGTCGACCAGCTGGTGCAGATGTACCGCGTGGGCTTTTCCAGCGCCGTGCTCAAGGAAGGCAAGGATCCGGCCGATGCCGAGCGCCAGTTCGCCCGCTACGCCGGGTTCTACCAGGGCGATGCCGTGGTGACGCGGCCGCTGTTCGCGCGGAGCTGAGATGGGCGCGATCGACCTGCACGCGCGCGCCTCGCGCGACTATGAAACCAAGCTCGGCGAAACCCGCAAGCTGCTGGTCCGGGCCGCCTCGGAATTCGCGCCGCTGAAGCAGGCGTCCAGCCTCGGTGCCGAGGACGTGGTGATCACGCACCTGATCAACGGCCTGGAGCTGGACATCCCGGTGTTCGTGCTGGAAACCGGCATGCTGCACGGCGAGACGCTGGACCTGCTGGAGCGCACCCGCGCCACCTCGCGCACCCGCGTCGAGGTGTATCGCCCGGTCCAGGAGTCCGTGGTGCATTTCGTCGGCCGCGAAGGCAAGGACGCGATGTACCGCAGCATCGAACTGCGCAAGGCCTGCTGCCAGATCCGCAAGCTGGAGCCGCTGCAGCGCGCGCTCGCCGGGCAACGCGCCTGGATCACGGGCCTGCGCCGCGAGCAATCCTCCGCCCGCGCCGACGTCCCTGCCATCGACACGAGCGAAGTGGCCAGGAACGGCCGCGCCAAGATCAATCCGCTGGCCGACTGGACCTGGGGTGACGTCTGGCACTACATCCAGGCCGAGGGCGTGGACTACAACCCGCTGCACGACCAGTTCTTCCCCAGCATCGGCTGCGCGCCCTGCACGCGCGCCATCAGCCTGGGCGAGGACTTCCGCGCCGGCCGCTGGTGGTGGGAGGACGAAGCCGCCAAGGAGTGCGGCCTGCACGTGAACAAGGAAGAGAAAGTCGCCGCATGAACGCCCGGACGGAACCCCAGCTGCTGGGCCGCATCAGCAACCGCCACCTCGACGCGCTCGAAGAGGAAGCGATCTTCATCCTGCGCGAAGTCGCCGGCGCCTTCGAACGGCCGACGCTGCTGTTCTCCGGCGGCAAGGACTCGCTGGTCATGCTGAAGTGCGCGGAAAAGGCATTCGGTGCGGGCCGCATCCCCTACCCGCTGTTGATGATCGATACGGGCCACAACTTCCAGGAAGTCACCGACTTCCGGGACTCCAGGGCGAAGGAGCTCGGCGCCGAGCTGATCGTGCGCAGCGTCGAGGATTCGATGAAGCGCGGCACGGTGCGCCTGGCGCACCCGGGCGAGAGCCGCAACGTGCACCAGTCGGTGACGCTGCTGGAAGCCATCGAGGAATTCCGCTTCGACGCCCTGATCGGCGGCGCGCGGCGCGACGAAGAAAAAGCCCGCGCCAAGGAACGGATCTTCTCGCACCGGGACAGCTTCGGGCAATGGCAGCCGAAAGCGCAGCGGCCCGAGCTGTGGACGCTGTTCAACACCCGGCTGCAGCCGGGCGAGCACTTTCGCGTGTTCCCGATCTCGAACTGGACCGAGCTGGACGTCTGGCAGTACATCGAGCGCGAAAACATCGCCCTGCCCTCGATCTACTATGCGCACCAGCGCGAAGTGGTCGAACGCCGCGGCCTGCTGGTGCCGGTGACCCCGCTGACGCCGCCCAGGGACGGCGAGCAGGTCGTCACGCGCACCGTGCGCTTTCGCACCGTCGGCGACATCACCTGCACCTGCCCGGTCGCCAGCGTGGCGGCCCACGCGGCCGACGTGGTGACCGAGACGCTGAGCGTGGAAGTCAGCGAGCGTGGCGCCACCCGCATGGACGACAAGACGTCCGACTCCTCGATGGAAAAGCGCAAGAAGGACGGGTATTTCTGATGACCACCGCGATCGCCACCGACCACGACGCCGCGCTGCGCTTCATCACCTGCGGCTCCGTCGACGACGGCAAGAGCACCCTGATCGGCCGCCTGCTGGTGGACAGCCGTGCGGTATTGCAGGACCAGCTGGCCAGCGTGTCCCGCGCCGGTGAGACCGACCTGGCGCTGCTCACCGACGGCCTGTCCGCCGAGCGCGAGCAAGGCATCACCATCGACGTGGCCTACCGATACTTCGCCACGCCCACGCGCAAATTCATCATCGGCGACGCGCCCGGCCATGAGCAGTACACCCGCAACATGGTGACGGCGGCATCCAGCGCGGATGCGGCCGTGGTGCTGGTCGATGCGACCAAATTGAAGTGGCAGGCGCGGCGCCTGGATCTGCTGCCCCAGACCCGCCGGCACACGCTGCTGTGCAACCTGCTGCGCGTGCCGGCGATCATCTTCGCCGTCAACAAGCTGGACGCCGTCGACGATCCGACCCTGGCTTTCGACAACATCCGCGCCGCGCTGGAGACCTTCACCGAAGCAGCGGGCGTGAAGGCCCGCGCCATCGTCCCGATCTCCGCGCTGAAGGGCCACAACGTCGTCGACAGCCAGCCGGGCTGGTGCGGCTACCACGGGTTGTCGCTGCTGGCGCTGCTGGAGCAACTGGACGTGACGCCGGCGGAAACGACCGAAGCCTTCGCTTTCCCGGTGCAGTGGGTGGAGAAGTTTTCCGCATCGGCCGACACCACTCGCGGCCGCCGCGTGTTCTGGGGCCGCGTGGCCACCGGCCACGTGCAGCAGGGCCAGCAGGTCACCGTGCTGCCCAGCGGCCAGACCGCCACGGTGGCGCAGGTGCTGGACCACGCCCGCGAGCCGCAGGCCGTGCACGCGCGCCACAGCGCCGGCATCATCCTGGACCGTGAAGTGGACGTTTCCCGCGGCGACTGGCTGCTGGCGCCAGGCGGCTTTGCGCCCTCGCGCCACCTCTCCGTCACGATCGCCTGGCTCGACGACGAGCCGCTGGTCGCCGGCCGCACCTACTTTGCGCTGCATGGCCACCGCTGGGTCAAGGCCAGGGTCACGCGCATCGTCCACAAGCTGGACGTGACTACGCTGGCCGAACAGGATGCGGACCACCTGGAGCCCAATTCCATCGGCCATGTGGAGCTGGCCTTGCAGGAGCCACTGGCCACGCTGCCCTATGCGCGCTCCCGCGCGCTGGGGGCCCTGGTGCTGGTGGACACCGCGACGCACAAGACGGCGGGCGCCGTCATGGTTCGCTGACGCAGGATAAAATCAGGGGTTTCCCGGCCCTCTTCCCAGACCCTCCTCCCACAATGACCCACGTCGTCACCGAATCCTGTATCCGCTGCAAGTACACCGACTGCGTGGACGTCTGCCCCGTGGACTGCTTCCGCGAGGGCCCGAACATGCTGGTGATCGACCCGGACGAGTGCATCGACTGCGCGGTCTGCATCCCCGAATGCCCGGTGAACGCGATCTATGCCGAGGAAGACGTGCCCGCGGACCAGGTCGCCTTCATCAAGCTGAACGCGGAGCTCTCCACCGCCGGCGGCTGGAAGAGCATCACCAAGCGCAAGCCCGCGCCCGCCGACGCGGACGAATGGAAGGACAAACCGGACAAGCTCAAGGAGTTGGTGCGCTGAGGCGCACCAGCTCCTTGAGCTTGCATGTTGAAGAATCATGGAACTGAAACTGAACGAAGAAGTGGTCAAGACGGCTGCGGCACATGACGGACCCATCGAGACCGATGCGGTCATCGTCGGCGCGGGCCCCGTGGGGCTGTTCCAGGTGTTCGAGCTGGGCTTGCTGGAGATCAAGGCCCACGTGATCGACTCGCTGGCCTATCCCGGCGGCCAGCCCATCGAGCTGTACCCGGACAAGCCGATCTACGACATCCCCGCCATCCCGGTGTGCACCGGCAAGGAACTGACGGACGCGCTGCTCAAGCAGATCGAGCCTTTCGGAGCCACCTTTCACCTGGGCCAGACCGTGACCGTGGTGCAGAAGCAGGACGACGGCCGCTTCTTCATCGAGACGTCGCGGGGCGTGCGCTTCCTGGCCAAGACCATCTTCATCGCCGCGGGCGTGGGCGCCTTCGAGCCGCGCACGCTGAAAGTGGAAGGCCTGGACAAGTTCGACGGCGACCAACTGCACTATCGGGTGCGCAATCCCGCTGAATTCGCCGGCAGGAACCTGGTGATCGTGGGCGGCGGCGACTCCGCGCTGGATTGGGCGCTGAACTTCGCGGCGGGCAATGCGGACGGCAACCCGCACAAGGCCGAAAGCGTCATCCTGATCCACCGGCGCGACGGCTTCCGGGCAGCGCCCGCCTCGGTGGCGCGCCTGCGCGAGCTGTGCGAGCAGCTGGAGATGCAGTTCATCGTCGGCCAGATCACCGGCTACGAAGAAAAGTCCGGCCGGCTCACGGGCGTCAAGGTCACGGGCTCCGATGGCGTGACGCGCGTCGTCCCGCTGGACATGCTGCTGGTGTTCTTCGGCCTGTCGCCCAAGCTCGGCCCCATCGCCGACTGGGGGCTGGACATCGAGCGCAAGCAGCTCAAAGTGGACACGGAGAAGTTTGCGACCAGCGTGCCGGGCATCTTTGCGGTGGGCGACATCAATACCTACCCGGGCAAGAAGAAGCTGATCCTGTCGGGGTTCCACGAATGCGCGCTGGCCGCCTTCGGCGCCGCGCCCATCATCTTCCCCGAGAAGGGCAAGATCCACCTCCAGTACACGACCACCAGCCCCAAGCTGCACAAGGTGCTGGGCGTCGAGTCGCCCGTGTTCGACTGACACATTGCTGTCGCGTGGACGCGCTCCAGGAACCGCTGGAAAGCCACGCTATAATTGAAGGCTGTTCCCCGATAGCTCAGTTGGTAGAGCGCCGGACTGTTAATCCGTAGGTCCCTGGTTCGAGCCCAGGTCGGGGAGCCAAATTCCAAGAGGGTTTGCTGCTATGAAAATGGCAGCAAACCCTTTTCTCTTGGGGGTCCCGGGCCGCCATGGAACGCCCGGCTCGGGGTTTTCGCCTCGTCATCCCCCAACCTCAGCCATAAGAACGAGATACGGCGATGAACGCCGCCCTCGCCCTCACACGGAGGCTGCCACGGAGGTCAGCAGCTCCCTGACCCACTTATGGCTGGCAAGCTTGTGCGTACGCTCGTGCCAGTAGAGCGATTGCCGTGCCATCCCGACCGACAGTGGAATCGCAAGCACCTGCAGGCCGAAGACCGGCCCGAGTCGCTTGGCGAAGCGCTCCGGCAATGCCGCCAGCAAGTCCGACTGGCTGACGACGTTGCACAGGCTCAAGGCGTCCTGGACATGCAGTACGACTTTTCTGGTGTGGTTGCGCCGCGCGAACGCTAACTCCAGCGCCTCATAGGACAAGCCGCTGCGCGTGCGCTGGACGACCACATGGTCGGCGTCGACAAAAGCAGCTTCCGAGATGCTGCCGCTACGCACGGCAGGATGGCCGCGCCGCGCGACGCAAACGAAACTGTCGTTGAACAGGGCCTTGAACCGCAACGTGCTGGCCGGCTCGGCCCACCACGCAAGGCGGAAGTCCACTTCGCCCCTTTCCATCAGGTCGAATGCGCGTTCACGGTCCGCATTCCGGAAACGCAGGCGGATCCCAGGCGCTTCCGAGCGCAAGCGCTCCATCAGCGGGGGCAGCATGACGTACTCGACATACTCCGCGGCCATCACGGAGAAATCGAGCGTCGCGGTGCGCGGGTCGAACCGGTCGGTGCTGGCCAGCAGAAGCTCCGCCTTGCCCACGACCTCGTCGACCCGTGCCGCCAGCGAGCGCGCGCGCGCCGTAGGCACCATGGTGCCGTGCGCATTGACGAACAGCGGATCGTCGAAGACGGCACGCAATCGCCCCAGCGCGTGGCTCATCGACGGCTGGGCGATGCCGATGTGGCGCGCCGCGCGGCTGACATGCTGTTCGGCCAGGAGCGCCTGAAAGCAGCGCAGCAGGTGCAGGTCGATGTTGCTAGGCACGCACCAGGCTTTCGGCCACGAACCGCACCGCATCGGCGAGCCGTTCCCCGTCGAGTTCGCGATGACCGCCCGGATAGGCGACCAGGCGCTTGTCGTTCGACCCGATGGCATCGAACAGGTCGGCGGCCCCGGCCCTGTCGATGATCTCGTCGTGCCATTGCTGCGTGAACCAGACCCGGCACCGGATGCGCCGCGCGTGCTCCAGGAGGTGCGCGCTCGCCGGGTAGGCGGCACTCCAGAGTCCGATCGCCGCGACGGAGATCCGGGGCTCCGCGGCCAGCAAGGGAATGCCATAGGCGGTCCCCATCGAAACGCCGACGTAGCCCATGGGCAAGCCGTGCAGACCCTCCCGCGCGCAAAGCGCATCCAGAGCGCATGAAAAATCCTGCGCCATCGACTCGCGGCCGGTCCCTTGACGCCAGGCGTCGCGGAAGGCCGCCTTGGCGACGGCAGGGTCCACGGACCCGTCCGGGCGACGCTCGCCATGCACGGGTCCGTCGATCGCAAGCACGGCAATGCCACGGTCGTGGAACGCACTTGCGATGGCCTGCATGCCAGGGGCTTCCTTGTGTCCGCTGCCCCCATGGCCGGCGAGGACCAGTGCCTTGGGCCGGCCAGGTAGCCATGCGGCCGCCGGGACACGCTGTCCGTCGCGATGCACATCGAGGCGCAGGGGGGGCGGCAACATGCTAGGGTTAATACGAATATCGATGGTTCGTGACAGAGGAAGCCAGGGGACAGCCGGCCTTCAGGATAGCTCCTGCTATTCACTTTGTCTATGACGGGAATTCGCGCTGCGAGCATGGCGTCGTCGACCATCGGCACGCATCATGCGGCGACCGACGAAGGAGAGCCCATGAGCGAGAACCACACCCTGACACTGGAAACCCTCGAGCCGACGCCCGAGGAGATGGAAACGCGCATTGCGCGCTTCAAGAACCTCACACCGACCAAGCGCAATTACAGCGCGGCCAACGACGTGGGCGTTCCTGGAGAACTGTATGCGCAGCTGGCCGCGCACAGCGTCTTCAAGCTGATGTCCCCTCCCGGGAACAAGCGCAAGAATGCCATCCCGGCCGTCTCCGGCGAACCCGGTGTCGAGGTTTCGATCCTCGACAACCCGCCGGGGCATGGCCCGCGCCTGCATGCGCACATGAAGACGGTCGAATGCTTCATCTGCCTGACCGGCCGGTACAAGGTGGCGTGGGGCAACGAAGGACAGTACGAGACCATCCTGGAACCCTACGACTTCATCGCGGTGCCGCCGCGCGTGTTCCGCGAGGTCACCAACGTGAGCGACGGCAACGCGCTGATCATGGCGATCATGCAAGGCGGCATCAAGGATGCCTTCAACGACCTGCTCTATGCGCCCAGATTCGCCGAGAAGGTGCGCAAGGAATACGGCGAACAGATGATCACGAACTTTGCCAACCTGGGGGTGACCTTCGGCACCGTCTGGCACGGCAACTGACACGCACCGGGCAAGAACGAGAACAGGAGACCAGGATGAACCCCTCGAAACGAATGCTGATGCTGGTGGCTGCGGGGGCCCTGGCCTTTCCCGCCTTCGCGGCCACGCCTGCGTATCCCGCCAAAGCCGTCACGATCCTGGTTGCATCTGCTCCTGGCGGACCGCTGGACGACGCCGCCCGGCGCCTGGGACAGCACCTCACCAGCATCTGGAACGTTCCCGTGGTGGTGGACCACCGGCCAGGCGCAGGCGGGACCATTGCCGCGGCCGCGTTGGCGCGCGCCCCGGCGGACGGCCACACGCTGCTGATCGCCACGCGCGCCATCGTCGTGAATCCAGCCTTGTACGAGAAGCTGCCATTCGACACCGCGACCGACATCCTGCCGGTGGCCAAGGTCAACGAGCAGCCGACCTTGCTTGCCGTTGCCAGGCACTTTCCCGCCAGGACCTATGGCGAGGTCATCGCATTGCTGAACAAGGATCCGGGCAAGTACTCGTTCGGTTCGGCCGGCAATGGCGGCATTCCGCACATCGCCGGCGAGATGTTCATGCGCGCCAGCGGCACCAGGATGATCCATGTTCCCTACAAGGGCCTTGCGCCCGTGTTGACGGACATGCAGGCGGGCCGCATCGACATGACCTTCGCCAGCCCGCAAACGGTGTCGGCCTTGCTCGCCGACGGCCGGCTGAAGGCGATCGCGGTGGCGTCGCCGACGCGTTCACCGCTCAGCCCGGACCTGCCGACCTTCGCGGAGCTCGGGCTGAAGGACATGAATATCTCCAGCTGGTATGGCCTGTTCGCGCCCGCGAAGACGGCGCCCGAGACCGTCCAGAAGATCAACGCGGGCGTTGCGGATTTCCAGAAGTCCGCTGCGGCGCAGAAGTGGCTCCAGGAACAGGGCGCCCAGGCCATACCGCAATCCGTGCAGCAGTTCACCGCCGAATTCAATCGCGACCTGCTCGCCATGTCCGACCTCCTCAAGCGCCTCGGCGTCAAGGCCGAGTAGCTCCTGATGGGCCCGCCCACGATCCTGGTGATGCAGGTCGCCGCGCCGGGAGGGCCGGCCGCCCTGCAGCCGGCGTCGCACCCGATGCCCATCGCTCGCGATCACGAGGTGGTGGTCCAGGCGCGGGCCATCGGCGTCAGCAGCGCCGACCTGATGATCCGGCGCGGCGAATACAAGTGGATGCCGCCATTGCCGGCCGTTCCAGGCAACGAAATGGCCGGCGTCGTTGTCGCAATCGGCGCGCGGGTGGACGGCATCCGGCCAGGACAGCACGTGCTCGTCAGCTCGCGCGAGTTGCCCGTGCGCGGCGGCTGCTACGCCGACGCGATCGCGGTGCCGGCGGACGCCCTGTTCGTGCTGCCGCCCGGCATCGCCTTCACCGACGCCGTGAGCCTGCCGAATTACCAGCTGGCAGGGGCCCTGCTGTACGAGTCAGGTGTCCGGCGGCCGCGCGCCGTCGCGGTCTATGGCGCCTCCGGCGGCGTGGGGCTGGCCATCACCCAACTCGCCGCAGCAGGAGGGATAGACTGCATCGGCATCGTGAGCACGCGCGAGAAGGCGGCTTTCGTGCGCACCGCGGGGATCGCCGAAGTCCTGCTGCGAAGCGAAGACCTGCCGTCCGAAGTGATGCAGCTCACCAATGGACGAGGCGTCGACGTCGTGTATTCGCTGGCGGGGCCGGACATGATTCGCAACCTGGACCTGCTCGCCCCGCTGGGGACCCTGCTCTCCTACAGCCATCTCGGAGGGTTCATGCCGGATGCCGACTTCTATGGCGCACTGCGCCAGCGCCTGGGCCGAAGCCTCGGCGTCCGCGTCTATTCCATCCACACGCTGGACGATCAGCACGGAACGCGGCGCCGGCTGATGAACGAGGCGATCGACCTGATGGCACGGGGCAAACTGAAGTCACCCGCACCCACGCGCTGGCCGCTGAGTCGTGCCGCCGAAGCGCATGCCGCGATGGAATCCCGTCAGACGCTGGGCAAGATGGTGTTGATTCCGGACCGCCTGCTGTAGGCGCGCCAAGACAAGTCGTTGATTCCAAAGGAAAATCAAGGGGCCCGGTCGAAATGACCCGGCCCCTTTTTCCATGCTCACGGTTCAGGCGGCGACCAGGGAACCTGCCCGAAGGGGCTGTGGCTGCCGGTTTTTCGGCGTCCTACACTTCGGGCGGAACTTTGGGCGCACCTGCACGCCTGCAAGAGGGGAACCAGTGAACAACACGCATCAGTTCGAATTTCGAAGCCCGCAGCCCGTGTCCTTGCGAGCAACCGAGGCGGAGTTGCCGACGGTGCACGTGGTCGATGACGACCTCCACGTGCGGGTGGCGCTGGCACGGCTGCTCGGCGCGACTGGCTGCTATCAAGTCCAGGCCCATTCCTGCGCCGAAGATTTCCTCGCCGCATACAACCCTGACGTGAATGCATGCCTTGTGCTCGATGTCGCCCTGCCCGGGCTCGACGGCGTCGGACTTGCCCACCGCTTGCAGGAAGGTGCGCACGCGGTGTCGATCGTCTTTCTCTCGGGGTGCGCAGACGTTCCCATGTGCGCTGACGCCATGCGACGGGGCGCTGTCGACTTCCTGACCAAGCCGGTGGACGCGGAACTCCTGTTCTCCGCGGTTGCGCGCGCGATCGAGCAAGACGCCACGCTGCGCGCCTTGCAGGTGCAGCAAGACCTGGCAACCGCACGCATGGCGACCCTGACGCCGCGGGAGAAGGAGGTGCTGGCCCACGTCGCCCAGGGTCGCATGAACAAGCAGATCGCGGGGTATCTGGGCACTGCGGAGAAGACCGTCAAGGTGCACCGTGCCCGCGTCATGGAGAAGATGCGCGTCAGGTCCGTTGCCGAGCTGGTCCGACTGATGGAACGCGGCCGGGTGGGAAGCGAACTTCGATAAGACCAAGGTCCCATTGGCTATTGCACGGCCAGGGCCTACCTTCTCCATGGATGCACACCGCCTCGGCCCTCGTAGCCATCGTCGATGACGAGGAGTCGGTGCGCCAGGCGCTCGGACGGCTGGTGCGCTCCGCCGGCTTCCAGGTCAGGACCTTCGGTTCCGGAAGCGAATTCCTGGGGTCCCTTGCCGACTGCTCTCCATGTTGCGTCGTTCTCGACTTGCGCATGCCGCACATGACGGGCGTCGACGTGCAGAGAGCGTTGCTCGCATCACGCCCGGGCGTGCCCGTGGTGATCATCACGGGCGACGACACGCCGGAGATCCGGCGCCAGACGCTCGCGTATGGCGCCACGGCCTACCTGCGCAAACCCGTGGATGAAACGATGCTCCTGGATGCGATCCAGAGGGCGATAGCGAAACCCGAGGCGCCGGCAGCTTCGAGGCCGGCTACGCCTTGAAGGCGAACCTGCCCAGCAAGTAGACATAGCCGGCGGACACCGCCAGCTGGCAGGCCATGATGGGGAGTCCGTACCGCAGGAACCTGGCGAACGTCAACCTGCGCCCGTTCGCGGCGCACGCTCCCGCCGCCACGACGTTGGCCGATGCGCCAATCAGGGTCGCGTTGCCGCCCAGCGTGGCGCCGAACATCATGGCGATGAACACAGGCAACGTCTGCGCCGGCCAGGCGGTGAACTCGGGCGCCAGCGCCATTTCAGGCACCACGGCTGCAGCCACGAGGTAGCCCTTGATCATGACCAGCGATCCGGCAACGACCGGCACATTGGCCAGCAGGCTTGACAGGAGCCCGATGCCCAGGATCATCATCATTGCCACTTGCATGAGCTGCGAGCCGAACCATGCATGCAGCTGAAGCGCCATGATCTGGAGCAGGCCCGTCTTGGCAAACGCTTCCACCAGGCAAAAGATGCCCGCCAGGAACACCAGCGTCTTCCAGTCGATGTCGCCCAGGATGTTGTCGAGCGGTTCCAGCTTGGCCGTGAAGGCGACCAGCAGCGCGAGCGACGCGCCGATCACCGCTACGGCGGGCGGCACGATGCGCGTTGGCAGCTCTTCGCCGACCACGAACAGGACCACCATGGCCGCGAGCACGGCAAGCGACGCCGCCGCGAACCAGGGATGCTTGATCGGCGGAGCGGCCTCGGCCGGCGGCAGCGGACGCCGCATGCGCCACAGATCCGGCATCAGGACGGGCACCAGCGCGAGCGGTACCAGCACGGCCGCCACCCCGCCGAGGCTCACCTTGCGCAGGTACTCGCCAAAACTCATGCCGATCGAACTGCCGACGAGGAATGTCGCGGGGTCCCCGACGAGCGTCAGCAGGCCGGCGGAGTTGCTGATGATCGCTGCCAGGACCATCGCCGGCACGAAGTCGATGTCGAGCGCCTTGGCCACGCGGATGATGATGGGCGCGAGCAGGACGACGGTCGTGGCATTGGGCAGCAAGGCGCACAGCGGCGCAACCAGCAGGAACAGCAGCAGCAGGAACCGCTTTCCGCTGCCCTTCGTGGCGCGCAAGTACACGTTGCCAACGCGTTCGAAGACCCCCGTCGTGCTCAGGACGCGCGCGACCACCATGCCGCCGAAGAGAAGCAGCAAGGGCCCGCCGGCAACGCGCATGGCGGACACGATGTCGGCCTCGTTCAGGATACCGAACACCACCAGGCAACTGACCCCGAGCATCGCCGCCAGCGCCATGTCGACGACGTCGAACGCGATCGCGAGGATGACCGTCGCGAACACTCCCAGCGTGACGTAGATGTGCAGGTCGCTCAAGCCAGGTGTCTCGCTTATCGGATGGGTGGCGCGTACATCAGCCCGCCCTGCGTCCAGGGGCGGTTCGGGCCGCGCTCCAGCTTCAAGGGACTGCCCCCGCCCAGGCTGCGCTCGAAGATCTCGCCATAGTTGCCGCCGCTCTGCACCGCCCTGAGGGCCCAGCCTCGTTCCACGCCGAGCGACTGGCTGAACTCGTCGGCCGCACCGATGGCCCGGATCGCGGCCGGGGTCGACATCCGGTTGGCGGCGTTCGCACCCGTGATGCCCTGCTCCTCTGCTGCGACCAGCATGAAGAGCACCCAGCGCACGAGCGTGAGCCACTCTTCATCGCCTGCTCGCACGACCGGACCGATCGGCTCCTTCGAAATGCGATCTTTCAGGATGACGTAGTCCTGCGCTCCGCCCGGGGTCGAGGCGCGCAGCGACGACAGCTGCGACACGTCCGAGCTGTAGGCCTGGCAGCGGCCCCCGCGGAAGGCAGCCGCGAGTTCGGCCGACGATTCGAGCACGAGGGGGCTGACGCGCCATCCGTTCGTGGCGAAATACTCGGCCAGGTTGTCGGCGTGGGTGGTCCCCTTCTCCACGCACACGGTCGATCCGTCCAGAGCGGCGACGGAGCTGACAGCGCTCTTTCCGGGGACCATGAAGCCTTGCCCGTCGTACAGCAGGATTCCCGCAAAGCGAACCTTGAGGCCGCTTTCACGCGCGAGGGTCCACGTGGTCTGGCGCACCAGGATGTCGATGGAACCGGCCTGCAAGGCAGGAAATCGCCTGGACGCCGTCAGCGGGATGAAACTGACCTTTTCACCGCTCCCGAGCGCTGCGGCCGCCACGGCGCGGCAGAACTCCGCGTCCATGCCCACCCAGCGCCCCGTCGCATCACGCGACGAAAAGCCTGCAATGCCTTCACTGACCCCGCACCGCAAGGTGCCGCGCGCCTTGACGGCCTTGAAGGTCTCGCCAGCGTGCACTGGCGCGGCGAGCAGGGCAGCCGCGCAGAGCAACAGGCCGCGCGCCAGCCGCATCGTCAGTCTGTCACCGGCGACCAGGTCTTGTCCGGGTTGTAGGTCGTGATGGCCCCGGCCACCTGCTGCGTCTTCGGTCCAAGATCCTTTTCGTACACGACCCCGTAGTGGTTGACGATGAAGGTCTTGACACCGGTACGGCCATACCGCGCGGGGTAGGCTATCAGTGCGTAGCCGGCAACCATGCGCCCGTTGATCACGTAGCTGTAGGCTCCCCCCGGCGCAGCGGGGCCCTGTCCCTTGAGCACCCGGTAGCGGTAGCCGCGATAGGCCTCGCCAGGCGTGCGGTCCGCGGCGTCATCCTTGAGCATCGGGCCGATCGGGCTGGGTTCGTCGCCCTTCGCGGCGTCCGCTTCCCAGTACAGGCCGTCCTTCCGGCCGGCCGAACTGGCGAGGCGCTGCGCGAAGGCCCGGACGTTGCTGCCGTCACGCGGCTTCGATGCGTACTGGAGCTGCGCGGCGCCGTAGAACTGCAGCACCTCGATGGCACCCAGTTCGTTTTCGCCGATGCGCCGATTGATGATTTCCTCGGCGCCCGCGGCGGTGTCGAAGCGCCAGGCGCCCGAGCTTTGCACCAGCGGAATCGGCAAGGGCCAGGCCTCGGTGCCGACCAGCAAGGTGACCCGGCCATCCGTCTCGGGACGCAGCAGCAGGTACTCCTTGGCGGCCCGCGCGAATCGCGCGCGGTTCTCGCGGCCCTGCACCTTGTCCTCGGACGCGATGCTGTCGTGCTTCGGCCCGAAGATCTGGGCCAGCGCCGCCTCGTCGTTGGCTTCCGCCGCGGCGACCAGCGCCTTGGCGGCTGCATCGGCCGAATCGAACGTGCGCTGGGCGCCCGTTGTCTGGGCAACGGCCTGCCAGGAGGCCGCGGACAGGATGCAAGCGAGCAGCATCCCCTTGATGGTTCGAACCTGGATGGTTTTCATGATTACCTCCTGCCTCCGCCGCCGCCGCGTCCACCGCCACCGCCCCCGCGGCCGCCGCCTCCGCCGCCGTAGCCTCCGCCGGCGCGGGCGCCGCCGCCACCGCCGCTGTAGCCTCCGCTGGCGCGAGCGCCGCCGCCGCCGCCACCGCCCTGCGATGCGCGCGCTCCGCCACTCGACGAAGCGCGGCTTTCACTCCCGCGCGAACTGGCGCGATTGGCGCCGGCGCCCGAGTCCATGCCGCCGAAGGCATCGCCGCCTCCGCCGCCGCCCGACGGGCGCGACGATGCCGCAGCGCGGTTGCCACCGCCACCCACTCCGCCGCCGGCACCACCGCCGGAACCGATGCCAGCCCCGCCACCGCCACCCCTGCCGCCACCGCCCACATCGCCCCCGCGGCCGCCGCCCGCATCACCCACGCGGCCGCCGCCGCCCTGCTGCCGGTTGCCCACGCTCGACACCTGGCCGGGCTGCTTGGACGATTTCCAGGTGGAGTTGCCACCGCCGCGGTTGCCGCTGCCGATGTTGCCGGTGTTGATGTTGTTGTTGCCGCGATTGATCGTGATGTTGTTGTTGCCGCCGCCGTAGTTGGCGCCGTAGCGGCCGCCGCCCCAGATCGCACCGATCGCGGCGCCCCAGATGACGCCGGCAGCCAGTGCCGCGCCCGGCGCATAGGGATACCAGTACGCCGGATACGGGGCCGAGTACGGGTAGTAGTAGGGCGAGCCATACACCACCACCTGCTCGGGGTTGTATTGGGGGACGTAGACCACCTGCGGATCCGTCGGCTGGATCTTGATGACTTCCTTTTCCACCACGATCGTCTGGTGCGTGTCCGACTTCAGGCTGCCGGCCCCTTGCGCCCTGCGGCGGAAGGCCTGCACGGCGTCCATGACGGCGGCGTTGTTGGCGACGACGGCCTCGCCGAGGCTCTCGGTCCAGTCGAGGTCGGCGCTCATCTTCTTGATGACCTCGGGGTAGTTCACCAGCGACTTGACGGCGTCGTCCCAGCCGTCATCGATGGGAAGCTTGGGGTTGGTCTTGCGTTTCTCGAGGAACCGGTCCGCCTGCACGATCTGCAGCGGGAAGGTCGACGACGGCAGGATTATCGCCACGAGGTCGTCGGGATAGAGGGCGAACGGCCCCACCAGCTTCTCGAGCTCCGCTGCGGAGTAAACCTTGGCGCCCGTGGCCGGCGCAGCCGCAGGCGGACTCGCGGGCACTTGCGCAAGCACCATGCGAGGGGGCACCGCCAACGCTAGGCAGGCGAGAGCCACGATGGCTAGCAAGCTGGGACTCGATCGGATCATGACGTGCACCCTGGAAGTCTGGTCGAGGGGATGGTGAAGTGGGCGCGCCGGCTTGCACAGTGGACCAAGGTCCTATAGCGCAGGGTACCCCCAGGCCCTGAAATGAGCCGGTCCAAAGCGGAAGGTGACCGTGCGTTCATGAGCGTGACCAGGAAGTCTTTCGTTCGCAAGACTGGACGTGCAGCCTGCGTCGGTATCACCGCGGCTGCGATCCTGTGCGCAGGTGCATGGGGTGCCGGGCTGCTCCATTTCGCCGGTCCGGGCGGGCCGGCGACGCGCCAGGCGATGGCGATCACCGCCGGCGTCGTGGCTCTTGCGTCTTGCTGGATGTTCTTCGTCCCGGGGCGTCGGCGGCACGGCCTGCTGGTCGCGGGTGCGCTGTTCGTCGCCCTGCTCGGATGGTGGAGCGGCATCCGCCCTTCCAATGACCGCGAGTGGGCGCCCGAGGTCGCCCGGCTGGCGCACGCAACCGTCGACGGCGACGTGGTCACCGTCCACAACATCCGGAACTTCGATTACCGCAGTGAAACCGTCTTCGACGCGCGCTACTACGACCGCAGCTTCGACCTGCGCAAGCTGGAGAGCGTGGATCTCGTCTCCGTCTACTGGATGGGCCCCGCCATAGCGCACCTGTTCGTCACTTTCGGCTTCGGTGACGCGTACCTCGCGGTATCGATCGAAGCGCGCAGGGAGCGAACCGAAGGCTACTCGACGCTCGGCGGATTCTTCCGCCAGTACGAGCTCGTGTACGTGGTTGGCGACGAACGGGACCTGATCCGTCTGCGCACCAACTACCGCAAGGACCCGCCGGAAGACGTCTACCTCCTGAGGTTGCAGGCACCGGTCGAGAACGCGCGCCGATTCTTCCTCGACTATGTCGCGGCCATCAATGCCTTGCGCGACGCGCCGGAGTTCTACAACACGCTGCTGACGAACTGCACCACCCGCATCCTGCTTCACGCTCGCGCCAATCCCGATGCTCCCGTGTACTCCTGGAAGGCTCTTGCTTCGGGGTATGCGCCGGAGTACGCCTATGACGAGGGCCGGCTCGACACCAGCCTGCCCTTCAGCGACCTGATGCGGGCTTCGCACGTCAACGAAGCCGCGCGCGCCGCGGATACCGCCCCGGACTTTTCGCGCCGGATCCGCCACGGGCTGCCGGGGATGGCGGCCAGATGAAAGCAGTCGCACTCGTCCTCGCCGCGGCATGGCTGCTTGCCGGCTGTGCCACGCCGGTCGGGGTCACCCGGGCGAGCCCGCAGGAAGTCCACCGCTCCGTGACAGCCAGCGCCCTGTCCGGCAGTGAAGCCAGCGAATGGTCGAAACAGGTCTTGCACCGCAATGCGCTGGCCGCCATGCACCGCGACAGCCCGAAGGAAGCGCTCGACGTGCTGTACACGCTGCTGCGCAAGCAACCCACGCCGGAGCGTCTTTTCGCATTGGCAGAGCTGTCCTTCCTGATCGCCAGGGAATCGGACCGCCGCGATTACTACCTGGCGTCGGCGGTCTTCGCCTACGCATTCCTTGCGGACCCGGAGTCGGTGGTGTCGCCGGTCGATCCGCGCGGACGCCTTGCCATGGACTTCTACAACCAGAGCCTTGCCGGCGGGTTCGCGTCCGACGATGGCCGGCAAGTGGTCGTGGGTTCGGCCACGCATCAGCTGCCTTTCGGTGAGTTGCGCGTCGAGCTCGATCCGGCGCAGCTTCAATGGGCAGGGTATCGGTTCAGCCGCTTCGTGCCCCTGGCAAGCTTTCGCGTGCGCGGATTGCGCAACCGCTACCGGCAGCCGGGCATCGGCATGCCGCTTGCCGCCGAAATCGAACGCAGCGGCACGGACACGGGCGCCGCGGCCGCACACCGCCGCATTCCCGCCAGCACGAAGGTACCGGTGACCGTCTTCCTGCGTATTCCGGACCCGCTGAGCCGCCTTCTCGCCGGCAAGCTCGATGCGCGCCTGGAGGTGTACACGTCCGACCAGGCCACATCGCTGCGCGTGGCCGGTCGCGATGTGCCGCTGGAACTCGATTCGACCGCGGCCATCGCCTACCAGCTGGAGGGGGCGGACGTGTGGAACTCGGAGATTTCCGGGTTCAGGAGGTCCGCCGAGATTGCGGCGGAGGGCGGGGGCCTGCTCATGCTGCAGCCGCATCGGCCGGGCCGCATCCCGGTGGTCCTGGTGCATGGCACGGCGTCGAGCCCGGCAAGGTGGGCCGAGATGTACAACGAGCTCGCGAACGACAGTGCACTGCGGGACCGTTACGAGTTCTGGCTGTTCCAGTACGGCACCGGACAACCCGTGCTCTATTCCGCGTCCCTG
This sequence comes from Ramlibacter sp. PS3R-8, assembly GCF_037572435.1. Classification (NCBI taxonomy): domain Bacteria; kingdom Pseudomonadati; phylum Pseudomonadota; class Betaproteobacteria; order Burkholderiales; family Comamonadaceae; genus Ramlibacter; species Ramlibacter sp. PS3R-8. Next base: position 850,796 of record NZ_JBBHGT010000001.1, read on the forward strand.
TTGAGACGCGAGCTGCAATCGGCGATCGAAGAACTCGATCCTCGCCGCGCCGATCCCGCGCTTCGACGCATCGTGGTGATCGGCCACAGCCAGGGTGGCCTGCTTGCAAAGCTGATGGCCGTGAGCAGCGGCACCCGGTTCTGGGACAACGTGACGGACGTGCCGTTCGACAAATTCGAGGCTCCGGCGGACGCGAAGAATCTGTTCCGCGAGGGCATGTTCTTCGAGCCGCTGAATGATGTCGCGCGGCTGGTATTCATCGCCACGCCGCACCAAGGCAGCTTTCGCGCGGTCGGGTGGATGCCGACGATCATGCGCCGCCTGATCACGATGCCGGGCCGCCTGGTCCGGAGCACCCAGGCTTTCCTGGACCTGCCGGTGTCGTTCCGTCCTGGGGCGGGACAGCTCACCTCCGTCGACAACATGAATCCGGACACCGATTTCATCCGCACCCTGGCGGACCTGCAGATCGCGGCGCATGTCCGGGCCCATTCGATCATCGCGGTGCGCGGAACCGGGCCACCGGACGGGCTGAATGACGGCGTGGTCGCCTACCGCAGCGCGCACCTCGCAGGGGTCGAGTCCGAGCTCGTGGTCCGCTCCGGCCACTCGGCCCAGTCCTTGCCGGAAACCATCGAGGAGGTGCGGCGGATCCTGCACACCCACCTGGAGGGCTCGGCCAAGTGATGGGACCAAGGTCCGATATCTAAGTCGCCGGGAGGCCGCTAGAAAGGGGGTCCGCGACGGCAATCGGAGCAACTGGAGTGGCACCATGAGCGAACGAACTTTCCAGGAGCAGCCGCCCGTATCCGGAGACTGGAAGACGAAGACGGCCCTGGTCCTGCTCATCGTGGCAATGCTGTCGCCGTTGCTGGTGCCCGTGGTCCTGGCCATGGACCTGCCGCGCGAAGTACGCGGACCGCTGGCCGGGCTGATGCTGTTCGGCCTGCCGATGGCGATGATGCTGATCGTGGTCGGCCTCGTCGGCCAGCCGGCGTTCGCGTTCATCAAGCGCCGGGTCGGCAGGCAGGATTCGCCTCCCGCTGCCGTGGGCCTGACACGCTACCGAATCGGAGTCGTGCTCGTTTTCATCGCTCTTCTCCTGAGCTGGACGGAGCCGCTGCTGTCACCCAGGTTCCCCACGATCGCGGACCTCCGCGTCCCGCTGGGCGCCTTTGCCGATGCGGTCGTGCTCATCGGCCTGTTCGTGCTCGGTGGAGAATTCTGGGACAAGCTGCATGCATTGTTCGTGCACGACGCACGCGTCACGCCCGATCCGTCGAAAGGCACCCTGCACGCGGAGCCCGTGCTGGTGGGATGGCGGTTCTATGTGGGAGTCGCCATGCTGATGTGCACGGTGCTTTCCTGGGGACTCATCCCCCTGGCCTCGAATGCCGGGTGGAGCACGGGGAAGATCGCCAGCCTGACCGGCGGCATCTTCATTGCCAACAAGGTCCTGCTGATCGGCGCCGTCGCGGTCATGGGGAAGTCGGGCTTCAACTACCTCAAGCAGCTCGTCTTTGGCGCGCTGCGCAGGTTCGGGCCGCCCCGGCAGGTCAGCCGCGGGCGCTACCGGCTCGGGCTCGTGCTGTTCATGGTGCCCATGCTGATGACCTGGATTGCTCCGTACATCACCGGCGCGCCAGGCAGCGTCTACGGGTTCCTGCAGGAACTGGCGCTGGAAGCCTTGGTGCTGGTCGGATTGTTCCTGTTGGGGGGCGACTTCTGGGACAAGGTTCGGGCCCTCTTCCAGCATCGCGCCAGAGTCCAGGTCGCGGGCCGATCGTCCGCTTCCCCCGCTTGGGTCGCGTGAATTGCGAGCACCGGGCGGGATGGATTTGCCGCATCCCGGCGATCCCATCGTTCTGCCGCGCGGCGACCGCTGCAACGGCCGTCCTGCTGGGCGCGTGCACGACGGTGGGCCCGGACTTCGAGCGGCCGCGCTCGTCCTGGCTGGACGCGTGGAGCGGCGGATCGCTGCAGTCGCTGCCACCGGCGACAGGCGGCCCGCGCAGCGCACCCTACCCGGAGTGGTGGCGGAACCTGGGGGACCCCGTGCTGGATCGCCTGGTGCTCGAGGCGCAGCAGGCCAACCCGAATGTGCGCATCGCCGGGCTCCGCATCATGGAAGCGAGGGCCCAGCTCGGGATTGCCGGAAGCGCGCGCTTTCCGCAGGTGCAGCAGGCCAGCGCGCAATTGCTGCGGGGCGGCGAGCAGCGCTTCGGCGGGCCCGACTTCACCGCGGTGACCCTCGGGGCCGCGTTCCAGGTCGGCTGGGAAATCGATTTCTGGGGCAAATTCAGGCGCGGCATCGAAGCCGCCGATGCCGGATATTTCGCCAGCATCGCCAGGTACGACGACCTGCAGGTCCTGATGGCCGCGCAGGTTGCCAGCCTGTACTGCTCGATCCGGACGCTCGAGGCGCGCGTGGTGATCGCCCGGAAGAACGCTGAACTCCAGAAGAGGAGCCTGGACATCGCCCAGAGCCTGTTCCGAGGGGGCACCGAATCCGAACTCGACGTCCAGCAGGCGAATGCGCAATACCTCGGCACGCTGGCCACGATTCCGCAACTCGAGGCGGTGCTGCGCCAGGCGCAGAACGCGCTGGGCACCTTGCTGGCCAGGACTCCCGGCCCCCTGGTCGAAATGAACGCGGGCACCAGCGAGATTCCGCAGGCCACACTCGATGTCATCGTCGATGTCCCGGCCGAACTGTTGCGCCGTCGTCCGGATGTCCGCGCGGCGGAACTGCAGTTGGCCGGCCAGTCCGCACTGATCGGCGTCAGCGCCGCCGATCTCTATCCCTCCATTTCGCTGCTGGGTTCCGTTGGTTTGTCCGCGACTTCGCTGAATGGCTCGCCCCGGACGCTCACCTGGGGCGCGGGGCCAAGCCTGGTCTGGAACGTGTTCGACTACGGACGCCTCGCCAATGCGGTGCTGGTGCAGGACGCACGGTTCCAGCAGTTGTATGAACAGTACCAGGACACATTGCTGCGCGCGGCGCGCGAGGTGGACGATGCGGCCGTCGGTTTCGTCAAGACCGGTGAACAGGTCCCCTTGCTTGCGGACGCCGTGAAAGCGGCGCAGCGATCGCTCGACATCGCGACCATCCAGTACCGGGAAGGGCTGGCCGACTTCTCGCGCGTGCTGGACGCCCAGCGTGTGCTCTTCGGCCAGCAGGACCTGCTGGTCACCACGCGCGGCAACCTGACGCAGAACCTGGTGGCCTTGTACAAGGCCATGGGGGGCGGCTGGGAGCCGGGACGCAACCGCCCGGCCATCGACGATGCGACCCGCGAGACGATGGAAAAGCGCAGCAACTGGAAAGGCCTGCTGGCCGAGCCACTGCCAGCCGCCGATGATGCGCAACCTGCGATACCGGATCGACAACCATGACGAAGACCCAGAACCCCGCGCCCGCCCCCGGTGGAGGCAGCCGCCGGGGCGCCATCCTCGTGCTCGTGCTGATCCTCGCCAGCCTGACCTGGTATTTCGTCTCCGACCGCCTCACCCCCTACAGCACCCAGGCCCGGATCCAAGCCTTTGTCGTCCCGGTTGCAGCCGAGGTCTCAGGTACGGTGCTCAAGGTTTACGTGAAGAACAACGACGAAGTGCAGCCGGGCCAGCCATTGTTCGACATCGACCCGACGCAATACCGCATCGCGCTCCAGCGCAGCCGTTCCGACTTTGATGCGGTGCGCATGTCCGTCAACGCGTCGTCCGCGGTCGTGGATGCCGCCAAGGCATCCTTGCAGGCGGCGCAGGCCGGCGAAGTCTTCGCGCGACAGGACGCGGCCCGGCTGGAACAGATCTTTGCGGAAGACCCGGGGGCGCTTTCGGTTCGGCGGGTCCAGAGCGCGCAAGCCAACCGACTGCAGGCATACAGCCGTGTCAAGGCGGCGGAAGCCGACTTGCGGCGGGCCCGCGAATCCGCAGGGGAACAAGGTGAACTGAACGCCCAGCTCCAGAGCGCCCGCGCGGCGATCGAAAAGGCGGAGCTCGACCTGCGGCGAACCCGGGTGGTTGCTCCGGCGCGCGGCTCCGTGACCGACCTGCGCACCGACGTCGGCCAGTTCACCTCGGCGGGAGCGGCTGCCATGACCCTCATCGCCGTCCACGACCTGTGGATCAGCGCGGACATGACCGAAAACAACCTGGGCAACGTGAAGCCGGGCGACGAAGCAGCCATCGTGCTGGACGTGATGCCGGGAGAAGTGCTCAAGGGGCGGGTGCGCAGCGTGGGCACCGGGATCGGCGCCAGCAAGCCGCCTCCGCCGGGCACCCTGCCGGAGATAGAGAACAGCCGGGACTGGCTGCGGCAGTCGCAGCGCTTCCCGGTGGCGGTGGAATTCGACGCTTCCGAGCAGTCTCGATTGCGTGGCGTCCGCGTCGGCGGCCAGGCCGACGTCCTGGTCTATACCGGGGACTACCCCGTGATGAACTGGCTCGCGCGGGTCTTCATCGGCGCGATGAGTTACTTCTCCTACCTGTACTGAGCACGCCCCGATGCATGCGGCTGACAAGGCGGTGTTGCGGCTGGCAGTTGGCGTCGGCCTGTCGGCCTTCATTTCCTACGCTTCTGCGCTCCCGTTGCCGTTCGTGGGCTGCATCGTCACCGTCGTGCTGTTGGCCAAGCCCGGGCCCCCCCTTCCCTTCGTCAAGGGCATGCTCGCGGCGATGATCATTGCCGCCGTCCTGGTGGCCGGGGTGCTGATGGTCCCGGTCCTCGAGCATTACCCCCTGGCAGGCGTCCTGCTCACCGGCGTCTTGCTGCATGCCATATTTTCCGCCGGCAAGCGGACCGCCAATGCGTTCACCACGATCCTGGTGATCGCGTGCACGGCCATTCCGGTGACCGCCCTCCAGAACCAGGCGATGGCCACGGTGCTGAGCGTTCACATGGGTGTCGGGCTCGCGGCCGGGGTTGTGGTCAGCGGGCTGATGCATGCCTTGTTTCCGGACCCACCCGCCCCGGTGAAAGCCGCGCCGCCCCTCGCTCCGTGGCACCCGATGCAGGCCACGCTGGTCGTGATGCCGGTTTTCGTGCTCGCGCTGATCAATCCGGCTTCTTACGTCCCCGCCCTCGTGAAGTCCGTCCTCCTGGGCCAGCAAGCTGGTGGTGCCACGGCGCGATCGGCGGGACGCGAACTCGTGGGCTCCACGGTGGCAGGGGCTGCGATGGCGGCACTGGTCTGGTTCGGCCTGACGTTGCGGCCGAACCTGTGGATGCTCGTCTTGTGGCTGACGGCCGCCGCCTTGTGGGCCGGGACCAGGATGTTCGGGATCCGCCCGACCTCCTGGCCCCCGTCATTCTGGGCCAATGCCCTCGTGACCATGTTCATCGTGCTGGGGCCTGCGATAGAGGACAGCGCTGCCGGCAAGGATGTCCCGAGCGCAGCCGCCACGCGGGTCGCCGTGTTGCTGGGTGTCTCCCTCTATGCGTGGGCAGCGGTCTCCGCATTCACTTGGATGCAGGGGCGGGTTCCACGGAAAGCGCCACGGCCTGCGTATAGACCGCGTGGACCTGGTCGCCTACCTTGATCAGCTTCAGCTGCGCGGGATCCCGCACGCGCATGTCCATCGTCTGTTGCGGCCCCTTGAGCGTGATGATCTGCGACTTGGCATCCACGGCGATGACGTCGGCCGTGACTTCAGCCTGGGCGGCGATCGCGCCACCCGGAAGTTCACCGGCTTTCGTGCGCGCTCCCGCGGCGGTGGTGGTGCCGCCGGGCACGACCTTGCCGTCCTTTTTCAAGGTCAGCGACAGGGACTCGAGATAACGGACGGTCACGCGCTGCCCGACCGCCACTTGCGCCAGATTGCGAACGTCCGGCCCCGCCTTCAGGGGATGGATGCGTCCGTCGGGGCCCTTGAGCGTCACCGTGCCTGCCGCGGCATCGACCTCGGTCACGACAGCCGTCACGGTTCGCGTTCGCTCCATGGTGGCCTTGCCTGGCGAAGACTTCGTGGTTTCGGTGACCTGAGCCAAGGCAGGTGCGGCTTGCAGCGCGAGCAGGGTGGCGGCAAAAGCCGAGACGAGCTTCATGAAGGTTTTTCCTGTGTTGATCGGGGTTGTCATTCGACCGTTTGGCCGCGAGCCTCGATCCGGCACTCTGGCGTCCCGCATCGCCCCTGGCTATTGGCCCAAGGTCCCATGTCCGTCTTGAACCACGGCCCCAACCCGCGATGAGCAAATCCCCTCTCCGTCAAAGGTCAATAGGCCAGGACAACGAATCCGAAGCACCAAGGGCACACTCGTGCGCAATATAAGAGGCCGCAGGGATGGAATGCTGATCGAAGCAGGCGTACACGCGTGAACTGGATCGTCGTCATCTGGTCGATGCTCGCGGCCGCCTGCCTGACACTCGCGGCCATCCACCTGCCGATCTGGTTGCACGATCGCGCGGCCCGGCCCAGCTTGTTCTTCTCCCTGATGTGCGTGGGCACGGCTGGCATGGTGCTATGCGAGGCCATGCTGATGCACGCGCGCACGACCACCGAGCTGGCGAGCATTCTTCGGTGGGGCCACCTGCCGATCTGGCTGGTGATCGTTTCCATGGTGGGCTTCACCCATACACACCTGGGGACCGGCCGCGCCTGGCTGGCATGGACCGTGGTCGGCCTGCGCACGCTTTCGCTGGTGCCGAATTTCACCACGGGCGTGAACGTCAATTTTCTTGAAGTTTCACAGCTGGATTTCGTGCCCTTCCTCGGCGAACGGGTCCCGATACCGACGGCTGTGCCGAACCCCTGGATGATCGTGCCCCATCTGGGCTTGTGGCTTTGCATCCTGTTCGTGGCCGACGCCATGATGACCGCCTGGCGCCAGGGTGCGCGGGACAAGGCGCTGCGCATCGGCGGCAGCACCGTCGTCTGCCTTCTCGCCAGCGCCGCGCAGGCGCTGCTGATCGTCTGGCTGGGCGTCCCGATGCCGGTCACCACCAGCCTGTTCCTCTTGCCGATCGTGGGCGTGATGGCGTACGAGTTGAGCCGCGATCTCCTGCATGCCCGCCAACTGGCGGCCGAACTTGGCGAGAGCGAACAACGCATGACCCTGGCGGCCCGTGCAGCGAACCTGGGCGTCTGGAGCCGGGACCTCGCCCATGAGGAAATCTGGGCGAATACCAAGTGGCGCGAGCTGCTGGGGTTTTCGCAAGCCGAGCTGATCACGGCGGAGAAGGTCCTCCAGAAGGTGCATCCCGATGACCGCGATCGCGTCCGCCGGCTCGTCACCGCAACGACCAGTTCGCCGGGAGTCCATCAGGGCGAGTTCCGGGTCCAGCTGCCCGATGGGGGCATACGCTGGATCGCATCGCAAGGGCAGGCGGAGTTCAACACGCACGGCCGGGCGATCCGCGCCCGGGGCGCTTCGATCGATTGCACCGCGCGCAAGCTGTCCGAGCAGGAAACGCTGTTGCTGCGGCAGGAAATCGCCCACGTCGGACGGGTGTCCGTCGTAGGCGAGCTCGCCATGGCGCTGGCGCACGAGATCAACCAGCCACTGGGCGCCATCCTTCGCAACGCCGAAGCCGCCGCCCTGTTCCTGCAGCAGGAGTCGCCCGACCTCGAGGAAATCCGCGCCATCATCGACGACATCCGCAAGGACGATCAGCGTGCGGGTGCCGTCATCGACCGCATGCGGGCACTGCTGAAACGGCAGGAAGTCCAGATGCGACCCCTCCACGTGGACGAATTGCTGGGGGACGTGGCCGCGTTGCTCAGGCCCGAGGCGGCGGCGCGGCGGGTCAAGCTGGATGTGAAAATCATCGAAGACGTGCCCCGCATCGCCGGGGACCGGATCCACCTGCAGCAGGTTCTCCTCAACCTGGTGTCCAACGGAATGGACTCGATCGAGGAGTCGAGCCGGCAGGGGCGCAGCATCGTCGTCACCGCCCGGAGTGAAGACCCGGCGTCGGTGAAAATTGCCGTGACCGACAGTGGCCGCGGAATTGCAGCCACCGATGCAGCGCGGCTGTTCGAGCCCTTCTTCACGACCAAACCCAAGGGCATGGGCATGGGCCTGTCCATCTCGCGAACGATCATCGAGGCCCACGGCGGCAAGCTATGGGCGGAGAACCATCCCGGCGGCGGCGCCTGTTTCCTCTTTACCGTGCCGACGGCCGAGGAGTTGGAGCAATGACTGCAACCGTGCGTCGGTGACACGCAGGCGGGGGTTGCTGACAGGGCTTAGGCCCCTCCCTTAAGGGCAGTGGACATGGTGCGCGCCGGTGCGCAGACTGGCGATGTTGATCATGTCCCCGCCGCCCCTTTACGTCGCCGTTGTCGACGATGACCCCAGTCTCTGCAGATCGCTCAGTCGCCTGCTGCGGGCGGCCGGCATGCACGCGATCAGCTACGCGTCGGCGGAAGACTTCCTGGCCGATTCGAAACAGCCAGCCTTCGATTGCCTGGTGCTGGACGTGCAACTGGGCGGCATGTCCGGCATCGATCTCGGGCACTGGCTCACTGCCGAAGGTGGCAGCTCGCCCATCATCTTCATGACGGCATTCGACGACAACGAAACGCGCAGCCGCGCCGAACGCGCGGGAGGCGCAGCCTACTTCCGCAAGACGGACGGCGGCTCCGGCGTGCTGGAAGCCATTCGCCGGCTGACCGCCTGAGCCGCAACTACTTCTTCGCGGCTGCAGCCGCAGTCCCTGTCACCGCCACGGGCATGACCGCGGCCGTGGCCGGCGATGCCGCAACTTCCTTGCGGCGGATGATGCTCGCCTTGCGCTCGTCGTCCTTGAAGGCGTAGGCGCGTTCGCTGTTCTTCCACGTTCCCAGCCACAGCATGTTGGCCGAGATGGCGTCGTGGTCGGCCGGCGAAAAGGCGCGTTCATACGTCGTCACGACGCCACGGTAAGTGCCCGACGGGTTCTCCAGCGCCTTCTTCAGGCCGGCGCTGCTCAAGTCTCCCTTGGAGTCGAACATCGCGCGCAGCATCAGGTAGACGCTGTCATACGTTTGCGCCGCGGACATCATCGAGCCGATCGGCGCTTCCTTGCTGATCTTGGCGTAGTTGCGCAGGAAGGTGCTGTTGCGCTCCATGAAGATGTTCGGCAGCACGGTCTGGACCATCATCGAACCTTCGACCTTGCCGCCCGAAACTGTGAAGGCCGACGCATGCGACAGGCCCCACGGGCCGTATTGCGGCACCTTCCAGTTCACCGCGGCGCGGCTGGCGGAAATGACGCCCTCTTCCGGCCCCACCGTCCAGCCGATCAGGGAGTCGGCGCCGCTGGCCTTGAGCTGCTGCATTTCCTCGTCGAGGTTCTTCACTCCGACCTTGAAACGCACCACGGCTTGCGGCTTCAGCTTGGCGCGTGCGAGGGCCGCTTCCAGGTCCTTGAGGCCGGCTTCGCCATAGCCGCTGGTGTCCACCAGCAACGCCACCTTCGACAGCCCGCGATTGACGATCTGGTCCACCAGGAACTGCGTCTGCAGCGAGTCGCGCGCCGAGGTGCGGAAGATGTAGCTGTCGGCTGCCGGATACTTGGCGGTGATGGCCGTGCCGGTTGCGCAGGTGACGACCAGAATGCTCTTGTTCGTCTGGAACACGTCCAGCGCCTTCATCGCCACGCCGGTGTTGCAGAAGCCGATGTTGAAGTTCACCTTCTCCTTCTCGACCAGTTCCTTCGCGTGGGCCAGGCCGGTGTCCGGGTCCGCCTTGTCGTCGCGGATCACCAGCTCGAACTTGCGGCCGAGATAACCGCCAACCTGGTTGATCTCGTCGACGGCCACCTGGGCGCCGATGCGGGCGCTGTTGCCCATGTCCGCCGAGCCGCCCGTCAGCGGAAAGATGAGGCCGATGCGGATCGGCTTCGCGGAGTCCTGGGCCCAGGACGGGACGGCGATGGCCGCTGCGATGAACGCTGCAATTAGTGCCGAGTTCCTCATGGATGCTCCTCTGTGTTGATTACAGAAAGTTACATGCCTATGACTTCCGTGGCAAGCATGCAAGCCACGCCAACTCGGCAATTTTGCCGCTTTAAGGGACTCCCCTAGCCAAAAGAAAGGAAATCAGTGGCTGCGGCGCATCGCCGGCAGCCCCGAGTCCATGTGCGGAAACACAGGATTGCGGATCGCGCCGCCGGATTCGCCTGGTTTCGCATGCGGCGCCGGGGTATGCGCGAGGTACGGAACCACGCTGTGGGCGCCGAAGCCCCAGCGTCGGCCTGCGGGTTGCAGGCGCACGGGGTCATGGTCGCTGTTACGGGGAGAGCGCATCACGAAATCACGGCTGGGCACGACAGTTTGTCACAACGGTCTCGCCCGTGCAGGGCATCTTCCGACGCCGTGGATCGTTCACGGACTACATGGCCCGCGTAGCCCAGCGATAGGGTGAAGCAAACGGGAGCACCCATGCAGGCCAACGCCGTCACCATCCAGGTTCCGCTCCAGCGCCGCGAAGAGCGCCGCAGTTCCGACCGCTATGTGGCGTCCATGCCCGTGCAGGTGAACGGCGAAGACAGCACCACGCACGACCTCAGCGCCGGCGGATTGAGTTTCGTGGCGGACCGCAGCTATGACGTGGGCGCCCGGATCGACGTCGTCGTCGAATACATCCTGGATGGACATCACTACCCGCTGCGCTGCCAGGCGCAGGTCGTGCGCGTCCAGGCATCCGGGACGGCATTCACGATAGGGGCACGGCTGCTGCCCGAGACGCGTTTGCCCGACGTGCCCGAAGGTGGCCCGGACCACCCGCCGCGCCCGCTGCGCCGCGTCGCCTAGGCCGCGGACGCATCCTCGAAGAATGGCGCCACCAGGCGGGTGGCCACGCCCACGCGCCGGCCCTGCTGCTCCACGCGCACCACCTTGCCTTCGCACAGCAGGTAGCGCTTGCGGCCCTGCAAGGTGTATTCGACGGTGAAGTTCACCAGCGCTCCCAGGCGCTGCGCCACATCGGTCTCGAAGTACACACCCCGCGCGCTGATGTTGCGCGTCAGGCCCGGCACGCCGTCGACCGAGACCGGCATGGCCGTCTCGAAGCGCTCCGCCACGCGCTGTTCGCGCTGTGCCTTCCGGGTGGTGATGTGCATGGAGTTCCTTTGCTTCGAGCGTGCCACACGCTAGGAGGGATTCGCGCTGTTCGCTGTAGGCGGATTCGGATGAGCCGCCGTCGGATGCCACCGACGCGGCGCTGCCGCTGCCTGCATGGGCGGCACAATGGGCCCTGCACCGCTGCGTTTTCCCGATGAACCTACCCTGGCTCCAACCCGGCGACCCGTTTCCCGACCCGTCCCGGGCATGGGACGACAAGCAGCCCGCCCCCGGACTGCTGGCGGCTGGCGGCGCGCTCGACGTCGACAGCCTGCAGCGCGCCTATGCCAGCGGCGTCTTCCCATGGTTCAGCGAGGGGCAGCCCGTGCTCTGGTGGAGCACGGATCCCCGCATGGTGCTGTTCACCGACGAGTTCAAGCTGCATCGCTCGCTGCGCAAGACCATCGCCCGCTTTGCCGCGGACCCGCGCTGCGAAATCCGTTTCGATGGCGACTTCGACGCCGTCATCGCGGCGTGCGCGGGCAGTGAACGGCCGGGGCAGAGCGGCACCTGGATCGTGCCTGCCATGGTGTCCGCCTACCGCGCCTTCCACCGCGCCGGTCATGCGCACAGCGTCGAGACCTGGATCGACGGCCGCCTGGCCGGTGGGCTGTACTGCGTGGTGCTCGGGCGCGCCGTGTTCGGCGAGTCGATGTTCACCCGCGTGCCGGATGCCTCCAAGATTGCCCTGGCCGCGCTCGTGGCGTGGTGCCGGCACGCACAGGTGCGGATGATCGACTGCCAGCAGAACACACGCCACCTCGCGTCGCTCGGCGCCCGCGAGATCGCGCGGGCGCAATTTGTGCAACAAGTAGCGCGCGAGCGGCACCACGAATCCGCTCGCTGGCAGTTCGAACCCGTATACTGGAATTCACTCGTGCTGCATCCCACACCCGCGTGACGCACCTCAAGGATCTCCCGCTCCAGACGCTGCAGTTCTACGCCACGGCGCCGTACCCGTGCAGCTACCTGCCGGGCCGCCAGGCGCGGTCGCAGGTCGCAACGCCCAGCCACCTGATCCACAACGACGCGTACTCGGAACTCGTCACCGGCGGCTTCCGGCGCAGCGGGATGTTCACGTACCGGCCTTACTGCGACGGCTGCCGCGCCTGCGTGCCGTTGCGCGTGGTCGTCGACGGGTTCGAGCCCGGGCGCAGCCAGCGCCGGGCGTGGGCGCGCCATTCCAACCTGCAGGCGCGCGTGCTCAAGCTGTGCTTCGTGCCCGAGCACTACCACCTGTACCTGCGCTACCAGACCGGCCGGCACGCAGGCGGCGGCATGGACCACGACAGCATCGACCAGTACACGCAGTTCCTGCTGCAAAGCCGCGTGAACTCCCGCCTGGTGGAGTTCCGCGAGAAACTGCCCGACGGCAGCCCCGGGCCGCTGCGCATGGTGTCCATCCTCGACGTGCTGAACGACGGCATTTCGGCCGTGTACACCTTCTACGAACCGGACCCGCTGGCCAGCTTCGGCACCTACAGCGTGCTGTGGCAGATCGACCAGGCCAAGCGGCTGAAACTGCCGCACGTGTACCTGGGCTACTGGATCGACGAGAGCCCGAAGATGAACTACAAGGCCCGCTTCCATCCCCACGAGGTGCTGGTCGACGGGGAGTGGACGCCCGGCGCCCGCTGAGGCACCTGCCTTTTCACAAGGTAAAATGGACGGTGAGGAACCGTCCATGCGCAAGAAAGACTCCCAGGGCCCCGCCACTCCGACCATCCAGGTGATCGAGCGCATGTTTGCGCTGATCGACGTCCTGGCCTCGCGGGAAGATGCCGTGTCGCTGAAAGAGATCAGCGAGAAGACGGGCCTGCACCCTTCCACCACCCACCGCATCCTGAACGACCTGGCCACGGGCCGCTTCGTGGACCGTCCCGAGGCGGGCAGCTACCGCCTCGGCATGCGCCTGCTCGAGCTGGGCAACCTGGTCAAGGCGCGCCTGAATGTGCGCGACGCGGCGCTGGCGCCGATGCGCGAATTGCACAAGCAGATCCAGCAGCCGGTGAACCTGAGCGTGCGCCAGGGCGACGAAATCATCTATGTGGAGCGTGCGTACAGCGAACGCTCCGGCATGCAGGTGGTGCGCGCCATCGGCGGGCGGGCGCCGCTGCACCTCACGTCCACCGGCAAGCTGTTCCTCGCCGCCGACGATGCGCCGCGCGTGCGTGCCTACGCCACCCGCACGGGGCTGGCCGGGCACACGAAGAACAGCATCACGCAGTTGCCGGTGCTGGAACGGGAGCTGGCCAAGGCGCGCCAATACGGCATGGCGCGGGACAACGAGGAGCTGGAGCTCGGCGTTCGGTGCATGGCCGCCGGCATCTACGACGACCAGTCCAAGCTGGTGGCCGGCCTGTCGATCTCTGCACCGGCGGACCGCCTGGACGAAAGCTGGCTCTCCAAGCTGCAGGCGACGGCCAACGAGATCTCGAACGCGTTGGGGCACAAGCCGCCGACGCAGCGGCTGGCCGCTTGATCCCGGCGGGGTCGCTGCGCGAACCCGGCCTACGGCCCAGGCCGGTTCAACCAGAGACCTGGCGAACGAGGGTGTTGCCACCCGTGGTGGGCATGGGCAGCCCGGCAGGCATCTGCGTTTCCACCCAGCGGCGCACGCGCTCGGCGTCGCCGATGCGGCTGAGCTTGCCGGCCGAGTCGAGGAACACCATCACCAGCTTGCGGCCGGACACCTTGGCCTGCATCACCAGGCACTGGCCGGCCTCGGAGATGTAGCCGGTCTTCTGCAGCGTGATGTCCCACGCCGAGTTCTTCACCAGGCGGTTGGTGTTGCTGAATTGCAGGGTGCGCTTGCCCACGGTGACCTCGTGGCGCGGCGACGTCGACAGCTCGCTGAGCAACGGATCCTGCGAAGCGCTCATCACGAGCTGGGCGAGGTCCTGCGCGCTGGACTGGTTGCGGCTGGACAGCCCCGTCGGCTCGACGTAGCGCGTGTCCTTCATGCCCAGCAGCTTGGCCTTGGTGTTCATCGCCTCGACGAACGCCGACATGCCACCGGGGTACGTGCGGCCCAGGGCGTTCGCCGCCCGGTTTTCGCTGGACATCAGCGACAGGTGCATCAGTTCGCCGCGGGTGAGCGTGACGCCCACCTTCAGGCGCGAGCCGGTATGCTTTTCGGTATCGACGTCGTCCTGCGAAATGGTGATGGACTCGTCCATCGGCAGCTTGGCATCGCTGATGATCATCCCGGTCATCAGCTTGGTGAGGGAGGCGATGGGCAGCACCGCCGACTCGTTCTTGCGCAGCAGCACGTGGCCGCTTTCCTGGTCGATCACCAGGGCCACGCTGGACTTCAGGTCCAGGTCATCGGCCGCCGCGTGCAGGCCGGCGATCTGGCCGAAAGACGGCTTGGCCGGGACCATGCGTGCGACCGAGCGCGACTGCCGGGTCACCACGGTGGTGCGCGTTTGCGCGAAGCTCTTGCTGACCCGAGGCTGCTTGACGATGGTCGGCTGCTTCGGATCCTTCGTCGCCCCGCCCTTGGCTTCCACGGCGTGCACGCCGGGTGCCAATGCCAGAGCCACGACGCTCCATGCAAAGGTTTGTACGAGTCGGTTCAAGTGCTACTCCTGGCAACGACGCCTTGGGTGTAGGAGACGGCTTACACCCTCTGCGCAAAGTGTACTTGAGCCACGAACCTCATGGCGCAGAATTTACACAAATCAATGACTTACGGCTGCATCCTACAGCTGAGTCATGTGCCGGATGACACTGTTGCGACCGTTCATCCCTGCGCGGCGACGCGATCGGACTTGCTGGTCAGCTTGTTCAAGGCGCTGAGATAGGCCTTCGCGGAGGCGACGACGATATCCGGATCCGCCCCCACCCCGTTGACGACGCGACCGGAGTTCTGGAGACGAACGGTCACTTCTCCCTGACTTTCGGTGGAACCGCTGATGGCGTTCACGGAATACAGCACCATTTCCGCGCCACTCCTGACGTGGCTCTCGATCGCCTTGAGCGATGCATCGACCGGCCCGTTGCCGTCCGACTCGCCGCGAACCTCCTTGCCGCCGGCCGTGAAGACGACCACCGCATGCGGCCGCTCGCCGGTCTCGCTATGTTGCCGCAAAGAGACAAGCCGGTAGGTTTCCTGCTCCTGCGTCACGGTCTCGTCGCCGACGAGCGCCAGGATGTCCTCGTCGAAGATCTCGCTCTTGCGGTCCGCCAGCTCCTTGAACTTGGCGAAGGCGGCGTTCGCCTCGGCTTCGCTCTCGAGCTGGACGCCCAGCTCCTGCAGGCGCGCCTTGAAGGCATTGCGGCCCGACAGCTTGCCCAGCACCATCTTGTTGGAGCTCCAGCCCACGTCCTCGGCCCGCATGATCTCGTAGGTGTCGCGGGCCTTGAGCACGCCGTCCTGGTGGATGCCGCTGGCGTGGGCGAAGGCATTGGCGCCCACCACGGCCTTGTTCGGCTGCACGACGAAGCCGGTCGTCTGGCTCACCATGCGACTGGCCGCCACGATGTGCTTCGTGTCGATGTTGAGCTCAAGTCCGTAGTAGTCCTTGCGCGTCTTCACCGCCATGACGATCTCTTCCAGCGAACAGTTGCCGGCGCGCTCGCCCAGCCCGTTGATCGTGCATTCCACCTGCCGGGCGCCGCCCAGCTTCACCCCGGCCAGCGAGTTGGCCACCGCCATGCCCAGGTCGTTGTGGCAGTGGACCGACCAGATCGCCTTGTCGGCGTTGGGTACGCGCTCGCGCAACGTCCTGATGAACTGTCCGTAGAGCTCGGGCACCGCGTAGCCCACGGTATCGGGCACGTTGATGGTGGTGGCGCCCTCCTTGATGACGGCCTCGAGCACGCGGCAGAGGAAGTCCATTTCGCTGCGGTAGCCGTCCTCCGGCGAAAACTCGATGTCGCCGCAGAGGTTGCGGGCAAAGCGAACGGACTGCTTGGCCTGTTCCAGCACCTGTTCCGGCGTCATCCGCAGCTTCTTTTCCATGTGCAGCGGCGAAGTGGCGATGAAGGTGTGGATGCGCGCGCGGGCCGCCGGCTTGAGCGCTTCGGCGGCGCGGGAAATGTCGCGGTCGTTGGCACGGGACAAGGAGCACACCGTCGAGTCCTTGATCGCCGTGGCGATGGCGTACACGGCGTCGAAGTCGCCATTGGAGCTGGCGGCGAACCCCGCCTCGATGACGTCCACCTTCAGCCGCTCGAGCTGGCGCGCGATGCGCAGCTTTTCGTCCCGGGTCATGGACGCGCCGGGCGACTGCTCTCCGTCGCGCAGCGTCGTGTCGAAAATGATCAGCTGGTCTGCCATGTCGGTTCCTTGTGTTCCATGCGGAGGCCGGCGCGCTGCAGGCCCGAGACGATGGCCTGCAGCGAGGCGGACACGATGTTCGCGTCCATGCCGACGCCGAACAGGGTGCGCTCGCCCACCCGCAGCTCGAGGTAGGCGACAGCGCGGGCGTCCGCCCCCGAGGCGACGGCGTGCTCATGGTAGTCGAGCACGCGGATGGATTCACCCGTCGCCGCGCTCAGGCCCTGGACGAAGGCGTCGATGGGGCCGTTGCCGGCGCCGCGCACCGACAGCGTGCCGCCGGCGATGCGCACGTCCGCGGCCAGCGTGACCAGCCCGCCCGCGCTCGCGGTCCCCTGCTCCAGCACCTGGTGCTGCACGGCGGCCTGTCCGATCCGGTACTCGCCCTCGAAGAGCGACCAGAGCGCCTGCGCGTTCAGTTCCTTGCCGCTGGCGTCCATGACGGTCTGCACCGCCTGGCTGAATTCGATCTGCAAGCGGCGGGGCAGCTCGAGCCCGTACTCGGACTCCAGCAGGTAGGAAATCCCGCCCTTGCCGGACTGGCTGTTCACGCGGATCACCGCCTCGTAGCTGCGTCCCAGGTCCTTGGGGTCCAGCGGCAGGTAGGGCATGTCCCAGACGTCGCTGTCCTTGCGGGCGGCAAAGGCCTTCTTGATCGCGTCCTGGTGCGAGCCGGAGAACGAGGTGTACACGAGGTCGCCGACGTAGGGATGGCGCGGGTGCACCGGCAGCTGGTTGCAATGCTCCACGGTGCGGCGGATCTCGTCGATGTCCGAGAAGTCCAGCCCGGGGTCCACGCCCTGGCTATAGAGGTTGAGCGCGACGTTCACCAGGTCGAGGTTGCCGGTGCGCTCGCCATTGCCGAACAGGCAGCCCTCCAGCCGGTCGGCACCCGCCATCACGGCGAATTCCCCAGCGGCGGTTCCCGTGCCGCGGTCGTTGTGCGGATGCACGGACAGCACGATGCTGTCGCGCCGCGCCAGGTGCCGATGCATCCACTCGATCATGTCCGCAAAGATGTTCGGCGTGGAGTGCTCCACGGTCGAAGGCAAGTTGACGATGCACTTGCGCGCGGGCGTCGGCTGCCAGACTTCGGTGACCGCATCGACCACGCGCTTGGCGAACGCCAGCTCGGTGCCGGAGAACATCTCGGGCGAGTACTGGAAGGTCCATCGGGTCTGCGGCTGTCGTGCGGCCAGTTCCACGAAGAGCCGGGCCTGGCTGGTGGCCAGTTCGACGATGCCTTCCTCGTCCAGTCCCAGCACCACCTTGCGCATCACCGGCGCCGTGGCGTTGTACAGGTGCACGATCGCCCGTGGCGCGCCCTGCAAGGCTTCGAACGTCCGGCGTACCAGCGGCTCGCGCGCCTGGGTCAGGACCTGGATCGTCACGTCGCCGGGAATGAGGTCTTCCTCGATCAGCTTGCGGACGAAGTCGAATTCCACCTGCGAGGCCGAAGGGAAGCCGACCTCGATTTCCTTGAACCCGATCGCCACCAGGGCGTGGAACAGGCGCAGCTTGCGCGGGATGTCCATGGGCTCGATCAGCGCCTGGTTGCCGTCGCGCAGGTCCACGCTGCACCACACCGGCGGCTTCGACAGCACGGCGTCCGGCCAGGTGCGGTCGGCCAGCCGCACGGGGGCGAAGGGGCTGTATTTGCTGGCGGGGTTCTTCAACATCGGCATCGGAGTTCTCGCTTCAAGGGTGGTGGACCGGCAGCCCCAAAGAAAAACGGCCCGCTGCTGGTGCAAACGGGCCGTTGATCCGGAAAATGCGCGCGCGCTACCGTCTCCGCCCGTGGGGGATGAGTAGTAGGGCCAGCGCAATGCGGTTCATGGCGTCAATGTAGCACAAGACCATTTCAGCGGTGCAGGCCGCTTTCTTCCGGCTCGTCCGTCGACGTGCTGATCACGCTGGCGCGCTGGCCGCGGGCCTTGCGCCAGAAATACAGGACGTAGCCGGACAGCCCATAGACGACGAAGATCGAGAACAGCACGACCGGCGGGTCGATGTTGATGATGGCGATGCCCAGAGCGATCAGCACGATCACGGCGAAGGGCACGCTCTTCTTCATGCTGATGTCCTTGAAGCTGTAGAAGGGCACGTTGGTCACCATCGTCAGCCCCGAGTACAGCGCCACGCCGAACATGACCCAGGCCACGTCGTACGGCTTGACGCCGTAGTCCGTCATGATCCAGATGAAGCCGGTGGCCAGCGCCGCGGCGGCGGGCGAAGGCAGGCCCTGGAAGAAGCGCTTGTCGACCACGGCGGTGTTGACGTTGAAGCGGGCCAGCCGCAGCGCGGCGCAGGCGCAGTAGACGAAGGCCGCGATCCAGCCCCAGCGGCCCAATCCCTTGAGCGCCCATTCATAGGCGATCAGCGCGGGTGCGGCGCCGAACGACACCATGTCCGACAGCGAGTCCATCTGCTCGCCGAAGGCGCTCTGGGTATTGGTCATGCGCGCGACGCGCCCGTCCAGGCTGTCGAGCACCATGGCGCAGAACACGCCCGCGGCCGCCAGGTCGAAGCGGCCGTTCATGGCCATTACGACGGCGTAGAAGCCCCCGAACAACGCGGCGAGCGTGAACAGGTTGGGCAGGATGTAGATGCCCTTGCGGCGCTTGCGCACCACCAACCCATCGCCCAGGTGTTCGTCGTCGTGTCCGTCGTGCATGGGAGGAGTGTAATTCCCTCTCCGTCACCCCCGCGAAGGCGGGGGCCCAGGGCTCCCAAAAGAAACGCCCGCAGCTGCGGGCGTTCTCTGGATCCCCGCCTGCGCGGGGATGACGTTGCTCCGGCGCTGCGCGCCGCGCGAACGTCAGTTCCGGGTCTGGTCGACCAGCTTGTTCTTCTTGATCCAGGGCATCATGGCGCGCAGCTGCTCGCCGACCACCTCGATCGAGCTTTCCGCGTTCAGGCGGCGGCGCGACTGCAGCGTGGGCGCGCCGGCGCGGTTCTCGATGATGAAGCTCTTGGCGTACTCGCCGGTCTGGATGTCCTTGAGCACCTGCTTCATCACCTTCCTGGTCTCGTCGGTGATGATGCGCGGGCCCGTCACGTACTCGCCGTACTCCGCGTTGTTGGAGATCGAGTAGTTCATGTTGGCGATGCCGCCTTCGTAGATCAGGTCGACGATCAGCTTGAGCTCGTGCAGGCACTCGAAGTACGCCATCTCGGGCGCGTAGCCGGCTTCCACCAGCGTCTCGTAGCCGGCCTTGATCAGCTCCACGGTGCCGCCGCACAGCACGGCCTGCTCGCCGAACAGGTCGGTCTCGGTTTCTTCGCGGAAGTTGGTCTCGATGATGCCGGCCTTGCCGCCGCCGTTGGCCATCGCGTACGACAGCGCCAGGTCACGCGCCTTGCCGGACTTGTCCGCGCTCACCGCGACCAGGTGCGGCACGCCGCCGCCCTGGGTGTAGGTGCTGCGCACGGTGTGGCCCGGGGCCTTGGGGGCGACCATCCACACGTCGAGGTCGGCGCGCGGCACGACCTGGCCGTAGTGCACGTTGAAGCCGTGGGCGAAGGCGATCGAGGCGCCCTGCTTCATGTTCGGCTCCACGTCGTTCTTGTACACGGTGGCGATCTGCTCGTCGGGCAGCAGCATCATCACGACATCGGCGGACTTCACGGCGTCCGCGACTTCGGCGACCTTCAGGCCGGCCTTCTCCACCTTGGACCAGCTCGCGCCGCCCTTGCGCAGGCCGACGACGACCTTGACGCCGCTGTCGTTGAGGTTCTGCGCGTGCGCATGGCCTTGCGAGCCGTAACCGATGATGGCGACCGTCTTGCCCTTGATCAGGCTCAGGTCACAGTCCTTGTCGTAATAAACCTTCATGAGTCTCTCCAGAAAAAATCGTTGGGGGGTGATGGGTGGGTCAGGCGCGCAATATGCGCTCGCCGCGGCCGATGCCGCTGGCGCCGGTGCGCACCGTCTCCAGGATGGCGCTGCGGTCGATGGCGACCAGGAAAGCGTCGTTCTTGGTCTGGTCGCCGGTGAGCTCGATGGTGTAGCTCTTCTCGGTCACGTCGATGATGCGGCCGCGGAAGATGTCGGCCATGCGCTTCATCTCCTCGCGCTCCTTGCCCACCGCGCGCACCTTGACCATCATGAGTTCGCGCTCGGTGTAGCTGCCTTCGGTGAGGTCGACCACCTTGACCACCTCGATCAGGCGGTTCAGGTGCTTGGTGATCTGCTCGATCACCTCGTCGGAGCCCGCGGTCTGGATCGTCATGCGCGAAAGGGAGGGGTCCTCCGTCGGCGCCACGGTGAGCGACTCGATGTTGTAGCCGCGCGCCGAGAACAGGCCGACGACGCGGGAGAGTGCGCCGGGCTCGTTTTCGAGCAGCACGGCAATGATGTGTTTCATGTTCCTGATTCCTCTTTTCGCCGCCCTCCCCTGCAGCCGGTAAGCGGCAGGCTTGGCGGGCAATAGATTCGTCTAATTCGGGATCGGATTACCGGACGCAGAAGGCGCGGAAGTTACGCAGAAGACGCAGAAGAAACCTGAAGAATTTTCTCTTTGTCTTTTTCGCGTCTTCTGCGTGACTTCTGCGACTTCTGCGTCCGGTTGTTGGGTTTGGCCTTAGAGATCCTCGGACCCGAGCAGCATCTCCGTGATGCCCTGCCCCGCCTTCACCATCGGCCAGACGTTTTCGGTCGGGTCGGTGCGGAAGTCCATGAACACCGTCCGGTCCTTCAGCTTGCGCGCCTCGCGCAGCGCCGGCTCCACGTCCTCCGGCCGCTCGATCAGCATGCCCACGTGGCCATAGGCCTCGGCCAGCTTGACGAAGTCCGGCAGCGCGTCCATGTAGCTATGGCTGTAGCGGCCTTCGTAATCGAGCTGCTGCCACTGCCGCACCATGCCCAGGTAGCGGTTGTTCAGCGAGACGATCTTGATCGGCGTCTTGTACTGGAAGCAGGTCGAGAGTTCCTGGATGCACATCTGCACCGAGCCCTCGCCGGTGATGCAGTACACCTCGGCATCCGGCTTGGCCAGCTTGATGCCCATGGCGTACGGGATGCCCACGCCCATGGTGCCGAGGCCGCCCGAGTTGATCCAGCGGCGCGGCTCCTGGAACTTGTAGAACTGCGCGGCCCACATCTGGTGCTGGCCGACGTCGGACGTGATGTAGGTCTCGACGTCCTTGGTCATGTTCCACAGCGTCTCGATCACGTGCTGCGGCTTGATCACTTCGCGATTGGCGCGGTCGTAGCGCAGGCAATCCTTCTTGCGCCAGTTCTCGATGGTCTCCCACCAGCCGCCCAGCGCCGCGGCGTCGGGCTTCAGGCCGGATTCGCGGATCTGCGCGAGCAGTTCGATGAGCACTTCCTTCACGTCGCCGACGATCGGGATGTCGACCCTGACCCGCTTGGAGATGCTGGAGGGGTCGACGTCGATGTGGATGATCTTGCGGTCGGTGGAGCCGAAGTGCTTGGGGTTGCCGATCACCCGGTCGTCGAAGCGCGCGCCGATGGCCAGCAGAACGTCGCAGTTCTGCATCGCGTTGTTGGCCTCAATGGTGCCGTGCATGCCCAGCATGCCCAGGAACTTGGGATCGGTGCCGGAGATCGCGCCCAGCCCCATCAGCGTGTTGGTGCAGGGGTAGCCGAGCAGGTTGGCCAGCGTGCGCAGTTCCTCGCTCGCGTTGCCCAGGATCACGCCGCCGCCGGAATAGATGTACGGCCGCTTGGCCGCCAGCAGCAGTTGCAGCGCCTTGCGGATCTGGCCGCTGTGGCCCTTGCGCACCGGGTTGTACGAGCGCATCTCCACCTTGTCCGGGTAGCCGGTATAGGTCGCCTTGTTGAAGGAGACATCCTTCGGGATGTCCACCACCACCGGGCCGGGGCGGCCGCTGCGGGCGATGTGGAAGGCCTTCTTCATGGTCATCGCGATGTCGCGCACGTCCTTCACCAGGAAGTTGTGCTTGACGATCGGCCGGGTGATGCCCACGGTGTCGCATTCCTGGAACGCATCCAGGCCGATGGCCGCAGTGGGCACCTGCCCGGTGATGATCACCATCGGGATGCTGTCCATGTACGCCGTGGCAATGCCGGTGACCGCGTTGGTCACGCCCGGACCCGAGGTGACCAGGGCCACGCCGACGTCGCCGGTGGCGCGGGCATAGCCGTCGGCGGCGTGCACCGCGGCCTGCTCGTGGCGCACCAGCACGTGCTGGATGGTGTCCTGCTTGTAGAACGCGTCGTAGATGTGCAGCACCGCGCCGCCCGGGTAGCCCCAGACGTACTTCACGCTCTCGGCCTGGAGGGCCTTGACGAGGATTTCGGCGCCTCGAAGGTCTTGCGATGGGCCGGCCTGCGCGGCGGCCGCGGAGCTGAGCTCCGTGCGGGAGATTTCCATGATGAACCTTTCGGGATTCGACTTCGAACCTTGGGGTGCCCCTTCGCCCGCCCTCGTGAGGCTGCGTCGGGACTTAGAACTCCGGGCCATGGGCGCGCGCTTCGCACGCCGGATCCGGGCTCGTTTGCCGTTGACTTGCAGCCGCATTATCGCACTGCAACAGAACAGTGCCCGGACGGCCGGCGGGCAATGCCATAATTTCGAGCTGTCCAGTCGGGCCGCCGCGGCCCGCACGCGATACATAAAAACCACTTCCACGGACTCTTGGCCACCGAACGCGAACTCTCCGACTTCCTCCAAGGCGTCGAGAAACGCGCCTTCAAGCGCACCATCTATCACGTTCGCGAAGAGGAGTCGGCCCTGGATATCGTGCAGGACAGCATGATGAAGCTGGCCGAGCACTACGCGGACAAGCCGCCGAACGAGCTCCCCATGCTGTTCCAGCGGATCCTGTCGAACTGCACGCTCGACTGGTTCCGGCGGCAGAAGACGCGCAATGCGCTCTTTTCCAACCTCAGCGATTTCGAATCCGCCTCGGAAGACGGGGATTTCGACCTGCTGGAAACTTATCAATCTCCGGACGAGTCACAGAAAGTCGAGAGCGCGGAGGACGTCACCCGGCGCGCGCAGGTGTTCCGGGAGATCGAAGTCGAGATCCAGGAATTGCCGGCTCGTCAACGCGAAGCGTTTTTGATGCGTTACTGGGAGGAGATGGACGTCGCTGAAACGGCGGCGGCCATGGGCTGCTCGGAAGGCAGTGTGAAAACCCACTGCTCCAGAGCCGTCCAGGCCCTCAGCAAGGCACTGAAGGCAAAGGGAATCGAACTATGACCACAACGCAGCGCGCCCAGCGACAGGCCGACCAGTTCGGCCGGGCCGTCGCCATGCGCCTGTCGGCAGGCGCCGAAGAGATGCCGTACGAAACCCGGGAGCGCCTGCGCGCGGCCCGCATGCGCGCGCTCGCGCTGCGCAGCACGCCGGCCCGGGCCCCCGTGGTCGTGGGCCGTGGCGCGGCCGCCACGCTTGCATTGGGCGGCGACGAACGCAGCTGGTTCAATCGCATCGCCTCCGCGCTGCCCCTCATCGTGCTGGCCGCGGGGCTGGTGCTGATCCACAGCATCCAGACCGATCGCCGCGCCAGCGAACTGGCCGAGGTCGATGCCGCCCTGCTGACGGACGACTTGCCTCCTGCCGCGTACGCCGACCCTGGCTTCGTGCAGTACCTCAAGTCCTCCGGCCGGACGGAATAGCCCCCCGGGCCCGGCCATGACCCCAGTGCGCACCCTCCTCGCCCTGGCCAGCTTGCTGCTGGCCGCCGCCACGGCGTGGGCGCAGGTGGTGGTGGCGCCGCCTTTGGGCCCCGCCCAGGGACAAGGCCCGTCGGAGGGGCCGGTGGTGGCGCCGTCCGTGTCCGGCCAGGCCGACAGGCGGCCGCCTCCGGTTCGCCTCGCCCCGTACCAGCGCAGCGAGCCGCTGCCCTGGGCCGAACTCACGCCCCAGCAGCAACAGGCCCTGTCGCCGCTGGGCGCCTCCTGGCGCTCGCTGAGCGAGGCGCACAAGCGCAAGTGGCTGGCCCTGTCGTCCAACTACACCGCCCTGCCGCCGGCGGAGCAGGCCCGGCTGCGCTCCCGCATGACCGAGTGGGCCACCCTGTCGCCCCAGCAGCGCACCCAGGCCCGCCTGAATTTCGCCGAATCGCAGCAGGTGGACGCGGTGGACAAGCGCGCGAAGTGGGAGGCCTACCAGGCCCTCCCGCCCGAGGAAAAGCGCAGGCTGGCCGCCGGCGCCACGGCCGCCCGGCCGCCACCGCCGGTGACCGCGCCCGCCGTGCAACCCGCCCCGAAGCGGGACCTGGCGCGCGTTCCCCCCAGGAAGCGGCCCGACAGCGGCCGGCTGGCGGTCATGCCGCCCGGCCAGGTGGACCGCAATACGCTGCTGCCGCGACCCGGCACCCTGCCCGACGCCCCTTGACCGCGCCCGTTTCCCTGGCCGCGCCCAGCCTGCGGCGCCGCATGGCGTCGTGGCTGTACGAGGCCTTCCTGCTGTTCGCCATCGGCCTCATCGCCGCACTGGTCTTCTCGGTGGCCGTGGACATGCGCAATGCCATGGATGCACGGCGCTGGCTGCTGCAAGGGTTCCTGGTGCTGGTGTTCGCGGTGTATTTCTCCTACCTGTGGAGCAAGGGACAGACCCTGCCCATGAAGACGTGGCGCATCGCCATCGTCGACCGCCACGGACGCCGGCCGACGCAGGGCCGCGCGCTGCTGCGCTACGTGTACTGCTCGATGTGGTTCGCCGCGCCGTTGGCCGCGTATGCAGCCGGCCGGTTCAACCTGCGTGAGCTCGCTGTCGTCGCGGCCGGGTGGGTAGCCTTCTGGGCGCTCCTGAGCCGGTTTCACCCGCAGCGGCAGTTCTGGCACGACGCGTGGGCCGGCACCAGACTCGTCGACGCGGGCTAGGTCTGCCTGCCGCGCAGGCTCCTGTCCTTACCCTGGGCGACAATCGCCGCATGTCCACCCGCGACGACACCTTCGCCGACCTCGTCAACCCGCAAAAGCGCCGCACCGGCTTCAACCGCATGTGGCATGCCACCGGCTATTCGCTGGCGGGGCTGCGGGCCGGCTGGGCGGAAGCGGCTTTCCGGCTGGAGGCCTGCCTGGCCTTCGTGATGGCGCCGCTGGCCTTCTGGATCGGCCGCAGCTGGGTCGAGGTGGCGCTCCTCGCAGGCTCGGTGCTGCTGGTGCTGATCGTGGAACTGCTCAACACCGCCGTCGAAAGCGCGATCGACCGCATCGGCCTGGAGCGCCATGATCTTTCCAAGCGCGCCAAGGACATGGGCAGTGCCGCCGTGCTGCTGTCGTTGCTGATTGCCGCCGGAATCTGGCTCGCGGCATTGCACCAGCTGTTCTTCGCATGAAGCCGAACTTCTCGCTGTGCGTGTACTGCGGTTCACGCCCGGGCAAGGACCCGCGCTTCGCGCAAACCGCCGCGCAGGTGGGCCGCTGGATCGGACAGCAGGGCGGCCAGCTGGTTTACGGCGGCGGCAACAACGGCCTGATGGGGGTGCTGGCGGACGCGGCGCTGGCCGCGGGCGCCCGCGTGGTGGGCATCATTCCGCATTCGATGGTGGAACGCGAATGGGCCAAGCGCGATTGCACCGAGCTGCACGTCGTCGACAACATGCACCAGCGCAAGTCGATGATGGCGGAGCGCGCGGACGCCTTCCTGGCGCTGCCCGGGGGCATCGGCACTTTCGAGGAACTCTTCGAGGTGTGGAGCTGGCGGATGCTGGGCTTCCACCACAAGCCGGTGGGCTTGCTGAACCAGGACGGCTACTACTCCACCTTGCTACAGTTTTTGGAGCAAGGCGTCAGCCATGGGTTCATGAACACCACGCAGACGGACTTGCTGACGGTGGGCGACGACCCGGCGGAGTTGCTGCCACGGCTGGTGCTCGCCGCCGGCTACGAGGCGAGGCCGGTGGACATCTCGCAAATATGACCGGGGTTCGCTGCGCTCGCCACTGGCCTGCGGGGTTCGCCGGGCGTTCGTAGGGCGGCGGTGAGCGCGCAGCCGAACCCCGCCGCGCGTCAGACCGCAGACTCGTCCAGTTCGCCGGTGCGGATGCGCACGATGCGTTCCACGGTGGTGATGAAGATCTTGCCGTCGCCGATCTTGCCGGTGCGCGCGGCCTTGATGATGGCGTCGACACAGCGGTCGACGTCGTCGTCCTTCACCACCACTTCCACCTTCACCTTCGGCAGGAAGTCGACGACGTACTCGGCGCCGCGATAGAGCTCCGTATGGCCCTTCTGGCGGCCGAAGCCCTTGACTTCGGTGACCGTCAATCCCGTCACACCGCATTCCGCGAGGGCTTCGCGGACCTCCTCCAGCTTGAACGGTTTGACGATGGCGGTGATCTGTTTCATGGGCGTATCTCGTTTCAGAACTTGAACTTGCTGGTAATAGGATAGCGCCAATCTTTCCCGAAGCCCCGGTGCGTGACCCGGATGCCCACCGGCGACTGCCGCCGCTTGTATTCGTTGATCCGCACCAGCCGCGCCACCCGCTCCACCGTGGCGCGGTCATAGCCCTCCGCCACGATGTCCTCCACGCCCACGTCGTTCTCCATGTAGCGCGAAAGAATTCCGTCCAGGATTTCGTACGGCGGCAGGCTGTCCTGGTCTGTCTGGTCTGCGCGCAGTTCGGCGCTCGGCGGGCGCGTGATGATGCGTTCGGGGATCGGGTTGGCACAGGTGCCGTAGGGGTCGTTGGCGTTGCGCCAGCGCGCCAAGCGAAACACCACGGTCTTGAGCACGTCCTTGAGCACCGCGAAGCCGCCCGCCATGTCGCCGTACAGCGTGCAATAGCCGGTGGCCATCTCGCTCTTGTTGCCGGTGGTGACCACGATGCTGCCGAACTTGTTGGACAGCGCCATCAGCAGCACGCCGCGGATGCGTGCCTGGATGTTTTCCTCCGTCGTGTCCTCGGGCCGCCCGGCGAATTCCTTGGACAGCGACTGCAGGAAGGACTCGAACATCGGCTTGATGGAAATCTCGTCGTACCGCACGTTCATGCGCTTCGACATCTCCGCCGCGTCGATCCACGAGATGCTTGCCGTGTACGGGGACGGCATCATCACGGCGCGCACCTTGTCGGCGCCCAGGGCATCGACGGCAATCGCCATCACCAGCGCCGAGTCGATGCCCCCGGACAAACCGAGCAGCACGCCGGGAAAGCCGTTCTTGCCGATGTAGTCGCGAACGCCCAGCACCAGCGCGTGCCACAACTCGGCGTCGCCATCCGGCTGGTTCGCCTTGGGGCCGGACAAGGTCACGCCCTTGTCGCCCGCTTCCGCCTGCACGTAGAACAGGTCCTCGACGAAGGCCGGCGCCATCGCCGCCAGGCTGCCGTCGGCATTGACCGCGAAGGAGGCGCCGTCGAAGATGACTTCGTCCTGGCCGCCCACCAGGTGCGCATACACCAGCGGCAGGTCGATGTCCTGGGCGCGGTCCGCCATGCGGGCCATGCGTTCGCCGCTCTTGCCCGCATGGAAGGGCGAGGCGTTCGGCACCACCAGCAACTGCGCGCCCGAGGCGCGCGCCAGCTGCGCGGGCTCGGCGAACCACGCGTCCTCGCAGATCAGCAGGCCGACGCTGATGCCCTCCACCTGGAACACGCAGGTGCCCTGCCCGCGCGTGAAGTAGCGGTACTCGTCGAACACCTGGTAGTTGGGCAGCTCGCGCTTGGCGTAGGTTTCCAGCACCTTCCCATCGCACAGAACGCTGGCCGCGTTGTAGCGCTGCTGCACCTGGACCGACTTGCCGCGGATGGCCGTGCCGTGCGGATGACCCACCACGACGTGCAGTCCCTTCAACCCCGCGAGCTCGCGGGCCACCGTTTTCACGGCATCATCGCAGGCGGCAATGAAGGCCGGCCGCAACAACAGGTCCTCGGCGGGATAGCCGCAGATGGAAAGTTCGGGGGTGAGCACCAGGCGGGCGCCCCGCTCGTAGGCGGTGCGCGCCGCCGCGATGATCTTTTGCGCGTTCCCCTGCATGTCACCGACCGTGACGTTGAGTTGGGCCGTACAGATAGTGAGTGCCATGTCAGTCGTGCAATCGAGCTCAAACGATTATGTCACCCGGGTGCTGCGGACGCCGTCCGAAGCGGACGCGCCGGCCTGGAATGCGCTGCTGGCAAAGGCGGGCGGCTCGCCCTTCATGCGGCACGAGTACCTCGATGCCATGCATGCGAGCGGCAGCGCCGACGCCAGGACGGGATGGGATCCGCACTTCGTCACGCTCTGGCGCGACGGCGAACTGCATGCCGCCTGCCCGCTGTACCTGAAGAGCCACTCTTACGGCGAGTACGTGTTCGACTGGGCCTGGGCCAATGCCTACGAGCAGCACGGCGAGCGCTACTACCCGAAGGCGCTCACCGCTGTTCCCTACACGCCCGTTCCGGGGCCGCGGCTGCTGGCCGTCGATGCGGCCGCCCGCCTCGCGCTGGTGCAGGAGGTTCGTGCGTGGTGCATGAAGAAGAAGGTGTCCTCCTTCCACCTGCTGTTTGCCAATGACGACGACGTAGCCGCGTGCGACGAGGCCGGCCTGATGCTGCGGCACACCGTGCAGTTCCATTGGCTGAACGACGGCTGGCCGGACTTTGATGCCTTCCTGGCCAGCCTGACGCAGGAAAAGCGCAAGAAGATCCGGCAGGAGCGGCGCAAGGTGGCCGACGCCGGCGTGAGCTTCCGCCACGCCGAGGGTGCCGCGATCACGCAGGCCGACTGGGATTTCTTCTACCGCTGCTACGAGCGAACTTATCTCGAGCATGGCAACGCGCCCTACCTCACGCGGGACTTCTTCCGGCGCATGGCGGCGGCGATGCCGGAGAACTGGCTGCTGTTCGTCGCGGAGCGCGAGGGCGCGCCCATCGCCAGCAGCCTGATCGGGATCGGTGATGGCGTGGCCTATGGCCGGTATTGGGGCGCGCTCGAGCGCGTGGATTGCCTGCACTTCGAGGCCTGCTATTACCAGCCGCTGGCGTGGTGCATCGCCAATGGTTACCAGCGCTTCGAGGGCGGCGCGCAGGGCGAGCACAAGATGGCGCGCGCGCTGATGCCGGTGAAGACGACCAGCGCGCACTGGCTGGCGCATCCGGCCTTCGCCGATGCCGTGGAGAAGTTTCTGGCGCGCGAGGACAAGGGAATCGAGGCGTACATGGAGCACCTGGACGAGCGCTCGCCGTTCCGGCATCCCACGTAACGCCGGGGTGCGCTTTGCGCAACCCGGCCTACGATGAGCGCCATTCCGGCAGTCACATAGGAGCGCCGTTCCGGCATCGTCACATGAGCGCCGTTCCCGCACCGTCACATGAGCGCCGTTCCCGCACCGTCACATGAGCGCCGTTCCCGCACCGTCACATGAGCGCCGTTCCCGCACCGTCACATGAGCGCCGTTCCGGCATCGTCACGCATGGCGGCGACACCCGTAGGCCGGGTTCGCGGTAGCGACCCCGGCGTGCGGTCAGCCCTGCTGCTTCCTGTAGTTCTCGATCCCGTCCAGGATCTCCTGCCTCGCCGAATCCGCGCCTTCCCAGCCCAGCACCTTGACCCACTTGCCCGGCTCCAGGTCCTTGTAGTGCTCGAAGAAGTGCGCAATGGTCTTCAGGCGCACCGGGTTCAGGTCTTCCGGCTTTTGCCACTGGGTGTAGATCCCCAGCACCTTGTCGATCGGCACCGCCAGCACCTTGGCGTCGTCGCCGGCTTCGTCCTGCATCTTCAGGATGCCGATCGGCCGGCAAGTCACCACCACGCCCGGGATCAGGGGCACCGGCGTGATCACCAGCACGTCCACCGGGTCGCCGTCGCCGCTGATGGTCTTGGGCACGTACCCGTAGTTGGTGGGGTAGTGCATCGACGTGCTCATGAAGCGGTCGACGAAGATCGCGCCGGTCTCCTTGTCCACCTCGTACTTCACGGGGTCGGCGTTCATCGGGATCTCGATGATCACGTTGAACGAATCGGGCACGTTCTTGCCGGGCTGGACGTTGTCGAGGGACATGGTTTGGTTCTAATAAGGAAACAGGAAGGATCGGGAAAAACCCTGATTTTAGTTGGTGCGGCACCTCAATCCCGCCGCCGTCATTTGTCTGTAAAGCCTTTGCCCTTATAGTCCGCCGGTTGGCCAATCGTCTCCCGTCGGGGAGTCACGAGGAAGCAACGCAGCGGGGGCACCGCAGCGTTCGCAGCCCCCTCGAAGACTCAGACAACAGGAGAAACTTAGATGACTGGCAACTCGGCGCTGATCCTGGCGCTCGTCTGCGGCCTCGCGGCCGTAGCCTACGGCTTCTGGGCCCGCAGCTGGATCCTTTCGCAGGACGCGGGCAATGCACGCATGCAGGAAATCGCGGCGGCCATCCAGGCCGGCGCCGCAGCCTACCTCGCGCGGCAGTACCGCACCATCGCCATCGTCGGCGTCGTGCTGGCAATCCTCATCGGCATCTTCCTCGACGTCCAGACGGCCGTCGGCTTCATCGTCGGCGCGGTCCTGTCGGGCGCCTGCGGCTTCATCGGCATGAACGTCTCCGTCCGCGCCAACGTGCGCACGGCGCAGGCAGCCACGCGCGGCATCGGCCCGGCGCTCGACGTCGCGTTCCGCGGCGGCGCCATCACCGGCATGCTGGTGGTGGGCCTGGGCCTGCTGGGCGTGACGGCGTTCTACTGGTTCCTGGTCGGCAACGGCAACCTCACGCCGGACCGCAAGCTCGCCAACCTGCTGAACCCGCTGATCGGCTTTGCTTTCGGCTCGTCGCTGATCTCGATCTTCGCGCGCCTGGGCGGCGGCATCTTCACCAAGGGCGCCGACGTCGGCGCCGACCTGGTGGGCAAGGTGGAAGCCGGCATCCCCGAGGACGATCCGCGCAACCCGGCGGTGATCGCCGACAACGTGGGCGACAACGTCGGTGACTGCGCCGGCATGGCTGCGGACCTGTTCGAGACCTATGCGGTCACGCTGATCGCCACCATGGTGCTGGGCGCCCTGCTGGTCGCCGCGGCGCCGGTGAACGCGGTGCTGTATCCGCTGGCCCTGGGCGGCGTGTCGATCATCGCCTCCATCATCGGCTGCTTCTTCGTCAAGGCTTCGCCCGGCATGAAGAACGTGATGCCGGCCCTCTACAAGGGCCTCGCCATCGCCGGCGTGCTGTCGCTCATCGCCTTCTTCTTCGTCACGAAGTGGCTGATGCCCGACAATTCGATCGTCGAATCCGGCAGCCAGATGCGCCTGTTCGGCGCCTGCGCGGTGGGCCTGGTGCTGACCGGCGCGCTGGTCTGGATCACCGAGTTCTACACCGGCACCCAGTACTCGCCGGTCAAGCACATCGCCCAGGCCTCGACCACCGGGCATGGCACCAACATCATCGCCGGCCTCGGCGTGTCGATGCGCTCCACTGCCTGGCCCGTGCTGTTCGTCTGCGCCGCCATCTACGCCGCCTACTGGCTGGCCGGCCTCTACGGCATTGCCATCGCCGCCACCGCCATGCTGTCGATGGCCGGCATCGTCGTGGCGCTGGACGCGTATGGGCCGATCACCGACAACGCCGGCGGCATCGCGGAGATGGCGGACATGCCCGCGAGCGTGCGCGACATCACCGACCCGCTGGACGCGGTGGGCAACACCACCAAGGCGGTGACCAAGGGCTATGCGATCGGTTCCGCCGGCCTGGCCGCGCTGGTGCTGTTCGCCGACTACACCCACAAGCTGGAGAGCTACGGCCGCCAGATCAGCTTCGACCTGTCGGATCCGCTGGTGATCATCGGGCTGTTCATCGGCGGCCTGATCCCCTACCTGTTCGGTGCGATGGCGATGGAAGCCGTGGGCCGCGCCGCCGGCGCCGTGGTGGTGGAAGTGCGCCGCCAGTTCCGCGACATCAAGGGCATCATGGAAGGCACGGCCAAGCCCGAGTACGGCGTGGCGGTCGACATGCTGACCAAGGCGGCCATCAAGGAAATGATGATCCCGTCGCTGCTGCCGGTGGTGGTGCCGATCCTGGTCGGCCTGATCCTCGGCCCGAAGGCGCTGGGCGGCCTGCTGATGGGAACCATCGTGACGGGCCTGTTCGTCGCCATCTCCATGTGCACGGGCGGCGGCGCCTGGGACAACGCCAAGAAGTACATCGAAGACGGCCACCACGGCGGCAAGGGCTCCGAGGCGCACAAGGCAGCCGTGACCGGCGACACCGTGGGCGATCCGTACAAGGACACCGCGGGCCCGGCGATCAACCCGCTGATCAAGATCATCAACATCGTGGCGCTGCTGATCGTGCCGCTGGTGGTGAAGCTGCACGGCTGACGCCTCCGTAGGCCGGGTTCGCGCAGCGACCCTGGCGTCCGGTGCGCCATGCCGGGATGCGCGCTGCGCAACCCGGCCTACGAGGCAGGCCCGCGCAAGCGGGCCTTTTTCATGGCCGGCGCGCGATCGCCTTCACCAGCGCCGCCGCCGTCGCCGTCAGGTCCGGCAACTCGTCCACCTTGCCGTCCTCGATCGCCTGCAGCACCAGCTCGTGGATGCCGCCCACCACGGCCATGGCCAGGCCGGGCGTGACGTGCGGCGCGTTCACGACCGCCACCATGTAGTCGGCGATCTCTTGGTTCACGCGCCGGCGTGCGGCCAAGCCGACGGGCCCCAACGCCAGGATCTCGACGAACAGCGTGCGCATCAGCACCAGGTTGCCGGCCATGCATTGCAGGTAGGCCCCGATGGCGCGATCCACCTGCTGCTCCCAGCCATGGCTGGGATCGATCGCTTCGCGCAGCACCCGCAGCGCGTTATGGCTGGCCGCCTCGTAGAGCGCGACCAGGCACTCGGCCTTGCCGCTGAAGTGTTCGTAGAAGGTGCGACGGGACACACCTGCCTGGCTCACCACGTCCGCGATGGTCGTGTCGCCATAGCCTTTCACGGCCACGGCCTGTGCCATGCCCTGCAAGAGGCGGCTGCGGTGTTCCCGGCTCGTGGTTGACAAGGCCCAGTCCTGCATGCGAACATGGTACCAATGCGTACCAGTTCGCGCCATCCCACTTAAGTGTTCACTCCATGACCGATCTCGTCGTCCGCCGGCTCCTCGTCGACATGGAGCAACCCATCGCGCGCCATTGGTGCGCCGGGGATGCCTTCCGCACCGCCTTGTTCAATGCGCTGTCGATGAGCTTCCCGACCGGTGAGCAGTTCTTCATCGACTCCGTGCGCAATGGCTTCAAGGAACTGTCGCCCCAGCAGCAGGAGCGCTTTCGCGCGGAGGTCCAGGGGTTCATCGGCCAGGAGGCCACGCACCGCCGCCTGCACGCGCTGTACAACGGACATCTCGACAAGCTGGGGCTGGTGAACGACTGGGAGGCACGCAACCTGGCGCGCTTCAAGGAACTGGAGGGCGTCGACGTACGGCACTGGCTGGGCATCACTGCAGCCAATGAACACTTCACCGCGATCCTGGCCGAATTCATGCTGCGCAACCCGGACCTGCTGGGTGACAGCGATCCTCGCCTCGCGACGCTCTGGCTCTGGCACAGCTCCGAGGAGTCGGAGCACAAGAGCACGGCATTCGACCTGTACCAGGCGCTCGACGGCAGCCACGAGTGGCGGGTGAAGTGGATGAAGCGGGTGACGACGCTGTTCCTGATGGAAACCTTGCGCCAGACGCTGAAGAACCTGCGCCAGGACGGCACGCTGTGGAAGTGGAGCACCTGGAACAGCGCCTTCATTTACCTCTTCGGCAAGCGCGGCCTGGTGCGCGAGACCTATGCGCCCTGGCGGCAGTACTTCCGGCGCGACTTCCACCCCAACCAGCAGAATTCCGGAGCCTCTGCGCGCTGGCTGGCCGAGCACGCCGACAGCTTCGTCCCCGTCGGACAGCCCGCCTCCGCGTAGGCCGGCGGCGAGCGCGCCGCCGAACCCCGCCCCCCGCTAACCCCGGCGGCGCGAGCTGGCGCACTCGCGGGGCGCATGGGCGGACTTCCTGCGGGGATTCTGGCAGGCGGCCCGTCTGGCGCACAATTCACCCATGCAGCTCCACTACATCGCCAACGCCGGCGTGCGGTCCTCGTCCGAGCGCACGCTGCCGGTCATCGACCCATCGGACGGCCAACCCTTCGACGCCATCCAGCGCGGCACGCCGGAAGACATCGACCGCGCCGTGCAAGCAGCGCGCCAGTGCTTCGAAGGCCCGTGGAGCAAGCTGAGCGCCGCCGAGCGCGGCCGGCTGATGATGCGGCTGTCGCTGAAGATCTCCGACTGCATCGACGAGCTCGCGGCCATCGAGCAGCGCGATTGCGGCAAGCCCACCAAGCAGGCCCGCGCCGACGCGGTGGCGCTGGCCCGCTACTTCGAGTTCTACGCGGGCGCCTGCGACAAGCTGCACGGCGAGACGCTGCCCTACCAGGACGGCTACACCGTGCTCACGTGGCGCGAGCCGCATGGCGTCACCGGCCACGTGATCCCCTGGAACTACCCGATGCAGATCTTCGGCCGCAGCGTCGGCGGCGCCCTGGCCGCGGGCAACGTCTGCGTGGTGAAGCCCTCGGAGGACGCCTGCCTTTCGCTGATCCGGGTGGCGCAGCTCGCCGCGGACGTCGGCTTCCCCGCCGGCGCGATCAACATCGTCACGGGCTACGGCCACGAAGTGGGCGATGCGCTGGCGCGCCATGCCGGCATCGACCACATCAGCTTCACCGGCAGCCCGCGCGTGGGTACCGTGATCCAGCAGGTGGCGGCGGAACGCCATTGCCCGGTGACGCTGGAGCTGGGCGGCAAGAGCCCGCAGATCGTCTTTGCCGACGCCGACGTGGACCAGGTGCTGCCGGTGGTGATCAACGCCATCGTGCAGAACGCCGGGCAGACGTGCTCTGCCGGCTCGCGCCTGCTGGTGGAGGAAAGCCTGTACGAGCCGCTGATGGAGCGCCTGGCCGAGGCCTTCACGCGCCTGCGCGTGGGACCCGCCGCCATGGACCTGGACGTCGGGCCGCTGATCCGCCAGACGCAGCAGCAGCGCGTGTGGGATTTCCTGTCGGACGCGCAGCACGCCGGCATCTCCGTCATGGCCCAGGGCCAGGTGGTGGAGGAAGCGCCGCAGACCGGCTACTACCAGGCGCCGACGCTGCTGCGCGACGTGCCGATCACGCATCGGCTGGCGCAGGAGGAAGTGTTCGGCCCGGTGCTGTCCGCGATGAGTTTCCGCGGCGAGGACCACGCGGTGGAACTGGCCAATGCCACGCAGTTCGGCCTGGTGGCCGGCGTCTGGACGCGCGACGGCGCCCGCCAGCTGCGCATGGCGCGCCGGGTGCGCAGCGGCCAGGTCTTCATCAACAATTACGGCGCCGGCGGCGGCGTGGAGCTGCCCTTCGGCGGCGTCAAGTCCTCGGGGTATGGCCGCGAAAAGGGCTTCGAGGCCCTGTACGGCTTCACGACGCTGAAGACGGTTGCAATCAAGCACGGCTGAACGGGCCATCCCAGGAGATCAACGAATGCGAGTGAAGGACAAATCGATCATCGTCACCGGCTCCGGCGGCGGCATCGGCGAGGGCATCGCCCACCGCCTGGCCGCCGAGGGCGCCCAGGTGATCGTCAATGACATCGATGCCGGCCGGGGGGAGAAAGTCGCTGCCGCCATCCGCGAGCAAGGCGGCCGCGCGACCTTCTTCGCCGCCGACGTGACCAGGTCGGCCGACGTCAAGGCGCTCGTGGCCACCGCGGTGCAGCGGCACGGCAAGCTCGACGTGATGGTCAACAACGCCGGCTGGACGCACCGCAACCGCCCGGCCCTGGAGGTGAGCGAGGAGGACTTCGACCGCGTCTATGCGATCAACATGAAGAGCATCTACCTCTCCACGATCCACGCGGTTCCGGCCTTCCGCGCCAACAAGGGCGGCGTGTTCATCAACATCGCCTCCACCGCGGGCGTGCGGCCGCGTCCGGGCCTCACCTGGTACAACGGTTCCAAGGGTGCCGTGATCACCACCAGCAAGTCGTTGGCGGCCGAATTCGGGCCGGACAACATCCGCGTGAACTGCATCAACCCGGTGTTCAACCCCGACACCGGCCTGTCCGCCGAGTTCGCGGGCGGCCCGGTGGACGAGACCCGGCGTGCGAAATTCCTCGCGACGATCCCGCTGGGTCGCTTTTCGACAGCGATGGATGTCGCCAATGCGGCTTTGTACCTGTCCAGCGATGAGGCGGCCTTCATCTCGGGGGTCTGTATCGAGGTGGATGGGGCTCGCTGCGTTTAAGCCCAACAGCCGGACGCAGAAGGCGCAGAAGTTGCGCAGAAGACGCAAAAGGAGTCCAAAACCATTTTTGGGTTTCTTCTGCGTCTTCTGCGGCACTTTTGCGCCTTCTGCGTCCGGTAGTCCGCATTCCCCCCTTTCGCCCGCCACTTTGTCGGAAAAGACACTGGCGTCACAATGGAGCCATGGCTGAACGCGTGATCCCGCTGGTCGACCAGCGCCTGACGGCGCTGCGCGCCGCGCTGCCTGCCGATGCGATCACGCCCAACGGCTTGCTGGCGGACACGCGGGGGCGCGAACTGCGGGACCTGCGCATCAGCGTCACCGACCGCTGCAACTTCCGCTGCAGCTACTGCATGCCCAAGGAGGTGTTCGACAAGGACCATGCATACCTGCCGCATGCATCCCTGCTGAGCTTCGAGGAAGTCACGCGCCTGGCGCGCCAGTTCCTGGCCCACGGCGTGCGCAAGATCCGCCTCACCGGCGGCGAGCCGCTGCTGCGCAAGAACATCGAGATCCTGATCGGCCAGCTGGCCCAGCTGCGGACCGTGGACGGCATGCCGCCCGAGCTGACGCTCACCACCAATGGCTCGCTGCTGGCACGCAAGGCGCGCGCCCTCAGGGACGCGGGCCTGCAGCGCGTGACCGTCAGCCTGGACGGCCTGGACGACGCCGTGTTCCGCCAGATGAACGACGTCGACTTCCCGGTGGCCGAAGTGCTCGAAGGCATCGCCGCGGCGCGCGAGGCGGGCCTCGGCCCGATCAAGGTCAACATGGTCGTCAAGCGCGGCACCAACGAGGACCAGATCGTCCCGATGGCGCGCCACTTCCGCTCCAGCGGCATCGTGCTGCGCTTCATCGAATACATGGACGTCGGCGCGACCAATGGCTGGCGCATGGACGAAGTCGTGCCCTCGGCCGAGGTGCGGTCGCGCATCGCGGCCCACTTCCCGCTGGTACAGCTGGACCCTTCCGCTCCTGGCGAGACCGCCGAGCGCTGGGGCTACGCCGACGGCGAAGGCGAGGTCGGCTTCATCAGCAGCGTGACCCAGGCCTTCTGCGGCGACTGCAACCGCGCGCGCCTGTCCACCGAAGGCAAGCTGTACCTGTGCCTGTTCGCGGCCAATGGGTACGACCTGCGCGAACTGCTGCGCGGCGGGGCCAGCGACGCGGAGATCGCCTCGGCGCTCGGGCACATCTGGCAAGGCCGCACGGACCGTTATTCCGAGCTGCGCGGGACGCTCGGCGCCGACGCCGGAGCCGGCGGCCGCCGCGTCGAAATGAGCTACATCGGCGGCTAGCCGCCGCCGGCAATGTTCGGCGTTACAGTCCCGGCATGGACAAGAACGACGTAACCGGCGTGATCCTCGCCGGCGGCCGCGGCTCGCGCATGGGCGGCGCCGACAAGGGCCTGCAGACCTTCCGCGGCATGCCGATGGCGATGTACACGCTGATGCGGCTCGGCCCGCAAGTCGGCGAGGTGATGATCAACGCCAACCGGAATCTCTCGGCCTACGAATCGTTCGGCATCCCGGTGTGGCCCGACAGCCTGTCCGACTATGCGGGACCGCTCGCCGGCTTCCTGACCGGCCTGGAGCATTGCGAAACCGAGTACATGGTCACCGTGCCTTGCGACACGCCCCTCTTCCCGCAGGACCTGGTCGCGCGGCTGGGCGAAGCACTGGAGCGTGACGGCGCCGAGATCGCCATGGCAAGCGCGCGCGAAGAGGACGGCCAGTTGCGCGCGCAGCCCGTGTTCTCGCTGATGCGGCGTGAACTGATGGAAAGCCTGGTGCGCTTCACCCACGAAGGCGGCCGCAAGATCGACGCCTGGACGGCGCAGCATCGCACCGTGCTGGTTCCCTTCGACGGCCCCGGCGACGACGCCTCGGCCTTCTTCAACGCCAACACGCTCGCCGAGCTGCACAAGCTCGAGCAATCGCCGTGAGCGCATCGATCGCCGAGATCGCGGCGCAGTTGCAGGGTTACGACCCGCAGGCGTTGCCGGCCGATGCGGTCGGCGCCTTCCTGGAGCGGCTGGTCTCGCCGGTCGCGCAAGTCGAACAGGTCAGCGTGCTCGACGCGCTCGGCCGCGTGCTCGCCGGCGACCTGGTCTCGCCGATCAGCGTGCCGCCGCACGACAACTCCGCCATGGACGGCTACGCGTTCGATGGCGCGCAACTGGCCGCCGGCGCCCTGCAGCTGCAAGTGATGGGAACCGCGCTGGCCGGCAAGGCATGGCAGGGCCGGGTGGGCCCGGGCCAGTGCATGAAGATCATGACCGGCGCCATCATGCCGGCGGGGCTGGACACCGTCGTGCCGCAGGAGTTGACGAAGACGCTGGCCGATGGCCGCGTCGAGATTCCCGCCGGCCTGCTGCAGCCCGGCGACAACCGCCGTCACGCGGGCGAAGACCTGATGGAGGGACAACCCGCACTGCGTGCCGGCGAGCGCATCGGCCCCGCGGCCTGCGGACTGATCGCCAGCCTCGGCATCGCGCAGGTCGACGTCTTCCGGCGGCTGAAGGTGGCCTATTTCTCGACCGGTGACGAAATCCTGAGCCTGGGCGAGCCCCGGCGGGAAGGCGCCGTGTTCGACAGCAACCGCTACACCGTGCACGGGATGCTGCGGCGCCTGGGCTGCGAGGTCATCGATCTCGGCGTGGTGCGCGACGAGCCGGCCCTGCTGGAGCGGGCCTTCCACGACGCCGCATCGCTCGCCGACGCCATCATCACCAGCGGCGGCGTGAGCGTGGGGGAAGCGGACTTCACCAAGGCGATGATGAAAAAGCTGGGCGACGTCGCCTTCTGGAAGATCGCGATGCGGCCCGGCCGGCCGATGGCGGTGGGCCGCATCGGCAACGCCGCGCTGTTCGGCCTGCCGGGCAATCCGGTGGCCGTGATGGTGACGTTCCTGGCGTTCGTGCGGCCCGCCTTGCTGCGCATGATGGGCGCGCGCGTCACGCAGCCGGTGCCGTTGAAGGCGCGCAGCGGCGAGGCGATGCGCAAGAAACCGGGACGCACGGAATACCAGCGCGGCATCGTCACGCGCGGCGCCGATGGCGCGCTGGAAGTGCGCACCACCGGCAACCAGGGGTCGGGCGTGCTCAGCTCCATGGTGCAGGCGAACGGGCTGATCGTGCTGCACCACGCGCAGGGAAACGTCGCGGTGGGCGACGAGGTGGATGTGATGATGTTCGAGGGCGGGATCTGACATTCGCCATGGAGCCTGCGTGAAGGATCGGATCAAGCAGCTGTTGGTGGGAACGCCCCTCGAACCCCTTGCCAGGAAGGTGCACTCCCTGCTCACCGGTGCCGGTGCGGGAACGGCGGCTTCCGATGCGGCGGACAAGAGCCGCGACTACGACCTCCAGACGCTGCAGGTGATGCAGCGGGTCCTGCGCGAAGACTCGAATTGCGTCGATGTCGGTTGCCACCAGGGCAGCATGCTCGAGGAGATGCTGCGCCTGTCGCCGCGCGGCACCCACTTCGCCTTCGAGCCGCTCCCCGCGATGTATGCGGGCTTGCGAAAGAAGTTCGGCCACCTGCCCAATGTCCATCTCCACGATTGCGCCCTGAGCGACGCCGACGGCACGACGTCGTTCCAGCACGTGGTCAGCAATCCCGCCTATAGCGGCTTGCGCCGCAGGCGATACGACCGTGCCCACGAGCAGGTGGAGGAGATCCGCGTGGAGACCCGGTTGCTGGACGGCTTGCTGCAGGGGGCCGTCCCGGTCCACTTCATCAAGGTGGATGTCGAGGGCGCTGAACTCCAGGTGTTCCAGGGCGCGGCCGAGACGATTCGCAAGCACCGCCCCGTGATCGTCTTCGAACACGGACTCGGCGGCGCGGACTACTACGCCACCCGTCCCGAGCAGGTGTACGACCTGCTGGCCGGCCGCTGCGGCCTGCGCTTGTTCGTCATGGCCGACTGGCTGCGCGACAGCGGGCCTGGCCTGAGCCGCGAAGCGTTCTGCAGGCAGTTTTCCACCGGCAGCGACTATTACTACATGGCCGCGGCGTGATCAGCCGACCCGCGCGAACCGCAGCGCCGCGATCGGCGGCAGGTCCCGTGCCACGCTCTCCCACCTTTCACCCGCATCCTCGCTGACCCACAAGCCGCCGGTGGTGGACCCCATCGCCAGCGTGCGGCCATCGTCCGCGCACACCAGCGCATGCCGGTACACCAGGTGATACGCATCGCGCGCCGGCAAGCCCTCGCCGTGCGTCACGAAGCTGGCCCCGCCATCGCGCGTCTCGGTCACCACCATGCAGCCCTCCACCGGCATGCGCTGCGCGTCCGAATGCGCGGGTGCGAACCAGGCACGTTGCGCATCCGCGGGATGCGCGGCAACGGCGAAGCCGAATCCGCTGGGTGCCGGCGAGGCGATGGCTTGCCATTGCATGCCGCCGTCCCCGGACCGGAAGATGCCGCCGTGATGCTGCACCCACAGCGCGTCGGGGTGCGCAGCGCAGGCGCTCAGGCGATGCACGTCCTGGATGTTGCCGTCGTAGCGACGCTCCGGCGGCATGTAGGCCCCGGCGTCCAGGCCTTGCGACGTATTCGCCCAGGTGCCGCCGCCATCGCGCGTCTGCCAGACGCCGCCGCAGGAGATGGCCAGCGTCACGTGGTTGCGGTCGCGCGGATCCACCACGATCGAATGGATGCCCGGATGGTCGTAGCCGCCGCCGAACCATTCGCCGCGTTCCGGCCGGTCCCAGAGCGACTCCACCAGCTGCCAGCTGTCTGCGCGATCGTCGGAGACGAACAGGCCGGCCGGCAGGCAGCCGGCCCACAGCCGCCCACCTCCCGCTTCCAGGCTCCAGACGAGGTCCACCGCCCACGGCATCGGGTCGTCCTTCCACCGCCCTTCGGTGGGCTTGGGCGGAAAGGCCGGCGCTGCCACGTCCTGCCAGTTGCGGCCCTGGTCGGCGCTGCGTTTCAACTTCACGCCGAAGTGGCCGAGGCGCAGGGCGGCATACCAGATGCCGTCGGCCGCATCGGCCAGCACCTGCGTGACGGGCTCACCGGCAAAATGCGGCCGGCCCAGCCGCCAGCCCGCGGGTGAGCGCCGGAGTTCGAACAGTCCCTTGCGGGTGGCAACCTGCAACAGATCCATCGCCTAACCTCCGGTGAGCGCCTGGATGACCATCAGGTGGTCGCCGCCCGCAAGGGGCCGTTCCAGGGCAGTTGGCCGCAACAGCATCTCCCCGTTGACGAACAACGCCACATGCTTGCGCACGCCGCCCTGCTCGTCCAGTACGTAGTGTCGCAGCGTCGGGGCGGCCAGGAAAGCGGCATCGAGCGCCGCGCCCACCGTGGTGGCCGCCACCTCCTGCGGCGGGCAAGGTACGTGTCGCGTCAGTGCCGGGGCGAAGCTGACGGTCGGCACGTGTCTACCTCCTTGGATCTGGATCCCCGCCTGCGCGGGGATGAACGTGCTGGCGCACGGTCACTTCGCCACGAGATCGTCGTGGTGCGGCACCGGCGTTTCCTTGGCGAGCGCGGTATTGGCGCCGGGCACCTTGCCGCGGGCGAACACCGAGTACATGGTGGGGACCACGAACACGGTGAGCAGCGTGCCCAGCGACATGCCGCCGACAATCACCCAGCCGATCTGCTGGCGGCTCTCGGCGCCGGCGCCGGTCGCCAGCGCCAGCGGCAGTGCGCCCAGCACCATTGCGCCGGTCGTCATCAGGATCGGGCGCAGCCGCTGCGAAGCCGCCTTCACGATGGCGTCCACCGTCTGCAGCCCGTGCTCGCGCAGCTGGTTGGTGAACTCCACGATCAGGATGCCGTGCTTGGTGATCAGGCCCACCAGCGTGATCAGGCCGATCTGCGAGTACACGTTCAGCGATCCGCCCGACCACTTCAACGCCAGCAGCGCGCCGATCATCGACAGCGGCACCGCCAACATGATCACCAGCGGATCCACGAAGCTCTCGAACTGCGCCGCCAGCACCAGGAAAATGAACACCAGCGCCAGCACGAAGACGATGGCCAGCGCGCCCTGCGAGTTGCGGAATTCGCGCGAGGTGCCGTTCAGGTCGGTCGTGTAGCCGGGTTTGAGCACGCGCGCGGCCGCCTGGTCCATGTACGCCAGCGCTTCGCCCAGCGAGTAATCCGGCGACAGGTTGGCCGAGATCGTGGCGGAGCGGCGCTGGCCGAAGTGGTTGAGTTCGCGCGGGCTGACGTTCTCGCTGATCTTCACCAGCGCGGACAAGGGCAGCACGGTGTCGTTGCGGCCGCGCACGTAGATGCCGTCGATGTCGTCCGGCGTGGTGCGCCCCGATGACTGGATCTGCACGATCACGTCGTACTGCTCCGCGTCGCGCTTGTAGCGCGTGACGTTGCGGCCGCCCAGCATCGTCTCGATGGCGCGGGCGACGGCGTCCACCGGCACGCCCAGGTCCGCCGCCTTCGTGCGGTCGATGTCCAGGCGCAGTTCCGGCTTGTTCAGGCGCAGGTCCACGTCCGGCTGCAGGATGCCGGGCTGCTTGGCCATCTCGGCCAGCATCTGCCCCACCACCAGGTTGAGGTTCTGGTACGTGTCGGACGTCTGGATCACGAAGTTGATGGGCCGGTCGCGGAAACCCTGCCCCAGCGAAGGCGGCGTGATCGGAAACGCATTCACGCCGGGCAATGCCGCCATCTTCGGGCCGAGCTCGCGCGCCAGGTCGATGGTGCTGCGCTTGCGGTCCTCCCAGTCCACCGTGCGGTAGGTGACGTTGCCCTGGGACACCGAGGGATTGCCCACGTTGGCGAAGATCCGGTCGAACTCGGGATACTGCTGTCCCAGCCGCTCCAGCTCGCGCGCGTACTTGTTGGTGTAGGCCAGGGTAGACCCGTCGGGCGAGGTGATGTTCGAGGAGATCACGCCGCGGTCCTCGATCGGGGACAGTTCCGAACGCATGCTGGGGTAGACGAACGAGATGGCGATGGCGCTCAGCAGCATGCCGCCGATGACGATCCAGCGCGCCTGCAGCAGGATGCGGCGGGCCCTTACGCCGGCGCCACGTTCGCCGGCGCGTGGCTTGTAGCCGGTACTGATGATCCAGCGCAGCAGGCGCCCATAACCGTTGGACAGGCCCGTCAGCGCCTTCTCCATGCCCCGGTCGAACCAGTTCGGCTTGGGGTTGTGGCGCAGCAGCTTGGAACACATCATGGGCGTGAGCGTCAGCGCCACGAAGCCGGAGACCACCACCGCGCCGGCGAGCGCCAGGGCGAACTCGATGAACAGCCGGCCGGTGCGCCCCGGCGTGAAGGCCAGCGGCGCATACACGGCCACCAGCGTCATCGTCATCGTGATGACCGCGAAGCCGATCTCGCGCGCGCCCTTGATGGACGCCGAGAACGGATCCAGCCCCTCCTCGATGTGGCGGAAGATGTTCTCCAGCATCACGATGGCGTCGTCCACCACCAGCCCGATGGCCAGCACCAGCGCCAGCAGCGTCAGCGTGTTGATGGAGAAGCCGGCCAGCGACATCAGCGCGAACGTGCCCACCAGGCTGACCGGGATCGTGACGATGGGGATGATCGACGCGCGGAAGGTGCGCAGGAAGACGAAGATGACCAGCGCCACCAGCAGCACGGCCTCGATGATGGTGCGGTAGACGTTCTTGATCGAGCGGTCGATGAAGACCGAGTTGTCGTTGGCGATGTCGATCACCACGTCGCCCGGAAGGTCCTGCTTGAGCTTCGGGATCATCTCGCGCACGCCGCGCGACAGGTCCAGCGGGTTGGCGGTGGCCTGGCGGATCACCCCCGTCGAGATGGAGTCACGGCCGTTGATGCGCACCGCGCTGCGCTCATCGGCGGCGCCCTCTTCCACGCGCGCCACGTCGCGGATCTTCACCGGGTACCCATTGACGCTCTTGATCGTGATGTCGGCGAACTGCTCCGGCCGCAGCAGGTCGGTCTGGGAGGTGACGCTGAACTCGCGCTGGGCGGATTCGATCCGGCCGCCCGGCAACTCCAGGTTGCTGCGCCGGATCGCGTCTTCGACGTCCTGTGACGCGAGCCGGTAGCCGGCCAGTTTCTGCGCATCCAGCCAGACGCGCATGGCGTACTTGCGCTCGCCGTAGATGCGCACGTCGGCCACGCCCGTCACGGTCTGCAGCCGCGGCTTGGCGATGCGGTTGACCATGTCGTTGATCTGCAGCCGCGACATCGTGTCGCTGGAGAATGTCAGGAAGATG
The DNA here is from genome assembly GCF_037572435.1 of Ramlibacter sp. PS3R-8. NCBI lineage: Bacteria > Pseudomonadati > Pseudomonadota > Betaproteobacteria > Burkholderiales > Comamonadaceae > Ramlibacter > Ramlibacter sp. PS3R-8. Next base: position 895,460 of record NZ_JBBHGT010000001.1, read on the forward strand.
ACGGGAAAGGCATCGGCCTCGACCTTGGCGATGACCGGCTCGTCCACTTCCTGCGGCAGGCGGTTGCGCACGCGCGCGGTCCGGTCGCGCACTTCGGCGGCGGCGGCGTCGGGGTCCTTTTCCAGGCGGAAGCGCACCGAGATCTGGCTCTGCTCGGCACGGCTGATGGAGGTGATCACGTCCACCGCGTCGATGCCGGCGATGGAGTCCTCCAGCGGCTTGGAGATCTGCGACTCGATCACTTCGGCCGAGGCGCCCGGGTAGCGGGTGGTGACGGTCACCACCGGCTCGTCGATCTTCGGGTACTCGCGCACGGACAGCCGGTCGAAGCTGACCACGCCGACCAGCACGATCAGCAGGGACAGCACGGTGGCGAACACCGGCCGCCGGATGGCGATCTCGGGCAACTGCATGAATGCTCCTGGTTGCGGCCTCAGCCGCCCTGCACCGGCCGCGTGGCCGGTGCGCTGCGGCCACCCGGCGCACCGGAGGCGACCGAGCAGGGATTGCCCCGGGAGTTGGGGACCAGTTCCGGCGCGGCGGCCGTCGCCGCAGGCGGTCCACCCGCGGCGGCGGCGGCGGGCTGGCCGGACCGGCCGGAGACATCCAGCACCCGGACCGGCGTGCCATCCTTCAGGATGCGTTGCTGGCCCGCGGTCACCACCGTGTCGCCCGCGCCCAGGCCCTGGGTGACCTCCACCTTGCCCTGCTGGCGCACGCCGACCTTGACCTCGACGCGTTGCGCGATGCGCGTGTCCTGGTCGGGACCGTCCACCAGCCGGTAGACGAACTGGCGGCCGGACTGCGGCACGATCGCCTCCTCGGGGATCATGCGGGCGTCCTCGCGCACGCCGAACACCGGCGTGATGCGGGCGAACATGCCGGGGCGCAGTTTCAGGTGCCGGTTGTCCACGCAGCCGCGGATGCCGACGGAACGCCCGTTGGCGTCCACCAGCGGGTCGATCGCCTGGATCATCGCGCTGAAGCGCTGGCCGGGAAGCGCATCGACGTCCAGCAGCGCGGTCTGTCCCGGCTTGACCTTGGTCTGGAAGCGCTCCGGCAGGCGAAAGTCGACGTAGAGCGCGTCGAGGTCCTCGATGTTGACGATGTCGGCACCGTCCTTGAGGTAGTCGCCGACGTTGATGCTGCGGATGCCGGCCACGCCGTCGAAAGGCGCCAGGATCTTCAGCCGTGCGAGCGTCGCCCGGGCCAGGGCCAGCTTGGCATCGGCCACCTGCAGGTTGGCCGCGCTTTCGTCCACGGCGCGTTGGGCGATGAACTTCTCCTCCACCAGTTCCCGGTTGCGCCGGTGGTTGGCGCGCGCGATGGAGACTTCGGCCTCGGCCTGCTTCACCAGGGCCATCGGCAGCTCGTCGTCCAGTTGCACCAGCAGCTGGCCGCGCCGCACGCGGTCGGCGTCGCGGAAATTGATCTGCGTCACGCGGCCGGACACTTCGGGGCGCAGCACCACGCTCTGGCGCGAACGCAGGCTGCCCACCGCCTGCGCGTCGTCGGTGATGCGCATCGTTTCGACGCGCGCCACTTCCACTGCCGGCGCGCGGCCGGGGCCGCCGGCCGCCGACGGCGTGCCTGCGCCCTTGCCACGGCCGGGTCCCGGCGCCGTTGGCGTTGCGGCGGCGTCGGTGCCCTCGGCCTGCCGGGGCTTCTGGAGCCACCACGCTGCGCCCGAAGCCACGGCGATGCCGGCGATCGCAACGACGGTGTAGATGGACTTGGATGCCATGTAGTGCTGATCCGTGGACAAATCTGGTGCGCGCAAGTGCTTCCCGCCAAATGTGGCGAGAACGAATTTCGCAATGTAACAGCTGGTGTAAGGCAGCGGTTCCCGCACCCGCCTCCAGCGTGCGGCAAATCCGCGACAGCTGCCTTTTTTTACCGGCTCTTTACCGCTGCACGGTCGCCACGCCCAGGTTGGCCAGCGCGTCGGCCCGTTCGTTGCCGGGATCCCCGTTGTGGCCGCGCACCCAGCGCCAGTCCACCACGTGTCCGCCCTGCCGGAGCAGATCGTCGAGTCGCTGCCAGAGTTCCACGTTCTTCACCGGTTGCTTGCTCGCGGTCTTCCAGCCCTTGGCCTTCCAGCCCGGCAGCCACTCCGTGATGCCCTTGAGCACGTACTGGCTGTCCAGGTACAGCGTCACCGCGCAGGGCCGCTTCAAGGCTTCCAGCGCGCGGATCACGGCGGTGAGCTCCATCCGGTTGTTCGTGGTGCCCGCCTCGCCGCCGTACAACTCCTTCTGGGTGGTGCCGGAGCGCATGAGGACGCCCCAGCCGCCGGGCCCCGGATTGCCCTTGCAGGCCCCGTCCGTGTAGATCTCGACTTCGTTCATTCGAAAGGTGTGAGTTCGCTTCGATCGCGGCTGCGGTTGGCCACCGGCAACGGCGCGGAGGCGAGGCGCTTGGCCCGTTTCCACGGCGTTCCGAGCAACTTGATGCCGCGCACGCGCTTGACCGCGACGATGAAATAAACGGCGCCGAAGATCGGCCACCAGCGCTCGCCCAGTCCGTCCATCCAGGCATACCGTTCCAGCCATTTCTCGCTGGCCATGGCGGGGCGCCAGCAGCCGAAGCTGCTGGTCTCGACCTCGAATCCGAGCAGCCGCAGCCAGTCGCGCAGCCGCCAGTAGCCGATGAACTCGCCGGCATCCGGCAGGTACAGCTCGCCGAACCCGAGCCGCTGGTAGACATGGGCGCGGCGCTGGCGCAGGCCCCACAGGCTGGCCGGGTTCAGGCAGCAGACCACGACCTTGCCCTCGGGCACCAGCACGCGCTCCACCTCGCGCAGCGTGGTGTGCGGGTCGACGTTCAACTCCAGCGAATGCGGCAGCACGACCAGGTCGAGGCTGTTCTCCTCGAAGGGCAGCGCGGAGTACTCGGTGATGATGTCCGGGCGCACTTCGGAGGCGAGTGCGTCCGGCTCGCGCAGCGCGAGCCACTTGTGCGGCATGCGATTGGCCTGCAGCGTGTCCAGCTCCGGCAAGCCAAGCTGCAGCGCGTGGTAGCCGAAGATGTCACCGACCGCGCGATCGAATTCCGCGCGCTCCCATGCAAGCAAATACCTGCCGGGCGGCGTCTCGAACCACTGCTGCATTCCTATAATCCGCTCGCTCATGAAGTTGATCCCGCTGCCCGCATTCCAGGACAACTACCTTTGGCTGCTCCACGACGGCCGGCGCGCGCTGGTCGTCGACCCCGGCGAGGCCGGTCCGGTGCTCGCCGCGCTCGAAGAGGGCGGTTTGCAACTGGAGGCGATTCTAGTCACGCATCACCACCCGGACCACGTCGGCGGCGTCGATGCCGTGCGCGATGCGACGGGCGCGCGCGTGTTCGGGCCGGCGCGCGAGCGCATCCCCGAGCCGTTGCAGCGCCTGTCCGAAGGCGATGCCATCGATGTGCTCGGGCTGCGCTTCGAAGTGATCGACGTTCCCGGCCACACGGCAGGCCATATCGCCTACTACGCCAGGGACGTCGACGATTCCCCGCTGCTTTTCTGCGGCGACACGTTGTTTTCCGGCGGCTGCGGCCGCCTGTTCGAGGGCACGGCGGCGCAAATGCACGACTCGCTGGCCAAGCTTGCGGCCCTCCCCGGGAATACCCGGGTGTGCTGCACGCACGAATACACCCTCGGAAACCTGAAATTTGCCACAGCCGTGGAACCAGCCAATTCCAGGCTGATCCATTACAGGCAACAATGCGAGCTCAGGCGTTCGCACGGCGAGCCCACCCTCCCCTCCACGATCGCGACGGAACGGGAGGTCAATCCCTTCCTGCGCACCCGCATCCCCGCGGTCACGCAGGCGGCCCACGCGTACAACGCGGCGGACGTGAAAGACGAGGTCGCGGTTTTCGCGGCCTTGCGCCAATGGAAGAACGAGTTCAGATGACGATGTACAAGCTGCTCGCCCTCACCGCCGCCCTGGCCCTGGCCGGCTGCGCCACCACTGGCACCGGCCCCGGCACCCACGAAGCGACGGTCGAAACGAGGGAGGGGCAGCCGCCGCAGGCACAGCCCGCAGCGCAGCAACCGCAGCAGCAAGCCGTGATCCCGTCCGGCCCGATGTCCGCGATCCAGTCGTCCGAGGTGAGCTCGCAGCGGGTCAAGTCCACGGAGCCGCCGGCCGACCTGTGGGGCCGCATCCGCAAGGGCTTCGCGATGCCGAACCTCGACGACGATTTCGTGCGGCGACACGAACAGTGGTATTCCACGCGTCCCGACTACATGCTGCGCATGACCGACCGTTCGCGCAAGTACCTGTTCCACATCGTCGAGGAGCTGGAGCGCCGCAACATGCCGATGGAGCTGGCCTTGCTGCCCTTCATCGAGAGCGCCTTCAACCCGCAGGCCGTGTCGAGCGCGCGCGCCGCGGGGATGTGGCAGTTCATGCCCGCCACGGGCAACGACTTCCAGCTCCGGCAGAACGTCTTCCGGGACGACCGCCGGGACGTGCTGGCCTCCACCCGCGCCGCGCTGGACTACCTGCAGAAGCTGCATGGCATGTTCGGCGACTGGCACCTGGCCCTGGCGGCCTACAACTGGGGCGAAGGCAGCGTGGGCCGCGCCATCAAGTTCAACCAGCGGGCCGGCCGGGGCACTTCGTACGCCGAGCTGAGCATGCCGGACGAGACGCGCAACTACGTGCCGAAGCTGCAAGCGGTGAAAAACATCATCAGCAGCCCCGAGCAGTTCCGCGCCGAACTTCCCAACATCGAGAACCATCCCTACTTCCAGTCGGTCACGCTGGAACGCGACATGGACGTCGAACTCGCCGCGCGCCTGGCCGACGTCAGTGTCGACGACTTCAAGGCGTTGAACCCGCAGCACAACCGGCCGGTCATCCTGGCCGCCGGCACGCCGCAGATCCTGCTGCCATGGGACAACGCCACCGTCTTCAAGCGCAACTTCTCCGAATACACCCAGGGCCGGTTCGCGTCGTGGACAGCCTGGAGCGCGCCCTCCACCATGTCGGTGGCCGAGGCCGCCCGCCGCAACGGCATGAGCGAGGCGGACCTGCGCGCGGTGAACAGCATCCCGCCGCGCATGTTGATCAAGTCGGGCTCGGTCCTGATCGTGCCGCGCGGCAGCGCGAGCCAGTCGGACGTCACCAGCCACGTGGCCGACAACGGGCAACTGAGCCTGGCGCCCGAGATCGTCACGCGGCGCATGGTGGTCAAGGCCGGCCCGCGCGATACGGTCGTGAGCATCGCGCTGCGCTACAGGCTGCCGGCGTCGCAGGTGGCCGAATGGAACAACCTGTCCGCGGCGGCGGCCTTCAAGCCCGGGCAGCAGGTCGTGCTGCACGTGGCCGCGAGGGCGCCGGTCGCGGTCAAGGTGCCGGACAAGGCAGTGGTCCGCACGTCGGCGACCCACGCCGTGCCGCACCGCGCCGCCGCGCCGGTGAAGGCGATGGCCAAGGCGCCGGCCAAGCCGGTTGCGGCCGCGAAGACCGCCGCCAAGGCGCCCGCGAAGCCCACCGCCAAGGCCCCGGTGAAGCCGATCCGCTGAGCTTCCCGGGCCTTTTGGGACAATGGCCGGCTTCCCGCGTAAAGCGCGCGCGTCCAGTTGTAAGCAGCCAGTCCCGCTGCAGGACACTTCCGACCACCGTCCCCGCCGTGCGCTGATGCCGTCGAGCCGGATTCAGGGCGACAGTACGTCATTCACTTCAGGAGAATGACCATGCATCGCAAAACTCTGCTCAGCGCCGCCTTCGCGGCTGCCCTCATGGGCTTCGGCGCGGTGGCCCAGGCCCAAAGCATCACCGTCCGGGTGGCGCCGCCCGCGCCGCGTCACGAAGTCGCGCCGGCTGCCCGTCCCGGCCATGTCTGGGTCCGTGGCCACTACGTGTGGCGCGGCAACCAGTACGTCTGGGTCAAGGGCCACCACGTCGCCGCTCGCAGCGGCTACGTCTATCGGGAACCGCAGTGGGTGCAGCGCAATGGCGGCTGGGTCATGGTGGGCAACGCGTGGGAGCGCGGACCGCAAGGTGACAAGGACGGCGACGGTGTCGCCAACCGCTACGACCGTGACCGCGATGGTGACGGCATCCGCAACAGCAAGGATGCTCGCCAGTACAACCCGAACAAGTAACGCGCCGCGCCAGTCGCATCGGAACGGGGCCCTCGGGCCCCGCTTTTTTCGGACTGCGGCTTGCCGTCACGCCTTGAACTTCTCCTTGGCGCGGCGCGCGAAGTCGTTGGTGTACGTGCGCCCGATGTCTATCTTGTCGGCCCGGATGCCCGTGTCGATGCTGGCGACTGCCTTCACGGCCGTCCTGGCGCCCTCTTCGGGCAACAGGCCGTCCAGCGCGATCGCTTCGCGCACCTTGTTGAACGAAGCCAGGTACAGCGCGCGGTCGCCAAGCAGGTAGCTTTCGGGCACCGTCTTGACGATGTCGCTGGGGCCGGCCGTCTGCAGCCACTTCAGGGCGTGCACGATCGCGTTGGCCAGCGCCTGGCAGGTGTTGGGATGGGCCTTGACGTAGTCGATGTGCGTGTAGAAGCAGCCGGCGGGCATGGGCCCGCCGAATACCTCCTGCGTGCCCTTGAGCGTGCGCGTATCGCTGATGATGCGCACTTCGCCCTTCTGCTCGAGCATCGTCATCACGGGATCGGTGTTGCTCATCGCGTCGACCTGCCCCGTGCGCAGCGCGACCAGCGCCCCGGTGGAAGTGCCCACGCCGACATAGCTGACGTCGCTGGCCTTCAGGCCGCCGCGCGACAGCACCAGGTTCGCCACCATGTTGGTCGACGAGCCCGCCGCGGACACGCCGATCTTCCTGCCGCGCAAGTCCGCCACGCCCCGGTAGTTGGGAACGGCCTTGGTCGAAACGCCCATCGCGATCTGCGGCGCGCGGCCCAGCAGCACGATCGACTGGAGAAGAAGATTCTTCGCCTGCATGTGGATGGTGTGCTCGTACGCACCACTCACGACATCGGCGGAGCCTCCCACCAACGCCTGCAGCGCCGTCGCACCGCCGGCGTGATCGGCGATCTCGACGTCCAGGCCTTCCGCTTTGAAATACCCCAGCTGTTCGGCAATCGTCAGGGGGAGGTAGTAGAACGCGGCCTTGCCGCCCACTGCGATGGAGACCCTGCTTTTTTCCGGCTTCCCTTGCGCACGCACGCCAGGGGCGGCCACTGCGGCAGCGGCCAGCAGCGTGAAGCTGCGGCGACTGAGGGAACTCGGGTGCATGGATCCTCCCTGGATCTTCTTCTGGATGTTCCGCAGGTTAAGCGCCATGCTGCGCAGCCGCATCGGGACTCTCCCGTGCGGGTTTTCACGTAACGCGCAAGGCCCTGCGCGCCGTGGGTCAGCGCCAGGCGCTCAGGAGGATGGCGATGTTCACCAGGAAGGCGGCAGCCCAGATGGCCGACCGCGTCTTCGGCATGCCGGCGACATACATGGCCGCGTAGATGATGCGCAGCGTCACGAACAGCAGCGCAAGGATGTCCAGCAGCGTCTGGGGCGCGCCGAGCTGGTGCGCGATGATGACCGCCGCGAAGAAGAACGGCAGCGCCTCGAACGTGTTGGCCTGCGCCGCGTTGGCGCGCGCCTTCCAGCCCTCCTGCCGCGCCAGCCACTCGCGCGGTGCGTGGTTGTCGTAGCCGCCCTGGCTGCGCGGCTTGCCGAAGTCCTGGAACTTGGCCAGGTACGCGCACGCGAGCGGCAACAGCGCCGCGGCGAGCACGCACCAGTAGGCCACGGTGAAACGCGCGAAAGTCATCGGGTCCTCCTGTCCACCAGCGCATGCGCGATGGTTCCCAAGTCGACGTATTCGAGTTCGCTGCCGGCGGGCACGCCACGCGCGAGCCGGGTCACCTTCAGCCCGCGCTGCTTCAGGGCCTCGGCGATCACGTGCGCGGTGGCCTCGCCTTCCGCGGTGAAGTTGGTGGCCAGGATCACCTCCTGGACCTCGCCCTCGGTGGCGCGCGCGAACAGCTTGGCCAGGCCGATGTCCTTGGGGCCGATGCCGTCGAGCGGACTCAGCTTGCCCATCAGCACGAAGTAGAGGCCGTTGAAGGCCTGCGTGCGTTCCACGGCGGCCTGGTCGGCCGGCGTCTCCACCACGCACAGCTTGCTGCGGTCGCGCTGCGGGCTGCGGCACGTGGCGCACACCTCGTCCTCGGTGAACGTGTGGCACTGGCTGCAGTGCCGGATGTTGCTGGCGGCCTGCTCGAGCGACCGGGCGAGCACGTGCGCGCCCTCGCGGTCGTGCTGCAGCAGGTGGAACGCCATGCGCGAGGCGGACTTGACGCCCACGCCGGGCAGGCGCCGCAGCGCCTCGATCAAAGCCTGGAGGGAAGGTTCGGCCAAGTGCTCGGGAAGCTCAGAACGGAAGCTTCATGCCGGGCGGCAGGCCGGCCGTCAGCTTGCCCATCTTCTCCGCCGACGTTTCTTCCGCCTTGCGCACGGCGGCGTTGAACGCCGCCGCGACGAGGTCCTCCAGCATGTCCTTGTCCTCGCCCAGCAGGCTGGGGTCGATGGTCACGCGCTTGACGTCGTGCTTGCAGGTCATGGTGACCTTCACGAGGCCGGCGCCGGATTCGCCGCTCACCTCGATGTGCGCGAGTTCCTCCTGCGCCTTCTTCAGGTTGTCCTGCATCGCCTGCGCCTGTTTCATCAGGCCGGCCAGCTGTCCCTTGTTGAACATGGTGTGCTCGCTTAGTGTTTCTCGATCGGTTTGATACTGCCCGGGACGATTTTCGCCCCAAAGTCACGCTGCATCTGCTGCACGAACGGATCGCTCAGGATGATCTGCTCCGCGGCTTGCTGCCGCTCCGCCGCGGCCTGCGCGTTGCGGCGCGCCGGGCTGTCGGTCACCGGGCCGACTTCCACCGAGAGCTCGACGGGGTGGCCGGCGGCATGCAATGCGGCGCGCAGCCGCTCGCGGCTGGCCGGCTGGTTGAGCGACTCGCGCTCCACGCGCAGCATCCAGTGGCCTTCGTCGCGGCCCACCAGCTGGGCCTGCAACGCGAGCTCGCGCACGAGGGCGACGATGGCTTCGCGCTGCACGAGTTGCTGCACGGTGGCCGACCAGAAGTCGCCGTCGGCGGTGGGAACGACCGCGGGGGCGTGGGACGGTGTCTCGCGCAGCGGCTCGGGTTGCACGCGGACCGGCACGCCCATGACGTCGCCGCTGTCGCGGGCCGGGGCGGCGGTGCGCGGCGGTGTTTGGCGCGGTTCGACGACAGGCAGCACGTGGCCGGGAGGGGCGGGTTGTGACGGTGCACCGGGGTTCGGCTGCGCGCTCACCGCCGGCCTGCGGGGTTCAGAAGCAACGCCGGGGTCGCGTTGCGAACCCGGCCTGCCGGGCGCGACCGATTCCGCAGGCCGGGTTCGCGCAGCGACCCCGGCAACCCCGTCATTCAGAGTTTTTTTTTCCTGCGCCCCCGGCTTGAACGCCAGCAGCCGCAGCAACACCATCGTCAGCGCCGCGTATTCGTCCGGCGCCAGCCCCAGCTCCGCCCGCCCATGCAGGCAGATGCTGTACAGCAGCTGCGTCTCGTCGGCCGGCATCGACGCCGCCAGGCGCGCGATCGTCGCCGCTTCTTCATCGATGGGTTCGCCGGTGTCCGGCACGGCCTGCTGCACCGCCATGCGCTGCAGCACCATGCTCATTTCCTCCAGCGCCGCGCCGGCGGACAGGCCGTGCAGGCGCAAGGCCTCGGAGGTCTCGACCACGGTCTTGCCGTCACCCTGGGCCAGCGCTTCGACCAGGCGGAACACATGGCTGCGGTCCACGCTGCCCAGCATCGCGCGCACCGCCGGTTCGCGCAGCTCGCCGCCGCCGAACGCGATGGCCTGGTCCGTCAGCGACAGCGCATCGCGCATGGAGCCGCGCGCGGCGCGCGAGAGCAGGCGCAGCGCCTGCGCGTCGGCGGGCACGCCTTCGGCCTCGAGCACGTGCGCCAGGTGCTCCTGCACCGTCTCGGGCGCCATCGGACGCAGGTTGAACTGCAGGCAGCGTGACAGCACCGTCACCGGCACCTTCTGCGGGTCGGTCGTGGCCAGCACGAACTTCAGGTATTCCGGCGGCTCCTCCAGTGTCTTGAGCATCGCGTTGAATGCGTGCCCGGTGAGCATGTGCACTTCGTCGATCATGAAGACCTTGAAGCGCCCCTGCACCGGCTTGTAGACCGCTTGCTCCAGCAGCGACTGCACCTCGTCCACGCCGCGGTTGGACGCCGCGTCCAGTTCGGTGTAATCGACGAAGCGGCCGGAGTCGATGTCGGTGCAGGCCTGGCAGATGCCGCAGGGTGTGGAAGTGATGCCGCCCTGCCCGTCGGCGCCCTGGCAGTTGAGCGACTTGGCGAGGATGCGCGCCACGGTGGTCTTGCCGACGCCGCGCGTGCCCGTGAACAGGTAGGCGTGGTGCAGCCGCTGCTGGTCGAGCGCGTTGGAAAGCGCCTGCACCACGTGCGCCTGGCCCACCATCTGGCCGAAGGTCCGGGGCCGGTACTTGCGGGCGAGCACGAGGTACGACATGCGGTCGATTCTACGGTGGCCCCACACCGAGCTCGGCCACGCCGCTCGCCTACAATACGGCCTGACGGGCCTCCCCGCATGGTGAAGCGGCCAACCGGGTCAGGTGGGGAACCAAGCAGCCCTAACCGTGGAGCCAGTGCCGGGGGTAAGGCTCGTCAACCATCTTCAAAAGGCCCCGCAGTGCGGGGCCTTTGCCTTGCGGCCTTGCATTCGCCGGCTGCGCAACCATACTTCGTCCGCAGCCCGTGCTTCTGTCATCCGGCCCGCATGACGAACCGGCGCCGGCTGACACGGTCGCGCTTGGGCTTCCCACAAACCTTACCTTATGGCCGCGCCTAAAGTTCGCAGCAACAAAGGGAGATGAGCCATGGGAAGGGCCGCTACTTCCGGCAGGAATGCCGGACATCGCTGGAATGGTGTTTCGCTGCTGCCCGCTGCGGTGCTGGCGCTGGCCGGTCTCGCCGGTCCGGCCTTCGCCGCAGGTGAAACGCTCCAGCTCCCCGCCGAAACGCTGATTGCCGAAGCGCGCACGGACCAGCAGCCCGCCCGGCTGAAGGTGCAGGCCAGCAGCCTGCCGCGGCTGGACGCGAACGACAACGGTTTCCAGGCGCCGCGGGTGGACGTTTCCTTGTTTCCCCCGGGTGGCCCCAGCGGCATCGGCGCCGTGATCGGCATGAGCACTCCGCGCGTCGGCGTGCATTCCTATGGCCTGAACCCGCCGCAGCCCAGTGTGGACCTGGGCGTGCGCTGGATCCAGCGCCTGAACAGCCAGCACCAGATCGACGTGACGGCCTGGCGCCGCATGATGATGGACCAGGACGCCTACAGCCTGATCCAGCGCCAGCAGCAGCAGCCGCTGTACGCGGCCAGGGTGGAGCTGAACCTGGCGGAATCCTCCAGCAAGGCGGGATTGATGGCGGACCTGAAAAGCCGCTTCGTCGGCCTGCAGCTGGAAAGCGGCGGCCGCATCTCGGTCAAGCGCAAGAACGGCGGCGCGATGGTTTACTACCGCACCGCCTTCTGACCCACCCGCGGCGCGTCAAGGCTGGACCACCAGGGCGCCTTGCGCGGTGAGGAAAGCGCTGCGCACCGCGGCACCGGGATAAGCCGCCGCGACGGCCTCGCGGTAGCGGCGCATCTGCTCCAGCAGCTCGGGCCGCCGCTCGGGGTGGGCTGCGGACTTGTAGTCGAGCACCCACCATTCGCCGCTGTCGCGCCGCCGCACCAGCCGGTCCAGCCGCAGCAGCTCGCCAGCGGCGAGCAGCTCGACTTCGTTGTCCTGCCAATCCACCTGGCCGGCGTCCCAGGCCCACGCGCCCTCACCCTGCAGGATGCGCTGCGCCATCGCCGCCGCCTGCTGCACCGCTGCGCCATCCAGGCCGAAGGTGCGTTCCACCTCGCGCAGCTGCGCCGGGCGCAGCCGGCCGCCGGCCGGCGCGGTTTCCAGCAGCCGGTGCATCGCTTCGCCCAGCCGCGACACGGCGCTGCCTTCCGCCGGCCCGGGACGCAGCCATTCCAGCAAAGTCGCCGCCGCCGCCCCGGGGACCGTGCGCAGGGTGAAGATGTCGGCGGCGCCGGCCTCGCCCAAGGGCTGGGCCGGCCCGGGGGCGGGCAGCAACGTGGCGCAAGGCAGCAGGCGCTGCCACCAGGTGGGCACCCCGGGGGCGGACGATGGCACCACGGAAGAAATCACCAGCCGGTGCTCGGCGCGCGTCATGGCGACGTACAAGGCATTCAGCTCCTCCCTTGCGCGGGCCGCGTGCTCGATGTCCAGCGCCTCCGCATTGCAGGCAGGCGGCCGTGTTTCGCTGGCCAGGAAGGCGAAGCGCCATGGTGACGGCGCCTCGCCCGGCCATTCGCACAACGCGCCCATGCTCTCGGGGCGGCTGGGCAGGCCGTCGGTGTCCAGCAGCAGCACGGTCGGCGCTTCCAGCCCCTTGGCGCCGTGCACCGTCAGCAACCGCACCACGCCCTCCGCCGCCACCGCCGGCCCGCGGATACCGCCCGCCTTGAGCGCCCGCACGAATGCGTAAGGGGTGAGGTAGCGCCCGCCCTCCACCTGCAGGGCCGCGCCCAGCAACGCCTGCAGGTTGGCCAGCACGCCGGGGCGCATGGGCACCGGTGCGCTGCGCGCGAACCGCGCCAGCACGTCGCCCTGGTCGTAGATCGCCTGCAAGGCATCGTGCGGCGGCAGCGACTGCGCCAGCTGCTGCCAGGCGCGCAGCCTGCCTGCGATCTCCGGCAGCGGCGCCGGCAGGTCCGCGCCCGCCAGCAGGCATTCGAACCAGGATCGCGGCGGGCCGTCCTGCGCCGACGCGCGCACCCGCAGCGCCAGTGCGACCAGCGCGTCATCGCTGCAGCCGAACAGCGGCGACTTCAGCGTGCGCGCCAGCGACAGGTCGTGCGCCGGCGACACCAGCACGTCCAGCAGCGCGGCGAGGTCCTGCACCTCCGGCGCTTCGCACAGATCGGTCTTTTCCGGCTGCTGCGCGGGGATGTGCAGCACGCGCAGTTCCTCTTCCATCGCGGCCAGTCGTTCGCGCCTGCGGGCCAGCACCATCACGTCCTGCGGGCGCGCGCCCGCGCGCAGCTGCGCCGCGACCCAGGCGGCGGCCTGCCGGCATTCCAGCATGACCAGCCGTTCCTCCGGCAGCTCGCGGGGCACGGTCAGGCTGTCGCGCCACGCCCAGTGGTCCTGCGGGGCATCGTCCTTCACTGGGCGCTGGATCGGTGGCAGCGCAAGCACCGCGCCCGCCGCACGGGACTGCGTGCTGTGCGCACGGAAGTCGCTGTAGAGGCCTTCGCGCTGGGTCTCCAGCATCACCGCGTTGACCGCCGCGAGCACCGCGGGCGCATTGCGGTGGGTGTGGTCGCAGCTCAGGCGGTCGCCGTGCAGGTCCTGCGCAATGAAGGCCTGGGCAGCCCGGAACACCATCGGCTCGGCGCGGCGGAAACGGTAGATGCTCTGCTTCGGGTCGCCCACGAGGAACACGCTCGGCGCGGCGCCGCCGGCACCCGCATAACTCGAGAGCCACGCGTGCAGCGCCTGCCACTGCAGGGCATTCGTGTCCTGGAACTCGTCGATCAGCAGGTGCCGCAGGCGCAGGTCCAGTTGCTCCTGCACCCAGCCGGAGAGCACGCTGTCGGACAGCAGCACGTGCGCGGTCCGCTCGACGTCGCTCATGTCCACCCAACCGTGCTCGCGCTTCAGCGCCGCATAGTCCTGCAGGAGCCGGCGCGCCAGGCGGGCCATGCGAAGGTGGTGCAGTTGCGCCTCGTGCTGGTGGACAGCGCGGCACAGGCGTTGCGCGAGCTCCTGCGCGCCGCGCACCGCGTCCGTGCCGGCCAGCGTTGCATTGAATTTGCGCCCTTCCTGCTTGTCCGTCAGCAGCGCCGATGCCACGCGAGCGAAATCGCCGTTCGTGACGGCCTCCTCCAGTTCGCGGCCCTTGGCCGAGAAGCTGGGGGCGGACGCGCGGCCGAGCGTGCGGGCCGCCTCGAAGAGCGCCTCGCGCACCCAGGGCAGCTGCAGCGCCGCCTCCGGCCGCTCGAGGCCGGCGAATTCCTCGAACAGCTCGCCGAACGGCCGCACCGAGTCTTCGACCACGCCATGGGCGTCGGCCATCGCGAACTCCACGCGCTTGGCCAGGGCGGCCTCCAGTGCCTTCAAGGTGTTGAAGCGGCCGAAGGCGGCGACCGAAGCTTCGTAGTCGGCCCGCGCCGCGGCATCGCCCTCCACGCCCGCGTGGAAGCGCCGCCAGACGCGCAAGACGGCTTCCTTGTCGTCTTCGAGCAGCTCGAAGCGGGTGGGCAGCCCCAGCGACTGCAGGACCGCGACCGGCGCGCCGCGCAACAGCGCCGCGAACCAGCTGTGGAAGGTGCGGATCTGCACCGGGCGGCCCGACCGCAGCAGGCGGGCATAAAGGCCGCGCAGGGCCGCGCGCGTCGCGGCATCGGCCTCGGGCAACCCGCGCGCCGCCAGCTCGCCCGACAGCTCTTCGTCGCTCGCCCGGCTCCACTGTTCGAGCCACTGCGCCAGCCGCTTGCGCATCTCGCCGGCGGCCTTGCGCGTGAAGGTGATGGCCAGGATCTCGTGCGGCTCGGCCCCCGCCAACAGCGCGCGCGTGATGCGCGACACCAGCATCCAGGTCTTGCCGGCGCCCGCGCAGGCCTCGACGGCGACGTGTCGCCGCGGGTCGCAGGCCACCGCATAGAACTGTTCGCGGCCAATGGTGTGGCCGTTGTGTTCATAGGCCGGCCGCACCGGCATCCCGGCGGCCTCAGTCACTCCAGCCATCCCTGCGGCACAGCCCGCGCGCGTTGCAGAACTCGCAGGCCCGGCCCTCGCCCAGGGCAGACAGCGGTGCACCTTGCCCGATGCGCCGCAGCTCCGCCTCGATGCCCTCTTTCAGGAGGTGCGCAGCCGGCGCGAGTTCCGGGTGCCTCACGGCCTCCACCTTGCCGCGCTCGCCGACGTTGAGGTAGGCGGCCTGCAGTGCCTCGCCGGGGAGGAGCAAGGCATAGAACGCCAGTTGCGTGTCTTCCAGCGGCGCCTTCATGCGGTCCTTGGTGGAGGGCAACCCTTCGGTCTTGTAGTCCATGACCAGCAGGCCGTCGGAGCCGCGGTCGACGCGGTCGATCCGGCCCGCCAGCGTCAGGCCGCCAAGCTGCACGCTGTGTTCGGCCTCGCCTTCGACGAACGCCATCCCGGTGCCCTCGTGCTTCTCCAGCCACTCCAGGTAGCCCGTGCGCACGGCAGGCCAGGTGGATGCGAACGGCAGGAACTCGCCTTCGCCCAGCCTCTGCGCAGCCATGCCGTCGCGCGCGATGGTGTCGAGCAAGGCCGCGCGCTCTGGCCGGGACATCGCGCCTCGTTCGCGCAGCGCCTCGTGGAAGACCTTGAAGACGCCATGCAGCCAGTTGCCGAAATCCCGCTTGTCCGCTTCGGCGTCGATCTCCTCGGCTTCCTTCAGGCCCAGCATGCGCATCGCGAAAAAGCGATAGGGGCAGCGCCGCAGGTCCTCGTAGCTGCTGGCGGACAATGTCGTGGGCACCAGCGCAGCGGCCTCCACCATCGGGGGCAGCACGGATTGCGCGTGCTCGTCGCGCGCCTCGCGGGCGTCCGCGCCCGGCGCGCCCACACCGTCCAGCGCCAGTGCCTGCACCAGCGGACTGGCCAGCGTGGCCTCGCCGGTGTCGTCGCTGGCGCGCCAGAACACGTCCACCTGGGGAGCCTGCAACGCGCAACGCCACGCCGCGCGCTGCACTTCCTCCAGGTCCTGCCGCAAGGGCAGGCCCAGCAGGCGGCGCTGCGCCTGCGTCCACCCCGCCGCGGGCTCCGGCGACGCCGGCAGATTGCGCTCGTCGCAGCCAGGCATGACCAGCGATGCGAACGGATGTCCGAGCAACTGGCTCATCGGCAGCACCACCACCTGTTCCTCGCCGGTGTGCGGCGGCACGAAGCTGGCGCTTTCCAGCACCTCGTTGGCCCACGACGTGAAGTCGCGCAAGCCCATGCGCCGCTGCCCGTGCGACCACGCCGACCATTCGTCGCCGGCCGCCTCGTCGAGCCGCAGCGCCGACAGGATCTTGCTGCCGGCGGAATCGCCGCGCAGCGCCTCCCATTGGCCGGCATCGCGCAGCAACTGCCGCAGCGCGGCCAGCCACTGCAGCAGGCCGCGCGCGGGCTGCATGGACTCGCGCCAGCCCGCCACCCGCGCCGCGGCACCCTGCACCGCCTCGGACCCGGCCCAGTCGCCATCGCGCAGCTGGCGCCATTCGCGCTGGCCGCTGCGCCGCACGCGCCGCTCCAGCGACTGCACGGTGCCGCTGCCCAGGGCGGGCACGCTCTTGAGCCAGTCGATCACCGAATCGCTGGTGGCGTCCCACGCGCAGGCACGCAACGCACCCATCACGCGCGCCGCCGCCAGCGTCGTCGAAAGTGTCCATCCCGTTTCATCGTGCACGCGCACGCCGCGGGTGAACAGCAGCGCGCCGATGCGCCGCGTCAGCACGCGGTCGGTGGCGGCCAGCGCCACCGGCACTTCACCTTGCGCAAGCCGCCGCCACACGCTGGCCGCGGCGCGCTCCGCTTCTTCGGCAGCGTCGGTGGCCGGATGCAGCGCGATGACGCCGGGGTCGGCCTGCGCCGCCAGCGGCCACGCCAGGGCGCGCTCGCCGAGTTGCTCGCGCAAGGCGCGCGGCACCGGCTCTTCCTGGAAACCCTGCAACACGACCAGGAGGTCGAGGTCGCGCGTGAGCGTGCCATCGAGCAAGGCATCGGTGGCATACGTCGACGCAGCCACCCACTCGAAGGCGATGCGGGCGATGGCCGCTTCGGTGGCCAGGGCGGGCGCCTCCATCCCCTGCAGCAGTTGCGGCCGCAGCCGGGCGGCCCACGCGGCGCGTTGCGCCGCAGGCACCGCGCGCGCCGCGTGCGCCGCCTGCCACGCGGCGTCCACCAGCGAGCCGGCCAGGACGTCGGCCTGCGCGCGCAATCCGCCCTGCTCCAGCCAGCCGCGCGCGGTCAGCAGGTCCCGCCCGATGTCGAATGAAAGGTCCAGCTCGCCCGGCTCCCAGGGATGGCGGCGCGCCCAGTTCATCGAAGTTTCGAAACGCGGCGCGAATCCGGACGGCTGCGCGAGCGCCCAGAAACGCCGCGCCACGGGCATCAGTTGCGCATAGGGAAGCAGGACCACGGTGCGCGCCGGATGCGCGCCGCGCACCGCGATGGCGGCCTGCAGGTCGCGCATGAGCTCCTGCCAACGCCGCGCGAATGGATGGGTTGTTGCTATCGCATCCATAGCATTGCACTGCGGCCCCGTACCCGGCGGGGGGTCTTGGTTTCTGTCACAATGCCCTGACTGTAGCTGTAGGCGGGACGGACCCCGCTTCACGAGAGGAACCCATGGCCAGCGACCTGATCAAGCACATCTCCGACTCTTCGTTCGAATCCGACGTCCTGAAGGCCGACAAGCCGGTCCTCGTGGACTACTGGGCCGAATGGTGCGGGCCGTGCAAGATGATCGCCCCGATCCTCGACGAAGTCTCCCAGAGCTACAAGGACAGGCTGCAGATCGCCAAGATGAACGTGGACGAAAACCGCGACATCCCGGCGAAGTTCGGCATCCGCGGCATCCCGACCCTGATGCTGTTCAAGGACGGCCAACTCGCCGCCACCAAGGTGGGCGCGATGAGCAAGGCGCAGCTCACCGCCTTCATCGACCAGCAGCTGGCCTGAAGACCAACCCCGAGCAACCGGACGCAGAAGGCGCAGAAGTTACGCAGAAATCGCAGAAGGACTCCCAATTCAGGTTTGGGTTTCCTTTTTGCGCCTTCTGCGTAACTTCTGCGCCTTCTGCGTCCGGTTGTTGGTTTTGACCCGGCGTACCTCACCAGCTCTTTTTGCTGCATAATCCGCCCCATCACTGATCCGCCCACACAGGCGGGCAGATCGAGATCCGGTTCGCAGGGCAGCTCTCGCCCGGCACAGAACCTCCCCCAAGATCCTCAGAACACCCCAAAGGGGTCACTCCATGCACCTGAACGAACTCAAGGCGCTGCACGTCTCGGAAGTCCTCAAGCAGGCCGAAGAGCTCGAGATCGAGAACACCGGCCGCATGCGCAAGCAGGAGCTGATGTTCGCCATCATCAAGAAGCGCGCCCGCGCCGGCGAACAGGTCTTCGCCGATGGCGTCCTGGAGATCCTGCCGGACGGTTTCGGCTTCCTGCGCAGCCCGGACACCAGCTATACGGCGAGCACGGACGACATCTACATCTCGCCCAGCCAGGTGCGCCGCTTCAACCTGCACACCGGCGACATGATCGAAGGCGAGGTCCGCACGCCCAAGGACGGCGAGCGTTACTTCGCGCTGACCAAGCTGGACAAGGTCAACGACGGCCTGCCGGAGGACAACAAGCACAAGGTGATGTTCGAGAACCTGACGCCGCTGTTCCCGCGCGAACAGATGCGGCTGGAACGCGACGGCGCCGGCGCCAAGAGCGAAGAGAACGTCACCGGCCGCGTCATCGACATCATCGCTCCCATCGGCCGCGGCCAGCGCGCGCTGATCGTGGCGCCGCCCAAGAGCGGCAAGACGGTGATGATGCAGCACATCGCGCACGCGATCGCCGCCAACCACCCGGACGTCCACATGATGGTCCTGCTCGTCGACGAGCGTCCGGAAGAAGTGACGGACATGCAGCGTTCCGTGAAGGCCGAAGTGATCGCATCCACCTTCGACGAGCCGGCCGCCCGCCACGTGCACGTCGCCGAAATGGTGATCGAGCGCGCCAAGCGCCTGGTCGAACTGAAGAAGGACGTGGTGATCCTGCTGGACTCGATCACCCGCCTGGCCCGCGCTTACAACAACGTCGTGCCGTCCTCCGGCAAGGTGCTGACCGGCGGCGTCGATTCCAACGCGCTGCAGCGCCCCAAGCGCTTCCTGGGCGCGGCGCGCAACGTCGAAGAGGGCGGCTCGCTGACCATCATCGCCACCGCGCTGATCGACACCGGCTCGCGCATGGACGAGGTGATCTTCGAGGAGTTCAAGGGCACCGGCAACTGCGAACTGCACCTGGACCGCCGCCTTTACGAAAAGCGCGTGTTCCCCTCGATCCAGCTCAATCGCTCGGGCACGCGCCGCGAGGAGCTGCTGCTGGCTCCCGAGATCCTGCAGAAGACCCGCATACTGCGCCAGTTCATGTACAACATGGACGAGATCGAAGCGATGGAAATGGTCCTGAAGTCGATGAAGGCCACGAAGACGAACGTGGAGTTCTTCGACATGATGCGTAGGGGCGGGTGAGCCACCGCTAAACCAAACAACCGGACGCAGAAGGCGCAGAAGTTACGCAGAAGACGCAAAGGGAACCAAATTGAATTGGAAGTCCTTCTGCGTCCTCTGCGTAACTTTTGCGTTTTCTGCGTCCGGTTGTTGGTTTTAGCCGCTGAGCGCTCCTCCGTACATCCCGCGCTATAATCCAAGGCTTTCCCGGAAAGTACGCCAGATGTCCTGGCGCGGCTGCCGGAGCTGACGAGGACACCATGAAAGAAGGCATTCACCCCAACTACCGAGACGTCTGCTTCCAGGACCTCTCGAACGGTTTCAAGTTCGTCACGCGTTCCTGCGTGCCGGCGCGGGACAAGATCACCATGGAAGACGGCCGCGAGCTGCCGCTCTTCAAGCTGGACACGTCCAGCGAGTCGCACCCGTTCTACACGGGCACCCAGAAGTCCGTGAACGACATGGGCGGCCGGGTCGACAAGTTCTTCAAGAAATTCGGCAAGACCGCCGGCAAGTAAGCCCGCGGCCCACCCAGGAAAAGGCAGCTTTACGCTGCCTTTTTTCTTGGCATCGGACCCTGTGACACACTCGCGCGCGTGAACCAGCCCACTCCCGCCATCGTCGCCCAGAGCGCCGTGCGCCGCCTCCCCCGGCTGGCCCTGCTGCTGTTCTGCGCGGCGTACGTGCTGCCCGGCTTCGTCGGCCGGGAGCCATGGAAGAACGCGGACATCATGGCGCTGGGCTACATGCTGGAACTCGCCCATGGCCGGGCCGAGTGGCTGGCGCCCGAGTTGCTGGGCCAGCCCCCCGAATTCGATGCGCTGCTGCCTTACTGGCTGGGGGCCTGGGCGATCCGCCTCGCCCCGGCCTGGCTGGCGCCCGACTTCGCCGCCCGCATCCCCTTCATCGCGCTGCTGGTGCTCACGCTGCTGGCCACCTGGTACGGCGCGTACTACCTGGCGCGCACGCCGCGGGCGCAGCCGGTGCCCTTCGCCTTCGGCGGCGAGGCGCTGCCGACCGACTACGCCCGGGCCATCGCCGACGGCGCCCTGCTGGCGCTGATTGCCTGCCTGGGGCTGGCGCAGCTCTCGCACGAGACCACGCCCGCCCTCGCCCAGCTCGGATTCACCGCCCTCACCTTCTATGGAATGGCGGCCCTGCCCTACCGGCTGGCAGGGCCGATCGTGGCCATCGCCGCGGGCCTGGTGGGCCTGGGCCTCAGCGGCGCACCCGCGATGGCGGCCCTCTTCGCGATGGGCGGCGCCGTGCTGCACACGACGGACGCGCCGGACGACGGCGCCAGCGACCTGCGAGGCAGCCGCGGCACCGCCATCGTGGTGGCGCTGGCCCTGCTGGCCGCGGTGGTGGCCCTGTCGCTGGACATGTGGCAATGGCGGCTGACGCCCACCGCCTTCGACTCGCCGCGTGAATGGCGGTCGGTGGCGCGCCTGCTGGTCTGGTTCACCTGGCCGGCCTGGCCGCTGGCCCTGTGGACGGTGTGGCGCTGGCGCCGCCAGCTCGGGCACCGGCACGTGGCGTTGCCGCTGTGGTTCGCCCTCGTGTCGCTGGGCACCGCGATCCTGTCACCCAATTCCGACCGCGCGCTGCTGCTGAGCCTGCCGCCGCTCGCCGCGCTGGCCGCCTTCGCATTGCCGACCTTCCAGCGCAGCGCCTCGGCGCTGATCGACTGGTTCACGCTGCTGTTCTTCAGCGGCTGCGCACTGGTGATCTGGGTGATCTGGATCTCGCTGCAGACCGGCGTGCCGGCCAAGCCCGCGGCCAACGTCGTCAAGCTGGCGCCCGGCTTCTCGCCCAGCTTCTCCCTGCTCCCCTTCGTCGTGGCGCTGGTGGCCACCATCGCCTGGATCTCGCTCGTGCGCTGGCGGACCAAGCGCAGCCGCCATGCGATCTGGAAAAGCATGGTGCTGCCGGCCGCCGGCGCGGCGCTGGGCTGGCTGTTGATCATGACCCTGTGGTTGCCGGCGCTGGACTACGCGCGCAGCTATGCGCCGGTGGTGCAGGTGCTCAAGCAACGCATGGACGCGGCCGGGTGCGTGGAGGTGTTCGGCCTGACGCGCGCGCAGATCGCCGCCCTGCGCTTCCACGGCGAGATGGACCTTCGCATGGCCGCCACGCCCGGCACCTGCCCCTGGCTGGTGGCCGCGGAGGACCTGCAGAGTTCGGTGTCGCTGGCGTTCGACGCGCGCCGCTGGAGACTGGTGGCCAAGATTCCGCGGCCCACAGACAAGCGCGACAACCTGCTGCTGTACCGCAGAAGTTGAGCGAACGCGGCATCATCGCGCGCCACGCGGGCACCGTGCTGGCCGGCCAACTGGCCACCATGGCGTTCGGCGTGACCGACACCATCGTGGCCGGCCGCTATTCGCAGCAGGCCCTGGCCGCGCTGTCGGTCGGCTCCGCCGTGTACATCACCGTGTTCGTGGCGCTGATGGGGGTGCTGCAGGCGCTGCTGCCCACGTGGGCGGAGCTGCATGGCGCCGGCCGGCACCAGGACGTCGGCCGCTCGGTGCGGCAGGCGGTCTACCTGGCCGTGCTGGCGGCCGTCGCCGGCGTGTTCGGCCTGCTGTTCCCCAACGCGCTGCTGCACGCCACCCAGGTGCCCGAGGCCTTGCAGGACGACGTGCGCCAGTACCTGGGCGTGCTCGCGCTGGCCCTGCCCCCGGCGCTGCTGTTCCGGCTGTACAGCACGCTGAACCAGAGCCTGGGCAAGCCGCAGCTGGTGACCTGGCTGCAACTGGCGTCGCTGGTGGTCAAGGTGCCGTTGACGATCTGGTTCGTCTTCGGCGGCGCCGGGCTGCCCGCGATGGGCGCCGTGGGCTGCGCCTGGGCCACCGTGATGGTGAACTGGCTGTTCCTGGGCATGGCGACCTGGTTGCTGCGCACCGATCCGCTCTATCGCCCCTACGCGATCTGGCGCGCGCTGGAGCGCCCGCACTGGCCCACCATCGGGCAGTTCGCGCGGCTGGGCGTCCCGGGGGGACTGGCGATCATGGTGGAGGTCACCTCCTTCACGCTGATGGCGCTGTTCATCGCACGCCAGGGCACGCTGTCGGCGGCCGCGCACCAGGTGGCGTCGAACCTCGCCGCGGTGATGTACATGGTGCCGCTGTCCATCGCCATCGCCACCAGCGCGCGCGTGAGCTTCTGGCTCGGCGCCGGCGACCCGCGGCGGGCGCGCGCGGCCATCCGCACCGGCTTTCGCATGGGCCTGTCCATGGCCCTGGTGCTGTCCGGCGCCGTGCTGGTCGCGCGCGACGGCATCGCCGCCATCTACTCGGCCGACCGCGAAGTCGCCGCACTCGCCACCGGGCTGCTGGGCTGGCTGGCCGCCTACCACCTGGGCGACGCAGTGCAGGCGCTGTGCGTGTTCGTGCTGCGCTGCTACCGCGTGGCGGTGGCGCCGCTGCTGGCGTATTGCTTGCTGCTCTGGGGCGTGGGTGTCGTCGGCGGCTACCACCTCGCCTACCGCGGCATCGGCCCGTGGGCCGCGCAGCAGAGCCCGGCCGCCTTCTGGATCGCCAGCAGTTTCGCGCTGGCGCTGCTGGCCGTCATCCTGCCGTTGATTCTCTGGCGGGCCGTGCGGCGGTATCGGCCGGCGTAGCGTCCAATGGCCGCACGCGCGCGGACGGCAGGACGATGGTGAACGTGGACCCCACGCCGGGGGTGCTCTCCAGCTTGAGCTCGCCGCCGTGCCTTTGCACCACGTGCTTGACGATCGCCAGGCCGAGGCCGGTGCCCCCGGTTTCGCGCGAGCGGCTGCGGTCGACGCGGTAGAAGCGTTCGGTCAGCCGCGGCAGGTGTTCCGCGGGAATGCCGGGCCCCGTGTCTCGCACGGAGAGCTCCCAGCGGCCGGCATCGCCGGCGCGCAGGGACGCCTGGATGCTGCCGCCGGTGGGCGTGTAGCGCACGGCATTGGTGACCAGGTTGGAGAACGCGCTTTGCAGCTCGCTGGGCGAGCCACCCAGCGCCACCGGCGGCGCCGCATCGACGTGAATGTCCAGGTCCTTGCCGAGCGCGCCGGCCAGCGAACGCGCCTCCTGTTCGCATTGCGAGAGGAACGCCGCGGCCGGGGTCCACTCGCCCTGCCCCGGCAGCGGGCTGCCCTCCAGCCGCGACAGCGTGAGCAGGTCGCTTACGAGGGTCTGCATGCGCTGCGCCTGCTGCGCCATCATGTGCAGGTAGCGATCCCGCTCTTGCTTGGGCAGTTCCAGGGATTGCAGGGTTTCGACGAATCCGCTCAACACCGTCAGCGGCGTGCGGATCTCGTGCGAGACGTTGGCGACGAAGTCGCGCCGCATCACCTCGGCCTGCTCCACCGCCGTGACGTCGCGGGACAGCAGCAGCAGGCGCCCTTCCCCATACGGGTGCAGGTGCAGCGACAGCTTGCGCTGGCTGGCAGCCGTGCTGCCGGGCGCGGGGATGACGACATCGTGGGCGTAGCTTCCCGCGTGATAGAAAACGCTGAAGGCCGGATCGCGCAACAGGTGCACCACGTGCTGCTGCAGGTCGCGCGCCGGATCGAGCCCGAAGTGCCCGGCCGCGGTCTGGTTGCACCATTCGATGCGGCCCTGCGGGTCGAGCAGCACGACGCCGTTCGGCGAGGTGCGGATGGCATCGAGGAAGGCCTCCAGCCGGCGCTCGGCGTCCTCCTTCTGCTCCTCGCGCAGCGCCAGCGAGCGGCGCATGCGGTGGGCCGCTTCGCCCCACCAGCCGCCCGCATTGGGCGCGCCGCGCAGCTGACCCGCGCGCAACCAGCGCAGTACGCGGGTGGCCTGGTAGCTCTCGATGGTGAACCACAGCACCGCTGCTGCGCTCACTCCGAGCAGGGCCCCCACAGCCCCATGCAGCAACCATCCCGCCATCGCGCCGCCTGCGAGCAGCAGGACAAAGAGCGACAGGCGTGCGGTCATCCCGCCATCATGCCGCTTCGCGCCCGCCGGCCGGCTGCGCGGTGATGCGATAGCCCGCGCCGCGCACCGTCTCCACCAAGGCCCCGCCGCCGCCGAGGGACTCGCGCAGCCGCTTCACGTGCACGTCGACGGTCCGTTCTTCCAGGAACACGTGGTCGCCCCACACCTTGTCCAGCAATTGCTGGCGGCTGTGGACACGTTCGGGGTGCCTCAGCAGGAAGCGCAGCAGCTTGAACTCGGTAGGACCGACCTTCACCGGCCGGCCCTGCCAGGTCACGCGATGGGCCGCGCCATCCAGCACGATGCCGCCGAGCGTGATGGTTTCGTCGGTCTTCTCCGGCGCGCGCCGGCGCAGTACGGCGCGGATGCGCGCCAGCAGTTCCTGCGTGGAAAAAGGCTTGGTGATGTAGTCGTCGGCGCCGGCGTCGAGCCCGGCCACCTTGTCCGGCTCGTCCCCACGCGCGGTGAGCATCAGGATGGGGACGGACCGGGTGCGCGCGTCGCTGCGCCAGCGGCGCGCCAGGTCCAGGCCGCTCTGGCCGGGCAGCATCCAGTCCAGCAGGATGGCGTCCGGCAGCACCGCGTCGATCTCGCGCTGTGCGGCATCGCCGTCCTCCGCCCACGTCGGCGCCAGGCCGTTGTGGCGCAGGTTGACGGAGATGAGTTCGGCGATGGCCGGCTCGTCTTCCACGATCAGGATGCGGGGCTGGGTCCTCATTGCGCTACTTCAGTGTGGATTCGATGTGCTCCATGGAGCTGTGACGCACGTCGGCTCCCTTGACCACGTAGATGATGAACTCCGCGATGTTGGTGGCGTGGTCGCCGATGCGCTCGATCGCCTTGGCCACGAACAGCAGGTCCAGGCTGCTCGAGATGGTGCGAGGGTCCTCCATCATGTACGTGATCAGCTTGCGCACGAAGCCGTCGAACTCCTTGTCCAGGAGGTGGTCCCCCTTCATGATCGCCAGCGCCGCCGCCGTGTCCAGGCGGGCAAAGGCGTCCAGAACCTTGCGCAGCTGCGCCGACGCCAGGTCCGCGGCCACCTGCAGCTCGCTGGCCGGCAGCGCGCGCACGGCGCCGCCCTTGTCCACGATGGACAGTACCATGCGGGCGATCCGGCGCGCCTCGTCGCCCACGCGTTCCAGGTTGGCGGTGGTCTTGGAGATGGCCATCAGCAGGCGCAGGTCACGTGCGGTCGGCTGGCGGCGGGCGATCACCGACGACAGTTCGCGGTCGATCTCGACTTCCATCTGGTTGACGCGGTCCTCCGTCTCGATCACCTGGCGGGCGACGTCCGCGTTGAACGCGCCGATGGCATAGGTCGCCTGCCGGATCTGGGACTCGACCAGCCCGCCCATTTCCATGACGCGCGAGGAGAGGGAATTCAGCTCGCTGTCGAACTGCGTGGAGAGGTGCTTGTCCGCCATGTGGGTGCTCCCGTTCAGCCGAAGCGGCCGGTGATGTAGTCCTCGGTCTCCTGGCGCTTGGGCTTGAAGAAGATCTGCTCCGTGTCGCCCACTTCCACCAGGTCGCCCAGGTACATGTAGGCCGTGTAGTCGGACACGCGCGCCGCCTGCTGCATGTTGTGCGTGACGATCACCACGGTGTAATCCTTCTTCAGCTCGATGATCAGCTCCTCGATCTTGCCGGTGGAGATGGGGTCGAGCGCCGAGCAGGGTTCATCCAGCAGCAGCACCTCCGGCTTGATGGCGATGCCGCGGGCGATGCACAGCCGCTGCTGCTGGCCGCCGGACAGGCCGGAGCCGCTCTGGCGCAGCTTGTCCTTGACCTCGTCCCACAGCGCCGCCTTGCGCAGCGCCCATTCGACGCGGTCGTCCATGTCGGCGTCGCCGACCGTTTCGAACAAGCGCACGCCGAAGGCGATGTTGTCGTGGATGGACATGGGGAACGGCGTCGGCTTCTGGAACACCATGCCGATCTTGGCGCGGATCAGCGCGACGTCCTGCTTCGACTTCAGCAGGTTCACGCCGTCCAGCACGATCTCACCCTCCGCCCGCTGGTCGGGATAGAGCTCGTACATCCGGTTGAAGCAGCGCAGCAGCGTCGACTTGCCGCAGCCGGAAGGGCCGATGAAGGCCGTGACCTTGTTCTCCGGGATGTCCAGGTTGATGGACTTCAACGCGTGGAACTTGCCGTAGTAGAAGTTCAGGTTGCGCACGGCCAGCTTGGCGCGCACGCGATCGGGAGCCATTGTTGCGTCCATGGGGTTCAGATCCGCGCGCGGGTGACGATGCGCGCCACGATGTTCAGGCCGAGCACGGCCATGGTGATGATGAAGACGCCCGCCCACGCGAGCTGTTGCCAGTTCTCGTAAGGGCTCATGGCGAACTTGAAGATGGTGACCGGCAGGCTGGCCGTCGGCTCGGCCAGGCTGGAAGTGAAGAACTGGTTGTTCAGCGCGGTGAACAGCAGCGGCGCCGTCTCGCCCGCGATGCGCGCGACCGCCAGCAGCACGCCGGTGACGACGCCGGCGCGGGCGGCCCGCAGCGTGATCTTCAGGATCACCTGCCACTTGGGCGCGCCCAGCGCGTAGGCCGCCTCGCGCAGCGCCGAAGGCACCAGCAGCAGCATGTTCTCCGTCGTGCGGATCACGATCGGAATGACGATCAGCGCCAGCGCGATGACGCCGGCCCAGCCCGAAAATTGCTTGAACCGGGCAACCACCACCGCGTAGACGAACAGCCCGATCACGATCGACGGCGCGGACAGCAGGATGTCGTTGACGAAGCGGGTCGTGTTGCCCAGCCACCCCTTGGCGTCGTACTCGGCCAGGTAGATGCCGGCCATGACGCCGACCGGCGTGCCGATGAAGGTGGCCAGCAGCACCATCATCAGCGAGCCCCACATCGCATTCAACAATCCACCGGTCTCGTTCGGCGGCGGCGTCATCTGGCTGAGCGTGGCCCAGGTGAGACCGGCAAAGCCCAGGCGCACCGTTTCCCACAGGATCCAGATCAGCCAGAAGACCCCGAACGCCATGGCCGCCAGCGACAGGGCCAGCGCCACGCGATTGGTGCGCTTACGCGCCATGTAGCGCAGTTCCCGCGCCTCGGCCGAGTCGGCCGCGCGAATCAAGCGCTCAGCGGTTCTCATGTCACGGTCCCCTCGGCACGGCGCAGGCGCGCCAGCAGCACCTTGGACAGCGACAGCACCACGAAGGTGATGAAGAACAGCACCAGCCCCAGGTAGATCAGCGCCGCCTGGTGCAGGCCTTCGGCCGCCTCGGCGAACTCGTTGGCCAGCGCCGACGTGATGCTGTTCGCCGGGGCGAACAGGCTGAAGGTGTCGAGCTGGTTGAAGTTGCCGATGACGAAGGTCACGGCCATGGTTTCGCCCAGCGCACGGCCCAGGCCGAGCATGATGCCGCCGATCACGCCGCCCTTGGTATAGGGCAGCACCACCTTGTAGACGACTTCCCAGGTGGTGGAGCCGAGCGCATAGGCCGACTCCTTGAGCATCGGCGGCGTGACGTCGAACACGTCGCGCATCACGGCGGCGATGAAGGGAATGATCATGATCGCCAGGATGATTCCGGCCGCCAGGATGCCGATGCCCACCGGCGGACCGGCGAACAGCGGCCCGAGCAGCGGCACGTTGACGAACAACGCCTGCAGCGGTTGCTGCACGAAGGTGGCCAGCATCGGGCCGAAGACGAGCAGGCCCCACATGCCATAGACGATCGATGGCACGGCAGCCAGCAATTCGATCGCGGTGCCGAGGGGTCGCTTCAACCAGGTCGGCGACAGTTCGGTCAGGAAGACTGCGATGCCGAAACTGACCGGCACCGCAATCACCAGTGCGATGATCGAAGTGGCCAGCGTGCCGATGATCATCGCCGCGCCACCGAATTCGCCGGCCACCGGGTCCCACACGCTGTTGGTCAGGAAGCCGAAGCCGTACTTGTCCATCGCCGGCTTGGCGCCGATGAACAAGGAAACCAGGATGCCGATCAGCAGCGCCAGGGTGAGCAGCGCCGCCATGCGGGCCAGCAAGCCGAACAGCCTGTCCAGCACCGGACCGATGTTGAATCGGCCCCGGGCGGGCGACAGGCTCATGCGGGTCGGCGAGAGCGTGCGCAAAGGCTTACTTGAAAACAACCGTCTTGCCCGAGCCATCCTTCAACTCGGTCGTCCACAGCTTCTCGACCTGCGTCTTCACCGCGGCCGGCATCGGCACGTAGTCCAGGTCGTCGGCGGTCTTGTCGCCGTTCTTGTAGGCCCAGTCGAAGAACTTCAACGCGGCAGCGGCCTCGGCGGGCTTGTCCTGCACCTTGTGCATCAGGATGAAAGTGGCGCCCGTCAGCGGCCAGGACTGCGCGCCCGGCTGGTGGGTCAGGATCTGGTAGAAGCTCTTCGACCACTCGGCGCCCGCGGCGGCGGCCTTGAAGGCGGTGTCTTCCGGCGCCACGAACTGGCCGGCGGCGTTCTGCATCAGTGTGTACGTCATCTTGTTCTGCTTGACGTACGCGTACTCGACGTAGCCGATGGAGTTGGGCAGGCGGCCCACGAAAGCGGCGACGCCCTCGTTGCCCTTGCCGCCGGCGCCGGTGGGCCAGTTGACGGCGGTGCCTTCGCCCAC
This sequence comes from Ramlibacter sp. PS3R-8, assembly GCF_037572435.1. NCBI lineage: Bacteria > Pseudomonadati > Pseudomonadota > Betaproteobacteria > Burkholderiales > Comamonadaceae > Ramlibacter > Ramlibacter sp. PS3R-8. The sequence continues at coordinate 924,277 of NZ_JBBHGT010000001.1, forward strand.
CTTGGCCTTCCAGTCCGCGTTCACCTTGGACAGATAGTTGGTGAATAGGAAGCTGGTGCCGGAGCCATCGGCGCGCCGCACCGGCGCGATGGCCGCGTCGGGCAGCGCCAGCGACGGGTTCAGTGCCTTCAGCGCGGCGTCGTTCCAGTGCGTGATCTTGCCCAGGTAGATGTCACCGAGGACCTGGCCGTTCAGGCGCAGCTGGCCGGGGGCGATGCCCTTGATGTTGACCACCGGGACCACCCCGCCGATCACCACGGGAAACTGGATCTGACCCTTCTTCGCGAGTTCGTCATCCTGGAGCGGCATGTCGGTCGCTCCGAACGCCACCGTCCTGGCGTCGATCTGGCGGATGCCCGCGCCGGAGCCGACCGACTGGTAGTTGATCCGCACGCCGGTGGCCTTGTTGTAGTCGGAGGCCCACTTGGCGTACAACGGCGCCGGGAAGGTGGCGCCGGCGCCCGTGACGTCCTGGGCGGCGGCGATGCCCGCGAAGGCGAAGGCAGCGAATGCCGCGGTGGTGCGGAGGGGAAAGTTCATGCGTTCCTCTGGGGGGTTGAAGACATCTTGCGGAGGACTCTAGGCGGCCTTCGTGACAGCCGCGTGACATCCCTGTCATGCATCCGTCATGCGCGGAGCGCAGAATCGGATGCCCCATGGAACACCAGCCCCTGCGCATCCTTTTCCTCTGCACGCACAACTCGGCGCGCAGCATCCTGGCCGAGGCTTTGCTGAACCACCTCGCGGGCGGCAGGTTCATCGCGTTCTCGGCCGGCAGTTCGCCGCGCGAGAACCAGCACCCGAATCCGCTGGCGCTGCGCGTGCTGCGAATGGCCGGCGTTCCGACCGACGGGCTGCGCAGCAAGAGCTGGGACGAGTTCGCTGCTGCAGGCGCGCCGCGCATGGACCTGGTGATCACCGTGTGCGACAACGCTGCCGGTGAGCCCTGCCCTTATTGGCCGGGTGGCCCTGCCACCGCGCACTGGGGGTATGCGGATCCGTCCGGGCAGGCTGGCACCGAGGAAGACCGCCTGGAGGCCTTTCGGCGCACCCTGGACGCGATCCGGCAGCGTCTCCAGGCCATGCTGGCCCTGCCGCCGGACCGGCTGGAGCGCGCGAATCTGCAGAGTGCCGCGCGAGAACTGGCCTCCCGATGAAACTGGGCCGGGCCGCCTGCGCCGAATTCCTGGGGACCGCCGGCCTTCTGGCGGCGGTGATCGGCTCCGGAATCATGGGGGAACGCCTGGCGGGCGGCAACGACGCGATCGCCCTGCTCGCCAACACGCTGGCGACGGTGTTCGCGCTGTTCGTGCTGATCGAAACGCTCGGGCCGGTGAGTGGCGCGCACTTCAATCCGGTGGTCACGATCGTGCTCGCCGTACGGCAGCCGACCGCGCAAGTGCGCCGCCGCGTGCTGGTGCCGGTGTTCATCCTGGCGCAGCTGCTCGGCGCTGTGGCGGGTGCGTGGCTCGCGCACGCGATGTTCGGGCTGGACGTGCTGCAGGCCAGCACGAAAGTGCGCGCCGGGCCGGCGCAATGGCTCGCCGAGGTCGTCGCCACGGCCGGCCTGCTGCTCGTCATCCTGAGGGCGCCCGCAGGCAAGGGCTCGGCCCTGGTGGCCTGCTACATTGGGGCGGCCTACTGGTTCACGGCCAGCACCGCCTTTGCCAATCCCGCGGCGGTGCTGGGGCGGATGGCCAGCGATTCCTTCGCGGGCATCGCACCCGAAAGCGCGCCCGGCTTCGTTCTGGCGCAGTGCGTGGGGGCGGCCGCCGGCTACTGGCTCGCACGATGCCTGGGCGACCGGAGGACGGACGACTAGCCGCGTCGTGCCACGCCGTCGCCAGGCACTTGCCATCGCTACGAATCCGCCGTTCCTCCGCTGCGCTCTTTCGACTCACCGGGAAGACGACATGATCGACGACGAGAACTGCAACACCAGCGCCAACCGCTCCCTGCTGGACGTGCTCGATGCACGCCTTTCGCGCCGCAACGCCATGCGCGTCGGCCTGGGCACCGCCGGCGCCGCCGTGCTGACCGCCTGCGGAGGCGGCGGCGTCGCGGCGGCCGACGACGCACCCGCGTCCGACCGTTCGCTGCGATTGAGCTTCGAGGCGGTGGCCAAGAACACCGCCGACCGCGTGACCGTCCCTGCCGGCTACACCGCCGAGGTGCTTTATGCGAAGGGTGATCCGCTGGACGACGCCACGCCGGAGTTCCGCAACGACGGCAGCGACACCGGCTTCGAGATGCGAGCCGGCGACCACCACGACGGCATGGAGTTCTACGGCCTGGACCCTGGCGGCACGCGCCCCGACCGCTCCGGTTCGACGCGCGGCATCCTGGCGGTGAACCACGAGGCTTTCAACGACCAGTTCCTGCATCCTGCGGGCGCCACGCCGAACCCCCGACCCGTGGCCGAAGCCGACAAGGAAATCCCCGCGGTCGGCCTGTCCTTCGTGGAAGTGCGCCAGAGAGGCCGCGGCTTCGAATACGTCCGCACGTCCGATTACAACCGCCGGGTGACGCCGCTCACACCCATGCGCATCCACGGTCCGGCGCGCGGATCGGCGCTGATGAAGACGAAGTTCTCCGCTGCCGGCACCGACTGCCGCGGCACCATCAACAACTGCGGCACGGGCACCACGCCCTGGGGCACCTTCCTCACGGGCGAGGAAAACTGGGCCGGCTACTTCGCGCGCTCGGCCACCGACAACACACCGCGCGGCGGATCCACGGCGAACAGCGTGGTGTCCCTGAACCGCTATGGATGCACGCAAGGCTCGACCAGCCGCCACGGGTGGGAGACGGCGGGTGCCGGCGACCGCTTCGCGCGCTGGAACATCAGCCAGACCGGCGCCAGTGCCGACGGCACCGATGACTACCGCAACGAGCTCAACACCTTCGGCTGGATCGTGGAGGCCGACCCGTACGACGGCACCCAGGCACTGCGCAAGCGCACTGCGCTGGGCCGCTTCGCGCACGAGAGCGCCGCCTTCGGCATCCCGGTTGCCGGACGTCCGCTGGCGGTCTACATGGGCGACGACTCGCGCGGCGAGTACATCTACAAGTTCGTCTCCGAGGCCGGCTGGAGGGCCGACGACGCAACGCCGGCAAACCGCCTGACCACCGGCGACAGGTACCTGGACGCGGGCAAGCTGTTCGTGGCGCAGTTCGACGAGGATGGCTCGGGTCGCTGGATCGAACTGTCCATCGCCAATGCGGCGATCGCCGGTTACGCCGCGTACCGCTTCGCCGACCAGGCCGACGTGCTGGTCAACGCACGCCTGGCCGCCGACGCGGTGGGCGCGACGAAGATGGACCGGCCGGAGTGGTGTGCCGTGCACCCGGTCAGCGGCGAGATCTACTACACCCTCACGCACAACAACAACCGCAAGGTGACACCCGTCGGTTCGACGCAAATGGCAGTGGACTCGGCGAACCCGCGGTCCTACACCGACGCACCGACCGCGGCGACCTCGCCAGGCAACGTCAATGGCCATATCGTTCGCCTGAAGGAATCGGGTGGCGATGGCGCTGCCACCGTCTTCACCTGGGACATCTACCTGTTCGGCGCGGAGTCGGGCGCCGACGCCGGCAAGGTGAACCTGTCCCGCCTGACGGCGGACCAGGATTTCTCCAGCCCCGACGGGCTGTGGTTCAGCCCCAAGACCGGCACCCTGTTCATCCGGACCGATGACGGCGCGTACGAGGACGTCACCAACTGCATGATGCTGCTCGGGCGGCCCGGCCAGGTGGGAGACGGGGCGCCGGAGGTGCTGCAGTACACCAAGGCCGACGGCAGCACGGTCAGAGTACAGACCCACGTGGGCGCCATCCCGACGCCTGACACCTTGCGCCGCTTCCTGGTCGGCCCGGTGGGTTGCGAGATCACCGGCACCTGCGAAACCCCCGACGGCCGTGCCCTCTTTGTGAACATCCAGCACCCCGGCAAGGGCATCCGCCGCGGGGCCTCGACCGATCCGGCGAGCGACCTCAGCCACTGGCCGGGCAACGCCGGCTACGGTGCGGGCGGCGCGACCGCCCGACCGAGGTCGGCGACGATCGTCATCACCCGCGACGACGGTGGCCGCATCGGGGTGGACGGCGACCAGGTCCTGAACGACCTGTGAAGCGCGCGGCGGCCAGGAGCGTCAGAAACGCACGCCCGCCGAGAAGCGCAACCGGTCCGGCAGCCCGATGGTGCGGTCCGGCGTGTCGTAGGAGACGCGCAGGTAGGAACGGGTCCAGTCGTAGCGCACCGCCAGCCCCAGGCGCTCCTGGCCGAGCTGGCGCGTGACGTGCATGGACAGGGCGTCACCCGCGCGGAAGCGAAAGCCGCCGCCGAGGCTGAGCACCTCGCTGTCCAGGCTGCGGCCGACCCCGACGCGGGCGAACCAGGAGCGGCCCGCTTCCAGCGACAGGCCGTTGCCGTCGCTGGAACGCGCCCCCGCCAGGCGCACCGGGCCCAGCTCGAACAGCGGGTGCTCCGGCGTGAACTCCGGCGCCGACAACAACGATGGCACCGTCAGGTCGTAATTCGCGGAGACCGGCTGCGCGTGCACGGCAGCTGCAGCGGCCAGCACCAGGCCGGCCGTGAAAGCCTTCTTGACACAGCGGATCGGGTAGCTCATGGGCCCAATTTAGACGTTTACCGTAGCCCATGCACAGTGCCGTTTTCCTTCTGTGGTCGTTGCGCGACGAGCCGTCGCGGGGGCACCACCAGCGGTCGGCGACCGTCCCGGGCCAGTTGCCGGAATGCCACGCCTGGGTAACTGCGCGTTACACGGGTTCCAGGGCTTTGTGGGGCGTTGGCGGCAGATGAGCCTGGATCGCATCCTGGGGCCGCACGATGCCGCCGCGGCGCACCACCGCCATCACACCGGCCTTGCGCACCAGATGCCCTTGTGCATCGCGATCGAGCACGGCGGCCATCAACCCGCGCTGGAACCGGTCGATCTGGCTGCAGGGGTTGCGCAAGCCAGTGACTTCCACTTGCGCGGTGTCCCCGAGTTGCAGCACGGTGCCCGCCGGCAAGGCCAGCAGGTCGATGCCGCGGGTGGTCACGTTTTCCCCCAGGTCGCCGGCAAACACCGGATGGTCCCGGGCAATGAGTTCGTCGAAGAGTTCGGACTGCAGGAGGTGCACCTGGCGCAAGTTGGGCGCCGCCGGATCGCGCGCCACGCGCGAGCGATGCTTCACGGTCCGGCCGGCGTGGGCGTCACCCTCGACGCCCAGTCCCTCGACCAGGGTGATGGCGTCTTCCGGGTGCTTGCTGAAGTCGTGGCTGCTGCTGCGGTGGACCGCGAGGACCCGACCCGTCATCCTGCCCGCACCACGTCCGCCAGCCGCTCCGCGCCCTGGCGGGCCGCCTGTTCATCGCTGGCTTCGACCATCACGCGCAGCACCGGCTCGGTCCCGCTGGCGCGGATCAGCACCCGTCCGTTGCCCGCCAGCTCCCGCTCCAGCTTCTCGGTCTCGACGGGCAGCTTCGCATTCTTCTTCCAGTCCTGGCCCGGTTGCAGCCGCACGTTGATCAACGTCTGCGGGAACAGGGTCACGCCCTCCAGCAACTGCGCCATCGTCCTGCCGCTGCGGGCGCAGGCGTTCAGCACCTGCAGCGCGCTGATCAGGCCGTCGCCGGTGGTGTGCTTGTCCAGGCAAAGCAGGTGGCCCGAGCCCTCGCCGCCGAGCAGCCAGCCGCGCTTTTCCAGTTCCTCCAGCACGTAGCGGTCACCGACCTTGGCGCGCACGAACTGCACGTCCTGCCGCTTCAAGGCCACTTCGACGGCCATGTTCGTCATCAGCGTCCCGACGGCGCCGGGCACGCGCTGGCCCTGGGCCAGGCGGTCCATCACGATCAGGTACAACAGCTCGTCGCCGTTGAACAGCCGGCCTTGCGCGTCCACCATCTGCAGGCGGTCGGCGTCGCCATCGAGCGCGATGCCGAAGTCCGCCCGGTTGGCGTGCACGGCGGCGACCAGCGCCTCCGGGTGCGTGGCCCCGACGTTGTCGTTGATGTTCAGGCCGTCGGGCGAGCAGCCGATGCAGAACGTTTCCGCGCCGAGTTCGTGGAACACCTTGGGCGCGATGTGGTACGCGGCGCCGTGCGCCGAGTCCACGGCGATCTTCATGCCCTTCAACGTCAGCTCGTGGGCAAACGTGCTCTTGCAGAATTCGATGTAGCGGCCCGCCGCATCGTCCAGGCGCCGCGCGCGCCCCAGCGAAGGCGAGTCCGCCCACTGCGGCGGCTCCTTCAGCGCAGCCTCCACGTCCAGCTCCCACTGGTCCGGCAGCTTGGTGCCGTGGGCGCTGAAGAACTTGATGCCGTTGTCGGGGAACGGGTTGTGGCTGGCGCTGATGACGACGCCCAGGCTCGCCCGTTGCGCCCGCGTGAGGTAGGCCACGCCGGGCGTCGGCAGGGGGCCGAGCAGCACGACATCGACGCCGGCGGAGTTGAAGCCGGACTCGAGCGCGCTTTCGAGCATGTAGCCCGAGATGCGGGTGTCCTTGCCGATCAACACCGTCGGTCGGTCCTCGGTGCGCCGCAGGACACGGCCCACGGCGTGCGCGAGACGCAGCACGAAGTCGGGAGTGATGGGGGCTTCGCCCACCGTGCCGCGGATGCCGTCGGTGCCGAAATAGGTTCTGCTCATGTCTTGGTTCCTGCGTGCCCGTCCAGGGCGGATTGCGCGGCGGCCCACACCTTCAGGGCCGCCACCGTCTCGCGCACGTCGTGCACCCGCACGATGCGCGCACCTCGTTCCACCGCCAGCAAGGCCGCCGCCACGCTGGACACCAGCCGCGGGGGCGGCTCGCCCGACACCGTGCCCAGCGAGGACTTGCGCGACCAGCCGGCCAGCAGCGGGAAGCCATCGCCGAGCAGTTCCCGCTGGCGCGCCAGCAAGGCGAAATTCTGTTCCACGGTCTTGCCGAAGCCGATGCCCGCGTCCCAGCAGATGCGGACGCCGGCGACGCCGCGTTCGCGCAGCGCCTGCGTGCGCTCGCGCAGGAACGCCAGCACCTGCGGCACCGCGTCGCCTTCCATGGGCGCGCGCTGCATCGTTTGCGGCTCGCCATGCATGTGCATCAGGCAGACACCGCAGTGCGCATGCCGCGCCACCGCATCGACCGCGCCCGGCTCTCGCAGCGCCCGGATGTCGTTCACGATGTCCACGCCAAGTTCCAGCACCGCGCGCATCACCTCGGGCTTGTACGTGTCCACCGAAATGGGCACGCCCAGGCGCACCGCGTCCTTGACCACCGGCAGCACGCGCGCGAGTTCTTCATCCAGCGGCACGGGCGGCGTCCCCGGACGGCTCGACTCGCCGCCGATGTCGAGGATGTGCGCCCCGTCGCGCACCAGTTGCTCGCAGTGGTCCAGCGCAGCCCGCGAGCTGCCGAAGCTGCCGCCGTCCGAAAAGGAGTCCGGCGTCACGTTGACGATCCCCATCACCCGAGGCTGGGCCAGGTCGATCTGGAACCGCGATGTCTGCCACTGCATGCGGGGATTGTGCGTCAGCACGGCATGAAAAAGGCGCAGAACGGCGCCGTGAAATGAAAAGGGCCCCGACGGGGCCCTTACCAGAACAAGCAGGAATTTACGCGGCGTTGGGTGCCGGATCCGCACCGACCGTAGGCCCACCCGTCCCACCGGAATTGCCCGGGCGCGGCGTGAAGTCCTTGGGAGGACGCGGGTCCTTGCCGGCCATGATGTCGTCGATCTGGTCGCTGTCGATGGTTTCCCATTCCAGCAGCGCCTTGGCCATCGCGTGCATCTTGTCCTTGTTGTCCTCGATCAGGCGACGGGCGAGCCCGTACTGCTGGTCGATGATGCGGCGCACTTCCGCATCGACCTTCTGCATGGTCGATTCGCTGATGTTCGTGGTCTTGGTCACCGAGCGGCCCAGGAACACCTCGCCCTCGTTCTCCGCGTACACCATCGGGCCCAGGGCATCGCTCATGCCGTAGCGCATCACCATGTCGCGGGCGATGTGCGTGGCGCGCTCGAAGTCGTTGGAAGCGCCGGTGGTCATCTGGTTCATGAACACTTCTTCGGCGATGCGGCCGCCGAACAGCATGCTGATCTGGCTGAGCATGTATTCGCGGTCGTAGCTGTAGCGGTCCTGTGCCGGCAGGCTCATGGTCACGCCCAGCGCCCGGCCGCGCGGAATGACGGTGACCTTGTGCACCGGGTCGCACTTGGGCAGCAGCTTGCCCAGGATGGCATGGCCGGACTCGTGGTACGCGGTATTGCGGCGTTCCTCTTCCGGCATGACCATGGACTTGCGCTCCGGGCCCATGATGATCTTGTCCTTCGCCTTCTCGAAGTCCTGCATCTCCACCACGCGGGCACTGCGGCGGGCGGCCATCAGCGCGGCCTCGTTGCAGAGGTTGGCGAGGTCGGCGCCGGACATGCCGGGGGTGCCGCGGGCGATGATGCCCGGGGCGACGTCCTGGCCGATCGGGATCTTGCGCATGTGGACGTTGAGGATCTGCTCGCGGCCGCGGATGTCCGGCAGCGTCACGTAGACCTGGCGGTCGAAACGGCCGGGGCGCAGCAGCGCGGCGTCCAGGATGTCCGGGCGGTTGGTGGCGGCGACCACGATCACGCCCAGGTTGGTCTCGAAGCCGTCCATCTCGACCAGCATCTGGTTGAGGGTCTGCTCGCGCTCGTCGTTGCCGCCGCCGAGCCCGGCGCCGCGCTGGCGGCCCACCGCGTCGATTTCATCGATGAAGATGATGCAGGGGGCGTTCTTCTTGGCGTTCTCGAACATGTCGCGCACGCGGGCCGCGCCCACGCCGACGAACATCTCGACGAAGTCGGAGCCGGAGATCGAGAAGAACGGGACCTTGGCCTCGCCCGCGATGCCCTTGGCCAGCAGCGTCTTGCCGGTGCCCGGAGGCCCGACCAGCAACAGCCCGCGCGGAATGCGTCCGCCGAGCTTCTGGAATTTCTGCGGGTCCTTCAGGAAGTCGACGACTTCCTTGACCTCTTCCTTGGCCTCGTCGCAACCGGCGACGTCCGCGAAAGTGATCTGGTTGCTGCTCTCGTCGAGCATCCGCGCCTTGCTCTTGCCGAAACTGAAGGCGCCGCCCTTGCCGCCACCCTGCATCTGCCGCATGAAATAGATCCATACGCCGATCAGCAGGAGCATCGGGCCCCAGCTGACCAGCAGGGTCATGAGCAGGGAGCCCTCTTCGCGCGGCTTGACGTCGAACTTGACGCCGTTGTTGATCAGGTCGCCGACCAGGCCGCGGTCGAGGTAAGTGGCAGTGGTGCGAACCTTGCGGTCATCGTTGGTGATGGCGACGATCTCGGTGCCGCCCTGGCCCTCCTGGATGACCGCGTTCTTGATCTGCTTGTTGCGCACCTGCTCCAGGAAGTCGGAGTAGCCGACCACGGAAGCGCCGGCGGCGCCACGGGTATCGAATTGCTTGAATACGGTGAATAGCACCAGGGCGATCACCAGCCAGACGGCGATCTTCGAAAACCACTGATTGTTCAAACTGAATCTCCGGGTTGGGCCCATGCAGCCCATGTACGGGGGCAGGTGCCGCTCATTCTAGGGGTTTCAATGGGTGGAACGATCTATTTCTCGCCATGGGCTCCATAGGAGGCGGCGCCGTGGCCGCGTCAGGGAACACGCACGGTTCGGGTCCTCCGGACAATCGGACCCGCCCAACACGCGCTACGTTTGCCCCCGACCCCGCAGATGCAGCCAAGTTGAATCCTATTGTAAGTATCAGCTGCCATTTGTTCGAGAAAATGGGCCGCCCTCCGGGCGCCTGGGTTAGCTCGCTGCCCCGGAAAAAGCTTCCCGCGGCACTCTGCCCCATTGTTGGCACACGTTGGGTCGAGATGCGACTTTCACCATCATCGGCAACCCGATGCACCCACTTTCCTGGCGTCCCGATGCAACACAGCATTTGCTTACCGAAATACACAGGTCTATAAAGATTCCCCTTAATGCAAAAGGATCGGTGGTCCTGCACCGCGCACGACGAAACCGGTTCCACATGACACGGAAGGAGCCCGTGATGAGAGAAAAGTGGCAGCTTGTCGTTCACATGGGCTGGCCCGGCTTGTTCCGCTTCGCGTTCACACCTGCGACACGCGAGGCAGCTGTGCCGTACGCACAGGCTGCTTTCGGCCACGCCGCCTCGCCGCGCCACGCGGATCCCCTCGCCGAGCCAGAGGTGGATGAAAGGCGGGGCGGCATGAGCGAACCGTGGGTGCGCACCTGGGAACACCTGGTCAGCGCCGGGCGCGACCTGGCCGACGTCCGGCTGCCGCGCTTGCGGACTGCCGCAAGCAGCCGGCGGGCCCTGGGGGAGTTGCTGATCTCCGCGCAGGAAAATGAGCGCCGGCGCATCGCCTTCGACCTGCACGACGGCATCGGACAATCCCTCAGCCTGCTGAAGCTCTCGGCGGAAAAGTCGGCGCGCCTGATGGCGCAAGGCGCGGCGAAGGAGGCCGAGGAGGCCCTACGCCAGTTGCGTCCCCGCATCGACGAAGCGCTGGCCGAAGTACGGCACGTCGCCATGGAGTTGTGTCCGCCCATGCTGGAGGATCTGGGGCTGCTGCCGACTCTGTCCTGGTTCTTCCGCGAGTTCGAAAGTGCGAGTGCCGGAGTCGTGCTGGTACGCACGATCAAGGTCGCCGAGCACGATGTGCCCCGGCCGCTGCACGTCACTGTGTTCCGCATCCTCCAGGAGGCGCTGCATAACGTCACCAAGCATGCCAACGCGGGTTTCGTCCAGGTGCGGCTCTGGCGCGAAGGCGGAACCTTGCGGTTGTCGATCGAGGACGACGGTTGCGGTTTCGATCCGCACGCCGCCCGCGCCAGCCAGCGCGATGGGGCGGGCCGAGGGCTGCTGAGCATGCGGGAACGCGCCAGGGTCTCGGGCGCGTCCTACCGGCTGCACTCGGCACCCGGCGACGGGACCACCATCTCCATCTCCTGGCCGGAGGCGAAGCTTCCGCGTCACTGAAATACAGTGAATTGCTGAGGGGCACCTACCGTGCTCGCTCCATCCGGGTTGGCGCCAGACAGGCTTAAGGTAGCGCACGCGTAGCGCGGCTCTCAGGCACCAAGGGTAAACGATGAACCGGAAGCACCGCATCTTCATCGTGGATGACCACGCGCTGCTGCGCAGCGCCTTGCGAGCACTGCTGTCCCAGGTCCCGGACCTCGAGGTGGTCGGCGAAGCGGGCAACGGCCACGACGCGATCCGGAGCGTGGCGGCGACGATGCCGGAACTCGTCCTGATGGACATCTCCATGCCCGGCATGAACGGCATCGAGACCATCGTCGACCTCAAGCGCCGCTCTCCCGGCGTGCGGCTGCTGGTGCTCACCATGCACAGGGCGGACGAGTACATCCTTGCCAGCCTGCGCGCCGGCGCGGACGGCTACATGCTCAAGGAGGGGACGCACGAGGAACTGCTCATTGCTGTCAAGAGCATCCTGAACGGCAAGACTTACCTCAGCCCGGATGTGTCGGGCGGCGTGATCAACGGCTACGTGAACAGCGGCGCGTCAGTGCGGGCCACCACGCCGTGGGACCTGCTCACGCACCGCGAACGCGAGATCCTCAAGCTGATCGGAGAGGGACACTCGAACAAGTCGATCGCCAAGTACTTCTCCCTCAGCACCAAGACCGTGGAAAAGCACCGGTCCAACCTGATGCGCAAGCTGGACCTGCACAACTCCGCGATGCTCACAAGCTACGCGATCCAGAAAGGGCTCGTCCAGAACTGAGCCCGCAGTTCGAGCGGGCAACAGCGCCATGCGTCCACTTGTGGGATGAAGCGCGGACCCATGCGTGCCCGCGCCGGCCTTCTACGGCGTCACCTGTATTGCGGCAGGCGGAGCCGCTTCCTACCCTCGGCTCATGAAGGTCCTGATCGTCGACGACAACCCAGGCTATCGCGCCACGCTGCGCTCCCTGCTGGCGGACCGGTTTCCGGCCGTCGAAGTCGCGGAGGCACCAAGCGAGGCGGACGGCCTGGCGCAGGCGCTGTCCCCCGCACACGACCTGGTCTTCGTGGACCTGCGCCTGCAGAATGGAAGCGGATTCGCCCTGATGAAGGCGATCAAGGAGGCGTGTCCGCGCTGCATCGTCTGCGTGATCAGCAACTATGCGCTGCCGGAGTACCGGAGCGCGGCCTTCGAGAGCGGTGCGGACCTGTTCCTGGACAAGGGCGAGGCGACGGCCTCCGACATCCTGGCGGTCGTCGAATCCGTCCTGCAGTCCGTCACACGCGGATAGGCGAGGCGCGCAGCGCGGGTGCGCAGGCTTGCTGTACCCACTACGTATCCGGCGATTACAGCCTTCACCGCATGTGCAACACAAGGTCGCGCCCTTTACGCTTTGACCCAACAAGAGCCGCTGCCCTGCACGGCCCTGGAGGAGGTCAGATGAACGCACAACAGAACGCCGCTCGTGCGCACGCCGCACGCCCACGCGTGCACGGCTGCCGTGGCAAGGCCTCCCCGCGCCTGCGATGGCGCGGCCTGAACTCCTAGCCTTTCCTCCCACCCGCAGCCGACCCCGTCGGCACCAGTGACAGCCCGCCGCGAAAGCGGCGAGCGCGGACAAGCATTGCCTGTGCCAGTCCAGTCCGCGCCTTCCTTCACCGCCTCCTCAGGAGATTCGCATGGCTACGTTGAACCTGTCAGACCTGGAATTCATCCAACAACAGATCCTGATCGCCGAGGCCCACGCCGCCGGTGCCGATCTCCTGTCGCTGGTGCCCGACGTGTTTGCGCCCGTCGGCCTGCGCACCGTCGACGGCTCGAACAACAGCCTGGTGGACCCGCTGCTCGGCGCGTCCGACCAGCCCTTCCCGACGCTCGTCCCGCCCGATCCTCCGGGGGCGTACGGCGCCGGCGGCTGGGTGTACGACGCGCAGCCCCGCATCATCAGCAACCTGGTCGCCGACATGACCAGCGACAACCCCGCCGCGGTGCAGGCGTTCGTGGATGGCGGGCTCGGCAGCATCCGGGAGTCCGACGGCGCCCTGCTCGATGCGGAGGGCACCGTCATCCCCGCCGGCACGCTGCTGACGATCCCGAACGTCGCGCCAGACGCCGGCCTCTCCGCGCCATTCAACTCCTGGTTCACGTTCTTCGGGCAGTTCTTCGACCACGGGCTCGATCTCGTGAACAAGAGCTCCACCGAGGTCATCGTCATGCCGCTGCAGCCGGACGACCCGCTGTACGTGGAGGGCAGCCCGAGCAACTTCATGGTCGTCGCGCGCGTCACCAAGGACGCGGACGGCAATCCGACCAACGCCACCACCCCCTTCGTCGACCAGAACCAGACCTACACCTCGCATCCCTCGCACCAGGTCTTCCTGCGCGAGTACGTGCTGGATGCCGACGGGCTGCCGGAGGCCACCGGCAGGCTGCTCGATGGCGTGAACGGCGGGCTGCCCACATGGGCCGACGTGAAGGCGCAGGCGCACGACATCCTGCACATCGACCTCGACGACCTCGACGTCCTGAACCTGCCGCTGGTGCTGACGGACCCGTACGGCAACTTCGTCCCGGGGCCCGACGGATTTCCCCAGATCGTGACCGGCGGCGGCCATCCGCCGCCCACCCTGTCCGGCAGCGAAGGCACGTTCGTCGACGCCAGCCTCGCCTTGCGCGCCGGCCATGCGTTCCTGAACGACATCGCGCACTCCGCCGCCCCGATCAACGACAGGGGCCAGGTGCTCACTGCCGACGCCGACGACCAGATCAACGACGGCCCGCCGGACGCCGGCAAGTACGACGACGAGCTGCTGGACCGCCACTTCATCACCGGCGATGGCCGCGGCAACGAGAACATCGCACTGACTTCGGTGCACCACGTCTTCCACGCGGAACACAACCGGCAGATCGACGCCATCAAGGAAACGCTGCTCGCGAGCGGAGACCCGGCCGTCATCGCTGCCTGGCAGCTGCCCGACGGCTCGTGGAACGGCGAGCGGCTCTTCCAGGCCGCGCGCTTCGCCACCGAGATGCAGTACCAGCACCTGGTGTTCGAGGAATTCGCGCGCAAGATGGATCCGAACATCGACGAATTCCTGGCTCCGGAAGGCTACGACGTCACGATCAATCCGGCCATCGTCGGCGAATTCGCGCACGCGGTCTTCCGCGTCGGCCACACGATGCTGACGTCGTCCGTCGACCGGTTCGACGCCCAGTTCAACGACGAGAGCCTCTCGCTGCTCGACGCCTTCCTGAACCCGGTCGCGTTCGACAACGACGGTGCCCTGACGGCCGACCAGGCCGCGGGGGCCGTGGTGCGCGGCATGACGCGCCAGGTCGGCAACGAGATCGACGAGTTCGTGACCGACGCGGTGCGCAACACCCTGCTGGGCCTGCCGCTCGACCTCGCGGCCATCAACATCGCGCGCGGGCGGGACACGGGTGTGCCGTCGCTGAACGAAGCGCGGCGCGAGATGTACAACCAGGCGCTGGAGAATGCGGCGACGGGGGTCGCCGCCAGCGAGCTCAAGCCGTACACGAGCTGGCTCGACCTGGCGCTGAACCTGAAGCACGAGGCCTCCGTCGTCAACTTCATCGCGGCGTACGGCCTGCACGGGAGCATCCTCGCCGCCACCACGGTCGCGGACAAGCGCGCCGCGGCGGCGGCGCTGGTCTTCGGCGGCGCCGACTCGCCCGCCGACCGCCTCGATTTCCTGAACGGCACCGGCGACTACGCGAACGAGGCCGATGGCCGCACCGTCACCGGCGTGGACGACATCGACCTGTGGATCGGCGGCCTCGCCGAGAAGCAGATGCCCTTCGGCGGCATGCTGGGATCGACCTTCAACTTCATCTTCGAGAACCAGCTGGAAAGCCTGCAGAACGGCGACCGCTTCTACTATCTCTCGCGCACCGCCGGACTGCACTTCGGCACCGAACTCGAGAACAACAGCTTCGCCAACCTGGTGATGCTCAACACGGATGCCACGCACCTGCCGGGCGACGTGTTCGCGACACCCGGGCTCACCCTCGAAGTCGATCCGACGAAGCAGTTCACGGGACTTGGAGAGGACGGACGGGCGGATCCCGAAGGCGGGACCGAACTGCAGCCGCTCGTGATCCGGGACGGCCCCGTAGCGTCGGACCGCGGCATGCATTACCTGCGCTACACGGGTCCGGACCACGTCGTCCTGGGCGGCACCGGCGAAGACGACACGCTCATCTCCAGCGAGGGCGACGACACCCTCTACGGCGACGAAGGCAATGACCGCATCGAAGGCGGCTACGGCAACGACATCCTTCGCGGCGGCGCCGGTGACGACATCATCACCGACGCCGGCGGCGACGACGTCATCCACGGCGACGAGGGCAACGACGTCATCCACGGCGGCCCCGGCGGGCTGCTTGCTCCGCAAAACCTGTTCGGTGGCGACGGCAGCGACTTCATCATCACCGGCGAGGACATCTCCACCACCTTCGGCGGGACGGGCAACGACTTCATCCTCGGCTCCAAGCTGAATCTGCCGACCCTCGGCAACGAAGGCGACGACTGGATCGAGATCGGGACGCAGGACGGCGCCGGCGGCGACAACTTCGACCCGAAGGGGATGGGCACGATCCGCGGCAACGACGTGTTCATCACCGGCGAGGGCTTCGACGAAGGCGAAGGCGAAGGCGGCGACGACATCATGGTGATGTCCGACGGGCAGGAGAACTGGACCGGCGGCGGGCAGTTCGACTGGGCCAGCTACGCGAACGACCCGTTCGGCGTGACCGGCGACCTCTTCATCAATGCGCGGGCCGAGCTCCCGCCCACGCCCTCCAACCAGGGCATCATGGACCGCTTCGCCGAGGTGGAAGGCCTCTCCGGCTCCCACAACTCCGATTACCTGCGCGGCGACAGCGACCTGCTGGCCCACGTGGTGGTCGGCATTCCGGCGCTGGACCAGACGCTCGAGAACGTCGGACTGTACGACGGGCTGCAGGAGCTCCTTGGCGACGGAGCGACGTTCTTCAATTCCGGCAACATCATCCTCGGCGGCGACGGCAGCGACCTGCTGGAAGGACGCGGCGACAACGACATCATCGACGGGGATCGCTGGCTGAACGTGCGCATCAGCGTTCGCGAGAACAGCGACGGGACCGGGGCGGAGATCCGCAGCGAGGACAGCATGATCCCCCTCGTTCCGGACATGCTCGCCGGCCGCTACAACCCCGGCCAGCTGCAGATCGTGCGCGAGATCCTGCCGGGCAACGGCGAATTCAACTACGACACGGCGATGTTCTCGGGGAACCTCGACGAGTACGACATCACGCCGCTGGCGGACGGCGGCTTCCTGGTCGACCACGCCCGTCCGCTGCGGCCGAACTTCAGCGACGGGATCGACACCGTGCGCAACGTCGAGCGGCTGCAGTTCAACGACCAGGCCATGGTGCTGGCCGCCGGGAACGAAGGCCCCACCGGCTTGTTGTCGCTGAACGATGGCACGCCTCAAGTCAACCAGGTCCTTACCGTTTCTTCGGCCGGCATTGAAGACGCGGACAACGGCGGCTCGATCGCCGGTTCGCGGATCGCGTATTTCTGGCAGGTCGAAAGCGTCCCCGGTTCCGGTGTCTTCGATGACATCGTGACGGCGGTGCTCGGCAACCGCGAGTCCGCGACCGGCCCGACCTTCACGGTGACCGCGGCCCAGGACGGGCTCGCGCTGCGCGTGCGGGCGGTGTACCTGGACGGCCATGGCGTGCTGGAGAACGTTTACTCCGCGCCCACCGACCCGGTCACGGGGGCCGTGGCGCCCCCGCCGCCACCCGGTGTCCTGCCCGCCGAGAGTGACGTCGCCACGCCCGGCGTCCACCTGATCCGGTCCGACCTGCAGTTCATCCTCGACCAGATCCTGATTGGCGAAGCGAACTCGAACGCCTATGGACACGACCCGGTGGCGCTGCGCGACCTGATCCCCAACACGCGCCTGCCCTGGGGCCTGCGCACCGTGGACGGCTCGTACAACAACCTGCTGGACGGCCAGGAGTTCTTCGGCGCGTCCGACCAGGACTTCCCGATGCTGATCGACCAGATCTTCCGCGACGACGGCGACGGCGACAACTTCTTCGGCATCACCAACACCAACTACGCCACCAGCGGGCCCGGCGCGAACGTCGTGGACAACGACCCGCGCATCATCTCCAACCTGGTGGTCGACCAGACGGAGACCAACCCTGCGGCGGTCGGCGCCAATGACGGCGCCACACCGGTCGTGAGCCCGGGCCTGGACGGCCTGTTCGGCACGGAGGACGACCGGGAAGTGTTCTTCATCCCCAACGTCGCGCCGGACGCCGGGCTGTCCTCGCCCTTCAACGCCTGGTTCACCTTCTTCGGCCAGTTCTTCGACCACGGACTGGACCTCGTCGACAAGGGCAACAACGGCGTCATCTTCGTGCCGCTCGAGGCGGACGACCCGCTGGTGGCCGGCGCCGACGGTGAATTCGGCACCTCGGACGACCTGCCGGTGCAGCAGCGCTTCATGCTGCTCACGCGCGCGGACAACACCGCGGTGCAAGCCGGCGACGACGGCATCTTCGGCACGTCCGACGACAAGCACTTCCACAACAACGAGACGACGCCCTTCGTCGACCAGAACCAGACGTACACGTCGCATGCCTCGCACCAGGTATTCCTGCGCGAGTACACGACCAACGCGGCGGGCCACACGGTCGCCACCGGCCGGCTGCTCGACGGCGCGAACGGCGGCATCGGCAACTGGGCCGAGGTCAAGGCGCAGGCCGCCCAGTACCTGGGCCTCCTGCTGAACGACGCCGACGTGCTGGACGTGCCCCTCATCGCCACGGACCTGTACGGCAAGTTCATCCCCGGGCCCCATGGCTTCGCGCAGCTCGTCACCAACAACGGGCTCGTGGAAGGCGTCGCCGGCGGGCTGGACATCCACAACCTGCCGGACATCGACGGCCATCCGACGACGGCCGGCCGCACGGGCCACGCCTTCCTGAACGACATCGCGCACAACGCCGCGCCGGTGTTCGACGCCAGCGGCCATCTCGCGCCGGATGGAGACCACGTTGCCGGCAACGTGATCATCCCCGGCCCCGGCGGCCAGAACCCGGTGTACGACGACGAGCTGCTGGACAAGCACTTCCTCACCGGCGACGGGCGCGGCAACGAGAACATCGGCCTGACCACCGTGCACTTCATCTTCCACGCCGAACACAACCGGCTGGTGGACTACATCAAGGACCTGGTCGTCGCCTCCAACGATCCCGACTTCGTCGCCCAGTGGAAGCTGGACGTCGGCACGCCCGACGAGTCCTGGAACGGCGAGCGCCTGTTCCAGGCAGCCCGCTTCGTCACCGAGATGCAGTACCAGCACCTGGTGTTCGAGGAATTCGCCCGCCGCGTGCAGCCGAACATCGACCCGTTCCTGCCCGAAGGCCAGAACTACGAGTCCGACATCAATCCTGCCATCGTTGCCGAGTTCGCGCACGTGGTGTACCGGTTCGGGCACTCGATGCTGACCGAGACCGTGGACCGCTTCGATGCGGACTTCAACATGGTCCATGGCGACAAGCAGCTCGGGCTGATCGCCGCGTTCCTGAACCCGCTGGAGTTCACCGCCAGCGGCGGGGGCGGCGCCGACAACGACACCGAGGCGGCCAGCACCATCATCCGCGGCCTCACCCGCCAGGTGGGCAACGAGATCGACGAGTTCGTGACAGAGGCGCTGCGCAACAACCTGCTGGGCCTGCCCCTCGACCTGCCCGCGATCAACATGGTGCGCGGCCGCGATGCCGGCGTGCCCACCCTGAACCAGTCGCGCGCCGAGTTCTACGCGATGACGGGCGACGCCAACCTCAAGCCGTACACGAGCTGGGCTGACCTGGCGGGCCACCTGAAGCACGAGGCCTCGCTGGTCAACTTCATCGCGTCCTACGGCAGGCACGCGGAACTGGCCGCGGCCGACGTCGACACCCTCGCGGACCGCCGCGCGGTCGCGGTGGCGCTGGTCCTCGGCGGCAGCGCCGTGATCAATGCCGGGACCGACCAGGAGCGCATCTTCGTCGCCGACGAGGCGGACCGGTTCGCGTTCCTGAACAGCACCGGTGCCTACGCCAACCTGGCGAGCGGCGCGACCACGACCGGCGTCGACGACATCGACCTGTGGATCGGCGGCCTGGCCGAGAAGCAGACGCCGTTCGGCGGCCTCCTCGGGTCCACCTTCAACTTCGTGTTCGAGACCCAGCTGGAGAACCTGCAGAACGCCGACCGCTTCTACTACCTGGAGCGCACCGCCAGCCTGAACTTCAACTCGGAACTCGAAGGCAACAGCTTCGCACGGTTGATCATGGCGAACACCGACGTGACGCACTTGTCCGGGCTGGTGTTCAGCACGCCGGCCTTCACGCTGGAAGTGGACCCCTTGAAGCAGTACACGGGCCTGGACGGCGGCCGAGGCGACCCCGAGGGCGACGTGATCCGCGGCGACGGGTTCCTCCAGTACACCGGCGTGGAACACGTCGTCCTGGGAGGCTCGTCCGGCAATGACACGTTGATCGGCAGCGAGGGCGACGACACCCTCTGGGGCGACGAAGGCAACGACCGCCTTGACGGCGGCACGGGCAACGACCAGATCCGCGGCGGCGCCGGCGACGACATCATCACCAACCTGTTCGGCGACGACAACCTGCAGGGCGGCGACGGCAACGACGCCATCCATGGCGGCAGCGGCATCGAACTGGTGATCGGCGGCCACGGGAACGACTTCATCGTCGGCGGCAACGACGCGACTGAAATCATCCCCGGGCCCGGCAACGACTTCATCCTGGCCGGCAAGGGCAACGAATTCACCTTCGGCAACGAGGGTGACGACTGGATCCAGGAAGGCAACGCGGACGGCGCCGCGGGCGACAACTTCGACGTCCTGAGCCGCGACCTCATCCCCGGCAACGACGTCTTCATGGGTGGCGGCGTGGCCGACCGCATGGACGGCGAAGGCGGCGACGACATCATGATCGGCATGGGCGGCCAGGTGGACCGCTACGCCGGCTTCTCCGGCTTCGACTGGGCGTCCTTCGCCCACCCGACGCAGGGCGCGTACGCGGACATGAACCTGCGCATCTCCAACACCGCGAACATCCTGCCCGGCTCCCTGGCGCAGACGCAGACGCGCTTCTCGCTGACCGAAGGCATGAGCGGCTCCGCCTTCAGCGACGTGCTGATCGGCGACGAGGCCGGCGCCGACGCGCTTGCGGCGGCCGGCGCCAACGGCAGCGTGCTGAGGAACTTCGACCTGATCGAGGGCCTGCACGAGTTCGTCGGGCTGGACAAGACCTTCTTCGACGGCGGCAACATCATCCTCGGCGGCGGCGGCAGCGACATCCTGCAGGGCAACGGGGGCGACGACCTCATCGACGGCGACATGGCGCTGGACGTGTACATCAGCGTGCGCGCGAACCGTGATGGCACCGGGCCGGAGGTCGGGATGGCGCACGACATGCGCGAACTGATCGACGACGTGTTCTCCGGCGCGATCGCCCCCGGACAGCTCCAGATCGCCCGCCACCTGGTGCAGCAGGCTCCGGCTTACGACACGGTGGTGTTCCGCGGCAACATCGAAGAGTACACGATCGACACCGATCCCCTGACCGGCGCGGTGATCGTCTCGCACAGCGTCGACGGCGGGCCGGTGGGGATCGACGGCGTCGACCGCCTGACCAACATCGAGCGTCTGCAGTTCGCCAACATGGCAGTGATGCTCGACTGGGACGAGATGCCCATGGGACTGCTGGAGATCAGCAACACCCGGCCTCGGCAGGGCGAATTGATTACCGTCTCCGCAGCCGGCGTCACCGATGGCGACAACCCGACCGGCGCGATCACGAGCCCGATCTCGTACTTCTGGCAGGTCGAAACGGTGCCGGGCAGCGGCATCTTCGACGACATCTCCGTGACCACGCCGGCCGGCGACCTGCTGGCCACGGGCACGAAGTTCCGGCCGGGCGTGGCCGAGGCCGGGCTGCTGCTGCGGGTGAAGGCGATCTACCAGGACGCCAATGGCACGCTGGAAACCGTGTTCTCCGAACCGACGGCGGCGGTGGACAACGCGGTTCCCACCGGGTCCCTGACCATTTCGGACACCTCGCCCACGGAGGGTCTGGCCCTGACGGCGACCAACCTCGTCACGGATCCGGACGGCACCACCACCTCGGTGTTCAGCTTCCAGTGGCAGGAAGGCGCGCTCGGCGGCGGCGGGCCGTTCACCGACATCGTCGGTGCCACGACGGAAACGTTCACGCCGACGCAGGACCAGGTGAACCGGCAGTTGCAGGTGGTCGTGAGCTTCGTCGACGACGCCGGGCAGCCGGAGACGTTTACCTCGGCGGCGACCATCGTGACCGGGGACTTCATCGGCCCCGATGACGCGTCGCAGACGCTGACCGGCACCGAAGGGCAGGACATCATCTTCGGCGGCGGCGGAGCGGACAGCCTGATCGGCCTGGGCGGGAGCGACCTCCTCGATGGCGGCGTCGGCAGCGACACCATCGTGGCCGGCAATGGAAACGACACCATCAGCTATGTCATCGGCGACGGCGCTGACGCGATCGATGGCGGCAACGGCGCGGACACCCTGAACATCCTGGGGACCGCGGGAAGCGACCTGCTGTCGGTCCTCACGTCGGGCGGCGTGCTCGCTGGCGTGGCGGGCGGAACGGTGACAGGCGTCGAAACCGTCACGGCGAACCTGCTGGGCGCGGCAGACACGCTCAGCTACGAGGGCAATGCGGAAGGCGTGACGGTCAACCTCGGAGCCGGGACGGCCTCGGGCTTTACCACCATCGCGGGCGTGGAGCGCGTGGTGGGCGGCAGCGGCAATGACACGCTGGCGGGTGGCGTCGATGGTGACGCGCTGGATGGCGGCCAGGGCAACGACGCTCTGAGCGGGGGCGATTCGGCCGACCGGCTCACCGGCGCAGCGGGCGACGACGCGCTCACGGGCGACGCCGGCGACGACACGCTCACGGGCGATGCCGGGGGCGACGCGATCGACGGCGGAGCCGGCAACGACGCGCTCACCGGCGGTGCTGGCGCGGACCAGATCCGCGGTGGCGCCGGCGACGACACGATCGAATACACGCTGGGTGACGGCGCTGACGATGTGGACGGCGGCGCGGACACCGACCGCCTCAACATCCGGGGAACCGCTCTGTCCGACACGCTTTCGGTGGTACTTGCCGCGGGGCTGATCACGCAGTTCGACGGCAGCCGCGTGGCGAACGTCGAGTCGGTGGTCGCCGACCTGCTGGGCGACTCGGACACCTTGAGCTATGCAGGCACCACCGAGGCGATCACGGTTGACCTGGCAGGTACCGCATCCGGCTTCACTTCCATCACCGGCATCGAGAACGCGGCGGGCGGCAGCGGCAACGACACACTGGCCGGCGCGGCCGGCGTCAACACCCTGACAGGCCGCGATGGCAGCGACATCTACGTCGTGGATAACGCAGACGTCGTGGTCGAGCTTGCGGGCGGCGGGGCCGCGGACGAAGTGAGGACCGCCTCGGGCAGCTACACGCTGTCGGACAACGTGGAGAACCTCACGTATACCGGCACCGCCGATTTCGCGGGCACCGGCAACGCCGAGAACAACGTGATCACCGGCGGCACCGCGGCCAACGTGCTATCGGGACTGGGCGGCAACGACACCCTCCTCGGTCGCGGCGGCACCGACGCGCTTTTTGGCGGTGCTGGCAACGATACGCTCCATGGCAACGGCGGCAACGACAATCTCGACGGCGGCTCGGACGCAGACTCCCTGGCAGGCGGCATAGGCAACGACACGCTTGAGGGGGGCGATGGGAATGATGTGATCAACGGCGGTGACGGTGCCGACATCATCAACCACCAGGTGGGCCACGGTAGCGACGTCGTCACCGGCGGCCTCGACAGCGACCGGCTGAACGTCAGGGGGACGGGCGCCGACGAGACGCTGGCGGTGATCCTCACCGCCAGCGTGCTCACCGGGGTGGACGGCGGCTCGGTGATCGACGTGGAATCGGTGGTGGCAGACCTGCAGGGCGGCACGGACACCCTGGATTACGCGGGCAACACGCAGGCGGTCGTCGTGAACCTGGCGGGCACCGCCACGGGGTTCACCTCCATTGCGGGTATCGAGAACGCGGTGGGCGGCAGCGGCAACGACACGCTGACCGGGGCTGCCGGCATCAACACGCTGACGGGCGGCACTGGCAACGACATCTACGGGGTGCAGGACCAGCTGGACGTGGTGGTCGAAAGGGCCGGAGAAGGCACCGACGAAGTGCGCTCCACCGCGAACATCTATGTGCTGTCCGAAAACGTGGAAAACCTCGTCTTCACCGGCGCAGGCAATTTCGTCGGGACCGGCAATGCGCTGGCGAACGTACTCACCGCGCTTGGCGGCGCCGACACGCTGCTGGGTCAGGGAGGCAACGACACCATCAACGGCGGCGCGGGGAACGACGCGCTGAGCGGCGGCGCCGGCAACGACGCAATGAACGGCGGTAACGACAACGATACGCTGGACGGCGGCGACGACAACGACGCGCTTGACGGCGGCAGTGGCGACGACCGCCTCCTCGGCGGCGCCGGCAACGACGCGCTCGACGGCGGCGCCGCCGTCGACAGCCTCGATGGCGGCGCAGGCACAGACTCCCTCACGGGGGGCGCCGGCAACGACGTCATGGAGGGCGGCGCCGGCAACGACGCCATGGACGGCGGCGCCGGGGACGACGTCTTCGTGTTCCGGAGTGGGTTCGGGGTCGACAGGATCACGGGATTCGATGCGAACCCGAACGGCGGACAGGACCTGCTGGACCTGCGGCCGCTCGGCATCACCGCGGCCAACTTCGCCACGAACGTGACCATCACGGTGCTGAACATCGACAACACGGGCCAGCTCGACACGCTGATTCGCTTTGCGGGCAGCGCCGACGCCATCGAAGTGCTCGCGGTCGCCGGGAACGGCCAGAACGTGATCACTGCCCAGGACTTCATGCTGGGCTGACATGAAGTCGTACCCGCCGCGGACCGGCAGCGGCCGGCCGCGCGGGCGCACCAACCCCTTCCACGACAGGAGATGGACATGAGCACGCAAACGAAAACGACGGAAGCATCCCCGGCCGCGACGACGAATGCGGCAGCCGCCAGGCCGGCCGATCGCAAGCAGCGCGCGATTTCCGATCCGCGCGAAGTCGCATCCGTCGTCATGGCGCGCATGAACCTGGTGAATGCGAAAAAGGACGAACTGGCCATCGCCATCCACGGGCTGGTCGACATCGCCCAGCAGTTGACGCGCTCCTACGGGGAGCAGCTGTTGGCCATGGAGCAGTTGCGTCGCCGCGTCAAAGAGCTCGAGCAGGCGGCGGCATCGACCGCGGCGGTCGGGGACCGCCCCGCTTCCATCCAGTAGCCGGGCACGCGGCCGCGAGGAGCGACCCGCCCCCATGCCATGAAACCCCTGCTATCGGACCTGCGCCCCTTGCTGGGCGGGATCGCGGCGTTCTCGTTCGTGATCAATCTGCTGTTCCTGGTTCCGGCGTTCTTCTCGCTGCAGGTGTTTGATCGCGTCATCTCGACCAACAGCCATGACACCTTGCTGGTGCTGATGGCGGGAACGGGGATCGCGCTGCTGCTCCTGATGCTGCTGGACTACGTGCGCACGCGGCTGCAGAACGTGGTCGGCAACCTGATCGACGAACAGCTGTCGCCGCCGGTGGTGACTGCGATCGTCGCCCGCTCGGCGCAATTGGCGGGCGGGCCGAAGGTCGATGGCATTCGCGACGTGGCTGCGCTGCGCGCGA
The DNA here is from genome assembly GCF_037572435.1 of Ramlibacter sp. PS3R-8. NCBI lineage: Bacteria > Pseudomonadati > Pseudomonadota > Betaproteobacteria > Burkholderiales > Comamonadaceae > Ramlibacter > Ramlibacter sp. PS3R-8. Next base: position 949,109 of record NZ_JBBHGT010000001.1, read on the forward strand.
TGTTTTCCTCGAACGGGCTGCTCGCCCTGTTCGACGCGCCGTGGGTGGTGGTCTACGTGGTGGTGATCTGGCTGTTCCATCCCTACCTGGGCATCGGAGCGGCCCTGTCGGCGTGCCTGATGCTCGCGCTTGCCTGGCTCAACGACGTGCTGAGCAGGCGATCGCTTGAACACCTTCAGAAGGAGGGGCGGCGCGCATCGCACTATGTGGAGAGTTCGTTGCGCAATGCCGAAGTGCTGCAGGCGCTTGGCATGACACACCGCCTGCTGGCCCGGTGGCGCGCCCTGCAGCAGCAGATCGCGCAGATGCAGACCAGCGCGAGCCGCACGACGGTCGGCTTCACGGTGGCGACGAAGACCGTCCGCCAGGCCATCCAGATCATGATGCTGGCGCTGGGGGCCTACCTGGTGCTTTCGCACCAGGCCTCCGGCGGCATCATGATCGCCACCAGCATCCTGCTGGGCAGGGCGGTGCAGCCCGTCGAACAGCTGGTGGGCAGCTGGCGCGTGCTGACCGAAGCCCGTGCGGCCTACTGGAGGCTGTCGGAACTGTCGGAGCATTTCGACCGCAACGAGCAACGCGTCACCATGCCGCGCCCGGAAGGCCGCCTCACTGCGGAGAACATCTCGTTCCGCGTGCCCGGTTCCGAAAGCCAGGTGCTCGGCAACATCACGTTCGCCCTGGCGCCCGGCGAGGCGCTCGCCATCGTGGGACCCAGTGCGGCCGGCAAGTCGACGCTGGCGCGCCTGTTGACGGGCGTATGGTCACCCGCGGCGGGCAAGGTGCGCCTGGACGGCGCCGACATGTCTTACCCGCCGCGCGAGCAACTCGGACAGCACATCGGCTACGTGCCGCAGGACGTCGAACTGTTCGACGGCAGCGTGGCCGACAACATCGCCCGCCTCGACCGGGTGAACTCGGAGGCAGTCGTTGCGGCGGCGACCCGCGCCAATGCGCACGAATTGATCCTGGGCCTGCCGCAGGGATACGACACCCAGGTCGGCGAGCATGGCAGCCGGCTGTCACCCGGCCAGCGCCAGCGCGTAGCCCTGGCGCGCGCGCTGTACGGCAACCCGCAGCTGGTCGTCCTGGATGAACCCAACTCGAACCTGGACGGCGCCGGCGAAGCCGCGCTCGCCGCGGCCATGGGAGGGCTGCGCAAGGCCGGGGTGACGACGGTCGTGGTCACGCACCGGCCCTCGCTCATTGCGCACGTGGACAAGGTCATGGTGCTGGCCGCGGGGCGCATCCAGCAGTTCGGTCCGGCCGGCGAGGTCATGAAGGAAATGCAGCGCCAGGCGCAGGCCGAGGTTGCACGGAAGGCCGCGTGAGGACGCGGCGCAGGAGGCGACATGGGCACGGAAACACTGGCGAAGGGCGCGGCGGTGCCAACCCGCAGCAACCAGGACCACGCCCGCGGTCTGATGCGCGCGGGGTGCTGGATCATCGTGTGCGCGGTGCTTCCCATCGCGGGCTGGATGGCGTTCGCCCCGCTGGCGATGGCGGTGGTCGCGCCGGCCGTGGTGAAAGTGGACCTCAATCGCCGGCCGGTGCAGCACCTCGAAGGCGGGACGGTGCGCGAGGTCCTGGTCCGGGACGGCCAGTTCGTCAAGGCCGGAGACACGGTCCTGGTGCTGGGGGACGTGCGGGTGGACGCCGACCGCAACCGGCTCGACTATCGCGTGCACGTCGAGCGCGCCTCCATGGTTCGCCTCGAAGCGGAACAGAGCCTGGCCCGCACGCTGGAGTTTCCGCACGACCTGCTCGCCGCCGCGAAGCAAGACAAGCGCGTCGAAAGCGCGCTGCTCAAGGAAATGGCCCTGTTCCGGGCGCAGCGCCATTCGCTGGACAGCGGCACCGCCCTCATGCGCACCCAGCGTGAACGGGTGGAGCACGAGCTGGCGGCGGTGCAGGCGCAGATCGAGCAGGCGAAGCAGTCGCTGGAGCTGCAGCGTGCCGACCTCGAAGCCAACCGCGGCCTGGTGCGGGAGGGATTCATCTCCGCGAGCCGCATCTCGCAGCTCGAGTCCGGGGTGATGGATTACGCCGCCAAGCTGGAGGAGCGGCGCACCGAGCACGCGCGCGCCCATCAGCGGCTGGCGGAGATCGACCTGAAGATCGAGTCCACCCGCAACGACTACGTGAAATCGGCGAGCGACCAGTTGAAGGCAGCGGTGCTGCGCCTGACCGAGGTCGAACAGGAGCAGCGCAAGTCCGCGGACGCCGCCACGCGGCAGGTCGTGGTGGCTCCAGCCAGCGGCGAAGTCATCGACCTCAAGTTCAGTTCCCCCGGCGCGGTGGTCCGGCCGGGCGATCCGATCGCGGACATCGTGCCCAGCGACACGCAACTGGTGGTGGAGGCACGTATCCGACCCGAGGACATCGCCAACGTGAACATTGGCCAGGCCGCCCGGGTGAAGTTCACGGCGCTGAAGTACCGCAACAGCATGATGGTGGCCGGCAAGGTCACCTACGTCTCGGGCGACCGCCTGGTCGAGCGCCAGAACGGAGAGCCCTACTACTCGGCCCTGATCGTCGCCGACTCCAGCACCCTCGGTGGCATCGCCGCCGACTTCAAGCTCCAGGCCGGCATGCCGGCCGAGGTCTACATCCAGGGTACGCAGCAGACCGCGCTCCAGTACCTGGCCGAACCCATCACCACGACATTGCGGCGCGCCGGCCGGCAGATGTGAGCCTGCATTTTTCACGCGAGGACCCACCATGAACCACCATAACCGTAGACCCCGTGATCCCGAGACACCCTCCCTGGGACGACGAACCCTGCTGAAGGCCGCCGCGGTGGCGGCGCCCATGGTGCTGACCGCCCGCAGGACGGAGGCCCAGGTGGTCGTCCTGCCCCCCAGCCCGCCGACCACGCCGTGGGTGGAGGAACTGCCGCTGCAGGACACTCCGCTCGCCCCGCTGTCGGCCCTCGATCCGGCGCCGACGCTGTTCGCGAACACGGCGGGAGGCGAGATGGGACGGGCAGCGCACCAGCGCTATGACGAGCTCTGCGGGCGGCTCGGTGCGCCGGAGCTGTACCAGCTGACCGCCAAGGAAAACCCGTACTGGCGCTTCAACGGCAACAACGCCTTCTACCCGGCGCAGCCGATCTGGGGTTTCGAGGGCAACACGCCCGGCGCCACCACCCCGGGCCCGACCATCCATGCCCGCTACGGGCGGCCCATCCTCTGCAGGATCCGCAACGCGCTGCCCCAGTTCCACACGGGCTTCGGTTCTCCGGAGATCACCACGCACCTGCACAACATGCACACTCCCTCGGAGAGCGATGGCTACGCCGGCGACTATTACAGCGCCACCAGGAGGGGGCCGACGATCACCAGCCCGGGCTACTTCCATGACCATTTCTATCCGAACTGCTGTGCCGGCATTGACGAATATGGTGGGTACGGCGACTCGCGCGAGGCCCTGGGCACCCTGTTCTATCACGACCACACCGAGGGCGTGACCGCACCGAACGTGCTGCGGGGCCTGTCCGGCCGCTACAACATCTATGACGACCTGGACACCGGAAACGAGCAGAGCGGCCTGCGGCTGCCGAGCGGTCCCTACGACTACCCGCTGACGTTCGGCGACCGGCGTTTCGACGTCGATGGACGCCTGACGTTCGACCAGCTCAATCCGGAAGGGGTGATGGGCGACAAGGTCATCGTCAACGGCAAGATCGAGCCGGTGCTCCGGGTGGCCCGCCGCAAGTACCGCTTCCGCCTGCTCAACACCGGACCGACGCGCTTCTACGAGTTCGTGCTGCAGAATGCCGGCGGCAACGGGATCTTCACCTTCACGAACATCGCCAACGACGGCAACCTGTTGCCCGCTCCGTTGCTGAACCAGGTCAACGTGCGCATCGCGCCGGCCGAACGCGCTGACATCGTCATCGACTTCGGCCGTTTCCCGATGGGGACGGAGCTGTACCTGGTCAACCAGCTGGTGCAGACGACGACGCGCCGCCCCGACCGGGTGCAGGCGCCCGGCACCCGGTTGCTGAAGTTCGTGATCGACCGCAGTCCGCCGGAACCCGACACCAGCGTCGTGCCGAGCGTCCTGCGACCCCTGCGCCCGCTGCCCAGCGCCGCGGAAATCGCCGCCCTCCCGGTGCGCCGCTTCAACTTCGAGCGCGCGAGCGGCATGTGGGCCATCAACGGCAGGTTCTTCGACGTCTTCACGCCCACCATCTCGCCCGCCAGGGACAGCACGGAGATCTGGGAACTCACCAACCTGGACGACGGCTGGCAGCACCCGATCCACATCCACTTCGAGGAAGGACGCATCCTGAGCAAATCCGTGAACGGCGTTCCCATCCCCATCCCTCCGAACGAGCGTGGACGCAAGGACGTCTTCGTGGTGGGCGAGCGGATGACGGTCCGGGTGCTGCTGCGGTTCCGCGACTTCCCGGGCAGATACATGATGCATTGCCACAACCTCACCCACGAGGACCACGCGATGATGCTCCGGTGGGACATCGTCTGAGGCCCGGACAAGGAGACGACATGAACACCCGTAGAAATCTCGTGGCCGGCGCGGGCGCCGCTTCCCTGGTGGGCCTGGGCGCCGCCCTGCTGAGCCGGTCCGAGCGGCCGGCACCCACCCCCGCGCGGGCCGCCAGCGATGGCAATGGCATCCCCAACGTCGTCCTGAAGGCGCATACCGGTGCGACGGTGCGCTTCTATGACGACCTGCTGCGCGACAAGCTCGTCGTGATCAACATGATGTACGCGCTGTGCAACAACACGTGCCCCCCCATGACCTACAACCTGGTGCAGGTGCAGCAGCTCCTGGGCGACCGTGTCGGCAAGGACATCTTCATGTATTCGATCACCCTGAGGCCGGAACAGGACTCGCCGGAGGACCTGGCGCAGTACGCGAGGCAGCATCACGTGCAGCCGGGATGGCTGTTCCTCACGGGCTCGCCGCCCGATATCGAGCGGCTTCGCTTTGCGCTGGGCTACTACGATCCGGACCCCGAGGTCGACAAGCAGGCAGGGCGCCACGTCGGCATGGTCCGCATCGGAAACGACACCGCCAGGCGCTGGGGGATGGCCCCGGCGCTGGCGAGCCCCCGCCAGATCGTGTCGCACATCCTGCACATGGACACCCGGCGGCCCGACCGCGCCAGTTGACCGGCCGCAACGGCGCGCCGCCGGGGACCACCGGCCGCGCCGGAAGGAGGAAGCATGAAGGCAATCTTTCTTTGTGCGTGGGTGGTACTGACCTCGTGCGGTGGCGACGACCACACTGCTGAACCGGCCAAGGCCGTACTTGCGGAAACCCGCACGATCGCGATGACAGTCGACCCCTGCGAAACCCCGGGCGCGCAGGTCACGGCGGAGGTCGTGGAGCCCGGCGGGGCCCCGGCGACCATCCACTTCGTTTGCGTGGATGGCAAGCTCGTCACGCTGCCCGCCGAAGGGCAGCTGGCGAACCCCGAGCTAGCCAGCGCCAGGAGCCCGCGTGCGGGGGCCGATGCCGACCAGGAAAGTCTCCGATGACTTGTCCCGCGAGGCCTTCGGCTTGACGGGCTTCGCGATGCGGAAGCTCTCCTTGAAGTGCTTCACGAGCTGGCTGTACCCGCTGCCGTGGAACACCTTGCACACCAGGGCCCCCTCGGGCTTCAGGTGGGCCAGCGCGAACTCGACCGCGATCTCGACGAGGTGGCCTACCCGCGCAGCGTCGGAGGCGGGAATGCCCGAAAGATTGGGCGCCATGTCGGAGACGACCACGTCCACCTTCCTGCCGTTCAGCAGCTGCTCGAGCTGCTGTGCGACTTCCGGCTCGCGAAAGTCACCCTGGATGAAGGTGACCCCCTCGATGGGCTCCATGGGCAGGATGTCCAGCGCCAGGATGGTCCCATCCAGCGCGCCGACGGCGGCGCCGCCGGGAGACAGCTTGCGGCGAACGTACTGGCTCCAGGCGCCCGGGGTCGAGCCGAGGTCCACCACCAGGTGGCCCGGCTTGACCAATCCGAGCTGCTCGTCGATCTCCTTGAGCTTGTAGGCGGCACGGGCGCGGTAGCCCTCCTTCTGGGCGAGCTGGACGTACGGGTCCCGCACATGGTCGTTCAACCATGACTTGTTGACCTTCTTGCTCTTCGTCTTGACTTTCATATGCCTGTGCGCCTGGAGCGGATAATACGGGGATGCCAGCGATCCAATTGACCATAGCCGAGCGCAAGGCGCATCGGTCCGAAGCCCATCACCTCGACCCGGTCGTGATGATCGGCAACGACGGGCTGACGCCCGCCGTGAAGAAGGAAATCGACGCCTCGCTCAAGGCCCACGGCCTGATCAAGGTGCGCGTGCAGGGGGACGACCGGGAGGCCCGCGAGGCCATGTACCTGCAGGTGTGCGACGAACTCGGCGCGGCGCCCATCCAGCACATCGGCAAACTCCTCGTGCTCTGGCGCCCCAAGCCCGAGAAGGTGAAAGCGGAAGACGAGGACCGCAAGCCCGGCCCCCGCGAATTCAAGGTGGTCAAGAACGCCAGCCGGGGCGGGCAGCGGCCCGAGGTCAAGCGCGTGCGCGTGCTGGGCAACCAGCGCCTGACTTCCGGCGGCATCGTCAAGAAGTCCAAGCCCAAGAAGAAATCGGTCAAGAAGACGACGCAGACCTAGCGGTCGTCGTTTTCCACAGCACCACCAGCGCGCAAAACCACTGCGCCGCGAACAGCGCCGATCCGGCGCTGTGCCAGAACGCCAGGTCCTGCCGCGCGACGATGCGCGGCGCCACGGCGAACTGCTGCAGCAGCGCGGCCAGCATCCCGACCAGCACGAATGTGACCGCGCCACCGGCCCAGCCGATCGTGGCCTCGCCGTCCGGTTCGCGCGCACCCATCAGCACCAGCACGCCGCACACCAGGCTCAGCCAGGTCTGCGCCTCGAACAACCGCGCCGCCAGGTTGCCGGCGACCGCCGGCGACGATGCGTGGGAAAACAGTTGCGGCACGGCCACCAGGCCGATCGCGGTGAGGCTGCCCCACCAGAGCGCGGCGGCGAGGATGGGGAGGCGCGCCTTCCAGTGCATCTAGACGTAGTGGACGGCCACGATCTCGTAGCGCTTGGTGCCGCCCGGCGCCTCCACCACGGCGACGTCACCCTCCTCCTTGCCGATCAGCGCCCGGCCGATCGGGCTGGACACGTTGATCAGGCCCTGCTTGAGGTCGGCCTCGTCCTCGCCCACGATCTGGTACCTGACCTTCTCGCCGCTCGTCTCTTCTTCCAGTTCCACCGTGGCCCCGAAGACCACGCGGCCGCCGGCGTCCACCGTCGTCGGATCGATGATCTGGGCGGCGGCGAGCTTGCCTTCGATCTCCTGGATGCGGCCTTCGATGAAGCCCTGGCGGTCCTTGGCGGCCTCGTACTCGGCGTTTTCGGACAGGTCGCCCTGCGCCCGCGCCTCGGCGATCGCCTGGATGACGCCCGGGCGGTCCACCGTTTTCAGGCGGTGCAGTTCGGCCTTGAGCTTCTCGGCGCCGCGGGTCGTGATCGGAATGGTGGTGGGCATCAGGGTGTCTCCAGCAAAATGAAAACCGCCGGGCGTTGCCGCTCGGCGGTTCTTGTATGCCTCAATTATAGGCGTTCAGGGATTCAGGCGAGCAGCGCGTGCATCTCCTGGACGCTGATGACATCCAGGTCGTCCATCGCCCGCATCCCTTCGACGGCGGCTTCGGCGCCGGCGATGGTCGTGAAGGTGGTCACCCGCGCCAGGAGCGACGACGTGCGGATGGCGCGCGAGTCGGCGATGGCGTTGCGGCGCTCTTCCACCGTGTTCACCACCATGATGATCTCGTTGTTCTTGATCATGTCGACCACGTGGGGCCGGCCTTCCGTCACCTTGTTCACGGTCTCGCACGGGATGCCGGCAGCGCCGATCGCGGCCGACGTGCCCTTGGTGCCGATCAGCGGGAAGCCCATGGCGTGGAGCTGGCGCGCCACCTCAACCGTGCGCGGCTTGTCGCTGTTCTTGACCGTCAGGAACACCTTGCCCGTCGGCTTGCCGTCGGCGTCCCTGGGGGACGGCAGCCGGGTGCCGGCGCCGAGCTGGCTCTTGACGAAGGCTTCGCCGAAGGTCCTGCCCACGCCCATCACCTCGCCGGTGGACTTCATCTCCGGGCCGAGGATCGTGTCCACGCCCGGAAACTTCACGAACGGGAACACCGCTTCCTTGACGCTGAAGTAAGGCGGCGTCACCTCCTTGAAGATGCCCTGCTGGTCCAGCGTCTGGCCGACCATGCAGCGCGCCGCCACCTTGGCCAGCTGGATGCCGGTGGCCTTGGACACGTAGGGCACGGTGCGCGACGCGCGCGGGTTCACCTCCAGCACGAAGATGACGTCCTGGCCGTCCTTCTCCTGGATCGCGAACTGCACGTTCATCAGCCCGATGACGTTGAGCGCCTTGGCCATGGCGGCGGTCTGGCGCTTCATCTCGTCGATGGTTTCCTTCTTCAGCGAATACGGCGGCAGCGAGCAGGCGGAGTCGCCCGAGTGCACGCCGGCCTGCTCGATGTGCTCCATCACGCCGCCGATGAAGACGCGCTGGCCGTCGCCGATGCAGTCGACGTCGCATTCGACGGCGTCGTTCAGGAAGCGGTCCAGCAGCACCGGCGAATCGTGCGACACCTTCACGGCCTCGCGCATGTAGCGCTCCAGGTCCCGTTGCTCGTGCACGATCTCCATCGCCCGGCCACCCAGCACGTACGAAGGACGGACCACCAGCGGGTAGCCCAGGGCCTGCGCCTTCTCCAGCGCCTCGGCTTCGGTGCGCGCCGTCGCGTTGGGGGGCTGCCGCAAGCCCAGCTTCATGAGCAATTGCTGGAAGCGCTCGCGGTCCTCGGCGGCGTCGATCATGTCCGGCGAGGTGCCGATGATCGGCACGCCCTCGGCCTCCAGGCCGAGCGCCAGCTTCAGCGGCGTCTGCCCGCCGTACTGGACGATCACGCCGGTGGGCTTTTCCTTGTCCACGATCTCCAGCACGTCTTCCAGCGTCAGCGGCTCGAAGTACAGGCGATCGGAGGTGTCGTAGTCGGTGGACACCGTCTCCGGGTTGCAGTTGACCATGATGGTCTCGTAGCCGTCCTCGCGCAGGGCGAGCGCCGCATGCACGCAGCAGTAGTCGAACTCGATGCCCTGGCCGATGCGGTTGGGCCCGCCGCCCAGCACCATGATCTTCTTGCGGTTGGTCGGCTCGGACTCGCACTCGTCCTCGTAGGTCGAGTACATGTAGGCCGTGTCGGTGGCGAATTCGGCCGCGCAGGTGTCCACGCGCTTGTAGACCGGACGCACATTCAGCTTCTTGCGCGCATCGCGCACGGCCTTGTCGTTGGTGTGCAGCAGCTTGGCCAGGCGGCGGTCGGAGAAGCCCTTGCGCTTGAGCGCGCGCATCGTCGCGGCGTCGATCGCCGCCAGCGCGCCGGCGCCCTTCTCCTCGGCCAGCTTGTCCAGGTCCAGCTCGATCTTCACGATCTCCTCGATCTGCACCAGGAACCACTTGTCGATCTTCGTCAGGTCGTACACCTCGTCGACGGACAGGCCCATGCCGAAGGCATCGCCCACGTACCAGATGCGCTCGGGACCGGGCGAGCCCAGTTCCTTTTCCAGCACTTCGCGGTCGGTGGTCTTCTGGTTCAGGCCGTCGACGCCCACTTCCAGCCCGCGCAAGGCCTTCTGGAAGCTTTCCTGGAAGGTGCGGCCCATGGCCATCACTTCACCGACGGACTTCATCTGCGTGGTCAGGCGGTCGTCCGCGTCCTTGAATTTCTCGAAGGCGAAGCGCGGGATCTTGGTGACGACGTAATCGATGGAGGGTTCGAAGCTCGCCGGCGTCGCGCCGCCCGTGATGTCGTTGCGCAGTTCGTCGAGCGTATAGCCGACAGCCAGCTTGGCGGCCACCTTGGCGATCGGGAAGCCGGTAGCCTTGGACGCCAACGCCGAAGAGCGCGAGACCCGCGGGTTCATCTCGATGACGATCATGCGACCGTCCTTCGGGTTGATCGAGAACTGGACGTTGGACCCGCCCGTGTCCACCCCGATCTCGCGCAGCACCGCCAGCGAGGCGTTGCGCATGATCTGGTATTCCTTGTCGGTCAGCGTCTGCGCCGGGGCGACCGTGATCGAGTCGCCGGTGTGCACGCCCATCGGGTCGAGGTTCTCGATCGAGCAGACGATGATGCAATTGTCCTTCTTGTCGCGCACCACCTCCATCTCGTACTCTTTCCAGCCGAGGAGCGACTCCTCGATCAGCAGTTCGCTGGTGGGCGACGCTTCCAGTCCGCGCTTGCAGATCGTCTCGAATTCTTCCGGGTTGTAGGCGATGCCGCCGCCGGTGCCGCCCAGCGTGAAGCTGGGACGGATCACGGTGGGGAAGCCCACGGTTTTCTGCACGCCCCATGCTTCGTCCATGTTGTGGGCGATGCCCGAGCGCGCCGAACCCAGGCCGATGCGCGTCATCGCGTCCTTGAACTTCAGGCGGTCTTCGGCCTTGTCGATCGACTCCGGCGTGGCGCCGATCAGTTCGATGGCCTTGTTGGTGGCCGCACCCTTGTACTTGTGCAGGACGCCGTGGCGCCACAGGTCCAGCGCGCAGTTCAGCGCCGTCTGGCCGCCCATGGTCGGCAGGATGGCGTCGGGCTTTTCCTTGACGATGATCTTCTCGACCGTCTGCCACGTGATCGGCTCGATGTACGTGACGTCGGCGGTGGCCGGGTCCGTCATGATCGTCGCCGGGTTCGAGTTGATCAGGATGACCTTGTAGCCCTCCTCGCGCAGCGCCTTGCAGGCCTGCACGCCGGAGTAGTCGAACTCGCAGGCCTGCCCGATGACGATCGGGCCGGCGCCGATGATGAGGATGCTCTTGATGTCGGTGCGTTTCGGCATGTCTTACTTCTTCTTCTCGTCCATCAGGCCCGTAAAGCGGTCGAACAGGTAGCCGATGTCGTGCGGGCCGGGCGAGGCTTCGGGATGGCCCTGGAAGCAGAAAGCCGGCTTGTCGGTGCGCGCCAGGCCTTGCAGCGTGCCGTCGAACAGCGACACGTGCGTGGCGCGCAGGTTCGCCGGCAGCGTCTTCTCGTCCACCGCGAAGCCGTGGTTCTGGCTGGTGATGGAGACGCGCCCCGAGTCGAGGTCCTTCACCGGATGGTTGGCCCCGTGGTGCCCGAACTTCATCTTGAACGTCTTCGCGCCGGAAGCCAGCGCCATGATCTGGTGGCCCAGGCAGATGCCGAAGGTGGGGTAGCCGTCCTCGATCAGCTCGCGCGTGGCATCGATGGCGTAGTCGCAGGGTTCCGGATCGCCGGGGCCGTTGGACAGGAACACGCCGTCCGGCTCCAGCTTGCGCACGTCGGCCGCGGGCGTCCGGGCCGGCACCACCGTGACCTTGCAGCCGCGTTCCGCCAGCATGCGCAGGATGTTGTTCTTCACGCCGTAGTCGAACGCAACCACGTGGTATTTCGCATTCTCGAGGTGGCCGTAGCCCTCGCCGAGCTGCCACTCGGTCTGGTCCCATCCGTAGGACTTCGACACCGACACCTCCTTCGCCAGGTCCTGCCCCGCCATGTCGGGTGCCTTGCGCGCCAGGGCGACGGCTTGCTCCACCAGCGCCGGCGTGACCTCCTCGCCCTGCTTCAGGCCGACGAGGCAGCCGTTCTGCGCGCCCTTGGTGCGCAGGATGCGGGTGAGCTTGCGGGTGTCGATGTTGGAGATGCCGACGGTCTGCTCGCGCCGCAGGTAATCCTGCAGCGTCATGTCGGACCGGAAGTTGGAAGCGATCAACGGCAGGTCGCGGATGACCAGGCCGGCCGCGTAGACCTTGCGGGCCTCGACGTCTTCGGCGTTCACGCCGTAGTTGCCGATGTGCGGGTAGGTCAGCGTGACGATCTGCTGGCGGTAGCTCGGATCGGTCAGGATTTCCTGGTAACCGGTCAGGGCCGTGTTGAACACGACTTCGCCGGTGGTGGAACCTGCGGCGCCGATCGAGTTGCCGATAAAGACCGTGCCGTCTGCGAGCGCCAGGATGGCGGGCGGGAAAGCTCCCTGAAGCGACGAAAGCACTGGGTTCTCCGGTGTTGATGCGGGTACGCCCAGGCGCGACACGAAAGCGGGCTCTCGATGTTGCTCTTGTCGGGGGGAGTGCTGGATGCGCTAGGGCGTACGCTGTTTGCGGGAAAGCCGCTGATTATAGCGTGAGGGGGAAGCATCCCCTCTTCGCAGGGGGATGCATGCCCCGGCATGCGCGGGCCCCGCCTTACTTGACCGGAGTCTCGGTCTGGCGGATCACGCCGCCGCCGCCGACGCTGCCGTCCGTGGAACCGCCGAGGGTCCGCTGGATACACGCCGCGCGGTCCGCCGGAGGTTGCGCCTCGCACCGCTGCGTCGCATTGCGCTCCAGGTCAGCGGCGCTCGCGCCGCCGAGGCTGCCGCGCCGGGTTTCGTCCTGCGCCGCGCCGGCTTCCTTCAGGCAAGTTTCCTGCGCCTGGTTGGATTGGCCGGCCAGGCAGCGCGCACGTTCCTGCTGGTAGTTGGTCTCGGCCTGGGTTGCCGGCGGACCCGCCGCCCATCCGGGTGCGGCGATTGCGGCGGCCAGGGTCGCGGCCGCGGTGCCAAGGAGGAAGTTCACGCCCTTGCCTTACGGCCGGACGATGATTTCATTGCGCACTTCACGCACCCCGGACACCTTGCGCGCGATGGATTCGGCCGTCGTGCGCTCGCTGCTGTTCTTGGCAAAGCCGGACAGCATCACGGTGCCGTTGAGCGTTTCCACCTTGATGCTGGAAGCGTCCACCTCTCGGTTGCCCACGAAGCGGGTCTTGACGCTGGTGGTGATGGCCGAGTCATCGACGTAAGCGCCGGGGCCTTCCTGGCCACGTGTCACGGCGCAGCCCGACAGCACGAGCAGGGAGGCGGCAAGCGCCGCGGAGATGAAAAGACGGGGGGTGTTCATGAAGGCTCCAGTGAGAAAAGGGAAGATCGGCCTGCGCGCTCGCGCAGCGTGGACCGAACCATAAGCGTCGCGCCCGGCCGTGTCTGTCCGCTAACGTACGCACCGGCCGGCGAACGGGCTTCCCTATACTGGGGCGGCATCCATGACCAAAGCGCCCGATCCCCGACTCAACTGGCTCCTTTGCGCACTGGGGCCGGCCGAGTGGGAGCGGGTTGCACCGCACCTGCAGCCAGTCGCCATGCGGCTGGGCCAGGTGCTGTACGACCCCGGCACCACGCCGGCCCACGTGTACTTTCCCACCACGGCCATCGTCTCGCTGCTCTACGTGATGGAGAACGGCGCCTCGGCGGAAATCGCCGTGGTCGGCAACGAAGGGCTCGTCGGCGTCTCGCTTTTCATGGGCGGGGAGTCGACATCGAGCCAGGCCGTCGTGCAGGCCTCCGGCGACGGCTTCCGGCTCGAAGCCAAGGTCCTGCTGCAGGAGTTCAATCGCGGCGGCCCGGTGTTGCACCTGCTGCTGCGCTACACGCAGGCGCTGATCACCCAGATGGCGCAGACCTCCGCGTGCAACCGCCACCACGCGATCGACGAGCAGATGTGCCGTTGGCTCCTGCTGACGCTGGACCGGCTGCACTCCAACCATCTCGTCATGACCCAGGAACTGCTGTCCAACATCCTGGGGGTGCGGCGGGCCAGCATCAGCGACGTGGCCGGGCAGTTGCAGAAGGACGGCCTCATCCGCTATGAGCGGGGCCGCATCACGGTGCTCGATCGACCGGCGATCGAGCTGCGCGCCTGCGAATGCTATGCCGTGGTGAAAAAGGAATACGACCGGCTGCTGCCGCGGGCAGCGCCGCCGGACACGAAATAGCCGGCATCTGCCGGAAAGACGCCGCCCCCGGCCGGGTCTGTACGGTGGCGCGCAGACGCAGAGCCAAAGGGGGTCCACCCTGCGGTGGTACATGGAGAACGCCTTGGTCTCCCGACCCCCGAAACACCCGCCTGCGAATGGTTTGCTGGCCTCCCTTCTCGCCGTCGACCGCACGAGGCTCACGCTCCTGTGCGAAACCGTCACGCTGGTCGCCGGGCAGGTCCTGGGCCAGCCACGCGGGCGCATGACGCATGCCTACTTCCCCATGGGAGCGGTGGTGTCCCTGTCGCTCGGCACTGCCGGCAAGGGTGACAACCTCGAGGTGGCACTGGTCGGCCGGGAAGGCATGGTCGGCCTGCCCCTGCTGCTGGGCGGCACGGTGTCGGAGGTGTTCGCGACCGTGACGTCCCCCGGCCAGGCCATGCGCATCGGGGCCGCAGCGCTGCGCGCCGCCCTCTCGGCCAGCCCGTCCCTGGCGCAGCGGCTGCATCGCTACCTGCTGGTGTCCCTGGCCCAGGCGGCGCAGTCCGCGGTCTGCACGCGGCACCACCGGCTCGACAAGCGCCTGGCGCGCTGGCTCCTGATGGCCGGAGACCGGGTGCGGCCGAGCCAGCTGCACGCGACACACGAATCCCTGTCGACGCGGCTGGGCGTACGCCGCGCCGGCATCACGCGCGCGGCCGCCATCCTGCAACAAGGGCAACTCATTGCCTACCGGCGTGGCGAGATGACACTTCTGGACCGCAAGGGGCTCGAAGCAGTGGCTTGCGCCTGCTATGCCGCCGACGAGAGTTCCTACCGTCGGCTGATGCGCTCGAAAGCGGTCACCTGACGCCATCCGCTGCGTCGAAAGCACCCTACACTTGCCGCGTGCAACCAAGCAGGTCCAGGCCTTGAACACCTCCGCCAAGGCACAGACGCGGCCGGCTTCCCGGCCGCGGCTTTCGGAGTTCCTGCAACTGCACGCCGAGGACATCCTGCTCGCGTGGGACGAGTTCGCCGCGACCGTCAGCCATGAAGGCAAGGCCCTGGATGCCGTGGCCTTGCGCGACCACGCTGCCGAAATCCTGAAGACCATTGCCGCCGACCTGGCCCAGCCGCAGTCGTCGGCGCAGCAGGACGCCAAGGGCAAGGGCCAAGGCCCGCGCAGCAGCGGGCTGCCGACGCCGGCGGAGACGCATGCCGACTTCCGCATGGTCGCGGGTTTCGCGGTGGACGCGATGATCACGGAATACCGCGCGCTGCGTGCCAGCGTGCTGAAGATCTGGGGCCAGCATGGCGGCGGCACCGAGCCGGACGACCTGACGGACCTCACCCGCTTCAACGAGGCGATCGACCAGGCCATCGCCGAATCGGTGAGCCGCTACACCCGGCAGACCAGCAGCGCGATGGAGCTGTTCATCGGCATCCTCGGGCACGACATCCGCAACCCGCTGGGCACCATCCTGATGAGCGCCGCCGTGCTCCAGCGCACGGGGCAGCTCACCCCTGCCGCCGCGGCGCCGATCAACAACGCGGCCATGCGCATCAAGAGCATCGTCGAGCAGGTGGTGGACTTCACCCGCGCCCAGGCGGACGGCGTGATGCCCATCGAGCGCACGCCGGGCGACCTCGCCGAGCAGGTGTCCAAGGTCGTGCAGGAAACGCAGGTGCGGCATCCGGTGCGCGACATCGTTCTCGACACCTCCGGGGATTTCACCGGCAGCTGGGATGAAGGCCGGATCGGGCAGCTGACGTCCAACCTGCTGGCGAATGCGCTGCTGTACGGCACGCGCGACGGCCCCGTCACCGTCAAGATGTGGTCGTCGCCAGCGGGCGTGAGCCTGTCCGTGCACAACCACGGCCGGCCCATCCCCAAGGGCGAGCGTGAGCGCATCTTCCGGCCCCTCGAGCGCGGCTGGCAGCAGCGTGCCGAAGGCGAGAGCCGGGAAACCACCGGGCTGGGACTCGGGCTGTACATCTGCCGGGAGATCGTGCAGTCCCATGGCGGGCAACTGCACCTCGAGTCCACCGAAGAGGGCGGAACCACCTTCACGGCGACGCTGCCGCGCCACGCGCAGGCGATCGCCGCCCCTGCCCGGGCCAAGTCCGCCTGATCTCAGGGCCGGGTTGCGGCGGCCGCGGCCGCGCTCGCATGCAGGCAGATCGCCGCCGCGGCGCCGACGTTGAGCGACTCCTCGCCGCCCGGCTGCACGATGCGCACGAACTGCGAAGCACGGGCCGCCAGCGCGCTGCCCACGCCTTGTCCTTCGTGGCCGAACACCCACGCACACGGCCAGGGCAGCCGCGCGGCATGAAGGAAAGCGCCCTGGTGGGAACTGGTCGCCAGCAGCGGCACCGCCAGCGCCGACAAGCCATCGGGCTCGATGCCCTCCAGCAGCGACAGGCCGAAATGCGCGCCCATGCCGGCGCGCAGCACCTTCGGACTCCACAGCGCCGCGGTGCCCTTCATGGCCACCACCTGGCGAAAGCCGAAGGCGCCCGCGCTGCGCAGGATGGTCCCGACATTGCCGGCGTCCTGCAGGCCGTCGAGGACCACGGTCGGCGCGTCCGCCTGCAGTTCGCCGCGCGCCGGCAAGGGCAACACGAAACCCATGCGCGCCGGCGACTCCAGGCCGCTGACGGTGGCGAACAGCGCATCGTCGATCACCACCACCTTGCCGCCCGTATCCGCCCAGTCGTGGCCCGAGGCATCCCAGAACGAGGACTGGAACACGGCGTGGGCGGGCTGCAGGCCACGCTGCAACGCGGCGCGGCAAAGATGGTCGCCTTCGAGCCAGATGCGGCCCTGCTTGCGGTACGCGGTGCTGTCCTGCGCCAGCCGGCGCAGCTCCTTGAGGAAAGCGTTGTCGCGCGAGGCGATGACCTGCGGACCTGCCGAGGTCACTGCACCTGCACGGAAACCGTCGCGCCCTCTTCGGTGAAGAACTGCGCGGCCACCGGCGCGAAGAAGCGGCGGTGATGCACGCAGGGGCCGTGCACGCGCAACGCGAGCAGGTGCTCCGGCGTGCTGTAGCCCTTGTGCGCGGCGAACCCGTACTGCGGGAATTGCTCGTGCAGTTCCACGAGCATCCGGTCCCGGGTGACCTTGGCAAGGATCGAGGCGGCGGAGATCGACTTGATCTTGGCATCCCCGTCCACGATGGCTTCGGACAGCATCTCCAGCTTGGGCAGGCGGTTGCCGTCCACCAGCACCTTGACGGGCTTCAGGCGCAGGCCTTCCACCGCCCGCTTCATCGCCAGCATGGTGGCGTGGAAGATGTTCAGCTCCTCGATCTCCTCGACCGTCGCCAGCGCGACCGAACAGCACAAGGCTTTCTCGCGGATCCGGTCGAACAGCTTGTCGCGCTGCAGCGGCGTGAGCACCTTGGAGTCGGCCAGTCCGTTGATGCGCTTCTTGTCGTCGAGGATCACGGCGGCGGCGACCACCGGCCCGGCCAGGGGCCCGCGCCCGGCTTCGTCGACACCGGCGTGCAGCCCGACCGGCTCGGGAAAGACCAGCGGCACCTGGCGCGCCGGCAGCGCGCGCGTGCGGATCGTGGTGGTCCGGATGCGCTGGACGGTCTCAGGAGGCGAGGACTTTTTCGATGGCATCGATGGCGAGGGTGGCGGTATCGCGCCGGAGCCGGACGTGGACGTCGCGGAACTTCTCCTGCACGGCACGCATTCTCTCAGGGCTGTCCAGCCAGGCGGCCAGCGCCCCGGCGAGCTTGTCGGGTTTTGCGTTGGACTGCAGCAACTCCGGTACGACGAAATCCTGGCACAGGATGTTGGGCAGCCCGACCCAGGGCTGCAATTGCCGCGGCTTCATCAGCGCGTACGTGAGCCAGTGCGTGCGATAGGCGATGACCATCGGCCGCTTGAACAGCGCGGCCTCCAGCGTCGCCGTGCCGCTGGCCACCAGCGCCACGTCGCAGGCCGCCAGCACCGCGTGCGACTGCCCGGTGACGATGACCAGGTGCCGCGGCGCCCTGCCGGCGCGGGCCAGTGCGCTGATGCGCGCCTGCAGGTGCGGCACCGCGGGGATCACGAACCACGCGCTCGGCCGGGTCTTCTGCAATTCGGCGGCCGCGGCCAGGAAGCGCGGCGCGAGCGCCTCGATTTCCGACGCCCGGCTGCCGGGCAGCAACGCGATCACCTCGCCTTGTTCCGGAACGCCCACCTTGCGCCGGGCCGCCGCCTGGTCGGGCTCCATCGGGATGACGCTGGCCAAGGGATGGCCGACGTAGGTCGCCGGAACGCCATGGCGCTCCAGCAGCTCCGGCTCGAAAGGGAAGATGCACAGCACATGGTCGCAGTTGCGCTTGAGCGTCTTCACCCGGTTCATGCGCCAGGCCCAGATCGAGGGGCAGACGAAATGCACCGTCTTCACGCCGGCACGGCGCAGGTCACCTTCCAGCGCCAGGTTGAAGTCGGGTGCGTCCACGCCGATGAAGGCGTCCGGGCGCTCGCGCAGCAACCGCTCACGCAGTTCCTTGCGGATGCCCAGCAGCTCGCGCAGGCTGCGCAGCACCTCGGCATAGCCGCTGACGGACAGCTTTTCCACCGGCCACCAGGACTCGAAGCCGCGCGCCTGCATCTGCGGCCCGCCGATGCCCTGGGCGGTGTGCTGCGGCCACCGGACCCGCATGGCGTCCAGCACCAGGCTGGCCAGCAGGTCACCGGACGCCTCGCCGGCGACCATGGCGAATCGTGGATGGCCCATGCTAGCGGGCGATGCCGCGCGTGGCGCCGGCCAGGAAGGCGGTCATCAGGGACACCTCCGCCGCCGCCTCCGGCGCGGACTGCGCCAGCGCCTCGATGGCCGCCCGCGCGGCCTCCAGCGTGCGGCCTTCGCGGTACAGCAGCTTGTGCATCTGCTTGACCGCCGCGATGCGCTCGTTGCTGAAGTCGCGCCGCTTCAGGCCCACGGTGTTGATGCCGCGCACCGTGAGCGGGTTGCCGTCCACCAGCATGAAAGGCGGGACGTCCTGCGCAACGGCGCTCTGGAAACCGAGCATCGCGTGCGCGCCCACCTTGACGAACTGGTGGATGCCGGTCAGGCCGCCCACCGTCACCCAGTCACCCACCTCGACGTGGCCTCCCAGCGTGGCGTTGTTGGCCATCGTGACGTTGCTGCCCACGATGCAGTCGTGGGCGACGTGCACATAGGCCATGAGCCAGTTGTCGTTGCCGATGGTGGTCCGGGCCTTGTCCTGCACGGTGCCCACCTGCAGCGTCGTGAATTCGCGGATCGTGTTGCGGTCGCCAATCACCAGTTCGGTCGGCTCGCCCTTGTACTTCTTGTCCTGGTTGGCCGCGCCGATGGAGGAGAACTGGAAGATGCGGTTGTCGCGGCCGATGGTGGTGTGGCCCTCGATCACCACGTGGCCGGCCACCGTGGTGCCCGCCCCGATCTTCACGTGCGGCCCGACCAGCGTGTAGGGCCCGACGGTGACGCTGGAGTCGAGCTGCGCCTTCGCGTCGACGATCGCGGTCGGGTGGATGTTGCCCATGCCCTCAACCCACGTTGCGCATGGTGCACATCAGCTCGGCCTCGCAGGCGAGGTCCCCGCCCACGCGCGCCACGCCCTTGAACTTGTAGATGCCGGCCTTGGAGCGCAGCAACTCCACTTCCATCACCAGCTGGTCGCCGGGCTCCACCGGCCGCTTGAAGCGCGCCCCGTCGATGCCCGCGAAGTAGATCACCGAGTTGGCGCCGAGGGAGGACCCGGTGGTCGTGAAGGCCAGCAGAGCCGCCGTCTGCGCCATCGCCTCCAGCATCATCACGCCCGGCATCACCGGCCGGTGCGGGAAGTGGCCCACGAAGTAGGGCTCGTTGATGGTCACGTTCTTCAGCGCCTTGATGCGCTTGCCGTCCTCGATCTCCAGCACGCGGTCCACCAGCAGGATCGGGTAGCGGTGCGGCAGCTTCTTGAGGATCTGGTGGATGTCCAGTGCGGTGGTCATGGTTTCTTTTCGAGAGCCTTGATGCGCTCGCGCAGCGTGTACAGCTGCTTGAGCGCCGCGGCGTTCTTCTCCCAGGACGCATTGTCGTCCATGGGAAACACGCCGGTGTACATCCCCGGCTTGTGGATGGAGCGCGAAATGAAGGTCCCGGTGGAGACGAAGGTGCCGTCGGCGATGCTGATGTGGCCCTGGATGCGGGCGGCGCCGCCGATCGTGCAGTTGGCACCGATGGTGGCGCTGCCCGCGATCCCGGTGCAGGCCGCGATGGCGGTGCCGCGGCCGATGCGCACGTTGTGCGCCACCTGGATCAGGTTGTCCAGCTTGACGCCGTCCTCTATCACCGTGTCCGCCAGCGCGCCGCGGTCGATGCAGGTGTTGGCGCCGATCTCCACGTCGTCGCCGATGCGCACCGCGCCCAGCTGCTCGATCTTCTCCCACTGGCCCGGGCCGCCCGCGAAGCCGAAGCCGTCCGCGCCGATCACCACGCCGGGGTGCAGGATGCAGCGCTCGCCGACGACACAGTCCTGCGACACCACCACCCGCGCCTTCAGCACGGTGCCCGCGCCTATCCTGGCGCCGCGTTCGACGACGCACAACGCGCCGATGCGGGCGCCGGGCGCCACCTGCGCTTCCGGGTGGACGACCGCGCTCGGGTGGATGTCCGGCTCCCCGCCGCGCGCATGGGTGCGCTTCCACAGCTGCGTGAGCCGGGCGAAATAGATGTAGGGATCGTCGGCGACGATGCAGGCGCCCCGCGCCAGCGCTTCGTCGCGCAGGGCGGGCGCCACGATCACGCACGCGGCGCGGGAGTCGGCCAGCTGCTGGCGGTAGCGCGGGTTGCTCAGGAAGCTGAGCTGGTCCGGTTGCGCGGACTCCAGTGGCGCCAGGCCCTGGACGGCGATGGTGGCGTCCCCATGGAGCTCACCGCCGAGGGAGGCAACGATCTCGCCGAGTTGCAGGGCCACGGCGCGGGCTGCCCTACCGCGCGGCGTTGAGCGCTCTGATCACCTTGTCGGTGATGTCGTGCTTGGGATTGATGTAGACGGCTTCCTGCAGGATCAGGTCGTACTTCTCCTGCTCCGCCACCTGCTTGACCACGCGGTTGGCGCGGTCCAGCACCTGCTGCAGTTCCTCGTTCTTGCGCGCGTTCAGGTCTTCCTGGAACTCGCGGCGCTTGCGCTGGAACTCCCGGTCCTGGTCGATCAGCGCCTTCTGGCGCTGGCCGCGCTGCGACTCCGCCAGCGTGGGCGCCTCGCGCTCGAATCGCTCCGAGGCGCTCTTGAGGGCGGTCCCCATTTCGTTGAGGTCCTTCTCGCGGCGGGCGAATTCCTGCTCCAGCTTCACCTGCGCCGCCTTGGCGGTGTTGGCCTCGCGGAAGATCCGGTCGGTATTGACGAAACCGACCCGGAAGTCCTGGGCCTGCACCTGGGCGCCGAACGCGAGCGCGCCGAGCATGATCGCGAGGCCATGACGGGTCAGATACTTCATCAGAAGGAGGTTCCGATCTGGAATTGCATTTTCTGGATTTTATCCCCGGGCTTCGTCCGGATGGGCTGGGCGAAGGCGATGCGCAGCGGCCCGATGGGGGACAGCCAGGAAAGTCCCACCCCGGCGGAAGCCCGCATATCGCTGAAGGACACCTTCTGGTGCTCGCCGAACACGTTGCCGATGTCCACGAACCCGAACATGCGCAGGGACTTGTCGTTGCCGGCCCCCGGGAACGGGGTGATGACTTCGGCGTTGAGGGTGACCTTGCGCGGGCCGCCGATGGAGGAGCCCGTGGGGTCCCTGGGGCCCAGGGTGCCCTGCTCGAAGCCGCGCACGGAACCCAGTCCGCCGGAGTAGAAGTGCTTGAACACCGGATACGGGCGGTCCTGCAGGCCCACGCCCCAGCCGAGCTCGCCGTTGAAGGCGAACGTGAACTGCTTGTTCAGCGGCACGTACTGCTGGTACTGGTAGTTGCTGCGCAGGTAGCGCGCATCGCCGGCCACGCCCCACTCGCCGGAAAAGCGCTGGTAGCGCCCGCGTGAAGGGGTCACGCTGCTGTCGCGGTCATCGCGGGTCCAGCCGACCGACAGGGGGATGCTCGTGCTGACGTAGCCGAAACGCTCCCCATAGGCCAGGTAGGCCGCGGGGATGTTGGTGCCCGGCTCGATCTCGGTGCGCTCGAGCGTGCCGCCGAAGAAAACCGTGTCAGTCTCGCTGAACGGGATGCCGAAGCGCGTGCCGACGCCGGCGGTGACCAGCTGGTAGTTGCCGCCCATTTCGTCGTAGGGGCGGGACGTGCGGTAGTACAGGTCGACCGTGCGGGAGATGCCGTCGGCCGTGAAGTACGGGTCCACCGAGTTGAACGCCAGCGTGCGGTTGTACTTGCTGGTGTTGACCTCGACGCCCAGGTAGTGGCCGGTGCCGAACACGTTCTCCTGCTTGATGGAGAACGACAAGGCCAGCTTCTCGGCGCTGGAGAAGCCCGCACCCAGCTGGAGGCTGCCGGTGGGCCGCTCTTCCACCGTGATGTTCAGGTCCACCTGGTCGGGCGCGCCGGGCACGTCCGAGGTCTCGACGTTCACTTCCTTGAAGAAACCCACCCGGTCGATGCGGTCGCGCGACAGCTTGATCTTCTCGGCGTCGTACCAGCTCGACTCGAACTGGCGGAATTCGCGGCGGATGACTTCGTCGCGCGTGCGGTTGTTGCCGGCGATGTTGATGCGGCGCACGTAGGCGCGGCGCGAGGGTTCGGCCACCAGCGTGAACGCCACCCGGTTGGTCGCGCGGTCCACCTCCGGGCGTGCCTCGACCTGCGCGAAGGCAAAGCCGAAGTTGCCGAAGTATTCGGTGAAGGCCTTGGTGGTTTCGGCCACCTGGTCGGCGTTGTACGGCTCACCGGCGCGGATCTTCACCAGCGACTTGAATTCGTCTTCCTTGCCCAGGTAGTCGCCCTCGAGCTTGACGCCCGTGACCACGTAACGCTCACCCTCGGTGATGTTGACGGTGACGCTGATGTCCTGCTTGTTCGGCGAGATCGCCACCTGCGTGGAGTCGATGCGGAACTCGAGGAAGCCGCGCTGCAGGTAGTAGGACTTCAGCGTCTCCAGGTCGGCATTGAGCTTGGTGCGCGAATAGCGGTCGGACTTGGTGTACCAGGACAGCCAGCCACCGGTGTCCAGCTCCATCTGGCCCAGCAGCTCCTTCTCGCTGAAGACCCGGTTGCCGACGATGTGGATGTCCCGGATGCGCGTGGGTTCGCCCTCGGTCACCGTGAAGGTGAGGTTGACGCGGTTGCGCTCGATCGGGGTGACGGTGGTCACCACCTCCGCGCCGTACAGGCTGCGGTTGATGTACTGGCGCTTGAGCTCCTGCTCCGCGCGATCGGCCAGGGCCTGGTCGTACGGCCGGCCCTCGGTCAGCCCGATCTCGCGCAGCGCCTTCTTCAGCGTGTCCTTGTCGAACTCGCGGGTGCCGGCGAAGTCGACGTCGGCCACGGTGGGGCGCTCCTCGACCACCACCACCAGCACGTCGCCGTTCACCTCGAGGCGGACGTCCTTGAACAGCCCCAATGCAAAGAGGGCCCGGATCGCGGCCGAGCCCTTGTCGTCGTTGTACTGGTCGCCCACTCGAAAGGGCAGCGACGCGAAGATCGTTCCGGGTTCGACGCGCTGCAGGCCCTCGACGCGGATGTCACGCACCGTGAAGGGATCCACCGCCCAGGTGTTGGCGGCAAAGGCCAGTGCGGCCACTGCCGCAACGGTACGCACGCGGAAGCGCTTGAATTGTTGTTTCATTGATCTCGGGGTGGCGTCGGCGTGTCTCGAGCCGGCGGCCGCGGCGGCGGCTGCTGTGTTGTTCTAGCCAAAGAGCCGGGCGAAGTCGTTGAAGAGGGCAATCGACATCATCACCAGCAGCACTGCCACGCCGCCGCGCTGCAGGCGCTCCATCCAGGCGTCGGAGACGCTCCTGCCTGTGACGGCCTCCCAAAGATAATACATCAGGTGTCCACCGTCCAAGACCGGCAGCGGCAGCAGATTCAGCACCCCGAGGCTCACGCTGATGAGGGCCAGGAACAGCAGGTACTGCGTCAGGCCCATGCTGGCCGACTTGCCGGCGTAGTCCGCGATCGTCAGCGGGCCGCTCAGGTTCTTCACCGAGGCCTGGCCGATCACCATGCGGCCCATCATGCGCAGCGTGAGTGCGGACACGTCCCAGGTGCGCACCACACCCTTCCACAGCCCGTCGATGGGACCGTCGCGCACGGTCAGCATCGCCGGCGGGGCGCCCACGAAGGCGGCGATGCGGCCCACCGGCGGCACGCCCTTGTCCTTGACGACCTCCGGTGTCACGGGCAGTTGCAGGCGTCGCCCCTGGCGGTCGATGTCCCACACGGTCGTCACGGGCTGGCCGCCCTGCACCTGCGCCCGGATCAGGTCGCGCAGCTGCTGCGCGTCGCCCACCGGCTGGCCCGCCACCCGGACCACCGTGTCCCCCTGGCGCAGGCCGGCGCGCTCGGCAGCCCCGCCCGCCATCACCTCGCCGAGCACCGGCGGGCTCCACGGCGCGACGATGCCCACCTGGCGCAGCAATTGCGCGTCGGCCTCGCGCGCGTTCACCTGGGACAGCGGCAGCAGGATTTCGCGCCGCCCGCCCGAGCCCTCGGCCGCCAGCACCATGCGCAGGTCCTCGCCATCCAGCGCGCCGCGCGTGAGCATCCAGCGCAAGTCCTCGAACGAGCGGATGGGGGCGGGTTCGTCGCCTGCCAGGCCGGCGCTCTCGACGCGCTCGCCGCCGCGCAGGCCGGCCGCGGCCGCGATGGAGCCGGTGACCGGACTGCCCAGAACCGGCTGCGGCTCCTCCACGCCCATCCAGCTGACCGCGGCATACAGCGCGATGGCCAGCAGCAGGTTGGCCGCCGGGCCGGCTGCCACGACGGCGGCGCGGTACTTCAGGGGCTGCGTGTTGAAGGCGCGGTGGCGGTCCTCCGGCGCGACGGGGCCTTCGCGCTCGTCCAGCATCTTCACGTAGCCGCCGAGCGGGAAGGCGCCGATGACGAACTCGGTGTCCTGGCCCGCGCGCGGCTTGCGCGGCTTCCACTTGAACACGGTCTTGCCGAAGCCGACCGAGAAGCGCAGCACCTTGACGTTGCAGGCGACGGCCACGCGGTAGTGGCCGTACTCGTGCACGGCGATCAGCAGCCCCAGGGCGACGATGAAGGCGACGACGGTCAGCATGGCGGATGGACTCCGGGATTCAGGCGGCGAGCCGGCGGATGGCCTGGTCGGCGACGCGACGGGCGTCGGCGTCCAGCGCCAGCAGGTCCTGCAAGCCTGACGGCTTGGAGGGCGCCAGTCCAGCCAAAGTTGCAACGTTTACCGCATGGATCTGGTCGAAACGGATCCGGCGGTCCAGGAAGGCAGCCACGGCCACCTCGTTGGCGGCATTGAGCACGGCGGTCGTCCCCGCCGGCGCGCGCAGGCTGTCCCACGCCAGCTGCAGGCCGGGGAAGCGTTCACGGTGCCCCCGGCTGTCCAGCGACTCGAACGACAGGTCCGCCAGCGCGCTGAAATCCAGCGCCTGCGCGCCCGAGGCCACCCGGTCCGGCCAGGCCAGCCCATAGGCGATGGGCACGCGCATGTCCGGCGTGCCGAGCTGCGCGACCACCGAGGTATCGCGGTACTGCACCATGGAGTGGATCACGCTTTGCGGGTGGATCACCACCTCCAGCCGCCCGGGCGCCAGTCCGAACAGGTAGCGCGCCTCGATCACCTCCAGCGCCTTGTTCATCATGGTGGCGGAGTCCACCGAGATCTTGCGGCCCATCACCCAGTTGGGATGGGCGCAGGCCTGTTCGGGCGTCACGTCGCGCAGCGCTGCGGGGTCGAGGGTGCGGAACGGCCCGCCCGAGGCCGTGAGGATGATCTTCTCTACGCGGGCGTCCCAGGTGCCCGGGTCTTCCGGCAGCGACTGGAAGATCGCCGAATGCTCGCTGTCGATCGGCAGCAGCGTGGCGCCCCCCTGGCGGACCGCCTGCAGGAACAGGTCGCCGCCGACGACCAGCGCCTCCTTGTTCGCCAGCAGCAGTTTCTTGCCGGCACGCGCTGCCGCCATGCACGACGACAGCCCCGCGGCGCCGACGATGGATGCCATCACCGTATCGACCGATTCGTGGGACGCGATCGTCTCGAGGGCCGATGCGCCCCACAGCACGCGCGTGGGCAAGCCGCTCGATTCGATCCGGGCCGCCAGCGCGCGCCCGGCCTCCTCCTGCGCCATGACGGCGAAGGCCGGCCGGAACTGCAGGCACTGCTGCAGCATCGGCTCGACCTGCGACGACGCGCTGAGCGCGAAGACCTCGAAGCGGTCCGCGTGCCGGCCGATCACGTCCAGCGTGCTGGCCCCGACGGAACCGGTGGAGCCGAGGACCGCGATGCGTTGCATCATCGTTGCGCCAGGCTCGCCAGCATCATGGCGAGCGGCAATGTCGGCAGCAGCGCGTCCACGCGGTCGAGCACGCCGCCATGGCCCGGCAGCAGCTGGCTGGAATCCTTGAAGCCCGCGCTGCGCTTGACCAGCGACTCGGCCAGGTCGCCGACCACGCTCATGGCGGTCATGAACACCGCGCCCAGCACCAGCGCCCACCAGCCGACCTGCACCAGCCGCGAATAGAGGCTGGGCACCTGCGCCTGGGCGGACTGGTCCGCCAGCGTCCAGGCGACGGCCAGCACGATCACGCCTGCCATGCCGCCCCAGACGCCTTCCCAGCTTTTCTTGGGGCTGATCACGGGCGCGAGCTTGCCCTGGATGAACTTGCCGCCCAGCGCACGGCCGGCGAAGTAGGCAAAGACGTCGGCCACCCACACCAGCAGCAGCACCGACAGCAGGAAGTTGACGCCGATGACGCGGGCCTGCGCCATCGCCAGCCAGGCGAGCGCCAGCGCCAGCACGCCGCCGGCGATGCGCACCGCCCGCGGAACCCTGGGCCAGCCGTCGACGCCGCCGCGCACCAGCGCCGCGCCCACGATCACCCAGAGCACGCCGACCACCGTCCAGAGCAGTGCGGAAGGCGCGCCCGGCGCGCCCGCCGCCCAGGCCGCGATGCACAGCGCCAGCGTCGCCGCGCCCACGGCGATGCTGCCGCCCTGGCCCAGCCCGCACAGGCGGCCCCACTCCCAGCCCGCGGCGGCGATGAGGATCAGCGTGACCGCCAGGAAAGGCTGCGGCGTCGTCCAGAACAGCGCCGGCAGCAGGATGGCCAGCAGGACGATGGCCGTGATGATGCGCTGCTTCAGCATGTCGGCGCCTTCACGCAGCCTTGCGGCCGGCCGGCGGATCCAGCTGCCCGGACGTGCGGCCGAAGCGGCGCTCGCGGCCGGCATAGGCGGCGATGGCCTCGTCCAGCGCGGCACCGTCGAAATCGGGCCAGAGCCGGTCGCTGAAATACAGCTCGCTGTAGGCCGCCTGCCAGAGCAGGAAATTGCTGATGCGCATTTCACCCCCGGTGCGGATCACCAGGTCCGGATCCGGCACGTACGCCAGCGCCATGGCGCGGTCCAGGCTCTGCTCGGTGATGGCTTCGCCGCGCGCGGCCAACCCGGCCGCCGCCTGGGCGACATCCCAGCGGCCCCCGTAGTTGAAGCAGATGTTGAGCACCAGCCGCGTGTTGGACGCCGTGATCTGCTCGGCATGCTCCAGGCCGGCGCGCACCTTGTCGGACAGCGCGGCGCGATCGCCGACGAAGCGGATGCGCACGCCCTCGGCCTGCAGTTGCGGAACCTCGCGGCCCAGGGCCATCACCAGCAGTTCCATCAGGCCCGACACCTCTTCGGCGGGACGGTTCCAGTTCTCCGAGGAGAAGGCGAAAACGGTCAGCACCTTCACGCCGACGTCGCCGCAGTGGCGCACGCAGGCGCGCAGGGCGTCCACGCCCTTCTTGTGCCCCGCCACCCGCGGCAGGAAACGCTTGGTGGCCCAGCGGCCGTTGCCATCCATCACGATGGCGACGTGGTGCGGAACGGCGCTGGACTTGCTCATTCGGTCATGGCGGCCTTCAGACCTCCATGATCTCCTTTTCCTTGGCCGCCACCAGCGCATCGATCTCCGCGATGTGCTTGTCCGTCACCTTCTGCACGTCGGCTTCGGCGCGCTTGTGGTCGTCCTCGGTGGCCGCCTTGTCCTTCACCAGCTTCTTCACGTGCTCGTTGGCGTCGCGGCGCAGGTTGCGGATGGCGATCTTGGCGGTCTCGGCCTCGTGGCGCACCAGCTTGGTCATTTCCTTGCGGCGCTCCTCGGACATCGCCGGCATCGGCACGCGGATCAGGTCGCCCATCGAAGCGGGGTTCAGGCCCAGGTCGCTTTCGCGGATGGCCTTCTCGATCTTGGCGCCCATGCCCTTTTCCCAGGGCTGGACCGAAATGGTGCGGGCGTCGAGCAGCGACACGTTGGCCACCTGCCCGATCGGCATCATCGAGCCGTAGTAATCGACCTGCACGGTGTCCAGGATGCCCGGGTTCGCACGGCCGGTGCGGATCTTGGTGAGGGTGTTCTTGAAGGCGGCGATGGACTGGTCCATCTTGGCC
Organism: Ramlibacter sp. PS3R-8; assembly: GCF_037572435.1. Lineage (NCBI taxonomy): Bacteria > Pseudomonadati > Pseudomonadota > Betaproteobacteria > Burkholderiales > Comamonadaceae > Ramlibacter > Ramlibacter sp. PS3R-8. The sequence continues at coordinate 977,446 of NZ_JBBHGT010000001.1, forward strand.
TGCGTGCTCTGCTTGATTTCGGGAATGGTTGCCATGTCTTGCTCCTCTTGGGGGTCGCTCAGGCGTGGACCAGGGTGCCTTCGTCCTCGCCCAGCACCACGCGCTTGAGCGCGCCATGCTTGAAGATCGAGAACACCTTGATCGGCAGCTTCTGGTCGCGGCACAGCGCGAAGGCCGTGGCGTCCATGATGCCCAGGTTCTGCGACATCGCCTCGTCGAAGCTGATGCGCGAATAGCGTTTGGCGTCGGGGAACTTGGCGGGGTCGGCCGAATAGACGCCGTCGACCTTGGTCGCCTTGAGCACCAGCTCGGCGCCGATCTCGGCGCCCCGCAGCGCGGCGGCGGTGTCGGTGGTGAAGAACGGGTTGCCGGTGCCGGCCGCGAAGATGACGACCTTGCCCTCTTCCAGGTACTGCAGCGCCTTGGGCCGCACGTAGGGCTCGACCACCTGCTCGATCGCGATGGCCGACATCACGCGCGGCACCAGGCCCTGCTTCTGCATCGCGTCGGACAGCGCCAGCGCGTTCATCACGGTGGCCAGCATGCCCATGTAGTCGGCGGTGGCGCGGTCCATGCCCACCGAGCCGCCGGCCACGCCGCGGAAGATGTTGCCGCCGCCGATGACGACCGCCACCTGCACGCCCATGTTCACCACCTCGGCGACCTCCTCGACCATCCGCACGATCGTCGCGCGGTTGATGCCGAAGGCGTCATCGCCCATCAGGGCCTCGCCCGACAGCTTGAGCAGGATGCGCTTGTGGGCTGGACGGGCTGGCATGACGGATGATCTCCTGGTGGCGGTGGGTTCGAGTGTACTGAAGCGGCCTCCCGGCGGGAGCGGCAAACGGGCTAGGCCGCCTGCTTGGCGGCCGCGACCTGGGCGGCCACTTCCGCCGCGAAGTCGTCGGCCTTCTTCTCGATGCCCTCGCCCACCACGTACAGGGTGAAGCCCTTCACGGTGGTGTTGGCGGCCTTGAGCATCTGCTCCACGGTCTGCTTGTCGTTCTTCACGAAGGGCTGGTTCAGCAGCGAAACCTCCTTGAGGTACTTCTGCACCGAGCCTTCGATCATCTTGGCGGCGATCTCCGCCGGCTTGCCGGACTCGGCAGCCTTGGCGGTGGCGACGGTGCGCTCCTTCTCGATCAGCGCGGCAGGCACTTCGGAGCTGGCCAGGGCGACCGGCTTCATGGCGGCGATGTGCATCGCGACGTCCTTGGCGGCGGTTTCGTCACCCTCGTACTCGACGACCACGCCGATGCGGGTGCCGTGCAGGTAGCTCACCAGCTTGTTCGACCCGGAGAAGGCCTTGAAGCGGCGAAAGCTCATGTTCTCGCCGATCTTGCCGATCAGGCCCCGGCGAACGTCTTCCAGCGTCGGGCCGAAACCGTCCTGGCTGTAGGGCAGCGCGGCCAGCGCGGCGACATCCGCCGGCTTGTTTTTCGCCACCAGCTCCGCGGCCGCATTGGCGAGCGCGAGGAAGCTGTCGTTCTTGGTCACGAAATCGGTTTCGCAGTTCACTTCCAGCAGGGCGCCGGTGCTGCCCTGGATGGAGGCGGCGACCACGCCTTCAGCGGTGATGCGCGAGCCGGCCTTGGCGGCCTTGCTGCCCAGCTTGATGCGCAGCAGTTCCTCGGCCTTCTCCATGTCGCCGTTGGCCTCGGTCAGGGCCTTCTTGCATTCCATCATGGGCGCGTCGGTCTTCGCGCGCAGTTCGCCGACCATGCTTGCGGTGATTGCAGCCATTGGGATCCTCGTATCTCTGTTCAGTTGAATCTTGGTGTGCAAAGGGGGCCCGAAAGCCCCCTTCGTCATGGCCCGGGGCCAGTGTCAGGCGGCGGCGCCTTCCTTCACTTCCACGAACTCGTCGCTGCCTTCGGCCACGGCGCGCTGCACTTCACCGGCGGGGTTGTTCTTCCCCTCCAGGATGGCGTCGGCCATGGCGCGGACGTACAGCGTCACGGCCTTGGAGGAGTCGTCATTGCCCGGGATCACGTAGTCGATGCCCTCGGGGGAGTGGTTGGAGTCCACCACGCCGATGATCGGGATGCCCAGCTTCTGCGCTTCGGCGACGGCGATCTTGTGGAAGCCGACGTCGACGATGAACAGGGCGTCCGGCAGGGTGTTCATGTCCTGGATGCCGCCGATGTCCTTTTCGAGCTTGTCCAGCTCGCGCTGGAACATCAGCTGTTCCTTCTTGGACATCGCCTCCAGCCCCGTTTCCTGCTGGGCCTTCATGTCCTTCAGGCGCTTGAGCGAAAGCTTCACCGTCTTGAAGTTGGTCAGCATGCCGCCCAGCCAACGCTGGTTGACGAAGGGCATGTTCGCGCGGCCGGCCTCGGTGGCCATGAGTTCGCGCGCCTGGCGCTTGGTGCCCACCATCAGGATCGTGCCGCGGTTGGCGGCCAGCTGCCGGGCGAACTTGGTCGCCTCCTGGAACATGGGCAGCGTTTTTTCCAGGTTGATGATGTGGATCTTGTTGCGGTGCCCGAAGATGAACGGGGCCATCTTGGGGTTCCAGAAGCGGGTCTGGTGTCCGAAATGGACGCCGGCTTCCAGCATTTCGCGCATGGATACAGTCATTGAAGCTCCGAAGGTTGGGTCTAGAATCCCGGCCAGAATCGCAACGGTTGGAAGTTGCGACACCTCGAAGGGCGGGATCCGCGATTTGCCTTGCTGACGACGGACAGCGCACATCGCGCGTGCCGACCAGCAAAACCGCACGATTCTAGCACAGCCCCCTCTGTCACCGCCTCGACCGCCCTCCCATTTCCCCATGCTCCGCCCCGACCTCCACAGCACCCGTGAGCGCCTGCGCCAAGGCCAGGCCACCATCGCCGACGAGCTTGCCAGCGCCCGCGCCGCCGCCGGTTCCCCGGCCTGCGCGCATGCCTTCCTGAAGACCCGCTTCGACGAAGCCGCGGCCGAGGCCCGGCGCGCGGCCGCCGACGCGCCCCTGGCCGGCCTGCCGGTGTCGGTCAAGGACCTGTTCGACGTCGAGGGCGAGGCCACGCGCGCGGGCTCCGCCGCTTTGGCAGACGCGAAGCCGGCGGGCTCCGACGCGGTTGCCGTGGCGCGCCTGCGCGCCGCCGGTGGGGTCGTGGTGGGCCGCACCAACATGAGCGAATTCGCCTTTTCGGGGGTCGGCGTCAATCCGCACCACGGCACACCGGCCAATCCGTGCGACACGCAGGTCCCGCGCATCCCGGGCGGCTCCTCGTCGGGCGCAGCGGTGTCGGTCGCCACCGGCGCTGCCTTCATCGGCCTCGGTTCGGACACCGGCGGGTCGATCCGCATCCCGGCGGCCTTGTGCGGCATCGTCGGATTCAAGAACACCGCGCGGCTGACGCCGCTGCAGGGCGCCTATCCGCTGTCGTGGACGCTGGACACCGTCTGCGCCATGACGCGCAGCGTGCGGGACGCCGTGCTGGCCCACGAGATCCTTGCCGCCCGCACAGTCGCCCGTTCCGACAAGCCCTTGTCCGCCTACCGCCTGGCCGTGGCCACGACGCTGATGCTCGACGGCGCCGATGCCACCGTCGCCCGTGCATTCGAGCGCACGCTGCGCCAGTTGCGCGACGCCGGGGTCCGCATCGACGAGATCCCGCTGGCGCAGGTCACCGCCCTGGGCAGCCTGCAGGCCACCGGCGGCTTCGCGGCCGCGGAAAGCTATGCCTGGCACCGGCAGTTGCTGGCGTCCAGCGCGGACCGGTACGACCCCCGCGTGCGAGTGCGCATCGAGCGCGGCGCCGCCATCAAGGCCTGGGAATACATCGACCTGCAGCGCGCGCGCACCGCCTGGATCGCGGACATCGAGCAAGCCCTGTCCGGCTACGACGCCGTGCTGTCGCCCACCGTCCCGATGGTGGCGCCCCCGATCGCCGACGTCGCGCCGGGCGCCGAGCGCGACGAGGCCTTCTTCCGCACCAACGCCCTGCTGCTGCGCAACACCAGCGTGGTGAACATGCTGGACGGCTGCGCCCTGTCCCTGCCGTGCCACGCGCCCGGCGAACTGCCGGTGGGCCTGATGGCGTGGCACGGACCGCTGCGGGACGATACGATCCTCGCCTTGTCCCTGCAGATCGAGCGCCTGCTCTCCTCCGCCTCCTCCTCCCCCACCTGATGAAAATCGCCATCGTGGGCGCCGGCATCATCGGCGTGACCACAGCGTACGAGCTGGCCGCCGACGGTCACGAAGTGACCGTGTTCGAGCGACACGGCGCCGCTGCGCTCGAAACCAGCTTTGCCAACGCCGGCGTCGTCGCGCCCGGCTATGTCACGCCCTGGGCGGCGCCCGGGATGACGTCCAAGGTCGCGCGCTACCTGTTCAGCCGCCATGCGCCGGTACGCGTGTGCTGGCCGCTCGCGGCGCACGAGCTGCGCTGGATGCTGCGCTGGCGCAGCGCCTGCAGCCTGCCGACGTACCTGGCCAACCGCGGGCGCATGCAGCGGCTGGCGTTCTACAGCCGGCACCGGCTGCAGCAGCTGACCGAGGACCTGCAGATCGAGTACGACCGCAGCCAGGGCTACATGGTGCTGCTGCGCTCGGAAAAGGACCGCAGGATGGTTCTGCCCGGGCTGGAGGTGCTGCGCGACGCCGGCGTGAAGTTCCACGAGATCGATGCGGCGCAGGCGCGCGTGGTGGAGCCGGCGCTCAACCCGGACACCGGTTTCCTGGGCGCCATCCACCTGCCGGACGACGAGGTGGGCAACTGCCGGCAGTTCGCGCTGTTGCTGAAGAACCAGGCGCAGGCGCTGGGCGCGCGCTTCGAATTCAACTGCGCGGTCGCGCCCCTCGACGCCGCGCAGCCGACCGTGCTGCGCATCACGCGCGACGACGATGCGGCGCCCGTGAGCGCGCGCTTCGACAGCGTCGTCATCTGCAGCGGCGTGGCTTCGGCCGCCCTGCTGCGGCCGGTGGGCCTGAAGGTGCCGCTGGCGGCAGTGCACGGCTACTCGATCAGCGCGCCGATCCGCGAGCCGCTGAATGCGCCCCGCAGCGGCGTGATGGACGACCGCTACAAGGTGGCGATCTCGCGACTGGGCAACCGCGTGCGCGTCGCGGGCAGCGCGGAGATCGGCGGCGATCCGGCGTACAAGCGGCCTTCGGCCATCCAGACCCTGTACAAGGTGCTGCACGACTGGTTCCCCGGCGCCGCGCAGCATGCCAACACCGGCTCCGCGGTGCAGGAATGGAAAGGCGCCCGCCCGATGCTGCCGGACGGCCCGCCAGTCCTCGGCGCCACCGGCGTCCCGGGCGTGTGGATCAACATCGGCCACGGCTCGAGCGGCTGGGCGCTGTCGTGCGGCAGCGCGCGCGTGGTGGCCGACCTGATGTCGGCGCGCGCGCCGGAGGTGGACATCGAGGGGCTGGGGGTGGAGCGGCTGGCCGGCTGACCGCACAATCGGGCCATGCAGCGCGTCTCCCCCGACCGCCCCTGGCCTCTGTTCGACGTCGCCGCCGTGCGGCGCCTCGAGCAAGCCGCCGCGGCCGCCTTGCCCGCCCACACGCTCATGCAGCGCGCCGGCCTCGCCGTCGCCCGCCTGGCCCTGGCCATCGCCCCGCATGCCCGCACGGTGTGGATCGCCTGCGGCCCCGGCAACAACGGCGGTGACGGCTTCGAGGCCGCCTTGCACCTGAAGCAGTGGGTCAAGGACCCGGTGGTGACCTGGCTCGGCGAGGAACATCGGATGCCGGAGGATGCCCGGAAGTCACTGCAACGGGCCCGCGACGCCGGCGTGCGCTTCGCCGGCGAGCCGCCCGCCCAATGGGACATGGCGATCGACGCCCTGCTCGGCATTGGCAGTGCGCGGCCGCCCGAGGGCATGCTGCTCGAACACATCGCGCGGCTGGACACGGGGCGCGCCCCCGTGCTGTCCGTGGACCTGCCGTCCGGGCTGGACGCCGACACCGGTCACGCGGGCGTGTGCGTGCGGGCCACCCACACGCTGAGCCTTTTGTCGCTGAAGCCCGGCCTGTTCACGGCGCATGGGCGCGATGCGAGCGGCGCGGTGTGGCTCGATGACCTGGGCGTCGTGCCGGCGACCGAAGCGCCGTGCGCGACGTTGTCAACGGCGCCGGCGCCGCCGATGCGCCTGCACGCGTCGCACAAGGGCAGCTACGGCGACGTGGCCATCGTCGGCGGCGCACCGGGCATGACCGGCGCGGCGCTGCTGGCGGCGCGCGCGGCCCTGCAGCATGGCGCGGGTCGCGTGTTCGTCGGTTTCCTCGATCCGTCCGCGCCCGGCTTCGATGCGGACCAGCCGGACCTGATGGTGCGGGCGTGGAACAGCCTGGACTTTCCCGCGATGAGCGTGGCCTGCGGGTGTGGCGGCGGCGAAGCGGTGCGCGCGGCCTTGCCGCGGGTGCTGCGCGCCAGGGCGCTGGTGCTGGATGCGGATGCGCTCAATGCGATCGCCGCCGATGCGCAACTGCAGTCGCAGTTGCAGGCCCGCGGGCGTCGGCAGTCACCGACGGTGCTGACGCCGCATCCGCTGGAGGCGGCGCGGCTGCTGCAACAGGACACGGCTGCCGTACAGGCCGATCGGCTCGCTGCCGCGCGCGAACTGGCGAAGCGGTTCGGTGCGGTGGTGGTGTTGAAAGGGTCGGGAACCGTGATCGCGGCGCCAGGGGGACCTGTGCGGATCAATCCGACGGGGAATGCACGATTGGCGATCGCTGGCACGGGGGATGTGCTCGCCGGGATGATCGCGGCGCGGCTGGCGGCTGGAGAAGATGCGTGGACCGCCGCGAGCGCGGCGGTGTACCTGCATGGCCTCGCGGCGGATCGCTGGCCGGCGGGGCAGCCATTGACAGCGAGCGCGTTGGCGGGTGCCTGATGCCGGGGTGCGCTGGCGCGCAACCCGGCCTACGCCAGGACGGTGACCGCAGGCCGGCTTGCGCGACCGCGCACCCCGGCATGGTTCACGCTCAACCCCGTCCCACGAACGGCATCTTGGTCGCCATGACCGTGTGGAACAGCACGTTCGCTTCCAGCGGCAGGCTGGCCATGTACAGGATGGAGTCGCCCACGATCTTCGCGTCCATCAGCGGCTCCACGGCGATCTCGCCGTTGGCCTGGGGCACGCCCTTGGCCATGCGCGCTGCCAGGTCCGTCATCGCGTTGCCGATGTCGATCTGGCCGACGGCAATGTTGTAGCGGCGGCCGTCCAGCGACGCCGTCTTGGTCAGGCCGCTGACCGCGTGCTTGGTCGCCGTGTAGGCGATCGAGTGCGGGCGTGGCGCATAGGCCGAGATGGAACCGTTGTTGATGATCCGCCCGCCCATGGGCTGCTGCGCCTTCATCACGCGGAACGCGTTCTGGATGCCGTAGAAAACGCCGTTCAGGTTGGTGTCCACCACCCGCTTCCAGTCCGCCACCGCCATGTCTTCCAGCGGCGCGGCCGGCAAGCCGATGCCGGCGTTGTTGAACAGCAGGTCGACGCGGCCGAAAGCCTTCACGGTGGCGGCGAACAGCGCCTCCACGGAGGCGGGGTCGGTGATGTCGGTCGGCACGGCGAGCGCCTGCCCCTTGGGCGCCTGCTCGGCCACCTGTTGCAGCACGTCGGCGCGGCGGCCCGCGACCGCGACTCGCCAGCCCGCGCCCAGCAGCGCCAGCGCCGCGGCCTTGCCGATGCCGCTGCCGCCGCCCGTGACGATCGCGACCTTGCCGGCCGCTGCCTGATTCGTTGCCATGGTGTCTCCTCTTTCGTGTGTGTCAGCGACGCGGCTTGCGCGTCTTGCTCTTGGCCGCCGCCTTGCGGGGCGCGGCCTTGCCGGCGTCCGCCGGCGAGCGCTTGGCCTTGGCGGCTGCCTTCTTGGCGGCCCGCTTGATGGATGTCTTGGCCGGCACGCCTTCCGGCGCCGCGACACCCTTGTCCTTCAGGGCGCGCGCCATGAATTCCTCGCCTTCGCGCACCAGCCGGAAGTCGATCTTGCGGCCGTCCAGGTCCACCCGGCTCACCTGCACGCGCAGGCGGCTGCCGATGGCGTAGCGGATGCCGGTGCGCTCGCCGCGCAGCTCCTGCCGCGCCTCGTCGAACTTGAAGTATTCGCCGCCCAGCTCGGTGATGTGCACCAGCCCTTCGACGTACATGGCGTCCAGCGTGACGAAGATGCCGAAGCTGGTGGCCGCGGTGACGACGCCGGAGTATTCCTCGCCGAGGTGGTCGCGCATGTACTTGCACTTCAGCCAGGCCTCGACGTCGCGGCTGGCCTCGTCGGCGCGCCGCTCGTTGGCGCTGCAGTGCAGGCCCGCCGCTTCCCACGCCATCAACTCGCGCGTCTGCACCACCGGCTTCTTCTTGAGCTTCTGCGTCGGGGCCGCGGCGCGCGAGGCCAGCCGGCGCGCCAGCTTGGCGTGCGCCTCGCCCGGCGTCGGCAGGGCCGGCAGCTGGTAGCGCTCCTTGGCCAGGATGGCCTTGATCACGCGGTGCACCAGCAGGTCGGGGTAACGCCGGATCGGGCTGGTGAAGTGGGTGTAGGCCTCGTAGGCCAGGCCGAAGTGCCCGCTGTTGTGCGGCGAGTAGATGGCCTGCTGCATCGAGCGCAACAGCATCGTGCTGATCTGCTGGGCGTCCGGCCGCTCCTTGGTAGCCAGCGCGATCTGCTGGAACTCCATGGGCGTCGGGTCGGCGCTGATGGACATCCCCACGCCCATGGCCTTGAGGTACTGCTTGAGGATCTCCTGCTTTTCCGGCGTCGGGCCCTCGTGCACCCGGAACAGCCCGGGGTGCTCGGCCTGCTGGATGTAGTCGGCCGAACACACGTTGGCGGCCAGCATCGCCTCCTCGATCAACTTGTGCGCGTCGTTGCGCACGCGCGGCACGATCTGTTCGATGCGGCCGTTCTCGTCGCAGATGATCTGCGTTTCCGTCGTCTCGAAGTCCACCGCGCCGCGGGCGTTACGGGACTTCAGCAGCGCGCGGTACACATCGTGCAGGTTCAGGAAGTGCGGAACAAGATCCTTGCGGCGCGTTGCTTCCGGGCCGCGGGTGTTGGCCAGGATCGCCGCGACCTCGGTGTAGGTCATGCGGGCGTGGCTCCACATCACGGCCGGATAGAACTGGTAGGCGTGCACGTCGCCGGAGGCCGTGACAAGCATGTCGCAAACCATGCACAGGCGCTCGACTTCCGGGTTCAGCGAACACAGCCCGTTCGATAGTTTCTCCGGCAGCATCGGGATGACCCGCCGCGGAAAATAGACGCTGGTGGCGCGCTCGTACGCATCGATGTCGATGGCGCTGCCGGTCTGCACATAGGTGCTGACGTCGGCGATGGCGACCAGCAGCCGCCAGCCCTTGCCGCGGCCCACCTTGGCCGGCTCGCAATAGACCGCGTCGTCGAAGTCGCGCGCGTCCTCGCCGTCGATGGTGACCAGCGGCACATCGGTCAGGTCCACGCGGCCCTTCTTGTCCTGCGGCCGCACCTTGTCCGGCAGCGAGCGGGCCTGCGCGATGCACCCCTCGGAGAACTCGTGCGGCACGCTGTACTTGCGCACCGCGATCTCGATCTCCATGCCGGGGTCGTCGACCTCGCCCAGCACTTCCTTCACGCGGCCCACCGGCTGGCCGTACAGGCTGGGCGGCTCGGTCAGTTCGACCACCACCACCTGTCCCGACTTGGCCAGGCCGGTGGCGCCCTTGGGCACCAGCACGTCCTGGCCGTAGCGCTTGTCTTCCGGCGCCACCAGCCACACGCCGCTTTCGTGCAGCAGGCGGCCGATGATGGGATGCGGCGGCCGCTCCACGATTTCGACCACGCGGCCTTCGGGCCGGCCCTTGCGGTCGTGGCGCACGATGCGCGCGCGAACCCGGTCGCGGTGCAGCACCGCGCGCATCTCGTTGGGTGGCAGGTAGATGTCGGCTTCACCGTCGTCGCGGCTCACATAACCGTGGCCGTCACGGTGTCCCTGGATCACTCCCTCGATCTCGTCGAGGAGGCCGCTGCCATTGGTTCGTTCGATGTTTTTGATATACAATCTTGTTTTTCCTGAAATGCCCAGGTGGCGGAATTGGTAGACGCACTAGTTTCAGGTACTAGCGAGTAACATCGTGGAGGTTCGAGTCCTCTCCTGGGCACCAAGATCACGAAAAGCCGGCCTTGCCGGCTTTTTCAATGGGACTCGAACGTGATCGTGGAGGTTCAATTCATCTCCTGGGCACCAACTCTCGTCACGAGAGGAATGATAAGGCCGGCTTCGCCGGCTTTGTTGTTTGTGGACAGATAAAAAGGCCAGCTCACCGTTGGCCTTTTTGCTTTTCGGGACGCTCAGATGGGCTCCGCCACCAGGTCATGGCCGTCGGTGGCCACGATCCGCGCCCGGGTGAACTCGCCCACCGTGAGCCGTTTGCTGAGCTTTTGCGGCGGCAGCAGGCGCACGGTCCCGTCGATCTCCGGGGCGTCCGCATACGAGCGGCCGAGGCCGCCCTTGCGGCCGAGCGCCGGCGCCGAATCCACCAGCACCTGCATCGTCGCGCCCACGCGGCGATGCAAGCGCGCCGCCGACACTTCCTCGGCCACCGCCATGAAGCGCGCGCGCCGTTCCTCGCGCACCTGCAGCGGCAGCGCGCCGGGCAGCTCGTTGGCCGCGGCGCCCGTGACGGGGCTGTACGCAAAGCAGCCCGCGCGGTCGATCTGCGCTTCGCGCACGAACTCCAGCAGGTGCTGGAATTCCTGCTCCGTCTCGCCCGGGAATCCCGCGATGAAGGTGCTGCGCACCACCAGCTCGGGGCACATCGCGCGCCAGTGCGCGATGCGATCCAGGTTCCTCTCGCCGCTGGCGGGACGCTTCATCCGCCGCAGCACGTCGGGGTGCGAATGCTGGAACGGCACGTCCAGGTAAGGCAGCACCAGGCCTCGCGCCATCAGCGGGATGATCTCGTCGACGTGCGGGTACGGGTATACGTAGTGCAGTCGCACCCAGGCGCCGTACGGCTCCGCGATCTCGCCGAGCGCCGCCACCAGGTCGAACATGCGCGTGCGCACGGGGCGCCCGTCATGGAAACCGGTGCGGTACTTGACGTCCACGCCGTAGGCCGACGTGTCCTGGCTGACCACCAGCAACTCCTTCACGCCGCTTTCGAACAGCGCCTTGGCTTCCTTGAGCACGTCGCCGATGGGACGGCTGACGAGGTCGCCGCGCATCGACGGGATGATGCAGAAGGTGCAGCGATGGTTGCAGCCCTCGCTGATCTTCAGGTACGCGTAGTGCTTCGGCGTCAGCTTGATGCCGGCCGGCGGCACCAGGTCCGTGAAGGGGTCGTGCGGCTTGGGCAGGTGCAGGTGCACCGCATCCATCACTTCCTGCGTGGCATGCGGCCCGGTGACGGCCAGCACGGACGGGTGGACGCCGCGCACCATGTTGCCGCCACCCTCGCCCGCGCGCGCGCCCAGGCAACCCGTCACGATCACCTTGCCGTTGGCGGCCAGCGCCTCGCCGATGGTGTCCAGGCTTTCCTTGACCGCGTCGTCGATGAAGCCGCAGGTGTTGACGATCACCAGGTCCGCGCCTTCGAAGGTCTTGGAGGTGACGTAGCCTTCCGCGCTCAGCTGCGTGAGGATCAGTTCGGAGTCGGTGAGGGCCTTGGGACAGCCCAGGCTGACGAAGCCGACTCTCGGCGCGGCAGTGGTTTCAGGGGACGCGATCTCGGTCATCGCCCGATTGTCCCAGTTCATGTTCGACAAATTCCTGCTCCCGGTGCAAGACCGGGAGGCCTTGCGGTCATTTCTTGATGGCGAATGCACCGAACATCTGTTCGGTGTTCTTCTGCATCTGTTCCTGCATCTTCTCGAACATCGCCTTCGACTGCTCCGCATAGCTGCCCATCACCCCCTGCACCAGCGGATTGGGCACGCCCAGGAACGGTGCCAGCACCTCGGGGTTCAAGGTCTTCGACTGCTCCGCCATCTGGCGCTGCAGGTCGGTGAAGGCCTGCACGTTCTTCTCGAGGTAGCTGCCCATGAAGCCCTGCATCGCATGCCCGTAGAAGCGGATGATGTTGGCCAGCGCAGCCTCGCTGAACATCGGTTCGCCGCCCGCCTCCGCTTCCAGGATGATCTGCAGCAGGATGCTGCGCGTCAGGTCCTCGTTGGTCTTGGCATCGCGCACCACGAAGGGCTGCGAGTCCATCACCAGCTGCTTCACTTCGATCAGGGTGATGTAGGTCGAGGTGTCCGTGTCGTACAGCCGGCGGTTCGGATACTTCTTGATCACGCGCAACGCCGGCTTGGCGCCGCCGCTGGCTTTCTTGCTGGTCACGGACGGACTCCTCTGGGCGGGCTGGAGCCCGCACTGTTGCGTTGCAGCAGATTCTAGGAGGGGGCCCGGCAGCCGGTGCAGGGAAGAACCCTTAAGACACAGGCCCACCCTTGCGGGGCGGGCCGGTCGCGAACGATGCAATTGGTGGGCCGTGGAGAGATCGAATCTCCGACATCCTCCACGTCAAAGAGGCGCTCTACCGCTGAGCTAACGGCCCGTGATCTTCACGACGCGCGCCGCGAGTGCAGCTGCGTCACAGCCTCGGAGTATAGCAAAACATGCATCGGCCCCAGGGCAGGAGCCCCGCACCGGTCACAGCGGGCCCCAGGGCTTCTTCTTGCGCTGGTCGTGCGGCAGCCGGTCGCGCAGCTGCCTTGCCTTCGCGCGGGCCATCCAGATCGCCTGCAGCTGGCCCTGGTCCTCGCGCAGCCAGACCTTGTAGTTCGTCCTGCGGGCCGCACCCACCCGCAGCGAGACGTCCCAGCAGAAAGGCGCCGGCGCCTGATCCGACGCCAGCGGGGTCTCGTTGCACGAAGCCGCGCATTCCGTCCCGGCCTGGATCCGGCGCGCGAGCGTCCGACCCGAGCTCGCGTAGACGGCGGCGTCCGTGCCGTCACGCCGCTCCGGCCGGCTCTCCACCCTGACGGCGAGCTCGCAGGCGATCAGGAGGAGTTCGGCGGGCGTGGGTTCGTCAGCGGCCATGAGCCGCCGGGCCGCCCCGAGGCGAATCCCGAAGTGCATGGCACGGAGGGTAGTCCAATACGCCGCCCTCAACGCCGCCGCGCCGCGTTCACGCCCTTGACCTCCCGCACCACCGACAGCACCTTGCCCAGGCGCTGCGAGTCGGCGACTTCCACCGTGAACGTCATCCACGCGGTGCCCTTGACCGACTGCGTCTGCACGCCGATCACGTTCATCTTTTCCTTGGCGAACACTTCCGAGATGTCGCGCAGGAGGCCCTGGCGATCGGTGGCCTCGATGAAGACGTCGACCGGGTACACCGCCACGTCGCCGGCCTTCGGCCGGCCCCACTCCACCTCGATCACGCGCTCCGGATTGCGCGCCACGATCTGGTGGAAGTTGGCGCAGTCGCTGCGGTGGATGCTCACGCCCTTGCCGCGCGTGACGAAGCCGCTGATGCGATCCGGCGGCGCCGGCTTGCAGCACTTGGCCAGCTGCGTCATCAATGAATCGACGCCGACCACCAGCACGCCGCCCTTGGGCGACTTCGGCTGCGCCGGCCGCGACTTGCGGGCCAGCAGCACCTCGTCGTCGCTGGGCGCCGCGGCCGGCTTGAGCACCACCTCGATGCTGCGCAGCGACAGTTCGTCCTTGCCGACCACGCCGAACAGGTCCTCGGCCGACTTGAAGCCCATCTTCACCGCCAGGTCGTCCAGCTTCATCGCGGTGCGGCCTTCGCGCTGCAGCAGGCGCTCGACGAGCTCCCGGCCGCGGGCCACCGTCTCGTGGCGCTGCTGTTCGTTGAACCAGGCGCGTACCTTGGAGCGCGCGCGGTGGCTGGCCAGGAAACCCAGTTCCGTGTTCAGCCAGTCACGCGACGGGCCGCCTTCCTTGGCGGCCACCACCTCCACGGTCTGGCCGTTGCGCAGCGGCGTGTTCAAGGGGACCATCGCGCCGTCCACGCGGGCGCCGCGACAGCGGTGGCCCAGGTTGGTGTGCACGCTGTACGCGAAGTCCACCGGCGTGGCGCCGCGCGGCAGTTCCACGATGGAGGCCTGCGGCGTCAGCACGTAGATGCTGTCCTCGAACAGGCCCTGGTCCGCGCCGGCCATGTCGCGCTCCCACGCCAGCAGCTGGCGCAGCACCGCGATCTTGGTGTCGTACTCGCTCGAGGCGCTGACGCCCGAATAGCCTTTGGGCCCCGCCTCCTTGTACGCCCAGTGCGCCGCCACGCCATGCTCGGCATGTTCATGCATCGCCTGGGTTCGCAGCTGGATCTCGATCGGCCGGCCGACGCCGTCGCGCACCACGGTGTGCAGCGACTGGTAGCCGTTCGGCTTGGGGCGGGCGATGTAGTCGTCGAACTCCTCGAGGATCGGCGAGAAGCGCGCATGCACCCAGGCCAGCGCCGCGTAGCAGTCCTTGACGTCCGGCACGATGACCCGCAGCGCGCGCACATCGAGCACCTGCTCGAAGTCCAGCGCCTTGCCGCGCATCTTCTTGACGATGCTGTAGATGTGCTTGGGCCGGCCATGCACCTGCGCCTGGATGCCCTGATCCTTGAGGTCGGCCTCCAGTTCGCTGCGCAACTGCTCGACGTACGCTTCGCGCTCCACCCGCTTTTCGTCCAGCCAGCGCGCCACGCTCTTGTAGATGTCCGGCTCCAGGAAGCGGAAGGCCAGGTCCTCCATCTCCCACTTCACCTGCCAGATGCCCAGCCGGTTGGCCAGCGGCGCGAACACGGTCAGCGCCTCCTGCGCCACGCCGGGCGGCACCGGCCGCTTGGTGGAGGCGAAGTAGCGCAGCGTGCGCAGCCGCGATGCCAGCCGCAGCATCACCACGCGCAGGTCGCGCGAGAACGCCAGCAGCATCTTGCGCACGTTTTCGGTCTGCGCCCGCGGATCGTCCACCAGGTGCGCCGACACCTGCGCGCCGCGCGCCTGCTGCTGCACGCGCACCAGCTTGTTCGTCTCGACGGCCAGGGCCGCATAGCTGTCGCCGAACGCCTTGGCGATCACTTCCTGCGGCTTGTTCAGGTGATGCGACGCGTACACCAGGTAGCTGGCGGCCTGCATCGCCTCCGAGCCTCCCATCGACTTCAGGATCTCGGCCACCGCATCCGCATGGGCCAGGGTGTTCTCGCCGGTGTCGAGCGTTTCGCCGGCGATCAGCGGCTCGGCGAAGGCGCGCGCCCGCGCCAGCGCGTGGGCCTGCTGCGGCAGCGCCTGTTCCGCCGCCGCCACCAGCCCGGGGACCGCGAGGGGTTCAGCCTGTTCGGCTGCGTGGCTCTTCATCGGATGGCGCTTCGTTCAAGAGGAAGGAGACGACGGCCTCCACCTGGTCGGGGGCAACGAGCGTGGGCGCATGGCCGACGCCGGGGAAGGCGACCAGCCGGGCGCGCGGCCCGCGCCGGGTCATTTCGGCTGCCGTGTCGGCGGAAAGCAAGTCCGACTGCGCGCCACGCAGCAGCAGGGTGCGCGCGCGGATGGCGTCGTACAAGGCCCAGAGCGACACCTGCCCGGCCCGCGCGGCCGCCTCGTCGAGCGCGCGAAACGGGACCGCCAGCGCAGGGTCGTAATGCAGCTTGAAACCGCCAGTGGCGACCGGCTCGACCATGGCCTGCGAGAGGGCCAGCCACTGCTGCGGCGTATGGGGACCGAAGCCTTGCGAGATCTGCCACATCGCGTCCGCGGCCTGCTGCACGGTGTCGAAGCGGCCGGTGTTGCCCAGATAGCTGCCGATGCGCTGCAGCGCCGACCACTCGATGACCGGGCCGACGTCGTTGAGGACCAGGCGGCGGATGGGCGCCGGCAGCGGCAGCTTGGGCGAGCCCGCCAGCGCCATGCCGATCAAGCCACCCATGCTGGTGCCCACCCAGTCGAGCGTGTGCAGCGGGGACGCGGCGTGCAGGTGCGCTGCCAGCTGCAGCATGTCGGCCGCATAGGTGGGGACGCCGTAGCCCATGGGATCGGCCAGCCAGTCGCTGCGCCCGCGCCCCACCACGTCGGGGCACACCACGCGCAAGGGCTGCGCGCTGCGCTCGACCAGCGCGTTCGCCAGCACGTCGAAGTCGCGCCCCTGCCGGGACAGGCCGTGCACGCAGACCACCACGTGGGTGGCATCGGCGGCGCCCCACAACCAGTACGCCATGCGGTGGCTGCCCGCCGGGTCCGGGCAGGATACGTAGTTCAGCGTAGGGACGGTCATGGATGCGGCTCGTTCCGGTTGGGATTACGCTCGGCCGTTCACGTCATCGTAAATCATCGCAAAGAGACATCCCATGCTCAAAGGCAAGACCGCACTCGTCACCGGCTCCACCAGCGGCATCGGACTGGGCATCGCCCTGGCGCTGGCCCGGCAAGGCGCCAACATCGTGCTCAACGGCTTCGGCGACTTCGAAGGGCCCAAGGCCCAGGTCTCCGGCCTCGGAGTGAAGGTCGGCTACCACGGCGCCGACATGGGCAAGCCCGCCGACATCGAAGACATGATGAAGTACGCCGCCGCGCAGTTCGGCCGCGTGGACATCCTGGTGAACAACGCCGGCATCCAGCACGTGGCGCCGGTGGAGGACTTCCCGCCCGAGCGCTGGGACGCCATCCTCGCCATCAACCTCACCAGCGCCTTCCATACCAGCCGGCTGGCCCTGCCCGCGATGAAGAAGGCGGACTGGGGCCGCATCATCAACGTGGCTTCGGTGCATGGGCTGGTCGCCTCGGCCCACAAGTCCGCCTATGTCGCCGCCAAGCACGGGCTGGTCGGCCTGACCAAGGTGACGGCGCTGGAAACCGCGACCACCGGCGTGACCTGCAATGCCATCTGCCCCGGCTGGGTGCTCACGCCCCTGGTGCAAAAGCAGGTGGACGCGCGGGCCGCGGCGAACGGCGTCTCCAACGAGGAAGCCAAGAAGCAGTTGTTGGCCGAGAAGGAGCCATCGCTGCAGTTCACCACGCCGGAAGAACTGGGGGAGCTGGCCGTGTTCTTCTGTTCCGATGCCGCGAAGAACGTGCGCGGCGTCGCGTGGAACATGGACGGGGGCTGGGCGGCCCAGTAAGACGAAGAAAAGCCCGCCGAGGCGGGCAATCTTTTCGCATTGGGAGAGTTCAGAGATCGTAGGTCGGGTTCGGCGAGGAGCCGACCCCGACAATTCACGTGCTCAGCGCGCGGTGGTCGGGCGCACGCTGTTGTGGCGGTCGTAGTCGCTGCGCTTGCGGCGCAGGCCCAGCAGGCCGGCAAGACCCAGCAAACCGATCCATCCCATGTCCCGGTCGTTTTCCGTGTCGCGGTTCAGGTCGGACGGGCCGGCGCCCATGGACGTGGTGTTCGGCGTCGCGCTGACGGTGGACGCCGGCGCCGTGGTCGAAGCGGAGGTATCGGTCGTGGCGCTGCCCTGGGCCATCACGGGCATGGCGCAGGCCAGGCCGAGGGTTGCGACGGCAGCGACTTGGGAAAGCTTCTTCATCGATAGGGCTCCTGTTGGTGTTTCGATGGAGTCAATGATCGATGCCCGGGGGCGCCCATGCAGTCGGCGCGTGGCGCGAGTGCAGCCCGGAAAAGGTGGGCCAGCGGTTGCGGATGGAGGGCCAGCAGCACGAACCGTGTCGGGGAGGAAAACGCGCCTGCGTCCTACTTGAAGGGCACTGGCAGAGTCTCTAGTCGCCCAGCTGCAGGTCGTACGGATGCGTCATTTCGAAGCGGCCGTCCGCCAGGTCATAGTCCCAACGTTCGACCCGGCAGGCGCGCACCGCGCCGGCGGCCGGCGGGTCCCAGCGGATGATGTTCAGCGAGTTCGGCGTGCCGTGCCGCACGCGGTGCGACACGGCCGTGCCCGCCTGCACGCAATACATCGTGCGCGGCGCTCCGTGCGCAAGCGCGCAGATGTCGCTCACATAGGGCAGGTGGATGTGGCCGCCCAGCACCAGGTCGGCGCCGGCCCCCGACCACGCCACCACCGCCTTCTCGCCGCCGTGCAGGCGGTCCTTCTCGTCCTCCGGCCGCATCACGCACGCAGGCTGGTGCGTCACGACGATGCGCAGCTGGTCCGGCCGGCGCGTGCGCAGGCGGTCCACCACGCGCTGGATCTGCCCCGACGACACCTCGCCGTCCTTGTGCCGCCGCGGCCGCGTGGTGTTGACGCCGATCACCAGCACGTCAACCAGTTCGATTTCCGGCTCCAGGTCGCGCCCGAAGCAGTTCATGTACTTGCCGTACGGCGAGAACAGCCGCGCCGCTACGTTGTAGAGGGGGATGTCATGGTTGCCCGGCAACGTCAGGAGATGCGCAACGCCCAGCGAATCGCAGAACCGGCGCGCGGCGGCAAACTGGGCGCTGCGGGCGCGCTGCGTGATGTCGCCGCTCAGGATCACGATGTCCGGCTTCTCGTCGCGCACCAGTTGCTGCACGGCGGCCACCACCGGCGGCTCTTCCGTGCCGAAGTGCGTGTCCGAGATGTGCAGGAGAACCGTCATTCGGCCGGCAGCCTCTGCTCCGCCGGCGGCAGCATCACGCGCAGCGGCCGCGGCGCGACCGTGAAGCGCAGCGGCAACTGCATCTTCTGCACCTCCCCGTCGGTGGCCACGGTCATGCGGCGCACGCGGCGGGAGCCGACCGAAAGCGTCCGCAGGGTGAACGAATCCACCCCGCGTTCGTCGCCCAGCCGCCCGGCCATCGCGTAAGCCATCATGCGCAGCTTGGCCCACAGGTCGATCGAACGCACCGTCACCCCGGCCAGGCGGCCCTCCCCGACCTGCGCCACGATGTCGTCCGCGATGCCGATGCGCTGCAGTTGCACGCGGTTGTTGCAGACGAAGACGCTGGCCGTCCGGACCTGCTTCAGCTGTCCGTCCAGTTCGACCTCCAGCACCAGTTGCCGGTGCCATTCGAGCAGGCTCTTGAGCGCCGCGAGCATGGCGATCCAGCGGCGGCGCCCCAGCTTGTGTTTCACCTGCTCGCGATCGGCCAGCAACTTGGGATACAGCCCCACCGAGGCATTGACCAGGAAGAGGCGCTGGTTGACCCAGCCCACCTGCACCGGCTCCGGGCGCGCGGCCAGCAGCATGCGCGTGGCCTCCGCTGCCTCCAGGGCCAGGCCGAGTTGCCGCGCGAACAGGTTGAACGTGCCTTGCGCGATCACTGCCATCGGCACGTCGTGCGTGAAGGCCGCCTGCGCGGCGCAGTTGATGGTGCCATCGCCGCCCGCCGCGACCAGGATGCCGTGTTCGTCCTTGGCCAGGCGGGCCGCCTGCTGGCATGCCGCCAGGATCCGGCCGGGCTGCACGTCCACGAAGCGGTAGCGCCGGGACGCACCGTCCAGCACCTGCTCGATGGCCTGGCGGACCTCGTCCTTCTCGCCGGAACCGGAACCCTGGTTCATCACGATGAAGAACTCCGCCGACGCAGGGGGCGCGTCGGGTGTTTCCTCCTCGGTGGTTTCTGGCAGGACGGCGGACATCCGACGAGCTTAGGGCCAGCCGACGGCCGCGCTTGTCGGACTGCAGCGCCGAAATGATGGGCCGCGCGGTGCCGGCCGGCGCTCAGCGCAGTTGCACGGAGCCCGAGATGGTGACGACCACCGCGCTCTTGCCGGGTTCCACCGGCACCGAAGCATCCGCCGCAGCCACGCGGCCCTCCTGCGCCATCATCCGCATGCGCGGCTGGAAGCCGGGGTCGCTGGCGTTGACCGACACCTCGCGCAGCGTGTAGCCGGAAAAGCCGAAACCCTTGGCCAGTTCGCCGGCGCGCGCCTTGAAGCTTTCGATGGCGGTGGCCTGCGCCTGGCGTTCGACACGCTCCCGCTGCTCGCGACTGAGGCCGAAGCTCACGCCGCCCAGCGTCATGGTGGTGATCCGACCCGCGGTCTGGGTGATGCGGGCGAAGTCACGACCCTCCAGCACCAGTTCCGCCGTGCCCGTCCAGCCGGAGATGCGTCCTTCCTTGTTGTGGCGCGGATAGAGCGCGAAGTTGCCGGTGCGCACGTCCAGCTGGCCGGGCTGCACGTTCTTCTTGGCTTCCATGAGCGCCGCGTCGAGCGCCGTCTTCAGCTGGGACTGCACGGCGCCCGGATCGGTGCCATCCCGCGCCGTCGTGAGATTGAGCATCAGCAGGTCCTGCTGCACTTCGACGGTGCCGCTGGCCTGCAGCTGCAGCACGTTCTGCGGCGGCGCGACGGCGGCGACCTGCGCCTGCGCGGCGCCGGCGGCCAGCAGGCACGCGGCGAGGAAGGTTCGGGTGGTATTCATGCTTCTTCTTCTGGTTGGAGAGCCGGGGCGATTCTGCACAGGGCAGGTTCTCATCTTCTGGAAACGGCGGCCCGGCGCCGAGGTTCACATCCATCGTGTCAATGGCGCACGGCTGGGGCAACATTTGTAACGGTGTGAAAAGCACCCGTGAAAACCCGCAATCCGGCTGTGTAGCCCTGCAGAATCGGCGCTGTTACAAATAGGCCCCAGGAGAACCATGACGCAAGCAGCAGCCCGCACCGACAAGATCCTTGTCGTCGACGACGACGCGCGCATCCGCGACCTCCTGCGCCGCTACCTGACGCAGGAAGGCTTCGAAGTCATCCTCGCGGAAGACGGCAAGGCGCTCAACCGGCTGATGCTGCGGGAAACCGCGGACCTGATCGTGCTGGACCTGATGATGCCCGGCGAGGACGGCCTGTCGATCTGCCGGCGCCTGCGCGCCGCCAACGACCGCACCCCGATCATCATGCTCACCGCCAAGGGCGAGGACGTGGACCGCATCGTCGGCCTGGAAGTCGGCGCCGACGACTACCTCGGCAAGCCCTTCAACCCGCGCGAGCTGCTGGCCCGGGTGCACGCCGTGCTGCGCCGCCGGCCGGCCCAGGAAGCGCCCGGCGCGCCCTCCTCCGACAACGAGGTGGTGTCGTTCGGCCCCTTCGCTTTCGACCTCGGTGCCCGCACCCTGCGCAAGAACGGCGAGGAGCTGCCCCTGACCACCGGCGAATTCGCGATGCTCAAGGCGCTGGTGCGGCACCCGCGCCAGCCGCTGTCGCGCGAGAAGCTGGCGCAACTGGCCCGCGGCCGCGAGTTCGAGCCCTTCGACCGCAGCCTGGACGTGCAGGTCTCGCGCCTGCGCAAGCTCATCGAGGCCGACCCGGCGTCGCCCCGCTACATCCAGACGGTGTGGGGCGTGGGCTACGTCTTCGTGCCGGACGGAGCGGGTTGATACGAGCCCGGTGGCAGCGGGTGACAGAATGACGAGGTCATGATCCGCGGCGTCACCACCCAACTCGAGGCCACCAGCCCGGCCCCCCTGGAAACCGCGCCCGCACCTCTCGAGATGCGGCCGCGGCTGGGGCTGTCGCTCTTCTGGCGCACCTTCTTCCTGCTGTCGCTGCTGCTGATCGGGTCCATCGTGGCCTGGCTGCAGACCTTCCGCCAGCTCGAATTCGAACCGCGCGCGGTGCAGACGGCGCAGCAGATCGCATCGCTGGTGAACCTGAGCCGCGCGGCGCTGGTCCATGCCGACCCCATCGCGCGGGTCTCGCTCATCAAGACCCTGGCCGACCAGGAAGGCGTGCGCATCCTGCCGCGCGAGCCGGTCGACAAGTTCACGCCGCTCAACGCCAGTGCGATCGACCAGCGCATCGTCGACGAGCTGGCGAGCCGGCTGGGCAGCGGCACCGTGATGGCCAGCGCCATGAACGGGGACGACGGCCTGTGGATCGGGTTCAGGATCGACCGCGACGACTACTGGATGCTGCTGGACCGGACCAAGTTTTCGCAAGTCGGCGGCAAGACCTGGCTGGTCTGGCTGATCACGGCGGCGGCGTTGTCGCTGGCGGGCGCGGCGGTGATCGCGCGGCTGATCAACCG
Source organism: Ramlibacter sp. PS3R-8 (assembly GCF_037572435.1). Lineage (NCBI taxonomy): Bacteria > Pseudomonadati > Pseudomonadota > Betaproteobacteria > Burkholderiales > Comamonadaceae > Ramlibacter > Ramlibacter sp. PS3R-8. Next base: position 999,218 of record NZ_JBBHGT010000001.1, read on the forward strand.
TCCCCTGAAGCAGCTCTCGTTTGCCGCCAGCCGCGTGCGCGACGGCGACTTCGACGCCAGCCGGCTCGACGAGAAGGCCGTGACCTCCGAAATCCGCGAGGTGAACATCGGCTTCAACCGCATGGCGCAGCAGCTTGCCAAGATCGAGCAGGACCGCGCCGTCATGCTGGCCGGCATCTCGCACGACCTGCGCACGCCGCTGGCGCGCCTGCGGCTGGAAACCGAGATGAGCGTGGTGGACGCCGATGCGCGCGACCACATGGCGGCCGACATCGACCAGCTCGACGCCATCATCGACAAGTTCCTCGACTACGCGCGGCCGGACCACGCGGAGCTGAAGCCGGTGGTGCTGAACGACGTGATCGAGGCGTGCATGTACGCCATCGAGGACCACGGCGACATCCGGGTGAACCTGGACCTGCCGAAGAACGTGCAGGTGCTCGCCGACGAGGTGGAGCTGGCGCGCGTCATCAGCAACCTGCTGGAAAACGCGCGGCGCTACGGCAAGACGCCGGAGACGGGCGTGGCGGTGGTGGACATCGCCGCGCGCGCGCGCAACGAATGGGTGCTGCTGAAGGTGCGCGACCACGGCATGGGCGTGTCTCCCGATGCCTTGCCGAACCTGGTGAAGCCTTTCTTCCGCGGCGACGCGGCACGCACGGCGGCCACCGGCGCGGGGCTGGGCCTGGCGATCGTCGACAAGACGGTGCAGCGCATGGGCGGCATCTTCGCCCTGGCCAACACCACCTCCGGCGGCCTGGCTGCCCACATCAAGCTGCAGCGTCCGAGGCAGATGCCGCCGGTGCCGGGTGGCGGTGCTGCGGAAGCGGAGCGCAGGGCAGCGGCGGCGCGCGAAGCGACGGCATAGTAGACGTCATCCCGGCCCCCTCTCCGTCATCCCCGCGCAGGCGGGGACCCAGGGCTCCCCATGCACTCCCTACTGCTTCACCAGCAGAACCACCGCCCGCGCCTCGATGCTCTGCCCCATCCCCACCGGGCCCAGCCGCTCCGCCGTCTTGGCCTTCACGTTGACCTGCGCGGGCGCAATCTCCAGCGCCTGCGCGATGCGGGCGCGCATCGCTTCAATGTGCGGCGCGAGTTTCGGTGCCTGCGCGATCACGGTGCTGTCGACGTTGGCGATCGTCCAGCCCTGGGCGCGCACGCGCGCCGCCGCTTCCTTCAACAAGGCAACTGAGTCGGCGCCGCGGAAGGCATCGTCGGTATCCGGAAAATGCCGCCCGATGTCCCCCAACCCGGCGGCGCCGAACAAGGCATCGGTGATCGCGTGCAGCAAGGCATCCGCATCGGAGTGACCGAGCAAGCCGCGCTCGAAAGGAATCGCCACGCCGCCCAGCACCAACGGCCGGCCGGGCACCAGCGCGTGCGTGTCCCAGCCTTCGCCGACGCGCAGTTCCATCGCTTCAGCGGCGGCCGCGCAAGACGGCCTCCGCCATGGCAAAGTCTTCCGGGTACGTGACCTTGAAGTTCTGGCCGCCCGCTTCCACCAGCAGCGGCTTCAGCCCCATCGCCTCGATGGCGCTGGACTCGTCGGTGATGCGGTCGGCCACGCCCTCCAGCGCCTGGCGCAGCATCCCCAGGCGGAACATCTGCGGCGTCTGCGCCTGCCACTTGTCCGCGCGGTCGATGGTGCCGGCCACGCGGCCGCCCTCGCCTATCTTCAGCGTGTCGGCCAGCGGATGGGCCAGCAGGCCGCCGACCTCGTCGCCATCGCAGGCGTCGATCAGGCGGTCGATGAGTTCGGGGGTGACCAGGCAGCGCGCCGCGTCGTGCACCAGCACCCAGTCGTTGTCCACCGCGCCGGCGCGGCGCAGCTCGCGCAGGCCGTTGGTGACCGTGGCGGCCCGGGTCGGCCCGCCGACCGGGACGACCAGCGCGGACGTCGTGGGGTTGCGTTCGAAGAAGCCGTCGCCGGGGGCCACGACGACCAGCGTGCGGGCAATGCGCTTGACGCCGGCGAACGCCGACAGCGTGTGCCACACCATCGGCTGGCCGGCTACGCGTTCGTATTGCTTGGGGCCGGCCGTGCCGGCCCGGCTGCCGAGGCCGGCGCATGGAATGAGGGCGAAATACCGTGGGGCGGGTGCGCTCGTGTTCATGGAATGTCCGAATCATTCTAAGCCGCGTGGTTCCCCCTACAATGCGTCCACACCCCACCCTTTCCAGGAGCGGGGTGTTTTGCATTTCCGGTCTCACCCACTTCATGGAATTACCCAAGCTCTCGCCCGGCCGGCGCATGGCCCTTCCCCGGCCGGTCGGCTCCGCTGACGCACTGCTGCTGGCCCGGCTGGCCCAACGCGAACAACAGCAGGGCCGCCTCACGGCCATCGTCACGGCCGATGCCAACGACGCGCAGCGACTGCTGGACGAGATCGCCTTTTTCGCGCCCGGCCTGCGCACGGCCCTGTTTCCCGACTGGGAGACGCTGCCCTACGACCAGTTCTCGCCGCACCAGGACCTGATCAGCGAGCGGCTGGCGACGCTGTGGCGCATCCTGCAGCGCGAGGCCGACCTCGTGCTCGTGCCCGCGAGCACCGCGCTGTACCGCGTCGCCCCGCCGAGCTTCCTGGCGGGCTACACCTTCGAGTTCCGCGTGCAGCAGCAGCTGGACGAGGCGCGGCTGAAGGCCCAGCTCACGCTGGCCGGCTACAACCACGTGACCCAGGTCGTCAGTCCCGGCGAGTACGCCGTGCGCGGCGGCCTGATCGACCTGTTCCCGATGGGCTCGCCGGTCCCCTTTCGCGTGGACCTCTTCGACAACGAGGTCGATTCGATCCGGACCTTCGATCCGGATTCGCAGCGCAGCCTCTACCCCGTCCCCGAAGTCCGCTTGCTCCCCGGCCGCGAGTTCCCGATGGACGAGGACGCGCGGGCCCGGTTTCGCAGCCGCTGGCGCGAACTGCTGGAAGGCGACCCGACCAAGAGCCGCATCTACAAGGACATGGGCAACGGCGTGGCCACCGCCGGCATCGAGTACTACCTGCCGCTGTTCTTCGAAGAGACCGCCACGGTGTTCGATTACCTCGGCGCGCAGTCCACGCTGGTGCTGCACGGCGAGCTGGAACCCGCGTTCCAGCGCTTCTGGCAGGACACCCGCGACCGCTACCGCCTGCTGCAGGGCGACCCCGAAAGGCCGGTGCTGCCGCCGGAATCGCTGTTCCTCAGCGCGGAGCAGTTCTACACGCGCGCCAATGAGCATGCGCAATTGGCGCTGCGCGGCCCTCACCCCCGCCCTCTCCCGCAAGCGGGAGAGGGAGTTTCTTCGCCCGCTCTCCCGCTTGCGGGAGAGGGTTGGGGTGAGGGTGCCTTCCAGCAGCTGCCCGAACTCTCCGTGGTCCGCGGCGCCGAAGACCCGCTGGCCCGCTTCAAGGAGCACACCCAGCGCACGCCCAACCAGGTACTGGTGCTGGCCGAAAGCGCGGGGCGGCGCGAAAGCCTGCTGGACTTCCTGCGCGCCAGCCACCTGACGCTGCCGGCCTTCGATTCGCTGGAAGAGTTCCTGGCCAGCGACGAGAAGCTGGGCATCGCGACGGCCGCGCTGGCCAGCGGCTTCTCCTGGGCCGAGGAAGCGGTCGACTTCGTCACCGAGACCGAGCTGTTCGCCAGCGCGCCGACAGCGCGGCGGCGCAAGAAGCAGGAGCAGATCAGCGATGTCGAGGCGCTGATCAAGGACCTGTCGGAGCTGAACGTCGGCGACCCGGTCGTGCATGCACAGCACGGCATCGGCCGCTACCGGGGCCTGATGAGCATGGACGTCGGCCAGGGCAGCACCGAGTTCCTGCACCTCGAATACGCCGACAAGGCCACGCTGTACGTGCCGGTCAGCCAGCTGCACCAGATCAGCCGCTACACGGGCGTCGGCGCGGACGAGGCACCGCTGCATCGCCTGGGCTCGGGCCAGTGGGAGAAGGCCAAGCGGCGCGCGGCCGAACAGGTGCGCGACACCGCCGCCGAACTGCTGAACCTGTACGCACGCCGCGCGGCGCGGCAAGGCCACGCCTTCCGCTTTTCCGCGCAGGACTACGAAACCTTCGCCAACGACTTCGGGTTCGAGGAGACGCCGGACCAGAACGCGGCGATCCACGCGGTGATCCAGGACATGGTGTCGCCGCGTCCCATGGACCGGCTCGTCTGCGGCGACGTCGGCTTCGGCAAGACCGAGGTGGCCTTGCGCGCGGCCTTCATCGCCATCACGGGCGGCAAGCAGGTCGCGTTCCTCGCGCCCACCACGCTGCTGGCGGAGCAGCACTTCCAGACGCTGGTCGACCGCTTCGGCAAGTGGCCGGTGAAGGTGGCGGAGATGAGCCGCTTTCGCTCCACCAAGGAGATCAACACCGCGCTCAAGGGGTTGGCCGATGGCAGCATCGACATCGTGGTGGGCACGCACAAGCTGCTGTCGCAATCCACCAGGTTCAAGAACCTGGGCCTGCTGATCATCGACGAGGAGCACCGCTTCGGCGTGCGCCACAAGGAGGCGGTCAAGGCGCTGCGGGCCGAGGTGGACGTGCTGACGCTGACGGCCACGCCGATCCCGCGCACGCTGGGCATGGCGCTGGAAGGCCTGCGCGACCTGTCGGTGATCGCGACCGCGCCGCAGCGGCGGCTGGCGATCAAGACCTTCGTGCGCAACGAGGGCGCGGGCGTCATCCGCGAGGCGGTGTTGCGCGAGTTGAAGCGCGGCGGCCAGGTCTACTTCCTGCACAACGAGGTGGAGACCATCCAGAACCGGCGCGAGGCGCTGGAGCGCCTGCTGCCCGAGGCGCGCATCGCGGTGGCGCACGGGCAGATGCCCGAGCGGGAGCTGGAGCGGGTGATGCGCGAGTTCGTGCAGCAGCGCCACAACGTCCTGCTCTGCTCGACCATCATCGAGACCGGCATCGACGTGCCGACCGCCAACACGATCGTGATCGCGCGCGCCGACAAGTTCGGCCTGGCGCAGCTGCACCAGCTGCGCGGCCGCGTCGGCCGCAGCCATCACCAGGCCTATGCCTACCTGATGGTGCCGGACATCGAAAGCCTCACCAAGCAGGCCTCGCAACGGCTCGACGCCATCCAGGCGATGGAGGAGCTGGGCTCCGGCTTCTACCTGGCGATGCACGACCTGGAGATCCGCGGCGCCGGCGAGGTGCTGGGCGAGAACCAGAGCGGCAACATGCTGGAGGTCGGCTTCCAGCTGTACAACGAGATGCTGTCCGAAGCGGTGCGGTCACTGAAGGCCGGCAAGGAGCCGGACCTGCTGGCGCCGCTGCAGGTGACCACCGAGATCAACCTGCATGCGCCCGCGCTGCTGCCGGACGACTACTGCGGCGACGTCCACCTGCGGCTTTCCTTCTACAAGAAACTGGCCACGGCGAAGACGGTGGACCAGATCGACACCTTGCTGGAGGAGATCGTCGACCGCTTCGGCAAGCTGCCCCCGCAGGCGCAGACGCTGATCGACGTGCACCGGCTGCGCGTGCTGGCGCGGCCCTATGGCGTGGTGAAGGTGGATGCGGCGCCGACGGTGATCCACATCACCTTCAAGCCGAATCCGCCGATCGACCAGATGGCGATCATCCACCTGGTGCAGAAGAACAAGCACATCAAGCTGGCCGGCAACGACAAGCTGCGCATCGAGAAGGCGCTGGTCGAAGTGAAGGACCGCGCACAGATGGTCCGCGACACGCTGCGGGCACTCGGGCAGCCCAAAATTGCCGAGACGGCCTGAAAAGCGGGATCGGACAGCCGGACGCAGAAGACGCGGAAGCTGCGCACGCAGAACACGCAGAAGAAACCAGGAAAATGGATGTCCTTTTGCGTCTTCTGCGTAACTTCTGCGCCTTCTGCGTCCGGCTGTCCGCTTTCAGCCCGCCCGAGCCAGGCTGCGCGTCGGCGCAAACAAGCTCCTCCCCAGCCACTTCCACAGCTGCTGCCCCTGCCGCCCGCCACCGGCCACGCTGATCGCGCCGGCGCGGATCTGCTCGTTGGGCTCGCTGTCTCCGGTCCACACTTCGGTGAGCGCCCGCAGCGTGCTGTCGACGACCACGTCCAGGTCGTGGCCCGGGTCGTCGCGGCACAGGTCGGCCGCGCGGTTCTCCACCACCAGCCACCAGTTCCGCTCGGCCGCCGGCGCATCGCGGAAGCGGAAGTGGACCACCACCCGCCGGTCGACCGGGAACTCCTCCATGCGCGCGAACCGCCGGATGTCCCACATCAGGAAACCCGCGTCGAGCTGTTCGCGGCGCAGCCGGCTGCCGATCCAGCGCGCGCCCCACTCGCCGATGCCCACCACGATCGGGCGCAGTTCCTCTCCGGCCGGTGTCAGGTGGTACTCCCAACCGTGGTCGGCCTTGCGCCGCTCGATCACCCCGATGGCCAGGAGCTTGCGCAGCCGCTGCGACAGCAGGGTGGCCGACATGCGAGGCACGCCACGATGGATGTCGTTGAAGCGATGGCTGCCGCACAGCAGCTCGCGCACCACGAGCGGCGTCCACAGCTCGCCGAGCACCTCGGCGCCGCGCGCCACGGTGCAGAACTGGAGGTAATCGATCATGCGGGCAGTGTAGGCAGGTCGGGGGCTGCCGTGAACTCCAGATTCTGGACTTGAGGGCGCGCGCCCAAGGCGCGAACCTTGCCAGCACCGGCGCATGTCGCGCCGAACCCAGGAGATCACCATGGCTGAAACCCTCGCCGCCCCGGCACCCGCAACCTTCGATCCGGACAAGTTCCGCCAGAGCACCCGCTCGCAATGGGAGTCGGCCGCCGAAGCGTGGGACCGGTGGGGGCCCTTGCTGTCCCGTTGGCTCGGCCCGGCGACCGACGTGATGCTCGACATGGCCGGCGTGGGCCCCGGCGCGCGCGTGCTGGACATCGCCGCCGGCGCCGGCGAGCAGACCCTCGTCACCGCGCGCCGCGCGGGCTCCGCCGGGTATGTGCTGGCCACCGACATTTCGCCCGCCATCCTGCGCTACGCCCAGGCCGCGGCGCGGCGCGAGGGGCTGCGCAACGTGGAGACGCAGGAACTGGACGGCGAGCGCCACGACCAGTTGCCCGCGGGCTCGTTCGACGCGGCCATTTCGCGCGTGGGCCTGATCTACTTTCCCGACCAGCAGCGGGCCCTGGCCGGCATCCGCCACGCCCTGCGGCCGGGTGGCCGCTTCGCCGCCATCGTCTATTCCACGCCGGACCGCAATGCGTTCTTCTCCGTGCCGGTCGGCATCATCCGGCGCCGCGCGCAACTGCCGCCGCCGCTGCCGGGCCAGCCCGGCCCGTTTTCGCTCGGTGGCGAGGGCGTGCTCCAGCGCACGCTGGAGCAGGCGGGATTTCGCGATGTCGAAGTCCGCCGCGTCGACTCCCCGGTGCGGCTGCCCACGGCGGCGGAATGCGTGCGCTTCGAACGCGAGTCCTTCGGCGCACTGCACCAGATGCTGGCCGGCATGGATGACGCCGGCCGCGCGGACACCTGGCGGGAGATCGAGCAGGCGCTGGCCCAGTACCAGGCCGGGGAAGGCTTCGTCGGTCCGTGCGAGATGCTGGTGGGCGCGGGCACGCGCTGATGCGCGGCGCGGCTACCGCTTGCGGAAGTACTGCCGCGTCGTGGGCGTGACCAGGGGGTGGAGCAGGCTCTTCGCCACCCGGTCCAGGTCGCTGGTCACGCAGGCGATCGGCCTGGTGATCGACTCGAATCCGAGCCGTTCCGCGAAGCCCTTGAGCGTCTCCGGCGTGAAGCCGTTGAGGTGCTCGAGCGGGTGGATCCTGGCGTACTCCTCGCGCGTCTCGATCTTGCGCACGCCCGAACAATCGGGCGTCTCCAGCACCAGGATGCCGCCGGTGGCCAGCAGGTCACGCAGCCGGAGCATCAGGGCTTGCGGCTCGACCAGGTGCTCGAGCACCTCGAACAGCGTCAGTGCATGGAACGGCGCCATCGCCGCAACGTCGTCGATCTCGGCGAACACCCTGGAATACGTGTTGTTGTCGCGCTTGGCGGCAGACCGGTCCACCCCGCAGGCGTCGAAGCCGTACAGGAAACACATCGACAGGAACTCACCATAGCCGCAACCGAAGTCCAGCACCCGGGTCGGCTGCGATCCGCGCAGGACGCGCGTGAGCTTCTCGATGCGCAGCACGTGCGCCGTGTGCTCCCCGGCCTTGCGAAACTTGTTCGGGGGCGTCTTCAATGTCTTCTCGAAAGCCGCGATGGCCTCTTGCGACATCCAGCGGGAAAACAGGCGTTCGCTCCAGTCCGGCGCGAGGACGTAGCGATGGAACGCCATGTCGCAATCCTGGCATGCGACATACGACCACCGCTGGCCGCGCAGGAAAGGAGCGGGATGCTCGCCCCAAGGATCCTCGCGGATGAAGCGCTCGACCGCGCCTTCGTCGAACCGGCCCGCACAGACTTCCTGCAGCGTCCCGCCGCCGCAGCTGATGCAGGCGACCCGCTCGACGAAGACGGCAGTTGCGGCGTCGTCCATCGCCCCGCGTCACCCCGCCTGCAGCACCCGCAGCAGCGCGTCGATCACGTCGCTGCCGTCCGGCGACTTCAGGCGGTGCTGCTTGAGCGAGCGTGCCAGGTCCGCTTGTCCGAGGACCCGGTAGTCGGAGCGGATCAACACGCCCGCGATCGCCCGCTGCACCTGCACGGATTTCGCCAGGGGAAACAAGGCCGCGATCGCGCGCAGGCTCTCGGGGTCGGACACGCGTTGCTGCGCCAGCGTTTCGATCGCGCGCACCTGGGCCGCGGAAGCCGGCATGCGGGAGATCGCGGAGGCGACCGAGCGCACCTCCCCGACGTCGGCCAGCGGCCGATGGCGCAGGTACGCCTGCGCGATGGTGATCTCGTCGGCATCGGTGCTCGTGACCGCGCGCACGACGCGCGCATGCGCCTCCGCGCTTCCCAGGCAGGCCATCGCCGCGGCCTGCGCGATCTTTCCGGACTTGAGCACGCCGGTGGCCAGTGTGCGCAATGCCGGGTCCTGTCCATCCTGGCGGCCCCGCCCGCACGCGAGGTCCACTTCGTCCCGGCCGACGCGGCCACGGGCGACGTGGTCGGCGATCGTGCGCATGAACTCGGCTTGCTCCTGCGCCGGCGTCAACCAGCCCACGTTGGTGGCCAGCGCCATCATCCGCGTGCGCACCGACGCTTCGTCCGCATCGCGCGCCGCCTCGAGGTAGCGGCCGCGCGTGCCCTGGTCGCCGGCGATCTTCGCGAAAGCCGCGGCGGTGCTCCCGGCCACGCGCTGCACGGGCGGGATGGAGGCGGCAAAGCGCTCGAGGTGCCCGAGCAGCATGCGCACCTCGGCCATGTCCCGCTGCAGCACCTCGTGCATGAAGGCGACCTTCTGCGACGCCGACAGCCGGTCGTCCACGAACTGGCAGGCGTCGCGACGCAACGTCGCCTTCGACTCCGCGTCCGACAAGCCGGGGGTGACGGTCAATGCAGTGTTCGAGAAGGCAGCCATCAGCTTGCTGCTGACCTGGCCGCTGCCGATCTCGGGAACGGCCGCCGACTGGAAGTAGCGGTCCAGCAGCGGCCCGGCGGTGCGGCCGAGCGGCGCCAGCGACGAAAACCCGTAAATGACGGGCACGTCCTTGAAGATGGCGCGCATCCGGTCCCGGTTGGTGCCGGCGTGCTGTTCACCCAGGATCCCGGCAACCCGCGAAGCATCCGCCGGCGTATGCCCCGAGCGCAGCAGTCCGCGCACGATGTCCTCGGTGACGGTCTGGCGCGCCTCCGTCTTCAGCGTGTTGCAGCCCATGAGGTAGACCTCCTTGAGCTGGGAGAACACGCCGGGGCAGGAGTCGCTGCACGAAGCCCGCTCCATCTCCTCGACCGACAGGTACTCGCTGTTGTCGTGGCGGTCGGTGTAGAACTCGGTGCCGCCGTCGAAATGCCCGGAAATGATGAGTGCATCGCACTGCACCTTCTGCTGGCACGCCGATGCCAGCCAGTCGGGGCGGCCGCGCTCGACCAGCTCGACGAAGCGGTAGTCACCGGGCGGAAGATTGCGCCGGAAGCTCTCCCTCTCGTCGGGCGAATTGACCGTGATGGTGCACACCGTCCGCGGCGCGCCGATGGCACTCGCCGAAACGGCAATGCCCAGGCAGGCGGCGAACACCTTGCTGATGAAGGAAAAGGGTTGTGGCATGGGTACTGCGGAGGTACTGCGCGGTGACGCGCGAGTATTCCACAGCACGTACGGACGCGCTTGGTTTTGTAAGGGAAAAACCTGCTGTTGCAGGTCTCGCGCTCAGGACAACTTCAGGCGCTCGATCAGCGCGTCCACCATGTTGCCCTCGGGCAACGACTTCAGGCGGTATTCACGCAGTGTGCGCAGCACATCCGGGTGGGCGGCGGCCTTCGGATCGGCGCGCAACAGGACACCGGCGATCGCGTTCTGCACCGCCCAGGCCGGGGTCCTGGCAAACAGCTGCTTCAGGATTTCCACGCTGCCGCGGTCGGACAGGTAGTGCCGTGCGAGCACGTCGAGTGCACGCGCCTGCGCTTCGAACCCGTTCATGCCGGCGATGGCCCGCGTCACGGCGCGCAGTTCGTCGGCATCCGTGATCGGGCGGTGCCGCAGGTAGAACTGCGCCACGCGCACATCGGCATCGTCCGGGCTGACCAGGCCCTTCAAGGCTTGCGTTCGCGCTTCCGTGCTGCCCATGCAGGCCAGGACCGCGGAATGCCCGACCGAGTCGGCTTGCCCCGGTCGCGCCAGCCGGTCGAGCGCGCCATCCAGCGCGCCATCCTTGTTCAAGGTGCAGGCCAGTCCCACGTCGGTGCCGGCCACCGACTTCTGCGCGAGCATCTCGCCCATCATCTGCAGCAACTCGTCGCGGCGCTGCTGGGCGTTCAACCAGCCGACCGCATGCGCCACGCCGATCATGCGCGCGCGGGTGTCGGGCTGGTCCGCGTCGCGGGCGAAGGCGAGATAGCGGTCCCGAGTGACCGTGTCGCGCGCGATGCGCTCGATGGCCTGCGCAACTTCGGGTTTCCTGCGCGAGTCGGCGTCGAGCGTCTTGGCGAAATGCTCGATGCGATCCAGCAGCAGGCGCGACTCCGCCACCGGCCGCTGCATGATCTTGTGCACGGAATCCAGCCGTTGCGCCGTCGTCATCCTGTCATTCGAGAACGAGCAGACGTCACCGCGCAGGGCCGCCAGCGAATCGCCGGCGGTCATGCCCCGTCCGGCCACCAGGCCTTGCGACGCGAACTGCCGCAGCAGGCCGGCGCTGACGCGCCCCTTGCCCACATCACCGGCACCGGAGGACTGGAAGTGGCGGTTCAGCGTGACGGCGGCCGAAGCGCCGAGCGGCGCGGCCGAAGCGAAGCCATAGATCACGGGGACGTCCTTGAACACCAGCCGCATCCGGTCGCGGCTGCTTTCGCCGCGCTCCGCCTTCAACTGGCTGGTCAGCCGCGCAGCCTCGGCGGGCGAGCGTCCCTCGCGGGTGAAGCTGCGCAGGATCTCGCTGCTGACCGTGTGCTGCGCCTGGGGATTCATGGTGTCGCAACCGAAGAGGTAGACCTCCTTCAGGTTGGCGAACAGGCTGGGGCAGGAGTCCGAACAGGCCACGCGTTCCAGTTCGGCGATGGGCAGGTGTTCGCCGCGGTCCAGGGCATCGGAAAAGAACACGTTGCCTTCCCCGTGGTGGCCGGAGATCAGCAGCACGTCGCAGGACACCTTCTGCTCGCAGGCGGAGCCCAGCCAGTCCTTGCGGTTGCGCTCCACCAGTTCCACGAAGTCGTACTTGTCGGCGGGCAGGTATTTGCGGAAGGTCTTCTGCTCGTCCGCCGAATTGATGGTCACCGTGCACACCGTCTGCTTCTGTGCGAAGGCGAGCGGCGAGAGGAAGCAGGCCAACAGGCAAAGCGAGCGAGCAAGGTGCATGACGATCGGACCCCCAGAGATGAGGTACGAATGGTTTGCTCCAGAGCATGGAAAGTTTGTAGGAGAGGATGGGGCGGCCTGCGTCGTCTTGCGTCGGCAGCGCGTGTGCATCGCATCCCTTCACGCCCCGCTCCGGGCCGGCTCAGCGGCAGCGCAGGCGATCCGCTACCCTCGTTCCCATGGACTCGCTCATTGCCGCTTCCGCCCGCGCCCTCGCCGCGGGGGATGCGCTGGGCGCGCTCAAGCGCGTCGCGCTGCGCGGCGATCCCCCGGCGCTGGCCCTGCGCGGCATCGCCATGGCGCAATTGGGAGAGCATCCGGTCGCGCGGGACCTTTTGCGCCGTGCGGCCCGCGGATTCGGATCGCATGAAGACCTCGCGCGGGCCCGCTGCGTCGTGGCCGAGGCCGAAGTGGCGCTGGCCATGCGTGACCTCGGTGGCTCTCCACGCGCCCTGGCCGCGGCCACGACGACCCTGGAAGGGCACGGAGACCGCGACAATGCGGCGCACGCCCGCCTGGTCGCCGCCAGGCAGCAGCTTCTGGTCGGCCGCCTGGACGAGGCCAGGGCCATGATGGAAGCACTCGACACGACCCGGCTGCCGCCGACGCTCGCCGCGGTTGCGAACCTGACCGCGGCGGAACTCGCGCTGCGCTCGCTGCACTGCGCCTCCGCCGAGGCGGCCCTGGCACGCGCAGCGCAGTCGGCGCAGCAAGCGGCGATCCCGGCGCTCATCGCCGAAGTCGCCGATGCCCAGGCCACGCTCACGCGCCCGGCCGCCCGCCGGGTCCAGGATGGCATCGGCCACACCCTGCGCCTCACCGAAGTCGAGGCCCTGCTCTCGTCCGGCGCGCTCGTCCTCGACGCGTGCCGCCGTGGCCTGGCGCACGCGGGCGCATGGCAACCGCTGGCCCGCCGCCCTGTCCTGTTCACCCTGGCCCACGCCCTGGCCGAAGCCTGGCCCCGGGACGTGAAGCGCGACACCCTGATCGCGACCGCCTTTCGCACGCGCCACCCCGACGAAACCCATCGCGCCCGCCTGCGCGTGGAGATCGGCCGCCTGCGTGAATTGGTCAAGCCCATGGCGCGCATCGAAGCCACGGCCGATGGTTTCGTCCTGCGGCCGCACGACGCCGCTCCGGTCGCCGTGCTGCTGCCGCCCATTGCCGGCGAACAGGCGGCGCTGGTCGCGCTCCTGTCGGACGGCGCTGCGTGGTCGACCTCCGCCTTGTCCCTGGCCATGGACGCCAGCCAGCGCACCATCCAGCGCGCACTGGCCGACCTGCAGCCCACCGGCCAGGTGCGCGCCATCGGCCAGGCGCGGTCCCGGCGCTGGCTGGCGCCGCCGCTGGCGGGTTTCACGACAATCTTGTTACTCCCCGCTTTCCTGCCGACTCCCTAGAGTCCTCCCATCGCGCCGTTCCAGGCGCTGCACCAGGAGCATCGCCATGAGCAGCAAGACCCTCACCCGCCAGGCCGAAGCCGCCGCCACGCCCGCGGAGATCGTTCGCGAGTACGGCCCTTTCCCCGGTGCGCCCAACGTGGCTGGCGTCAGTTACGACGGCAGCCGCGTCTGGGCCGCGCTGGGGGCGCAGCTGGTGGCCCTCGATCCGGCCAGCGGCGAAGTGACGCGCAAGCTCGACGTCGCCTGCGACGCCGGCACCGCGTTCGACGGCAAGCACCTGTACCAGATCGCGGAATCGCGCATCGACAAGATCGATCCGGCCGACGGCAAGGTGCTGGCGACCATCCCCGCGCCGGGCGCAGGCACCGATTCGGGCCTGACATGGGCCGAGGGCAGCCTGTGGGTGGGCAACTACCGCGGCCGCAAGATCGTCCAGATCGATCCGGGGACCGGCGCCGTCAAGCGCACCATCGAATCCAACCGCTTCGTCACCGGCGTCACCTGGGCGGGGGGCGACCTGTGGCACGGGACCTGGGAAGCGAACGAAAGCGAACTGCGCCGCGTCGACCCGCAAAGCGGCGAGGTGCTTCAGCGGCTTGCAATGCCGGCAGGCACGGGCGTGAGCGGGCTGGAAGCCGACGGCGGCGACCTGCTCTATTGCGGCGGCGGCGAGAGCGGCAAGGTGCGCGCCGTGCGGCGCCCCAGGGCCGCGCGCAACTGAAGCCCCGCTCCGACGACCGGATGTCGATCCGGCCCCGCCTCGTTCGTCGTCAGTTCATGCACTGACCAAGGATCGCCATGCCTGCCTCGTCCCCTTCCCTCCCCACGCTCGACCGCAACTGGGCGCTGGTCGCCGCCGGCGCCCTGATGACCTGCGTGGCCATCGGCGTGGTGTTCTCGCTGGCCGTGTTCCTGGAGCCGATGGGAACGGACACGGGCTGGTCGCGCGCCGGCATTTCGGCGGCGATGACCCTGGCCTTCCTGGCCATGGGCTTCTCCGGCTTCGGCTGGGGCGCATGGAGCGATCGCCACGGCCCGCGCCGCGTGGTGCTGGCGGGCGTCGTGTTGCTGGGGCTGGCGAGCGTGCTGGCCAGTCGGACAGCGACGCTGCTGCAGTTCCAGGCGACCTTCGGCATCCTCATCGGTGTGGCCGCCGGCGCCTTCTTCGCGCCGATCATTTCGGCCACCAGCGTCTCGTTCGAAAAGCGGCGCGGGCTGGCCATCGCGCTGGTGAGCGCCGGCATGGGCGTCGCGCCGATGACCATCGCACCCCTGGCCGGCTGGCTCGTCACGCTGTACGGCTGGCGCACCACGATGCTGGGCATCGGCATCGGCACCTGGCTGCTCCTGCTGCCCTTCGTGCACTTCATCCGCGCGGTGCCGATGGCGGCTGCAGCGGCGCGGGGACCCACGGCCCCGACGCAAGGCATGCCGGCGCGTGACGCGCTGCGCTCGCCGGCCTTCCTGGTGCTGGGCGGCGCCTTCTTCGCCTGCTGCGCCGCGCACTCGGGCCCCATCTTCCACACCGTCAGCTATGCCATCGGCTGCGGCCTGCCGGTGGTGGCTGCCGTCACCATCTACAGCATGGAAGGCCTGGCGGGTCTCGGCGGCCGCTTGCTGTTCGGCATCTCCGCGGACAAGTGGGGCGCCAAGCCGGTGCTGGTGGTCGGCCTGCTGGTGCAGGCGTTCGCCGCGGTGGCGTACCTCGCCGTCAACCAGCTGGGCGGCTTCTACGCGGTGGCGATCATCTTCGGGGCCGCATACGGCGGCACCATGCCGCTCTACGCCGCCTTGGCGCGCGATGCCTTCGACGCTCGCATCCAGGGCACCGTTCTCGGCGCCGCCACCTTGCTGTCCAGCCTGGGCATGGCGCTCGGCCCGTTCATCGGCGGCTGGCTGTACGACCGCTTCGGCAGCTATGCGTGGCTGTACATCGGGTCGATGGTGGTGGGTCTCGCCGCAGCCGGGATCGCGATGATGTTTCCCCGGCCTTCGGTGGTTGCCAGGATGCAGATGGCGTAATGCACCGGGCCTGGGTGGGGCAGCCCGTCCCGGTCCGGGTTCACGACGGGCCTGCGGAAGCCCTGGTTTCCCGCCTCCGCGGGAATGACGGGAAACGCGGGGATGACGGTTCCTGGACCGCGTCGATGACGGAGAATCCAGCCATGGCTTCCCAAGAATACGCACCCGGCCT
Source organism: Ramlibacter sp. PS3R-8 (assembly GCF_037572435.1). Classification (NCBI taxonomy): domain Bacteria; kingdom Pseudomonadati; phylum Pseudomonadota; class Betaproteobacteria; order Burkholderiales; family Comamonadaceae; genus Ramlibacter; species Ramlibacter sp. PS3R-8. The sequence continues at coordinate 1,014,706 of NZ_JBBHGT010000001.1, forward strand.
CCAGATCCAGGGCTTCACGCCGCCGCTGAAACTGGCCGACTTCAAGCTCATCGCCTTCGACATGGACTCCACGCTGATCAACATCGAATCCGTCGATGAAATCGCGGATGCCGTGGGCATGAAGGAGCAGGTGGCCGCCATCACCGAGGCGGCCATGCGCGGCGAGATCGCCGACTACAAGGAAAGCCTGCGCCGCCGCGTCGGGCTGCTCGAAGGGGTGACGGTCGCCGACATGGAGCGGGTCTACACCGAGCGCCTGCAACTCAACCCCGGCGCCGAGACGCTCGTGCGGGCCTGCAAGGCCGCGGGAATGAAGGTGCTGCTGGTCTCCGGCGGCTTCACTTTCTTCACCGACCGGATCCGCGACCGGCTGGGCATCGACTACACGCGCTCGAACGTGCTGGAGATCCGATCCGGCCCCAACTGCGGGGAGTTGACGGGCCGGATGGTGGACCAGCCCTGGGGCGACATCTGCGATGGCGAGGAAAAACGCAAGATGCTGCTGGAGACCTGCGCCCGGCTGGGGATCTCGCCGAAGCAGGCCGTCGCCATGGGTGACGGCGCGAACGACCTGCCGATGATGGGCGCAGCGGGCCTGTCCGTCGCCTATCACGCCAAGCCGAAGGTGCGCGAGCAGGCGATGGTGGCCATCAACTCGGGCGGTCTGGATCGACTGCTGGAAGTGATGGTGTGACACCACCGCGCCGGGGTCGGCATGGCCGAACCCGGCCTACGAGGATGCCGGTATCGTGACGGTGAAGGTCGTGCCGGCACCCAGCCGGCTTGCCACGGCGATGGTGCCCCGGTGCACCTCCACGGCGTTCTTGACGATCGCCAGCCCCAGCCCCGTGCCCTGGATCGCGCCGACGTTGCTGGCCCGATGGAACGACTCGTACAGGTGGCCGATCTCGTCGGGCGGGATGCCGATGCCCTGGTCCGCCACGCGGAACACGGTGGCGCCCTCTTCCCGGCGCACGTCGAACACCACCCGGCCGCCTTGCGGCGAATACTTGATCGCGTTCGACAGCAGGTTGCCGAAGATGTGCCGCAGCAGCTTCTCGTCGTAGAGCCCCGGCGCGACGTCGGACGCCACGTCGCACACCACCTCGCTGGCGGCCTCCGCGTGTTGCTGCCGTGCCTCCTGCACCAGCTGCGGGCACAGCGTGCGCAAGTCCACCTGCGCCGGCTGGAAGTCGAGCATCTGCGCATCGACGCGCCCGAGCAGCAGCACGCGGTCCAGCATGCGCGACATCCGCTGGACGCCGGCGGCGATGCTGTCCAGCGTCTCGCGCCGCTCTTCCGGCGGCAACCGGTCGCCGTAGTGCCGCAACAATTCCTCGGCGGACAGGATGGCGGCCAGCGGCGTGCGGAATTCGTGGCTCGTCATCGCGACGAAGCGGGAGCGCAGCGTGTTCAATGCCTTCTGCTGCTCCAGCGCCTCGCGCATTTCGGCCTCCGACTTCTTGCGGTCGGTGATGTCGAGGAAGGTCCAGATCACGCCGGAGTCCGGGTCGTGGGGCCGCACGCAGCTGCCGCCCATCTGCACCCAGAACAATTCGCCGTCGCGGCGCTTGAGCTGCATCTCGCAGGTGTACGAGCCGCTGTCGATCAGCGCCTGGCGCGCCTGCGCGCCAAAACGCTCCCAGCTCTCGGTGTCCGGGTGCAGGTACTCGGAGCCCTGGCCGGTGAGCACCTCGCGCGGATATCCCAGCATCCGGGCGAACTTCTCGTTGACCCACTCGTGCCGGCGGCGCACCGACAGCACGATGCCGACCACCGCGTTGTTCAGGATCGCCTCGCGCTCGGACATCGTGTGCTGCAGCCGCTCCTCCAGGTCCTTGCGGCGCGTCACGTCGCGGATCACCCAGACCGTGCCCTGGTTCAGCACGTCACCGCCGACGGCCTTGCCGGAAAGCTGGATCCACAGGCGGGTGCCGTCCAGGCGCTGCACCGGCAGCTCCCGTTCGTACACTTCGCCCCGCGCGGTCGCTGCGGCGACTTCGCCGCCCACCTCCAGGTATTGCTGCCGCGACAGGTAGAACGGCTCCATCGTGGTGATGGGTTTTCCCTGCGAACCGAACATCTCCATCATCGCCCGATTGGCCCAGCGCAGGCGCCCTTCCGGCGACAGGAAGCAGATGCCGACGATGGAGTTCTCCAGCACGATCTCGCGCTCTTCCAGCACGGTGCGCAGTTGCTCCTGCGAAGCGGACAGCGCCTCCACCATGGCGTGTTCGGCTGCCAGGCGCACCTGCGACTGCTCCTTGAAGCGGCGCGCCACGTTGATGCGATCGGCCAGGGCAAACGACAGCAGCACCATTTCCAGCGCGGACCCGACCAGCAGCGAGTTGGAGGTGAAGGCGTTCGACGGCAGCAGCCCCGTGTTGTGCAGGAACAGGGTGAGCGCGCCCACCAGCAGCAAGGCCCAGGCCGCCAGGTAGTGCCGCGCGCCGCCGTGGCCACGGCGCAGGGCCAGCACGCCGGACATCACGAGCGCGGCGACGGTGACCGGTGCCAGCACCGTGACCAGCCACGTCGACACCACGTACGGCAACGCCACGCCGGTCGCCGCGGCCACCGCCCAGAGGACCGCCAGCGTGAGCAGCACGCGGTCGGTGCGCGGCATGCCGTGCGTGCTGTCCAGGAATCGCCGCGCGAAGAACAGGCCGAAGACCGCTGCCAGGCACAGGCCCACCGGCGGCGCCACGCTGTTCCACCAGATCTGGCCCGGCCACACGAACTGGTAGCCCAGCCCGGTCAGCGCCGCCTGCGCCGTCGCCATGCCGGCGACGAACAGCACGTAGATCAGGTAAGCCGGGTCGCGCACCGACACATACAGCAGCAGGTTGTAGAGCAGCAGGCCGGCCAGCAGCCCGAAGTACAGGCTCAGCAGCGCGTAACTGGCCTGGTCGTTCTTCCACAGGGCGGCCGGGCGCCACAGCCGCAGCGGCACGGCAATGGTTCCTTGCGACGTGAGCCGCAGGTAGACGACGCTCGTCGTGCCCGCGGGCAGCGCCAGCGGCAGCACGTGGTTACGGTGCGCCACGGGGCGGCTGGCGAAGGGTTCCAGGTCGCCGGCGGTCTGGCGCGACCAGCCGCCGCCCGCAGCGGGCGCGTACAGCTCCAGGTGGTCCAGCGGGGGATAGGCCAGTTCGAGCAACCAGTTGGGGTCGGCGCCAGCAGCGGCATGCAGCTGGATGCGCAGCCAGACCGCCGACCGCGTGAGGCCGAAGTTGGCGGCGGGGCCATCGCTGCGCGCGGCCCGAAAGCGCGCCTGCTGCATCGGCTGCAACACTTCGTCCAGCGTCAGCCGCGCCGTCTCGTCTTCCAGGTAGGCCAGATGCGGCCCCAGGTCGTAGCTGTCCTGCGTCCCCAGCTGCAGCACCGGCTGCGCGGCCACGCCGCAGGCGCAGCACCATGCCAGGACCACGAGGGCGAGCGCGCGCCGCATCAGGCGCGTTCCACCACCGGCCGGCCGGCCTCCACCGCGAAGGCCGCCTCGGTGCGCACGGCCGTGTCGCGCCGGGTGACGTCGTCCAGCGTGCGCAGCCGCACCTGCAGCCGCCCGCGCGTGAAGTCGGCGATACCGTAGCCGCGCCGCTCGGCGTCGGCATGGACGAAGTGCGGGTTGTCGGCCATGCGCTGGCGCAGCTTGTCGGGCTCGAACGCGCGCGAAGTGATGCTGGTGCCGCAGAACTCCACGCCGACGCTGTCGCTCTCCGGCCGGTCGTAGTCGGCCTTGACCTGGCCCACCCAGTTCTCGTGGATGTCGCCGCCGAACAGCACCGGGTTGGCGGCGCGCTGTTGCTGCAGCGCCTGCACCAGGCGCCCGCGCGCGGCGGCATAACCGTCCCAGCCATCGTTCCAGAGCATCTTGCCCGGGCCGGGGCGGAAGTCGCGCTGGCCGAACAGGGTGCCTTGGCCCAGCACCGTCCATGCCGCGCCGCCGGCACCGAGTCGCATGTCCAACCATTGCTCCTGCGCGCCGCCCAACATCGTGCGGGAGGGATCGTTCCAGGACTCGCAGGTCCCGGGATCGCGCGTCACCGATCCGCGACCGGGCGGGCTGCAGGGCTGCGGATCGCGGAACTGGCGGCCATCCAGCAGCAGCAGTTGCGCCAGCGTGCCGAAACGCACTTCACCGTACAGCCGCAGCTCCGCGCCACCGGCCAGTCCCTGCAGCGCGCGCGTGAGCACGGAGGCGCGCAGCGGCATGTGCTCGTAATACGCCTGGTAGGCGGCGGCCCGCCGCGCCGGGAAATCGGGAGACGGTCCGCCGCCGCCCGCGTTGAGCGCGGCATAGTCGTTGGAGACTTCGTGGTCGTCCCAGGTGAACAGCCAGGGGCACGCCGCGTGCATCGCCTGCAAGTCGGCGTCCGATTTGTACAGGGCGTAGCGGTTGCGGTACTGCTGCAGCGTGAAGGTTTCCGGGCCGTCGGTGGCGCGCACGGAGCGTGCGGCGCCGGCGTATTCGTACATGTAGTCGCCCAGGAACAGCACGAAGTCCGGCGCGTCCTCGCGCATGTGGCGCCAGGCGGCGAAGAAGCCGTGCTCCCAGCGCTGGCAGGAAGCGTAGGCGATCCGGACGCGGGCCATCGCTGCATCCGGGCGTGGCAGCGTGCGCGTGCGGCCGACCGCGCTGGTCCACTCGCCGAACACGAACCGGTAGAAGTAGCCGGTGTCCGGCGCCAGCGCGGCGGTCTCCACGTGCACCGAGTGCGCCAGCTCCGGCAGCGCCTCGGCCTGCCCGCTGTGCAGCACGCGCGCAAACGCTTCGTCGTGCGCCAGCTCCCAGCGGACCGTCACGGGCTGGGCGGACAGCTCCGGCGCGACCAGCCGCGTCCACAGCACCACCGAATCCGCCAGCGGTGAGCCGCTGGCGACGCCCAGCGTGAAGGGGTTGTCGCGCGTGCGGACCTGGCTCCACGCACTGCGCGGCAGCCAGCCGGCGGCGGCCGTCGCTGCCGCCAGTTGCAGCAAGCGGCGGCGGTCGGTGACTTGCATGGCCGCCGACTATAGATCAGGCAGCCGCCCGCCTTCCCGCGGCGTAGCCGACGAAGAGGCCGAGCGAGTGCGCCCGCCACACCAGCGAGCCCACGATGGCCAGGTTCAGCAGGTTCCAGGCGATGCCGTTCAGGAAGGCGGCGCGGTACGAACCGGTCAGGTCGAACACCGCGCCCGACATCCACCCGCCCAGCGCCATGCCGAGCAGCGTGGCCATCAGGACCGTGCCGGTGCGCGCGCCGGCCTGCTGCGGCGGGAAGTACTCGCGCACGATCAGCGCGTAGGCCGGCACGATGCCGCCCTGGAACAACCCGAACATCCCCGACACCAGGTACAGCGACATGAGCCCGTCGGAGGGCAGGAACATCAGCAGCGCCACCCCCTGCAGCAGCGAGCCGAGCAGCAGCGTGCGCAGGCCGCCGATGCGGTCGGAGATCCATCCCGACACCAGCCGGCTCACCACGCCCATCCCGAGCATCAGCGACAGCATCTCCGCGCCGCGGGCCGCGCCGAAGCCGAGGTCACCACAGTAAGCGACGATGTGCACCTGCGGCATCGACATCGCCACGCAGCACGAGACACCGGCCACGCAGAGCAGCCCCAGCAGCACGTTCGGCGACAGGCCCAGCGGGCGCTCCGACACGGTGGATGGCGTGGCCGCCGTGGCCGGCGCGGCGGACTGCTGCGCCGGCGGCCGCCGCCGCAGGAACAGCGCCAGCGGCAGCATGCTGGCCACGCAGAAGATGCCCATGCCGACATAGGTCTGGCGCCAGCCCACCGTGTCGATGAAGTACTGCATCACCGGCGGCCACGCGGCGCCCGCCGTGTAGTTGCCGCTCATGCAGATCGCCAACGCGATGCCTCGGCGGCGGTCGAACCAGCGCGTGGTGTCGGCCACCAGCGGTGCGAAGGTGGCGGAGGTGCCGAGCAGCCCGACGAACAGTCCCTGCATCAGCCCGAACAGCACCGGCCCCGGCGCCAGTCCCGCGCCGATGAAACCGATGCCCAGCCCGACCGCGCCGATCATCACCGGCACCATGACGCCGAAGCGGTCGGACAGCCGCCCCATCACGATGCCACCGACGCCAAAGCCGATCATGGTCAACGTGTACGGCAGCGATGCAGCGCCGCGGTCGATGCCGAAGTCGCGCTGCATGTGCGGCAGCACCACGGTGACGGCGTACATGCCCGACCCGCCGATGGTCATGAGCAGCAGGGACATGGTGAGCCGCGCCCAGGCGTAAGGAGATTCGATGGCTTCGCGGCTGGCAGGCATGGGTCGATTGGACGCGATTGCGGCCGGGCTGGAAACCGGGGTTTCCACATGCCGGGGCGCGGCTGCGCGCGCGCATGGGCCGCAGGCCGGGTCGCGACGAAGACGCAACCCGGTGGGCCCGTAGTCGCCCGACTACATTCCGGGATGTCCCGCGACTACGGCCCGCCACCTAGCTGGTGCGTATCGTCGGGGCCACAACGAAGAGGCTTCCATGGAACGCAGCGCACCCCGTCATTTCTCGATGCTCCGGGAATTCCACCTGGCCGATTTCTTCACGCTGGGCAACGCGGCCTGCGGGGTGGGCGCCATCCTGCTGGCGATGACGTTCATGGCCAGCCGCGACATGTCGCACTTCATGGCCGCCGCTGCGCTGGCCCCCGCCGCCTTCATCTTCGACGTGCTGGACGGACGCATCGCCCGCGCCCGGCACCAGCACTCCGCGCTGGGCCGCGAGCTCGATTCGCTTTCCGACGTCATCTCCTTCGGCATGGCCCCGGCCGCGCTGGCCTTCGCCGCCGGCCTGCAAGGCGGCTGGGACGCCGCGGCCCTGGTGTACTTCGTCTGCTGCGGCGTCAGCCGTTTGGCGCGCTACAACGTGACGGCCGAACAGCTCGCAGGCAACGAGAGCGGCAAGGTGAAGTATTTCGAAGGCACGCCCATTCCGACCAGCGTGGTCCTCACCGGCATCCTGGCGGCTGCCGCCTGGCAGGGCGCCATGGGCGACCGCATCTGGGGCGGCGTGTACGACATCGGCCCCTGGAACTTCCATCCGCTGTCGCTGCTGTTCGTGCTGTCCGGCAGCCTGATGATCAGCAAAACGCTGCACATCCCGAAATTCTGAGCCGCGCCGCCTCCTAGCGACGGGGGCGGTTCTTCTGCCAGATCGCCAGCAGGATGAAGCCGTAGGAGACGACGCGCAGGCCGTAGATCAGCGGCGCGTCCTCCCCGGCGCCATCCACGATGCCCAGCGCGATGCGGTTGAACGATTCCAGCCAGAAAGACAGCGCGAACCACAGGAAGAAGCGGTCGCGCGTGCGCCGCCAGAAACGAAAGAAGAAGACGCCGACCAGCAGCCACCCCATGGCGACGGCGCCCGTGAGGATTTCATGCATGGTCAGTCCTCCTCCCAGATCAACCCGAACAGCAGCAGCAGCACGGCCACCAGCGCTGCAACGAGCCGGGGGTAGCCGAGATCCACCTCCACCGGGAACACCACGCGGTCCAGCACCAGCAGCACGTTGTTGACACTCAACGCGCCGAAACACAGCGCGCTCCAGAACAACAGCCGCGCGCCGCTGGCCCGCCAGCTTCGGAACAGCAACACGAAGCAGGTGATGGAGGTCACGGCGCACAGGCCATAGATCAGTGCTGCCACGGCTACTCCTTGTCCTTGCGGAAGCGGAAAGCGTCCGCGAACTGATGCGCGCGCCGCTCGAGCCGCGAGTGAATGAGGTTCGTGACGGTCATGAGGTGCGCCGTGTACACCGCGGCCAGCCGGTCGAGCAGCACCGCCAGCTCCGGCAACGGCGCGAAGCGCACCGAGGATCCGTCGGCGGCCGTCACCACGCCCGCCTGGCGCAGTTGGGCCAGCAGCTCGGCTGCGGTGCGCTCGGGCACGTACAGGCGTTGCGCCAGCAGCGAGTCCGTCCAGGCCTGCTGCGGCTCGGCGCGCAGCAGCAGCGCCGCCTCGAGGTAAGGCACGGACGGAATGCTGGTCAGGATGAACCGGCGCACGTCCGCCGGCAGTTCTGGGATCGCCACTTCGTCTCAGCCGCCCTTGCCGGAATCCTTGAACGGCTGGGTGGGCGCGAAGTCCCCGTGGCCGGGCAGGGGCGGCTTGCGCGCGGCATCGGCCAGTGCGGCGTCGCGGATGGCAAACAAGGCCTTGAGGTCCCGCTCGACATCTTCCTCGTTCTTGCGCTCTTCCTCGTCCGCGGCCGGATCATGGGTGGGCGCGAAGGACCGTGCGGTGTGCGCCTCCTTCAGCTCCGCCAGCGGCGCCGGCCCGCTGGCCGCGAAAGTCTTGGGGTCCGGGAGATCGTCGACCTTGAAGTCCTGGAACTCCCAGGCCAGGCTCATGAGCCAATCGCGGGCGCGCGGCTCGAAGCGGGCCAGTTCGCGCTCGAAGCTGGCCTGGAAGGGGAACACGTAGCCGAGCATCTGCTGGTGTGCGCTCTTCACGACGAAATTGACGTGCAGGCCGGGGCGGCCGCTGCGGCTGACCGTGGAAAGGACGCGACTTTCGATCCAGTCGGAGGGGATGCCGTGCTTGCGCATGGTGTCGCGCAGGATCACCTGCACCAGCTCGCGCCGCGGCGCGTTGCGTGACGGCTCGTCGCCGGAGGACGGCTCGCTTTCGTAGAAATGCGAACTGGCGGGCCCGCCCTGGTCCTTCTCCTTGCCCTTGAAAATCCGGTCGATCAGCCCCATTCGCGCATTGTGCTTCATTCCCTGAGCTGGAACCGCATGCGGGTGCCGGCCAGCTCGAGGATGTCGTGGTCCACCAGTTGCACGGGATCCTCGCCGACCGGGGTGGCGTTGAGCAGGGGGATCGTCTCGCCACCGAGCCGCGCCACGAAGTAGCCGCCACGCCGCTGCGCCACCGACACCACGGACACGCCGGGCTTGCCGAACGTGGTGACGGCCTTGACGATCGGGATCTCCAGGCCGCTGGACGTGCCGCTGACCACCATGAAGCTGGCCTGCAATTCGCGCGCGTCGATCTGCATGGCCGTGGTGCCGAAGAAGCTGCTGGGCTCCTCGCTCGCCTGCAGGTACTTGATGCGGTAGGGGCCGATGGCGATGACGTCGCCGTCCTGCAGCCTGGTGCGGTCCTTGATCATGCGGTCATTGACATAGGTGCCGTTGGTGCTGCCCAGGTCCTGCAGGAAAACGTCGGCCACGCCCACGATCTCGAACGCGCAGTGCTGGCCGCTGACGACCATGGTGTCCAGCACGATGTCGTTGCCGGCCTTGCGCCCCAGCGTCGTGCGTTCCTTTTTCAGGAACACGTGCTTGACCTCGACACCCTTGACGCTGGCGATCAGCTGCGGCATGTTGCACTCCAGCCCCCGACCGGGAGCCTCTCCATGCTAGCGCTGCGCGGGCTGCGCTTCAAGCGGGCGGACCAGCGGGTCGACTGCGCACGCGGAAATCCAGCAGGCGCGTGGCCAGGTACGTTTCCGCCAGGAAGCACAGAAGCGCCGCCAGGAAACACACCACGCCCGCGAGGAAGCTGGCCACTGCCCATCCGCTCACGGCGATGCCGCCGGTCTCGCCGAGGAACAGCAGGATGATGGTCAGTCCGATGAGGAAGGCGCACGTCGTGAGCAGGGCGATGCAGCCATTGGCCAGGCGACCGCGCCGGCGCAGCTGCTGCAGCTCCAGGCTGGCGCGCGCCAGCCAGTCCGGGTCGGTCGCGACGAGCGCGCGGTCCTCCACCAGGCGGGCGCGGTCGATGATGCGCCCCAGCCGGCCGGCCACGGCGGCGATCATCCCGGACACCGCCGTCAGCAGGAACACCGGCGCCACGGCCAGCTGGATGCCGTGGGTGATGGTCGCGCCGTCGATTGGAAAAGCCATTTGGGTGAGGCTAAGCCACCACGCTGGCGCCGGCCGCGCGCAGCCGCCCGAGCAGGTCGCCCCAGCGCTGGGTGTGTTCCCCATGCGGGGCGGTGCCCTCCTCCAGCACCGGCTGGAACTTCCAGCCGCGCACCTGCGCCGACTCGAACCAGCCGCGAACGCGCTGTCGCACGATCCAGACCGGCGTGCGCCAGGCGCCCCAGGGTTCGGCGGTGCGCGCCAGGTCCGGGCTGGGCTGGAGCGCGCCCTGCGCGTAACTGAGGAAGCCGTAGCGGCGGGGCGTGGAGGGCTGGCGCGGGCCGTCGTCGAAGGTCTCGAAGATGGTGGCGTCCTCCAGCGCCGCCGGCAGCAGCTCGCGGGCCACCAGGTGGTGGCCGGCATCGTGCGCCGAGCCGGTCTTGTGGTGCAGCACCGGCCGCAAATCGAAGCCGGTGAGCCCGCTGTCCCGCAAGGCCTGCGCGGCCTGCGCGCCCAGCACGTACTCGCCGGTCCATTCGTCCACGTGGCTGATGGCCGATTCGGCGACCGCCTTGGACAGGTAGATGCGCTGCGGCAGCCGCACCGACCACCGGCTCGACGTGGCATGCAGGCTGTCCTGGTGGTACGCCGCCATGGTGGCCTTCGAGTCCGCGCGGCTTTGCGGCACGCTCGAGCGCGCCACGGCCTCCACGTGCGAGGCCGATTGCAGTTCGGCCGGACTGCACTGCATGTCGCGCAGGAAGCTCACCGGCTCGCCCTCGGCCAGGTCCAGCAGCTTGCCCAGCACCGGCCCCCCGGCGTCGAAGAAGCGGGAGAACACATAGCCGACCGCGGGGTTGGGCTTGGCGCCGAGCGCCCGTGCGAGGGCGTCGTCGGCGGCCAGCCGGCGCGCCAGTCCGGGGCTGCAGGGTCGCAGCGCGAGGAGGAGTTTCATGGGGCGTGATCGTATCCGCACCGGCCAGGCGCCCTTCGCGCCATGCGAAACTGCGCGCCCCATGTCCGTTCCCTCCCCTTCCCCGCGACCGATCGCCATCGCGCTGGCCGGCCTCGTCGCACTGGCGGTCGCGATGGGCATCGGCCGCTTCGCCTTCACGCCCCTGTTGCCCCTGATGCTGGCCGAACGCTCCCTCACGCTGGCCGGCGCCAGCCTGCTGGCGAGCGCCAATTACCTCGGCTACCTGCTCGGCGCGCTGGCATGCACCTTCCAGCCCTGGCTGTGGCGCCGCTTCGGCTGGTCTGCGGTCGTGAACGGGCCGCGCCTCGTGCGCATCGGCCTCGCGGTCACGGCATTGCTCACGCTGGCCATGGCGGCGGACTGGACTGCGGCCTGGACGCTGTTGCGGTTCGCCGCCGGGGTGGCGAGCGCGGTGGTGTTCCTCTATACCTCCGGATGGTGCCTGGAGCAACTGGCACGCCGGGGCGTGCCATCCATGGGGGCCCTGATCTTCGTCGGGCCCGGCGCGGGCATCGTGGCGAGCGGGCTGGCGGCGACCGTGCTGGTGCAATGGGGCGCGCTGGCCGCGGTCGGCTGGTTCACTTTCGGCGTGCTGGCGGTGGTGTTGACGGCGTTGGTGTGGCGCGTGTTCCACGTGCGCAACGGGATCGCGGCGCCCGTCGCCGGCACCAGCGGCGTCGCAGCGGCGCCGCCGGCACTTCCGGCGGGCGGCATCGAGATGGGCCTGCTGGCCACCGCCTACGGGCTGGCGGGCATCGGCTACATCATCACCGCCACCTTCCTGCCCGTGATCGCGCGGCAGGCGCTGCCCGAGTCGCACTGGCTGGACTTGTTCTGGCCGCTGTTCGGGGCCGGCGTGATGGTCGGCGCGTTGGGCGCCTCACGCCTGCCGCCCAGTGGCGACATGCGCGTGCGCCTGGCGATCTGCTACGCCATGCAGGCGGCGGGCGTGTGCGCCGGCCTGGTGAGCCCGACGCTGGCCGGCTTCGCGATCGGCAGCCTGTTGCTCGGGCTGCCATTCACCGCCATCACCTTTTTCGGACTGCAGGAGGTGCGCCGCCTGCGCCCGCAACAGGCGACCAGCTTCATGGGGCTGCTGACGATGGTGTACGGGGCCGGGCAGATCGCCGGCCCACCGCTGGCGGCATGGCTGGTGGCCCGCAGTGCGACGCCGGCCGCCGGATTCAACCTGTCGCTGTGGATCGCAACGGCGCTGCTGGTGTTCGGCGCGCTGTTGTATCTGGCGCTGGCGCGGCGCTTCCCGATGCTGCGCGGCCTCAGCGGCCCGCGACCTGCTGCGCCGGCGCGGCGCGGCTGAGGGCCGGATAAGGATTGATCGGCTCGCCCTCCCACCACCTGGCGGGCGTGCCGAGCCGGAACACGGCGAAGTGCAGGTGCGGCGTCCCCCGGTCGGCGTTGCCGGTGCTGCCGACGTAGCCGATCACCTGCCCGCGCTTGACCTCGGCGCCTTCGCGCAAGCCATCGGCATAGCCTTGCAGGTGCGCGTAGTAGTAGGCGATGCGGCCCTGCGGGTCGAACTGGTACACCGTCAGTCCACCCGGCTTGCTGTTGAACAGCTTGACGACCTTGCCATCGTCCACCGCCACCACCGCGGTGCCCGCCGGCGCCAGGATGTCGATGCCCTCGTGCTTGCGGTTGCCACGGCTTTGCTGGTACTGGTCGGTCAGTGAAGCGGGAGCGATGCCCACCACGGGCACTTCCAGCGGCCGCTGCGCCAGCAGCTCGAAGCCTTGCGCATCGCCGCGATCGCCCACGGCCGGCAAAGCGCGCGCGGGCGGAGGCACCGCTGCCTGCGGCGCCGGGGTTGGCGCAGGTGCAGTTGCCTGCGGCGCCGGGACTGCCGGAGCAGGCGCCGCGATCACGGGCGCCGCAGGCGCGGATGCTGCACCGGGCGTCAGCACCGCGTTGTCCGGCAAGGATGCTCGCGGCGGTTCGACGTGGGTGACGGGCGCCTGCTTCCCGCAACCCTGCAGGCCGGCAGCCGCCAGCGCGATCACGACAGGCCAGCGCCAACGCATCACGGGGCCTTCGGCTTGATCGGGTTTTGCTCGAAAAAGAGCGCGAGCTCGGTCGGGGCTGCGACGCCGTCCGACGGCGCGGCAGTCACCTCACCGGGTTGCGCGCCCATGGCATTCGCCGCCGGAGCAGCCGGCGGGGTCGTGGCGGAGGCGTTCGCGTCCGCCGGGGCCTCCGCTTGTGCGGCCGGCGCCGGCGCTTCGCCCGCCTGGGCCGGCGTCGGCGTGGCATCGACGGGCGCGACGGGCTGCTGCGCAGGCGGCGCGGCTGGTTGCTCCGCCGCCGGCGCCGGCTGCGGCGCCGTGGCCTGTGTTGCCGGCGGCTTGACGTTGATGTCGCAACCTTGCAGGCCCAGCGCCGCCAGGGCGATCACGAGGGGAATTCGAATTGTTTTCATGACTGCACTTCCACGTTGATGCCCTTGTCGGTGATGCTGGACAAGCGCACGATGTCCCAGTTGGTCAGGCGCACGCAGCCGCTGCTTTCGGCGCGCGACATCTGCGACGGCTCGGCGGTGCCATGGATGCCCAGGTGCTGCTTGCTCAGCGACAGCCACATCACGCCGACCGGGCTGTTCGGACCTGGGGGCAACTTCACCTTCTTGTCGCTCTTCGGGTCGCGCAGGATCGCCGGGTTGTAGCTGAAGTCCGGATTCGGCGCCCGGGCGGCGATCTGCAGCACGCCTTCGGGCAACGGGAACTCCTTGCCGCCGATCGTCACGGGCATCGCCCCCATCACGCGGTTGTCGGCGCCCAGGATGTAGAGCATCTGCTCGCTCTTGTTGATGCGAAGCGAGACGGCCTTGGAATTCGTGGCGAACGCCCGGCCCACGTCGGTGACCACCAGGGACTGGCCGGCTTGCAGCGGGCGGCCCTTGTTGAGCGCGACGAGCAACGCCGGGCTCATGTGGAATCGCTCGCCCAGCGCTTCCTCGACGTTCTGGTAGCCCAGCGTGGCCAACTGCGACTGGGCCTCGGGGTCGTCCTTGGGGATGGAGACGTACGGCCCCGCGACGTCCTGCTCCGTCAGCACATAGGTCGCGAAGACCGGGGCCTGCTGGCCGAGGGCCTGCCACGTTGCTGCATCCAGCCTGCCCGTGGGAGGCAGTTCGCGAGCCGCCTGGAAAGCGACGATCGCCTTTTTCATGTTGGCGCCGAAGTTGCCGTCGATCTCGCCGACCGTGAACCAGGCGCGATCCAGCATGACCTGCGCGCGGATCACGGCTGTCCCCCTGGCGCCCTCGGCGAGTTCAGGGGTCAGGACGTCGGCGTTCAATTGCTGGATGTGCTGGACGGCGTCGGCGGGAAACGGCGTCGGCACGACGACCGCGGGCGCCGGCTTGCGATGCGCCTGCTTGGTCGCGGCCTTTTTCGGGTCGGGCGCCTGGGCGCCCGTCGGTGCTGCCGCAAACCCCAGCGGCAGGACCAGCGCGAGCGCGCGCAGGAGAACGGTTGTCTTGTACATGCAATGCTCCAGTGGATTGCCGTACCGTAGTGCTGCCGGCGGCGCTGCCGTGTAGTCGTGCGACGACGCCGGCAGTCGGCCACGGCTGGCTGCCCACTTGCCGAGGCATGGAGGATCCGGGAAGGTGAACGCAGAGTGCGCAGAGGTTACGCAGAGTGCGCAAAGTTACGGTTAGAGGACGCAGAGAACGCAGAGAGAAAAACGCAAGACCATTTCTGGTTTTTCCGTTTCGCTTTTTTTCCCCTCTTGTCCTTTCCCTGTCTTCCCTCTGCGTCCTCTGCGTAACCTTTGCGTCCTCTGCGTTCACGGACCGTCGCTCGCCACCACCCCCATCAGGTGAAACGCACGCGCAACGGCGTCAGCGGTGCGTCGAACACCGCGTGCCAATGTTCGCCGCGTCGCACCGGCCACGCGTCGGTCCAGGTGCCCGTGGTCACCACGTCGCCGGGCTGCAGGTCGGTGGCGCCCGGGCAGTCGCGCAGCGCCACCAGGAAATGGGCGAGCGCGTGCAGCGGCCCGTCGAGGACGTTGGCTCCGACGCCTTCGTCCTTGCGCGCGTCGCCGTTGAACAGCACGATGCGCGCCGCTTCGAGTTGCGCGTCGAACGCCGCCGCATCCCGCGGCAGCTGTTCCACCGGCACCTTGCGGCCGACCAGCAGGCGCGCGTGCAGGCCGCTGTCGGCCACCGTGTCGGCCGCGGTGAACTTCCAGTCCGGCATGTGCGACTGCACGATCTCGAAGCCCGGCGCGATCCATTCCACGCACCCCAGCAGGTCGTCGAGCGAGGCGCGCGCCGGCGGTGCCGCCTTCAGGCCGAACACGCATTCGGGCTCGATGCGCGGCTGGCAGGTGCCGGCCAAGGAAATCTCGCCCGCGCCGTCGCAGAACGACAGCGTGGTGTTCCACACGGTGCCCCAGATCGGCCCGAACACGCCGTAGCGTTCCCAGATCGTGCGGTTGGTGAAGCCGATCTTGTAGCCGCGCGGCTGCTCGCCGCGGCCCAGGCGCAACTGCCGCACGCTCAGCGCGCGTTCGTACGCTTGCGCCACGCCGACGCCGCAACCGGCGGGCCAGGGCGTCGCGTCGTCCAGGTGGCGCAGCAGCAGCTCGGGAGTCAAAGCGCTCGCTCCTACCGCACTTGCGCCGCCTTGCGGTCGGCGACCACCTTCTGCGCCGCCGGCCGCTCGCCGATCATCTTGACGTAGGGCTTGTAGTCGACACCCGCGGCGACCAGCAAGTCCTCGCCGTAGATCGCCTTGGTCGCCAGCCCCACCACCGGCAGGTCCGCGAAGGCGGCGCAATCCGCCATGGTGAAGGTGTCGCCGGCTACGAAGGGCGCGAACTTCGCCAGGCGCTGGAAGCCGGCGATCTTTTGCTCGACTTCGCGGCGGATGCGGGCCGAGTTGCTCTCCGACAGCGCCGGGGCGCCGAAGAACGCGGAGGGATAGAGCTGCCGCGCGGCCATCTCGAGGTGCCAGCCCACGACACTCGCCAGCTCGCGCACCTTGGCGGCCGCGTAGGGATCCGCGGGCAGCAGCGCCGGCGTCGGATGCATCGCCTCCAGGTACTCCAGGATCACCAGGCTCTCGCACAGGCTGCCGTGCTCGGTGGTGGCGAAGGGGATCTTGCCCATGGGCGAGGCCGCCAGCATTTCCGGCGTCTTGTCGCGAAAGGCGATCACGCGTTCCTCGAACGGAATGCCTTTTTCCAACAGGGCGAGCTTGACCTTGTTGTGGTAGTTGCTGATCGGGGAGCCGTGCAGGATGAACATGGTTGCCTTCTCCTCAATCGGCCTTGGCGCCGGATTCCTTGACGACCCTGGCCCACTTGGCCGTTTCGGCCTGCATCAGCGCCATCAGCGCATCCGGCGTGCCGGTGTTGATGTCCAGGCCGAGGGTGGCGAGCTTTTCCTTCACGTCGGGCATGGCCATCACCTTGAGCGTCTCCGCGTTGATGCGCATCTGCACGTCGCGCGGCATGCCGGGCGCGCCGAGCAGCGCGAACCACGACGTCGCCTCGAAGCCGGGCAGCCCCGACTCCGCGATGGTGGGGATGTTCGGCGCCGCCGGCGAACGCTGCGCGCTGGTCACGGCGATGGCCTTGAGCTCGCCGGACTTCACCAGCGGCAGCGACGACGGCATGTTGTCGAACATCATGTGCACGCGGCCACCCAGCACGTCGGGGATCGCCTGGGCACGGCCCTTGTAGGGAATGTGCTGCATCTTCACGCCGGCCAGCGTGTTGAACAGTTCGCCGGACAGGTGGATGGAGGTGCCGCTGCCGGAGGAGGCGAACGCCAGCGGCTGCTTCTTCGCCAGCTCGATCAGCTCCTTGACGTTGTTGGCCGGCACCGTCTTGTTGACCACCAGCAGGTTGGGCGTGGAGGCCAGGAAGGTGATCGGCGTGAAGTCCTTCAGGTTGTTGTACGGCATCTTGTCGTACAGCGACGCGTTGATGGCGTGGGTGCCGACCGTGCCGACCACCAGCGTGTAGCCGTCGCCGGGCGCCTTGGCGACGATGTCGGCGCCGATGTTGCCGCCGGCCCCGGGTTTGTTGTCCACCGTGACGGGCTGGCCGAGGCTGCCCCACTTCTCGGCCAGCACGCGCGCCAGCGTGTCGGGCGCGCCGCCCGGCGGGAAGGTGACCACGATGCGCACCGGCTTGGTCGGCCAGGCCGCGCCTTGCGCCTGGGCAGCCAGCGGGAGCGCCACCCCCAGCAGCAGGGCCGGCACGGCGGCGAGCAGGCGAACGCGGAAACGGGACATGGAAATTCTCCTGGAAGTCGTGGACTGCATTGGCATGCAAACATTCTCGAACGGCATCCCGGCGACCGCGCTAGGGGTTTGCTCGGGAGAAGGGCTATCCTCCCGCCCATGCAAGAACCCGTGCTGCCCGCCCCGGAAGAAATCGCGCTGCTGGAGCCGTTCGAGCGGCTCGGGCTCGACCGGATCGCGCTGGTGGGCGACGGCGCGCAGGCGGATCGCGCCGCCGACGTGCTGCTGGAGACCGACGTCTGGGGTTTCGACACCGAATCGAAGCCGACCTTCCAGGTCGGCGAAGCTTCCGAAGGGCCGCACGTGATCCAGCTCGCGACCCTCGAGCGCGCCTTCGTGTTCCAGCTGCACGATGCGCACTGCCGGGCCGTCGCCGGCGAGTTGCTGGCGCGCACCGGCGTGGTCAAGGCCGGCTTCGGGCTGCACGACGACAAGCGCCGCATCACGCACAAGCTGGGCGTGGAACCGAAGGACGTGCTGGACCTCGACACGGTGTTCCGCCAGCGCGGCTACCGGCGGCAGATGGGCACCAAGGCGGCAGTGGCCGTGCTGTTCGGCCGTCGTTACCTGAAGTCGAAGCGCGCCGCCACGTCCAACTGGGCGCAGCGGCAGCTTTCGGAATCGCAACTGCTCTATGCGGCCAACGATGCGTGGGCGGCACTGCGCGTGTACCACGCGCTCGGGCTGACCGCGCCGGCGCCCTGAGCACTTCCGGCGCCTTGCGCAGCAGCACGTCGCGGCGCTACTGGATGATCCGCAACAGCCGCCCCAGCAGGTCGTTGACCAGCTCGTGCACCGGATCCCGCCGCTGGATTTCCACGGGCTTCGGGCGCGGCCGCGGAATCTCGAATTCCGCGCGAGCGTCGATCGCGCGCAAGCGCAGCGCCTGCACGAAGAAGTCGCCCACGATCGGCAAGGCGCTGCGCGCGCCCTGCCCCCAGCTGTCGCCCATGGTCACGCGGTTGTCGTTGAAGCCCACCCAGGCGCCTGCCACCATCTCGGGATGCATCAGGATGAACCAGCCGTCGCTGTTGTCCTGGGTGGTGCCGGTCTTGCCGGCCACATCGGCCTGGATGCCGTAGCGCGTGCGGATGGCGGTGCCCGTGCCCTCGTCGATGACACCGCGCATCATGTCCACCAGCCTCAGCGCCTGCGGCTTGGGCATCGCCTCCACCGGCTTGCTCTGGGCGAACTGCACCAGCGTGCGGCCCGCGCGGTCTTCCACGGTCACGATCAGCTGCGGGTCGCCGAGATACCGGCCGCTGTTGGCCAGCGTGCCGTAGGCCGTCACCATCTCGCGCAGGGTCACCGGGCTGGTGCCCAGCGCCAGCGACGGCACGGCCTCCAGCTTGCTCTCGCGCACGCCGAGGTTGTACGCGAGGTCGGCCACGCGCTGGGCGCCGATGCGCTCCACCAGTTGCGCGGTGATGCTGTTGCGGGACTGGACCAGCCCGTCGCGCAGCGTCATCGGCTCGTGGGTGGGCGGCGTGGCGTCGCGCGGGCTCCACACGGCGCCGCCGCGATCGCGCAGCGACACCGGCTGGTCGATGAAGGCGTCGTCCGGCCCCAGGCCCTGCAGGAAAGCCGCGCCGTAGACGAAAGGCTTGAAAGTCGACCCCGGCTGGCGCCGCGCCTGGTTGACGTGGTCGAACTGCTCCTGCGCATAGTCGGGACTGCCCACCCAGGCTTTCACCTGCCCGCCGCGCGGATCGATCGCCAGGAAGCCGGCCTGCAGGACCGAACGCTCCTCGCCCTTTTTCCGGCCGCGGTCGGCGATGTCCTGCAACTGCTTGACCTGGCGCACGACGGCCTGGTTGGCCGCCTTCTGCAGGCGCGTGTCGATCGTCGTGCGCACCACGAGGCCGTCGGCGTGGATGTCGTAGTCCTCGCGGTCGGCCCATGCGATCAGCCACTTGCGCACCTGCTGCGCGACGTGGGGTGCGATGCCCACCGGCTCGGGCTGGCGCTCGAACTCCAGCCGCAGCGGCCGCGCCGCCAGCACCTTGGCACGGTCTGCCGGCAACTTGCCGTGCTTGACCATCTGCGCCAGCACCGTGTTGCGCCGGTCCTTGGCCCGATCGGGATTGAGCACCGGGTTGTAGTAGCTGGTGCCCTTCAACATGCCGATCAGCGTGGCGCTCTCCAGCACGTCCAGCTTGTCGGCCGTCTTGTCGAAATAGGTGCGCGCGGCCATCTCGATGCCGAACGCGTTGTAGAGGAAGGGAACGGTGTTGAGGTAGGTCTCCAGGATCTCGTCCTTGGAGTAGACGGCCTCGATCTTCAACGCCGTGATCGCCTCCTTGGCCTTGCGGTTCAGCGAGACCGCGCGGCCGATCTCCTCGGGATACAGGTTGCGCGCCAGCTGCTGCGTGATGGTGGAGCCACCTTGCCGATGGCCCTGCAGCGTGTTGAGCACCGCGGCGCCGGTGCGGCGGATGTCGATGCCGTGGTGCTGGTAGAAGCGGTGGTCCTCGGTGGCGATCAGGGCCTGCACGGCCGACGGCGCGATGCGCGCCAGCGGCACCCACTCCCGGTTCAGGCGCTTGAACTCGGCCAGCACGATGCCGTCGGCCGACATCACCACGGACGGGACTTCGGACCTGGCCTTGCGGATGTCGGAGATGCTGGGCGTGAACGGAATCAGCACGAGCACGTAGGCCAGCAGCAGCGCCGGCGGCACGAGCGCGCTGCGAACGGGATGGCGGCGCGCCAGTTCCCAGCCGCTGCGCAAGCGCTCGATGCTCCAGGCCCGGGCGCGGTGGAGGGCAGGTGTCATCCCGGGCATCTAACCACGGCTAGCCACCGGCGCGCTTGACCTTGTAACCGCGGTGCTGCAGCCATCCCATGACTTTTTCCACATGGTCGCCCTGCACTTCGACGACGCCGTCCTTGACGGTGCCGCCGCTGCCGCACGCGGCCTTGAGCTCCTTGCCCAGCGCGGCCAGCGCATCGGCGTCCACCGGCACGCCGCGCACCAGGGTGACGGCCTTGCCGCCGCGCCCCTTGGTTTCGCGCTGCACCCGCACGATGCCGTCGCCGGCAGGCACGGGCGCGGCCTTGCGGCAGGCGCACTGGGCCACGGGTCGCCGGCAGGCGGGGCACATGCGGCCCGCATCGGTGGAGTAGACGAGGCCGCCGCTGGTCGATCGCATCCGGCAATCTTATCGGGACGGCGCGGCGTGCCGACCGGCGGGGTATGCGGCCCGGGTGGCTCTGCATTAAGGTTCCATGCCCAACCTCCTGGGGAGATGTCCATGAGCGACGTTTTCAGCACCACCGTGGCCTGCGCCGATTGCACCGCGCACCGCCAGGACCTGGAGGCTTGCGGGCATCGCGTGCTGGAATGCAGCGACGACCCCACCCTGCCCGGCTACTGCACCATCCGCTATACCCGCCCGGTCGCCATGGCCGACGGCGGCCCGGCTCCGCTGGCAGCGACGCAGGCCCTGGCCGCGCGGGCCATCGTCAACATCTTCGAGACCGGCGAGGTGCGCGGCGACTACAGCGCCGTCACGCTGCTGCCGGGTGACACCGGCCGGCTCACCTATGGCCGGGCCCAGACCACGCTGGGCTCGGGCAACCTGCACCTGCTGGTCTCGCGCTATTGCGCAATGGCGGGGGCGCGTTTCGGCGCCCGCCTGCGGCCCTGGCTGCCGGCGCTGGCCACGCGCAGCCCGGCGGCGGATGCCGACCAGAAGCTGCACAACCTGCTGCGCGCCAGTGCCGACGACCCGGTGATGCGCGACGTGCAGGACGCCTTCTTCGACGAGCTGTTCTGGGAGCCGGCCGCGCGGTCCGCCAGCCGGCTGGGAATCCGCTCGCCGCTGGGCACCGCCGTGGTCTACGACAGCTGGGTGCACGGGTCGTGGACGCCGCTGCGCGATCGCACCAACGCCAGCGGCACGATCAACGGGCTGGGCGAACATGACTGGGTGCAGCGCTACGTGCGCAACCGGCGCGAGTGGCTGGCCACGCACGGCAACGCGCTGCTGCGCGCCACCGTCTACCGCATGGACGCATTCCAGCGGCTCATCGACCAGGAAGCGTGGGGCCTGCAATTGCCACTGGTGGTGCGAGGCCACGAGATTTCGCTCGGCACCTTGTCCGCGCTGCCGCCGAACTGCTACGACGGGCCGCAGCCGGGGAGCCGCCCGCTGGGCGTGCAGTCCCCGTTGCAGCGCGGCCTGGACGTGCGGCTGGTGCAGCTGGCGCTGTCCGACCAAGGCTGCGACGTGCGCGCCGACGGCATCTACGGCAACGCCTCGGCGCGCTTCATCCGCGCTTTCCAGCGCAGCAGCGAATTGCCGGAAACCGGCATGGCGGACGCGGCGCTGATCCAGAGGCTGTTGGCCCTGGGCGATTGAGAGGGTCATCCCTATGCCGCCGGCGGCGTATGCCGGATAGATTCCCTGCGGGTCGCACCCTTTCCGAATTCGCGACCAGGAGACCAAGCATGACCCGTCCTTCCCGCCGCTCGCTGATCGCGGGCGCCTTCGCTGCCGCCGCGCTGGCCGCCGCCTTTCCCGCTGCCGCGCAGAATTACCCCGCACGGCCCATCACGCTGATCGTGCCGTGGGGCGCCGGCGGCGGCACCGACGCCACCGCCCGCATCATCGGCAGCCTGATGGAGAAGGAGCTGGGACAGCCGGTGAACGTGGTCAACCGCACGGGCGGCAGCGGCGTGGTGGGCCACGCGGCCATCGCCTCGGCGCCGCCCGACGGCTACACCATCGGCCTGGCCACGGTGGAGATCGGCATGATGCACTGGCAGGGCCTGACCGACCTGACCGGCGCGTCGTACACGCCCATCGGCCTGGTGAATGCCGATCCGGCCAGCATCAACGTGCGCGCCGATGCGCCGTACAAGACCGTGCAGGACCTGCTGGCGGCCATCAAGGCGAATCCGGGCAAGTTCAAGGCCTCGGGCACGGGCCAGGGCGGCATCTGGCACCTGGCCATCGCCGGCCTGCTGCGCGACCAGAAGATGGATCCCGGCTCCGTGCCCTGGGTGCCCAGCAACGGCGCCGCGCCCGGCCTGCAGGACATGGTGGCGGGCGGCATCGAGATCGCCCCGGTGTCGCTGCCGGAGGCGCGCGCGCTGATCGACGCCGGCAAGGTCAAGAGCCTGGCGATCATGAACGACAAGCCGGCTGCGCTGTACCCCAACGTGCCGACGCTCAAGTCGGCCATCGGCAGCGACTGGACGATGGCGGCGTGGCGCGGCATCGTCGCGCCCAAGGGCATCCCGGCCGACGTGCGCACCAAGCTGGCGGCCACCGTGCAGAAGGTCGCCAACAGCAAGGAATACCAGGACTTCATGGCGGGCCGCGGCTTCGGCGTGATCTACGCCGGGCCGGACGACTTCGGCCGCTTCATGGCCAAGTCGGACGCCGAACTCGGCGCGACGATGAAGGCCGTGGGCATCGCGAAGTGACGGCAAGCGCGACGCCGGCCGTCATCCCCGCGCAGGCGGGGATCCACGCATGAAGGTATCCGACCGGATCTCCGGTGCGATGCTGGTCGGGCTGGGAGTCGCCTCTTATTGGGGCGGCTCGCTGCTGCCGCCGGTGCCCGGCCAGCAGGTCGGGCCCAACGTGTTCCCCATGGTCATCGGCGGCGCGCTGGTGGCCTGCGGCGTGCTGATCATGCTGGGCGTGGGGCGCACCTTCGAGGAAGACGAGAAGATCGTGACCTCGGCCACCGGCGAGGTGGCGGACGCCGACGCCCTGCGGGCGTCCCGGGGTCGCCTGGCCAACTTCGTGGATGGCGACTGGAAGGCGCTGATTCCCCCGGCGGCCCTCTTCTTCTACTTCTTCGCTTCCGAGCGCCTGGGCTTCTGGATCACGGCGTTGCTGATGGTGCTGGGACTGGCCTGGAGCCAGGGCGCGAAGTTCCGGCACGCCATCGTGCTGGCCCTCGTCGCGCCGGCGCTGCTGCACCTGGTCTTCTACAAGCTGCTGCGCGTGCCGCTGCCCCCGGGCATCCTGCCCTTCCCATGGGCCTGAGCCGCGGCCGCATTGCATGAACAACCTGCTCCAGGGCTTTTCCATGGTCGCGCAGCCGGACGTGCTGCTGACGATCCTCTTCGCTTCCATCTACGGGCTGATCGTGGGGGCCCTGCCGGGGCTTTCGGCGACCATGGCCACGGCCTTGCTGGTGCCGGTGACGTTCTACATGTCGCCCATCGCCGCCGTCTCGGCGATCATTGCGGCCTCGGCGATGGCGATCTTCTCCGGCGACATCCCGGGCTGCCTGCTGCGCATCCCCGGCACGCCGGCGTCGGCCGCGTACACCGACGAGGCGTTCGCGATGACCCGCAACGGCCAGCCTGAACTGGCGCTCGGCATCTGCCTGTGGTTTTCGGCCATCGGCGGCATCGTCGGCACCATTTCCCTCATCGCGATGGCGCCGCTGCTGGCCGAGATGGCGTTCCAGTTTTCGACCTACGAGTATTTCTGGCTCGCGTTGCTGGGGCTGATGTGCGCGACGATCGTGGCGCGCTCTTCGCCGATCAAGGCGATCGCCGCCATGTTCCTCGGCCTGCTGATCACCTGCGTCGGCAACGAGAACCCCGGCGGCGTGCCGCGCTTCACCTTCGGCATCACCGAACTCATGGGCGGCCTGGAGATCATCCCGGTGCTGGTCGGCGTGTTCGCCGTCTCGGAGGTGATGCGCTCGTACACCGCACGCGATGTGCCGGTGCTGCCGCCACGCAAGTTCGGCAGCATCCTCGCGGGCCAATGGGCGCTGACCAAGTCGCATCCCAAGCAGCAGGTGCGCGGCAACATCGTCGGCATCATCATCGGCGTGCTGCCCGGCGCGGGCGCCGACATGGCGGCCTGGGTCAGCTATGCGATGTCCAAGCGCTTCTCGAAGACTCCCGAGAAGTTCGGCACCGGCCACCCGGAAGGCCTGATCGAGGCGGGCTCCAGCAACAACGCCAGCCTCGCGTCCGGCTGGGTGCCTTCGCTGCTGTTCGGCATTCCGGGCGACACCATCACGGCCATCGCGATCGGCGTCCTTTACATGAAGGGGCTGAATCCGGGGCCCATGCTGTTCACGGAAAAGGCGTCGAGCATGTACGCCCTGTACATCGTCTTCATCCTGTCCAACATCATCATGATCCCCCTGGGCATCATGATGATCCGCTCGGCGCGCTACGTGCTGTACGTGCCGCGCTCGTTCATCATGCCGATCATCGTGCTGCTGTGCGCGGTCGGGTCCTTCGCCACGGGCAACAACCTGGCGCTGGTGTTCACCGTCGCCACCTTCGGGCTCGTCGGCTTCTTCCTCGACCGCAATGGCTATCCCGTCGCCGCGCTCGTGCTGGGCGCCGTGATGGGCACGATGGTGGAGCAGAACTTCGTCACGTCGCTGATCAAGTCGGACGGCACCCTGATGCCGTTCTTCAGCCGCCCCGTTTCCATGGTGCTCGCGGTCATGACGATTGCAGCCGTGCTGTGGCCGCTGGCCGTGTGGGTGCGCAAGTGGCGCCCTGCGGCCGGAAAGCCCGCGTGACGATCACGCATCCGCCGGCAACTTCACCTTCAATTTCTCCGCCCACGGCTTGAGCGCATCGAGGATGCCGGGGTGCAGGGCGATGCCCTTGGCGCGCTGCTCCTCGGCCAGCGCGAAGCCTTTCTCGCCCGGCAGGCGCACCGGCCTGCCGGCTTGCGCCGGGCGCGACGCATGGCACTGCCGCGCCACTTCGTCCATCTGCCGCAAGAAATCCGCACGCCCGCCGAAGGCCTCCGGGTCGATGATCTGCAGGAACACCGTGGCGCCCCAGCCCTGCTTGGGGTCGGCGCGGCCGAAGCCCGCGAGCCCGCCGGTCAACGCTTCGACCGTCAGCGACAGGCCGTAGCCCTTGTGCCCCGAATCCAGCCCACCCAGGGGCAGGATCGTGCCCTTCGGTTCCTTGAACAGCACCGCCGGGTCGTCCGATGGCTTGCCATGTCCGTCGATCACCCATTGCGCCGGCAGGCGGCCGCCTTCCTGGTGCAGCCGGTTGGTCAGTCCGTTGGTGGTGGCGGACGTCGAAATGTCCGTGACGATGGGCGCGCCGCTGGTGGGAATGCCGATGGAGATCGGATTGGGCGTGAACACCGGGTCGAGGCCGCCGAAGGGAGCGACGCTCGCCGAGTTGGCGTCCGACGAGGCCAGGATCATCATCAGGCCCTCGTCGGTCGCGCGCTTGTGGAATGCCGCCAGGCACGCGATGTGGTGGCTCTGCCGGATGGCCACCGACCCGGTGCCGCAGGCGCGCGCCATGCGCGTGGCCGCCTGCATGGCCTGCAGGACCAGCCACGGGCCAGGCAGTCGTCGGCCATTCCAGGTGAGCGCCGCCGGCGCTTCGTGGATCACTTCCGGATCGCCCTGCACGCGCATCGACCCGGACTCCACCTCCTTCAGGTAACCGGGGAGCAACTGCAGGCCGTGCGTCGTGTGGCCGAGCAGGTCGCCCTCGAGCAGGATGCCGGCGACGGCTTCGGCCTTGTCGCCGGGCATGCCCGCCCCGACCAGGAGGTCGCGCGAGAAAGTGAGCAATGCGGATGCGGCGTGGCGGGTCGGTGTGGTGGTCATGACGGCGGCAGGTGGTGCTGCCGCAGTCTAGCGCCCGTCCGTCATCCAGCTTCCTTGAGCAGGATCCGCCGGGCGGGTATTCGCCCCTGCCACCTGCGTGTCAGCTGAGTTACGGTTTTGCAACACTCGATGGCACGGGCACGAGGAGGCCTTGTGATGCCCCCGGTTACGCCGGCCGCCGGGATAATCCCGCCCGACGCAACCGACGAGACGACATGAGCGAAACCTTCTGGATGTGGCTGTTCTTCGCCACCGTGCCCCTGATGCTGCTGGCGATCTGGTCCATCCGCCGCCACCGCAGCCCGGTGCTGCAGGTGCAGTCCGAATCCGGCATTGCCGACCTGATGCCCTCGCTGTCCGGCCTGACGCTCGGCTCTTCGGTGGAAGGCAACTCCGTGGAGATCCTGGAGAACGGCCAGTTCTACGACGTGCTGGAGCAGCGCATCCGGGCCGCGCAGAAATCGGTGCACTTCGAGACCTTCCTGTGGAAGCCGGGGGAACTGGCCAAGCGACTGGCCGCCGCCTTCATGGACCGCGCGGCCGCCGGCGTGACGGTGCGCATCATGCTCGACGCCGTGGGCAGCAAGACCATGGAGCAGGACATGGTGGACCGCCTGCGCGAGGCGGGCTGCAAGGTCAAGTTCTTCCACAAGCGATCGCTGCGGTCGCTGGGGGTGCTGAACGACCGCGACCACCGCAAGATCTGCATCGTGGACGGCAAGGAGGCCTTCGTCGGCGGCCACTGCATCACCGACGACTGGCTCGGCAATGCGGAAGACCACGAACACAACTCCGACGTGACCGTCTGGATGCATGGACCGATCGTCCACAGCATCCAGGGGACCTTCAGCGAGAACTGGGCGGGGGAAACCGGCGAACTGTTCGTGGGCGACGCGTTCTTCCCGAAGCTGGAGAAAACGGGCGACATCTCCGTGTTCGCCGCGTACGCGAAGCCGGAGAATTCTGCGCCGGCGGTGAAGATCCTGCACCACACGGTGCTGTGCCTGGCGCGCGAGCGCATCTGGATCCAGAACCCGTACTTCATTCCCAAGAAGGAGGCCATCGACGCGCTGGGAGCTGCCGTCAAGCGCGGCGTGGACGTGCGCGTGCTGATGCCGTCCACCAGCGGCTCCGACTCGCCGATGGTGCAGCACGCCGGGCACTACCACTTCGAGAGGCTGCTGAAGAACGGCGTGCGCCTGTTCGAGTACCCGCACACGCTGCTGCACCAGAAGGTGATGACGGTGGACAGCTGCTGGAGCGCGGTGGGCTCCACCAATTTCGACGACCGCTCCTTCGACACCAACGACGAGATCACCGTCGGCATCCTGGACAAGGGCGTGACGGCGAAGCTGGACGCGATCTTCGAGAAGTACGCGCAGCGCGCGAACGAGATCGTGATCGAGGAATGGCACAAGCGCGGGATCGTGCGCAAGGTGAAGGCCAACGCGGCGTACTTGCTGAACGACCTGCTGTGACCGGCATCCCCGCGCTCGAAACCGAACTGCCGCCCGAAGCACTGCGCGTCCTGGCGCTCGCCACGCGCAGCACGACCGCGGGCGGCGAGGGCGACGTGGTGTGGCACGGCTGGGGCCGAGGGGACCCCCTCGTGCTGCTGCACGGCGGCAGCGGCAGCTGGACGCACTGGATCCGCAACGTGGAGGCACTGGCCGCCGCCGGCCGCCACGTGCTGGTGCCGGACCTGCCCGGCTTCGGTGACTCGGCGCGTCCGCCTGGCGGGCAGGACGCCGATGCGGTCGCGCCGGTCGTGGTCGAGGGGATTCGGCGGCTGCTGGGGGACGCGCCGGTGGACGTTGCCGGCTTTTCCTTCGGCGGGCTGGTCGCCGCGTTGATGGCGGCTTCGCATCCGCAGCGGGTGCGAAGGCTCGTCCTGCTTGGAGCCCCGGGCCTCGGTTTGCGGGACAAGCGCTTGCCGCTCACGTCGTGGCGGACGCTGCCCCCGGATCAGCGGGCCGCGGCCCATCGCGGCAACCTGGCCATGCTGATGCTGCACAAGCCGGAGTCGGTCGACGACGTGGCGGTGGCCCTCCAATCCGCCAACGTGCCGCGCGACCGCATGCACCGGCGCCGGCTGGCGCTGACGGACATCCTGGCGCGCACGCTGCCTGCCTTGTCCTGCCCGATGGATGCGATCTACGGCGAGCGGGATGCGTTGTACTGCGACGTGCTGCCGGCGCTGCGGGCGAAAATTTCGACGGCGCCGCGGTTCGGGGAGCTGGTGCTGGTGCCCGGGGCGGGGCATTGGGTGCAGTACGAAGCGGCGGAATCGGTGAACCGCGAGTTGTTGCGACTGCTGGGGTCGCGGATTTCGTAGGCCGCCGCAGCCACCTGCACCGCCTTGCTCCGGACGTCGTACGAGCCGAACAACTGCTGCGCCGTCTTCGTCTCCGGCAGCACGTAAACATACGCACCCTTCTTCGACACCGTCGGCCGCAGCAATCCATCGTAGAACGCGGCGGGCACGTTGACGCAACCGTTCGAGATGCGGTTGTCGCCAATGTCCGCGGTGGCCATGCGCCCGGCCCGGTTCTCCTTGCCGACCTTGCGCAGGCGGTGCAACGAGATGGCTGCGTCGTAATCGATCCAGATCACGTTGTCGCCGCCCTTGTTCTTGCCGGGCATGGCCAGGAAGCGGCCGGCCGGCGTCGTCTTCTCGTCTTCCTTCAGTTGCGAGATCGGCTTGCTGGCCGTGCCGGGAGGAATCACGTCACCGACCGCGCGGCCCAACAAGACAGGCGAATGGCTCTTGAGCTTGCCGTCCGGCTCGAACAGGTACATCTGCGCCTGTTTCTTGTCGATGACGACGAAGGCCTTCTTCTGGTTGTTGCGCGTGTAGGAAACCCAGTTGGCGATGTGCACGACGTCGGCAGGCGCTTCGGTCTGGCCGAAGTCGGCGAGCGGTCCGGGCTTTGCTTTCTTCTTCGCCGGGCTTGCCTTTGCCTTGGACTTCGCCGGCCCGGGCGTCTTGTCCACCCCGGCAAACACCGGTGACAGGCAACAGGCTGCGCCGACGAGCACGGCCTTGTGAAGCGCCGATCGGAAAGAGAGGGCAAACGATTTCTGCATGGTCGCCACCTTAGGAAAGCGGGCGGACGGGCCGGGTGCGCCGATGGCGGCGGCGCTTGTAGGAACGCGGCACTCAGGCCGTACGCGTGCGACGACGCTCACGCAGCCACCACGCAAGCAGGATCGCGACGACAGCGACGGTCAGGATCGTGTCAGCCCCATCGAAGCGCGTCTGCAGGGCTTGCCACTGCCAACCCAGGCTGCGTGCACCGTAGACGAAAAGCGGTACCTGGATCGCGGCGGCGATGCCGTTCGCGAGGAAGAAGGTGCGATACGGCAGCCGCAGCGTGCCGTAAATGAAAAACAGCGTGCCCCGCTGGCCGGGAAGAAAGCGCGTGACGAAGGCCAGTAGGCCGCCGTAGCGGCGCATCTTTTCCTCCAGGCCCGGCAACCGCTCCGGGGCGACGATGCGGCGCGCCCAGGGCTTGCGGATCCAGCGGGCGCCGTAATGGTGGCCGATCCACAGGCTGAGGGTGTCACCCGCCATCACCGCCAGCCATGCGACGAGGACCAACGGGATCGGTTGCATCGATGCGAGCTTCGCGCTTGCGAGCAGCAGGACGTCCTGGCTCAGCGGCGCGCCGACGCCGGCGGAGAACAGCAGCCACAGCGCCATGCCGTAGGCCGCGGCGCCCTGCAGCGAGGCGAGCAGGCCGAGAAAGATGTCGAAGAACACCCGGGGATGGTAGCGGGCGTGGATACCGGGGTTCCTGCGTCACCCCGGCTTACGAGGGAACGGCTTGCGAAAGCCGGTGGCGAGCGCGCAGCCGAACCCCGGTTCAGGCCGCCACGGCCTTCCCCACCACCGCCAACACATTGTTCGCGGCGGCGATCCCCATGTTCACGTACGCGTCGCTCGTCACGCCGCCGATGTGAGGACTCAGCACCAGCTGCGGATGCCCGAAGAACGGATGGTTCGCCGGCGTCGGCTCCTGGGCGAACGCATCCAGCCCCGCCATGCCCACCTGTCCGCTCTCCAACGCGGCGAGAAGCGCCGCCTCGTCGATCAAGCCACCACGCCCCGTGTTCACGACGATCACGCCGCGTTTGCACTGCGACAGAGTCTGCGCATTCAGCAGGTTCCGGTTCTCCTCCGTCAGCGGGCAATGCAGCGAGATCACGTCCGCCTCGCTCCACAGCGTGGCCAGATCCACCGGTCGCACGTGGTCCGGCAAGTCCTTGGCAAACGGATCGAAACCGATCACGCGCATTTCCATGGCCGCTGCGATGCGCGCGAACCGGCGCCCGATCGCACCGAGGCCGACGACGCCGACGGTGCGCCCCGCCAGCTCCACGCTCTTGTGCGTGGCCTTGTCCCAGTGACCGTGGTGCATGCGGTCGTTGAGCTTGACGACCGATTTGGCGCATGCCAGCAGCAGCGCCATCGCCTGCTCCGCCACCGCCGCGGCGTTCGCGCCCACCGCCGCCTTCACTTCGATGCCACGCGCGGCCGCGGCCACCTTGTCGATCGTGTCGATGCCACTGCCGTGCTTGGAGATCACCTTCAGCGATGGCGCCGCGTCCATTGCCTCGGCGTTCACCTGGCCGTAGCGAACGATGATCGCGACGGGATCGTGCCGGCGCGCCAGGGCCACGATGTCCGCCGGTTGCGGCGTCTTGCCCGCGTACACGATCTCGAAATCCTGCAGCAGCGCGAGCGCCTGCGGCGCCAGGTCTGCCGCGGTCACCAGGAGGGCCGGCTTGCTCACAGCGACTCGCCTTCCTTCAACACGCCGGCGGTGCGCAACGCGGCGTCGAGCCACGAAGCACTGGTCTTGCCCTGCTTGATCTGCGCGATGCGCGCCGATTCGTCGGCCACCTTCTTCGCGGCCAGCGGCAGGAGCGATTCGAGCTTGTCGCGCTCCACGACCACCACGCCGTCGGCGTCGCCGATCACGAAGTCGCCGGGATGCACGGTGACCCCGCCCACCGTGACGGGATGACCGATGCGGCCCCCGACTTGCTTGGTCGGTCCGTTCGGATTCATGCCGACGGAGAAGACCGGGAAGTCCATCTCGTCGATCTCCAGGCTGTCGCGCACCGCGCCGTCGATCACCACACCGGCGATGCCGAGCTGGCGGCAGGCCGTCATCATGATGGTGCCCATGAGCGCAGCGGTCTGGTCGCCCTTGCCGTCGATGACCAGCACGTCGCCGGGCTTGGCCATCGCCATGGCGGCGTGGATCATCAGGTTGTCGCCGGGACGCACTTCCACCGTGAAGGCGGGGCCGGCCAGTTTCATGCGCGGGCGCAGCGCGGCGATGCGGCCGTGCAGCGCGCCGCGGCGGCCGGCGACGTCGGCCATGATGGCCGGCTGGTACTGCGAGGCCTGCTTCACCAGGTCGGCGGAAACGCGCTCGAAGTTGCGGACGATGTCGGGAGTGGCTTGCTTCATGGCGATCAATCCACCTTGGCGCCGGATTCCTTGACGACCTTGCCCCAGCGGGCGATCTCGTCGCGGATGAGGGTGGCGAACTGTTCCGGCGTGCTGCCGGCGACGTCCGCGCCCTGGTCGCTGAGCTTCTTCAGCAGGTCGGGCGCCTGCAGGGCCTTGTTGATCTCGGCGTTGAGGCGGGTCACCACCTCCTTGGGCAGCTTGGCCGGGCCGGCGATGCCGAACCACGTGACCGCCTCGAAACCCTTGTAGCCGGACTCGGCGATGGTGGGCACCTGCGGCAGGTCGTCGGCGCGCTTGGCGGACGTGACGGCGATGGCGCGCATCTTGCCGTTCTTGATGTGGCCGATCAGCGTGGGCACGGACGACACGTACAGCTGCACCTGGCCGCCGATCAGGTCCGTCGCACCTTGCGCTGCGCCCTTGTACGGCACGTGCGTGAGCTGCACGTTGGCCGTGCGCTGGAACATCTCGGTGGCCAGGTGGGCCACGGTGCCGTTGCCGGAGGTGGCGTAGTTCAGGCTGAGCGGCTTGGCGCGGGAGGCGGCGACGATGTCGGCCAGCGTCTTGTACGGCGAGTCGGCCGCCACCACGATCACCAGCGGCGCGCTGGCCACCATGCTCACCGGCGACAGGTCCTTGACCGGGTCGTAAGGCAGTTTGGAGTACAGCGTCGGATTGATCGCCAGGTTGCTGGTCTGGCCCAGCACGAAGGTGTAGCCGTCGGCCGGCGACTTGGCAGCGGCGTCCACACCCAGGTTGCCGCCGGAGCCCGGCTTGTTGTCGATGATGACCGTCCAGCCAGTATTGGTGGCAAGCTTCTGCGCCACCTCGCGGCCGATGATGTCGGTGCCGCCGCCGGCCGGGAACGGCACGATCAGCTTGATGGGCTTGGCGGGCCAGGCCTGGGCCAGCACGGCGCCGGAAGAAAAGGTGGCAGCGACGGCCAGGGCCAGCGCGACGCGACGGGAAATCTGCATGGGTTTGTCTCCTTCGGGTGGATCTCGCGAAGCGTTGCTTCGTCGATGGGGCGGATTTTGAAAGCGCGTTCCACTCCGTACAATGGGGTTGCACTCTGCACGCCTTGTTTCACCATGCGCAACCCGTCCCGCAAAGTCCAGCCTGCTCCCGTCGAAGAGGAACCCGCTGCCGGCGGCGTGACCGCCGTCACCCGCGCGCTGTCGCTGATGGAGGCGTTCCAGGTCGGCGAAGCCAGCCTGCAGCTGGCGGAGTTGAGCCGCCGCACCGGCATGCACAAGACGACGGTGTTGCGCCTCGCGCGCACCCTCGCGCAGTCCGGCTACATGGTGCAGCGGGATGACGGCGGCTGGCGCCTGGGCCCGGCGACCGGATGGCTGGGCGCGCGCTACCAGGCCGGCTTCGACGTCAACGGCGTGGTGGAGCCCGCACTGCGGCAACTGAGCCTCGCCACCGGCGAGAGCGCGTCCTTCTATGCGCGCGAGGGCGACATCCGTGCCTGCATCTCACGCGTGGAGGGCCCGCAGGCCGTGCGCCACCACGTGCGCATCGGCGAGCGGCTGCCGCTGGACAAGGGAGCGCCCGGCAAGGTGATCCTGGCCTTCATGGGCGAGAAGGGGAAGGACTACGAGTTGATCCGCCAGAAGGGGTATCACATCTCGATGGGGGAACGCGAGCCGGAGGTGGCGAGCGTCGCCGCGCCGGTGTTCGGATTGAGCTGGCGGCTGCTGGGATCGATGTGCATCTCCGGGCCGGTGGCCAGGCTGTCGCACAAGAAGCTGGAGGCGCACGCGAAGACCGTCATCGCGGCGGCCAACGAGTTGTCCTATGCCTTGGCGGGGAGTGCTTCGGAGGCTACGCCGAAGGTGGTCTCGACGTGGCATCCATGATGGAGCTCATCGCGCCAGCCGCTCGACCAGCGCCTCGAGTTCGTCCAGGTCGACGGGCTTCCTCATCGAATGAGCGGTAGGGCCGAGCGACCGGGCGACGTCGCCCAAGTCATACCCGGAACAGACGATCACCGGCAGCGCCGGATTCTGCCGGAGGGCCTCGCGCGCCACGTCGACGCCAGAGCCGTCGGGCAGGTTGATGTCCGTGATCAGCAGGTTGACGCCCTGCGCGCGAAGGGCCTCGCGCGCGCCGGCGCCGTCAGCCACCGAGACGACCCGGCGCTCGGCCGTGGTGAGCAACTCGGCGAACGACTCGCGGACCAGGTCGTTGTCTTCGACGTAGAGGATGACGAAAGGGTTGGCGGCCATGCTATTTGGTTTCCGACGACCAGGGGAAATTGATGTAGTTCTCCCGCGTGTCGGAACAGATATTGCCGTACATCTTCAGGTAGGACGCGCGCCGCGCCGGATCGGCATACACCTCGCCGGGGTTGGCAGTATCGCGTTCATAGTCCGCGATGTTGCTGCCGGTGAGCGCCTTGGGCAGGATGTCCATTGCCTGCGGGATGGATTTTCCTTCCAGCCAGTCCGCGGCCTGCTGGCCCATCGCATAACCGAAGATGGAGGAAGCAAGGCTGATGCTTGCCTTGTAGGGGCCGCCACCTTTCTTGATTTCGACGACCGCTTCCTGCTCGCCGTCGATACCGCCCAGAAACTGGTCAGCCCGCGCCTTGCCCGCTTCGCGCAATGCCGCCAGCGCGCCGAGCACCACCGTGTCCGCGCCAAGCACCACATCGATGTTCGGCTGCGCCAGCAGGATCGTCTTCATCGTGCGATAGCCGCCCTGCTTGTCGACCGTGGCGGGCGAAATGTCCGCCACGATCGTCACGCCCGGCAGTTTCCGCAGGGTATCGCGCATGGCGGTGAACCGCGGCGCCAGGAATTGCAGGCTGTCATGCGTCAGCAGCACGACCCTGGCCTTTCCGCCCAGCCGCGTGCGAATGTAATCTGCCGCCGCTTCCGCCAGGACCTTGCCGGTCAGGTATTGCGGCGCGTTCAACACCGTGGTCGCCGGCGGCGGCACGATGGCACCCACGTAGGCGCCCGCGACGATGACCTTCTTCAAGGCCGGCGCGAGCGACGGCGGATCGATCGGCGCGACCACGATCGCGCCCGTCTTGTCGGTCGCAATGTCGCCCACCTGCTTGATCATCAGCGCGGGATCGTTGTTGGCGAAGGCAACGCCATAGGCCAGGCCCCGCGCCCGCGCCGCGGCTTCCAGCCCGCGCCCCGCGCCTTGCATGAATTCGCGCCGGTTGTCCTGCACGAACACCAGCTTCTTCTGCAACCCGGCCGGCGCCCTGCAGGAAGCGCGTGCCGCGTCGTACGCGGGCAGCTTGACCGGCACGGTCAGCCCCTCGCCGCCAGCGGCCCACGCAGCGCCGCCGAGACACCCCAGTGCAGCCATCGCGGCCAGTCGGAATTTCATCCCAGTTCCCATCACGCAGTCGCCGTCTTCAGCACCAGCCGCGCCAACGTCCCCGGGGCGCGGTTGATGTATTCCACATGGGTCTGCAGCGACGACGCCATCGTGCGGACGATCTTGCTGCCCAGGCCGGTGCCCGCCGGCGAGGCGTCCGGCGCAATCCCCACGCCATCGTCCTCGACCGTCAGCTCGGCCTTGTCGTCGTCCAATCGCTTCAGCCGCACCCGCACCTCGCCGGGCTTGTCGT
This sequence comes from Ramlibacter sp. PS3R-8, assembly GCF_037572435.1. Classification (NCBI taxonomy): domain Bacteria; kingdom Pseudomonadati; phylum Pseudomonadota; class Betaproteobacteria; order Burkholderiales; family Comamonadaceae; genus Ramlibacter; species Ramlibacter sp. PS3R-8. The sequence goes on from NZ_JBBHGT010000001.1 coordinate 1,049,443, forward strand.
CGGGATAGGCATATTTGAAGGCGTTGGTCACCAGTTCCTGCACGGCCACGCCCAGGCTGACGCTGGCGTCGGTGCGCAGCGAAATCGGCTCCAGGTAGCACTTCAGGATGGCGGTATGGCCGTCCTTCCTCATCGCCGTTTCCAGGTTGCCCAGCATGGCGCCCAGGTAATCGTCCAGCGCCACGCTGGTCACGTCGCCTGACGTATAGAGGCTCTTGTGGATCAGCGAGATGGCGTTGATCCGCGATTCCGTTTCCAGCAATGCGTCCTTGGCCGCGGTATCGGTGACGGAGCGCAATTGCATCCGCACCAGCACCGCCACCAGCTGCAGGCTGTTCGCCACGCGGTGATTCACCTCGGTCAGCAGCACTTCCGCGCGCTCCCGTGCCTGGGCCAGATCGGCGGTGCGGGCCTTCACGCGTTCTTCCAGGGTCAGGTTGATGGCCTGCACCTCGTCGCGCGCCTGTTTCAGGTCCTGCCCGTTGCGGTAGACGGTAAAGGCCACCACCAACACCACCAGGACGATGACCACGGCGGCGCCCGCCGAGATCCAGCGCAGCAGCGATGCGTTGTGTTGGTGTTCCGCGCCATGGAGCGTGCCGCTCTCGTCGGCAGTCAATATCGCGCCATAGAGAAAGACATTGATTTCATCCATCAGCGTCTTGCCGCGATTCTTCTGGACCAATGCCATGGCGTCGGCATCGCGCCCGGCACTTTTCAGCGCGATGGTGTTGTCCATCTCGGCGATTTTTTCGGCCACCGCTTCCGACAACCGGGGCAGCATGGCCCGGTTCGGGGCATCCGGCGCAATCATTCGGCCCAGGTCGTCCAGCTCCTGCCGTGCCCGCGTCTTGGCCGTGTCGTAAGGGGCCAGATAGATCTCGTTGCCGGTCAGGAGAAATCCGCGCTGGCTCGACTCCGCGGTGCGCAGGTGATCGCGCAGATCCACGGCGACGATGCGGATCGACCGTTGCAACGCCGATTGCTCATACAGGCTGTTGCCGCGTTCGACCAGCCAGATGGTGGCGCCCACGATCACTATCAGGGCGAGAAAGCCGATCGTCAGTCCCGCGCCAACGCCCAGCGCCAACCGGCTTCGTCCAAACATCAACCAACTTTCAAAGGGCTGGGTGTAACAAAAGGGCGCGCTTGTGCAATGCCCGACCTTGGGAGGCCCCGGCCGATTGAGCCAGAAATTGCCGCGCTGCGCAATCGAGATCACTTCCGAAGCGCCAGGAACATCGCGGTGGCGCTGCATGCCATCGCGCCCAGTTGCCACGGTCCGAGGGGTTCGCTGCGCGCCAGCGCCCCGGTCACCATCGCCACCATGGGAACCATCACGGACGAAAGCCCCGCGACGCCCGGCGGCAGCAGTCCCGCGATGGAAAACCACGTCACGTTGCCGATGGCCATCGGCACGACCGTGATGTAGGCGATGACGAGGATGGTCTGCCACGACACGCTGTGCGCTTGGCCAGCTCCCAGCCACAACGCGCCAATGGTGAGCGGCACGGCGGCGATCAACAACTGCCAGCCCGTCAGCACCAGCGCCGGTGTGGGTACGTTCGCGCGCTTGAGGATCACCGTGCCGACCGCCCAGCCAAGTCCGGCGAGCAGGCCGAGCAGGAAGCCTGCCGGGGCGGCGGCATAGTCGGCATGCGCGGGGATCGCGAGCAGCACAACCCCCAGGGCGGCAAGCGCCATGGCGATCACCATGCGGCCGCGCGGCTTCTCCCCGAACGCCAGCCACACGACCAGCACGGTCCACAGCGGCATCGTGAACCCGAGGATCGCGGCCTGGCCCGATGGGATCAGGACCGCGGCATAGGTGCTCGCGAGATTCCAGACGACGAGGTAGATGAACGCCGCGGCCGTCACGGCGGGCCAGCAAGCGCGCGGAACGGCCAGCGACATGCCGCGCAGTCGGGCGATCGCCAGCAGCAGGACACCGGCGCCCACGAGGCTGATGGATCGGAAGGTCCAGACCGAGACCTCCTTGACCGCCAGCGGGAACAACGCCCAGTTGGTGCCCCACACGAAGGTGAGCAGGAGCACGAGAGGGAGGGCTTTGGCGGAGGGCGAGCGCGGCATCGGCGCGCATCATGCGGCATTTCTGCGGACGGCGGGCGCCGCGCTCCGCCTGAGCCGCTGCCTCCGGCGGCCGCCCCGCGCTTGCGTACCTAGAGGGCCGCTCGCAGCCTGCCGACGCCTTCCAGAATCCTGTTGACATCCGCCGTCGCAAAACTGAGCCGCAACGTACTCAAGTCCGCATCCTTCGCAAAAAACGGCGCCCCCGGCACGAACGCCACCCCCTGCTCGATGGCGCGCTTCGCGAACTCCCCGGCATCCTTCACCTTGCCGCCCTTGCCCGTCAGCCGCGCCCAGAAGAACAAGCCGCCCTTCGGCTCGGTGAACGCGATCGCATCGCCCAGCTCCCGCCGCAGCGCCTGCGCCATCGCATGCGCCCGCTCCGCGTACTTCTTTCGCACGTTGTCCAGCGTCGCCGGCATCCGCCCGCTCTTCAAGTACTGGGCCGCCGTCGCCTGCGCGAAAGTGCTCGTGTGGGCATCGCTGAACTGCTTGCACATCGTCGCCTTGGCCAGCAACTCGGGCTGGGCCACCAGCCAGCCCACGCGCAGGCCGGGGCTGAGCACCTTGCTCATGCTGCCGCAATGCGCGAGCCATTCGCGGCTGCCGGGCACGTCCTTCGACAGCGCCAGCATGCTCGGGGGCGGCGGCTCGCCGAAGTAGAGGTCCCCGTACGGATCGTCTTCCACGACCAGCACCTGGTACTTCACCGCCAGTTCCAGGATCTTCCTGCGGCGCTCCAGCGAGAGCAGCGCGCCGCTCGGATTGCCGAAGGTGGGAATCAGGTAGACGAACTTCGGCTTGTGCTGGCGGATCATCTGCTCCAGCTTGTCCACCTGCACGCCGTCGGCGTCGATGGGGGCGCTTTCGATGTCGGCGCCATACAGACGGAAGCACTGGATGGTGGCCAGGAAGGTGGGGCCTTCGACGATGACCTTGTCGCCCGGGCTGATCATCGTCTTGCCCAGGAGGTCCAGCGCCTGCTGGCTGCCGGTCGTGACGATCAGGTTCTGCGGCTCCATGTCGGTCACGCCCTTGCTGCGCTCGAAGGCGGCGAGCTGCGTGCGCAGCGGCTCGTACCCCTCGGTCGCACCGTATTGAAGGGCGCCGCCCGGCTCTTCCTGCAGCGCCCTCTGCGACGCTTCGCGCAGGCCTTCCACGTCGAACATCGCGGAGTCGGGGAAGCCGCCGGCGAAGGAGATGATCCCCGGCTTGCCAAGCAGCTTGAACAGCTCGCGGATGGCGGAGGTTTCGACGTTGTTCAGGCGGTCGGCGAATTGCAAGGGCATGGCGGGGTCTCGAAGTGAGCGGAGTGCGGGGGACGCCGGGGTTCGCGTTCGCGAAGCCGGCCACGGATTGTCGCTCCAACGAAAAAGGCCCGCGAATGCGGGCCTCGACCAGTGGGAAAGAGCCGTCAACGCGGCTTCTCGTCCCGATCGGACTGCAGGCGCGGCGACGCGATCGGCTGGTCGTCGTCCACCAGTTCCAGGGTGCGCTGCTCGCCCCAGCCTTGCGAAGCCATGGCGCGCTCGCGCGCGACCTCGCCTTCGCGAGCGGCGTCCGAGCGGGCGCTGCCGAAGCGCTCCTGCACGCCCGGCGAGCGGCCGTCGCTCACGATGTCGCGCAACGGCTGGCCGGAACGAGGCACCAGCTTGACGTCGCCGGGTTCCATCCCGAGCAGGATGTTCTGCGCGCGCTCGCCTTCCGCATCGTCCGGCGCGTCCACCATCACGACGCACTGGCCGCGCTCCATCGCGCGGGAGTAAGTGGCGGTGTGCCCCATGGCGTCCTGGCCGAAGAGACTCGAGAAGAAGCCCAGCGTTTCGGCCACGCGATGGCCCACGGCCACCTCTCGCTCCATGCCCTCCCAGCGGGTCGCGTTGTCCTCGGTCAAGAGGGTGCCGTCGGATTGCCGGTGCTGGATGTGGACGTCGTGGCGGTCGAATCCCGCCTGGACGAGGCGCTGCACGGCTTGTTCAGCCGTGGCGCGGTCGTCGAATGTGCAGATGGCGGTATGCATGGGGTACTCCTTTGCAATGCTTACCGACATCTAAGCGCTGTAGCAGCGCGGCTACAGTCGGCAAGAAATGAACAGGCCGGTAGGTGGAGGACTACCTGATACAAGTTGGAGGCCGGGGATCCGCGCTTTCGCGCGTTCGAAACGCCTATGCGTCGCGCCCCTCGGCCATCTCCCGCGTGTGTTCCACCGCACGCGTGATGGCACCCTGCCAATCCCTCTCCGGCACCTGCGCGCCAGGGCGGGGCGTCCAGTGCATGGCGTACTCCAATTCCAGGTGCTCGCCGTCCTCGTGGATGACGTTGACGACCCATCCGGTGAACACGGGATCGCCCTGCAACTTGAACAGCACGGTGTGTGTGGATTCGTCAGCCAGGATACGTTCGCGAACGGCAGTTACATGGCTGGAAGATCGTATGTGCATGCGACGCTCGATCGCCATCGGCCCGATGTCGTCCAGGATCTCCACCTGCTCCACGCCGTCGATGTAGCGGTCCGGGCGGCGGATCTTGTCCAGCAACAGGGACCAGAGCGTATCGAGGCTGGTGCGGACCGGAACGCGATGCGTGTAGAAGGCCATGCTCGTTGTCTTTCGAGTTCTCCAGCCCTCCATCCTCGCATCCCGCGCCGCGCCGGGCAATGCTGGTTGGCGGACGGCGGCGCGCGACCTATACTCCGCGAAATGAACGAACCGGTACATTCGCAGGTGCCCGCGAAACGCCGTCGGGCGCCTGCCCGGGAGACGACGCGCACCAACGATCCGGAACGCACCAAGGCCAACATCCTGGAAGTGGCCGCCTCGGAGTTCGGCGAGAAAGGCCTGGCCGGCGCGCGCATCGACGAGATCGCCGCGCTGACGCAAACCAGCAAGCGGATGATCTATTACTACTTCGGCAGCAAGGAAGGCCTGTACCTTGCCGTGCTGGAGGAGTCGTACAAGCGCGTGCGCGACATCGAGTCCGAGCTGCACCTGCAGGACCTGGAGCCGGAGCAGGCCCTGCGCCGGCTGGTGGCCTTCACCTTCGACCATCACCTGCAGCACGAGAACTACATCCGCCTGGTGATGAACGAGAACATCAATCGCGGCCAGTTCCTGGCGCAGTCCCAGCGCATCCAGGAGCTCAACGTCCCCGCCATCGCGGCGATCAAGCACCTCTACGAGCGGGGCGTGCAGGACGGGGTGTTCCGCCGCGGCCTGGATGCGGTCGACATCCACGCATCGATCTCGGCGCTGAGCTTCTTCAACGTGTCCAACCAGCATACCTTCGGGCTGATCTTCAAGCTCGACATGAAGTCCTCGGCGTACATCGCGCACCGGCGGGACAACGTGATCGAGATGCTCCTGCGCTTCATGCGCGCGCCCTGAGGGTTAACCCTCAACTGCAAAAGTAACCAACCCGTACAAAATCGGGCCATGTGGTTCCAGAACCTTCTCGACCGGTTTTGCCGGGTGATGGCCTTCGTGATGGTGATGTTCCTCGCGGCCATGGTCGTCATGGTGTTCGGGAACGTCGTGCTGCGCTATGCATTCAATAGCGGCATCACCGTTTCCGAGGAGCTTTCCCGCTGGCTCTTCGTGTGGATGACCTTCCTCGGCGCGCTGATAGCGCTGCGGACGCACCACCACCTGGGAACGGACTCGCTCGTCTCGCGCCTGCCGGTCCTCGGCAAGAAGATCTGCCTGGGCCTCACCCACGTGCTGATGCTCTATCTCTGCTGGGTGATGTTTCGCGGAGCCTGGCAACAGACCGTCATCAATTGGGGCAGCACCAGCGCGGTGATGGAGCTGTCCATGGGCTATTTCTACGCGTCGGGCCTCTTCTTCTCGGTGGTCGCCTGCGTCTTCATCCTCAGCGACCTGTGGAAGCTGCTGTCGGGCCAGATCCGCGAGAGCGAGCTGATCGGCATCACCGAGTCCGACGACATGCCGCACGGCGACCCCAAGAACTCCCCCCAGGTGACCCCCCCATGACCATTGCCATCTTCCTGGGATCCCTGCTGGGCGCCATGGCCCTCGGCGTGCCGATTGCCTTTGCCCTGCTCGCCTGCGGCGCCGCATTGATGTGGCACATGAACATGTTCGACGCGCAGATCCTGGCGCAGAACGTGATCGAAGGCGCCAACAGCTTCCCGCTGCTGGCCGTGCCTTTCTTCATGCTGGCCGGCGAGATCATGAACGCGGGCGGCCTGTCGCGCCGCATCGTCAACTTCGCCATGACGCTGGTGGGCCACGTGCGCGGCGGCCTCGGCTACGTCGGCATCATGGCGGCCATCATCATGGCGGCGCTGTCCGGCTCCGCCGTTGCCGACGCCGCGGCGCTGGCCGCCCTGCTGCTGCCGATGATGAACCGGGCCGGCTATGACAAGGCGCGCTCGGCCGGCCTGCTGGCATCGGCCAGCATCATCGCCCCGATCATTCCGCCCAGCATTGGCTTCGTGGTGTTCGGCGTGGCGGCCAACGTCTCCATCTCCAAGCTGTTCCTGGCCGGCATCGCGCCCGGCCTGATGCTGGGCGCGGCGCTGTGGTTCACCTGGTGGTGGCTGGTGCGCAAGGACAAGATCCAGGCGGCGCCACGCGCGACCCGCGCGGAAGTGCTGGTGGCATTGAAGGACGCCACCTTCGCGCTGGTGCTGCCCTGCATCGTGGTGTTCGGACTGAAGTTCGGCGTCTTCACGCCGACGGAAGCCGCCGTGGTGGCAGCCGTGTATTCGCTGTTCATCTCCACCGTGGTGTACCGGGAGCTGAAGATCAGGCAGCTCTATGGCCTGTTCGAGGCGGCCGCCAAGACCACCGCCGTGATCATGTTCCTGGTGGCCGCCGCGATGGTGTCGGCCTGGATGATCACCGTGGCCAACCTGCCCGCCGAACTGGTGACGCTGCTCAAGCCGCTGCTGGACAGCCCCACCCTTCTGATGATCGCGATCATGCTGCTGACCATGCTGGTGGGCACGGCCATGGACATGACGCCCACCATCCTGATCCTCACGCCGGTCCTGATGCCGCTGGTCAAGGCTGCGGGCATCGACCCCGTCTACTTCGGCGTGCTCTTCATGATCAACAACGCCATCGGCCTCATCACGCCGCCGGTGGGCACGGTGCTCAGCACCGTGGCCGGCGTCGGCAAGATCAGCATGGACGAAGTCACCAAGGGCGTGTGGCCCTTCATGGTGGCGCAGTTCGCGATGATGTTCCTGATGGTCCTGTTCCCGCAACTGGTGATGGCGCCGGCCCGCTGGTTGTCCGGCTGATTTCCTCTTGCAACGCACCGGGAGACCACCCCCATGAAACGACTGATCCTCAAGACCCTGGTAGCGGCCGTCGCCGTCGCCGCATTCGGCATGGCGCAGGCCCAGACCCGCACCATCAAGTTCGCCAACCAGAACGCCAAGGGCCACCCGATCGTCCTCGGCATGGAGAAGTTCGGCGAACTGGTGGAGCAGAAGTCCGGCGGCAAGCTCAAGGTGCAGGTGTTCCCCGGCGGCGCGCTGGGCAGCGACCAGTCCAACGTCTCGTCCCTGCAGGGCGGCACGCTGGAGATGGCGTCCATGAACTCCGGCATCTTCGCCAGCCTGGTGAAGGACTTCGCCATCTACGACTTCCCCTTCATGTTCGGCAATCCCAGGGAAGCCGACGCGGTGGTGGACGGCCCGTTCGGCAAGGCGCTGCATGCCAAGCTGGAAGAAAAAGGCCTGGTCGGCCTGGGCTACTACGAGCTGGGCTTTCGCCACATCACCAACAGCAAGCGCCCCATCACCAAGGTGGAAGACATCGCCGGCCTGAAGCTGCGCGTCATCCCGAACCCGATCAACGTGGACTGGGTCACCGCGCTGGGCGCCAACCCCACCCCGCTGCCCTTCCCCGAGCTCTATGCCGCACTGGAACAGAAGGCGGTGGACGGCCAGGAGAACCCGGTGGCCACCATCAAGGGCGCCAAGCTGTACGAAGTTCAGAAGTACATGACGCTCACCAATCACCAGTACAACCCGCAGTCGATCGTGATCAGCAAGAAGTTCTGGGACACGCTGGCCGCGGGCGACCGCAAGATCCTGGAAGACGCCGCCCGCGAATCCATCGCCTACCAGCGCACGCAGTCGCGCGCCGCGCTGCAGGCCGGCCTGGAAGACCTGAAGAAGGGCGGCATGCAGGTCAGCGAGCTGCCCGCCGCGGAGGTCGCCAAGCTGCGCGAGAAGATGAAGCCGGTGGTGGCCAAGCATTCCGCCAACGTCGGCGATGCCACCGTCAAGGCCATCATGACGGAGCTGGACAAGGCAAGGAAGTAATCGGCGTGTCGATCAACGGAGACACGGAGCTGATCGCCCACCTCGGGTGGCCGACGCACGCCTTCAAGGCGCCGATGATCTACAACCCCTATTTCGAATCTATCGGCGTCAATGCCGTCGTGGTGCCCATGGGCTGCCAGCCCCGCAGTTTTCCCACCGTGCTGCGCAGCGTGTTCGCGCTGGAGAACGTCCGCGGCGCGCTGATCACCATGCCGCACAAGGTGGCCGTGGTGGGCTTGTGCGACGAGGTCACGCCGGTGGTCCGCGTGGCGGGCTCCTGCAACGCCGTCAAGCGCACCGGCGACGGCCGCCTGGTGGGTGACATGTTCGACGGCGAGGGTTTCGTCCGGGGACTCAAGCGCAAGGGCCTGGAGCTGCGCGGTGCGCGCGCATTGGTGGTGGGCAGCGGCGGCGTCGGCTCGGCGATCGCCGCTTCGCTGGCTGCCGCGGGCGTCCACACCCTGGCCCTCTACGACGTCGATGCGGCTTCGGCCAAGGCGCTGGCCGGCCGCTTGCAGGCGAACTACCCCGGCATCCGCGTCACCACCGGCAGCAACGACCCCGCCGGCTTCGAGCTGGTCGTCAATGCGACGCCGCTGGGGATGAACGCGGGCGATCCCCTGCCGGTGGATGTGAGCCGCCTGGAGCCGCAGGCCTTCGTCGGCGAGGTGGTGATGAAGACGGAGATGACCGCCCTGCTGCTGGCCGCGCGTGCCCGCGGCTGCCGGGTGCAGGTGGGCACGGACATGCTGTTCGAGATGATCCCCGCGTACCTGGAGTTCTTCGGATTTCCCACCACCGACGCGGACACGCTGCGCTCGGTGGCCCGCCTGGAGTATTGAAATGTCCGACCTGCTCCTGCAACCCGAGCACGCGCGCGAACCCCTGCAGGACGCGCTGAGCGACGAGGACAACCCGGTCGGCCTGGACGGCGTCGAGTTCATCGAATACGCGACGACCAAGCCGCAGGCGCTGGGGCAGGTGCTGGAGATGATGGGATTCCGTCCCGTCGCCCGCCACCGCTCCCGCGAGGTGACGCTGTACCGCCAGGGCGACATGAACGTGGTGGTCAACGCGCATCCGAGCGACGCCGAGGGCGCCACCCACGGCGAGGAAGCACCGGCGATCAGCGCCGTCGCATTGCGCGTGCGCGACGCGCGCGCCGCCTACCGCTACGCCCTCGAGCGCGGCGCCTGGGAGGTGCCCACGCACCCCGAGGCGATGGAGCTGAACATCCCGGCCATCCACGGCGTCGGCGGCAGCCGGATCTACCTGGTCGACCGCTACCGGGAGTTCTCGATCTACGACGTCGACTTCATCGCGGTGCCCGGTGTCGACCCACGGCCGCCGGCCACCGCCGGCCTGCACTTCTTCGGCATCGTGCAGTACATCGGCATCGGCCGCACCAACGACTGGCTCGAGTTCTACGAGGAGCTGTTCGGCATCCGCGCCATTCCCGACGAACAGCGCTTCGGCATCATGCCGGCCGGCAAGCTGCTGCGCGCCCCCGCGCTGCAGCCGCGCAACCGCTTCATGCTGCAGGTGATCGAGCCGGAGATCGACTTCATCGAGTCCGGGGCGGAGAGGCTGCAGCGGGTGGGCCTGGGCGTGCCCGACGTGCTGGCGGCCGTGCGCGCGCTGCGGGCGCTCGGCATGGAATTCATGGAGACCGAGGCGGTGCATACCGAGCGCCGCGGCGCCATCAGCAAGACGTACCTCGGCAGCGTGGTGTTCGAGCTGGTGCACAGCCAGGTGGACGCTCGATGAACCACCGGCCCAGCCTGCAGCAGGCCATCGCCGACTTCGGCATGGACACGATCACGCTGGCCGGCCCGCTGGAGGCCAAGCTGGAGGCGATGCAGGAAGCCGGCTTCGCCCAGGTGATGCTCAAGGCCAACGACCTGGTCGGCCATCCGCAGGGCTGGCAGGCCGCCGTGAAGGCGGTGCGTGGCAGCGGGCTGCGGGGCACCGGTTTCCAGGTGCTGCGCGACTTCGAAGGCCTGTCGGGCCACCTGCACCAGTACAAGGTGGACATCGCCAGGACCATGCTGGAGATGTGCGCCGCGCTCGGCTGCGACGTGCTGCTGGCGTGCTCTTCCACTTCCACGCACGCGTCGCAAGACCTCGACCACATCGCGCGCGACCTGCGCAAGCTGGCCATGCTGGCCATCCCGTTCGGCATCCGCATCGCCTACGAAGGCCTGTCGTGGGGCCGCACGGTCAACGAATTCACGACCGCATGGGACGTGGTGTGCCGCGCGGACTGCCCCAACCTCGGCATCGGCATCGACTCCTTCCACATCCTCGCGGCGGGCACCTCGCTGGACGCGATCGAGGACCTCGACCCCGGCAAGATCTTCCTGGTGCAGTTGTCCGACTTCATGTGGCAGGAAACGCGCACGTTCGAGGAGCGCATGGCCACGGCGCGCACCTTCCGCGTCTTCCCCGGTGAAGGCGTGCACACGCAAGAGCTGGTGCAGATGGTGCTGAAACTCGACACGCTGGGCTACACGGGCGACTACAGTTTCGAGGTGTTCAACGACGACTACGTGCAGATGCCGCTGCCGATGGTGGCCCAGCGCGCGCGCCGCTCGGCGCTGTGGCTGGGCGAAGACGTCCTGCGGCGTTCCGTGCCCCTGCCCGGGCAGCTGAAGCTGCGAACCGGCTGATTTTCTGCCCACCCCCTTCCTGGAAACAAAGCCATGACCCAGTTCCCGTTCCTCACGGGCGCGGTGCTCGCCGCGGCATTGCTGCCTGCCTGCACCAGCGTCGCGCCCGTCCAGCCCGCCGCGAGCCGCACGCTCGCGTGTGACGACGGCATCAAGACATCCTTCAAGCCGGACGCCAACACCACCGTCGTGTCGGTGCGCCGCGTGGCCAAGGGCGAGCAGATCATCGCGGTGGACTCGACGACGCCGGTCACCATCGCCCGTGACATGTGCCTGGTGAAGCTGCTGGTGGGCCCCGGTTCGACCGCAACGGAAAGGGACCGCAGCGCGCGCTCGTACTCCGAGGGCATCGGCATGGAAGTCTGGCTGCCCGAGCGCGCCGGCTGGAACGAGCGCATCCGCAACTACGGCGGCGGCGGCTGGGTCGGCGGCGGCCACCGCTACGCCGACAAGATCGGCAGCAAGCTGCCGGCGCTGGCCAATGCGAACATGGGCTATGCATCGTCCACGCACGATGGCGGCCAGCCGCACTACCAGGACGCCTCCTTCGCGTTCCTCTCCAGCGGCAGCATCAACCAGGACAGCTTCTGGGACATGAACAGCCGCGCGATCCACGAGCAGGCGATCAAGACCCGCGCCCTGGTGGAGGCTTACTACGGCCGTGCGCCGCGCTTCTCCTATTACGACGGGCACTCGCAAGGCGGGCGCCAGGGCCTGAAGGCGGCGCAGGAATGGCCGGAGCAATACGACGGCTTCCTGATCGGACAGCCGGCGGTGAGCGTGCCGAAGTTCAGCCTCTCCAGCCTGTACCCGCAGGTCGTGATGAAGATGGAACTGGGCTTCACCGCGCTGGACAAGCCGGCGGCGACCGCTTTCGCGCGCAAGGTGGCGGCAGTCAACGCGCGCGCCGTCGCCAGCTGCGACCGCGAGAAGCTCGGTTTCCTGCTGGACCCGGCTGCCTGCACCTACGACCCGCTGCGCGAGGCGGAGGCGCTTTGCACCAGCGCCGTCGGCGAAGGCGTGCTGGGCACCAACGCTGACGCGGCGACCTGCATGAGCCCCAAGGAGGCGCTCGCGCTGAACAAGATCTGGCACGGGCCGACCTCGGACGGCAGCTATGTCCCGGTCTCCAACCAGTCGTATGCCAACCGCAGCGGCGCTGTGCTGGGCCCGAAGCAGCTGTGGTGGGGCTTCCCCCGCGGCTCCAGCCTGAACGGCGTGATCACCGGCGCCAGCACCGACATGCTGGCGATCGCCATGGCCGACGTGCGCTATGCCGGCGATGCCAACGCGGGCGGCGGCACGCCGATCACGAACACATCGACGCCGGTGCGCAACCGCTGGCAGGAACTCACTTACGCGAGCTACGCGGATGCTTTCCAGCGCGTGTCCGCCCAGCAGATGCTGCGCGACTACATGACGGACAAGCCGGAGCTGGCGCAGTTTCGCCGCCTCGGACGCAAGATGATCCTGTGGAGCGGCCTGGCCGAAGACGTGATTCCGCCGCAGGGCTCGGTGAACTACTACGAGCGCGTCAAGGCGGCGGCGGGCGGTGACGCGGAGACGCAGAAGTTCCTGCGCATGTACAACATGCCCGGCATGGCGCACAGCTCGCAGGGCCGCGCCTCCACGGTCGGCGGCAACAACAACATCGTGCCGATGCCCATGCTGCCGGGCAACGCCAACCAGAACCCCACCCCGGAGCAGGACCCGTTGTTCAGCGCACTCGTGGACTGGGTGGAGCGCGGTGTCGCGCCGGAGCAGATCGTGATCCGCTCCCGCGACAACGCCACCGCTTATCCCATTTGCGTGTATCCGAAGAAGATCACGTGGAACGGGAGCGGGCCGGCGAAGGAGGCGGGCAGCTACAGCTGCAAGTGAAGTGGCGGGGTCGCTGGCGCGAACCCGCCCTACGGGTCTAGCCACGCCATCGCCGCGGGGCATTTGCGTAGGGCGGGTTGCGCAACGCGCACCCCGCCGTCCCGCCCTAGAACCCCGCCGCCAACCCATCCCTCCGCGAATCCGAAGCGACCACGTAGCCCTCTTTCTTCGGATCGCCCATGCGCCAGATGAACTGGCCGGCGCCGAAGTCCTGGTAGTTGTCGTTGATCACTTCCATGCGGTGGCCGCGGCCGATCAGTTCCTGCACCGTCGCCTGCGGCATCTGCTTCTCGACGTTGATCTCCAGTCCCGCATTGAAACGCCAGCGCGGCGCATCGCATGCCGCTTGAGGGCTCTGGTGATAGTCGAGCATGCGCACCAGCGTCTGCATGTGGCCCTGCGGCTGCATGTTGCCGCCCATCACGCCGAAGCTCATGACCGGGGCGCCGTCCTTGGTGAGGAAGGCCGGGATGATGGTATGGAAGGGGCGTTTGCCCGGCGCCACCTGGTTCGGGCCCGGCTGGGTGCTGAAGCCGTGGCCGCGGTTCTGCAGGCTGATGCCGAAGGTGGGCTCCACGCAGCCTGAGCCGAAGCCCATGTAGTTGCTCTGGATGAAGCTGATCATCATGCCGTTCTCGTCGGCGGCCGTCAGGTAGATGGTGCCGCCCTTGACCGGGTTGCCGGCCTTGAAGTCCTGCGCGCGCTTCATGTCGATCAGCCTGGCGCGGCTGGCGAGATAGCCGTCGTCCAGCATCTGCGCCGGCGTCAGCTCCATGCTGGAGGGCTCCGCCACGTAGCGGTAGGTGTCGGCGAAGGCGAGCTTCATCGCCTCGATCTGCAGATGCTGCGAGTCGGCGCCATCGATCTTGTGCGAGGCCAGGTCGAACTTGTCCAGGATGCCCAGCGCCATCAGCGCCGCGATGCCCTGGCCGTTGGGCGGGATCTCGTGCACCGTGTAGCCGCGGTAGTTCTTGGCGACCGGCGTCACCCACTCCGGCCGGTAGTTGGCGAAGTCCTGCACCGTATGCGCGCCGCCGTTCTCCTTGCTGAAGCGCGCCAGCGCCTCGGCGATCTCGCCCTTGTAGTACGCCTCGCCCTTGGTCTCGGCGATCAGGCGCAGGGCACGTGCCGCGGCGGGGAACTGGAACATCTCACCGACCTTCGGTGCGCGGCCCCACGGAAGGAAGGACCTGGCGAACCCGGGCTGGTCCTTCAGTTCCGGCGTCGCGGCCTCCCACTTCTGCTGCACGACGATGGGCACCAGGTAGCCGCGCTCCGCGATCTCGATGGCAGGCGCGATCAGGTCGCCGAAAGGCAGCTTGCCGTAACGCTGCGACAGCGCCATCCACATGCCGACCGCGCCGGGGATGCTCACCGAGTCGATGCCGCGCTTGGGCGGGGTCTTCGCATCGGCGCCGTACTTCTTCTCGAAGTACTGGGGCGTCCAGGCCGCGGGGGCCGGGCCCGAGCCGTTGATGCCTTGCAACTGCTTGCCGTCCCACAGGATCGCGAAGGCGTCGCTGCCCAGTCCGTTGCTCACCGGCTCGCAGATCATCATGGCCGCCGCCGCCGCGATGGCGGCATCCACCGCGTTGCCTCCCTTCCAGAGGATGCGCAAGCCGGCTTGCGCGGCCAGCGGGTGCGACGTGGACACCGCGTTGCGCGCGAACACCGGGATGCGCGTGGTCGGATAGGGATTGTGGAAGTCGAAGTTCTTCATGCCGCGATCATAGGAACCCCCACAGCAAAGGAAAAGCGAATAATCCTTTAGCCACCCGATAGTCCTGCTTTAGCATGGCGGCATGAGCAGCATCCGGCTCCTGAAGACCTTCGTGGCCGTGGCGGCGGAAGGATCGTTCGCCGCCGCCGCGCCGCGTGTCGCGCTCACGCAAGCGGCCGTGGGCCAGCAGATGCGCGCGCTGGAGTCCGAGCTGCGCCGGCCGCTGTTCGAGCGGCAGGGCAAGTCCGTGGTGCTCAACGATGTCGGGCGCGCGCTGGTGCCGCAGGTTCGCCGGCTGCTGAGCTCGTACGAGCAGATGCTGGCGCCTGCCGCCGACTCCGGCGCCATGGCCGGAACGGTGCACCTGGGCGCCGTGGTCTCCGCCGTGCGGCCGCTGATCCAGGCGACGCTCGCCCTCAAGGCGCGGCACGCCGCGTTGGACCTGCACGTCAGCGCGGCAAAGTCGATCGAACTGATCGCACGCGTGCAGTCGGGGGAACTCGACGCGGCGGTGGCGGTGCGCGAGCCGGGTGTCGGCAAGGACCTGGCCTGGACTCCGCTGTACGGAGAGCCCATGGTGCTGCTGGTGCCGCGCAAGCTGGATGAAACCGACGCGCGCGCCATCCTGCAGAGGCATCCCTTCATCCGCTTCGACCCGACCCAGCACACGGGCCGCCTGGTGGACCGCACGCTGCGCCGCCTGCGGATCAAGCCGGTGGAACTGCTGGAGCTGAACTCGCTGGAGAGCATCGCCGACCTGGTGCGCTCCGACCTCGGCGTCGCCGTCGTGCCGCTGCTGCGCGATGCGCGCTGGGCGCAGGACGGCAAGCTGCGCGTCGTGGAGATTCCGCGGGCCGAGGAGCGCAGGATGGCGCTGGTGCAGCGGAGGGAGTCGACGAAGGCGGCGATCATCGCGGCGCTTGCGGCGGAACTGCTCCCTTGACTCTGTCTTCCTCCCTCTCCCCTTGGGAGAGGGTTGGGGTGAGGGCATGCGTGACGTGCTCTCGGCGGGCGGCCCTCACCCCAGCCCTCTCCCAGAGGGAGAGGGAGGAAGGCACGTCAGGCTTGTAGCGGCGCCACCGACGCCAGGTACAAGTCACTCGCCCTTGCCGTCATCGGTCCCGGCACCCCGTTGCCGATCACGCGCCCATCGATGCGCGTCACGGGCGTGACGCCGCCCAACGTGCCGGTCACGAAGGCCTCGTCGGCCGAGTAGACCTGCGCCAGCGTGAAATCGCATTCCCGCGCCGCGCCGCCGGCGGCGCGCCAAACCTCGCCCACCGTCGCCTGCGTGATGCCCTTGAAGTTGTACAGGCCCGTGGATGTCCAGAGCTCCTGGCCGCGCACGATGAAGAAGTTGGTGGAGTTGCAGCTGGCGACGAAGCCGCGCGGGTCCAGCATCAGCGCCTCGTCGGCGCCGGCGTTGATGGCCTGGATCAGCGCCTGGATCAGGTTCAGGCGGCTGTGCGAGTTCAGCCGCAGGTCGAACACGTCCGGCCCGCTGGTGCGGAAGGTCGAGGTGAAGAGCGTCAGGCCCTTGGCGCGCGTCTCCGGCTTGGGCGCCTTGTACTCGGCCACGATCACCACCGTGGCCTTGCCGATGACGAAGCGCGGGTCCTGGTTGGGCGTCTTCTTCATGCCGCGCGTGACCATCAGGCGCAGGTGCGCGCCGTCCTGCATGCCATTGCGCTCCAGCACCTGCCACAACGCCTGCTTCATCTCGTCACGCGTCAGGCCGATGTCCAGGGCGATCGAGCGCGCACCCTCGTACAGCCGGTCCATGTGCGCCTCCAGGCTGATCAGGCGGCCGCGCACCAGGCGCAGCCCCTCCCACACGCCGTCCCCCAGCACGAAGCCGCTGTCGAAGACGGAGACGCGCGCTTCGTTGCGGGGAAAGTACTCGCCATTGACGTAGACGAGCACGGCGTCGTTGCGCGCGTCGTGCGCGTAACCCTGGGCGCTGGAATCGGAAAGCTGTTTCATGCGACTGCTCAGAAGGTGAATTCGTTGTGGCTGGCCAGGAAGGCCTGCGTGCGCGCCTGCTTCGGGTGCTTCAGCACTTCGTCGGGCGTGCCCGCTTCGTGGATGACGCCGTCGGCCAGGAACAGCACGCGATTGGCGTAGTGGTAGGCGAAGCCGATCTCGTGCGTGACCAGCAGCATGGTGCGGCCCTCCTGCGCCAGCGCGCGGATCACGCCCAGCACCTCGCCCACCAGTTCCGGGTCCAGCGCCGAGGTCGGCTCGTCGAACAGCAGCAGTTCCGGCTCCATCGCCAGCGCCCTGGCGATGGCCACCCGCTGCTTCTGCCCGCCCGACAGACGCGACGGGTAGTGCTGCGCCTTCTCCTCCAGCCCGACGCGGCGCAGTTGCTCCATCCCGCGCGTCTCGGCCTCGTCGCGCGGCATGCCGCGCACCGTGCGAAGGCCTTCCATCACGTTGGCCAGGGCCGTCATGTGCGGGAACAGGTTGAACTGCTGGAACACCATGCCCACCCGCTGCCGCACTTGCGTGAGCTCCGCTTCCTGGTACGTCATCGCGGTGCTGCCGTCACGCAGCTTGCGCTCGGTGCCGATGGCGCGGCCGCCCAGTTCCACCCGGCCGGCGGTGGGCTGTTCCATGAAGTTCAGGCAGCGCAGCAGCGTGCTCTTGCCCGAACCCGAGGCGCCCAGGATGGCGATGCGGTCGCCCGGCGCCACGTCCAGGTCGATGCCCTTGAGCACCGGGTCGCGGCCGAAGGATTTGTGCAGCCCGCTCACGCGCAGCAAGGCAGAAGTGGTGGTCATCAATCGGCCCGGCGCAGGCGCCGCTCCAAGGCATAGGTCGCCTGCACCAGGGGGTAGAGCAGCACGAAGAAGATCAAGGCGACGACGGTGTAGGCCTCGATCGGGTTGTAGTTGAGCGAGGCGATCAATTTGCCCTGCTGCAGCAGCTCCACGTAGGCCACGACGGAGGCGAGCGTGGACATCTTGAAAATCTCGATGCCGCGATTGGTCAGCGGCGGCAGCATGCGCCGCAGCGCCTGCGGCAGGATCACGCGGCGCATCGCCTGCGCATACGTCATGCCCAGCGCGCGGGCGCCTTCCCATTGGCCGTTGTCGATCGACTGGATGCCGCCGCGGTAGATCTCGGCCGAGAACGCGGCGGAGTTCAGCGAGATGCCCAGGGCGGCCGCCATGAGCGGGCTGATCTCGAACGGCGAGATCATGGGGAAGGCGAAGTAGAACCAGAGGATCTGCACCAGCACCGGCGTGTTGCGGAAGAACTCCATGAACACGCTGGCCGGGATGTAGAACACGCGCCGTCGCGAATACCGCGCGAGGCCGACCACGAGCCCGAGGCTGAGACCCGCCACCAGGCAGATTGCGAAGATGCGCAGCGTGCCCGCCGCACCCGCGAGCAGCGCGTCGGTGTTCGAGAAGACGGAAGCGAAATCCCACTTCATCGTTCAATGCACCGTGGTTTCGCCGCTGACGGCGAGGCGCCGCTCGACACGGTGCACCAGCAGGCTGGCGGCGAAGATGACCGTGAAGTAGATCAGCGCCACCACCGTGAACACCTCCAGCGGCCGGAACGTCTTCTGCGCCAGCTCGTTGGCCTGGAACAGCAGGTCGGCGTAGGAAACCGTCGCCACCAGCGTCGTGGTCTTCATCAGCTCGATCGAGCGTTCCAGGAAGGCCGGGATCATGCGCTTGACGGCCTGCGGCAGGATGATGCGCCGCATCGCCTGCGACTGGGTCATGCCCAGCGCCCGGCCCGCCTCCCATTGCCCGCGTTCGATCGACACGATGCCGCCGCGGAACACCTCGGCGAAGAAGGCCGAGGACTGGATCGAGAAGGTGATGGCCGCGGCCGCGAACGGCGTCATCTCCACGTCCAGCAGCATCGGCAAGGCGAAGAAGAACCAGAACAGCTGCACCAGCGGTGGCGTGGTGCGGAAGAACTCGATGATGAAGCCGGCCGGCCAGGACAGCGCCTTGCGCGGCGACAGGCGCAGCAGCGCCAGCACCAGCCCCAGCGGAACGCCGAAGGCCAGCGCGGTGCCGGTGACCTTCAGCGTGTTGGCGAGCCCCTGCGCGAGCAGGGGCGCATTGGCGATGACGGGCGTGAAGTCCCAGGTGTACATGGCGCCGCGCCCGTCGTCGCAAATCGGTTAGAGCATTTCCTTCATCACGGGCGGCGAGGCCTTGGGGTCCAGGCCGAAGCCGACCAGGAACTCCTCGTACCACTTCTGCGTCTGGCGGCTCTTGTAGTACTCGCCCAGCGACTTGTCGACGAAGGCCAGGAAGGCCTTGTTGTCTTCCTTGCGCACCGCAGCGCTGGAAGGCTGCGACTGCGCCGGCGTCGGCACCACGATCTTGCCGGCGCCCAGGCGCTGGCGCGCGGCCAGCAGCGGCGGGTGGAACAGGCATACCGCGTCGACGCGGCCGGCCTGGAAGGCGGCGATGGCTTCGGTGTTGCCGGGGAAGCGCTGGATCGAAGCGTTCGGCGCATTCTCCGTGACGAACTTGTCCATGCTGCTCGCCTGCGGCACCGCGATCTTCACCTCCGGCTTGTTCAGGTCGCTCCACTTGGCAACCGGCAGGCTGTCCTTGGCCAGCACGGCCAGCGAGTAGTACAGCAGCGGCGTCTGCGGGAAGTCGACCGCCTGCGCGCGCTCGGGCGTGGCGTCCAGCATGTAGATGATGTCGATCTTGTTGCTTTGCAGCGCGGCGATCGCCGTGCCCCAGGTGACTTCCACCGGCTCGAACTTCACGCCCAGCGTGGCAGCCATGGCCTTGCCCATGGAGACGCCGAGGCCGGACGACCATTCGCCGTTCTTCGGGTCCTTGGAATACCAGGGCGGCGCCTGCGTCACGCCGACGCGCAGGCTGCCGCGCTTCCTGATCTCGTCCAGCGTGCCGCCCGCTTGCGCGCGGGTGGCCAGCGGAAGCGCGAGGGCGACGGCGCCGGCGGCGATGCCGGAAAGGGCGTGGCGACGAGTGGTCATGAGGAAGCTCCTGGAGGGGACGTGGGAGGGGTGGAGAGAAATCGTTCGGTCTGGTGCGCGCCGCGGCCCATGTGGGTGGCGATCTCGTCCAGCATGGCCTGCAGGTCGTCGCCGAGCGCGAGCTGCACATAGCTGTCGTGCGAGTCGCGGCGCGGCCCGCGGGTGCCGTGCGCGCGGTGGTGCGCCGCCCAATAGAGTTGAAGGCGGCCGCGCAGGCTTTGCCAGGCGCGCTGCAGCAAGCGATGGCCGCTGGCCTCGTAGGCGAGGCCATGCAGGTCGAGCTCGGCCAGGATGCTGGCCGCGTCGTCGCGTGCGTCGATGCAGGCGGTGAGTGCTTCGTGCCGCCGCAGCAGCTCGCGCCGGAAGGCATCGTCGCGCTTGTCCCAGGCCTGCTCGAAGGCGAAGCGCTCCAGCGTGATCCGCATCGAGTAGATCTCGCGCACGTCGTCGACGGACAGCGAGATCACGTGCGTGCCGGTATAGGGCACCGTCACCAGCAAGCCCTCTTCCACGAGCTGGCGCAAGGCTTCGCGCAACGGTCCGCGGCTGACGTCGAACTGCGCGGCCAGCGCGCTTTCGACGAGCTGGGCACCCGGGCCGAGTTCGCCCTCGAGGATGGCTGCACGCAAGCGCTCGGCGATGTGCTGGCGGAACGTGCTCTTGGGCACCCGCTCCACGCGCACGCGGGGCAGGCCCTGACTGGCCGAGGCGGAGGTGGTGGCGCTCAAGGATGTCGATGATCGATTGTCAACAATCCTACCACTGCCGACGCGGCCCCGGCCCCACCTAAACTGCCGCCGATGAAAGACGAAGACATCGAACCCTTCTTCGCCACCCTGAAGGCGGCCAACCCGTCCCCCGTGAGCGAGCTGGAATACAGCACCGTGTTCGAGCTGCTGGCCGCGGTGCTGCTGTCCGCGCAAGCCACCGATGCGGGCGTGAACAAGGCCACGCGCCACCTTTTCCACGTCGCCAACACGCCGCAGGCCATCCTCGCGCTGGGGCAGGACGGGCTGGAGCATTACATCAAGACCATCGGCCTGTACCGCATGAAGGCCAAGCATCTGCTCGAGACCTGCCGCCTCCTGGTGGAGCGGCACGGCGGCCGGGTGCCTCGCAACCGCGAGGAGCTGGAGGCCCTCCCCGGCGTCGGCCGCAAGACGGCCAACGTGGTGCTCAACGTCGCGTTCGGCGAGGACGCGATGGCGGTGGACACCCATGTCTTTCGCGTCAGCAACCGCACGGGCCTGGCGCCGGGCAAGGACCCGGTGGAGGTGGAGCGCAAGCTGATGCAGCGCGTGCCGAAACCGTATCTCGTGGATGCGCACCACTGGCTGATCCTGCATGGCCGCTATGTCTGCGTGGCCCGCCTGCCGAAATGCTGGGAGTGCGCGGTCGCCTGCTGGTGCGATTACCAGCCGAAAACGGCGCCGCCGGCGGTGCGAACCTGATCCACGGCCCGGTGTCACAATCCTGCGAAGCAAGCGAACGAGGCCCGCATGGACATGGACGAGAACGAACTGAAGGAGATGCTCGAGGTTCACACCCAGAGCATCCAGGGCCTGGTGGAAAACCAGATGATGCTGGCCGCGCAGGTGCAGGTGCTGCAAGCCGCACTGGCCACGGTGCTCCTGCACCACCCCGACCGCGGCCAGTTGCTGCGCACGTTCAGGGGCTACATGAAGATCTCGAAGGAATCGACGCCCCAGTTGTCGCGGCACATGGAGGCGCTGGAAGGCGGGATGCTCGCGCTGCTGGGGCAAGGCACGGAGCCGGAGAAGCAGTAATGCCTTCGCCGGCGGGGTCGCTGCGCGAACCCGCCCTACGCAGGGATTGCATTCCGTAGGGCGGGTTCGCGCAGCGACCCCCCCCTCCCCCCCCCCCCCCCCCCCCCCCCCCCCCCCCGGGTCAACCCCCCCCCCCCCCCCGCCCGGGGGGGGGGGCCCGGCCCGCGGGCCCCCCCGCCCGCGCCCCCGGGGGCGGCGGGGGGGGGGGGGGGGGCGGGGGGGGGGGGGGGGGGGGGCGCCGCCGGGGGGGCGCTTGGGGGGGGGGGGGGGGGGGGGGGGGGGGGGGGGGGGGGGGGGGGGGGGGGGGGGGGGGGGGGGGGGGGGATTGGATGTCGGGGTCGCTTCGCGAACCCGACCTACCGGATATGCCGTTCATTCGCCGGGTGCCGGTCCGGAACCCGTAGGTCGGGTTCGCGAAGCGACCCCGACAACATCCTCCCGCGCATCCATCCCCTCGCGCGAAATCCGCCTCTCCCGCTACGGCGGCCCCGAGGAACTCGAACCGGTCGATGCCACCGCGCGCGCACCCGGCCCCGGCGAAATCCGCATCCGGCAACGCGCCATCGGCATCAACTTCATCGACATCTACCTGCGCCGCGGCTGGATGCCGGGCATGCTGCCGCTGCCCGGCGTGCTGGGGATGGAGGCGGCGGGCACCGTCATCGACGTCGGCGACAACACTGGCGGTTTGTTGCCCGGCGACCGCGTTGCCTACCTGTGCCCCGAACCCGGCGCCTACCGCAGCGTGCGCACGCTGGCCGCGCGCCACGCATTGCGCCTGCCGCACGACGTGGACGAGGAAACCGCTGCGGCGCTGCTGCTCAAGGGCCTGACTGCGGATTACCTGCTGCGTGACCTCGGCCGCGTCGGCCGCGGTACCCGGCTGCTGGTGCATGCCGCTGCCGGCGGCGTCGGTTCGCTGGTGTGCGCGTGGGCGAAGCACCTGGGCGCGACGGTGGTGGGCACGGTCTCGAGCGAGGCCAAGGCCCGTGTCGCCCGCGAGCGCGGCTGCGACCACGTGATCGTCGCGCGGGACTATCGCTTCGCCGAAGCGGTGCGCGCGCATTGCGGCGGCGCCGACGTCATCGTCGACGGGCTCGGCGCCGCGGCGGTGGCGGAGAACCTCGCCGCGGCCGACCGCCGCTGCCACTGGATCAGCCTGGGCCAGGCCAGCGGCCCGTTGCCGCCGCTGGACGCGGACAAGCTGGTGATGAAGTCGATGACGTTCTCGCGGCCGGTGGTGTTCGACTTCGTGGCGACCGCCACCGAGTTGCAGGAACGCGCCGGGCGCCTGTGGGCCGCGTTGGCAGCCGGTGTGCTGCGGCCGCCGACGCCGGAACTGTTCGCGCTGGATGCCGCAGGTCAGGCGCACCAGCGGCTCGAATCGCGCGAGAGCACAGGCGCGCTGGTGCTGGTGACATGAAACCTTGCAGGAGATGAAAAGATGATCCACGGAATGAACCACTTCACGGTGATCGCGGAGGACCTGGACCGCACGCTGGAGTTCTATTCCGGCCTGCTCGGGCTGCAGATGGGCCCGCGTCCGGACCTGGGCTTCCCCGGCGCGTGGCTGTACGCGGATGGCCGACCCATCCTGCACGTCTACACCGACCGGCCGGTGCCGGCGCAGCGTGCCGGTGTCATCGACCACATGGCTTTCACCGCCAGCGGCTTGAAGGACATCAAGGCGCGCTTCGACACGCGAGGCATCGCCTACGACTTGCGCCGGCAGAAAGGCGCGGGCACCTGGCAGTTGTTCTGCACCGATCCGAACGGCGCCAAGGTCGAACTCGATTTCGAGCCGCACGAGGTGCCCTGAGCGGTTGTTCGGCGCCAATACCGTTGGACGGCGCGGCGAAGCCGTCTGTCCGCGTACCGCGTAACGGCGCCACACCGCCGCGTATCCGGTGTAATCGAACGCTAACAGCGCTTGTGCGCCCCATGCCGCCGCGATTACTGTTCGCCGCATGAACGCACCCCTGCCTTCCACCATGCACTTCGATGTGCAGGGCCTGATCCACGCAACGGCGCACAACGAGTCGCTCGATGCGTTCCATCCGGCCCTGAGCAGCAAGCAATGGGAGTTGTTCGGCACCTACCTGCAGCCGTTCGCGGTGACGCAGGGCCAGGTGGTGATCCAGCAGAACGCCAGCGATCGCACGATCTATTTCGTGGAGACCGGCAGCCTGACCGTGCACTTCGAGGACGACAAGGGCCGCCTGCGCATCGCGACGGTCGAAGCGGGCTCCGCCGTCGGCGAAGGCGCCTTCTTCACGCGGCAGCCCCGCAGCGCCACCGTGCAGGCCGCGTCGGCGTGCAAGCTGTGGTCGCTCAACCCGATCCGCTTCACCGAGCTGTCCAACCGGCAGCCGCAGATGGCACTGGAAATCGCCATGGCCCTTGGCGGGCTGGTGTCCCGGCGCCTCATCAGCCGGCTCAAGCGCATTGCTGTCACCTGAGCGCACGTCTCGCGCAGAACAAAACACAACCAAGAGAGTCGCGGAATGTCTTTGTTGAACTGGTTTTCCCCGCCAAAGAAGAAGGCCGATACACCGGGCGGCGACCCCGCCAACTCCGGCCTGTCGCGCCTGGAGGCGAGCAAGCCGCAGGGCGGCCCGCGGCCGTCGTCCAGCCGCAAGCAGGAGCGCCTGGAGCGCCGCGAGCTGCTCTACGCCGTGGTGCGCGAGTCGATGGTGCGCGCCGGCGTGCTGTCCTCCAGCTACAAGTTCAAGGTGCTGTCGCTCGACCCGCGCGGTGCGCAGTTCATGGTGATGGTGGACCTGGCGCAGGGCGCCGGCAGCGACACCAGGCGGCTGTCGGAGATCGAGGCGAGCGTCACGCAATCGGCCAAGGCGCGCTACGACATCGCGGTGTCCGCCGTGTACTGGCGCGCCAGCGAGCATGTGGCGATCGGCGACCCGGCCCATCCCACCCATCCGGCGCGACTGGCGCAGCGCAATGCGCAGGCGCAACCCCCGACCTCGCGGCCGGCGCCGCTGCATCCGGATGCGATCGAGTCGGGCCCGGCGCCGCTGTACGAACCGATGGCCTCGCGTCCGTCGGTGCTGCGCTCCGCATTGGCGCAGAAGTTCGATCCGCTGCAGCAGGAAGAAGTTGCGGCATTCCGCAAAGCACTCGAAGCCGGTGTGCGCGGCGAGCAGGCACTCGCCGCGGTGGGCGCTGGCAAAGCGGCCCAGAGCTATACGCTCCTCACCGGCTTCGAGGACACGGAGATGAGCGACCAGGCGGCGCCGCAGGAGCATTTGAGCTCGACGCAGTACGGGGCGTTGCGATAGGTTCATTGGCGGGGTCGCTGCGCGAACCCGCCCTACGCCAGCTGGGGGAGTTCATTGGCGGGGTCGCTGTGCGAACCCGCCCTACGCCAGCACCCGTTCTCCTGGTAGGGCGGGTTCGCGCCAGCGACCCCGCCATGCGATGGCTCAATGCCCCGCGAAATCCACCAGCGTGAACACCGCCAGCCCACTCTCGCGCAGCTTTCCCATCCCGCCCAGTTCCGGCAGCTCCACGATCGCGGCGCCTTCGATCACGGTGCCGCCCAGCTTTTCCAGCAGCTTCTTGCCGGCCATCATCGTGCCGCCGGTGGCGATCAGGTCGTCGATCAACAGCACCCGCTGGCCCGGCTTCACGGCGTCGGTGTGCAGTTCCACCGTCGCACTGCCGTACTCCAGCTCGTAGGTTTCCTCCACCGTGGTGAACGGCAGCTTGCCCTTCTTGCGGATCGGCACGAAACCCACGCCGAGTTCGTAGGCGACCACCGAGCCCAGGATGAAGCCGCGCGCATCGAGACCCGCCACCACGTCGGGCCGGCGGTCCATGTAGCGGTGCACGAAGGCGTCGATCAGCACGCGGAACACCTTGGGGTTCTGCAGCAGCGGCGTGATGTCGCGGAACTGGACGCCCGGCGCCGGCCAGTCGGGCACGGTGCGGATGTGGCTGCGCAGGTAGTCGCCCACGCTGAAGGGCAGGTCTTGCATGGTCATCCTTTGAGCAGGATCTCCTCGGCCATCGCCAGCGGCTCGGGCCGGCCGGACAGCACGAGGGTGTCGCCGTCTTCCAGCGACGGGTCGGAGGCGGCATCGACGATGCGGCCGTTGCTGCGCCGCAGGCTGACGACGCGCACGCCTTCTTCCGCCAGCCGCAGGTGGCTGAGCACGCGGCCCAGCGCGCCGGCTTCCGACGGCAACGTGATAGTGGACAGGCGCTCCTGCTCGCGCTCGTGCAGCGTGTCGTCGTCGCTGCCATGGAAGTAGCCGCGCAGCAGGTTGTAGCGCGCATCGCGCTGCGCCTGCACCAGCCGCAGCACGCGGCGCATCGGCACGCCCACCAGCGCCAGCGCGTGGCTGGCCAGCATCAGCGAGCTTTCCAGCGTCTCCGGCACCACCTCGGTGGCGCCGGCCTGCTGCAGCCGCTCCAGGTCGAAGTCGTCCTGCGTGCGCACGATCACCGGCACGTTGGGCGCGTGGCCGCGCGCGCTGGCCAGCACCTTCAGCGCGCCCGGCACGTCCAGGTAGGTGATCACCAGCGCGCTGGCGCGGCCCAGGCCGGCGGCGATCAACGCCTGCAGCCGGGAAGCGTCGCCGAACACCACGGAGTCGCCGGCGGCGGCGGCCTGGCGCACCCGGTCGGGGTCCAGGTCGAGCGCGATGTAGGGGATGTTCTCCTGTTCCAGCATGCGCGCGAGGTTCTGGCCGCAGCGGCCGTAGCCGCAGATGATCACGTGCTTGTTGGCGTTGATCGAGCGGCGCGCGATGGTGGTCATCTGCAGCGACTGCATCAGCCATTCGCTGGCCACCACCTTCATCACGATGCGGTTGCTCCACTGGATGATGAAGGGCGTGGCGAGCATGGAGATCACCATGCTGGCCAGGATCGGGTTGATCAGCGTGGGCGGCACCAGTCTTTCCTGCTGGGCCATCGTCAGCAGCACGAAGCCGAACTCGCCCGCCTGCGCCAGGTACAGGCCGGTGCGCAGGGACACGCCGGTGGTCGCCCCGAACACCTTGGCCAGCGCCGTCACCAGCAGCAGCTTGAAGCCCACCGGCACGCTCACCATCAGCAGCACCAGCGGCCAGCGCTCGAACACCGGTCGCCAGTCCAGCAGCATGCCCACGGTGATGAAGAACAGGCCCAGCAGCACGTCGTGGAAGGGGCGGATGTCCGCTTCCACCTGGTGCTTGAACTCCGTCTCGGAGATCAGCATGCCCGCGATGAAGGCGCCGAGCGCCAGCGACAGGCCGGCCAGCTCGGTCAGCCAGGCCAGCCCCAGCGTGATCAGCAGCATGTTCAGGATGAACAGCTCCTCGCTCTTGCGCCGCGCCACCATCGTCAGCCACCAGCGCATCACGCGCTGGCCGCCCACCAGCAGCAGCGCGATCAGGATGGAGGCCTTGAGCAGGGCATAGCCGATCTCGCGCAGCAACTCCTCCGGGGGGCTGCCCAGCGCCGGGATCAGCACCAGCAGCGGCACGACCGCCAGGTCCTGGAACAGCAGCACGCCCATCACGCGCTTGCCATGCTCGGAGTCCATCTCCAGCCGGTCCGCCATCATCTTCACCACGATGGCGGTGCTGCTCATGGCCAGCGCGCCGGACAAGGCCAGCGCGCTTTGCCAGCTCATGCGCCAGAAGCCGGGCGCCGCCCAGGCAAACAGCAGCGAGCCGATGGTGCCCAGCACCACGGTCAGCACCACCTGCGACAGGCCCAGCCCGAACACGTGGGCGCGCATCGCCCGCAGCTTGGAGAGGTTGAACTCCAGGCCAATCACGAACATCAGGAACACCACGCCGAACTCGCCCAGGTGCCGCACGTCCGCCGAATCCTGGGCCAGGGCCAGGGCATTGGGACCGATCACCACGCCGACCACCAGGTACCCCAGCATCGCCGGCAGCCGCAGGAACCGGCACAGCACCACGCCCAGCACTGCGGCGAGCAGGTACAACAGAGTGAGTTCCAGTGAGGTCATCCCCTCCTATGCTATCCGGCGTCCGGCCCGGCCCGACTAAAATCCCCGTGATGACTTTCGACCGCACACGTGCGCTGCGCCTCGCACAGGAAACCTTCGAGATCGAGGCGGCCGCCGTCCAGGGCCTGAAAGCCCGCACCGGGGAGGACTTCGCCCGGGCCGTGGAGGCCATGCTGGACCTGCGCGGGCGGGTGGTGGTGATGGGGATGGGCAAGAGCGGCCACGTGGGCCGCAAGATCGCCTCGACCCTGGCCTCCACCGGCACGCCCGCCATGTTCGTCCACCCGGCCGAGGCCAGTCACGGTGACCTGGGCATGATCAAGCCGACCGACCTGGTGGTCGCCATCAGCAACGGCGGCGAGAGCGACGAGATCGTGGCGATCCTGCCGATGCTCAAGCGCCTGGGCGTGCCCCTGATCGCCATGACCGGCAACACCAGGTCGACCCTGGCCCGCCATGCCGACATCCTGCTGGATAGCGGCGTCGAGAAGGAAGCCTGCCCGCTGAACCTGGCGCCCACCGCCAGCACCACCGCGCAACTGGCCCTGGGCGACGCGCTGGCCGTGGCGCTGCTGGACGCGCGCGGCTTCAAGACCGAGGACTTCGCGCGCTCGCACCCGGGCGGCGCGCTGGGCCGCAAGCTGCTGACGCACCTGAGCGACGTCATGCGCAAGGGCGACAGCGTGCCGCGCGTGCTGCCGGATGCGTCGTTCACCGAGCTGATGCGCGAGATGAGCCGCAAGGGCCTGGGCGCATCGTCCGTGGTCGACCAGGCCGGCCGCGTGCTGGGCATCTTCACCGACGGCGACCTGCGCCGCCTGATCGAGCAGGGCGTGGACCTGCGCAACACCAAGGCGCACGAGGTGATGCATCCCGGCCCGCGCACCATCCGCGACGACTCGCTGGCGGCGGAGGCGGCGCAGCTGATGGAGCAGTTCCGCATCACCAGCGTGCTGGTGGTGGATGGGGACGGGTTGCTGGTCGGGGCGGTCAACTCCAACGACCTGATGCGCGCCAAGGTGATTTGAGGTGGTCGTGCCCGCATTGACCTTCCCGCCCGAGCTGCTGCTCGCCGCGCAAGGCATGCGGGCGGCGATCTTCGACGTCGACGGCGTGCTGACCGACGGCGGCATCCTGGTCAGCGACGAGGGCGAAATGCTCAAGCGCTTCTCCATCCTGGACGGCCTGGGCTTGAAGCTGCTGCAGCGCGGCGGCATCACGCCGATCGTCATCACCGGCCGCGATTCGAAGCCGCTGCGCAAGCGGCTCGAATCGCTGGGCGTGACGCACGTCCACTACGGCACCGAGGACAAGCGGCCGGCGGCGGAGCAGACGCTGGCGGCGCTGGGCATCGCCTGGTCGCAGACTGCGGCGATCGGCGACGACTGGCCGGACTTGCCGGTGCTGCGCCGCTGCGCCTTCGCGGCAGCACCGGCCAATGCGCATGTCGAGGTGCGTTCCGCGGCCCGCTATGTCACGCAGGCACGGGGCGGCCATGGCGCCGCGCGGGAGTTCTGCGACCTGTTGCTGGTGGCTTCGGGCCGCTACGCGCAGTTGCTGGAGGCCTACGGGTGACCGAACAGCGCGGTTTCGGCCGCGCCTGGGACCGCCTGACCATCTACCTGCCCATCATCCTGATGGGCCTGCTGGCCCTGGGCACCTACTGGCTGGCGCGCAACACACCCACCTTTTCCGCTCCAGGCGTCAAAAGCACGCCCACGCACGAGCCGGACCACTTCCTGCGCAATTTCTCCGTGAAGTCGTTCGACCCCGCGGGGCGGCTGAAGACCGAAATCCACGGCGTCGAGGCGCGTCACTACCCCGACACGGACATCACCGAGATCGACTCGCCGCGCATCCGCTCGTACAACCAGAAGGGGGCGCTGACGGTGGCCACCGCCAAGCGTGCGCTGAGCAACGGCGACGGCAGCGAGGTGCAGTTGATGGGCGATGCGGTCGTGACCCGGACGACATTCGACGCGGCCGGCAAGCCGCAGGAGCCGATGGAGATCCGCGGCGAGTTCCTGCACGCCTTCATGGACACCGAGCAGGTCAAGTCCAACCGGCCGGTGCGGCTGACGCGCGGCGCTGACGTGTTCGTGGGTGACAGCATGGCCTACGACAACCTCGATCGCGTGCTGCAGCTGGAAGGCCGGGTGCGCGGTACGTTGCAGGCGCGGCCCGCCCCCTAGGAATGGATCGCCTCGTCT
The DNA here is from genome assembly GCF_037572435.1 of Ramlibacter sp. PS3R-8. Classification (NCBI taxonomy): domain Bacteria; kingdom Pseudomonadati; phylum Pseudomonadota; class Betaproteobacteria; order Burkholderiales; family Comamonadaceae; genus Ramlibacter; species Ramlibacter sp. PS3R-8. Next base: position 1,079,066 of record NZ_JBBHGT010000001.1, read on the forward strand.
TCATCACCGGCGCCTCCAGCGGCATCGGGCAGGCGCTGGCGTGGCGCTATCACCAGGCCGGCTGGAGGCTGGCACTGTCGGCGCGGCGCGCCGCGGACATCACGCAGTGGGCGCAGGCGCAGGGCATCCCGGCGGAACGCTTTCGTGTCTATGGCGCCGACGTGGCGCAGACCGACAGCATCGTCGCGGCCGGCCGCGCCTGCATCGATGCGCAAGGCGTGCCCGACGTGGTGATCGCCAACGCCGGCATCAGCGTCGGCGTGGATACGGGGATGCGCGAGGACCTGGACGTCATCGCTCGCATCTACGCCACCAACAACGTGGGCCTGGCGGCGACGTTCCATCCCTTCATCGATGCGATGGTGCGTCGCGGCAGCGGCACGCTGGTGGGCATCGCCAGCGTGGCGGGCATCCGCGGCCTGCCGGGACATGCCGCCTATTGTTCGAGCAAGGCCGCCGTCATCAGCTATTGCGAGAGCCTGCGCGGCGAGATGCGTTCGCATGGCGTGCGCGTGGTGACCATCGCGCCGGGCTACGTGGACACGCCGCTGACGCAGCGCAATCGCTACGGCATGCCGTTCCTCATGAAGGCGCCACGCTTCGCCGATGCCGCCTTCCGCACCATCGCGGCGGGGCGCAGCTACCGCGTGATTCCATGGCAGATGGGCATCGTGGCGAAGTTGCTGCGCGTGTTGCCCGATGCGCTGTTCGACAAGGCGATGGCGGGGCAGCCGCGCAAGCATCGGGAAACTCGATAGCGCCGGGGTGCGGCTGCGCCGCAACCCGGCCTGCGAGGTCAATGCGGAATGCCGGAATCCCTGTAGGTCGGGTTGCGCGCAGCGCACCCCGACGCCCATGAAAAAGGCTCCCGCAGGAGCCTCTTGTCTTGGCGTGATCGACGCTCAGTAGCTGTTGCCGCCACCGCCGCCGTACCCGCCGCCACCCCCGCCGCCGGAGCGGCCACCGCCGCCGCCGCGCGGGCCGGCGCCGTACGGGCTGCGGAAGCCGCCGTCCTGGCCGCCGCCACCGCCGTAGCCACCACCGCCTTCGCGGCGGCCGCCACCACCCCCACTGCCACCGCCACCGTAGCCACCGCCGCCGCCGGAGCGGCCACCGCCGCCACCGCCACCGCCGTAACCACCGCCGCCGCCGCCGAAGCCGCCGCCACCGCTGCGGGGCGGACGGTTTTCCATCGGGCGCGCTTCGTTCACGACGACGCTGCGGCCGCCCATGGACTGGCCGTTCATGCCGCTGATCGCCGCTTGCGCCTCCTGGTCGCTGCCCATCTCGACGAAACCAAAGCCCTTGGAACGACCGGTCTCGCGGTCCATCATCACCTTGGCGCTGCTGACCTGGCCGAACTGGCCAAACGCCTGTTCGAGGTCGCTGTCGCGCACCTCATAGGGAAGGTTGCCTACGTACAGTTTGTTGCCCATCTACAGGGACTCCTGAAAAACATTGAACCGAAGCGATGGAGTCCCGAAAACGCATTCAACTGAAAGCGACGCGATAGGCACCTGTCACCGCAACCCGAGTGGAACTGCAAGACCCACAAAAACATTATGGAGGAAATCACTGCAGAGGGGGCAGGCCGGCCCGGCCATGAAAAAAGGGCCCGCAGGCCCTTTGTCTACAGGGCGCGTCGGCCCTGGATTGCGCAATGATCAGTAGCGGTCGCGGCCACCGCCGCCGCCGCCACTGCCGCCGCCGCCGTAGCCGCCGCCACCGCCTTCGCGACGGCCACCGCCGCCACCGCCGCCGTAGCCGCCACCACCACCGCCGCCGCTGCCGCCGCCGCCGAAGCCGCGACCACCGCCGCCGCCGCCACCACCAAAGCCGCCGCCGCCGCCACCGCTGCGGGGTTCCATCGGACGGGCTTCGTTGACCACGAGGCCACGGCCGCCGATTTGCTGGCCGTTCATGCCGGCGATGGCAGCCTGCGCTTCAGCGGGGCTGCTCATCTCGACAAAACCGAAGCCCTTGGAGCGACCGGTGTCACGTTCCATCATGACCTTGGCGCTGGTGACAGTACCGAACTGGGCGAAAGCCTGTTCCATGTCGCTGTCGCGGTAAGAATAGGGAAGGTTCCCCACGTAAAGTTTGTTGCCCATGAAAGGACTCCGCTAAAAGAAACGCACAACGCGATGGAGTCCGCAAGACGCAATCAAAACCACGCGAGACCGACTAAACACCGCAAACAGTGGACCCTCGCGGGGCCCACGGCCGATATTATGCGCGCCAAAGTGGTTTTTCGTCTGTCAGGGTTCTACCGGACGTCGAGCGATAGGCCGCTTTGGTGGAAACTGCCACACGGCCAGCCCACAGCCCGCCCGTCATCACCAGTTCACTTCCCGCTCCGGGGTCGAACCGATCTTGTGGATGGCCAGGTCGGCGCCCTCGTGCTCTTCTTCCGGGGACAGCCGCAAGCCCATCACGACCTTGAGCAGCCCGTAGAGCGCAAAACCGCTCAGCAGCGCCCAGCCCACCCCCAGCAGGCTGCCGATGACCTGGGCGCCGAAGCTCACCCCGCCGAGGCCGCCGAGCGCCTGGCTGCCGAAGATGCCCGCGGCGATGCCGCCCCAAAGTCCGCACAGGCCGTGCAGCGGCCAGACGCCCAGCACGTCGTCGATCTTCCAGCGGTTCTGGGTCAGGGTGAACATGACGACGAAGATCACGCCGGCGGCGGAACCGACGGCCAGGGCGCCGAGCGGATGCATCACGTCGCTGCCCGCGCAGACGGCCACCAGCCCGGCGAGCGGGCCGTTGTGGACGAAGCCGGGATCGTTGCGGCCCAGCAGCGTGGCGGCGATGGTGCCGCCCGCCATGGCCATCAGCGAGTTGACCGCGACCAGCCCGGAAATCTTGTCGATGGTCTGCGCGGACATCACGTTGAAGCCGAACCAGCCGACGGTGAGTACCCACGCACCGAGCGCCAGGAAGGGGATGTTGGAAGGCGGGTGGGCCGAGATCGCGCCATCCTTGCGGTAGCGATTGCTGCGTGCGCCGAGCAGCACCACCGCCGGCAAGGCCAGCCAGCCGCCGATGGCGTGGACGACGATGGAGCCGGCGAAGTCGTGAAATTCGGCGCCGGTCAGGTCCTTGATCCAGGCCTGGACGCCCAGGCGCTGGTTCCAGGCCACGCCTTCGAACAGCGGATAGACCAGGCCGACGATGATGGCGGTGGCGACCAGCTGCGGCCCGAAGCGGGCGCGCTCGGCGATGCCGCCCGAGATGATGGCCGGGATGGCCGCGGCGAACGTGAGCAGGAAGAAGAACTTCACCAGCTCGTAGCCGCTCCTGGCCACCAGCTGGTCGGCGCCCACCAGGAAGCTGGTCCCGTACGCCACCGAGTAGCCGACCAGGAAGTAGACGACGGCGGAAACGGAGAAGTCGACCAGGATCTTCACCAGCGCGTTGACCTGGTTTTTCTTGCGGACGGTGCCGAGTTCGAGGAAGGCGAAGCCCGAATGCATGGCCAGCACCATGATTGCGCCGAGCAGGATGAACAGGACGTCCGATCCCTGTTTTAGTGCTTCCATGTCTTTTGTCTCCGGAGGAATGCTTGTTGATGGTGCGTTTTGGCGGCTTGGCAGCTGTCCGCACCAAAAAAAGCAAAAAGTGCGCCATCGGCGTGCGCATTCCGGGCTGGGTACACTTTCCGCCGTCTTGATCGAATCCTTTCTCGTCTCCACGGGCATCGTCGCCCTCGCCGAAATGGGCGACAAGACGCAGCTGCTGGCCCTGGTCCTGGCCGCCCGCTTTCGCAAGCCCTGGCCGATCGTGCTGGGAATTTTCGCCGCCACCATCGTCAACCATGCGCTCGCCGGCGCGGTCGGCAGCTGGGTGACGTCGGCCCTCGGACCGGACGTGTTGCGCTGGGTGCTGGGCGGCTCGTTCATCGCGATGGCGATCTGGATGCTGATCCCCGACAAGCTCGATGCGGACGATGTCGACAAGGCGCCGCGCTATGGCGTGTTCCTCACCACGGTCGTGGCCTTCTTCCTGGCCGAGATGGGCGACAAGACGCAGATTGCCACCGTCATGCTGGCCGCCCGCTTCGATTCCTGGGCCGCCGTGGTGGCGGGCACGACGCTGGGCATGATGCTCGCCAACGCGCCGGTGGTCTGGCTGGGCGAGCGGATCATGCGGCGGGTGCCGATCAAGCTGGTCCACACGGTTGGGGCGGGGATCTTCCTGGTGCTGGGGGTGCTGGCGCTGGCGAGCTGACGCCGGGGTGCGCTGCGCGCAACCCGGCCTACGAGGGTGCGGCGCTGACGCCGGGGATACGTTGCGCGCAACCCGGCCTACGAGGGTGCGGCGCTGACGCCGGGGATACGTTGCGCGCAACCCCCTACGAGGATGCGGACTTCGTAGGTCGGGTTCGCGAACGCGACCCCGACGTCCTGGCGTCCTCCGATCGGGCGACGTTGCGTGGCGCTCCACCGCGTTATGGCTGGATGTCCCGCTACATCCGCGCCAACACACCGGGCGCCACCTACTTCTTCACTGTGACCCTCCTGGACCGGCAGTCGCGCTGGCTGGTCGACCACGTTCCGTTGTTGCGGGAGTGTGTTGCGGCCACGAAGGCCGACCACCCGTTTCGAACCGACGCGATGGTCGTCATGCCGGACCACCTCCATGCCATCTGGACCTTGCCCGAACAGGATGCGGACTTCTCCCTGCGCTGGATGCTCATCAAGCGGCGGTTCACCCGACAGTTGCTGTGCCGGCGGCTGCTCGATCCCGCATCGTCGCTGCCCCGACGCGGCACCGAGCGCTCCTTGTGGCAGCGGCGCTTCTGGGAGCACCAGATCCGGGATGACGACGATTTCGCGCGACACGTCGAGTACATCCATGTCAATCCAGTGAAACATGGTTTGGTCGCGCAGGCGAGGGACTGGCCGTATTCGAGCTTTCATCGCTTCGTTCGACAAGGAGTCGTGCCAGCGGATTGGGGTTTGCGCGCGGACGTGCCCGGCGCTTTCGGAGAGTGACATGGGTGTCGGGGTGCGCTTCGCGCAACCCGACCTGCAAACGCCGCAAACCGCGCCGCCCGTAGGCCGGGTTCGCCGCAGGCGACCCCGGCGTTCCGCGTTGATATACTTCCCCCAGCGCCGATTTGCCTCGATTGCGGGCGCTCAATAAATGCCGCTAAAGACAGGCCGAGCCCGGCCCGCCACAGCGGAGCCGGGCTTTTCGTTTCCATGACGCTGATCGCCACTTCACGGTCCATGCAGTTCGACGCGCCGCTCGCCTTGCGCAGCGGCGCCTCCATCCGCGGCTACTCGCTGGCCTACGAGACCTACGGAACGCTCGACGCGCAGCGCAGCAACGCCGTGCTGATCTGCCACGCGCTCAATGCGTCGCATCACGTGGCGGGCGTGTATCCCGGCCAGGAGAGATCCGAAGGCTGGTGGGACACCATGATCGGCCCCGGCAAACCCGTGGACACCGACCGCTTCTTCGTCATCGGCGTCAACAACCTGGGCTCCTGCTTCGGCTCCACCGGGCCGATGCACGAAAACCCCGACACCGGCCGCGTCTACGGAGCCGACTTCCCGGTGGTGACGGTGGAGGACTGGGTCGATGCGCAAGCCCGGCTGCTCGACGGCCTGGGCATCCGCACGCTGGCCGCGGTGATGGGCGGCAGCCTCGGAGGCATGCAGGCGCTGTCGTGGACGCTGCAGCATCCGCAACGGGTGCGGCACGCGGTGGTGATCGCCAGCGCGCCAAACCTCAACGCCGAGAACATCGCCTTCAACGAGGTGGCGCGCCGCGCCATCGTCACCGACCCCGACTTCCACGGCGGCCACTTCTACCAGCACGGCGTGATCCCGAAGCGCGGCCTGCGCATCGCCCGCATGATCGGACACATCACGTACCTGTCGGACGACGTGATGAACGAGAAGTTCGGCCGTCAGTTGCGCGAGGGCATGGATCTGCAGTACACGACGCAGGACATCGAGTTCCAGATCGAGAGCTACTTGCGCTACCAGGGCGACAAGTTCAGCGAGTACTTCGACGCCAACACCTACCTGCTGATCACCCGCGCGCTCGACTACTTCGACCCGGCCTTGCGCCACGACGGCAACCTGGCCAGGGCGCTGGCGGTGGCCACCGCCAAGTTCCTGCTGGTCAGCTTCAGCACCGACTGGCGCTTTTCGCCGGCGCGCAGCCGCGAGATCGTCAAGGCGCTGCTCGACAACCGCCGCGACGTCAGCTACGCCGAGATCGACGCGCCGCACGGCCACGACGCCTTCCTGCTGGAAGACCCGCGCTACCTGGGCGTGGTGCGCTCCTACTTCGAGCGCATCGCGGCGGAGCGGGTCGAGCCGACGCCGGAAGTGCGCGAGCTGCCCGCGGGAGCCATGCTGTGAGCGACCGCGCGACGATCCAATCCATCGGCCGGCTCGTTCCGCAAGGCGCGCGCGTGCTGGACCTCGGCTGCGGCGACGGCGCCTTGCTGGACCACCTGCAGCGCGAGCGCGGCTGCAGCGGCTACGGCATCGAGCTGGCCGACGAGAACGTGCTGGCCTGCGTGAAACGTGGCGTCAACGTGATCCAGCTGAACCTGGACCAGGGCCTGTCCATCTTCGACGACGACAGCTTCGACGTCGTGCTGCAGATCGACACGCTGCAACACCTGCGCAATGCCGAGACCATGCTGCGCGAGACGGCACGCGTGGGCAAGCTGGGCATCGTGGCCTTCCCCAACTTCGCGCACTGGCCGAACCGGCTTTCGATCGTGCGCGGCCGCATGCCGGTGACCAAGCGGCTGCCCTACCAGTGGTACGACACGCCCAACATCCGCGTGGGCACGTTCAAGGACTTCGAGGTGCTGGCCACCAAGAACCGGCTGACCATCCTCGATGCGTTCGGGTTGCAGGACGGGCACGAGCGCCGCTTCCTGCCCAACATGACCGCCAGCACCGCCGTCTTCAAGTTCGAGCGCGGATAGCCCGCACTGGCGCTATGCTGCGCGCATGAACATCCTGATCACCGGCGGCACCGGTTTCCTCGGTGCCCGGCTGGCCCGCACGCTGCTGGCCGCCAACTCCGTTTCCCTGCGCGGCGCACCGCCGCGACGCATCGAGCAGGTGGTGCTGGCCGACCGCGGCCCCGCCCCCCCCGACCTGGCGGCCGACCCGCGGGTGCGCGTGGTGCAAGGCGACTTGCTCGAGCTGCTGCAGCGCCGTGAGCTGCCGGCGGCCGGCACCGACGCCGTGTTCCACCTGGCCGCTGCCGTCAGTGGCGAATGCGAGGCCGACTTCGACCTGGGCATGCGCAGCAACGTCGACACGACGCGCGCGTTGCTGGAGGGCTGCCGCGCCCTGGGCACCAGCCCCGTGTTCGTGTTCGCCAGTTCGGTCGGCGTGTTCGGCCGCCGTCCCGGCGACGGCCCGCTGGGCACCATCGCCGATGACACGCTGCCGACGCCGCAAGGCAGCTACGGCATCCAGAAGTTCATCTGCGAGCAGCTGGTGGCCGACTACGCGCGCAAGGGCTACGTGGCGGGCCGCATCGTGCGGCCGATGACCGTGGCGGTGCGCCCGGGCCTGCCCAATGGCGCGGCCTCCAGCTTCTTCAGCGGCATGATCCGCGAACCGCTGGCCGGCGTGAGGGCCCGCATCCCGGTGCCGGCCGACACGCCCGCGGCACTGGCTTCACCGCGCAGCACCATCGCCGGCTTCATCCGCGCCGGCGAGGCGAGCGACGCCGAATGGGGCCACCGCACCGCGATCAACCTGCCGTCCCTGCGCACCACGGTCGGCGAGATGGCCGCCGCGCTGGAGAAGGTGGCCGGCAAGGAGGCCGCCGCGCTGCTCGACTGGCAGGTCGACCCGGCCATCGAGAAGCTGGTGCGCAGCTGGCCGGGCGACGTTGCGTGGGAACGCGCGCGCGGGCTCGGCTTGCAGAGCGACGCCAGCTTCGAAGCCATCGTGCGCGAGTACATCGCCGAAAACCCGCAGGCCGTGCGCCTGCCGGTGCGCTGAGGTTCCCATGCCGCGTTTCGCCGCCAACCTGTCGATGCTCTATCCGGAGCTGCCCTTCCTGGACCGCTTCGAGGCCGCCGCGCGCGACGGCTTCGAAGGCGTGGAATACCTCTTCCCCTACGAGCACGAAGCCGCCGAACTGGCGGCGCGGCTTCGCGCCCACGGCCTGCAGCAGGTGCTGTTCAATGCACCGCCCGGCAACTGGGACGCGGGCGAGAAGGGCCTGGCCTGCCTGCCGGGCCGTGAGCAGGAATTCCGCGACGGCGTCACCCGGGCGCTGAAGTACGCCGAGGTCTTGCGCTGCCCGCGCGTGCATGTGATGGCCGGGCTGGTGCCGCGGGGCGTGGAGCGCGCCGCAGTCCGGCCGACCTACGTGGCCAACCTGCGCTGGGCGGCACGCGAAGCGGCCAGGCAGGGCGTCAAGATCCTGATCGAGCCGATCAACACGCGCGACATCCCGGGCTTCTTCGTCAACCGGCAGGACGATGCGCACGCGCTGCTGGCGGAGATCGGCGAGGCCGGCGCGCAGGTGCAGATGGACCTGTACCACTGCCAGGTGGTGGAGGGCGACGTGGCGATGAAGATCCGCCAGTACCTGCCCACCGGGCGCGTGGGCCATTTCCAGATCGCCGGCGTGCCGCAGCGGCACGAGCCGGATCTCGGCGAGATGAACTATCCGTTCCTGTTCTCGGTCATTGACGAAGTGGCCACCGCATGCGGCTGGCAGGGCTGGGTGGGCTGCGAATACCGGCCCGCGCGCGGCGCGCAGCCGGGTGGCACGTCCGAAGGGCTGGCCTGGATGCGCCGGCTCAAGGCTGCTTCTTCATGATGGTGATGGCGCCGTCCGCCTCCAGGACGGCCATGCGCATGTCCTTGAGCTCGCAGTCGGCCTCGCGCAGCGCCTTGTCGATGTCGCTGCGCGCGATGCGCTGGCGCTTGAGCACCTCCTCGTAGACCACGCCTTCGCGGCCGACCAGCACGGGGCTGCCTTCCAACAAGGCGTCCACTTTCTTGCTGCGGGCGCTGACCGTGGCAAGCAGCACGTTGAGCGCCAGCAGCGTCGCTGCAGCGATGAGGCCGCCCACCAGCGAGTCGTCCTGGCCGGCGATCGAGCCGCTGACCGCCTCCGACAGGAGCAGCACCACGATCAGGTCGAAGGGCGTGAACTGGCCGACCGTTCGCTTGCCCGTCATCCGCACCATCACGAGCAGCACGAGGTAGACGACGCTGGCGCGCAGGATGAATTCCCACCAGGGGACTTGCATGTCGAACATGGTTGCTCTCCGGTTGTGCTGCAGCGCAGTGAAACACCGGGCATGACTCAGCCGTGTCGGACGGCGGCGCGACGCGCGGTCCGCCGCTTCTGCCAGGCGCTTGCAACAATCATCACATTGTGAGATATTTGCTGCATGACCGACTGGCTCATCCTCACGGCGACGCTGCCCACCAGCCCGAGCGGACTGCGCGTGCGGGTCTGGCGGGCCTTGAAAGCCACCGGTGCGGGCACATTGCGCGAGGGGGTGTACGTGCTTCCGGAATCCGCGCCCGCGGCCGCGTCCCTGCGCGACCTGGCCCATACGATTGCCGAGGCCGGCGCCGAATCGCACCTGCTCGAGGTCCGCGCGCGCGACCAGGCGCAGGAAGCAGCCTTCCGCGCGCTGTTCGACCGCTCCGATGCGTACGCGGAGTTGCTCCAGGCCGTGAAGGAGGCCCGCAAGGCAATGGCCAGAGCCACGGAAGCGCAGCTGCGCAAGACCCTGAGGGCCCTGGAGCAGCAGTTGCAGCAAGTGCAGGACAGCGACTTCTTCCCGGGCAAGGAGGCCGCACGGGCGGTCGACGCCCTGGCAAGCTTGCGGCGCGAAGTGGAACTGCATCTCTCCCCGGACGAGCCCTCGCCGACGGCGGCCGCGATCGCGTCCCTTTCGGTGGCCCAGTACCAGGGGCGGACATGGGCCACGCGCAAGCGGCCGTGGGTCGACCGGCTGGCCACCGCGTGGCTCGTCTGGCGCTTCGTCGACAAGTCGCCGAAATTCCTCTGGCTGTCGGACCCGAAGAAATGCCCGAAGTCGGCGATCGGTTACGACTTCGACGGCGCGACGTTCACGCACGTGGGGGAACTGGTCACTTTCGAGGTGGTGGCCAGGAGCTTCGGCCTCGATGCGGACGCCGCCGTGGCGCGGATCGCCCAGCTCGTTCACTCCATCGACGTCGGCGGCATCCCGCTGGATGAAGCGCCGGGGCTGGAGCTGATGGTTCGCGGGTTGCAGGCCCAGCACGCGGACGACGACGACTTGCTGCAGGCCGCCTTCGGCCTCTTCGACACATTGCATGCCGCGATGAAGGCGCCCCGATGACGACGCAACTGACACGCGCGCAAGCGTTCTGGTTCTGGCTGAAGCTCGGCTTCATCAGCTTCGGAGGTCCCGCCGGGCAGATCGCGATCATGCACGAGGAGCTGGTGGAGCGGCGACGCTGGATCTCCGAGAACCGCTTCCTGCACGCACTGAACTACTGCATGCTGCTGCCCGGACCGGAGGCGCAGCAGCTCGCGACGTACATCGGCTGGCTGCTGCACCGCACCTGGGGCGGCCTTGTCGCGGGCGGGCTGTTCGTCCTGCCCTCGCTGTTCATCCTCGTCGGCCTCTCGTGGATCTACATGGCGTTCGGCGACGTGCCTGCCATCGCCGGCATGTTCTACGGCATCAAGCCGGCGGTGACGGCCCTGGTCGTGCATGCGGCCTGGCGCGTAGGCTCCCGGGCGTTGAAGAACGGATGGCTCTGGAGCATCGCCGCGGCCGCGTTCATCTCCATCTTCGCCTTCAACATCCCGTTCCCCCTGATCGTGCTCGCGGCCGGCGCCCTGGGCTACTTCGGCGGCAAGTACGCGCCGGACAAGTTCAAGCCGGGCGGCGGCCATGCAAGTGCGGCCAAGCCGCTGGGCCCGGCCCTCATCGACGACGACACGCCGACACCCGAGCATGCGCTGTTCACGTGGCCGCACTTCTGGCGGGTGCTCGTGACGTTCCTGGGCTTGTGGGTGGCGACGATCGGCGCGCTCGCCGCGGTCTACGGCTGGGACGCGGTGCTGACGCAGATGGCGTGGTTCTTCACCAAGGCGGCACTCCTGACGTTCGGCGGCGCCTACGCCGTGCTTCCCTACGTGTACCAGGGCGCGGTGGACCACTACCAGTGGCTGACCGGCCTGCAGATGATCGACGGCCTGGCGCTGGGCGAGACGACGCCCGGCCCGCTGATCATGGTGGTCGCTTTCGTCGGTTTCGTGGGCGGATGGACCAAGGCGATCTTCGGTCCCGATGCGCTCTTTCTTGCCGGCGCGGCGGCGGCGACCGTGGTGACGTTCTTCACCTTCCTGCCGTCCTTCCTGTTCATCCTGCTGGGCGGGCCCTTCATCGAGTCCACCCACGGCAACCTGAAGTTCACGGCGCCGCTGGTGGGCATCACGGCCGCCGTCGTCGGCGTGATCGTGAACCTGGCGGTGTTCTTCGCGTACCACGTGCTCTGGACGCAAGGCCTGTCCGGCCGATTCGAGTGGCTTGCGGCCGTCATCGGCGTGGCTGCGGCCATCGCGCTGTTCCGCTTCAAGGTTGGCGTCATCCCCGTCGTGCTGGTCTCCGGCGCCGCCGGGTTGATGCTGCGACTCACCAACGTGATCTGAGGTGCTCCATGGACGCTCGCATGCAAGACAGTGAACCCTTCGCGGCCGCGGCCGAGGACCTGGCAGGGGCCCACATCGTCGACGTGCGCCGCAAGGCCGCGTTCGACCTGGCGGACTCCGTCATTCCGGGCGCGCAATGGCGCGACCCGGAACAGGTGAACGACTGGTGCGCGCAGGTGCCGAAGGGCGCGCCGGTGGTGGTCTATTGCGTCCACGGACACGAGGTCGGCCGCTCCACCGCGATGGCCCTGCGCGCGGCCGGGATCGATGCGCGGTTCCTGCGCGGCGGCATCGAGGGCTGGAAAGCCGCGGGCCGGCCCCTCGCGGCCAAGCCACGCTAGCCAGGTCGCGCACCATGCTCGCGCCCTCCGTTGCACTGCTGTATCCAGGGGATCGCGCCCTGCGCGATCGCAGCGACCCGGGCGAAAGCCGTTTCGCCGGCTTGTTCCAGGCGTTCGGTCGCGCCGGCCTGCGGGCGGTCCCCGCCGTCTACAACGACGACTTCGCCGACGAGGTCGAAGCGCAATTGCGTGGATGCCGCGTGGTGCTGGCGTGGTGCAACCCCATCGAAGGCGGCCGGCGACGCGACCGGCTCGACGCCATGTTGCGCCGCGTGGCCGAGGCAGGCGTGCTCGTCAGCGCGCACCCGGACACGATCCTCGCGCTGGGCACCAAGGACGTGCTGGTGGACACGCGCGACCTGCCCTTCGGCAGTGACGTGTTGCGGGTCGACAGCCTCGCGCAACTCGAACGGGAGCTGCCGGCGCGGCTTGCGCGCGGGCCGCGCGTGCTCAAGCAGTACCGCGGCCACAGCGGCATCGGCGTGTGGCGCGTGGAAGCTGCCGCGGCGGGTTCCCTGCGCGTGCGCCATGCCCAGCGTGGCAGCACCGAAGAGGTGATGGAACTGCCGCAGTTGCTCGCCACGCTGGCGCCCTATTTCGAGCCCGCAAATGGCGGACACATGATCGACCAGGCCTGGCAGCCGCGGCTGGCCGAAGGCATGGTGCGCGCCTACCTGGTGGAGGACCGCGTGGAGGGCTTCGGCCACCAGGCCATCAACGCGCTCTATCCGGCCGCGCCGGGCGAAGCGCCGCCGACGCCGGGCCAGAGGCTGTACCACCCGCCGGACGATCCCCGCTTCCAGCAGCTGAAGCAGCGTCTCGAAAGCGGATGGGTCGACCTGCTCCGCTCGCGCGTCGGCCTGCCGCGTGAGCGGCTTCCCTTGCTCTGGGATTGCGACTTCATGCTGGGCGAAGCCACCGCGGTCGACACGGAGCGCTACGTGCTGTGCGAGATCAACGTCAGCAGTGTCTCGCCATTTCCGGGCTCGGCCATCGAGCCTCTGGTGGCGGCGGTGCAGCGGCGGCTGGTCGCCTGACGCTCAGCCCAACTGTTTCAGGAACTCGCGCGCCGCATGCGGCGCCCGCTCCTTCGCGCCGTTGATGAAGAACACGAACGCCTCCTTGCGCGCGTCCATCGCCACCCATTCCCTGGCGCCGCGCGCCCACGGGGCGAGCTCTTCCACCGGATAACCGGATGCGCAGTCCTCGCGGCTGCGCATCAGGCGCAGGTACGCGAGGTCGCTGCGCGCGTGCGGGATCGCGGGAAATTTCCCGGAGTCGGTGTACACGGTGGTGCAGTCGTGGCGTGCCAGCAGGTCCAGGTATTCCTCGCACGCAAAGCTCGCGTGGCGAACATCGAGCACGTGCCGCAGCGGCCGGCCCTGCACTTCGCGCGGCAGCAGCCGAAGGAACGGCTCGATGTTGTTCACGTCGAACACGGTGGAGGGCATCAACTGCCACAGGATCGGCCCGAGCTTGTCCCCGAGCTCGGCCAGGCCGCTGCCGATGAAGCGCCCGATGCCCTCGGCCGCGCCGGCCAGCTCGCGCCGATGCGTCGTGAAGCGATGTGCCTTGAGGGAGAAGACGAAGCCGTCGGGCGTCTCGTCGCGCCACTTGGCGAAAGTCGCCGGCTTGAACGTGCTGTAGAACGTGCCGTTCACTTCCACCGCGGTGAGCTGGCGGCTGGCGTACTGCAGCTCCTTCGCATGCGCCAGGCCGGCCGGATAGAAGTTGTTGCGCCATGGCGCGAAGGTCCAGCCGCCGACGCCGACGTGGATGCGGTTCATGGCTCGCAGGTCCAGAGATCGCGCGGACGCGCCAGGTCCAGGCCGCGACGCGGCGCGCCGGATTCGTGCATCGCCTCATCCGAGTTGATCGCCAGCCCGACGCGGAACTGCTGCGGTGCCAGTCCCTGCTGGTGCAGCAGCGCGCCGAGGATCCGGTCGCCGCCGTCGTGTCGCAGTTCCGGCTCGGGCCAGCCGCAGCGGCGAATCAGTTCCAGCGGGACGACGAACCAGCCGCCCGTGTTGAACGCGACCTCGCCCGGCACGTCGAGGCCGCGGTACCACGGCCTGGCGCGAATCCATGCCTGCTGCGCGGCGTCCAGCTGCTGCGTGTACACCGAGCCGAGCGATCCACGGGCAGTCGCCGCGCGGGCGCTCACGGCCTGCAGCCAGCCCTTGACGTCCAGGCCGGGCCGCAGGAAGGAGTCGTCGTCGAACCACATCAGGTGCGTCGCATCCCCGCTGTAGCCGGCCAGCAGGCGCCGCATCATGGGGTACTTGTAGATCTGCGGATCCGCCTGCTCGCGCTGCACGCCGGGCAGCAACGCGTCGAGGATCGCGCGCGACTCTGCCGACACTTCGTTCAGGCCGATGCGCAGGTCCACCTGCCCCGTGTTCCACAGCGCGCGCAAGGTCGCGCCGCAGCGGCGCGCGAGCTGCGGATGGTCGCCGTAGAACAAGGCGAGGACGAGGAATTTGACCAAGGACAGACCGCGTGAATTCCGGGCCATCCTAGCCCAGCGCCGCTGCGGCGCGTACAGTTGCGGCATCCCTTTTTCGACCGAGACGCCATGAACGCTCCCCTCCACCGCGAAATGCCCGCCACCGTACTCGACAGCGCCGCCGCGCTGGACCGGGTCACGCGCCAGTGGGACGGCGACATCGTGCGCCAGATCACCGACTACATCGCCATTCCGGCCAAGTCGCCCGGCTTCGATCCGAAGTGGTCGGAGCATGGCTACATCGACACGGTGCTGCGCAACGCCGCATCCTGGGTCGAGGCGCAGAAGGTCGAGGGCCTGGAGCTGGAAGTGGTGCGGCTGCCCGGCCGCACGCCGGTGATCTTCTTCGACGTGCCGGCCACGCGCGCGAACAGCACGCAGACCATCCTGATGTACGGCCACCTCGACAAGCAGCCGGAGTTCACCGGCTGGCGCAACGACCTCGGCCCCTGGACCCCCAAGTACGAAGACGGCAAGCTGTATGGCCGCGGCGGCGCCGACGACGGCTATGCGGTGTACGCCAGCATCGCCGCGGTGCAGGCGCTCAAGGCGCAGGGCAAGCCGCATGCGCGCATCGTCGGCCTGATCGAAACCTGCGAGGAATCCGGCTCCTACGACCTGCTGCCTTACGTCGACGCCTTGCGACCGCGCCTGGGCGACGTCGGCCTGGTGATCTGCCTGGATTCCGGCGCCGGCAACTACGACCAGCTCTGGCTGACCACCTCGCTGCGCGGCCTCGCCGGCGGCACGCTGAAGGTCCAGATCCTCACCGAGGGTGTCCACTCCGGCGATGCATCGGGGCTCGTGCCTTCCAGCTTCCGCATCATGCGGCAGGTGCTGGACCGCCTGGAGGACAGCAAGACCGGCACCCTGCTGCCGCGAAGCTTCCATTGCGAGATGCCGGCCGACCGGCTGGAGCAGGCCAAGGCCACCGCGCAGATCCTGGGCGAGGAGGTCTACAAGCGCTTTCCCTGGGCCCATGCGGACTGCGGCGGCTCCACCGCGTTCGCGCTGCCGACCACCACCGACCCGGTGCAGGCGCTGGTCAACCGCACCTGGAAGCCGACGCTGTCGGTCACCGGCGCCGAGGGCTTCCCGGCGCTGCAGGATGCGGGCAACGTGCTGCGTCCGTACACCGCGTTCAAGCTGTCGCTGCGCCTGCCGCCGCTGATCGACGCCGGCCAGGCGGTGCAGGAGCTCAAGACGCTGCTGGAAGACAACGCGCCCTACCAGGCCAAGGTGACTTTCGAGTCGAGCGGCGCGGCCTCGGGCTGGAATGCGCCTTCGACCACGCCGTGGTTCGAGCGCGCGCTGAATTCGGCGTCGCTGGCGCACTTCGGCGCGCCGGTCGGCTACATCGGGCAGGGCGGCACCATCCCCCTGATGAACATGTTGTCACAAGGCTTCCCGACGGCGCAGATGATGGTCTGCGGGGTGCTGGGTCCGCGCAGCAATGCGCACGGCCCCAATGAATTCCTGCACGTGCCCTACGCCAAGCGCCTGACGGCGGCCGTCGCCGAAGTCATGGCGCAGATGCCCTGACGCTCGTCGGCCGACGGGCGGGGAACGGCCTGTTCTGCCCCAATGGGGCATTGACAGCGCCTCATCCGTGGCGATGATCACCACGGATGAGCGACGCCCGGGTCGAATCGACCCTCTCCACTTACACGGCCAGCGATGGCGACAACCTGGCGGTGCAGGACTGGCACTTGCCGCCCGGCGCGCAGCCGCGCGCGTCGGTGCTCATGGTGCACGGCCTCGGCGAGCACGCCGGCCGCTACGACCCGCTGGCGCAGCGGCTCAATGCCTGGGGTTTTGCCGTGCGCAGCTACGACCAGTACGGCCACGGCGAATCGGGCGGCGTGCGCGGCGCGCTGCCGCAGCCCACCCGCCTGGTCGAAGACCTGTGCGACCTGGCGGACAGCATGCAGCGCCGCTACCCGGGCACGCCGCTGGTGGTGCTGGGACACAGCATGGGTGGCGTGGTCGCGGCGAGCCTGGTGGCCCGTGGGCTGTGCCGCGTGGACGCACTGGTGCTCTCGTCACCCGCACTGGCCACACGCCTGAACGCGGTGCAGAAGATGCTGATGGCGGTGGTCCCGCGCCTGGCGCCCAACCTCACCGTCGGCAACGGGCTGGACCCGCAGTTCCTCACCCATGCCACCGCGGTCGTCGACGCTTATCGCGCCGATCCGCTGGTGCACGACCGTGTGTCCGGGCGCCTGGCGCGGTTCATCCAGGACGAGGCGGTGCCGATCATGGCGCAGGCGCCGCACTGGAACGTGCCGACGCTGCTGATGTATGCCGGCGACGACCGCATCGTCGACCCCGCGGGCAGCCTCGAGTTCGCCCGCGTGGCGCCGCCCGCGGTGGTCTCGTCCCATTGCTTCGAGGGCATGTGGCACGAGATCTTCAACGAAGTCGATGCCGAGCCGGTGTTCGATTGCCTCAAGCGGTGGCTGGACGCACGGTTTTAGCGACTTTGGAACCCCGGTGATCAAGCGGCCACCGGCCGTGCCTGCCGCATCCCCAACCACACCAAGCCGCCCGCCACCACCGCCATCGGCAACAGCGACCCGACGTTCAACCACGCCCACCCTTGCGTGGTGACCAGCACGCCCGAGGCCAGCGAAGTCAGGGACAAGGTCGCGAACAGCAGGAAGTTCAGGACCGCCTGCGCGCGGTCGCGCTCCTCCGGCGCATAGGAGGTCAAGGCCAGCGTCGTGCTGCCGGTGAAGAGGAAGTTCCATCCCAGCCCGAGCAGGAACAGCGCGAGGGTGAACTGGTGCAGTTCGACGCCCGACAGCGCCACCAGGATGCATACGAAGTTCAGCGTGATGCCCACGCCCATCACCGGCAGCGCGCCGAAGCGCTTGATCAGGTGCCCGGTGAAGAACCCCGGCGCGAACATGCCGATCACGTGCCACTGCAGCACGAAGGCGGCGTCCGCGAAGGGCAGGCCGCACATCTGCATGGCCAGCGGCGTCGATGCCATCAACAGGTTCATGACGCCGAAGCCGAGTGCGCCTGCCATCGCGGCGATGGCGAAGACCGGTTGCCGCAGCAGCTGCATGACCGAGCGGCCGGCCGGCGCACCGGGAACCTTGGCGGGCACGGGCGGAAAGCGCATGACAGCCAGCATCACCAGCGCCAGCACCGCGACACCGGCCAGCGCGAGATACGCACCGGCGAACGGCGCCTCGGCAAGGTCGCGCGTGTGCGTGGCCAGCCACGGGCCGGCAACGGCGCCGATCAAGCCGCCTGCCATCACCAGCGACACCGCCTTCTCTCGCGCCTGCGGTGGCGCCAGTTCGGCGGAGGCGAAGCGGTACAGCCCCGCGTTGGCGGCATAGAAGCCGGCGATGAGCGTGCCGGCGCACAGCAGCCAGAAGTTGCGCGTGCCGGCGGCGTACGCGCACAACAGCGCCGACCCCATGGCCACCAGCAGCCCGAGCTGGAAGGCGCGCTTGCGGCCCAGGCGGGCCTGGGAGCGGGCGACGATGCCCGTGAACAGGGCACCGCCCACCACGTAGCCCATCACCGGCAGCGTCGCCATCCAGCCATAAGGTGCCAGCGACAGCCCCACCAGCCCGTTGATGGCGATGAACGTGACGTTGTTGGTCAGGAAGAGGCCTTGCAGGACGGCCAGCAGCCAGAGGTTGCGGTTCATGCGGTCCTTGCGGAAGTGAGCACGGCCAGCGCCGCGAGCGGCGCGGTCTCGGCACGCAGCACGCGCGGCCCCAGGTGCACGGGTGTCCAGCCGCTGACCAGCGCGGCGTCTTCCTCGGCCGGCGTGAGGCCGCCCTCCGGCCCCGACAGCAAGGTCACCGCAGCGCCGGCCGGAAAGCCGGCCAGGGCCCGCGTGCCTTCGCGCAGCGACAGGACCAGGCCCGGCGCCGATTGCGCGGCCAGCCACGCGGCCAAGGGCTGCACCGCATGCACCACGGGGACGCGGTTGCGGCCGCACTGTTCGCACGCGGCCACGGCCACGCCCTGCCAGTGCGCCTGCTTTTTCTGCGCCCGCTCGCCGGACAGCCGCAGCACGCTGCGCTCCGCCAGCAGCGGCTGGATGGAGGCGGCGCCGAGTTCGGTCGCCTTTTCCACCAGCCAGTCCATGCGTTCGTTGGCGGGCATGCCAACGGCCAGGTGCACGGCCGGCCACGCTTCGCATTCGATGGCGTGGTGCGCACCGACGGTGACGCGGACTTCGCTGCGTCCCATGTGCTCCACCACCGCGTCGTACTCGCCGCCCCGGCCGTCGAACAGGGTCAGCGCGTCACCCGGTTGCAGCCGCAACACCTGCACATGGCGCGCGGGCCCGGGTGGCAGTGCCAATAGCAGTCCGCTGGAGAGGGGCTCGGTGCAGTGCAGGCGTGGCAAGGGGGGCGATCAGACGCGGCCAAAGGCGAAGCCGGTGAGCGCGTCCGTGCCCTCGACCTGGTCGATGAGCCTGGCCAGCGGCCCCAGCTCGCGATAGCGCGTGGCCGTATGGCGGATGTAGCCGATGAAGCGCGGCGCATCCGCCAGGTACTTCGGCTTGCCGTCGCGCAGCGTGAGGCGGGCAAAGATGCCAGCCACCTTCAGGTGGCGCTGCAGCCCCATCCACTCCACGGCGCGGTAGAACTCGCCGAAGTCCGTGCCCACCGGCAAGCCGGCCTTGCGCGCCTTCTCCCAGTACCGCACCGTCACGTCGAGCACGAAGTCCTCGTCCCAGCTGAGGAACGCGTCGCGCATCAGGCAGGCGATGTCGTAGGTGATGGGGCCGTACACCGCGTCCTGGAAGTCGAGCACGCCCAGACGGGGTTCGGCCGCGTCACCGGGAATCATCAGGTTGCGCGGCATGAAATCGCGGTGCACGTAGACGCTGGGCGCGGCCAGGTTGCGCTCGATCACCAGCCGGAACTGGCTGTCCAGCGTGGCTTGCTGCGCCGCGCTCAAGGCCAGGCCGCGATGCTGCTTCAGGTACCAGTCGGGAAACAGCGACAATTCGCGCGCCAGCAACGCATCGTCGTAAAGAGGCAGCACACCGGGCCGGGACGCGAGCTGCCACGCGATGAGCGCATCGATCGCCCGCGTGTAAAGCGGCAGGTTGGCCTGCGGCGCGGCCGGATCCACGGCCTCGATCATGGTGCGGCTGCCCAGGTCGTCCAGCAGCATGAAGCCCTGCGGCGCGTCCCACGCCAGCACCCGCGGCACGTTCAGGCCGGCATCGGCCATGAGCCCCGCGATCTTGACGAAGGGCGCGCAGTCCTCCCGCTCGGGCGGCGCGTCCATGATGATGTAGCTGCGGCCCTCCCCGTCCACGCGCAGGTAGCGCCGGAAGCTGGCGTCGGCCGAGGCCGTTCGCACCGTGGCCGGGCGCAGCGCGTGCGCCGGCGCCACCTGCGCCAGCCAGCCGTGGAAGGCAGCTTCGCGGCCGGGGTCGCTCCAGGCGACATTGGCGTGCACGGATGCGGGCTGGAGGGAAGGCTCGGTGGAATCGCTCATGGATAATCGATTCTACAAATCCAACGTGGCGGGACCGCGAACCGCGGCCGCACGGGTCTTCACCCCCGATGCATCACCTGAGAAACAAGGCGTCCGCCGCCCGCTTTGCACTGAGCCCGGTGGCGGTGGTCGCGGCATCGCTGCTGCAGCCCTTGCCCGTGCTGGCGCAGGCCGGCGGCGAGCCGTCGCCGCGCCTGCGGCCGGAGCCGCAGCTGAAGGAAGAGATCCCGACGGGCGCGGCGCGCCCGCAGCTGCCCACCTTCGTCGAGGGTGATCGCATCCAGGGCCGCACCGACGTGGAGACCAGCATCGAGGGCAATGCGGTGCTGCGCCGCGGCGACACCGTCATCCGCGCGAACCGGCTCGAGTACAACGTTCCGGACGACCTGGCGCGGGCGCGCGGCGACGTGCGCATCAACAAGGCCGGCAACATCTTCGAAGGCCCGTTGCTGGAACTGAAGGTCGATGCCTTCCAGGGCTTCTTCAACGAGCCGCGCTACCGGTTCCTGCGCAATGGCGCCTACGGCGAGGCGGAGCGCATCGACTTCATCGATGACAAACACGCCGTCATCCACAAGGCGACCTACACGACCTGCAAGCGCCACGGCGGGCCGAGCTGGATGCCCGACTGGATCCTGCGGGCCACGCGGATCTCGCTCGACCAGGAAGAAGAGATCGGGCACGCCGAGGGCGCGGTGCTGGATTTCCTGGGGTTCCCGGTCCTGCCGGTGCCCAGCATCAGCTTCCCGCTGGGCGAGAAGCGCAAGTCGGGTCTGCTGCCGCCCACCGTCGGCCTGGACAATCGCAACGGCGTCGAAGTCACGCTGCCCTATTACTGGAACATCGCGCCGAACCGGGACCTGACGCTGTATCCGACGGTGATGTCCAAGCGCGGCATCGACCTGGGCGGCGAGTTCCGCTACCTGGAGCCCACCTACTCCGGCCTGCTGCGCGGCAATTACCTGCCTGGAGACCGCCTGCGCGAGCGCAACGACCGCTGGGGTTTCCACACGGAACACGCGCAAAACGGGCTCGTGCTGCCCTGGCTGGGCCGCTCGAATATCACGCTGGACCTGAACCGCGTGAGCGACGACGACTACTGGAAGGACTTCTCGCGCGACAGCGCCTCCTTCACGCAGCGCCTGCTGGCCAACAACGGAGCGCTCACCTTCGGCGTCGGCGACGTCACCGTCACCGGCCGCATGCTGACGTTCCAGACGCTGCAGGACCCCAGCACGCCGATCGTGCCGCCGTATGACCGGGCGCCGCAGCTCACGGCCACCCAGTCCCGCACCGATCTCTGGGGTGGCCTGGAAACCTACCTGGAAGCCGACTTCACCCGCTTCACGGCGGCGTCGGCCTACAGCATTCTCGGCGTGCCCAGCGGCACGGTGTTCGACCAGCCGAACGCGGACCGCGGCTACCTGCTGGCGCAGATCAGCCGTCCGTGGCGCGCTCCCGGCTGGTTCTTCATCCCGAAGTTCCAGGCGCACCTGCGCAGCTACAGTTTCGACGCCCCCATCTCCAACGGCGCCAACAGCGCCTCGCGCACGGTGCCCACCTTCAGTCTCGACAGCGGGCTGGTGTTCGAACGCGATGCCAGCTTCTTCGGCCGTGCCTTCCGGCAGACGCTGGAGCCGCGCGCCTTCTACGTCAACACGCCGTTCGTTGACCAGAACTACCTGCCCAACTACGACTCCGGGCTCAACGATTTCAGTTTCGCGACCATCTTCACCGAGAACGCGTTCGGCGGGAACGACCGCATCGCCGACAACAACCTGCTGACGGTGGGCGCGACGACCCGCCTGATCGACCCCGGCACCGGCGCGGAGGCGGCGCGGTTTGCGCTGGCGCAGCGCTTCCGCTTTTCGGACCAGAAGGTCACGCTGCCGGTGGAACGCGGCACCACGCTGCCGGCGGAGAGTCCCCCCGTGGTGAGCGAGCGGCTGTCGGACGTGCTGTTCGGCGCCTCCATCGCGCTGGTGCCCAAGTGGGGCTTCGACACGACCGTGCAGTTCAACCCGAAGACGACGGAGTCGCTCCGCACGGTGGTCGGCGCGAACTACAGCCCCGGCCCGTTCCGCGTGGTGAGCGCGGGCTACCGGCGCCAGAAAGGCATCAGCGAACAGCTCGACTTCGGCTGGCAATGGCCGCTGGACCAGTTGTGGGGTTCGGCGGCCCCCAAGGATGGCCCGGTCACGGGCGAAGTCTCGGGCCGCTGGTTCAGCGTTGGACGGCTGAACTACGACCTGCGCGACAAGCGCTTCGTGGACGCGGTGGTTGGCATGGAGTACGACGCGGGCTGCTGGATCGGCCGGGTGGTGTTCGAGCGCCTTCAGGCCGGCACCGAGCTGGCGAACAAGCGTGTACTGTTCCAGCTCGAGTTCCTGGGCTTCAGCCGCCTGGGCTCCAACGCGCTGCAGTCGCTCAAGCAGAATGTCCCCCGCTACCAGTACCTGCGTGAGCGCACCGAAGTGCCCAGCCGGTTCAGCAATTACGACTGAAGTAGAGTAGGTACGATGAAACTAAGATCCCTGGCCCTGGGGCTGGCCACGACCGGCCTGCTCGCCGGCCTGGCCGCTCCGGCCGCAGCGCAAGGGCTGCGGCCCGCACCCCTGCTGGGTGGCGGCCAGCCCTCCCGCTTCGACAGCGGTCCGCGTTCGGCCGACTTCATCGTGGCCGTCGTCAACTCCGAGCCCATCACCAACAACGAAGTGCGCGCTCGCATGGCGCGCTTCGAGCAGCAGCTGGCGCAGCAGGGCTCGCCGATGCCACCGCGCCCGCAGCTCGCGCGCGAAGTGCTGGAGCGCTTGATCACGGAGAAAGCGCAGCTCCAGCTGGCGCGCGACTCCGGCGTGCGCGCCGACGACGTGCTGGTGAACCAGGCGGAGCTGGCGGTCGCCCGCCAGAACGGCATCGACGTGCCGGAGTTGCGCAGGCGATTGACGGCCGAAGGCATGAACGTCACCCAGTACCGCGAGGAACTGCGCAACCAGATCCTGCTGCAGAGGCTGCGCGACCGCGAGCTCGATGCCCGCGTCAAGGTGACCGAGCTGGACATCGACCAGTACCTGCGCGAGCAGGAGGCCAGTGGCGGCGCGGCGCTGGGCCAGGTCAATCTCTCCCACATCCTGGTGGCCGTTGCCGAGAATGCGCCCCCGGCGCAGGTCGCGCAACAGCAGGCCAAGGCGCAGCAGCTGCTGCAGCGCGCCCGCGCCGGCGAGGACTTTGGCAAGCTGGCCCGCGAGAATTCCGATGCCGCCGGCGCCGCGCAGAACAGCGGCGTGATCGGGCTGCGTCCGGTCAATGGGCTGCCCCCCCTGTTCGTCGAGGCCGTGCGCAACGTCTCGAACGGGGGCGTTTCGGACCTGGTGCGCACTTCCGCGGGGTTCCACATCGTCAAGGTGGTGGAGAAGGTGCTGGGCGCCACGCCAGGCGTGACCGTCACGCAAAACCATGCGCGCCACATCCTCCTGCGCCCCGGGGCGCAGCTGACCGAGGTGCAGGCTCGCGAGCGGCTGGCCGAATACAAGCGCCGCGTCGCCGCCGGCCAGGCCGACTTCGCCCAACTGGCGCGCGAGAACTCGCAGGACGCCAGTGCCCGCAACGGCGGCGACCTCGGCTGGGCGAGCCCCGGCATGTTCGTGCCGGAGTTCGAGGAAGCATTGAATGCGCTGGCCCCCGGCCAGATCGCGGACCCCATCACCACCCGTTTCGGCGTGCACCTGATCCAGCTGCTCGAGCGCCGCCAATCCAGCCTGACCCAGCGCGAGCAGCGCGAGATCGCCCGCAACCTGGTCAAGGAGCGCAAGCTCGACGAAGCCTATGCCCAGTGGTCGCAGGAGGTGCGCGGCCGCGCGTATGTCGAATTCCGCGAGCCGCCCCAATAATTGGGGTCAGATTCCAATTCAAGCTCCATGAAGCACGTTGCGCGCAAGCGCTTCGGCCAGCACTTCCTGGCGGACGCCAGCGTGATCGATGCGATCGTGCGCGAGATCGCGCCCAAGCCAGGCGACCCGATGGTGGAGATCGGTCCCGGCCTGGCCGCATTGACGCAGCCGCTGGTGGAGCGCCTGGGCAAGCTCACGGTGATCGAGCTCGATCGCGACCTGGCGGCGCGCCTGCGCCAGCACCCGCAACTGCGGGTGGTGGAGTCGGACGTGCTGAAGGTCGATTTCGCCGAGCTCGCCGCGAACGTCGGCGCGGCGAAGCTGCGCATCGTCGGCAACCTGCCGTACAACATCTCCAGCCCGATCCTCTTCCACCTGCTGCAGTACGTGGACCAGGTGGTCGACCAGCACTTCATGCTGCAAAAGGAAGTGGTCGACCGCATGGTGGCCGTCCCCGCCACGTCCGACTACGGGCGCCTCTCGGTGATGCTGCAGTGGCGTTATGCGATGGAGAACGTGCTGTCCGTGCCGCCGCAGGCCTTCGAGCCGCCGCCCAAGGTGGACAGCGCCGTGGTGCGCATGGTGCCGCTGGCCGTGCCGCCGGAGGTGGACGAGGCGCTGCTGTCCGAGCTGGTGCAGGTGGCCTTCAGCCAGCGCCGCAAGATCCTGCGCCACACGCTGGGCCGGTGGCTGGAGCAGAAGGGCTTTGCCGGCGCCTTCGACGTGCAGCGGCGCGCCGAGGAAGTGCCGGTGGAAGAGTACGTAGCGCTGGTGCAGGCGCTGGCGTGAGGCGGGCGGGGTCGCTGCGCGAACCCGCCTGCGAAGCGATGCGGGAAAGCCTCAGTTCACCCGGACGGTGACGCGCGGAGGAGCCGGCGGCGTGACCACCACCGCCGGCGGCCGGACGACCACCGCGGGCTGACGGACCACCACGGCAGGTTGGCGGACCACGACGGCCGGCGTGGCCACCACGGCCGGACGAACCACCACTGCGGGCTGGCGAACAACGACCGCCGGGCGCTGGACGACCACGGGCCCCGGCACGACGGCATGCACGCGCACGTCGCCGTGCGGATGGCCCTTGCACTTGATGTCTTCCCGGTAGTGGCCGTTCTTGTCCTTGATCTTGATCTTGCAGTTGTCGGCAAGGGCAGACAAGGGCATCGCCGCCAGGGCGAGGAGGAGGGTGCTTGCGCAAAGGTTCTTCATGCCTGCTTTGTAGAGGGTGCCGGCAAGCTCGTCTGTGAATTACTGCTCAACGGTGCAAGGAAGCGACACGCTTTCGCCATGAAAAAAGCCGGGCGGTGCCCGGCTTCGTACAAGCGGTCAACGGCTAGGCAGCTGCCAGCCAGTAACCCGCATTGAACGGACTGCTCATGCGCAGAGCCAGCGGACTCACGTCCAGCAGCTTGTCCGTCGGCATCTTTTCACCTTCTACCAGGGCTGCCGGCTGTTGCACCGTCTCCCCCTGGGCCTCGTTCGCCCGTTCCGCTTGGCCTTGTTGCGCGGAACGGGCTACTGAAAAGAATAGAAACAGCGGAAAGGTACTTTCCTGTCTGCCCAGAAGTCGGCGGTGTCGCGGAAGATGTCCAGGAGCTGCTCGCGCGCCTCCTTGTCGAACTTCCCGTTGGCCGGGATGTGCTCCAGCACCACGATGAAGCCGGGCTGCGGGCCCGATTTGTGCAGTGGGTCCGTCATGCAGTCGTACAGCGCGTCGAAGTTCTTCCCGAAGTGCTGGGGGAACGTGAACTGCTGGGCGATCATGTCCAGCACGTCCTGCTTGCTCTGGGCCGTGGCCAGGTTGGCATACAGGAAGTGGTGGCCCAGGCCGGTGGCGACCTCCTGCAGGTCGGACACGCGGAAGGCGCGGATCGACTGCACGATATTGCTCCGGACGCCCTTGATGGGCGATTCGGTGGTCTCAGGACGAAGTGGTTTTTCCATCTCCGTTTCTTTCTCGGTAGTCAAAAACAGGTCCCGCTTCATTTGGGGGTTCACTCCACGATCTGGCGAAAACTGGCGTAATGGTCAGCGGTGTAAAAACAGGCATGCGGCGTCCGGGAGGGGCCGCCGCAAACGATGCGCCGGGCGCCCCGGTCGCGTGATCCAGGCGTCGCCACGGTGTATTCGCGGTAGTAGCCGCGCTTTTCGATCGGAAGCAGCCGCTCCCGGTTGCCGAACACCGTGCCATCCTTGTCGTATGGGAACGGCCCGCCCAGGCGGATCAGTTCATAGACCTCCCGGCCAGGCCGGGGCAGCTCGGTGACATGCACCGTGGCCATCCCGTTCCGCGCTCCGTCCATTGGACCCCGTGCTTGCGCAAGAGGGGCGGCGGTCACAACGGCGGCCATCAAGGCGCTGGTGAGCACTGACTTGAGGGAAGCCGACCGAGCCATGAACGGACCTTCTGGGGAGATCTTCGAGGGACGCACACTCCGGGTTTACCCGGAACTTCAAGCGGGCTAGTGTGACCGATGTCCAGGCAAAAGGCAAGCCGATGCCCAATTTTTGGGCACCCAGCAAGGGCTTTCGACAGCCGGTCACCAACTCAAAAGTTAGTGCCAGCTATCTAGGCGGGCCTTAGCGCGCCGCGTTGGCGTCCGCCACCGTCAAGGCCGCCATGTTGACGATGCGGCGCACGGTCGTGCTCGCCGTCAGGATATGCACCGGCTTGGCGGCACCCAGCAGCACCGGGCCGATGGCGATATTGCCGCCCGCTGCCGTCTTGAGCAGGTTGTAGGAAATGTTGGCAGCATCGATGTTCGGCAGCACCAGCAGGTTGGCATCGCCGGAGAGGGTGCTGCTTGGCATCAGCGCCTGGCGCGCGGCGCCGTCGAGGGCGACATCGCCATGCATCTCGCCATCCACTTCCAGCCAGGGAGCCTGCTCGCGCAGCAGGTCGAGCGTGCGGCGCATCTTCACGGCGCTGGGCTGGTTGCTGCTGCCGAAGTTGGAGTGGCTCAGCAGCGCCACCTTCGGCTTCAGGCCGAAGCGCAGCATTTCCTCGGCCGCCAGCAGCGTGATCTCCGACAGCTGTTCCGCGGTCGGGTCGTAATTGACGTGCGTGTCCACCAGGAACACCTGCCGGTTCGGCAGCAGCAGCCCGTTCATGCAGGCATACGTATTCACGCCGGCGCGCCGGCCGATCACCTGGTCGACGTAGCTCAGGTGCAGGTTGGTGGTGCCCCAGGTGCCGCAGATCATGCCGTCGACCTGCTCCTTGTGCAGCAACATCGCGCCGATCAGCGTGAGGCGACGGCGCATCTCGATCTTGGCCATCTGCACCGTCACGCCCTTGCGCTCCGTCATGCGGTGATAGGTCTGCCAGAAGTCGCGGTAGCGGTCGTCCTGTTCGACGTTGACGACGTCGTAGTCGCGGCCTTCTTGCAGCCGCAGGCCGAACTTGTCGATGCGCTGGGCGATGATCTTCGGCCGGCCGATGATGGTCGGCCGCGCCACGTGCTCGTCCACCACGATCTGGATGGCGCGCAGCACCCGCTCTTCCTCGCCCTCGCAGAAGGCCACCCGCTTCTTCACCGCCGTCTTGGCCGCGGTGAAGATCGGCTTCATGGTGGTGCCCGACGCGTAGACGAAGCTTTGCAGCTTGTCGCGGTAGGCGTCCATGTCCTTCACCGGGCGCAGCGCCACCCCGCTGTCCATCGCCGCCTGCGCCACCGCCGGCGCGATCTTGATCATCAGCCGCGGATCGAACGGCTTGGGGATCAGGTATTCCGGGCCGAACGACAATTGCTGGCCGACATACGCCGCGGCCACCACCTCGCTCTGTTCGGCCTGCGCCAGTTCGGCCAGCGCGTACACCGCGGCGATCTCCATCTCCGTGGTGATCGTGGTGGCCCCGGAGTCCAGCGCGCCGCGGAAGATGTAGGGGAACACCAGGACGTTGTTGACCTGGTTGGGATAGTCGGTGCGGCCGGTGGCGATGATGCAGTCGGCGCGCGCGGCCTTGGCGTCTTCCGGCGAGATCTCCGGATTGGGGTTGGCCAGCGCCAGGATCAGCGGATTCGCCGCCATCTTCTTGACCATGTCGGGCTTCAGCACGCCGCCGGCCGACAGGCCCAGGAAGACATCGGCGTTCTCCATCACCTCGGTCAGCGTGCGGGCGGCGGTCTCCTGCGCGAACTGGATCTTGTCCTCGTCCATCAGCTCCTTGCGGCCCTTGTAGACGACGCCGGCCAGGTCGGTGACGAAGATGTTCTCGCGGGGCAATCCCAGCTTCACCAGCAGGCCCAGGCAGGCGAGCGCCGCGGCGCCGGCGCCCGAGGTCACCAGCTTCACCTTGCTGATGTCCTTGCCCACCACCTTCAGGCCGTTCAGGATGGCGGCGCCGACGGTGATGGCCGTGCCGTGCTGGTCGTCGTGGAACACCGGGATCTTCATGCGGTCGCGCAGCTTGCGCTCCACGTAGAAGCAGTCCGGCGCCTTGATGTCCTCCAGGTTGATGCCGCCGAACGTCGGCTCCAGCGCCGCGATGATGTCGACCAGCTTGTCCAGGTTGTCCTTCTCGGCGATCTCGATGTCGAACACGTCGATGCCGGCGAACTTCTTGAACAGGACGCCCTTGCCTTCCATCACGGGCTTGGCCGCCAGCGGGCCGATGTCGCCCAGTCCCAGCACCGCGGTGCCGTTGGTGATGACGGCCACCAGGTTGCCGCGGGCGGTGTAGCGGAACGCGTTGGTCGGGTCCTTGACGATCTCCTCGCAGGGCGACGCCACGCCGGGTGAATAAGCGAGCGACAGGTCGTGCTGGTTCACCAGCTGCTTGGTCGCCGCGATGGCGATCTTGCCGGGGGTCGGGAACTCGTGGTATTCGAGCGCGGCCTGGCGCAATTCGGCGCGCTTGTCGGCTTGCGCCGGGGAATCGATGGGCATGGGATCCGGTCTCCTGGCGCGACGGCGCTCGCTCGCTTGTTCTTGGAAAGTGCCAGTGATTGTAGACCCGGGCCGGGTGGGAAAACCCTGGCATGGGGCCATGCCGATGTGGCATGTCCGTACGGGACCCGCGCGGCGGCCACGGGCGTAAAGTCGCGCCGGTCCAGGAGGAATATCAGCATGGCAACTGCCGAAGCGAAACGCCAGGAGCGGCTCGAACTCATCGCCGCAGTCGGCGCCGCCCGCAAGGCGCAAACGCCGATGCCGCTGGACGCCCTGGCCAGCGAGTACTTCCGCCAGGTCGACGTGGAGGACCTGGAGGAGCGCACGCCGGAAGACCTGCTCGGCGCCTTGCTGTCGCACTGCCAGTTCGGCCAGCAGCGCAACCCGCGCAGCGCCAAGGTGCGCGTGCTCAGCCCGACGCCGGGCGAAGACGGCTGGGGATCGCGCCACACCATCGTGCAGGTCGTCAACGACGACATGCCTTTCCTGGTGGACTCGGTGTCCATGGAGATCGCGCGCCAGGGCCTGACGCTGCACCTGATCGTGCATCCGATCTTCGCCGTGCAACGCGATGCCGGCGGCATGCTGCAGTCGCTGGCGCCGAGGGTGGCGGCGCCGCAGCAGCCGCGCGAATCCTGGATGACCATCGAGGTGGACCGCGTGGTCGACCCGCAGCGCCGGGCCGCGCTGGCGAAAGGCATCGAGCGGGTGCTGGCCGACGTGCGGGTGGCAGTGGAGGACTGGAAGCCGATGCTGTCGCGCCTGCAGGAAGCGGCCACGTCGCTGGCCAGCCCGCCGGGCGTGGGCGCGGAGGAGGCCGCCGAGAGCCGCGCCTTCCTGCAGTGGCTGGCCGAAGACCACATCACGCTGCTCGGGTACCGGCAGCACGACCTGGTGGAACAGGGCGGCGAGTTGCTGCTCAAGCCGGTCGAAGGCAGCGGGCTGGGCCTGCTGCGCGACGGCATGGAGGCGCCACCGTCGGCCAGCTTTGCCGCGCTGCCGGCGACGGCGCGCGCCCTCGCCCGTGCGCCGTCGCCGGCGCTGGTGGTGACCAAGGCCAACACCCGGTCCACCGTGCACCGCGAGGGCTATACGGACTATGTCGGCGTCAAGCGCTACGACGCGCGCGGGCAGGTGATCGGGGAGCACCGGTTCATCGGCCTGTTCACGTCGGCCGCCTACGCCTCCCGTGTCTACGAGACGCCGCTGCTGCGCCGCAAGGTCGAGGCCATCGCGCAGCGCGCAGGCTTCGCGCCGGGGGGGCACCTGGCCAAGGCGCTGGAGCACACGCTGGAGACCTTCCCGCGCGACGACCTGTTCCAGATTCCGCTGGAGGACCTGTACGACACCGCGCTCGGCATCCTGGCGCTGGGTGGCCGGCACCGGCTGCGCCTGTTCGCCTGGAAGGACCCGTTCGACCGCTTCGTCTCCTGCCTGGTGTTCATGCCGCGTGAAGCGTTCTCCACCCAGCTGCGCCTGAAGTTCCAGCAGATCCTGCTGCAGGCGCTGGGCGGCGTCCACATCGATTTCGACGTGCTGCTGTCGGGCACGCAGCTGGCCCGCGTGCACTTCACCGTGCGCGTTGCGCCGCAGCAGCCGCTGCCTGCGTTCGACCCGAAGGATCTGCAGCGGCGCCTGGCCGCCACGGCGCGGCGCTGGGAGGACGAGCTGCGCGAGGCGCTGGTGGAGGTGGAAGGCGAAGCCACCGGCTTGGAACTGGACCGCCGCTTCGGGGCGGCTTTTCCGGTGGCTTATCGCGAGCGGGTTCCGGCCCGCGCCGCCGTGCACGACATCCGCAAGATCGAGTCGCTGACTGCCGCCGCGCCGCTGGCGCTGGCGCTGTACTGGCCGCTCGGCGCCGCCGAAGGCAGCCTGGGCCTGAAGGTGTACCGCCGCGGCGCGCCGGTCATCCTGTCGGACAGCCTGCCCATGCTGGAACACATGGGCGCGCGCGTGCTGGCCGAAGACAACCACCGCATCCAGCTCGCCGCGGCCGAAGACACCGTGTGGATGCACGACTTCACGTTGCAGGCGCAGCCGAACGCGGAGATCGACCCGCAGGCCCTGGCGCGCCTGTTCGAAGATGCGTTCGCACGCGTCTTCCGCGGCGAGGTCGAAAACGACGACTTCAACCGGCTGGTGCTGCTGGCCGGCCTGTCGGCCGAAGAGATCGTGGTGCTGCGCGCCTATGCCAAGTACCTCAAGCAGGTCGGCTTCGCGCAGACGCAGGCCACCATCATGGCCACGCTGGCGGCGCATCCGCGCATCGCGCGCATGCTGGTGTCGCTGTTCCGCCTGCGCTTCGACCCCGCGGCCCACGACGCGGCTGGCGCCACCGCGCAGGTCAACGCGCTGGAGCAGGCGCTGGACAAGGTGAGCAACCTGTCGGACGACCGGGTGCTGCGGCAACTGCTGGCGCTGGTGCAGGCCACGCTGCGCACCAACTACTGGCGCACCGGCGTCGGCGCCAGCGGCGCGCCGGGACCGCGTCGCCCCTTCCTCAGTTTCAAGCTCGACTCGCACCAGGTGCCGGGCCTGCCCGAGCCGCGGCCGCTGTACGAGATCTGGGTGTATTCGCCGCGCTTCGAAGGCATCCACTTGCGTGGCGGCAAGGTCGCGCGCGGCGGGCTGCGCTGGTCGGACCGGCCGGACGACTTCCGCACCGAGGTGCTGGGGCTGGTGAAGGCGCAGATGGTCAAGAACACCGTCATCGTGCCGGTCGGCTCCAAGGGCGGCTTCGTGCTGAAGAAGGCGCCGCCGCCGAGCGACCGCGAAGCCTTCATGAAGGAAGGCGTGGCCTGCTACCAGGACTACCTGCGCGGCTTGCTGGACCTCACCGACAACCTGGTGGCGGGGCAACCGGTGCCGCCGCCGCAGGTGGTGCGGGTGGATGGCGACGATCCCTATCTCGTGGTGGCGGCCGACAAGGGCACCGCCACTTTCTCGGACTTCGCCAACGCGATCAGTGCGGAATACGGCCACTGGCTCGGTGACGCCTTCGCCTCGGGGGGCAGCCAGGGCTATGACCACAAGGCCATGGGCATCACGGCGCGCGGCGCCTGGGAAAGCACCAAGCGGCACTTTCGCGAGCTGGGGCTCGACACGCAATCGACCGACTTCACCGTGGTCGGCATCGGCGACATGTCCGGCGACGTGTTCGGCAACGGCATGCTGCTGTCGCGGCACATCCGGCTCATTGCGGCGTTCGACCATCGCCACATCTTCATCGACCCATCGCCCTCGGCCGAAGCGGCATTTGTCGAGCGGGAACGGCTGTTCAAGCTGCCGCGGTCGTCCTGGGCCGACTACGACGCCAAGCTGATCTCCGAGGGCGGTGGCGTCTGGGCCCGGTCTGAAAAGTCGGTGCCCCTGTCGCCGCAAGCCCGCGCCGTTCTCGGCATCGATGCGGAGCAACTGACGCCGACCGAGCTGGTCAACGCCATCCTCAAGGCGCCGGTGGACCTGCTGTACAACGGCGGCATCGGCACCTACGTCAAGGCCTCCGCCGAAAGCCACGCGGATGTCGGCGACCGCGCCAACGACGCGGTGCGCATCAACGGCGGCGAACTGCGCTGCAAGGTGGTGGCCGAAGGCGGCAACCTGGGCTTCACCCAGCGCGGCCGCATCGAGGCCGCGCTGGCCGGCGTGAAGCTGTACACCGACGCCATCGACAACTCCGCCGGCGTCGACACGTCCGACCACGAGGTCAACATCAAGATCCTGCTGGGGCTGGCCGTGGCGGACGGCGAGCTCACCGAGAAGCAACGCAACACCTTGCTGCCGCAGATGACCGACCAGGTCGCGGCGCTGGTGCTGCGCGACAACTATTTCCAGAGCCAGGCGTTGTCCATCGGCGTACGGATCGCCCCGCGCATGCTGGACGAGCAGGCCCGCTTCATCCGCTTCCTGGAGAAGAAGGGCGAGCTGGATCGCGCCATCGTGGTCCTGCCCACGGACGAAGCCATTGCCGACCGCAAGGCGCGCGGGCTGGGACTGGTGAGCCCCGAGCTGGCGGTGCTGCTGGCGTACAGCAAGATGTGGCTGAACGACGAACTGATCGCCTCCGACCTGCCGGAGGACCCGTGGGTCGCCACCGCGCTGGAGCGCTACTTCCCGACGCAACTCAAGGAGAAGTTCGCCGCGTACATTCCGCGCCATCCGCTCAAGCGCGAAATCATCGCCACCCATGTCCTGAACAGCATGGTCAACCGGGTGGGTCCGACCTTCGTGCACCGGCTCGGCGAGATCACCGGCGCCACTGCGCCGCAAGTCGTGCGCGCCTACCTGGCCAGCCGCGAGGTGTTCGGGCTGGTGCCCCTGTGGCAGCAGATCGAAGCGCTGGACAGCCAGGTGTCGGACGTGGTGCAGGCGGAGATGGTCATCACGCTGCGCGGCCTGGTCGCACGCGCCACCACCTGGTTCCTGCGCTCGCGGCGGCTGCTGGAGCCGACGCAGCAGCTGGTGGAGCGCTTCGCACCCGCGGTGCAGGCGCTGCGCACGCACCGCGAGGCCGAGGCCACCGCGTCACCGCGGGCCGCCGGATGGATCGAGGCGGGCGTGCCCGAGCCGGTGGCCACGCTGGTCGACGGAGCGGAGATGTGGTTCAACGCCCTCGACATCGCCGAGATCGCCGAGAGCAGCAAGCACCCGTTGCAGCTCACCGCGCAGGTGCACGCCGGCGTCGGGGATCGGCTGGGCCTGGAGCGGATGCGCCAGCAGATCGAGCTGCTGCCGGCCGCCAGCTTCTGGCACAGCCTGGCGAAGCTGGCGCTGTCCGACGACCTGACCGACCTGCAGCGGTCCATCGCATTGCAGGCCGTCGGCAGCCAGCAAGGCGACGCGCGGCAGGTGCTCGATCACTGGGAGCAGGGAAACAAGCAGGCGCTGGAGCGCGCGCGGCGGCTGCTGGCGGAGTTGCAGGAGACGCCGGGAAGCGACCTGGCGATGCTGTCGGTGGCGCTGCGGGAGTTGCGCAACCTGGTTTAGCTCGGCCTCACTCGAAGTCGCTGCCCGCGGCGATGGCCGTGGTGTCGGTCCGGCAGTTGGACGGCAGCGCGTTGAGCACCGGCTGCCAGTCGGAGCCGCAGGCCCATTGACGCACGGGTTGCCCGAGATGCACGTTGGTCGACATCGGCGTCCCCCCGCCGAGCACCGGCACCAGGTAGACGTACCGGCCGTTCACCAGGCCATCGAGGTTGTCGATGGCAACGCGGATCGCGCCATCGGCGGAGGTCTGGATCGGTCCGGCGTACCTGGAGCTCGGGGTGGCCGACTCGCACCCCCAGCGGCCCGGCTCGGGCGCATTGTCCCGGGACAGGTAGCCCTCCGTCACGGTGTTCTTGCACGTGCCGACCGCCATCACCAGCTCGGAGATCTTGGCGCGGCGCGAGTAGTCCCGCATCTGCGCCAGCGCGATCGAGCCCAGCACGGCGACGATCGCGACGCTGATGATCAGTTCGATGATCGTGAAGCCGGCCTGCTGGTGTTTACTTTTGAGGGGTCTCATCGCGGTACTCCGATGGGATACACGGGCAAGTGCCGTGCCATGGGGTTCCACGTGACAAAGCACACGTTTTGGAAATGAAGTGTGACACTTCTTGGCCGAAACGTTCCCTTTTTGTCGGAAATCGCGCGTCAGGCGCGCATCAGGGCCTCGATTTCCTCGGCGCGCACCGGCACCCCGCGCGAGATCAGTTCGCAGCCCTGCGCGGTGACGATGGCGTCGTCCTCGATGCGGATGCCGATGTTGTGGAAGGCCGGCGGCACGCCCTCGCCCGGGCGCACGTAGATGCCGGGCTCGATGGTCAGCACCATGCCGGGCTGCAGGACGCGGCTGGGGCGGTTCTTGATGATCTCGCCGGACAGCGGGTCCTTGCGCTCGCTCACCTGGCCCACCTCGCCCGGCTCCACGTAGCTGCCGCAGTCGTGCACGTCCATCCCCAGCCAGTGGCCGGTGCGGTGCATGTAGAAGGGGAAGTACGCGCGCTTCTCGATCACGTCCTCCAGCGAGCCGACCTTGTCGCGGGCCAGCAGGCCGACATCGAGCATGCCTTGCGCCAGCACCTTGACCGCGGCCTCGTGCGGGTCGGTGAAGCGCGCGCCCGGCCTGGTGGCGGCCACCGCGGCCTCCTGCGAGGCCAGCACGATGTCGTACAGCGCGCGCTGCGGACCCGTGAACTTGCCGTCGGCCGGGAAGGTGCGGGTGATGTCGCTGGCGTAGCCATCGAGCTCGCAGCCGGCGTCGATCAGCACCAGCTCGCCGGCGCGCACCGGCGCGACGTCGGCGCGGTAGTGCAGCACGCAGGCGTTGGAGCCGGCCGCCACGATGGAGTTGTAGGCAGGGGACTGCGAGCCGCCCATGCGGAACTCGTGCATCAGTTCGGCGTCGAGGTGGAACTCGCGCACGTCGCGGCCGTCGCGCAGCATGCGGGCGCAGGCCTGCATGGTGCGCACATGGGCGCGGGCGCTGATGGCCGCGGCGCGGCGCATCACATCCTGCTCATGGGCGTCCTTGAACAGCCGCATCTCGTCCAGCAGCGCGCACAGGTCGCTTTGCTGCTCCGGGCACAAGGCGCCGTAACGGACGCGGGCCCGGACCTGGGTCAACCACCCCGCGACCCGCTGCTCCAGGCCTTCGTGGATGGAGAACGGGAACCAGACGGTGGCGCGGTTCTCCAGCAGCTTGGGCATCTGCTGGTCCAGGTCGGTCACCGGGAAGGCTGCGTCCAAGGCCAGCGCGCCGACCGCGGCTTCGGGGCCGAGGCGGTAACCGTCCCAGATCTCCCGCTCCAGGTCCTTGGGCTGGCAGAACAGGGTGCTCTTGCCGTCGCCCGTGAGCACCAGGCAGGCGTTCGGCTCGGTGAAGCCGGTCAGGTAATAGAAGTAGCTGTCGTGGCGGTACAGGAAATCAGAATCGCGGTTGCGCGGGCGCTCCGGCGCTGTCGGCACGATGGCGATGCCGGTTCCGCCGAGCTTGGCCGCCAGGCGGGCGCGCCGCTGGGCGTACACGGAAGTGGGCACGGTGGTGTTCATGCCTGCATTCTCCGCGTCTTTACGGCGCAGCGTCCAGCGCGGCCAGCCGTTCCGGCGTGCCGACATCGGTCCAGGGCCCGGCGTACAACTCCGCGCTGACCTGGCCGCGGTCCATGGCCTTGCGCAGCAGCGGCGCCAGGGCAATTTTCAGTCCTTCCGGATTTCCGGACGGCAGGCTGTCGAAGAAGGTACGGCGAAAGAGGGCGGTGGTGGAATAGGTATGCCGCCTGGCGTCCGTGTTCAGGGCGAGTCCGTCGGCTGAGAGCCCGAAATCGCCCTTGGGGTTGTGAACCGGGTTGGGCACCAGGAACAGGTGCGCAAGTTTTCCGCTGGCGGCAAACCGGTCGTACGCGGCGCGCGTGAACAGGAACTGCGGCATGTAGACATCGCCGGCAACGATCCAGAACACCTCGTCCAGCAACGGCAGCGCCCGCAGGATCCCGCCGGCGGTTTCCAGCGCCCCGCCGAAGTCCTTGCCTTCGTGCGAGTAGGCGATGCGCACGCCTGCGGGCGTCTCGTGGCCGAAATGCGATTCGATCTGCTCGCCCAGCCACGCCGTGTTGATCACCACGTCACGAAAGCCGCCGCGGCCGAAGGCGTCCAGGTGGTAGCCCATCAGCGGCCTGCCCTTGAGCGGCAGCAGGGGCTTGGGGCAGGTGTCGGTCAGCGGCCGCATGCGCTCGCCGCGGCCGGCCGCCAGGATCATGGCCTGTCGCATCATGAAGTCACTTCATTCCTCTTCGCCGCGATCGAGCGACCGCTGCTCGGTCCATTCCGGCTGGAACCGGTTGACCAGCGCGAACATCAGCCCGCGGGCCTTGGCCGAGTGGTCGCCGCCGAAGTTGCTCACGAACACGTCCGCCGTGACGCCACGCTCGTCGGGCCAGGTATGCAGGCAGATGTGCGATTCGGCCAGCAGCACGGTTGCCGTCACACCCCCGGGGCCCTTGGCGGTTGCGGGCACGGCGTGGAACAGGTGGCCCACCGGTTCCAGGCCCACGGCCGTGACGGCGGCCATGCACCACTCCCCCAGCTTCTGCGCGTCGGTCAGCCACAGGGCCTCGCAGCGGCAGCGGTACAGGTCGGCAGTGAGGTGCAAGCCTTTCATGGTCCGAATGTATGCCATGGCTGCCGGGCGAAGCCGTGCAGGGGCGGCCCGCTAAAATGCGGGGTTCCCCTGATCCTTCCTTCCCCCGGAGCTGCCCCTGATGGCCAACGATTCCCTGATGGCGAACGCGATTCGCGCGCTCGCCATGGACGCCGTGCAACAAGCGAACTCGGGCCATCCCGGCGCCCCCATGGGCATGGCGGACATCGCGGTGGCCCTCTGGCACCGGCACCTGCGCCACAACCCCAAGAACCCGCACTGGGCCGACCGCGATCGCTTCGTCCTGTCGAACGGCCATGCGTCGATGCTGGTGTACGCGCTGCTGCACCTGACCGGCTACGACCTGCCGCTCGGCGAGCTCAAGGGCTTTCGCCAGCTGCACAGCAAGACCCCCGGCCACCCCGAAGTGGACGTGACGCCGGGTGTGGAAACCACCACCGGCCCGCTGGGCCAGGGCCTCACCAACGCCGTCGGCATGGCGCTGGCGGAAAAGCTGCTCGCCGCGGAGTTCAACCGCGAAGGCCACACGGTCGTCGACCACCGCACGTACGTCTTCCTGGGCGACGGCTGCCTGATGGAAGGCGTGAGCCACGAGGCCTGCGCCCTGGCCGGCGCCTGGAAGCTGAACAAGCTGGTCGCGGTCTACGACGACAACGGCATCTCCATCGATGGCCAGGTCACGCCCTGGTTCATCGACGACACGGCGGCCCGCTTCAAGGCCTATGGCTGGAACGTGATCGGCCCGGTCGACGGCCACGACATCGAGGCGGTGAGCCGCGCGATCGCGGACGCCAAGCGCAGCGCCGAAAAGCCCACGATCGTCATCGCCAGGACGCATATCGGCAAGGGCTCGCCCAATCGCGCCAACACCGCCAAGGCCCACGGCGAGCCGCTGGGCGCGGACGAGATCAAGCTGACCCGCACGGCGCTGGGCTGGCAGCACCAGCCTTTCGAACTGCCCAAGGGCGTGTACGAGGAATGGGATGCGCGCGCCAAGGGCGACGCCATCGAGGCCGACTGGGACCGGCGTTTCGACGCTTATCGAATCGCGCATCCGGAACTCGCCGCGGAGTTCGTGCGCCGCATGAAGGGCGAGCTGCCCAAGAACTTCCACCAGGTCGCCGTGGACGCGACGATCGCCGCCCATACCAAGGCGGAGACCGTGGCTTCGCGCAAGGCGTCGCAGATCGCGCTGGAAGCATTCACCGCCGCGATGCCGGAGCTGCTGGGCGGCTCGGCGGACCTGACCGGGTCCAACCTCACGAACACCAAGTCGACGCCGCCGCTGCGCTTCGACCAGTCCGGCGACGTCGTGGTGACCGAAGGGAAAGTCGGACGCCATATCAACTACGGCGTGCGCGAATTCGGCATGGCCGCCATCATGAATGGCGTGGCCCTGCACGGCGGGTACATCCCTTACGGCGGCACCTTCCTCACCTTCAGCGACTACAGCCGCAACGCCATCCGCATGGCCGCCCTGATGAAGCGCCGCGTCATCCACGTGTTCACGCATGACTCCATCGGCCTGGGCGAAGACGGCCCGACGCACCAGTCGATCGAGCACGCGGCCAGCCTGCGGCTGATCCCCCGGCTGGATGTCTGGCGCCCCGGCGACACCGCGGAAACCGCGGTGGCCTGGGCGGTGGCGCTGCAGAACGCCGACCGGCCGACCGCGCTGCTGCTGTCGCGGCAGAACCTGCCCTATGCGCCCAAGACGGACCTGGGCGACATCAGCCGCGGCGCCTACGTGCTGGCCGAGCCCAGCGAAGTGGGTGCCGAGGAGCCGCTGGCCGTGCTGATCGCGACCGGTTCGGAAGTGCAGCTCGCGCTGAAGGCGCAGGAAGAACTGGCGCGCCAGGGCATCTCGGTGCGCGTGGTCTCGATGCCGAGCACGACCACCTTCGACCGACAGGACCGCGAGTACAAGGAGAGCGTTCTCCCCGCTGGCTTGCCGCGCATCGCGGTCGAGGCGGGCGTGACGGATTTCTGGTGGAAGTACGGCTGCGCAGCTGTCGTGGGCATCGACAGCTTCGGCGAGTCGGCGCCGGCCAACGCGCTGTTCCAGCACTTCGGCTTCACGGCCGACAATGTGGCGGACACGGTGCGCGCCGTGCTGCTCAAGCAGGACGAATAGGTTTTCGGCTTTTCTTATTCAGGAGTGATCGAATGAGCATCAAGGTTGGCATCAATGGCTTCGGCCGCATCGGCCGCAACGTGCTGCGCTCTGCGGTGCAGAACTTCCCCGACATCGAGATCGTCGGCATCAACGACCTGCTGGAGCCGGACTACCTGGCGTACATGCTGCAGTACGACTCGGTCCATGGCCGCTTCGAGGGCAAGCTCGCGGTCGACGGCAACACGCTCATCGTCAACGGCAAGAAGATCCGCCTGACGCAGGAGAAGGATCCGGCCGCTCTGAAGTGGGGCGAGATCGGCGCCGACGTGGTGATCGAGTCCACCGGCATCTTCCTCGACAAGGCCGGCGCCACCAAGCACCTGCAGGCCGGCGCGAAGAAGGTGATCCTGTCGGCGCCGTCCAAGGACGACACGCCGATGTTCGTCTTCGGCGTCAACCACACCAAGTACAAGGGCGAGCAGATCATCTCCAACGCCTCGTGCACCACCAACTGCCTGGCCCCGCTGGCCAAGGTGATGCACGACAAGTGGGGCATCAAGCGCGGCCTGATGACCACCGTGCACGCCGCCACCGCCACGCAGAAGACCGTGGACGGCCCGTCCAACAAGGACTGGCGCGGCGGCCGCGGCATCCTGGAGAACATCATTCCCTCCTCCACCGGCGCGGCCAAGGCGGTGGGCGTGGTGATCCCCGAGTTGAACAAGAAGCTCACCGGCATGTCGTTCCGCGTGCCCACCTCCGACGTGTCGGTGGTCGACCTGGTGGTGGAACTGGAAAAGCCGGCCACCTACGCCGAGATCTGCGCGGAGATGAAGGCGCAGAGCGAAGGCGCGCTCAAGGGCATCCTCGGCTACACGGAAGACAAGGTGGTGGCCACCGACTTCCGCGGCGACACGCGCACCTCCATCTTCGACGCCGACGCCGGCATCGCGCTGGACGGCACTTTCGTCAAGCTGGTGAGCTGGTACGACAACGAATGGGGCTACTCGAACAAGTGCCTCGAGATGGTTCGCGTCGTCGCGAAGTAAATGGCTTCCGGCCAGGAGCCCGCGCGCGAGCGCGACCGGCTGATGGTGCAACTGCACCCCTGGCCCGGCGAGCGACTCGCCCGGGAGACCCTGCGGCCGTCCCCCGCGGCCGATACGGTCGCCTACGGCTATCTCGGAGACCTGCAGTTGCGGCTGGTGTTCGACGAACCCGGGGTGTCCAGGACATCGGCCGTCCGACCCGACGACCTGGCCCGCCTCGAACTCACGCCGCAAAAGGCGGTGGCCTACGCAAGCTCCAACAGCAAGCGCGCCAGCGGGGCGCCGCAGGTCACCCCGCTGGACGGCGGCATCCACACGCTGCGCGGCCAGCACGCCGACTACAACGCCACGTTCATGCTGGACCGCACGTTCTGGCGCCAGCAACTCGAGAAGTTTCCGCAGGGCCTGCTGGCCGCCGTGCCGCGCAAGGGCGTGCTGATGTTCGCTCCTGCCGGCGACGCCGCCGTGGAGGCGCAGCTCCAGAAGATCGCCACCCGCACGCTCGCCTCGGCCGGCGCCGCCACCTTGTCGGCTTGTATCTACCGCTTCGACGCCACCGGCTGGCAGCCGTATGCGGACTTGCCGCGGCCCCAGCCCCAGGTCGCCCCGGTCGTCACCGCCGCAGCGCGGAAGGTGGACGACGACGACGATGATGACGAGGCGGACGCCGAGGAGCAGGTCGACGCCGGCGTGGACCTGGACAAGGTCGCCAACGGCCAGCGCATGCTGGTCCTGAGCATCCTGGGCTCGCTGCTGGTCAACGGCGTGGCGCGCAGCGGCGTGCTGTCCACCCTGCCGATCTTCGCGATGTACGTGGTGCTGGGCCTGTACAGCCTGGTGGGCGTGGTGAGACTGAGCTCCGGCCTGGGCAAGCCGACCCCATCGACCATCCTGTACATGGTGCTGACCTTCGTTCCGCTGGTCAGCCTGGGCGCGTGGATCTGGCTGAGTGTGCAGGCCACCCGCCAGCTGCGTGCGGCCGGCTGGCGCGTCGGCCTGCTGGGCGCGCGGCCCTGAGGATCAGCCATGTGGTGGTTCTCGCTCTTCCCCTGGCTCGTGGCGCCCTGCGCCGCGCTGGCCGGCGTTGCCGTCTGGCTGCTCACCGGCGACCGCAAGCCGAGCGACGGCGAGCTGCTGCGGGACTTCCTGGTGGCGCTGGCGA
Source organism: Ramlibacter sp. PS3R-8 (assembly GCF_037572435.1). Lineage (NCBI taxonomy): Bacteria > Pseudomonadati > Pseudomonadota > Betaproteobacteria > Burkholderiales > Comamonadaceae > Ramlibacter > Ramlibacter sp. PS3R-8. The sequence continues at coordinate 1,120,320 of NZ_JBBHGT010000001.1, forward strand.
TGCTGCTGATGGTGAGCTTGGCCATCACCCGCACCGAGTTCATCCGCAGCCGCTTCGACGAGGGCTACCAGGGGCGCGTGGCGTGGCTGAAGATGCCAGTGCACGTCGCGCTGCGCCAGCATCGGCCGGACGAGTGGAAGCAGATGCACGGGGTGGCTGTGCAGGCGTTCGACGCGCTGGTGCCGCCGGCGACGGTGCTGACACAGACGCGCAAGCAGTACCCGGCGCTGGCGCGCAAGATGATCGCGACGGCCCAGACCGGCGCCGTGATGGCGTACGCGCAGGCCTTGGTGCCGGCGCTCGACGAGCTGCGCGTGTCCGATCCGCCGAAGTGCGTGCGCCTGGCGTGGCCGCAAGTGCCCGCCGACGCCTTCGACGCGAGCCTGCGCCTGAGCGGGCCGGTGAACCTGGCCTATGAGCAGGCGATCGCGCGGCTGGTGGCGGAGAACACGGCCAGTGCGGTCAAGGGCGCGTGGAAGACCGAGCCCACCGCATCCTTGCAGGAGGTGCAGGCCAGCCTGGACGAAGTGCGCAAGGCCACCGCCGAAAAGCACGGCGACGCGGCCAACCAGGTGCACACCATCGGCGTGGCCGACATGGACCCCGTGGCTGCCTGCGCCGCCACCAGCGAGCTGATCGCCCGCACGCTCAAGCTGGAGCCGCGCGTCGCCCGCGCGGTGCTCACGCAGTTGCTGAAGGGCTGAGCGCCTCGGGCGCTTCAGTCTTGCCGCCCGGATGCCGGGCAAAGCGCTTCGGCTCGGTGCCGTGCACGGGCGCGCTGTCGCCGAACGGCCAGCCGCCGAACTGCGTGCGGCGGTAGTCCTGCATGGCCTGCTGGATTTCCTGCTGCGTGTTCATCACGAACGGCCCGTACTGCGCCACCGGCTCGGCGATGGGCCGGCCCTGCAGCACCAGGAATTCGCAGATCGTGTCGCCGGCGGCGATGGCCACTTCGACATCAGCCTGCAACTTGATCGCCACCGGGCCTTGCACGGCCTGGCCGCCGACGCTGGCCCCCTTGCCCTTGAAGAAGTAGAGCGTGCGCTGCGTTCCGGCCAACACCGCGGGCGGCAGCTGGAAGCCGGCGCCGGCTTCCATGCGCAGCGTCCAGATCGCAACGTCGGCCTCGGCCTGTGCGGCCCAGGAGTCGGGCGGCGGCGCCAGCGCGGAGAGGTCGCCGAAGTTGCCGGCGATCACCGCCACTTCGGTCTTGCGGACTTGCGCGTCCGCGACGACGCGGCGCGGGATCTGCTCGTTCCACAGCATCGTGAAGTGCGGCTCGGCCATCTTGTTGCGCCTGGGCAGGTTCAGCCAGATCTGGAACAGCTCCAGCGGGTTGTCCTCGTCGGCCTTGAGCAGCGGGAACATCTCGGAGTGCACGATGCCCTTGCCCGCCGTGACCCATTGCACGTCGCCGCCGCCGAAGCGGGCGGTGGCGCCGAGCGAGTCGCTGTGGTCGATGAGGCCCTTGCGGACGATGGTCACCGTCTCGAAGCCGCGGTGCGGGTGCGCCGGAAAGCCGGGCACGCTGTCCCCGTGGTACATGCTCCAGCCGTCCTTGCGGCTGAAGTCCTGCCCGATGTCCCGCCCCGCCAGCGAAGCCGCCGGCCCCATCGCCCCGTTCCCGCGCGGGTAGGCGTCGTCGTGGTACGCACAAAACAGGAACGGATCGGCAGTCACCCACGGAAAGCCGAGGGGCTGGACGGAGAGGACGGGGGAGGTGGGGGTTGGCATCGTTCCTCCTAAGTGGGGGCACGCGGCGGTTGTTTCAATGCGGACAACCGGACGCAGAAGTCGCAGAAGTTGCGCAGAAGTCGCGGAAAGGACATCCAGAACAATGTCTTTGGTTTCTTTTGCGTCTTCTGCATAGTTTCTGTGACTTCTGCGTCCGGTATCCGTATTCAGACCGGTTCAGTGATGGTGCCCATGCTCGCCATGGACATGGCCATGCTGGATCTCCTCGCCGCTGGCCATGCGCACGCCGGTCACTTTCAGCTGGAACTTGAGCGCCTTGCCCGCGAGCGGATGATTGCCGTCCAGGTGCACCTCATGCCCCTTGATCTTCATGACGTGGAAGACATGCGGCTGGCCGTCGTCGGTGCGGCCTTCGAGCTGGCCGCCGACCTTCACGCCGGGCGGGAACTCGCTCTTGGGGATCACGCGCAGCAGCGACTCGTCGCGCACGCCGAAAGCGTCCGCGGGCGCCAGCTGCAAGGTCACTTCGTAGCCGGCCTCCTTGCCGTCGAGCGCCTCCTCGATCTTCGGCAGCGTGTTGTTGTAGCCGCCGTGCAGGTAGACCATGGGTTCGCGGCTTTCCTCGATCAGCTTGCCGCCGGGCTCGGCCACCTTGTAGCGCAGGGTGACCACGGTGTCTTTGGAAATTTTCATGGCGTCGATTGTGCCGCCTCGGCGACAACCCCGTGGGGGCCGGGGAGGAAGCGGAACAGCAGCGTTCCCAGCAACAGGAAGAAGGCGATCGTCCCGAACACGGCCATGTAGGTTTCGATCCCCAGCACGGTGGCCGCCGACGCCGCGAGCCCCGTGAGCCACTGCATCAGCGCGACGCCGAGGAACATCGCCATGGTGAACACGGCCATGGCCCGCCCGGTCATGTGCGTGGGATAGCTGGCGCGCACGTCCGCGTACTGCATCACCATGTAGCCGGAGATGATGCCGATCGCCAGCGACAACCCGACCTCCACGGCGGCTGGAACCGGCAGCGCCATCAGCGCGAAGATGACCGCGCAGGCGATGGTGAAGCCGAGGATCCAGCGGCGCCGCGTGCGATCGCCAGGGTCCAGCCGGCCGAACAACGGCGGCCCCACCATGCCAAGCACCGACACGGCGATCGCGACGTTGCCGGTCTGCACCAGCGAGAAACCGTAGCGGTCGATCAGCGCGGGGCCCAACCACAACCCGCGCAGCGACAGGAACGACGCATAGGTGAACACCGCCAGTCCGATGATGCCCAGCGTGTGCGGCAGCCGGAACAGTTCGCCGTAGCCGCGCAGTGCGCCCATCACGCTGGGGCGGCCGCCGGGCATGGCTGGAAGCTCTTCCCGCACCAGCAGCAGGATCGCCAGCCAGGCCAGCCCTGCACAGGCGGCCAGCGCGACGTAGCCGGAGCGCCAGCCCCAGGCTTCGATCACCCAGGCCAGCGGGGTGCCGGTGAGCAGCAGTCCGACCGAGCCGATGCCGAGCGCCGCACCGTTGACCGATGCATAGCGGCTGGCCGGGAAGCTGCGGGCGATGAACACGGTGCACACCAGGAAGGCGGGCGCGCAGCCGATGCCCGTGAGCGCCTGGCCGAGCAGCAGGACGCCATAGCTGTCCGCACTGGCCGTGACCAGCGCGCCGACGATGGCCAAGGGGAAGACCGCCAGCACGGTGCGGCGCACGCCGTACATGTCGATGCCCATGCCCATGAACAGTTGCAGCGCGCCGAACGCGAAGTGGAAGGCGCCCGCGAACAGGCCGAGCTGTTGCGGCGTCAGGCCGAAGGTCTGCTGCAGCGGCGTCGCCATGATGGCGGCGGCGGTGCGAAAGGCCTGGCTCAGGGCAAAGCCGGAGATCAGGACCAGCAGCATGGTCCAGGCGGCGCGGGAGGTGGAGGAAGCGGTCACGACCGCGATTGTCGGGCCGCGGAGCGATGGCTGCGTGAATGCGGGTACCGGACGCAGAAGACGCAGAAACTACGCAGAAGACGCAAAAAAAACCAAAGAATTTCTGGATGTTCTTCTGCGTCTTCTGCGCAACTTCCGCGCCTTCTGCGTCCGGCTGTCCGCATTCAAACGGTCAAAGCTGCACTTCCGCCTCGCCGACGCCCTCGAACACCACCTTCACCTTGTCGCCTTGCTGCGCCCGGAGCATCCCGCACCACGTTCCCGTGGTGACGATGGTGCCGCGCGGCACGCTGGCGCCCTGGCGGGTCACGTGCCGCAGCCAGATCGGCAGCCCCCACGCCGGGTCTCCCAGCGAGAGCGAACCGCGAAAGGACGCAGGCGCGCCCTGCCCGATCTGCACCACGCAGGTCTGCCGGCTCCAGTCACGCGCCGCGAAGGGCCGCCATTCGCCCAGTACCAGTGCGCCGTGCGACTGCTGGTCGGCCAGCTTCAGCAGCGCCGACGTCTCCGGAAACTGCTGCCACCGCGAATCGACGATTTCGATGGAGACCGTCATCCCGTCCACGAGCGTCGCCGCATCTTCGTGCGACAGCTTCGCCGCATCGTCGGGAGAGACGTCCCGCGCCAGCCGCAGCGCCACTTCAGCCTCGATGAGCCGGTGATGGAAGGGGCAGCCGCGGGCGTCGGCCGGGCTGGAGAAGACGTTGCGCGGCGGCAGCCCGGCGTGCGTGAGCGCGGCGCTCCGCGAGGGCCCGCCGGACTTCCAGTGCAGCGGCACGCCGGTGGAGAACCAGTCGGCCGAGCGACCCACCTGCTCCTGCACGGCATAGGCGTCCTCGGGGGACTGCAACAGCGTTTCCAGCCCCGCCGCATCGGCCGCCTGGTGGTCGCGCCGGGCCTGCAACAGCACCGCCGCCACGGCTTGCACCGAATTCGTCATGGATCCACCTTCCGTAAGGAAAAGGCCGATGCTACTTCTTCGCAGCGAGCTCGCGGTTGGCGTGCAGCCGGGTGTCCACCAGGTCGACGCCGCGGTCGATGACCGGGTGGCGCAAGCCGAGCTGGCGCGCCACCAGCTGCACCAGCTTGTCGGCCCGCTCGATGTTGGTCGCGCCGTTCTGCAACGCCCGTGCGGCGGAAGCCGGCCGCGTGAGGCTTTGCGCGGCCGCGGCGTACTTCTCGAACGGAACGAGGTCCTCCGGGTGGGCGCCCAGGCGCAGGCAGACGTCGTAGACGAAGTCGTACACCGACTTCGATTCGGCGATGTCGGTGTGCACCGCCTCTTGCGCAGTGCGCATGCCGTTGGCCGTGATGCAGCGGTAGTTGCCGGCCAGCAGCATCGACCACTTGGCCAGCGGCACGAAGATCGAATCCGAGACGCGCAGCTTCACCGGCAGCTCGATCGGGCCCTCCGGCGCGGCGAAGCGCACGGCGTCGACGTCCCGCTCCAGCGAGCGCAGCAGGTCCGTGTACTTCGCGTTGTTGAAGCGCGCCACCTTGAAGTTGGTCGGCAGCGTGACCTGAAGCACGTTGACTTTTTCTTCGGGCGGGCGGATCGCCTGCGGGTCGGGGCTGCACAGCGTCAGCAGCGCCGGGTCGAAGTCGTCCCACACGCTCGCATCCGTATACGCCGCCTTCAGTGCATTCGCGTCCAGCCCGGGGATGCGGCGCAGGTAAGGCAGCGGGGGCATGTTCATGATGGACATGCAGGGCACGCGCGACTTCGCGACGGCCGCCAGCAGCTCGCGCACACCCGGCGAGCGGTACTGCGGCTCCTGCATGGCCAGGCCGACCAGGTCGTAGTCCGCCGGGCTGACGTCGCCGGTGCCGCCCGCGGACACCTTGCCCGGCAGCTTGCGCGAGTCGATCTCCACCGGCTGGGCGCGGCCACGGACCGGCATGCGCACGCGGAAGCCCTCCGCGTTGATGAGGTCGGCCTCGGCCGGCAGGCACACGAGCTTGACCTCGTGGCCGGCGAACAGCAGCTTGGATGCGAGCAGGGAACCGTAAGAGGCGCCCAGGATGAGGATCTTGGCCATGTCTGATGTCTCCTTCGTTGCGCGGTCCGGGAATGCGACCGTCGGGCCGTGAGGCCGGGCGCCAGACTACGCCTCGATCGTTGGCATGCCAAGTCGAAACGCTTTTGCCTGAAACAGGTGGACTCGCTGCGGCGCAGCAAGCCCTACAGGACCGGCCAACGGTGCGACCAGGGCTGCGCGGCTTCGTACGCCGCGCCCAGGTCCAGCAACGTGTCGTCGCAGCCGTACGGCCCGACCAGTTGCATGCCGATCGGCAGGCCCTCCCGCGATGGCGCGCACGGCAGCGCCAGGCCCGGCAAGCCGGCGGCGTTCACCCAGCCGGTGTAGACGGCGTGGCCGCGCGGGCCGACCTCCTGCCCATCGATCTGCGTCGGATGGGAGTCCTCCGCTTTCCACGGCAGGGCCGCCGCCGAGGGCAGGACGATCACGTCGATGTCGCGGAAGAGGTTGACGGTGTCGCGGCGCAGGCGCTTCACTTCCTCCAGGATCTGCCAGAGGCGGGCGCCGGGCAAGGCGCGGCCCTTCCCGGCCATGTCCAGGTACTTGGGCGAGGCTTGCGCGGCCCAGTCCGGATGGCGGTCGAACATCTGCGCCAGGCCGATCTGCCCGATCTGCGGCCAGGCTTCGGCGAAGAAGTCCAGGTCCAGTGGCAGGCTGCCGGAGTCGACGCGGTGTCCGAGCGCCGCGAGTTGCCGCACCGCGCCCGCCACGCTGGCGGCGATTTGCGGATCGAGCGGGGCCTGGCCGAAACGCTCGACGTAGAGGATGCGCAGCGGGCCCCGCTCGCGGGCATCGCGGGCCGCGAAGGCTGCCGCGAGCGAACTGCGGTCTGCCGCCGCCGGACCCCGCATCACCTCGAACAGCATGCGCGCATCCGCCACCGTGCGGGCCACCGGCCCGATGACTTCGAAATCCAGCAACAGGCTCGGCAGCACGTGCTCGCGCGGGACAGCCGACAGCGAGGGCTTCAGCCCCACCAGCCCGGTGTGCGAGACCGGCCGGCGGATCGAGCCGCCGCCGTCCTGTCCGATCGCCAGCGGCGCGATGCCGGCGGCGACCGCCGCCACGCCGCCGCCCGTGGAGCCGCCCGGCGTGAGCGCCAGGTTCCATGGATTGCGCGTGACGCCGAAGATCGGGTTGGCGGTGTAGCCCTCCAGCGCGAACTCCGGAACGTTGGTCTTGCCGATGATCAGCGCCCCGGCGGCGCGCGCGCGGCCCACCGACAGCTCGTCCTGGCCGGTCGCATGCGTGCGCAGCGCGGGACAGCCCCACGTCGTGGGCTGGTCCTCGGTGTAGAGGCTGTCCTTCACGGACAGCGGAATGCCGTCGAGCGGTGACAGCGGTGCGCCGCGCGCATGCCGCTGCGCCGAGGCTTGCGCCTCGCGCAGGAAGGCGTCGTCGCGCCGCGCCACTACCGCGTTGATGCGCGGGTTGACCGCCTCCAGGCGCGCCAGGCACGCCTGCGCCACCGCCAGCGGGCTCAGGCCTTCACGATAGTCGCGTTGCAGCTCCGTAGCGGACAGCCGCCAGAGGTCCCGTGCCGCCATCTCACATGTGTCCCGGCAGCCACGTCACCAGTTGCGGTACCGCCATCAACAGCAGCGTGAACAGGATCATGATCGCCGCATAGGGCAGCGCGCCCCAGATGGCGTCTTCGATCCCGCCTTTGTCGGGCCGGATGCCGTGCACCACGAACAGGTTCATCCCCACCGGCGGCGTGATCAGCCCCAGCTCGCACATCAGCACGATGAAGATGCCGAACCAGATCGGGTCCACGCCGACCGCCACCGCGATGGGGTAGGTGATCGGGATGGTGGCGACCTGCATCGACAGGACGTCCATGAACATGCCGAGGACCAGGTAGAAGACGATCAGCACCAGGATCAGGCCGGTTGCCGAGAGGCCGAGGCTGGTCACCCACTTGGTCATCTGTTCCGCAACGCCGGTCAGGCTGATCGCGAGGTTCAGGATGAATGCGGCCGTCATGATCAGCAGGATCATTCCGCTGACGCGTGCCGTGGAAATGAAGCAGTTGCGAAGCAGCTCGCGGCTCATCTTTCCGGAATGCCAGACGAAACCCATGGCCGCCATCACGCCGAGCGCTGCGCTCTCGGTGGTGGTGGCGATGCCGAAGTACAGGCTGCCCATGACGATGCCGAACACCACCAGCGGCGGGACCAGGTGCACCAGGCTGCGCAGCTTGTCGGCCCACGGCACCTTCGCTTCGCGCATCACGTTGCCGCTGGCGATGCTGGAGATCGCGATGTACAGCATGAAGCAGCCGGTGAGCAGCAGGCCGGGGATGATGCCCGCGATGAACAGCTGGCCGATGGAGTTGTTGGTGAGCGATCCGTACACGATCATGTTGACGCTCGGCGGGATCAGGATGCCGAGCGTGCCGCCGGCGGCCAGGCTGCCGAGCGAGGCGCGCATGGGGTAACCGCGGCGCTGCAGCGAAGGCAGGGCCACGGTGCCCACGGTCGCCGCGGTGGCCACGGAGGACCCCGATGTGGCGGCGAACAGCGCGCAGCTGCCGATGTTGGTATGCAACAGGCCGCCGGGCAGCCGGCCCAGCCAGGCGGACAGCGCGATGTACATGCGGTCCGCGATGCCGGAGCGCAGCAGCAGCTCGCCGAGCAGCACGAACAGCGGGATGCAGGTGAGCAGGTTCTCGTTGTGCACGCCCCAGACCACGGGTGCGATCGAGTCCATGAACGGTGCGCCGTAGGCGGCGATGCCGCCGATGATCGCGACCAGCGCCATCGACACGGCGATCGGCATGCCGATCAGCATCATGCCCAGCATCGCGGCAAAGGCCACCCCGAAAAAAGGCAGCGTCATGGCTTGGCTCCTTCGACCGCCTGGCGCTGCGCCAGGTCGTCCAGTTCTTCTTTCAGTTCTTCCTTCGCGCTCTTCGGATGGAAGTCGTGGTTCAGCGTATCGATCCGGCGTCGCGCAAGGAGGCCGGTGGCCCGCAGCGCGTAGCCCGTGGCCACCAGCGCGAAGATCACCAGGCCCGCATACCAGACGGACTGCGGCCAGATCAGCGGCGTCGCCCAGGGCGTCTGCGCCGTGCTGCCGTAGGCCTGGGTGTCGGTGATCACCTTGGTGGCGACCCAGGCGACGAAGATGCCGAACGCCGCCAGGCTGACGATCGAGAACCAGTTCAGGAAGGCTTGCCAGGCACGCGGCAGCATCTCGTGGAAGACATCCACCCGGATGTGGTTGCGCCCCATCAGCGCAAGGCTGAAGGCGATGGTGGATCCCACCGCCAGCGCATAGCCGCCCAGCTCGTCGGCCCCTTGCAGCGAGACGTTGAACACCTTGCGGGTGATCGTCTCCACCGTCACCACGACGGCGAGCGCAAGGAAGATGGTGCCGAACACCCAGGCGAGGACGTTCTCGATGTGTGTCTTCACGCTGGTCTCCGGTGAGGGGGCGGCCGACTTTGGCGCGTCCTCCTCCAGTATGGACGCGCCAGGATTCACTTCAGCCCCAGCACCGGTGCGACCTGCGCGCTCCAGCCCTTCGAGCAGCCGGGGTTGGACTTGTCGCAGACTTCGGCCCACGTGGGCAGCGACACCTTGCTCACGGCGCTGCGGATCAACTCGTTGTCGGCGGGCTGCAGCGGCACGTTCACCAGCTTGAACTTCTTGCCGGTGGTGCACGGGTCCTTGCCCGTGTTGCAATTCAGGGCGTCCTGGAACAGTTCTTCCGAATAGACCCAGATTTCCTCGGTCAGCTTGTCGAAGGCAGCCTGCAGCTTGACCTGCTGGTCGGGCTTGAGCTGGTTCCACGCCTTGAGCGTCATCGCGTAGCCGTTCAGCGCCATCTGGAAGCCCAGGGGCAACTGGTGCGTCGTGACTTCCGGCCAGCCGGCAGAGTTGGCCGAGCTCGGGCCGGTGATGGCGCAGTCGACGACGCCGAGCGACAGCGACTGGTGGGTATCGGCGAAAGAGACGGGTACCGGCGTGCCGCCGACCATTTCGATGAACTTGGCCAGGTTCTGGTCGTACACGCGGACCTTCATGCCCTTGATGTCGCCAAGCTTGGTGATGGGCTTCTTGCAGAACAGGATCTGCGGGCCGAACGGCCAGACGCCCAGCAGCTTGACGTTGAACTGCTTTTGCAGGCGCTCGTCCACCGTCTTGAAGTAAGCCTTGGACACCTTGCGGCCCGTGGCGTAGTCGGGGCTGGCGCCCACCAGGTCCAGTCCCAGCAGCGTCGGCTCGTCGCGCGAGTTCTGCGACACGCGCAGCGACACGATGTCGAACAGGCCGGCCTTCATCACGCGCAGCTGCTCGGTGTCCTTCAGCCCCAAGGTGTCGATCGGCTTGTAGTCCACGTCGATGGGCAGGCCGGTGCGCTCCGCGAAATGCTCGAAGAACGGCTGCTCCTTGTTCTTCTGGATCAGGCCGGTGGCCAGTGGCTGGCCGATCGCCTTGAACTTGATGCGGTCCTGGGCGGCGGCCGGCAACACCAGCAGGGCGGCCAGGGCCGCGGCGGCGAGCAGTTTCAGGGAAGGAAGCGACATGTGGGACTCCTCGGGTGGAACGAAAGGGGGGGATGCGATCAGTAGCCCAGCGCCCGCGGCAGCGCGAGGACCAGGGGCGGGAAAAGCATGCAGGCGACCAGTACCCCGTACATCAGCGCGATGAAGGGCCAGACGTTGGCCACCAGCTCGCGCATGCGCACGCCGGTGATGCCGCAGACGACGAACAGCACCACGCCAACCGGCGGCGTGAGCATGCCGATGACGAGGTTGAGGACGAACAGGAAGCCGAAGTGCAGCGGGTCGATGCCGTACTGGATGGCGATGGGGTGCAGCAGCGGCACCAGCATGATGTAGGCCGCGTTGGACTCGAGGAACATGCCGACGATGAGCAGCAGCACCGCCACCAGCGCCAAGTAGACCAGCGGGTTGTCCGTCAGCGCCTTGAGCAGCACCGTCAGCGTTTGCGGCAGCAGGTCCACCGTCATCAGGTAGGTGATGACGGAGGCGAAGGCGATCAGGGCGCCCACCATGGCCGAGGTGATCGCGGCGCGGACGACGATGCCGGGCAGGTCGGCCACCTTCAGGGTGCGGGTGACGAAGAAGCCCAGCGCCGTGGCATACACCACCGCGATCGCGGAACCCTCGGTGGCGGTGAACGCCCCCCCGACGATGCCGCCGATCACCAGCACCGGCATCGCCAGCACGATGGCCGAGCGCCGCAGTTCGGTGAACACCACGCGCAGGCGGAATGGGGCACCGGTCACCGCCCAGCCGCGCCGCGTGGCTATCCACGAGCACAGCGCGATGAAGCCGATGGTGATGATGATGCCGGGCACCACGCCCGCCATGAACATGCCGCCCACCGACACCGAGGAGCCCGCCATGAAAGCGTAGACGATCATCGCGCCGCTGGGCGGGATGATCGGCCCGAGGTTGGCCGCCGCGGCCACGATGGCGGTGGCGAAGCCCTTGTCGTACACCTTGGACAGCGAGGGCACCAGCGTGGCGGACAGGGCGCTGGCGTCGGACACGGCAGCGCCGGAAACGGTGGCCAGTCCCGCGCCTGCGAGCATGGTTACGTGCGCAAGGCCGCCGCGCACCCGGCCGACCATGGTGTTCGCCAGGGCGATCAGCCGCTCGACGATGCCCGCCTTGATCATCAGCTCGCCGGCGAGCATGAAGAAGGGGATCGACATCAGCGGGAACGAGTTGACCGCATGCATCATGCGTTGCGGCACCATGGACAAGTCGACGCCGGTGGCCAGCAGCGCTATCAGGGCGGCCACGCCCATGGCGAATGCGATCGGCAGGCCCAGCAGCGCCAGGCCCATGAAACCGGCGATGACGGCCCCGCTCATTCCGCACCCCCGATGTGCTTGGCCGGCGGACCCGCGATCACGATGTGCAGGAGGTGAAAGGCACTGAACAGCGCGCCAACGGCCACCGGCACGATGAACCACCCGACGCTGATGTCGACGGTGGACATGAGCTCGTCCCATTGCTCGCGGCAGGTGCGCACGGCGGCCCAGCAGATGGCGAGCATCATCGCCGCCCCCGCCGCAGCGCCGGCGCGCCGCAGCGCGGACTGTCCGGCCGGCGGCAGCTTGTCCACCACCAGGTCGATGCCGATGTGGGCGCCGTCGCGCACGCCCAGCGGGATCGCCAGGAAGATGGACCACACGAAAGCCAATCGCGCGATTTCGTCGGCCCAGTCGATCGACTCGTTCAGGCCGTAGCGCAGCGCGACCTGGGAGGCGACGACGTTGACCATCACCGCAACGGAGGCCACCAGGACGACTGTCAGCAGCCTGTCGGCCGCGTAGAGCAGGCGCAGCGGCCAAGCCGGCGCGGCGTGCGCGGCCGGCAGGGGAAGAGCCTGTTCCATGGCCTGTTTATCCATCGCCTCAGTGCTTGGCCGCTTCGCTCAGCACCTGGTTGACCAGGTCGGCACCGGCGCGCTTTTTCACGCCATCGATCACGGCGGGCAAGGCGATCTTGCGCATTTCCGCGCGCGCGGCGGGCGAGACCTCGGTGTAGGTCATCCTGGCCTTGAGCTCGGCAAAGCGCCTGGCATCGTCCTCGGCGGCCAGCTTGCGCTGGTGGGCGATGGTGACAGTCATGGCGTCGCGAACGGCCTTCTGGAACTCGGGCTTCAGCTGTTCGAAAGCCCGCTTGCTGGCCACCACGGCGATGAAATCGAAGAAGTGGCCGGTGTTGGACAGGTGTTTCTGCACCTCGCTGTAGCGGTTGGCCGCGATCACCGAGTAGGGGTTTTCCTGGCCGTCCACCACCCGCTGCTCCAGCGCGGAATACAGCTCCTTCACGTCCATGGCTACCGGGTTGGCGCCCAGGGCGCGGAAGGTGTTCAGGTGGGTTTCGTTGGGCTGCAGGCGGACCTTCAGGCCGTCGAGATCCGCCTTCGAGCGGATCGGTGTCTTGCTGTTGGTGACGTGGCGCATGCCCAGTTCCATCCAGCCCAGCGAGATGAACCCTTTGTCCTGCAACTTCTTGTCGATCGCGTCCCCGACCGGGCCGTCGATCACTCGAAAGGCCGATTCGCGATTGGCGAAAACGAAGGGCAGGCTCACCGCCTCCAGTTCCGGTGCGATGCGCGAGAGGAACGCGGCGCCGACCCAGGTGATCGCCAGCGTGCCGGAACGCACTGCGTCCACGTTCTCCTTGGCGCCGCCGAGCTGCATGGCGGGGAACACGTCCACCTGCAGCTGGTTGTTGGTGAGGCGCGCCAGTTCCTTCTTGAACACCTGGTCGACCGCCACGCTCGACGGGTGTTCGCTGGCGAAGTTGCCGGCGATTTGCAGCTTCTGCTGCGCGGCGGCGGGCAGCGCGGCGCCAAGCGCGAGCAGGGCGGCGAAGGCGATGCGGGTGATGGTGCGAGTCGGCATGGCGGGTCCTGAAGTTCAGCGGGGTGAATCGAGCAGCCGCGCGATCGCGTCGGGCAGGCCGCGGTGGGGTTTGGCGGGCGGCATCGCGAAGCTGCCCTGGCGGGGGCGGCCCGGCTTGAGCGCGGCCAGCGTTTCGGCGTGGCGCACCGCGCTGGAGACGCCGTCGACCACGGGCACCGGTAGCCAGCCGTGCAGCGAACGCGCCAGGCCCGCCAGCGGCGCGCCGGCCAGCACGATCACTTCGGCGCCGTCTTCGGCGACGGCACGTTCGGCCAGGGCCTGCAATGCCTGCGCGTGTTCTTCCTGCACGCTGGAAATTCCCGAAAGCGGGCGATCCAGCGCGCGAATGCTGGCCAGGCGCGGGCCGAAGCCGTAGCTTTCCACCACCTCGCGGTACCAGGCCTGGATGCGCTGGGAGATGGCGATGATCGAAATGCGGTGCCCGAGCAAGTGGGCGCTGGCGAGCGCCGCCTCGGTCATCCCGGTCACCGGGACCGGCAGCACTTCGCGCAGGCCCGAGAGACCGGGGTCTCCGAACGCAGCCACCACCACGGCGTCGTAGTTCGCCGCGTGTTCGGCGGCGAGCTGCGCAGTGGCATAGGCTCCGATCAGCGCCTCGAAGCGGGTCTCGATGTAGGCCACGCCAAAAGGCGCGGTCAGCACCTCGACCTCGGTCCCCGGCGACGCGCTGCGCTGCGCCTCGGCGCGGATCAGCGCGGACACGCTGTCGGTGGTGTTGGGATTGATCAGCAGGATGCGCATGGTGGCGGGTTCCTCAAGGACGCCTGGGCAACAGCGTCGGCGTGCCGCACGGCAGGAACCTGCCGCGACCGGCCTGGCCCGTGAACGACTGGCCGTCCCACACCACTTCGCCTCTGCTGAGGGTCAGGCCGGGCCACGCTTTCAGCTGCATGCCTTCGTAGGGCGTGTAGTCCACCGCGTGATGCAACTTGCGGTTGTCGATGGCCAGCGCGCGCTCGTCCCAGACCACCAGGTCTGCGTCGCTGCCGACGGCGATGGTGCCCTTGCGCGGATGCAGTCCGTAAGCCTTGGCGGGGTTGGTGGCGGTCAACTCCACGAACTTCTGCAGCGTGATGCGGCCGGCCAGCACGCCCTCGGAATACAGCAGCGGCAGCCGGGTCTCCAGGCCGGGAATCCCGTTGGGGATGTGGCGGAAGGCCACCTCTTCGCCGCCGGGCTTCTTGCCCTGCGCATCGTCGTAGCGGAAAGGCGCGTGGTCGGACGAGAACACCGTGAACAGCCCGTCGCCGAGGCCGTCCCAGATGACCTGCTGGTTGGCCTTGTCGCGCGGCGGCGGGCTGCAGATGCAGCGCGCGCCCTGGTAGCTGTCGTCGATCCCCAGGTCCTCCGCGGTGAGGAACAGGTACTGCGGGCAGGTCTCGGCGAACACCGACAGTCCGTGCGCACGGGCCCAGCGGATCTGCTCGATGGCTTCGCGGCCGGACACGTGCACGATCAGGATCGGCACGTCCACCAGTTCGGACAAGGCGATCGCGCGATGCGTGGCCTCGCGCTCCACCAGCATCGGCCGGGCGTGGGCATGCCACCGGGGCGCGGTGCGGCCGGCGGCCTCCAGCCGTTTGGTCAGCCACTCGATGCAGTCCGCGTTCTCTGCATGGATCATGGCCAGCGCACCGTGGGTGCGGGCGACGTCGAGCACGTCCAGGATCTGCCCGTCGTCCAGCTTCAGGTCGTCGTAGGTCATGTAGACCTTGAACGACGTATAGCCCTGCGAGATGAGGCGCGGCAATTCAACGGCCAGCACGTTCGACGTGGGGTCGCTGACGATCAGGTGGAAGGCGTAGTCGATGCAGGCCTTGCCTTCGGCGCGCGCGTGGTAGTCCACCACCGCGGCTTCGAGCGACTGCCCCTTCATCTGCGCGGCGAAGGGGATCACGGTGGTGGTGCCGCCGCAGGCCGCCGAGCGCGTGCCGGAGAGGAAGTCGTCGGCCATCTTTGCCGGACCCTCCATGGGCTGGTCGAGATGGCAGTGCGCGTCCACGCCACCGGGCGTGACGGTGCGGCCGGCGGCGTCGATCTCGCGCTGCCCGGGCGGCAGGCCGGCGCCGAGCAGGGCCACACGGCCGTCGCGGATGCCGATGTCGCAGTCGAACGTGTCGCTGGCAGTGGCGACACGCGCATTGCGGACGACCAGGTCGAGAGCGTCGGCCATCACGAACCGGCCCGGCGCACCACGCGAGTGCAAGGCAGGCTCCAAGAAAGTGCGGACAGTCTTGTCGACAATCTTGCTATGGGTTTCAGGTGGAGAAATCCGGTCACTGTCATGGTGTTTCGAGGGACAACTTGCAACTTCCGAGCCATGGCGACGGTTCGCGACGCCCAGTTGCACTGCCGCGAATATGGCCGAAAGGAAGACGTTGCGGCGCAGGTGTTTACACTAATGTCGACAATCGGTCGCAAAAGTCGCCGGCCCGATGCTTCATACTGCGCCTGAGTCCGACCTCCACAGGAACCTGAACCGTGTCCCGAACCTTGCGCCTGGGGGTGCTGACCCCGTCTTCGAACACTGCGCTGGAGCCGCTGACCAGCGCGCTGGTCGCGGCGCTCCCGGGCGCCAGCGCCCACTTCTCGCGCTTCAAGGTCACGGAGATCGCTCTGGATGCCGCGGCCCTGGGGCAATTCGATGACAGCAAGATCCTGGCGGCGGCCGAACTGCTGGCAGATGCCAAGGTGGATGTGATCGGCTGGAGCGGCACGTCGTCGGGCTGGCTCGGCTTCGACCGCGACCGCAAGCTGGTGGAGCGGATCCGGGAGCGGACCGGCATCGTGGCCACCACCGCTGTACTGGCACTGAATGACTTGCTGGCGCTCAAGCAGGTGCGCCGGCTCGGCCTCGTCACCCCTTACACCGCTGACGTCCAGCAGAAGATCGTCGCGAACTACGCCGCGCTGGGCATCGAGGTGGTGGCGGAACGCCACTTGGGCATCCGCGTGAACCACGACTTTGCCGGCGTTACTGCGAAGACGCTGCGCGAGCTGATGGCCGAGGTGGCGCCAGCGCGCCCCCAGGCCATCACGACCTTCTGCACGAACCTGAACGCCGCACCGCTGGCGGCGCAGGTCGAAAGCGAGCTCGGCATCCCGCTGCTCGATACCGTCAGCACCACCGTCTGGGGGATGGTCCGCGCTGCGGGCGCCTCGCCAGCGTCGATCACCGGCTGGGGGGAGCTGTTCCAATGGACGTGAGCCGCAAGGGCACGGGCAACCGCGCGGAGCGCGAGAAGACGGTCGACGAGATCTACGAGCGGATCTACGTCGCCATCCTCGAGCACCGGCTGCACCCGGGCACCAAGCTCGGCGAGGAACGCATGGCGGACATCTTCGGGGTCAGCAGGGCGCGCGTGCGGGAGGTGCTGGCCCGCCTGGCGCACGAGCAGATCGTGGAGCTGTTCCCCCAGCGCGGCGCCTATGTGGCCAAGCCCACCACCGAACAGGCCCGCGATGTCTTCGAGGCGCGCCGGCTGATCGAGCCCGCCGTGCTGCGTCGGCTGATCGACACGCTGACGCCGGAGAAGACCCAGCGGCTGCGCCAGCACGTCGAACTGGAGGCGGATGCGCGCCGCCGGGGCGACAAGCGGGCCGTGATCCGCCTGTCCGGCGAGTTCCACACGCTTTCGGCGGA
This sequence comes from Ramlibacter sp. PS3R-8, assembly GCF_037572435.1. Classification (NCBI taxonomy): domain Bacteria; kingdom Pseudomonadati; phylum Pseudomonadota; class Betaproteobacteria; order Burkholderiales; family Comamonadaceae; genus Ramlibacter; species Ramlibacter sp. PS3R-8. Next base: position 1,137,044 of record NZ_JBBHGT010000001.1, read on the forward strand.
GCTTGCGGGCAACTCCGCGCTGGCGCGCAGCATGCGCGAGCTGTGCATGCTGACCTGCCTGACCATCTTCCTGTACGACGCGCCGACAGCGCAGAGCTGCCGGGATGACGAGCACCAGATGATCATCGATGCGGTGGCCAAGCGGGACCGCGCCCGCGCGGAAAAGCTGATGCTCGACCACCTGGACCATATAGAAGGCAGCCTGCAGCTCGATCAGAGCAACGGCGAGGCTGACCTGGAGGCGATCTTCCGGGGGTGACCGCGCTGTGCAGAAAATCACGAACCCTCGTGTTCACTGCCGTCGCGCTGCAAATCTCTTTACGCAGGGTTTACTCCCACAGGGGGGTCTCGCGCGTTGAGGGAACATATCCAGTTCTCTCACAGCCTGCCATGCACCATATGACTTACAAATCTCTTTGGCGTAGCTTGCCCTGGCTTGCCGCGCTCATGCTGTCCTGGTTCTCCCTGGCCGCCTTCGCGCAGCAAGCGCCACAGGGTGAAGCCGAGGTAGACCCTCCCGGTCGCGTGGCGCACATCAGCGCCCGCCAGGGCGAGGTCGTCTTCGCCCCCGACGGCGAGGACGAATGGATCGAGCTGCCGCAGAACCGGCCGCTGACCGACGGTGACCGGTTGTGGAGCGACCGCGGCGCGCGGGCCGAGATGCAACTCGACACCGCCACCCTCCACGTCGGCGGCGAAACCCATGTCGGCGTCAGCGTCCTGGACGACAAGGCCACGCAGCTGATCCTGGAGCAAGGCTCCATGAACGTGCGCTTGCGGGAACTGGAGCCAGGCGAGAACTTCGAGGTCGACACGCCCAACGTCGCGGTGCGCATGGTGCAGCCTGGCGACTACCGGGTGGACGTGGACGACAAGGGCGGCCAGACCCGCGTGACGGTGCTGCTCGGCGCGGTCACGGTGTTCGGCGACGGGTCGCAGTCCATCAACATCGCTGCCGGCCAATCGATCGTCTTCACCGGCCGGGCGCTGGCGCAGGTGCAGGGTCCGGCCTTCCGGCCCGACGAGCTGGCCCAGTGGGCCGGCGAGCGCAACCGCGCCGAAGAGCAGTCCGTGTCGGCGCGCTACGTGCCGCGCAGCGTGGTGGGTCATGCGCAGCTGGACCAGCATGGCGACTGGCAGCAGTCGCCCGAGCACGGCGCGGTCTGGTATCCCCGCACCACGCCCGAGAACTGGGCGCCGTACCGCCAGGGCCGCTGGACGCACGTCGCTCCCTGGGGCTGGACCTGGGTGGACGAGGCTCCGTGGGGCTTCGCTCCGTTCCACTACGGCCGCTGGACGCAGGTCAACAACCGCTGGGGCTGGGTGCCCGGCCGGCTGGCCCCGCGCCCGGTGTATTCGCCCGCGCTGGTCGTGTTCCTCGGCGGCGGCCCCAGCGCCAGCTTGCAGGTGCGTGGCGGCCCCGGCGTCGGCTGGTATCCGCTGGCTCCCGGTGAAGTGTGGTGGCCGGCTTTCCGCGCCTCGCCGCGCTACTTCGGCGGCGTCAATTTCGGCTACAACGTGCGGGCCTATCCGCGTGGCTACAGCAACTACTACTGGGCGCGCCGCCCCTACGCCGTGACCGCGGTGCAGATCGGCGACTTCCGCCTCGGCCGCCCGGTGTACCGCGGCTGGGCACCGTTGAATGCGCAAGTGATCGCCACCGCCCGCATCGGCTTCGCGCCGGCCCGTCCGACCCGCGTCGAACTGCGCGCAGTCCATGGCTCAGCCGTCGTGCGGCTGCAGGCGCGTCCGGCGAGTGTCCGCACCGTCGGGGCGGCGCACTTTGCCGATCGGCGCAAGCAGGAAATCCGCAGTGCCGGCCGCGCCGCGGATGACCGTGGCAACCGTGCGCAGGCAGCGGGTCGCGGCGCCGATGAGCGTGGTAACCGTGCCCAGGCAGCGGGCCGTGGCGGCGATGAGCGTGGCAACCGTGCCCAGGCGGCGGGCCGCGGGGATGGCGACAACCGCCAGCCGCAGCGCGCAGCGCAACGTGACCAGCAACGCGGCGGCAACGACGACCGTGCCAGCAACCGCCCGAACCCGCGTGGCGACAATGACCGTGCAGCCCGGCGCCAGGGCGACGACAACGATCGCGGCGCGCGCCAAGGCGCCCGCGAAGACCGCCCCGGTCGTGGCCCGGAGGCTCGTGAAGAGCGTGGCGGCGGGCGCGGACCCGAAGCCGGCCGGGATCGTCCGGGCCGTGGTCCGCAAGCCCGCGAAGAGCGCGGTGGCGGCAGGGGTCCGGAAGCCCGCGAAGAGCGCGGCCGCGGCGCCGAGGTGCGCCAGGAGCGCGAGCAGCGCATGCAGCAGCGCCAGGAACGCCAGGCCCGCCAGGAACGGGCGGAACGCCCGGAAGCCGCGCAGCCGCAGCGGCCCGAACGCGCCGAGGCCCCCCGCCAGCAGCGCGCCGAGCAGCCGCAGCGCGAGGCGCGCGAACAGCGTGGCGGTGGCCGCGCCCGCGACAAGGACGACGACGAGCGTCCGCGCCGCTGATCTCCCGGGCCCGGCCTCGCGGCCGGGCGCATGTTGTGTGTGAAGAAGCAGGGAACGCCTGCCCTCCTGGAGGGCGGGCGTTTTCCTTTGTGGCGGCGCCCGGTGCGCGCCGCTTCAGGCGTCGTCCCGGATCTTGTATTGCGAAGCGAGTTGCGCCTGCACCGCCGGCGGCACCGGCTCGTAGTGGCTGAAGGCGATGGTGTAGCGGCCCTGGCCGCCGGTCAGCGAATTCAGCCGTGACTGGTAGCTGGCCAGCTCCGACAGCGGCGCCTGCGCCAGCACCGTCAACGCGCCCGCACTGGCCGACTGCGTGCCGCTCACCTGCCCCCGCCGCGACGCCAGGTCCCCGGTGATGTCGCCCATGTGCTGCTCCGGCGCCGCGATCTCCACGTGGACGATCGGCTCCAGCACGCACGGCCGGGCCGACTGCACGGCGGAAGCCAACGCCTTCTTCGCGGCCGTCACGAACGCGATCTCCTTGCTGTCCACCGTGTGGTGCTTGCCGTCGTAGACGACGACCTTCAGGTCCACCACCGGGTAGCCGGCGATCACGCCCTGCTCCATGGCCAGGCGCACGCCCTTCTCCACCGCCGGCATGAAGTTGTGCGGGATGGCCCCGCCCTTGACCTCGTCGACGAACTCGAATCCGCTGCCGCGCGGCAACGGCTCGATGCGCAGGAACACCTCGCCGAACTGGCCGGCGCCGCCGGTCTGCTTCTTGTGGCGGTGGTGGCCTTCGGCGGGAGCTGTGATGGTCTCGCGGTACGCAATGCGCGGTGGCCGCGTCTCCACCTGGCAGTTGTGGACGTCGGTCAGCCGGTCCAGCAGCGTGCGCAGGTGCAGCTCGCCCAGGCCATAGACGACGGTCTCGTTGGTGCTGGCCGCGTGGTCCACGCGCAGGCACGGGTCTTCGCTCACCAGCTTGATCAGGATGTCGTGCAGCCGTTGCTCGTCGCCGCGGCGCTTGGGCGAGATCGCCAGGCCATGCACGGCCACCGGGAACTCCAGCGGCTTCAGGTGGATGTGCGCGTCCTCCGCCGCATCGTGCAGCACCGCGTCGTAGTGCAGTTCCTCCACCTTCGCGATCGCGCAGAGGTCGCCGGGTACCGCCTTCGCCACCTCCTTCAGCTCCCGGCCCTGCAGCATGAAGAGGTGGCCCACTTTAAAAGGGCGGCGGCTGTCCCCGACGTAGAGCTGGCTGTCGCGCGTGATGGTGCCCTGGTGCACCCGCATCACGCCCATCTTGCCCACGTAAGGATCCTGCGTGACCTTGAACACGTGGGCCAGCACGTGCTTGCCCGCATCGGCCACCGCCGCCACCGGTTTCGCGCTACTGCCTTCGCCTTCCAGGAAGGCCGGGGGATTGCTCTCGGTGGGATCGGGCAGCAGCCGCTCGATCACGTCCAGCAGCTCGGGCACGCCGGCCCCGGTGCGAGCCGATACGAAGCAGATCGGCACCAGGTGGCCTTCGCGCAGCGCTTGCTCCAGCGGCGCGTGCAATTCGGCCGGATCGACGTCGCCGTCGTTGAGGTAGCGCTCGACGAACGCGGCATCGACCTCGACCACCTGCTCCACCAGCGCCCGATGCGCCTGCTCGATGGAGGAGAAATCGGGCGGCGGCCCGTCGTCCTTCATCTTCCAGAAGCAGTCCAGCACGCGTTCGCCCTTTTGCGACGGCAGGTTCATGGGCAGGCATTCCTTGCCGAACACCTCCTGGATCCGCGTCACCAGGCCCTGCAGGTTGGCGCCCTGCGCATCGATCTTGTTGACGATGATGATGCGGTCGCGCTCGCGCTGCTTCGCCCACTCCATCATGCGCACGGCCATCGGCTCGATGCCTGTGACGGCGTTGATGACGATGGCCGCGGTCTCCACCGCCTCCAGCGCGGGCAGCGACTGGCCCAGGCAGTCGGCGGCGCCGGGCGTGTCGATCAGGTGCGTGAGGATGCCGCGGTGCTCGAAGTGCATGAGCGTCGAATTGAGCGAACGCAGTGCCTTCTTCTCCAGCGGGTCATGGTCGGAGACGGTGCTGCCCCGCTCCACGCTGCCGGGGGCGCCCACCACCCCCGCCTTCCACAGCAAGGCCTCGGCCAGGCTGGTCTTGCCGGCGGCGCTGGGGCCGACCAGGGCCACGGTGCGCCGTGTGGCGATGTCGCGATGGGTGGCCACAGGACTCTCCAGCAACACGGGAGGACCATCCTACGCAGCTCGCCCGCCGGCTGCAATCGTGTCAGCTCTGCAGTTGGGCAAGCAGCGCCTGCGCCAGCTGCCAGTCCTCCGGCGTGGTCAGCTTGATGTTGAGCCGCTCACCCGTCACGCACGTCACCTCCTGGCCGGCCATCAACATCAGTTCGATGGTGGAGGACGCGACCCAGCCTGCGCGCGTTGCGCGGCCCGTCACCTCGCGCAGCAACGAGGTGGCGTAGGCGTGCGGCATGCTGATGGAGCCGCTGCCGGCTGCCGGATGCGCGCGCAGCACGCGCTCGCCTTCGATTTCGAGCCAGGGCACCACCGCGGGCACGCACGCCGCGGCCGCGCCGGTGCCGGCCGCGGCCGCCAGGACCCGGCGCGCCAGGGCGACGGAGGCGAACGGGTTGGCCGCATCCCAGAGCAGGCACCAGGGGCGCGTGGCCGCAGCCGTCAGCCGCTCGATGCTTTCCTGGCGGGTGGCGCCGCCGGCGACGGCCGTTGCAGGCGCGGCAAGCGTGCATCCTGGCGCGATCGCCACCAGCACCTCGGCGCCAACCTGCGTGGCCTTGTCCAGGATCCATTCGATGACGGGGCGGCCGTGCAGCGGCAACGAGGCCTTGGGACCCATGCCGAGGCGCCCGCCGATGCCGGCTGCGGGGATGAGGACCGAGACCTGCTCGCGCGTCGGTACGCTGGCCGTCATGTTGCGGCGCCCGCTTCCAGCGCTTCACGCCAGCCGCGCAGCTGCGCGTCCTCCCCGGCCCGCGCGGCGATCTGCGCGAGCACGCCGCGGGTGCGCGGCAGGTTGCCGGTGAGCCAGCATTGGCACAGGCTCTTCAACGCCCAGCAGCGCCAGTTCAGGTTCAGGTCCTGCAGCGACGGGTTGGAGACCAGCGTGTCCCAGTCGGCCTGCGGCGTGCGCCAGCCTGCTCCGTAGAGCGCAGCCAGCACTTGATCGGGTGCGGACGGCCACCAGGCCGGGCCGGCGGGGCCGTCGCGCGGCGCCAGCTCGAACCAGGGCAGCGCCACCAGCCGCTGGTGCGAGGGCGGCCGTCCATACAGCCACACGCCGCCTTCGACGCGGCCGCGCATCGGATCGCGGCGCAGCCCGAACAGGTCCAGCGACGTCCCGGTGCCAGGCTCGACATAGGTGGCCACGTTGGCGAAAGGCGGGACGTCGCTTGCGCGTTGCAGGCCCCACTGCACCAGCAGCCGTCCGGCCAGGGCGAAGTCCTCCAGCCAGACCCCGACGTCCACGTCCTTGTCTTCGGGCAGCAGGCGCCCCGCGCGTTCGAGCCCGAGCAGCGTGCCGGCATAGGGAAAGACGTGGCAGTCGGCGGCCTTGAACGCCGCCAGCAGCTGCCACACGAGCGTGCGTACCTCGGGCTCGTTCCATGGAATGGATGCGCGTTCCTGTTTCGGGACGAACCCTGCGCGGGTCACTTCGGCCAGCGCGTCGAGCACTTCCACCAGCCGCACGTGCATCACTTCGAGATCGCCGCCCAGCAATGCCGCATGCATCGCGGCCAGGCCGGACTCGATGCGGGGCAGCGCCGGGTGCGTCATGGCGGCGACTCTAGCAGTGCGGCCCGGCCGCGCCCAGCCTCACCGGGGCGGCCACTGGTCGTGCAGTTCCACGGGGACGCGTTCGCCCCACAGCAGGATGTGCGCCGGCGTGGCGGCATGCGGCACGTTGGCGGCCGCGCCACGCACATAGCCGAGGCCGACGCACGCGCCCGCCAGCGGACTGAAGCCGACGGAACCGAGCTCCCCGGCAGGTGCCCCGTGCAGTTCGATGCTCTCGCCGCCCCACGCGTACGCCTGCGGGTCGCGCAGCACCACGCTCACCAGCTTCTTGCGCAGCGGCTGGCCGCGCTGCGCGGCGAGCGCGTCGCGACCGAGAAAGCCGCCGGGCTTGTCCATCTTCACGCTGAAGTGAAGCCCGGCTTCCCACGGTGTTTCGTCGGGGCCGAGCTCGGCCCCCCAGGCGCGGCGGCCCTGCTCAATGCGCAGCGCGTCGAGTGCGTAGTAGCCGGCGTCGCGCAGGCCGAGTCCCGCCCCCGCTTCGGTCAGCGCCAGGTACACGTGGCGCGCCATCTCGATGGGCACGTACAACTCGAAGCCCGGGCCGCCCACGTAACTCATGCGCGCGGCGGTCACGCGGGCGTGGCCCAGGTCGATCTCGCGGGTCCACGAAAAGCGCAGCGCGTCGGGGGAGAGGTCGTCGGGGCTCACGCGCGCCAGCAGTTCGCGCGACCTGGGGCCCATCACGGAGAGCACGCTGTACAGCGCCGACACGTCGGTCAGCGTCACGTGCGCGTCCGCATCGACGTGGCGGCGGATCCAGTCGGCGTCGCGCGTGGATTGCGCCGAACCGGTGACCAGCAGGAAGCGGTCGGGGCCTTGCCGCATCACGGTAAGGTCGGTTTCGATGCCGCCGCGCGCGTTGAGCATCGGCGTGTAGACCATGCGGCCCACCGGCACGTCCATGTCGTTGGCACACAGGCGCTGCAGCAAAGCCAGCGCGTCGCGGCCTTGCAGCAGCAGCTTGCCGAAGGAAGTCTGGTCGTACAGCGCCACGTGTTCGCGGGTGGCGCGTTGTTCGTCGATCATCCAGGGGAGCCAGCCGGGTGCCGAGAGGGTCGGCTCGGGGCGGGCCGCCGTGCCACGGAAATAGTTCACCCGCTCCCATCCGTTCTTGCTGCCGAACTCCGCTCCCTTGCCCTTCAGCAAGTCGTACAGCGGCGACGTCCGCAACGGCCGCGCGGTCTCGAGTTCCTGCCGCGGCCAGCGCATCGCGTAGTGCAGCCCGAGCGTTTCGCCGGTGCGTTCGGCCAGCGCCTTGCGGTTGCCGGTGAAGCTGGCGAAGCGGCGGATGTCCACGTCCCATACATCGGTGCTCGGCTCGCCGCCGACCACCCATTCCGCGATCAGGCGTCCGGCGCCGCCGCTGTTGGCGATGCCGGCGGAGTTGAAGCCGGCGCAGACGAAGTAGTTGCGCAGCTCAGGCGCCTCGCCCAGGATGAAGTTGCCGTCGGGGGTGAAGCTTTCCGGGCCGTTCAGCAGCATCTTGATCTCCGCGGTCTCCAGGCATGGCGTGCGATGGATCGCGTTCTTCATCAGGATCTCGAACTGGTCCCAGTCCTCGTCGAGCAGCTGGAACTGGAAGGTCGATGGAATCGGGTCCACCTTCCAGGGTTTGGCCTGCGGCTCGAAGCCGCCCATCACCAGTCCGCCGACTTCCTCCTTGTAGTAGATGAAGCCGTCGGGGTCGCGCAGCACCGGCATCTCCGGCAGCACGCCGGGGATGCGGCCGGTGACGATGTAGAAGTGCTCGGCCGGATACAGCGGCACGTTGACGCCGGCGAGCCTGCCGAACTGGCGGGCCCACTGGCCGCCGCAGTTGATGACGACCTCGCAAGTCACTTCGCCTTGCGCCGTGGCGATGCCGGTCACGCGTTCGCGCGAGATCGTGACGCCTGTCACCTCCACGCCCTCGACGATCTTCACGCCGCGCTGGCGCGCGCCCTTGGCCAGCGACATGCACAGGTCCGCCGGGTTGGCCTTGCCGTCGCCGGGTAGCCAGAGCGCGCCCTGGAGGTCATCGGTACGCAGCACCGGCGCCTTCTCTCCCGCTTCGGCCGGCGAGATCTCGTGGCACTCCACGCCGAAGCTGCGCGCCATGGCGAGTTGCTTGCGCAGCACCTTCATGCGTTCCGGCGTCTTCGCCACGTTGACGCTGCCACACTGCTTCCAGCCGGTGGCCAGGCCGGTCTCGGCTTCGAGCGTGGCGTACAGCTCGATGCCGTACTTGCTCATTTGCGTCATCGTGCGGTTGGGCCGCATCTGGCCGACCAGCCCGGCGGCGTGCCAGGTGGTTCCGCTGGTCAACTGGCCCTGCTCCAGCAGCAGCACGTCGGTCTTTCCGAGTTTCGCCAGGTGATAGGCCGTCGAGCAGCCGGCGATGCCGCCGCCGACGATGACGATCTGCGCATGCGTGGGCAAGGCCATCGTCGTCACCCCATGCGCAAGGCCATCACGCCGGCCACGATGGCGGCGGTGCCGACGGCACGGCGGACCGTGAAAGTCTCTTTCAGGAACCAGGTGCCGAGCAAGGCGGCGAACAGCACCGACGTCTCGCGCAGCGCCGCGACCGTGGCCACCGGCGCCCGCGTCATCGCCCACAAGGCGATGCCGTAGGAACCCAGCGACGCCGAAGCCCCGACCAATGCCAGCGGCGCGCGCTGGCGCGCGTAAGGCCATGCGGTGGCCCAGCCACGCCGCGCCAGCACGATCGCGGCGAAGGGCCAGCCGTCCAGCACGAACAGCATCGCCACGTACTGCAGCGGGTTGCCGGATTGACGTGCGCCCAACGCGTCCACGACGGTGTAGATCGCGATGATGACGGCGTTGGTCAACGCGAAGCCCACCGCGCGCGGCGAGTCCATGGCGTGGCGCGACAGGCCGAGCGCCAGCACGCCGCAGCTGACGCCGATCACGCCGGCCCAGGACAGCGGCGACAGCGTTTCGCCGACCGTCAGCGTGGCGGACAGCGCCACCAGCAGCGGCGCCGTGCCGCGCATCAGCGGATATGTGAGCCCGAGGTCGCCATGCTTGTACGCGCCGGTGAGTGCGATGTAGTAGCCGATGTGGATGACGACGGAAGCCGCGATGTAGGGCCACGACGACGGCGGCGGCAACCCCACGATCACCAGCAGCGGAATGCCGACGAGGGAGCCCATGAGGTGGATCACCGCCGTGTCCAGCGCCTTGTCCGCGCTGGACTTCACCATCGCGTTCCAGCCCGCGTGCAGCAGCGCGCCGAACAGCACCGCCGCCACGACGGGCCAGGTGAGGATCATGGGGCCAGCGCGCAACGCCGCGCGCGTTGCAGGTAGTGCGCCAGCGGCGGTGTGCCGAGTCCTTCGGTCTTGGCGCGGTCGTCCCAGATGCGCAGGCGGACGGCGCGGCCGGCGCCCGGCCGGGCGATGAACGCATCGGCCTCGCCCGCGTCGAACACGCCGCCCTGCAGGACGAGCGAGCGTTTCGAGTCCTCCGACAAGGCCGCGTAGTAGTTGGCGTCGACGGCACACAGGTAGCGCTTGGCATCGACGTGGCCCTGGATCGCGCCGACGACCTCGTCGCGAAACAGCCCGCGCAGGAAAGGGATGGCGCGGTACTGGTGCAGGTCGTCCACCCCCTGCAGCGTGGGCGAGGCGCCCAGGTCGTGCAGCAGGTGGCCCAGGTCGTGCAGCAGCGCCGCCGTCACCAGTTCGTCGTCGGCATCTTCCTGTTCCGCCAGCAGCGCGCACTGCAAGGCGTGTTCCAGCTGCGTGACGGGCTCGCCGGTGTATTGCTCGTGGCCGCGCCTGGCAAAGAGCGTCTCGATGTCGTCCAGTGTGAGGGCCACGTGCGCGCCTCAGGCCCAGGGCAGCGAGTAGGTCTTGAGGTTGGTGAAGCTCTTCATCGCCTCCTGCACCCCTTCCTTGTAGCCGAGGCCGGAATCCTTGATGCCGCCGAAGGGCGTGAGCTCCAGGCGGTAGCCCGGCACCTCGCGCACGTTCACGGTGCCGACCTGCAGCTCGTCGACGAAGCGGGTGATGTAGTCCAGGCGGTTGGTGCAGACGGCGCTGGACAGGCCGTAGGCCGTGCCGTTGGAGATGCGGATCGCCTCGTCGATGTCGCCGAAGGTGATGATGGGCGAGACCGGGCCGAAGGTCTCCTCGCGCACCACGGTCATTTCGGGCCGTACGTTGTCGATCACGGTGGGGGCATAGCGCGCGCCCTGCCGCTGGTTGCCTGCGAGCAGCCGGGCGCCCTGCGACACCGCCTCCTTCACGCGCGACTCGAAGAGGCGCGCCGCCGCTTCGTCGATCACGGTGCCCATGTCGGTGGCCGGATCCATCGGGTCGCCGAACTTCCAGGCGCGCGTCTTCTCGACCACCAGCTCGGTGAAGCGGCCGGCCACCGACTGCTGCACCAGCATCCGCTTGACCGCGGTGCAGCGCTGGCCCGAGTTCTTGTACGAGCCCTGCACCGCGAGCGTCGCCGCCTCTTCCAGGTCGGCGTCTTCCATCACGATGAGGGGGTCGTTGCCGCCCAGCTCCAGCACCATGCGCCGGTAGCCGGCCTTGGAGGCGATGGACTTGCCGATGGCGACCCCGCCTGTGAAGGTGACGAGATCCACGTGGTCGTTGGTGATCAGTTCGTCGGCGACCTCGCGCGGGTCGCCGGTGACCACGCTCAGCATCTGCGGCGGCAGGCCGGCGCGGTACAGCAAATCGGCGAAGAAGATCGCGGAGAACGGCACCTTCTCCGATGGCTTGAGCACCATGCGGTTGTTGGTGGCGACGCTGGGCACGACCTTGTGCGCCACCTGGTTCATCGGGTGGTTGAAGGGCGTGATCGCGCTGATCACGCCCAGCAGCGGCGCGCGCTGCGTGTAGACGCGGCGCTTCTTGCCGTGCGGCGTGAGGTCGCAGCTGAAGATCTGGCCGTCGTCCTTCAGCACCTCCAGCGCGCCGAACAGCAGCACGTCGCTGACGCGGCCGGCTTCGTACGTGGAGTCCTTGAGCGACAGGCCCGACTCCGCCGTGATCAGCCGCGCGATGTCGTCGCGATGTTCGCGCACCAGTTCGGCTGCTTTCTGCAGGATGCCCGCGCGCTCGGCCCGGGTCAGCTTCGGCTGGCAGGCGTGCGCGCTGTCGAAGGCCCGGCGCACTTCCTCCAGCGTGGCCTTCGGAACGGAGCCGAGGCGCTCCTGGGTGTAGGGATTGAAGACTGCGATGCCCTGCTCACCGGTGCGCGTGCCCGCCGGCTTGCCGCCGATGCGCATGCGGTCGAGGGCGTGGTCGCGGATGAATTGCGCGATGCCGGCGTCATTGCGCATGGTTCAGCGCCAGGTCGAAGGCGTCGAAGTTGCGCAGGCGCCGGTTCGGGTCCAGGCCAGGCAGCGTGCGGTTGACGATGAGCGGCACGCGCTGCTCGCTGATGCCGCCATGCGAGCGCAGCGGAGCGTCCAGGCCGGAGAGGTCGTGCCGCTCGCGCGAAGTGCCGAGCACGGTGAAGCGCTCCGACACGCACACCAGGTCGCCGATGCGGTCCGGCGGCAGCTCGAACCGGCGCGCCGCCGCCTCGCGGTCCAGCACCACCTCCATGCCGCGCAAGGCCAGCAACTGCGACGTGATAGGCCCCGCCGCCAGTTCGGGCGGCAGGTACACGGTGGCATACGAACCCAGCGCGCCGTGGTGCACGACGTAAGGGTCGGTGATGGGCAGGATCACGCGGGCCTTGCCCGGTCCGATCGCACGGTCGAACCAGTCCTGCAGGTAGATCACGTCCGGACGGCCGTCCAGGCCCACCTTGGAATTCATGCCGTGGTCCGCCGTCAGCACGACGACGCAGCCTTGCGCGTCCAGCTCGCCGAGGTAGCGGTCCATCATCGCGCAGAAGGCATTGGCGCCCGGCGTGCCCGGGGCGTGCTTGTGCTGTACGTAGTCGGTGGTGGACAGGTACATCACGTCCGGCTTGCGGGTGCGCATCAACTGCACCCCGGCGGCGAAGACGAACTCGGAAAGCTCGGCGCTGTAGACATCCGGCACCGGCATGCGGACGAGATCGACCACGCCCGTGATGCCGTGTTCGGCCTGCGTCGCCTGGTCCGCCTTCTCGGAGGAAAAGCAGATGCCCCGCATGCCGTGGCCGAGCAGGCGGCGCAACTTGTCCTTGGCCGTGACGACGGCGACGGAATGGCCGGCGTCGGCCAGCGCCGCCAGCAGCGACGGTGCGCGCAGCCACTTGGGGTCGTTCATCATGACCTCGGTGCCGGTGGCCGCGTCGTAGATGAAATTGCCGCAGATGCCGTGCACGCTGGGCGGCGCGCCGGTCACGATCGACAGGTTGTTCGGATTGGTGAAGCTGGGCACCACGCAGTCGGCGATGAGCCCGGTGCCCTCGACCAGGACTCTCTTGAGCCAGGGCATGTGGCCGCCGGCCACTGCCAGCGCCAGGTAGTCCGGCTCGCAGCCATCGACACAGACCACCACCGTGGGTTGGCGGGGCGCGCGGTAGTTGCGCTGGTTGACGGTGAGCATGGCGCCTCCTCGATGCGGCCTAGGTGCGGGCCTGCCGGCGCAGGTCGTTGGCGATGGTGCGTTCCTTGCTGTCCATCACGTGCTGGAACATCGCGCGGCCGGCGGCCTCGGCGTCACCGGACGCGATGGCCTTGACGATCTGCCGGTGCTCGCCCGCCGAGATCGGCAGCAGCCAGCTGTCCGCCAGGTTCAGGCGGCGGAACAGCGAGAGCTCCTTGATCAGCTTGCGGTAGATGGCGGTGAGCTTGCGGTTGCCGGCCATCTCCACCAGCCGGTCGTGGAACTTCAGGTTCAGCAGGTGGTAGTCCCGCGCGTCCTGCGCCTTCACCGCCTTTTCCATCCCGTCCACCAGGGCGCGAATTTCCTTGAGCTGCGCGGGCGTGATGTGCTCGGCGAGCTGCCGCCCCACCAACTGGTCCATCACGGCACGCAGGTCGAAGATCTCCACCGCCTCGTCGATCGGGATGTCGCGCACGAACACGCCGCGATTCTTCTCGGTGCGCACCAGCCCGGCCTCTTCCAGCATGCGGAAGGCTTCCCGCACCGGGCCGCGCGACACGCCCATGCGCAGGGCGAGCGTGGCTTCGATCAGCTTGTCCCCCGGCGCGTACTCGCCCGCCAGGATGGCGCGCTCGATCTCCTGCTGCACCACGTTGGCCAGCGAACTGCTCTGGAGCAGTGCGATGGTGGGGTGCAGGACGGCCGTCATGGGCCGCATTGCACTCCACCCCAAATGGATTGTCAACAATCTGCAAAAAACAATTGACAAGCTCTGCTCGTGCGTCTCCAATGATTTGCACACGCGGCGATGCAGGAGGGGACGGCAGTACCCATCGCGCGGTCCGGATCGATTTGGCAGCACACCCATGTCTTGATCACCAGGAGTTCTCAATGCTTGCATCGCTACGTTCGCCCCGCCTGCTGGCCTCGGCCGCCTTCGCGGGCCTGGCCCTGTTCTCGGGCTTCGCCTTCGCGCAGAAGACGCAGTTGCTGGTCTACACCGCGCTGGAGACCGACCAGCTGAAGGCGTACCAGGAGGCTTTCAACCGGGTCCAGCCCGACATCGAGATCAAGTGGGTGCGGGACTCCACGGGCGTCATCATCGCCAAGCTGCTCGCCGAGAAATCGAATCCACAAGCCGACGTGATCTGGGGCGTGGCCGCGTCCGGGCTGGCGCTGTTTGACCAGCAGGGCATGCTCGAGCCCTACGCGCCGATCAACCTCGATGCGATCATGAGCCAGTACCGCGACAAGAAGAAGGTGCCGGCCTGGTGGGGCATGGACGTCTATGGCGCGGTCGTCTGCTTCAACACCGTCGAGGCGCAGAAGCGCAACATTCCCAAGCCCGAGACCTGGAAGGACCTGCTCAAGCCGGTCTACAAGGGCCAGGTCGTGATGCCCAACCCCGCCTCCTCCGGCACCGGCTACTTCGACGTGGTGGCCTGGCTGCAGCTGTGGGGTGACGACAATGGGAAGGGCGGCGGCTGGAAGTACATGGACGGCCTGCACGACAACATCGCGCAGTACACGCACTCGGGCTCCAAGCCCTGCAACATGGCCGCCGCGGGCGAGTACGTCGCCGGCGTCTCCTTCGAATACCGCGGCCACAGCAACAAGGCGAAGGGCGCGCCCATCGACCTCGTGTTCCCGAAGGAAGGCCTGGGCTGGGACCTCGAGGCCTTCGCCATCCACAAGGGCACGAAGAAGATGGACGCGGCCCGCAAGCTGGCCGACTGGGCATCGAGCAAGGACGCGATGATGCTGTACGGCAAGAACTTCGCCATCACCGCGCAGCCGGGCGTCGCGCCCAAGCTGGCCAACATCCCCGCCGACTACGAGGCCCGCCTGATCAAGATGGACTTCAACTACTCGGCGTCCAACCGCGAGCGCATCCTGTCCGAATGGAACAAGCGCTACAACGCCAAGTCGGAGAAGAGGTAAGCCTTGCCGCCGGCGGCCGCGCGTCCATGAGCCAGGAGCCCTATCTCGCGCTGCGCGGCGTGCGCAAGGAGTTCGGCAGCTTCGTCGCGCTGCACGACATCCACCTGGACATCCACCAGGGAGAGTTCATCTGCTTCCTGGGCCCCTCGGGCTGCGGCAAGACCACCTTGCTGCGCGTGATCGCGGGCCTGGAAAGCCAGAGCCGCGGCGAGGTGCGGCAGTCGGGGCGCGACATCTCGCGCCTGCCGCCGGCCGAGCGCGACTACGGCATCGTGTTCCAGAGCTACGCGCTCTTCCCCAACCTGAGCGTGGCCGACAACGTCAGCTACGGCCTCGTCAACCGCAAGGTGCCGCGCGCCGAGGTCGCCGGGCGCGTCGCCGAGCTCGTCAAGCTGGTCGGCCTGCCTGGCAGCGAAAGCAAATACCCATCGCAGCTTTCCGGCGGCCAGCAGCAGCGCATCGCACTGGCCCGTGCGCTGGCCACCTCGCCCGGCCTGCTGCTGCTGGACGAGCCGCTCTCGGCGCTGGACGCGCTGGAGCGCGTGCGCCTGCGCCAGGAGATCCGCGCGCTGCAGCAGAAGCTGGGCGTGACCACCATCATGGTGACGCACGACCAGGAGGAGGCACTGTCGGTGGCCGACCGCATCGTGGTGATGAAGGACGGCGTCATCGAGCAGGTGGGCACGCCGATGGAAATCTACCGGGAGCCGAACTCGCCCTTCGTCGCCGACTTCGTGGGCAAGGTCAACGTGCTACCCGGCAAGGTGCGCGACGGCCGCCTCGAAGCCGCCGGGCTCGCATTCGCCGCCGGCGGCGAGGACCGCGACGTGCGGATCTACCTGCGGCCCGAGGACGTGCTGGCCCGGCCCATCGCCGAAGGCGACCCGCACGTGTTCGACGCCTGCATCGAACGCATCGACTTCCTGGGCTCCTATTGCCACGTCCACGTCCGCTCGCCGACCCTGGACCCGCACAAGCTGACGGTCTATCTGTCGCTGAACTACCTGGCCGAGCATTCGCTGCAGGAAGGCTCCAACCTGCGCCTGCGCCTGCTGCAGGAACGCGTGAAGGTGTTCTGATGGCCGCGGTGCTGCGACCGTCCCTGCCGGAAGTGCGCCTGAAGTCGCACTGGACCGACCGGCTCGCGCACGCGACGCTGGCAATCACCGTGGTGTTGCTGCTGGTGTTCCTGGCCGCGCCGCTCGTCTCCATCCTCGGCCAGGCGGTCGAGGACAGGCAAGGCGACTTCGTCGGCCTGCGCAACTTCATCGACTACGCGCAGACGCCGATGCTGCTGCAGAGCCTGGGCAACAGCCTGTGGGTGTCGGCGGTGGTCACGCTGGTCACGGTGCCGCTGGCCTTCGGCTTCGCCTACGCGCTCGCGCGCTCGTGCATGCCCTTCAAGGGGCTGTTCCGCGCCATCACGCTGATCCCGCTGCTGGCGCCGTCGCTGCTCTCGGCCATTTCGCTGATCTACTGGTTCGGCAACCAGGGCGTGCTGAAGTCCTGGCTGCAGGTGGTGGGCGTGGATCAGATCTACGGCGCACCAGGCATCATCATCGCCGAGTGCCTGGCCGTGTTCCCGCACGCGCTGATGATCCTGGTGACGGCGCTCACGCTGGCCGACGCGCGGCTGTACGAAGCCGCCGACGCCATGGGCACCAGCGCGCGGCGCAAGTTCTTCACCATCACGCTGCCGGGCGCCAAGTACGGGCTCATCTCGGCGGCGCTGGTCACCTTCACGCTGGTGGTCACCGACTTCGGCATTCCCAAGGTGATCGGCGGCAGCTTCAACGTGCTGGCCACCGACGTCTTCAAGCTGGTGATCGGCCAGCAGGATTTCGCCAAGGGCGCGGTCGTGGGCATCCTGCTGCTGGCCCCGGCCGTCCTCACGTTCGCCGTCGACCACTTCGTGCAGCGCAGGCAGACCGCGATGCTCTCGGCCCGCGCGGTGCCCTATGCACCGCGGCCCGCGCGCCGCTTCGACGCGGTGATGACGGCCTATTGCTGCTTCATCGCCTTCCTGATGCTGGCCATGCTGGGCATGGCCATCTTCGCGTCCTTTGCCAACTTCTGGCCCTACGACCTCAAGCCCAGCCTGAAGCACTACGTCTACGGCCTGGTCGACAACGAGGTGGGGACGGGCTTCGTCAACAGCATCCGGATGGCGGCCGGCACGGCCTTCTTCGGCACCGCATTGGTGTTCGTCACGGCCTACATGCTGGAGAAGACGCGCGGCATGGACCCCCTGCGCAGCGCGGCACGCCTGCTGGCGATGCTGCCGATGGCGGTGCCCGGCCTGGTGCTGGGCCTGGGCTACATCTTCTTCTTCAACGCCCGCGAGAACCCGCTCAACGGCCTGTACCACACCCTCACGCTGATGATGCTGTGCACCATCGTGCACTTCTACACCACCGGCCACCTGACGGCGGTGACCGCGCTGAAGGCGCTGGACGGCGAATTCGAGGCGGTCAGCGCCTCGCTCAAGGTGCCCTTCTACAAGACCTTCTGGCGCGTGACGCTGCCGATCTGCATGCCGGCGTTGGTGGACATCGCTCGCTATTTCTTCATCAACGCGATGACCACCATCTCCGCGGTGGTGTTCCTGTATTCGCCCGAGACCAAGCTCGCGTCCATCGCCATCCTGAACATGGACGAGGCCGGCGAGCTGAGCCCGGCCGCTGCCATGGCGGTGCTGATCGCGTGCATCTCCGGCACGGCCACGGTGCTGTTCATGCTGCTGGGACGCTGGGTCGACCGCCGCACACAAGCCTGGCGAACGCTGTCAAGATAGGAGACGCACGATGGACCGAGACCGCATCCTCCTCACCCCGGGCCCGCTGACCACGACGCTGCGGACCAAGCTGGCCATGCTGCGGGACTGGGGCTCGTGGGACGCCGACTTCAATGCGGTGACGGCGCGCGTACGGAAGAGCTTGCTGAAGATCGTCCACGGCGAGGACTCGCACGTCGTCGTGCCCCTGCAAGGCAGCGGCACCTTCAGCGTGGAGGCGGCCGTCGCCACCGTGGTGCCACGGGACGGAAAGATCCTGGTCCTGGACAACGGCGCGTACTGCAAGCGCGCCGCGCGCCTGGCCACCCTGATGGGCCGCGACTGCGCGGTCCTGCCGTTCGATGACTCCGCGGCGGTCGATCCCAAGGCAGTCGATGCGAAGCTGGCATCGGACCCGGCCATCACGCACGTCATCCTCATCCATTGCGAGACCGGCGCCGGCGTCCAGAATCCGCTGGCGGAAGTGGCGGAGGTCTGCGCGCGCCGCGGCAAGGGCCTGATCGTCGATGCCATGAGCTCGTTCGGCGCGCTGCCCATCGACGCGCGCGAGATCCGCTTCGACGCGCTGGTCGCCGCCAGCGGCAAGTGCCTGGAAGGCGTGCCCGGCATGGGATTCGTCTTCGTGCGCAAGGCCGTCCTGGAGGGCTGCGCCGGCAACAGCCAGTCGCTGGCGATGGACCTGCACGACCAGCACGTCTACATGGAGAAGACCGGCCAGTGGCGCTTCACGCCGCCGACCCATGTGGTGGTGGCGCTGGCCGAGGCCATCGCGCAGTTCGAGGAAGAGGGCGGCCAGCCGGCGCGCCTGGCGCGCTACACCGACAACTACCGCACGCTGATCGACGGCATGTCGCGCCTGGGCTTCATGCCGTTCCTCGACCCGGCGGTGCAAGCCCCGATCATCGTCACCTTCCATGCGCCGGGCGATTCGCGCTACGACTTCAAGACCTTCTACGCGTTCGCCCGCGCGCACGGCTTCGTCCTCTATCCCGGCAAGCTCACGCAGGTGGACACCTTTCGCGTCGGCTGCATCGGCGCCATCGGCCGCCACGAGATGGAGCAGGCCGTGCACGCGGTGGAACTCGCGCTGCAGGACATGGGCATCTCCTCCGGGGCGCCCGCGATCTAGGCATCCAAAACAGGGAGACCCATGGCCAGCCCCACCCCACCCGCCATCGACAAGCTGCGCAAGAGCGGCGCCACCAAGGTGAAGGTGGCCGTCAGCGACATCGACGGCATCCTGCGCGGCAAGTACCTGCACATCGACAAGTTCGAGGGCGCCGCCACCGGCGGCTTCGGCTTCTGCGACGTGGTGCTGGGCTGGGACATGCTGGACGTGACCTACGACAACACCAGCGTCACCGGGTGGCAGCACGGGTTTCCCGACGCGCTGGCGGCGGTGGACCTGGGTACGGCCCGCAACGTCCCGTGGGACAACAACGTGCCGTTCTTCCTGGGCGAGTTCGTCAACGAGGATCGCTCCCCGCACCCGCTGTGTCCGCGCCAGACGCTCAAGCGCGTGCTGGCGCGCGCCGAGAAGCTGGGTTTCCAGGTGATGACGGGCATGGAGTTCGAGTGGTTCAACTTCCGCGAAACGCCGCAGACCTGGGCCGCCAAGAACGGCGCGCCGCCGGAGCCGATCACCCCGGGCATGTTCGGCTACTCGCTGCTGCGCATGGCGGACAACCCGGGTTTCTTCAATGCGCTGATGGACGAGATGCTTGCCTTCAATGTGCCGATCGAAGGGTTGCACACGGAGACCGGGCCCGGCGTGTATGAAGCGGCGATCGCTTTCTCGCCGGCGCTGGAGCAGGCCGACCGCGCGATCCTGTTCAAGACCGGCGCGCGCGAGATCGGCAAGCGTTTCGGCATCATGCCGACCTTCATGGCCAAGTGGAGCCAGAAGTACCCGGGCTGCAGCGGGCACATCCACCAGAGCCTGTCCGACGGCAAGACCAACCTGTTCCACGACGCGAACACGCAGCGCAAGATGAGCCCGCTGTTCGAGAGCTACCTGGCCGGCCAGGTGGCCTGCATGATGGACTTCGGCCCGATGATCTGGCCCACCATCAACAGCTACAAGCGGCTGGTCGACGGCTTCTGGGCGCCGGTCAAGCCGACCTGGGGCATGGACAACCGCACGGCGAGTTTCCGGGTGCTGGCGGGTTCGCCCAAGGCCACGCGGCTGGAGACGCGCTGCCCCGGGTCCGACGTGAATCCGTATCTCGCCATGGCCGCCGTAATCGCCGCCGGCATGCACGGCGTGGAGAAAGGCCTGAAGCTCACGGCTCCGCCCATCACCGGCACCAACCAGGGCAGCGAGAACATTCCGCGCGCGCCGCGCACGCTGATCGAGACCACGCAGGCGTTCCTGAAGTCCGAGGTGGCCCGCGACTGGCTCGGCGACACCTTCGTCGACCACTACGCCGCCACGCGCGACTGGGAATGGCGCCAGTGGCAGGACGGCGTGACCGACTGGGAATTGAAGCGCTACTTCGAGATCATCTGACTGCCCCATGCTCATTCGCATGCTTGGTCCTGCAGACGCCACGCTGGTCCGCTCGCTGCGGCTGCGCGCGCTGCGCGATCATCCGGACGCCTTCACCTCCAGTTACGAGGAGGACCGCGAGCGGCCGGTGGAGGCGACGTCGCAGCGGCTGGCGGCTCATCCTTTCTGGGGCGCGTACCATCACGCCGAGCTCTGTGGCTTTGTCGGGCTGGAGCGCGAACCGCGTCCCAAGTGCCGGCACAAGGCCACGGTCATGGGAATGTACGTCGCGCCGGAAGCCGGCGGCCAGGGCGTCGGCCGAAAACTCCTGCAGGCCTTGATCGCCCATGCGCGCCTGAACGGAGTGGAGTCGCTGGTGCTGACCGTGACGGACGGCAACGAGCGCGCGATGCGCCTGTACCAGTCGGCAGGCTTCCGCTCCTTCGGCGTCGAGCCGGATGCGATCCGCGTCGCCGGCCGCTCCTTCGGCAAGAACCACATGCAACTGAACCTCGCGTCCACACCATGAGCCTCTCCGGATTCTCCTTTCCCACCGCCATCCAGTTCGGGCCCGGCGCCCGCAAGGAAGTCGGCAAGCACCTGCTGGACCAGGGCCTGAAGCGGCCGCTGATCGTCACCGACAAGGCGCTCGGCGCGCTGCCGGTGCTCAAGGAATTCCAGTCGCACTTGCAAGGGCTGGACGTGGCCGTGTTTTCCGGCGTGTTCGGCAATCCGACCGCCAGCCAGGTGATGGCGGGCGGAGCCGCATACAAGGCGCACCGGGCCGACTGCGTGATCGGATTCGGCGGTGGCGCCGCGCTGGACGTTGCCAAGGTGGTGGGTATCGCTGCCACGCACGAGGGCGACATCATCGAATACGTGTGGGACCACCCGAACGTGCGTCCGATCACCAACGCATTGCCTTACTTCGTGGCGCTGCCGACCACGTCGGGCACCGGCTCGGAAGTCGGGCGGTCGTCCGTCGTGAGCGAGGACGACACGCACCTGAAGCGCGTGGTGTTCAGCGCCAGGATCCTGGCCAGGAAGGTGTTCGCCGATCCCGAGCTCACGCTGGGATTGCCGCCGCACGTGACGGCGGCCACCGGCATGGACGCCCTCACGCACAACATCGAGAGCTACCTCTCGCCCGCCTACCACCCGCTGTGCGACGGCATCGCGCTGGAGGGCGCGCGCATCGCGGCGCGTTCGCTGCTCAAGGCCGTGAAGGAGCCAAGTGACATCTCCGCGCGCAGCGACATGATGATGAGTTCGATGATGGGCGCCATCGCCTTCCAGAAGGACCTGGGCGCGGTGCACTCCTGCGCCCACGCGCTCGGCGCCGTGGCCGACCTGCACCACGGGCTGGCCAATGCGCTGATGATCGACGCGGTGCTGGAGTGGAACCACGAGATGGTGCCGGAGAAGTTCGACGAGCTCGCGCATGTCTGCAAGGTGGCGGGCGGCGGCAAGGCCTTCGTGCCGTGGCTGCGGCAGTTGAAGCGCAGCGTCGGCATCACCGGCACGTTGTCGTCGCACGGCGTCAAGCCCGAGCAGATCCCGAGGCTCGTCGACATCGCGGTGAAGGACATCTGCCACCAGACCAATCCGCGGCCGGTGACGGCGGGCGACTTCGAGCGCTTGTTCAAGGCGGCGATGTGATGAACAGCCAAACAACCGGACGCAGAAGTCGCAGAAGTTGCGCAGAAGTCGCAAAAGGACATCCAAAACCCTTCTTGGATTCTTTCTGCGTCTTCTGCGTAGTTTCTGCGTCTTCTGCGTCCGGTTGTTGGTTTTGACGGCTGCATGACATGAATCCTCTCAAGATCGGCATCAGCGCCTGCTTCTTCCACCCCGACGGGGAGCGCAAGGCTGCGCCGCAGAAAACCCTGCTCTGGATCGAGCAGTCCACCGCGCATTGGGTGATGTCGGAAGGCGCGCTGCCCGTGATGATCCCGTCGTTCGGCGGCGCCACGTACCGGCAAGGCGGCGTCGGCGTGAACGACTACGTCCAATGGCTCGATGGCATCGTGATGCACGGCGGCGCGGACGTCTGGCCCGGCAGTTACGGCGAGGAGCCATTGCGCCCCGAATGGCACGGCGACCGCGTGCGCGACGAATACGAGATGGCCCTGGTCAAAGCCTTCTCGGCTGCCGGCAAGCCGGTGTTCGGCATCTGCCGCGGCCTGCAGTTGATCAACGTGGCGCACGGCGGCACGCTCTACCAGGACATCACCACCCAGAAGCCGGGCGCTCGCGTGCACCGCGACGCGGAAGCGTACGACCTGAACTTCCATGAGGTCGACATCGTCCCGGGCAGCCGCCTGGCGAAGCTGCTGCCGCCCGGCCGGCACAAGATCAACAGCGTGCACCACCAGGGCATCAAGGACGTCGCGCCGGGCTTCCAGGTCGAGGCGGTGTCGCCCGAAGACGGCGTGGTCGAAGCCATCCGCCACACCGGCGGCCCCTGGGTCGCGGCCGTGCAATGGCACCCCGAGTTCCACCGCCCCGAGCTCGGCGTCGTCGACGACACGCCGCTGCTGCGCGACTTCCTGGAGGCCGCGCGTGCGGCCCGCAAGACATGAGCACTCTTCCCATCCACAACCCGGCGACGGGCGAACTGATCACCGAGCTGCCGGCCGACGACGCGTCGTCGGTGGCGCAGAAGGCGGCGGCCGCGCGCGCCGCCCAGGCGGCATGGGCCGCGCGCCCCCTGGCCGAACGCAAGGCCTGCATCGAAGGCTTCCGCGCCGGCGTGCTGCGGGAAACCGAGCGGCTGGCCGCCGTGATGACGCGCGAGACCGGCAAGCCGGTCCGGATGTCGCGCAACGAGCTCAACGGCCTGGTGCCGCGCATCGACTTCTTCCTGGCGGAAGTGGACCAGGCCATCGCAGCGCAGACGGTGTACGACGAAGGCGGCATGCGCGAGCAGATCCAGCACGAGCCGCTGGGCGTGGTGGCCAACATCTCGGCCTGGAACTATCCGTGGTTCGTCGGCTGCAACGTGATCCTGCCCGCACTGCTGACGGGCAACACGGTGCTGTACAAGCCGTCCGAATACGCGGCGATGACGGGCCTGGAGATCACGCGCCTGCTGCACGAGGCCGGCGTGCCGAAGGACGCGATGGCGTGCCTGGTCGGCGCCGGCGAGGTCGGCGCGGCGCTGCTGGCGCAGCAGGTCGACGGCGTCTTCTTCACCGGTTCGCACGCCACCGGCCAGCGCATCGCCCAGGCGGTGGGCCAGCGCTTCGTCAAGCTGCAACTGGAGCTGGGCGGCAAGGACCCCACCTATGTCTGCGACGATGCCGACCCGCAGGCCGCCGCCGAATCGCTGGCCGACGGCGCCATGTACAACACCGGCCAGAGCTGCTGCTCGGTCGAGCGCATCTACGTGCACGAGACAATCCACGATGCGTTCGTCGCGCATTTCGTCAAGACGGTGCGCGGCTACAAGATGGGCGACCCCGCCAGCGAGGACACCTACATCGGCGCCATCACGCGCGAGCCGCAACTCAAGGTGCTGGACCAGCAGGTGGCCGACGCCCAGCGCAAGGGGGCAACCCTGCTGCTCGGCGGCCGCAAGGGCAAGGCTCCGGGCAACTGGTACGAGCCGACCGTGATGACCGAGGTGGACCACGACATGGACATCATGCGCGAGGAAAGCTTCGGCCCCGTCATCGGCATCCAGAAGGTGGCGGGTGACGAGGAGGCGGTGCGCCTCATGAATGACACGCGCTACGGCCTGACGGCCGGCGTCTTCACGCGCGACGAACAGCGCGCGCGGAAGGTGCTGTCGCAGGTGCGCGCCGGCAGCGTCTACTGGAACTGCTGCGACCGCGTCAGCCCGCGCCTGCCGTGGAGCGGCGTCGGCGACTCCGGCGTGGGGCTGACCCTGTCCACCTACGGCATCCAGACCTTCACCCGGCCGAAAGCGTGGCACCTGCGCAAGCCCGCCTGACCCTGTTCGACCTGGACCACACGCTGCTGCACGGCGACAGCGACGTGCTGTGGTGCGAGTTCCTCATGGACGAGGGCGTGCTGGAGCGGCGCGATTTTGCGGCGCGCAATGTCGACATGGAGGCGCGCTACCGCAGCGGCACCGTGGGCGTCGAGGAGTTCGCGCGTTTCTATGTCGGGACGCTGACCGGCCGCACCGCCGCTGACTGGGAGCCGCTGCGCCGCCGCTTCCTGCGCGAGATCGTCGCGCCGCGCATACCGCGCGATGCGACGCGGCTGGTGGACGATCACCTGGAGGCGGGCGACCTGGTGGTGATGACGACGGCCACCAACCACTTCATCACGGAGCTGACCGCGCAGCACTTCGGGATTGCGCATCTTCTCGCGACCCTGCCCGAGCTGGCCGGCGGCAGGTTCACCGGGGGCGTCACGGGCACCTTGAACATGCGCGAAGGCAAGGTCACGCGGTTGCACGCGTGGCTGCAGCAGCGCGGTCAATCGCTCGCTGATTTCCACAGCACGGCCTACAGCGATTCGATCAATGACCTGCCGCTGCTGGAGGCCGTGCAGGCGCCGGTGGCCGTCGACCCCGATCCCCGGCTCGGCGGAATTGCGCGGGAGCGCGGGTGGAAGGTGCTGCATCTTTCGTAGACCGGTGGTGAGCGCGCAGCCGAACCCCGGTGGCGAAGGCCTTATGCTCGGCCAGGAGGAAAGTTCGTGATGTCCAGTCCGGATGGCGAGCCGCTGCAGGCCGAAGTTCTCGTGATCGGTGCCGGCCCGGGAGGCCTGGCGGTCGCCGCCAGCCTGGCGCAACGAGGCGTGCGTGCCGAAATCATCGAACGCGGCAAGGCGGTGGGCACCAGCTGGCGCAATCACTACCGGCGCTTGCGGCTGCACACGGTCAAGCAGCATTCGGCGCTGCCGCACCTGTCCTTTCCCGACGACTTCCCTCGCTATGTCGGACGGGAGCAGATGGTGGATTACCTCGAGCGCTATGCCGACCAGTTCCAGCTGCGGCCCTGGTTCGGCGAAGAAGCCGACTCCATCACCCGCGAACAAGGGCGCTGGTTCACCCGCTGCCGCAGCGGCCGCACATACCTGAGCCGCCATGTCGTCCTGGCCACCGGCGCCAACGGACGCGCCAACCATGCCACCTTCCCCGGGCAGGACGGTTACCTGGGCCGCATGCTCCACAGCGAGAACTACCGTGACGCACAACCCTACACCGGCAGCCGCGTGCTGGTGGTGGGCATGGGCAACACGGGCGCGGAGATTGCGCTCGATCTTGCGCACAACGGCGCCAGCGCCACCATTTCCGTGCGCTCGCCGCTGAACATCGTGCGTCGCGACGTGCTGGGCCGGCCGGTGCAGGTGACTTCCATCCTGCTGTCGAAGCTGCCGGACCAGCTGGCGGACGGCATCGCACTGGCTTTCCGCAAACTGACGGTCGGTGACCTCCGGCCCTACGGCATCGAAACGCCGGCGATCTCGCCGTTGCGCCAGTTGCGCGAGCAGGGGCGAACGCCCGTCATCGACATCGGCACCGTCGACATGATCCGCCGCGGCGACATCGCGGTACGCCCGGGCATCGCCGGCTTCACGTCGGATGGCGTGCGCTTCACCGACGGGCGCGACGAGCCGTTCGATGCCGTGATCCTCGCCACCGGCTACCACGCCGACCTCGCGCGGCTGTTCCCGCAGGCGGCGGTGCCGGTGCGGGACAAGGGCCTGCCCGCCGACGTCGTCGGCAAAGGCGACCTCGACGGCGTGTACTTCGTGGGCTACGACATCCGCCAGCCGGGCGGGGTGCTGCGGACCATCGCCCAGCAAGCGGTCAAGGTGGCGGACCATATAGCCCCGACTGGTGACTGAGCGGCTGGGGACAGCTACATTTCTCCATGGCCGCCCGCGACGCATCCTTTCTTCCCTTCCTGCAGGAGGGCGGGGCCATGGGCGCGCTCATCCAGGCGTTCGACTGGTCCGCCACGTCCCTCGGTGCGCCCGCGGGCTGGCCGCAATCGCTCAAGACGGCGGTCAGCCTGATCCTGCGCGCGCAACAGCCGATGTTCATCGGCTGGGGTCCCGACTTCATCTCGCTCTACAACGATGGCTACATCAGCATCCTGGGCGACAAGCATCCGCGGGCGCTGGGGCAGCCGATGTCGGCGGTGTGGAAGGAGATCTGGCACGAGCTGGGGGCGCTGAACGAAGCCGTGATGCGCGGCGAATCCCTGTCCTTCGAGAACCGGCCCTTCAACCTGGCCGGCCGCGAGGTGACGGCTCCCAGCTATTTCAACTTCACGTACACGCCCCTGCTCGACGACGAAGGGCGTGTCGCCGGCATCTTCTGCGCCGCCAACGAAACCACCAGCACGGTGCGCCTGGCGCAGGAGGCCAACGCGGCGCGCGCGGCCCAGCAGGCCCTGCGGCTGAGCGAAGAGCGGTTGCGGCTGGCCACCGACGCCGCGGAGATCGCCTTCTGGGACCTGAACCTTGTCGACAACACGCTGGTGTGGCCGCCGCGCCTGCGCGCGATGTTCGGCATCCTCGGCGACGGGCCGCTGACGCTGGATGATTTCACCCAAGGCCTCCATCCCGAAGACCGCCACCGCGTCGGCGCACTCCTTGCCGCTGCCTGCGACCCGCAGCGCCGGTCGCTCTACCAGGCCGAGTACCGGACGGTCGGCCGGGACGACGGCCTCGTCCGCTGGGTGGCCGCGCGGGGACGCGGCATGTTCGACGAGGCCGGACGCTGCGTGCGCGCCCTGGGAACCGCCATCGACATCACGGCGCGCAAGGCCACGGCGCACGCGATGGCGGTCGCCCTGGAAGCCAGCCGCACGGGCACCTTCCACTGGGACATCCAGGAGAACACGCTTTGGTGGGATGCCGCACTCGACCGGCTGTTCGGCCTGGCTCCGGGGGACGCGGTGCAGAGCCTCGATCAGTTCATCGCGCTGGTGCATCCGGACGACCGCGCGGAGGTGATCCGGCGCTGCGAACGCTGCCGCGATTTCGCCGACGACTTCGAGATGGAGTTCCGGGTGGTGCACCCGGACGGTTCGGAGCATTGGCTCTATGACCGCGGCCGCACCTTCCTGGACGGGGCGGGCCGCGCCCAGACGATGACCGGCGCCTGCGTCGACATCACGGACCTGTGGCAGGCGCGCGAGGCGGTGCGGCGCTCGGACCGCCAGAAAGACGATTTCCTGGCGACGCTGGCCCACGAGTTGCGCAATCCGCTCGCGCCGCTGCGCACCGGCCTGCACCTGCTGCAGCGCGGCGGCGTCGACGGCGGCAGGATGGCGCAGGTGCACGGCATCATGCAGCGCCAGCTGGACCACATGGTGCGCCTGGTCGACGACCTGCTGGACATCGCGCGCATCAGCCAGGGCAAGATTTCCCTTCGCAAGGAAATCGTGCCCCTGCGCAGCGTGCTGGAGCAGGCCATGGACCTCTGCCGGCCGCTGATGGACGCGCAGGGGCATTCGCTCGCGTGGGAGGGCGCGGACCCGGGGCTGCACGTCCTGGGCGATGCAACCCGACTGGTGCAGGTGGTGGGCAACCTGCTGAACAACGCGGCGAAATACACGCAGCCGGCCGGACGCGTGACGCTGCGTGCGAGCGCGGAAGGCGAGATGTTGCGCATCGAAGTCGAGGACACGGGCATCGGCATTCCCGCGGCGATGCTGGAGCGCGTGTTCGATCGCTTCGCGCAAGTGGAGCAGCATCTCGACCGGGCGCAGGGCGGATTGGGCATCGGCTTGAGCGTCGTCAAGGGCCTGGTGGAGATGCATGGCGGCCGTGTCGCCGCCGAGAGCCCCGGCCAGGGCGCGGGGAGTCGCTTCCTCATCTGGCTGCCCCGTGCCCATGCGGAGGATTCGATCGCCGGCGGCGCCGACGGTGCAGCGCGCGTCGAGGCCTCGCGGCGCAAGGTGCTGGTGGTCGACGACAACCGGGACGCGGCCGAGACGCTTGCCATGGTGCTGGAGATGGGCGGGCACGAGGTGCTGCTCGCCCACGACGGCGGCGCGGCGCTGGAGATCGCCACCCGGCACCAGCCGTCGGTGGTTTTCCTGGACATCGGCATGCCCGGCATGAACGGCTACGAGACAGCGGCCAGGCTGCGCGGGCTGCCCGGCGGCGGCGTGCGCACGCTGGTGGCGCTGACAGGCTGGGGCAGCGAAGGCGACCGTGCCAGGAGCCTCGCCGCCGGATTTGACGTGCACCTGACCAAGCCGGTGGACATCGCCGCGGTGGAAAGCATGCTGGCGTCGCTGTCCGGATGAGCAACGGTCTCGCGGGCTGACCGTCCGCTCTGGGCATCGTCCGACGCCGCGCGGTGACCGGTTGCGTCACCATCGGGCGACAGGACCGAGGCCTCCCTCCGCGACACCGTTTCAGCCCTCTCCTGCCTCGACCCCCCAAAGCAAAGGAAATGCCATGAAGGAAACCTCTTCCGACCCGCATCCGCTGAGCGACCTGGCCTACGACTGGATCACGCTCATGCAGAACAAGGCGCAGGCCCTGCTGGCCTACGACCAGTACATCAAGGACGCCGAAGCCGCGAATTCGCCGGAGTGCGCGGCCTTCTTCCGCAAGGTGCACGACTCGGACAAGGCGCAGCTTGCGGAAGCGAAGCAACACCTGGTGGCCGTGCTCCAGGGAAAGATGGGCGGCGGTTCCAGATAGGGCCTCGCGTGGCGAGCTGAACCGTGCAAAATCGCGGTTTCAACTCGCCAACGCAAAGGCCCTCGTGAGCAAGCCCTCCCCCTCTTCCCGGTCGTTCCCGCAACGCCGCCGCGCGCTGGCCATCGGCCTGGCAGGCGTGCTGTCGCTCGCCGGCGCTGCGGTCCACGCCCAGGCGGACTATCCGGTCAAGCCGATCAAGCTGGTCATCCCCTTCCCGGCAGGCGGCAGCTCCGACGGCATCGGCCGGCAGGTCGCCGACAAGCTCTCGGGCGTGCTCAAGCAGACCGTGGTGGTGGACAACAAGGGCGGCGCCGGCGGCATCATCGGCGCCGACTTCGTAGCCAAGTCGCCGGCCGACGGCTACACGCTGGTGCTGGTCGACGTGTTCCACACCAGCACGCCGATCTACACGCGCAAGATGCCGTACGACGCGGTCAAGGACTTCACGCCGGTTTCCCTGGTCGGACGGTCGCCCGCATTCCTGGTCGCGAACCCCGGCTTCGAGCCGAAGACCGCCGCCGAAGCACTGGCGTTTGCCAAGGCGCAGCCCGGCAAGATGACCATGGCGATTGCGGGCACCGGCAGCGTGGTGGTCGACCTGTTCCGGGCGCGCACCGGCCTGCAATTCGTGAGCGTGCCGTATCGCGGCTCCTCGCCGGCGATGGTGGACCTCATGGGCGGGCAGGTGAACGTGATGATCACCACCATGGCCAGCGCGGGATCGCACGTGAAGGCCGGCAAGCTGCGCGCATTGGCGGTGACCGGCGACAAGCGCAACGCGGACTTCCCCGACGTGCCCACGTTTGCCGAAGCGGGCGTGGCGGGCATGGACTACGAGCAATGGTTCGGCCTCATGGGGCCGGCCAACCTGCCGCAGCCGGTGGTGGACAAGCTCGCCGCGGCGATGGCGCAGGTGCTGGCGATGCCCGACGTGCGCGAGCGCCTGGCCGGCATGGCGATGCAGGTGGCTGCGCCCGGCCCGGCCGAGATGAAGCGCAAGGTGGAGACCGATGCCGCGCAATGGGTGCGCCTCGCGCGCGAGCTGGATATCAAGCCGCTGGACTGATCCGCGGCCACCGGCACCCATCATGAACAAGTTGGCCGTCGCAGCCACAGCGGTGATCGTGGTCGCGGCTGTCGCCACGTGGCAGCGGTTCGGCACCAGCCCACGCGAGGAGCGCGTCGAGCTTCTCGACCCCACGAAAGTGGAGATGATCCGCACGCCGGGCGGCCTGCTGGAGGTCAGCGCCATGGAGAAGGTCGAGGAATTCGGCTGGCGCACATCGTGGGATTGCCCGCTCGTGGACTGCAGCGGGCTGCCGAAGACGGTGTCGAAGGTTCGCGTCAAGGCGCACTACGGCTACCAGATCCCCCTGGCGGCGGAATGGCGCCTGGAGCCGCAGGGCGACCACTACCGGTTGACGGTTCCGGCACTGCAACTGCGCCAGCCGGTGGCTTTCGATACCGCGACGCTGGCGATCGAGACCGACAACGGCGTGTTCTCGCCGGCCGCAGCGCCGCACCGCGAGAACGCGATTCGCCACATCGGCGCGGAACTGGCGCAGCGTGGGACCAGCGCTGCCTACCTGGACGCGCAGCAGCGGACTGCCGAGAAAACGGTGCGCGAATTCGCGCAGAAATGGATGATGGAACAGGGACGCAAGCCGACCCGGCCCATCACCGTGCTCTTCACGGGACCGAATCCGCTCTGAGCAAGCCAGGAAAAACTTCTTGACCTTGCCACGGTGGCAAGGTTCAGGATGGCCTCATCGCCTGGGTCGGGTCCAGGCAGAACGGGAGCCCCATGTCAGCGACTTTCCGGCAGCAGCACGTTGCGATGCTGCTCACTTATTCCGGCATCAGCTTCGTCTCGGGAGCGGTCAATCACGGATTCTTCAGCGGCGAACGGTCCCTGTGGACTGCGGCGGGCGGCATCCTGCTGTTCGTGCTCGGCTCCTGGCTCGACCATCGCAACAAGGAGGAGCCACGTGAAACGATCGTGCGCACCCTCTTCTGGGGCTCGCTGCTTTCGATCGGACTCGGGTTTTTCACCGGTGGGCTGCAGCACTTCCCGGATTCGCCGGACCGAAGCGCCTGGGTGGTTCCGCTGGGTTTCGCCATCTCCGCTGTCGCCTTGCTGATCCACGTCCCATACCGGCGCTCCGGCAACTCCAACACCATCGCGTATGTGGCCATCGTCGGACTGACGGTGACGGCGGCAAGCCTGGGCGCGTGGCAATGGCTCGAGCGCCATCCGCCCGGGGTGGCGCACAGGGATGCACAACCTTCTTCCATCGTTGCCACGGGCCTGCTGGCGCAGGTCGTGACCCGCACGGTGGAGGTGCGGATGCTCGACACGATGCGCTTCGAACCTGGCCTGGTCCAGGTCCGCGCCGGCGAGACGGTCCGGTTCGTGGCTCGCAACGCAGGCGCGCTGGAACATGAGCTCGTCATCGGATCGGCGTCCGAAATCAAGGAACACGCTGCGCTGATGCGCGGCGGCGCCGCACACAGCCATCCGGGAGGAGCCGCGATCAAGGTCGCCCCGGGTAACACGGGAGAGTTGGTCGTGACGTTCACGGAACCCGCCGCGCTGACCATGGCCTGCCTGCTGCCCGGCCACCTGGAGGCGGGCATGAGCGGCAGCGTGCAAGTTGCCGCGGCGGCCCAGGCCGCAGGACAGGAAGCGGTCCCCGGTGCGGCGACGAAGCGCCACGACCACGGCACGCACAAGCATTAGGCCAACGAGGACGACGCGATGCACCTGGAAGGCTCATGCCACTGCAGGAAGGTGAGGTTCACGGTGGACGCGGCCGAGCCCGTTCCCTTCATGCGCTGCTACTGTTCGATCTGCCGCAAGACGGCGGGAGGCGGCGGCTACGCCATCAACCTGGGCGCCGACACGCACAGCATGAAGGTGACGGGCAAGCGCTACCTGGGCATCTACCGCGCGCGCATCCAGCATGACGGTGGCTCGGACGCGCACGCCAGCGAGGCCCGGCGCTACTTCTGTACCCGGTGTGGCAGCGCGCTATGGGTGTGGGACCCGCGCTGGCCGGAACTCGTGCACCCGCATGCCAGCGCGATCGACACGCCGTTGCCGCAGCCGCCCGGGAACGTGCACATCATGCTGGGCTCGAAGGCGCCGTGGGTGGGCGTGGAGGGCCATGTGAGCGATCCGCGCTTCGATGAATATCCCGACATGTCGCTGAAGGAGTGGCACGAGGCGAAGGGGCTGCGATGAATCCCGATGACCCGCATTCCGGACACGATCACGCGCGGCCGCGCAGCAAACCGCAGAGCCTGGGCGCGGTCGCGTTCCGAGCTACCGTCCACTGCCTGTCCGGCTGTGCAGTGGGCGAGGTGCTGGGCATGGTGATCGGCACCGCGATGGGCCTGTCGAACGCAGCGACCATCGCGCTGGCGGTGGCGCTCTCGTTCCTGTTTGGCTATGCCTTCACGATCGTCCCCTTGCTGCGCACGGGCATGCCGCTGCGCAATGCCGCGCGGCTTGCGTTCGGAGCCGACACGATCTCCATCACCATCATGGAAGTGGTCGACAACGGTGTGATGTTCGTGTGGCCCGGCGCCATGGAGGCGGACTTGGGACATGCGACGTTCTGGATCGCGCTCGCAGCGTCGCTGGTGATCGCCGGGGTCGTCGCCTATCCGGCCAACCGCTGGCTCATCTCGCGCGGGCGCGGTCATGCGCTGGCGCACGGCCACCACGCGCACTGAGGCGCAGGACCCGCGCCTTCAATGCAGCACGGGCGGCTCGCCGAGTTGCTCGCGCAACTGTCGAGCGCTTTCCTGCAGCCGGCTGATCTCCGCCATGGCCGCTTCGACCCGCTCTGACGAAGCGCCGGCCTGCTGGAGGTCGAAAGCGCACTCGAACGCCTGTTCCGCTTTCCTGCTGATCGCGGTGAGCTGCGAGCGAAGGTGGCCGACGTGGACGAAGGATTCGGTGGTCATCGAAGTCTCCCGGGCGGAATGCGCCGATGCACGCAGTGTCGGCGCGGCTCGATCGAGGCGTCTGTAGGCCAGCAGGAAGCGGTGCCGTGATCCGCCGCCGGGCTACCGTGTCGCCGGAAAGCGGCGGAACTGGCGCCGTCCACCGGCTCCTCAGCCGACGCGCCAGATGACGTCGCCCACGTCATCTGCCACCAGCAGCGACTTCCCATCCGGCCCGATCGCCACGCCCACGGGTCGCCCGTAGGATTCGCTTTCGTCCGGAGCCAGGAAGCCGGTCAGGATGTCGCGTGGCGCTTGTCCGGTCGGGCGGCCATTGGCGAAGGGCACGAACACGACCGCGTAGCCGCTGAGGATGCTGCGGTTCCAGGACCCGTGCTGGCCGATGACCATCCCGTCCTCGTCGAAGCCGGGCAGCGTGCCGCGCGGCATCCAGCACAGGCCCAGCGAGGCGGTATGCCCGCCCAACGCGTAGTCCGGCGTGATCGCCGTCGCCACCCGCGCCGCGTCCTGCGGCTGCACGCGGTCGTCGACCGTGCGGCCCCAGTAGCAATACGGCCAGCCGTAGAAGCCACCCTCGCGCACGGAGGTCAGGTAGTCGGGCGGCGTTTCGTCCCCCAGGCCGTCCCGTTCGTTCACCACCGTCCACAGCGCGCCGGTCTCCGGATGCCACGCCATGCCCACGGGATTGCGCAGGCCGTCGGCAAAGACGCGCTGGCCGCCGCTCGCCAAGTCCAGTTCCACGATGCAGGCGCGTCCCTCCTCGACCTGCAAGCCGAGCTCGCCCATGTTGGTGAGCGAACCCACGCCGACATACAGCCGGCGTCCGTCGGGACTGGGCAGCAGGCTGCGCGTCCAGTGCCCGCCGGGTTTGAACCGTGCGACCGGGCGGCCGGGTGCGTCGATGCGCGTCACGCCCGGCGTGTAGGGAAACGCGACCACGCCATCCGTGTTGCCGACGTAGAACGTTCCGTCGACCAGCGCCATGCCGAACGGCTGGCGCAGGCCTTGCAGCAGCGTGTCGCGTGTCTCCGCGACGCCATCGCCGTCCGCGTCGCGCAGCAGCGTGATGCGATTCGGGCTCTCGCCGATGGCGGCCGCGCGCTGCAGGGTCGCGACCATCGCGTGGTCGAACACGTTCTTCGGCGTGCGCAGCGCCTGCATGGCCTCCGCCACGGCGACGTCGCCATTCGGCAGCACCTGGATCCAGCGCGGATGCTTCAGGTCCGCGGCGAAGGCGTTGACCGTGAGGCCTGCGGCGGCGGTGGGCGTCTGCCCTGTGGCCCAGCCGCGCGCCGTCGGCATCTTCAGGGTCGGCACGGCACCTTGCGGCCGGCCCGGGGGGATGTGGGGAGCGCCGCCCAAGGCGGGCGTCGGCATGGGTCCCTGGGTCCAGCGCCGCCACACCAGCGCCGCTCCGCCCGCCAGCGCCACGCCGCGAGCCAGCAGGCTTGTTCGTCCACTCATTGCTTTTCCTTGCTACACCGGGATTCGGTAGATCCGACGTGCATTCTCGACGAACAGCTGCGCGCGCTCCTGCGCGCTGAAGTCGGCAACGTACGCGGCGAAGGCGTCGAAGATACTCTGGTACGGCGCGCACAGGCTGTCCAGCGGGTAGTTGCTGCCGAACATGCAACGGTCCACGCCGAACAGGGCGATCACTTCCAGCACCACGCGCCGGTTGGCATCCGGCCGCCACTGGTAGCCGGCCTCCCCGATGCCGCTGATCTTGATGGCCACGTTGGGTTGCGCGGCCATTCCGGCCAGCGCCTGGCGCCAGGCACGCAAGCCGTCCTCGCTGCGGTCCGACGGCATGCCCGCATGGTTGATGACGATGCGCGTGTGGGGGAAGTCGGCGGCCACGCGCGCCGCTTCGTGCAGGTGCCAGAAGGGCGTCTGCAGTTCATAGTGCAGGCCGAGCGGCTCCAGCCGCGCATAACCTGCTCGCCACGCGGCATCCGTCATGCCGCCCGGCGGACCGCCCGGCGCCGCGTTGGCGCGCGGCTTCTGGCGGATGCCGCGCACGAAGTCGAACGCGGCCAGCTGTTCCAGCGTGCTCGCCGCGTCGCTCTGGTGCAGCCAGGCCTGCCCCACCGCGACCGAGGGCAGGCCCGATGCTTCACGCAGCGCAGCGATGAAGCGCATCTCCCCTACCGGATCCTTCGGATCCCAGTCGGCCTCGACATGCACGCTGCCGAGCAGGTTCACGCCCGCCGTGTCGCGCCGGTAGTCCGCCGGCAGGTACGGCCGTTTCAGCGCGGAATGGTCGCCGTAACGGTGCGGGGGGTGCCCCGCATCATTGAGCCACGGGTAGTAGTGCGCTTGCGGGTCGTAGAAGTGGTGGTGGGTGTCGATCAGCGACAGCATGACGCCGTTACTTGACCCACTTCTCCACGACGTCCTTCGGGATCTCGGTGCCGTGGTATTTCTTGAAGATCTCGTTGAGCTTGCCGTTGGCGTGATTGGCTTTCACCCAGGTGTTCACCCACGCCAGCAGCGCCGGATCGTCCTTGCGCACCCCGATGCCCAGGTCGTTGACGCGCAGCACGAACTTCATCTCCAGGTTGCGCTGCGGCGCCTTCTGCTGCATGGTCTGGAACAGGGCGTTCGAGGTGCCCACCAGGTCGGCCTGGCCCGTGACGACAGCGGTGATCACGCCGGCATCGTCGTCGTAGCGCACGATGTTCGCCCCCTTGGCGTTGTCCGTCAGGTCCTTGTCCTGTGTCGTGCTGCGGTTCACCGCGACGCTCTTGCCGGCCAGGTCGGCCATGCTCTTGACGTTGATGCCCTTCACGCCGCCCACCAGCGAGATCTGCGGCGCGTAGGGCACCGAGTAGTCGATGACCTTGGCGCGCTCGGGCGTATAGGCCAGCGTGGAAATGATGATGTCCGCCTTGCCGGTCTGCAGGTTCGGGATGCGGGTGGCGCCGACGGTGGGCACCACTTCGAGGGCGACCCCGAGGTCCTTGGCCAGCAGCACGGCCACGTCATAGTCGGATCCGGTGGGCTTCATGCTCGCGTCGGTCATCCCCGAGGGCGGCACGGCCAGGTCGATCGACACGCGGATCTTCTTGGCGGCGCGGATGTTGTCCAGCGTGTCGGCGTGCGCGGCGAAGAAGGCCGTGGACAGGCCGGCCAGCAGCAGTGCGCGGCGGAACAGGTTCTTGGGGTTCATGGTGTCTCCAGTGGTTGTTGCGGGAAAGGAACTCTCAAAGACCGGCGCCGAGGAACTGTTGCAGCTCCGCCGTCTGCGGCCGGTCGAACATTTCGGGGCCGCCGTGTTCCCAGACGCGGCCCTTGTGCATGAACAGCGTGGTGTCGGCGACGTTGCGCGCGAAGGCCATCTCGTGGGTGACCAGCACCATGGTCATGCCGCCGGCGGCCAGGTCGGCCATCACCTTGAGCACTTCGCCGGTGAGTTGCGGGTCGAGCGCCGACGTCACTTCGTCGAACAGCATCACCTGCGGCTCCATGGCGAGCGAGCGCGCGATCGCCACCCGCTGCTGCTGGCCGCCCGACAACTGCTCGGGGTAGCTTGCGGCCTTGTCGGACAGGCCGACCTGCGCCAGCACCCGTGCGGTCAGCTCGTTGGCCTCGGCGCGCGTCTTGCCCTTGCTGTGCCGGGGCGCCAGCGCGATGTTCTCGGCCGCCGTGAGGTGCGGGAACAGGTTGTAGCTCTGGAAGACGATGCCGACGTCGCGGCGCAATTGCCGCAGGTCGAGCTTGGGGTCGCTGACCTCGTGGCCGCACACCTGGATGCGGCCCTGGTCGATCTGCTCCAGCCGGTCGATGCAGCGCAGCGCGGTGCTCTTGCCCGAGCCGCTGCGGCCGATGATGGCGAACACTTCGCCCTTGTTGACGCTGAAGCTGACGCCGTCGAGCACCTTGAGCGCGCCGAAGCTCTTGTGCACGTTGTCCAAGGTGATGATGCTCATGCCGCGGCTACCTCCACGCGATGCGCTACCAGCAGGCGGCGTTCCAGTTGGCGGCTCCACCAGGACAGCGGGAAGCAAAGGAGGAAGTAGAGGCCGGCGACGAGCATGTAGACCAGGAAGGGTTCGAAGAGCGAGTTGTTCACCACCTGGCCGGCGCGCGCGAGCTCCACGAAGCCGACCACCGAGGCGAGGGAAGTGTTCTTGACGATCTGCACCATGAAGCCCACGGTGGGGGGCGTCGCGATGCGCAGGGCCTGCGGCAGCACCACCAGCCCCATGCGCTGCACCTTCGACAGCGCCAGGCATTCGGCGGCCTCCCACTGCGTGCGCGGCACTGCCTGGATGCAGCCGCGCCAGATCTCCCCGATGTAGGCGCTGACGTAGATGGTCATCGAGATGCCCGCGGCCACCAGCGCAGGCAGCGTGAGGCCGACGATGCTCAGCCCGAAGTACGCCAGGAACATCAGGATCAGCAGCGGCGTCCCCTGGACCAGCTGCACGTAGCCGGTGGACAGCCAGCGCAGCGGCCGCAAGGGCGAGATGCGGCACAGGGCGACGACGAAGCCGAGCAGCCCGCCGCCGACGAACGCGATGAGCGAGAGCACCAGAGTCCAGCCCGCCCCTTGCAGCAGGAACATGACGTGGTTCGCGTTGAAGGAGACGTTCACAGCGGCGTCCCCAGCTTGCGGCGGCGCGTGAACAGGGCCTGGCCGGCGGCCCAGAAGGCGCCGCGCATCAACAGCGACAACAGCAGGTAGAACACCGCCACCACGGCATAGGTCTCGAAGGAGCGGAAGGTGTCCGACTGCACCCGGTTCGCTATCGCCGTCAGCTCCTCGGCCGAGATCTGGGAGGTGATGGAGGTGGCGAGCATCAGCAGCACGAACTGGCTGGTCAGGGCGGGATAGACCCGCTCCATCGCCGGACGCAGGATCACGTGCCAGTAGATCTGCGCGCGCGACAGCGCCAGGCACTCCGCCGCCTCGATCTGGCTCTTGTGGATCGACTCGATGCCCGCCCGCATGATCTCCGTGGTGTAGGCCCCCACGTTGATGACCATCGCCAGCACGGCGGCGGTGAAGGCAGGCACCTTCAGGCCGATGCTGGCCAGGCCGAAGTACACCAGGAAGATCTGCACCAGCAAGGGCGTGTTGCGGATCGCCTCGACATAGACCGCGCACGCGCGCGCCACGACCTTGTTGGGGCTGCCCCGGCCGATGGCGCACAAGGTTCCGATGAACAGGCCGAGCAGCGTGGCGGCAATCGACAACTTGATGGTGAGCCAGGCGCCGTGCAGGAACAGCGGCCACTGCGCCAGCACGCTGGTGAAGTCGAACTTGTAGGTCACCGCGCGTCCAGTTCGTGCAGGTACGGGATGGAGGACTGGGCGCCGGACCGCGTGACGCAGATCGTCGCTGCCTGGATGCCCCGCAGGACGGCGGCGTCCATGGATTGCCCGGCAGCTCGCGCCGCACACAGCGCGCCGATGAACGTGTCGCCCGCGGCGGTCGTATCCACCACCCGAACTTCGAGCGCCGGAAAGTGGCGGCAGCCGGCGTCGTCGGCGACCAGCACGCCCTGGCTTCCCAGGGTCACGATCGCCGTCGACGGCCCCCGCCGTCGAATCGATGACGCGGCGTTGGCCGCGCTCGCGGGGTCGGTCACGGTCAAGCTCGCCAGCTCCGAGGCCTCGATCTCGTTCATCACGATGATGTCGACCAGGGACCAGAGTTCGTCGGGCAACTGGCACACGGGTGCGGGGTTCATCACCACGGTCGCGCCCTTGGCGCGCATGGCCCTGGCCGCAAGCACCACTTCGGCCATCGGCACCTCGCATTGCAGGAGCAGGTAGTGCCCCGCGAGGGCTTCGGGGTCCGCCTTCAGCAAGTCGTTGGCGCCGGGAACGATGGTGATGCGGTTCTCGCCTTCCGCGTCCACCATCACGACGGCGACCCCGGTGCTCCCTTCGACTGCGCGCACGTGTGCGACGTCGATGCCGTCCGCGGCCAGCGCATTGCGCAGGGTCCTGCCGAAGTCATCCTCGCCCACGCATCCGACCATCGCGACGCGCGCGCCTTGACGCGCGCAGGCCACCGCCTGGTTCGCGCCCTTGCCGCCCGGATTGGTGAAGAACGAAAGCCCCTGCAGCGTCTCGCCGCCGCGCGGAGCGCGCGCCACACGGACCACCAGGTCCATGTTCAGGCTGCCGAAGACGACGATCTCAGGAGTCATGCGCGTTGGGTGCTGCGCCGGGGGCCGCGTTGCCTGGCGGCCGCCGCGGCGGCGTCCTCGCGCAGGTTGGCACCGATCTCGAAGTGTTCCAGCAGCAGCGCATCCGCTTCCGCCGGATTCCTTCGGCGGATCGCCACCAGGACCGATTCGTGATGGTCGATCAGGTACGCATCCACTGCGGGGACGCTGGCGATCACCTTCCTGCGTTCCAGGTGCGACTCCTGCAGCAGCTTGGCGACGGCGGCGTAAACGCTGGCGAGCGCGGGGGAGTGGGACGCTTCCACGATCATCGAGTGGAAGTGGAAGTCCGCCGCGCCGCCGCGTGCGGGATCGTCGATGGTTTCCTTGATCGCCTGCAACGCCTGCGACAACCGGTCCAGGTCGGGCGCCTGCGCGCGCATGCACGCCAGGCGGATCGCCTGCCGCTCGATGGCGATGCGCGCCTGCATCACGTCGTCCACGGCGCCGGCCTGCTGGGCGAGCACCAGGCTGAAGTAATCGGCGAGCGCCGTGAAGTTGGGCTCGCGCACCACCGTGCCGAAGCCCCGCTTGATCTCCACTGCGCCCAGCGTGGACAACGCGGTCAGCGCCTCGCGGATCACCGGCCGGCTCACGCCGAGCGCGCTGGCGAGGTCGCGTTCGGGCAGCAGCCGGTCGCCCGTCTTCAGGCGGCCCGACATCAGCTCGCCCCGCAGGAAGGACAGCACGCGGTCGTAGCCGTCTTCCTTGGCGTCGGCCTGCTGGGTGATCTTGATCGGTTTGTCCATCCTGGAAACGGTTCAGCCCTTCTGGCTTCCCTGCATCAGGGCCCTGGCTGCTTCCCGCTCCAGGTCGCCGAGCTTTTCGACGCGCCGGCGGAAATGCTCTTCCGTGCTGAATTCGGCGGAGAGGAAGGTCTCGATCACGTCGCGGGCCACCTGCGGCCCGACGATCCATGCGCCGATGCACATCACGTTGACGTCGTCGTGCTCGACGGCCTGGCGCGCCACGAAGGTGTCGTGGCAGACGGCGGCGCGGATGCCGGGGATCTTGTTGGCTGCGATGCAGGCGCCGGCGCCGGTGCCGCAGACGAGGATGACGCGTTTGACCTTTCCGGTCTGGATCAGCGAGATGGCCTGGCGCGTGACATCCGGAAAATCGACCGGCGCTTCGGAATTGGCGCCGACGTCGATGATCTGGTCGCAGTGCTGCTTGAGGACGCTGGTGACGAATCCCTTCAGCAGGAACCCGGCGTGGTCGTTGGCGAGGCCGATCGCCGGCCATCGTGGTACCGCGATCGCGTGCGGTGAGCGTGCTTCGTCTCTGGACATCGGGGGGCCTTTGGGAGATTGCGGCAGCCCGTGGGGAGGGATGCCTTACCGTGGTATTACCAAGGGTAGACCGCCAGGGATTGGGTTGTCATCGGGGATTGCCCTTGCTTTGGCGACGCGGTGGTGGCTGCGATCCAGGGCGCCACTCATTCCGCGGCGCCGTGACTGAGCAAAGTCAGTCTTGAAACACCAGTTACCCTCGCGTGTCGGCGACCCTTCCAACCGAAACGTTATAAGGGTTGCGCATTCGCCCCTAGAACTCATCATTGGCATCCTGGAGACTATTCATGGTCCTCTCACGCGCTCGCGCGCTGCTTTCGTTCCTGCTTTTCGCGGTGCTGGCCGGCACGGCCCTCGCCGATCCACCCACCCGCGTCGCGCGCCTCGCTTATGTCAGCGGCAATGCCAGCTTCTCGCCCGGCGGCGAGCGCGACTGGGGCCGCGCGATCGTCAACCGCCCGTTCACCACCGGCGACCGCCTGTGGGTCGAGCGCGGCGCGCGCGCTGAACTGCAGCTGGGCGCCGTGGCGGTTCGCGCTGGCGGCGGCACCGACCTCACGCTGCTCAACGTCGACGACCGCACCACGCAGATCCAGTTGACGGAGGGCACGCTGCACGTGCGCGTGCGCCGCCTCGACCGCGGAGAGATCGTCGAGATCGACACGCCCAACCTGGCTTTTTCCATCCGCCGGCCGGGCAGCTATCGCATCGACGTCAGCCCGCGAGATGACTCGACCACCGTAGCGGTCCTGCAAGGGCGGGCGCAAGTGTTCGCCGAGCGCCGCGCGTTCTTCGTCAACGAGCGCCAGAGCTTCGCTTTCTATGGCGGGGAGCTCGACGATTACGACGTCCTTGCGCTGCGCGCGCCCGACGAATTCGATCGCTGGGTCGCGGGCCGCGACCGTCGCTGGGACACGTCGCCATCGCGCCGCTACGTTTCGGCCGAAATGATCGGCTTCGAAGACCTCGACCAGCACGGGACCTGGCGCACGGTTCCCGACGTCGGCCCCGTGTGGATCCCGCGCCGTGTGGCTGCCGACTGGGCGCCTTACCGTGACGGCCATTGGGCCTGGGTGGATCCGTGGGGCTGGACGTGGATCGACGATGCCCCGTGGGGATTCGCGCCGTCGCATTACGGTCGCTGGATGCGCGTGGACAACAGCTGGGGCTGGGTGCCCGGCCCGGCCAACACGCGACCGGTCTACGCGCCGGCAGTGGTGGCCTTCGTGGGGACCGGCACTCCCGGCGCTGCCAATGGCACGGTCGCCTGGTTCCCGCTCGGGCCGCGTGACGTGTATCGCCCGTCTTACACCACCAGCCGCGAATACTTCTACAGCCTGAACGCCAGCAATGCACGCGTCGACCGCCAGGTCGTCACCAACCATTACGACAATCGCAACATCACCGTCACCTATAAGAACCGACAGGTGCCCGGGGCGATCGTCGCGGTGCCCGCCGCCGCGTTTTCGCAGTCGCAACCCGTGGCACGCGTGACCATCCGCATCACGGACCAGGGCTTCCGGGCCGGGGCCGTCCTGGCGGCGCCCCCGGTGGTCCCGCTGCGGATCAGCGTGGTGGGTGCTGCATCGGCACCGGCCGGGCGGCCCCCCGAGGCGCCCCCGCGCCGCGCGGTCGTCGCCCAGGTCGCACCGCCGCCGCCGCAGCCGTCCTTCGCAGCCAAGCAAGCCGCGCTGGCCGCCAATGCGGGCAAGCCGCTCGATGCAGCCGCCGTCGCCGCCATCAAGCCGGCTGCACCCGCCAGTGCGGCGGCAGTCAAGGTGGTGCCGGAAACCAAGGCTGTCGAAGTGCCGAAGGCGCCCGCAGCGGCGTCGTCGGCCGCAGCCGAGCGGCGCAGCCGCCGGCAGCGTGATGGCGGTGCGCCCGCAGCCGCCGCACCCGGCGCACCGGCTTCCGCGGCACCCGCGGCTGCCGCCCCCGCCGCTGCCGCACCGGCATCGGCTGCACCGGGCAGGCCTGCCGCACCCGCATCCGCTGCACCGGGCAGGCCTGCTGCCACGCCGGCGACCCCGCCTGCCGCCGCTACGCCGGCAGCACCGGCAACGCCCGCAACACCGGCGGCGCCGACTCCCGCCGCCCGGCCGGCGCCGCCGGCTTCGGCCGCCGCCGGTCCGGCATCCGCTCCCGCCGATGCCGGCGCATCTGGACGCCCGCGTCCACGCAACGCCAGGGAGGAAGGCGGCCGAGGTTCCGATCGCGCAACATCGGCGACACCACCCGGTGCAGCTTCGCCCGCCACACCGGCGACACCGGCCACACCGGCGGCACGCCCGGCGGCGCCGAGTTCTGCCGCGGCCGGTCCCGCTTCGGCGCCTGCCGAGCCGGGAGCCGCTGGACGCCAGCGTGCGCGCCAGGCGAGGGAAACGGCACCGGCGGCGGCCGCGCCGGGTGCATCCGCTGCCGACGGATCCGAGCGCCGGCGCCCGCGCCCGTCAGGTGCAGCAGCACCTGCCGCGCCAGCTGCATCCGCGCCCGCCGATGCAGCCAGCGAGCCGCAGCGCCCGGGTCAACGGCGGGGCGCGCGTGACGCGGCCAGCCAACCCCGTCCTTAGGCCATCTTCCGCAGCCCTGAGAGCCGCAACTTCGCGATCTCCATCGTGAATCGCAATTGCGTCCCTTCGATGAAAAGTCGAAGGCCCAGGGCTGCCGTGATTTCGTCGCAGTGAAATCGCACGTCGCCTGCATGGATCTGCGCATTCCGGGCCGATAACGAATCGACCTCGACGGTCAGCCCGCGGCCGACCGACTCCGAGTGCACGCGAACCGTGTTGTGGCCCTTCGCACGGCCCACCATGTCGGCTTGCACGCCCGGCAGGGCAAGCTGGCCGTCGGCCAGACGCACCTCACCCTTGACGGCGGTGCGGTCGAACAACAAGCGGGCTTGCTCGGTGACGCCAAGCCCGTGGCCGCCCCCAAGCTGTCCCAACAGCGCCTCCGCAAACGGCTGCAACTCCAGGCTGCCACGGTCGGAGACCCTCGCGCCGAGCAAGGCGCCGCGCTGTTCGTACTGGACACCCGACACCGGCGTGGCAGGAAACTGGTAGAGATAGCTGCGCCCGTTCGGCGCGTCGACGTAGATGCCCATCCGGCTCACGCCCATGCGCGAATCCGGCCCGACATGTTCGACCGTGGCGTCGTTGAAATGGATCCGCCCCTGGCGGATCGGCACCGTGACGTCGGCGTCGAACACCAGGTGCGCATCCACGATCTCGGCGCGGATGGCGCCTTCGGCCGTCGCCAAAGGGCCGAGCGACCAGGAGGCTGCGGGCACGGTGGTCCCCGGCGCGGAACGGTCGTCCGTCCGGGGCACCGGGGCGACCAGTGGACCGGACAGCGTGATTCCGGAAAGCTCCACGACCGCCATGTTCAGGTCCAGGCCGGACAAGAGAGACAGGACTGTCGGCACATCAACTCCCTTCAGCAAGCCCTCAACTATGCAGCCTGCCGGCCCGTCGCCCAGTTCGACAGCCAGGTCGCCGTCGCAAGCGTCACGCCCATCACCAACAGGCTGCCTGCGATGACCGCATACAACGATTCGGCCGATCCGCCAAGAACGCGGAGCACCAGCCAGCCGCCCACGCCCACGACGACGAGGCGTGCCGTGCTGGCCACCAGCGGCCAGGAGAGCCGTCCGGCGCCTTGCGACGCGAAGAACAAGGCGAGCCCCAAACCGAAGAAGCCATAGGCGCCGCCCACGATGCGCAGGTAGGTGTTGCCCATGGCCAGCACCGTCGGATCGCTGCTGAACAGAGCCATCCACGCCTGCGGCCACAATGCGGCCCCGACGCCGATCAGGCCGGTCACGCCCCACACCAGTCCGGCGCCGACCCACGCGACGCGCTTGGCGCGCGCCGGTTGCCGTGCGCCCAGGTTGGTGGCGACCATGGCGGTCAGCGCGCTGCCGATGCCGAAGGCGATGGGAACCAGGATGTACTCCAGCCGGGCGGCGATGCCGTACGCGGCCACCGCGAGGCTGCCGAAGGTGGCCACGTAGGCCGTGGCGACGGCGATCGATCCG
Source organism: Ramlibacter sp. PS3R-8 (assembly GCF_037572435.1). NCBI lineage: Bacteria > Pseudomonadati > Pseudomonadota > Betaproteobacteria > Burkholderiales > Comamonadaceae > Ramlibacter > Ramlibacter sp. PS3R-8. The sequence continues at coordinate 1,181,171 of NZ_JBBHGT010000001.1, forward strand.
TTGCTCAGCACGGGATTCATCGCCGACGGCAGCGCGAGCTTCAGGATCTGCCGGAAGGTGGCGGACCGCAGTTTCCATGCGGGCCCGATGATGCGAACGGCGGCCTTGCGACGCGACAGCCACGCGAGCAGGCCCAGCGCCGACACGGTGCTGCATGTCACGGTGCTCGCCGCCGCGCCGGCCACGCCCAGGGCCGGCACCGGCCCGGCGCCGAAGACGAGCAGCGGACACAGCACCAGGTGCATCGCCGTCGTTCCCACCAGTGCCAGGGCTGCGGAGCCCATGGCGCCGGTGCCTCGCGCGATGCCTGCGAGCACGTTGACAGACCACACCGCGGCGGCGCCGGCGAACAGCACCGCGGCATAGCTGCTGGCCTGCGCCAGCACCCCGCCGCGCGCGCCCATCGCGCCGTACAGCGCAGACCCGGAAGCGACGAGCGTGAACAGCAAGGACGCGGCCAGCCCGAGCAGCAGGGCGTGCCGCGCCAGCTGCGTGGCGTGTGGCGCATCACCGGCGCCGAGCGCGCGCGCCACCACGGCCGTCGTGCTGCCGCCCAGGCCCCCGGCGGACATCTGCAGCATCAGCATGGCGAGCGGCAGGACCACGGCGACACCGGCAAGGGCATCGGCACCGAGCCGCCCGACGATGTAGCCATCGAACCCGATCACCACCGTGTTGGCGAACAGGCCCAGCACGTTGGGCGTCGCCAGGCGCAGCAACGTCGGCAGCACCGGCCCGTCCAGCATCCTTTGCGTGGCGGCGTTGGGCGCGAGGGCCACGGTGCTCATGATTCGAATTGCTCCAGCAGGAAGCGCCGCGCCGCGGCCAGGTGGCGCCGGCCCTTGGCGTTGTCGCCCAGCGCACGCGCGATCTGCAGCGCGCCCACGAGCTGGGCGGCGACGACGCCGGCCGACTCCGCTGCAACGCCTGGTTCCATGGTGGCAGCGACCGTGGCCATGAGGGACTGCACCCGCGTCGCGCCGGCGGCGCGGACGGGGTCGGATTGACGCGGCAGCTCGGAGGCCAGCGCGGCCACGGGACACCCGCTTTCGGCGGATGCCAGGTGACGGTCCGACAGGTAGCTTTCGACGAGCGCGCGAAACGGGCCGTCCTTCTTTTCGCCGGCGGCGATGGAGCGTGCCAGCCGCGCATGGCTGTCCTCGCCCGCGCGCAGCAGCGCTTCGGCCAGCAGCGCGTCACGCGACGGAAAGTGGGCATAGAAGCCGCCGTGGGTGAGGCCCGCGCGCTTCATGATGTCCGCGACGCCGACGCCCTGGAAGCCGGTTGCGCGCAGCACGCGCGCTGCCGTGTCCAGGATGCGGTCGTGCGTCCGCTGCTTGCGGGTGCCGGGGGCTTGGTCCATGGTCTTCAGCAGAAGAGGGACCGCAGGATACGCCTATATGATGACCATCATATAGGAGCGGTCTTGCCCGCTGCGGCGGCGCCGCGCTGGCGCCTAGACCCAACCGCCTTCGCGCAGTTCGCGGGTGACCCACGCGGCGTAGATCGGCGCCGCCACCAGGCCGGCGACGCCGAACGCTGCTTCGAGCACCAGCATGGAGGCCAGCATCGCATAGGTGGGCACATTGGTGCGGCCCCCGACGATGCGCGCGTTGAGGAAGTACTCCAGCTTGTGGACCACCACCAGGAAGCCCAGCGAGGCAACGCCCAGCCACATCGACACGGTCAGGGCCGCCACCGTGATCGCGGCATTCGACAGCAGGTTGCCGACGATGGGCAACAGGCTGGCGAAGAAGGTGAAGCCCACCAGCGTCGGCGCCAGCGGCACGCGGTAGCCCAGCGCCGGCAGGATCACCAGCAGGTAGATGCCGGTGAGGGAGGCGTTGATGAACGAGATGCGCAGCTGCGCGGAGAAGACGTCGCCGAATGCGGTGGCCAGGTTCTGCAGCCGCCCCTGCGCCAGCAGGATCAACGGCCGGCTCGGCGCCGCGTCGGGATGGCGCCTGGCGGCTGCCGCCATGAGGCCGATCGCCAGGCCGATGATGATGTGCACCAGGATCTTCAGCGCCTCGCCGCCCCAGCGCTGCATCTCCCCGGCGTGCGCGCGCAACCAGTTGCTGACCGCGTGCTGCACGGCGTCAGCCGACTCCGGCAACCGGTCCACCACCCATTGCGGCGCGGTCGCGCGGATCTGGTCCAGCGTGTCTGCCAGCAGCTGCATCAGCCGGCCGAGGCCGCCCGATTTTAACAGCAGCTCGAAGGCGAAGAGCACACCCCCGACCAGGCCCGCGACGGCGGTGAAGACCAGCAGCCAGCGCACCGTCCGGTTGCGCCAGTCACCCTGCTCCGGCCCGGTGAACGCGCTGACCTTGCGATACAGCACGTAGCCCGCCAGCCCCGCGAACACCGCGGACAGCAGGTGCAGCCAAAGGATGCCCAGCAGCACCGCCGCGGCCACGAGGATGCTGCGCAGCCGCAGTTTCTCCTCGGGCGAAGGCGGCGGCGCGGTGATCACTTCGCCTTCGGCCGCCCGTACTTCGCCGTGAAGGTCGCCTTGCCGATGGCGTTGGCGTTGATCATGAAGCCGGCCAGCGCCGCGGTCGCGTCCGCGGGGATGTCCAGCTTGTCGGTCTTGAGCGCGTGCACGGTGAACACGTAGCGGTGCGGCTTGTCGCCGGGCGGCGGGCAGGCGCCGCCCCAGGCGGCCGTGCCGTAGTCGATGCGGACCTGGCGCGCGCCCTGCGGCAGGTTGGCGTTGCTCACGTTGCCGGCGTCGGGCTTGAGCTCGGTCACCGTCGCGGGGATGTTGATCACCGACCAGTGCCACCAGCCGGAGCCGGTGGGCGCATCCGGGTCGTACACCGTGACGGCGAAACTCTTCGCGTCCTTGGGCGCGCCGCTCCACTTGAGCGCGGGCGACTTGTTCTCGCCGCCGCAGCCGAACACGTTGGCCTCGAACTTCTTGTCCATCGTGCTGTTGGCCTTGATGTCGGCGCTTTCCAGCTTGAAGCCGGCGGCGTGGGCGCCGGTGGCGGCCAGCGCGAGGATGGCGGGGATCAGGACACGGTTCATGGGGAGCCTCCAGTCGTTGTTGGGCGGTTGGAATGATGAACCAAAGTCAGGTCAGGTGCTTGCCCACGATCCCGGCCAGCTCGAACATCGTCACCTGCGGCTTGCCGAACACCTTGGCCAGCTTGGGGTCGGCGTTGATGGCCCGCTTGTTGGTCGCGTCCTGCAGCCCGTTGGCCTTGATGTAGTCCCAGATTTTCTTGATCACCTCGGTGCGCGCCACCAGGCCGTCGCCGATCACCGCGGCCAGTTCGGCGCTCGGCTTGAGCGTGCCGGCCGGCGCCTTCCTGGCCGCGGCCTTCTTGGCCGGCGCGGCTTTCTTCGCCGGCGCTTTCCTGGCGACGACCGCCTTCGCGGCCTTGGCCGTGGCCTTGTACGGCGCCGGCGGCTCCTTCGCCTTCCCCCGCGTCACGGCCGTGCCCTTGGTCGCCGCGCCCGCACCCTTGCGCGGCGGGAACTTCGACTTGCGCGGCTCGAACTCGAAATTCACCTTGCCCGCTTCCGCATCCCACGCCAGGAAAGCCTTGAAAGGCCGCCGGGTGCGCATGGACACGAACTTGTCCAGCAGGTCGGTCTTGCCCGTGGCCAGCAGCTTGGCCATCTGCTCGCGCTCCACCGGTTGCTGCAGGATGATCTTGCCGCTGCGGAAGTCGCAGGTGGGCGTGGGATGGTCCTGCGTCGGCACCGCGCGTTCGCAGACGTAGTTGCTGCCCCACTCGAAGACCTTGTGGCCGCACTTCGGGCAGGGGCCCAGCGGCTCCTGCGCCGACAGGTCGACCACTTCGCCGGTCTCGGCGGGGTTGTCTTCCTTGCCGAAGTCGAACTCCAGCTTCCAGTTCTTCTCTTCCTCGTCGTACGCCAGCGCCAGTTCGGCGGTGAACGGCCAGCCCGCCTTGGAGCGGAAGCCCTGCAATGGCCCGACGCGCTTGTTCTCCAGGAACTGCTCCACCTCGGCCAGCTCGAAGGCGCGGCCGGCCGGGATCTTGGTGAAGGAGAAGCCGCAAGGCTCGGCGCCCTTCTTGCCGACGCAGTTGTAGCGGCGATAGGACTCCTGCACCACCCCGCCGCAGTTGGGGCACGGTGTCGTCAGCGTGGCGTAGTCGCCCGGCACCGTGTCGCGGTCGTACTCCTTGGCCTTCATGACGATGCGCTTGGTCATGTCGGCGATCTCTTGCATGAACTGGTCGCGCGACAGCTTGCCGTGCTCCATCTGCGCCAGCTTGTATTCCCATTCGCCGGTCAGCTCCGGCTTGCTCAACTCCTCCACGCCCAGGCCGCGCAGCAGCGTCATCAACTGGAAGGACTTGGCGGTGGGGATCAGCTCGCGCCCCTCGCGCAGCATGTACTTCTCGTTGATCAGGCCTTCGATGATGGAGGCGCGCGTGGCCGGCGTGCCCAGGCCCTTCTCCTGCATCGCCTCGCGCAGTTCGTCGTCCTCCACGAACTTGCCGGCGCCTTCCATGGCGCCGAGCAGCGTCGCTTCGCTGTAGCGGGCCGGCGGCCGCGTCTTCAGGCCCTTGACCTCGACGCTTTCGGTGCGCACCATCTCGCCGGGCTTCACCGGCACCAGGTTCTGGCCCTTGTCGCCTTCCTTGGCGTCCTCCACCTCGGAGGCCGCTTCCTTGCCGTAGATGGCCAGCCAGCCCGGCTTGACCAGCACCTTGCCCTCGGTCTTGAAGTGGTGGCCCACCGCCTGGCTGATGCGGGTGGTGACCAGGTACTCCGCGCTCGGGAAGAACACCGCCAGGAAACGGCGCACCACCAGGTCGTAGACCTTCTGCTCGGCGTCGGAGAGGCCGCTGGGGGCCTGCAGCGTCGGGATGATGGCGAAGTGGTCCGACACCTTGGTGTCGTCGAACACGCGCTTGACCGGCTTGACGTACTGCTCGTCGATGGCCTGCCTGGCGAAGGGCGCGAGGTGGCGCATGTCGCTGGAGGCCAGCATGCCCATGGTCTCGTGCACCACCGGCAGGTAGTCCTGCGGCAGGTGGCGCGAGTCCGTCCGCGGATAGGTCAGCGCCTTGTGGCGCTCGTAGAGGGACTGCGCGATCGACAGCGTGGTCTTGGCCGAATAGCCGAAGCGGCCATTGGCCTCCCGCTGCAGCGAGGTCAGGTCGAACAGGCCGGGCGCGGCCTGGGTGGTCGGCTTCGATTCTTCCGTGACGGTGGCAGCCTTGCCGCGCACGGCATCGGCGATGGCCTGGGCTTCCTTCTGGCTCCAGACGCGGTCGGCCCGCTTTTCCGGGTCCTCGGCGTCCTTTTTCCACTTGGGGTCGAACCACTTGCCGGGATATTCACCCGCGTCCGCCAGGAAACTGCCGTGGATCTCCCAGTAGTCGCGGCTGATGAACTTGCGGATCTGCTCTTCGCGCTCGACCACGATGGCCAGCGTCGGTGTCTGCACCCGCCCGACCGTGGTGAGGAAGAAGCCGCCGTCGCGCGAGTTGAACGCGGTCATCGCGCGGGTGCCGTTGATGCCCACCAGCCAGTCCGCCTCCGAGCGCGAACGCGCTGCATGGGCCAGGCCCTGCATCTGCTTGTCGCTGCGCAGCTTGTCGAAGCCGTCGCGGATGGCCTGCGGGGTCATCGACTGCAGCCACAGGCGCCGGATCGGCTTGCCGAGGCCGCCGGCGGCCTTCGCGGTGCCCGGCTTTTTCTCGCCGGCGGCGAACTGCTCGATCAGCCGGAAGATCAGCTCGCCCTCGCGCCCGGCGTCGCAGGCGTTCACCAGCTCGGTCACGTCCTTGCGCTTCGCCAGCTTGACCACCGCGTTCAGGCGCGACTTGGTCTTGTCCACCGGCTTCAGGTCGAAGTAGGGCGGGATGACGGGCAGGTGGGCGAAGCTCCACTTGCCGCGCTTGACGTCGAACTCTTCCGGAGCGTGGATCTCCACGAGGTGGCCCACCGCGCTGGTGACGACGTACTTCTCGCTCTCGAAGTACTCGTCGTGCTTCTCGAACTTGCCGGCCACGGGGGTGAGCGCCCGGACGATGTCCTGGGCAACTGATGGTTTTTCGGCAATCACTAGGGTCTTGGTCACGGGTCAACTAGGGGCCTTGCGGCGCCATGTCCTGGTCTGTTCATACAATCCACGCTTTTCCGCGCGCGTACGCGCACACGCACGCGCACACGTGTACGAGTTCAAATTAACAGAATTTCCCGAATGCCCGCAACGCCCGCCAAGCCAGCCCCGAAATCGAATCGCAGAATCCAGGTCCGCAAGTCGGGCGTCCACGGCAAGGGGGTCTTCGCGGTCCAGCCCATCGCCGAGGGCGAGACCCTGATCGAATATGTGGGCGAAATCATCACGTGGAAAGAGGCGCAGCGTCGTCATCCCTGGAATCCGGAAGACCCCAACCATACCTTCTACTTCCATGTGGACGATGGCCGGGTCATCGACGCGGCGGTCGGCGGCAATGCCTCCCGCTGGATCAACCACAGCTGCAACCCCAATTGCGAGGCCGACGAGGACGACGGCCGGGTGTTCATCAAGGCCCTGCGCAACATCAAGGTGGGAGAAGAGCTGAACTACGACTATGGCCTGATCATCGACGAGCCGTACACGAAGAAACTCAAGGCCGAATACCCCTGCTGGTGCGGCAGCAAGAACTGCCGCGGCACCCTGCTGGCGCCCAAGCGCCGCAGATAGGAAAAGATGATCTGGCGGGCCGAAGCGATCTGGGAGGCGGTGGCGCCGCTGCTGCCCGGCTTCACGGTCGAAGTGCTGCCGCTGCTGGATTCGACGAACACCGAGCTGATGCGCCGGGCCCGCAAGGGGCTGGGCGACCCGGTGTTGCTGGTGGCGGAGCAGCAGAACGCCGGCCGCGGCCGCCTGGGACGTGACTGGCTCAGCAGCGCCGGCGACTCGCTCACCTTCTCGCTGGGCCTGCCGCTGGCGCCCGCCGACTGGTCGGGGCTGTCCCTGGCCGTCGGCGCCAGCGTGGCGGAGGCCCTGCATCCGGACATCGTGCTCAAGTGGCCCAACGACCTGTGGCTGGGCGACCGCAAGCTGGGCGGGATCCTGATCGAGACGGCCAGCTTCGGCGATGGCGCCGCCGGCGCCCGGTACGCCGTCATCGGCATCGGGCTGAACATCGCGCCGCGCCCGCCCGGGGGCTTGTCGACGCCGCCCGCGGCCTTGCGTGAACTGTTGCCTCAGGCGGACGGCCCGGCGGTGCTGGAACGCATCGCTGGGCCCCTGGTGCGCGATGTGCAGCGCTTCGAGCGCGATGGTTTCGCGGCTTTCCGGCACCGCTTCGAACAGCGCGACGCACTGCGCGGCCGCGCGGTGCAGCTGAGCGACGGGACGGCCGGAACCGCGCAGGGCGTGGACGCCGGCGGCAGCCTGCTGGTGCATACTGCCGCGGGCCTGCAAGCCATCAGCAGCTCCGAGGTGAGCGTGCGGCCCGCGGCCCGTTGACCACCCCATGCTGCGCTTCATCGTCCTCGTCCTGCTGCTGGCCAATGGCGGCTTCCTCGCCTGGTCGCAGGGCTACCTGCTGCCGTGGGGGCTGGGCCCGGCGCAGCAGTCCGAGCCGCAGCGCCTGCAACAGCAGGTGCGGCCGGAGTCGGTGCGGATCCTGCGGCCGGACGAACTGCGGCGCGTCGAGACCGTGGTGGCGCAAGCCCCCCGGCCACCGGAATGTCTTCAGACCCCGGCGCTGGAAGATGCCCAGATCTTCCCGCTGCGCACCGCGCTGGAGTCCTGGCCCTCCGGATCGTGGAGACTGGACCCGGTGGTGGAGCCGGCACGCTGGATCGTCTACATGGGCCGCTATGCGGGCGTCGAACAGGTGGCGCGCAAGCGCGCCGAACTGCGGCAACTCGGCATCACTTTCGAGTCGCCCTCGAACCCCGAGCTGGAGCCCGGCTTGTCGCTGGGCAGCTATCCGAACGAGGCCGCCGCCAACCGGCAGCTGCAGGCGCTGGCCGAACGCGGCGTGCAGACCGCGCGCGTGGTGCAGGAGCGGCCGGAGCAGCGCGGCCAACGCCTGCTGCTGCCGGCAGTGGACGACAATCTGCGTTCGCGGCTGGCCGAGCTGGCCGCGCCCCTGAACACCCGGACCCTGCAATCGTGCCGCTGAGCGCGAACCCCTGGAGACCGTCATGTCGATGAAGCTGTACTTCGCCCCCGGCGCCTGTTCCTTCGTGCCCCACGCCTTGCTGGAAACCACGGGCGCCGCGTTCGAGCCGGTGATGGTCAAGCTGCACAAGGGCGAGCAGAACGAGGCCGCCTTCAAGGCGGTCAATCCGCGCGGGCAGGTCCCGGTGCTGGTGGACGGCGGCGAGACCATCACCCAGATCCTGGCCATCGTGACCTGGCTCGATGCGAAGTTTCCCGAACAGCAGTTCCTGCCGCGCGACCCGCTGGCGCGCGCGCGCGTGCTGGAGACGCTGGCCTGGATGAACAACACCGTGCACCCCACCTTCACGCACGTGTTCATGCCGTTCAAGTTCGCCGGCACGCCGGAGGCGCAGGCCGAGCTCAAGGCGTTCAATGCCAAGGTGTACGCCCGCTTGCTGGGCGACATCGAGACGATGGCCGCGAAGGCCGGCGCGGGCTTCCTGGGCGGCGATCGCTTCGGCCCGCTGGATGCGTACGCGCTGGTGCTGCTGCGCTGGGGCGGCTTTGCGCAGATCGACCCGACCAGCTACCCGGCGCTGTGGGCCCATGTGCAGAAGGTCGCGCAACTGCCTGGCGTGGCCCGCGCCATCGAGCGCGAGCGGCTGCAGTTGAACCTGTTCAAGCCTTAGGCATCGGCCTCGTCGGCCGCCGCCGCGTCGAAGCGCACGGTCACTCGCGTTCCTGGCGGCACGTGCCCCGGCCGCGCATCCTCGATCGCTATCACCGCGCGGTGCTGGCGCGCGATCTCCAGCACGATCGGCAAGCCCAGTCCGGAACCGTCGACGTTGGTGCCCAGGGCCCGGTAGAACGGCTGCAGCACCAGCTCGCGCTCTCCCTGGGGAATGCCGGGGCCGGTGTCCTCCACCTGCAGCACCAGCACGCGGCCGAAGGGGTCCGCGAGCACGCGGGCCGTGACCACCCCAGGCTGCTGCGCGGTGGACGGCGTGTAGATCACCGCGTTGTCCAGGAGGTTGCGGATCAGCTCCTTCAGCAGGGTGGGGCTTCCCTGCAGCGTGACACCCGGGGTCCCCGGCTCGGCGCCGTCGTAGCCGATGTCGATGTGCCGGTCCATCGCGCGCGGCACGGTGTCCCGCACCGCCTCCATCGCCAGCGCGGCCAGGTCGCAGGGCTGGCGCCCCAGCGCCTTGCCGCTGCTCTCGGCGCGCGCCAGCGCCAGCAGCTGGTTGACGGTGTGGGTGGCCCGCATGCTGGAGCGGCCGATCTGCTTGAGCGACTGCTTCAACTCCTGCGTGTTGAACTGCTCGCGCTCGGCCAGGTCGGCCTGCATGCGCAGTCCCGCCAGCGGCGTCTTCAGCTGGTGCGCGGCGTTGGCGAGGAACCGCTTCTGCGTCGCGATCGAGGCCTTCAGGCGTGTCAGCAGGTCGTTGACGGAAGACACGAGCGGCGCCACTTCCAGCGGCACCACCTTTTCGTCCAGCGGGCTCAGGTCCTCCGGGTCCCGCGCGCGGATGCGCTCCTCCAGCTCCGACAGCGGCTTGATGCCGCGCACCAGGGCCAGCCACACCAGCAGCACCGCGATCGGCAGGATCACCAGCTGCGGCAGCATCACGCCCTTGATGATCTCGGTGGCCAGCACCGAGCGCTTTTCCCGCGTCTCGGCCACCTGCACCAGCGCGGGGGCGGTCCCGGGCGCGGGGGGATTGACCCAGGTGTAGGCGATGCGGACGTCCAGGCCGCGCATCTCGGCGTCGCGCAGCCGGGTCTCGCCGGGGGTCGGGCGCTCGTCCTCGGGCGGCGGCGGGAAGTCCTTCTCGCCCGAGAGCAGCTCGCCGCGCGGGCCCACCACCTGGTAATAGACCTGGTCGGAGTCGTCCGCGCGCAGGATCTCGCGGGCCGGCTGCGGCAGCGTGAAGCTCACCCGCCCGCCTTGCACGTTGACCAGCTGGGCCAGCGCCTGCACGTTGTATTCGAGCGCGCGGTCGAAGGGCTTGCCTGCGATGCTCTGCGCCACCAGCCAGGTGAGCGCCAGGCTCACCGGCCACAGCAGCAGCAGCGGCGTGAGCATCCAGTCCAGGATCTCGCCGAACAGCGAGCGCTGTTCGCGCTGGAAGATCTTCATGCGTGCGTCACGTCCGCGGTCACGGGATCTTCTCGAGGCAGTAGCCCAGGCCGCGCACGGTGGCGATGCGGATCGGGCCCTTCTCGATCTTCTTGCGCAGGCGGTGGATGTACACCTCGATGGCGTTGTTGCTCACCTCCTCGCCCCACTCGCACAGCCGCTCGACGAGCTGGTCCTTGCTGACCAGGCGGCCGGCGCGCTGCAGCAGCACCTCCAGCAGCCCGAGCTCGCGGGCCGACAGCTCCACCATCTTGCCGTCGATGGTGGCCACCCGCCCGGCCTGGTCGTACACCAGCGGGCCGTGCTTGATGGTGCTGGTGGAGGCGCCCATGCCGCGGCGGGTCAGCGCGCGCACCCGCGCCTCGAGCTCGGACAAGGCGAAGGGCTTGGCCATGTAGTCGTCGGCGCCGAGGTCGAGGCCCTTGACGCGCTCGTCGATGCCGTCGGCCGCGGTGAGGATCAGCACCGGCAGGGCGGTGCCGCGCGCGCGCAGCTTGCGCAGCACTTCCAGCCCGTGCATCCGGGGCAGCCCGAGGTCGAGGATCAGCAGGTCGAACTCGTTGTTGGTCCGCAGCGCCGCGTCGGCCTCGGTGCCGCTGGCCACATGGTCCACCGCTGCGCCGGCTGCGCGCAGGCTGCGCAGCAGTCCGTCGGCCAGCACCTGGTCGTCTTCGGCGATGAGGATGCGCATGCCCTGTCTCCGGTGTGCGCCTCGTGGTGGGCGCTTGTTGCGGCGATTCTAGGCGGGCCCGCCGGGGTCGCTGCGCGAACCCGGCCTACGGCGTGCGGCGCGGACACACGGGCACGCCGGGGTCGCTGCGCGAACCCGGCCTACGGTGTGCGTCGCGGACACACGGGCATGCCGGGGTCGCTGCGCGAACCCGGCCTACGGCGTGCGTCGCGGACACACGAGTACGCCGGGGTCGCTGCGCGAACCCGGCCTACGGGCCCCGTCTCCCCGTAGGGCGGGTTCGCAAAGCGACCCCGCCATCACGGATGGCCGCCCGCATAGGCCTCCAGCCCGATCTTCACCACCGTCGCCACGTCGGGCCCCACTTCCACGCGGAACTCCCGCTCCGCCTGCGCCACGGCGTCCTTGAAGGCCTGCAGCCACAACAGGCCCGTCGGCGTGAACTGCACGACGCGGGCGCGCGCATCGCGCGCATCCGGCTCGCGCGTGACCAGGCCCCAGGCCTCGCACTGGTCCACCAGGTCGCCCATGGCCTGCTTGGTCATCCCCGCCTTCAGCGCCAGCTCGGTCAGCCGGGTGCCCTGCAAATCGAGGTGGCGGGTGATGTGGATGTGCGCTGCACTGATCTGCGCGCGGGCGGCCAGGTTCGACAGCGCCAGCGGCACGTCGATGTTGTGCGCCATGAGGTGCAGCACGCGCTCGTCGAAGCGGCGCATCGCGTGGCCCAGGAGCCGGCCCAGGTGGATGAGGCGCCAGCCGTCGTCATGTGTGGCCATGCCGCATCGTAAGGCAAACTGACCAAAAAATCGGTTGTCCGGATGCGACCTCGGCCGTTACATTACTGGGCATGCATCCAGCCTGTTCGTCGAACCAGTGGGTGCTCCCAACCTAAATCATTGATGGCAAAGGAGAAACCCACCATGGACGCACAAGTCAAGGGAACCCGGATCGCACCCGCGGACAGCGAGAAATCCAAGGCGCTGCAGGCGGCGCTGGCCCAGATCGAGAAGCAGTTCGGCAAGGGCACGATCATGCGGCTGGGCGAAGGCGAGAAGATCGAGGACATCCAGGTGGTCTCCACCGGGTCGCTGGGCCTCGACATCGCGCTGGGCGTCGGCGGCCTGCCGCGCGGCCGCGTGGTCGAGATCTACGGCCCGGAATCGTCGGGCAAGACCACGCTGACGCTGCAGGTCATCGCCGAGATGCAGCGCCAGAACGGCCAGTGCGCCTTCGTCGACGCCGAACACGCGCTGGACATCCAGTACGCCCAGAAGCTCGGCGTGAACGTGTCGGACCTGCTGATCTCCCAGCCGGACACCGGCGAGCAGGCGCTCGAAATCGTCGACAGCCTGGTGCGCTCCGGCGCGGTCGACCTGATCGTGATCGACTCGGTGGCGGCCCTGGTGCCCAAGGCCGAAATCGAAGGCGAGATGGGCGACTCGCTGCCCGGCCTGCAGGCCCGCCTGATGAGCCAGGCGCTGCGCAAGCTCACCGCCAGCATCAAGCGCACCAACTGCATGGTCATCTTCATCAACCAGATCCGCATGAAGATCGGCGTGATGTTCGGCAGCCCCGAAACCACGACCGGCGGCAACGCGCTGAAGTTCTACGCCTCCGTGCGCCTGGACATCCGCCGCACCGGCACCATCAAGAAGGGCGAAGAGGCCATCGGCAACGAGACCAAGGTCAAGGTGGTCAAGAACAAGGTGGCGCCCCCGTTCAAGACGGCGGAGTTCGACATCCTGTTCGGCGAGGGCATCAGCCGCGAGGGCGAGATCATCGACATGGGCGTGGGCGCCGGCGTGCTGGAGAAGTCGGGCGCCTGGTACGCCTACAAGGGCGAGAAGATCGGCCAGGGCCGGGACAACGCGCGCGAATTCCTGCGCGAGAACCGCGAGCTCGGACGCGAGATCGAGAACAAGGTGCGCGAGAGCCTCGAAATCCCGCTGCTCCCCGCCGACGTCACCGCCGCCGAATAAAGAAATGTGGCCCCCACGCTCCCCCACTGCGTGTGGGTCGCTGCCCCCCGAGGGGGCTTCAGCCTCCTTGAGGCGGCTCGGCGGAGGCTGACATGGCCTTCGGCCAGCTGTCGCTCAAGGGCCGCGCGCTGAAGCTGCTCGCCGGCCGCGAGCACTCCCGCCGCGAGCTCGAGCGCAAGCTGGCGCAGCACGAGCAGGAGCCGGGCCAGCTGAAGACGGCGCTGGACGAACTGCAGGCGCGCGGGTTCATCGACGAACAGCGGGTCGTCGAGTCGGTGCTGAACCGGCGCGCGCCGCGGCTGGGCGCCGGGCGCGTGCGGCAGGAACTGCAGGCCAAGGGGCTCGATGCCGAACGTGTCGCGCTGGCCGTGGCCAGCCTCAAGGCGTCCGAGGTGGAGCGGGCCCGCGCCGTCTGGCGCAAGAAATTCGGCGAGCTGCCGCAGGACGCGGCGCAGCGCGGCAAGCAGGCGCGCTTCCTGGCGGCCCGCGGCTTTGGCGGCGATGTGATCCGGCGGGTGCTGCAGTCCGACGACATCGAGGACTGAGCTGCGGCCCGCCGGGGCTGCAGCACCAGTTTCGCCGGGGCTACAGCCCCAGCATCAGCTTGAGGTTCTGCACCGCGGCGCCGCTGGCGCCCTTGCCCAGGTTGTCCAGCCGCGCCACCAGCACGGCGTGCGCGTACTCCATGTTATGGAACACGCGCAGCTCCATCTTGTTGGTGTCGTTCAGCGCCTGCGGCTCCAGCTTGCCGTCCTCACCCGGCTTCTCCACGGTCACCCACTCGCTGCCTTCGTAGTGGCGGCGCAGCACGTTGTCGAGATCGCTCGCCGTGGGCTTGCCGGGCAACGTGTTCAGGTGCAGCGGCAACTGCACCAGCATGCCCTGGCGGAAGTTGCCGATCGAGGGCACGAAGATCGGACGGCGCACCAGGCCCGTGTACTTCACGATCTCGGGCAGGTGCTTGTGCTTCAGCCCCAGCCCATAGAGTTCGTACGCCGGCGCCTGGCCGGACTCGTAGGCTTCGATCATGGAGCGGCCGCCGCCCGAATAGCCGCTGACCGAGGGCAGCACCACGGGGTAGTCGGTGGGCAGCACGCCCGCATCCACCAGCGGACGCACCAGCGCGATGGCGCCGGTGGGATAGCAGCCGGGGTTGGTCACCCGCTCGGCCCGGGCGATCGCATCGCGCTGGGCCGGCGCCAGCTCGGGAAATCCGTACACCCAGCCTTCGGCCGTGCGGTGCGCGCTGGAGGCGTCGATGATCCGCGGCTTCCTGCCGCCGCCGCGGCCGATCTCGTCGACCATCGCCGCCGATTCGCGCGCCGCGTCGTCGTGCAGGCACAGGATCACCAGGTCCACGCCCGCCATCAGCTCGCGCTTGGCGCCGGCGTCCTTGCGCCTGTCCGGCGCGATGCTCACCAGCTCGACCTGCGGCATCTTTTCGAGCCGCTCGCGGATCTGCAATCCGGTGGTGCCGGCTTCGCCGTCGATGAAGACCTTGGCCATCGCTTGTTTTCCTCTGGGAATTGCCTGGGGTGACTCTAAGCCAATGCAGCGAATTGGTGCATTGCACCATGATACAGTTGCCGACCGCACCGTGCAGAATGGCCGCTGCGCCGCGCCCGCCCCGCTGCAGGGTCACCCCCCAAAGACCGTTCCCCCCCAAGAGACACCTCATGAAGATCCACGAGTACCAAGGCAAGGAGATCTTGCGCAACTTCGGCGTGCCGGTGCCGCGCGGCATCCCGGCCTTCACCGTGCAGGAGGCCGTGGAAGCGGCCCAGAAGCTCGGCGGCCCGGTCTGGGTGGTCAAGGCCCAGATCCACGCGGGCGGCCGCGGCAAGGGCGGCGGCGTGAAGGTGGCCAAGTCGGTGGACGACGTCAAGCGCCTGGCCGGCGAGATCCTGGGCATGCAGCTCAAGACGGTGCAGACCGGCCCCGAAGGCCAGAAGGTCCGCCGCCTCTACATCGAGGACGGCGCCGACATCCAGCAGGAGTACTACGTCTCCATCGTCACCGACCGCGCCACGCAGAACGTCGCCTTCATCGCTTCCAGCGAAGGCGGCATGGACATCGAGAAAGTGGCGCACGACACCCCGGAGAAGATCGTCACCGTGTTCGTCGATCCGCTGGCCGGCGTGACGGACGCGCAAGGCAAGGAGATTGCCGACAGGATCGGCATCCCGGCCACGTCCACGGCGCAGGCGGTCGACGTGTTCAAGAAGCTCTACAAGTGCTACATGGACACCGACGCGGCGCTGCTGGAGATCAACCCGCTGAACCGCGACGGCAAGGGCAACATCATTGCCCTGGACTCCAAGTTCAACTTCGACAGCAACGCGCTGTTCCGCCACCCCGAGATCGTGGCGCTGCGTGACCTGGACGAAGAGGATCCGGCGGAGGTCGAGGCGTCGAAGTTCGACCTCGCCTACATCTCGCTGGACGGCAACATCGGCTGCCTCGTCAACGGCGCCGGCCTGGCCATGGCGACCATGGACACCATCAAGCTGTTCGGCGCCGAGCCGGCCAACTTCCTCGACGTGGGCGGCGGCGCCACCCCGGAGAAGGTGACCGAGGCCTTCAAGATCATGCTGAAGAACAAGAAGGTCAAGGCCATCCTGGTCAACATCTTCGGCGGCATCATGAAGTGCGACACCATCGCCACCGGCGTCATCACCGCCTGCAAGGCCGTGAACCTGCAGGTCCCGCTGGTCGTGCGCATGAAGGGCACCAACGAGGAGCTGGGCAAGAAGATGCTGGCGGAGTCGGGCCTGCCGATCATCAGCGCGGACACGATGGCGGATGCTGCGCAGAAGGTCGTTGCAGCTGTGAAGAAGGCAGGGAGCTGAGAATGTCGATTTACATCAACAAGAACACCAAGGTCATCACCCAGGGCATCACGGGCAAGACCGGCCAGTTCCACACCGAGAAGTGCCAGGAATACGCCAACGGCAAGAACTGCTTCGTCGCCGGCGTGAACCCGAAGAAGGCCGGCGAGAAGATCTTCAACATCCCGATCTTCGGCTCCGTGAAGGAAGCGGCGAAGGAAACCGGCGCGACCGTTTCCGTGATCTACGTGCCGCCGGCCGGCGCCGCGGCGGCGATCTGGGAAGCGGTGGAAGCCGACCTCGACCTGGCCATCTGCATCACCGAAGGCATCCCGGTGCGGGACATGCTGGAGGTGCGCAACCGGATGAAGCAGAAGGAAGCCAAGGGCGGCAAGAAGACACTGCTGCTCGGCCCCAACTGCCCCGGCCTGATCACGCCGGACGAGATCAAGATCGGCATCATGCCCGGCCACATCCACCGCAAGGGCCGCATCGGCGTGGTGTCCCGCTCCGGCACGCTCACCTATGAAGCCGTGGCGCAGCTCACCGAGATCGGCCTGGGCCAGTCCAGCGCGGTCGGCATCGGCGGCGACCCGATCAACGGCCTGAAGCACATCGACGTGATGAAGGCCTTCAACGACGACCCGGAGACCGATGCGGTGATCATGATCGGCGAGATCGGCGGCCCCGACGAGGCGGACGCCGCGCGCTGGTGCAAGGACCACATGAAGAAGCCGATCGTCGGGTTCATCGCCGGCGTCACCGCGCCTCCCGGCAAGCGCATGGGGCACGCCGGCGCCCTGATTTCCGGCGGCGCCGACACCGCGGACGCCAAGCTCGCCGTCATGGAGGAGTGCGGGTTCAAGGTGACGCGCAATCCCTCGGAGATGGCCAAGCTGCTCAAAGCTCTGCTGTAAGTCGGCCGCCCGTCCCTCGCCCCCCAGAGCCGATTGTCTGACTGACAATCGGCTCTTTCGCATCAATAACAAGAGACGAGCATGGATTTCCTTGCATTCCTGACTCCTGCGTTCTGGGTTGCCGTCGGCCAGATCATCGTCATCGACATCCTGCTGGGCGGTGACAACGCAGTGGTCATCGCGCTGGCGTGCCGCGGCTTGCCGCCCAAGCAGCGCAAGCTGGGAATCATCTACGGCACCGTCGGCGCGATCGTGCTGCGGGTGATCCTGATCGCCTTTGCCCTGGCGTTGCTGTCGATTCCCTACCTGAAGCTGGTCGGCGGCCTGCTGTTGATCTGGATCGGCGTGAAGCTGATGGTGCCGCAGGAGGAAGAGGGCCACGGCAACATCCAGACCAGCGACAAGCTGTGGGGCGCCGTGAAGACGGTGATCGTCGCGGACCTCGTCATGAGCGTGGACAACGTGCTGGCGATCGCCGGCGCCGCCGAGAGCGCCGGCCAGCACCAGCTGCCGCTGGTGATCTTCGGCCTGCTGGTGAGCATCCCGATCATCGTGGCCGGCAGCCAGATCGTGCTCAAGCTGATGGACCGCTTCCCCATCATCATCACGCTGGGCGCCATGCTGCTTGGCTACATCGCCGGCCAGATGATGTACACCGACCCGGGCCTCCAGCCCTACCTGCCCGACTCGAAGCTGTGGGCGCACGGGGCAGCCGTCGCCGGGGCATTGCTGGTGCTGGCCATCGGCAAGCTCGGCATCCGCCGCAAGGAAGTCGCCGAGAGGCACTGAGCGCGGGCACCGGCGCGCGCCGCAGGGTCGAAAAAGCCGGGGCCAGCCCGGCTTTTTCTCGGCGCTTGTGTGTCGCTACTTCGTGAATTTGCAACGAAACGTAGTACCCTCCGTGACAAAGTCGCTTGTTGCTGGCTGGGCCGTCTGATACCGTCAACGCGGGGTGTCCTGCGCTGCAGTCTGGCGGCTTTGGGAACGGTTGGCTGTGGTTTTCCACAGGCCTTCAGCACGCCGGGAAGGGGCACGAAGTGAGCGCATCGTCATCTGCATCGCGCAGGAAGTTCTGGCGCACCGACTGGTTCGTGGGTGTGCTCGTCGTCGTCGCCGTCATCATCCTGCACCAGGCCACCGACTTCATCGGCACCCTGGAGCGGCGCTACTACGACTTCGCCAGCACCAGCACCTCGCGCCAGCCCTCCGAGCGCATCGCGATCATCGCGATCGACGACCAGAGCATCGGCAACATCGGCCGCTGGCCGTGGCCGCGCGACGTGCATGCCGACCTGATCGACAAGCTGGCGGCGGCCAAGGCCAAGACCATCGTCCATACGGCCTTCTTCTTCGAGCCGCAGACCGACCGGGGCCTGACGCACATCCGCAAGATCAAGCAGGCGCTGGCGCAGTCGGGCGACAATGCCGGCGCCCAGGAGGCCGGCCGGCTGATCGCGGAGGCGGAGCTGGCGCTGGACACCGACGCCAAGCTGGCCGCCAGCATGCAGCGCGCCGGCAACGTGCTGGTGCCGTCGTACTTCGTGCTGGGCGAGCCGCAGGGCAAGGCCGACAAGCCGCTGACCGCCGCAGCGCTGAAGAGCGCCATCGACGAGAACAACGCGTTCTCCACGCCCAGCATCAGCACGCAGCAGCCGATCGAGGTGATCGGCAATGCGGCCGCGGGCATCGGCCACCTGAACCAGCTCAATGACGTCGACGGCGCGGTGCGCTCCGAGCCGATGCTGGTCAACTACTACGGCAAGGCGGTGCCCTCGATGGCCTTGCTCGCCGCGGCCAAGAGCCTGAACCTCACGCCCGGCGACATCAAGCTGAACATCGGCGAGTCGGTGCAGATCGGCAAGCTGCGCGTGAAGACCGACGAGGCCGCGCGCGTGCTGCCGCAGTTCTACAAGGCGCACAACGGCAAGCAGCCGTTCCCGGTCGATTCCTTCTACGACGTGCTGTCCGGGAAGATCCCGGTGTCGAAGTACAGCGACAAGATCGTGCTGATCGGCGCCACGGCCGCCGGCGTCGGCGTGCAGTCGCCGGTGCCGGGCTCGCCGGCGATCACGCCGGTGGAGATGATCGCGCACATCACCTCCAGCATCCTCGGCGAACACTTCATCGTGCAGCCGGCCTGGGCCGCCTGGGCGTCGTTCGGCGCGCTGCTGTTGGTGGCGGGATACCTGATCGCGTTGTTGCCGCGGCTGTCGGCCGGCATGGCGGGCGCCATCACCGCCCTGGCGTTCCTGCTGCTGGTCGGCGCCGAATTCGGCTTGCTGGCCGGCGCGTCCACCTGGGTGCAGCTGGTGTACCCGGCGACGCTGCTGCTGATCGGGCACATCGCGCTGACCACCAAGCGCTTCCTGGTGACCGAGGCGGGCAAGCTGAAGTCGGACGAGGAATCGGCCGAGACCAACCGCATGATGGGACTGGCGTTGCAGGGGCAGGGCCAGCTCGATGCCGCCTTCGACCGCTTCCAGCGCGTGCCGGTGAGCGACGAACTCATGGCCAACATGTACAACCTGGCGCTGGACTTCGAGCGCAAGCGCCAGTTCAACAAGGCGCAGGCGGTGTACGAGCACATGTCGGCCTTCAACCGCAAGTACAAGGACCTGGAGTCCAAGCTCAATCGCGCCAAGAACCTGTCCGAGACCGTCATCCTCGGCGGCGGCGGCTCGCACCCCGGCGGCACCCTGCTGCTCGATGGCGGCGCGGTGGAAAAGCCGATGCTGGGCCGCTACCAGGTCGAGAAGGAACTGGGCAAGGGCGCCATGGGTGTCGTGTACCTCGGCAAGGACCCGAAGATCGGCCGCGTGGTGGCGATCAAGACGATGGCGCTGTCGCAGGAGTTCGAGGGCGACGAGCTGACCGACGCGCGCGAGCGCTTCTTCCGCGAGGCCGAGACGGCCGGCCGCCTGCAGCACCAGAACATCGTGACCATCTTCGATGCCGGCGAGGAGCACGACCTCGCCTACATCGCCATGGAATTCCTCAAGGGGCGCGACCTGGTGGACCAGTGCAAGGACGGCAACCTGCTGCCCGTGCCCAAAGTGTTGTCGATCGTGGCGCGCGTGGCGGAGGCGCTGGCCTATGCCCACCGGCAGAACGTCGTGCACCGCGACATCAAGCCGGCCAACATCATGTACGAGCTGGCGTCGGACACGGTCAAGGTCACCGACTTCGGCATCGCCCGCATCACCGACTCCAGCAAGACCAAGACCGGCCTGGTGCTGGGCACCCCCAGCTTCATGTCGCCCGAGCAGATCGCCGGCAAGAAGGTCGATGGCCGCTCCGACCTGTATTCGCTGGGCGTGATGCTGTACCAGATGCTCACCGGCGTGCTGCCGTTCCGCGGCGAGTCGATGGCGGAGCTGATGTACAAGATCGCCAACGAGGAGGCGCCCGACTTCCGCGTGGCGCGTCCCGACCTGCCGGAGCGGTTGGCGCAAGTGATCGCCCTGTCGCTGGCCAAGAAGCCGGATGCGCGTTACCAGGACGGCGATGCGTTTGCGCGCGACCTGCGTGCCGTGCTCGCTTCGCTGTCCGGGGAGGCCGCCCTGGCCGCTGCCGCACCGGCGACGTCGGCCTCGTTCGCCACGCCAACCGGCGCCGGCGACGACCAGACGGTGGCGTTCCGCGCCGATGCACCCGCAGCCGCGGGCCCGGGGCCCGGCGCGTTCTTCGAAGCGACGGTGCCTGCGGGCAACGCTTTTGCGGCAACCGTGCCGGCTGCCGGGATGCCCGGCTATGATGCGGCCCAGAAACAGGTGCCCGCGCAAGCGCCGCACTTCGAGAAAACGTCCGTGATGAACAACCCGGGGGCTCCTGTTCCCCCCCGCGCCGGCGAACCGAACGCCGGCCAGGAGCCTTGACCCGCGAACTATGAACTACGAGTTTTGCACCCGCACGGATCCAGGCCTTGCGCGGGAAAACAACGAGGATTCCGTCACTGTCGATGAGCCGACCCGCCTGGGCATCCTGGCGGACGGCATGGGGGGCTACAACGCCGGCGAGGTGGCCAGCGGAATGGCGACCACCTTCATCAAGTCAGAGCTCGGACGCTGGCTGGCGCAGGCCGGCCGGCACGCGAACGCCCGCGAAGTGCGCCGCGCCATGGAGATCTGCGTCGACAACGCGAACCGCTCCATCTTCAACGCCGCCAACTCCAACCCGCAGTACAGCGGAATGGGCACCACGCTGGTCGTGGGCGTGTTCCAGGACGGCCGCCTGATGCTGGGGCACATCGGGGACTCCCGCTGCTACCGGCTGCGCGGGGCGGTGCTGGAGCAGATCACCAAGGACCACTCGCTGCTGCAGGAGCAGATGGACGCCGGGCTGATCACGCCGGAGCAGGCGGCCACGTCCACCAACAAGAACCTGGTCACCCGCGCGCTGGGGGTCGAAGACGCCGTGCTGCTGGAAGTCAACGAGCACAAGGTCGAACCGGGCGATCTTTATCTGATGTGTTCCGACGGACTGTCGGATATGCTGGACGATGAGGCAATCGCCCGCATCATGGCGGGCGAGTTTCCGCTGGAGCAAAAGTCGGTGCAGCTGGTCGACGCTGCGAACGCGAACGGCGGAAGGGACAACATTTCAGTGCTGCTGGCGCAGGCCAGCAGCGGCTCGAGGAAACGGGGACTGATCTCGCGCTGGCTTGGGCAATGAAGCGTGAAGATTGCAAATTTGCATTGAGGAACAGGAGTCGACCATGCCGAAGATGATCGTGTCGATCGACGGTGTCGTCATCAAGGAAGTGCAGTTGACGAAGGATCGGACCACGCTGGGCCGCCGTCCGTACAACGACATCGTGATCGACAACCTCGCGGTCTCCGGCGAGCACGCCGTACTGCAATTGACCGGCAATGAGGTCTTTCTCGAGGACCTGAATTCCACCAACGGCACCTATGTGAATGGGAAGGCCGTGAAGAAACAGTTGTTGCAAAACAACGATACGGTAGAAATCGGAAAGTACAAGATCAAGTTCATCAACGAGGTGCCGGGCGCCACGTTCGAGAAGACCATGATCATGAAGGCGGGGATGATCCCGCCGATGCCGGCCAAGCCGGCTCCCGCACCCGCGGGCGCGGCCACCGCCGCGGCGCCGGCAGCGGCGTCCGCCGGCGCCGAGGCCGGCTCGGGCCAGAACGCCAGCATCAAGGTGCTGTCCGGCGCCGCCGCCGGGCGCGAGGTTCCGCTGGTCAAGGTGGTCACCACCATCGGCAAGCCCGGCGTCGCCGTGGCTGCCATCACCAAGCGCTCGCACGGCTTCGTGGTCGCGCACGTCGAAGGCACCAACAAGCCCACCCTCAACGGGTCGGCGATCGGGCCGGAACCGGTGACCCTGAAGAACGGCGACATGCTGGAGCTCGCCGGCACCCAGATGCAGTTCCTGCAGGCCGGCGGCTAACGCCCGCCGCCCATGGGCCTGCTCGCGCGGCACTGGTCGCGCATAGCGATCACGCTGGTCCCCCTGGCCTTCGCCCTGATGCACGCCATCGGGGTCCTGAACATCGGGGTGCTGCAGCGCCTGGACGACATCATCTACGACGCGCGGCTGCGGGCGACCATGCCGCGCACGCTGGACGATCGCATCGTCATCGTGGACATCGACGAGAAGAGCCTGGCGGAGATCGGCCGCTGGCCATGGGGCCGCAACCGGCTGGCGGAGATGGTCGACGAACTGTTCGACCGCCAGAAGATCGAGATCCTGGGCTTCGACGTGGTGTTCGCCGAGGCCGACGAAAGCTCGGGCCTCAAGCGCCTGCGCCAGCTGGCCCAGGGCGAGCTGAAGGACCAGCCGGGCTTCGCCGAGCGCATCGCGCAGTTGCAGTCCTCGCTCGATTACGACGCCGCGTTCGCCAAGGCGCTGAAGGACCGGCCGATCGTCCTGGGCTACTACTTCACCAGCGACCGCGAGGGCCGCACTTCCGGGGCGCTGCCCCGGCCGGTGATGGGCCAGGAGGCGATGCACGGGCGGCCCATCAAGTTCACCAGCTGGAACGGCTTCGGCTCCAACATCGAGCTGCTGGCCCGGGCGGCGCCCGTGGCTGGTTTCTTCAACCCGATGGTGGACGGCGACGGCGTGGTGCGCGCGGTGCCGCTGGTGGCCGAACACAAGGGCCAGTACTACGAGTCGCTGGCGCTGGCGATGTTCCGGATGCTGGTGGGCTCGCCGGCGGTGGAGCCGGGATTTCCGACCGAGTCGTACCTGCCACGCCATTACCAGGGGCTCGACCACATCCGCCTGAAGCTGGGGGAGCGCTCGCGCGCGGTGCCGGTGGCCGAAGGCGTGATCACGCTGGTGCCGTTCCGCGGCGGCGGCGGTCCCGCGGCCAGCTCGTACAAGTACGTCTCGGCGGCCGATCTGATCGGCAAGAAGCTGCCCGCCGAGAGCCTCAAGGGCAAGATCATCCTGGTCGGCACCACGGCGCCGGGGCTGCAGGACCTGCGTGTCACGCCGGTCGGCGAAACCTATCCGGGGGTGGAAACGCACGCCAACCTGATCTCCGGCCTTCTGGACAACAAGATCCCGGTGAAGCCGGACTACGCGCTCGGCTACGACCTGGTGATCCTGGTCCTCGCGGGGCTGCTGCTCGCGTTCGCGCTGCCCTTGATCTCCGCGACACGCGCCGTGCTCCTGAGCGTGCTGGTCGGCGCCGCCATCTTCGCGCTGAACTTCTACCTGTACATGGCGCACATGCTGGCCTTGCCGATGGCGGCAGCGCTCGCGATGGTGGGCACCGCCTTCGCGCTGAACATGAGTTACGGCTACTTCGTCGAAAGCCGCAGCAAGCGCGAGCTGGCCAACCTGTTCGGCACCTACGTCCCGCCGGAGCTGGTGGACGAGATGGTGAAGGACCCGGACAGCTACAGCATGAAGGCGACGAACAAGGAGCTGACCGTCATGTTCTGCGACATGCGCGGCTTCACCAAGATGTCCGAGCGGATGGAGCCGACGCAGCTGCAGGAGCTGCTGAACGCCGTCTTCAGCCGCCTGACGGACATCATCCGCGCGAACCGGGGCACCATCGACAAGTACATGGGCGACTGCGTCATGGCCTTCTGGGGCGCGCCGGTGGAAACCCCGAAGCACGCCGAACTGGCGGTGAAGGCCGCCATCGAGATGTCGCTGGCGGTGCGCCAGATCAACGCGGAGCACCGGGCCAAGGAGATGCTGGAGATCGGCGTGGGCGTCGGCCTGAACACCGGGACCATGTGCGTGGGCGACATGGGGTCGGACATCCGCCGCAGCTACACCGTGATCGGCGACGCGGTGAACCTCGGCTCCCGCCTCGAGGGCCTGTCCAAGGCGTACGGGGTGGACATCGTGGTGAGCGAAAGCACCCGCAAGCTGGCGCCCGATTTCACCTGGCAGGAACTGGACCGGGTGCGGGTGAAGGGCAAGGAACAGGCGGTCGGCATCTTCTACCCGGTCGCCGTCGCCGGCGCGGTGGACAAGAACGTCGCCGACGAACTGCGCATCTGGGGCGCCTTCCTCAAGGCGTACCGGACCCAGGACTGGGACCAGTGCGACCTGCAGATGCTGAACCTGCAGCGCCTGGGTGCGCAAAAATACCTTTACGAGCTGTACTCCGAACGTGTAGCCTCGATGAGGTTGCTGCCTTTCGACCCCTCCTGGGACGGCGCGACCAATTTCGAGACGAAATAAGAGGCGCCAATGAAGGTGCGGGTGCTGGGTTGTTCCGGCGCGATCGCGAAGGACTGCAGGACCACCTCCTTCCTGATCGACGGCGACGTCCTCGTCGACGCCGGCACGGGCGTGGGCGACCTGACCCTGGAGGAAATGCGCGGCATCCGCCACGTGCTCCTCACGCATTCCCATCTCGATCACGTGGCCGCCCTGCCGCTGATGGTGGACGCGGTCGCCTCGCACATCACCGAGCCCATCCGCGTGTCGGCGCTGCCCGGCACGATCGCCGCGCTCAAGACGCACATCTTCAACAACGTGATCTGGCCCGACTTCAGCCGCATCCCGTCGCCGCAGGCGCCCTTCGTCAGCTTCCACGAAATCCAGGTGGGGCAGACGCTGGAGCTCAATGGGAAGTCCATCGAGGTGCTCCCGGCCGTCCACACGGTGCCGGCCTGCGGCTATGCCGTGGCTTCCGGGCGGGGCTGCTGGGTCTTCACCGGCGACACCGAGCGCAACCCCGCGTTCTGGCGCCGCCTGAACCAGATGGACGTGGCGGCCCTCATCATCGAAACCGCCTTCAGCAATCGCGAGCAGGACCTCGCCAAGCGCAGCCTGCACCTGTCGCCGCTGGCCCTGGCCGAGGAGCTGGACTGCATCGACAAGAGCAAGCACTTCCCGATCTTCATCACGCACACCAAGCCGGCGGAGACCGAGCTGATCATGACGGAGATCCAGCGCTTCGACCAGACGCAGCCGTTCGGGCCCAACGTCGTGCATGACATCCGCTGGCTGCGAGCGGGCCAGGAGTTTGAGTTATGAGCGCAGTATTGAAGCCCGCGCGGGACAGCGAGCAGGAGTTCCTCAGCTCGCAGCAGCTGCCGCCCGAAAAGCGCGGCATCTCCTTCGAGGCGCTGTTCTTCCGCCAGCTGCAGGCGGTGACCACCCGCATCCACGCCACCGAGAACATCGACGAGATCATGCTCGAGGCGTCGCAGGACATCTGCAAGCTGTTCAACGCCGACCGCCTGACGCTGTACGCGGTCAACGAGGACCGCAGCGCGATCATCTCCAAGGTCAAGACCGGCCTGAACACCAGCCGCGACCTGAAATTGCCGATCAGCCCGCAGAGCATTGCGGGCTACGTCGCCATGGCGCGCGAACTGGTCAACATCGCCGACGTCTATGACGACGACGCGCTCAAGCGCATCCACACCAGCCTGACCTTCCTGAAGGAGGTCGACAAGCGCTCCGGCTACCGCACCAAGCAGATGCTGGTGGTGCCCATCCTCGATGGCGACGTGCTGCATGGCGTGCTGCAGGTCATCAACAACAAGAGCGACCAGCCGTTCGGCGAGCTCGAAATGGAAGGCGCGGGCCAGCTTTGCAAGACCCTGGCGCATGCCATCCGCCAGCGCATGCAGCGCGCCGAGGAGGGCGTGCGGCGCAAGGCCACCAAGTACGACGGCCTCATCGCCGACGGCGTGCTGACGCAGGAGGAGCTGCAGAAGGCCGTGCTCAAGGCGCGCGAGCGCGCCACGCCGGTCGAACAGGTCCTGATGGCCGACTTCTCGATCCGCCCGGCGCAGATCGGCCCCTCGCTGTCCAAGTTCTTCGGCGCTCCGTACGAGCCTTTCAACCCCGGCCGCATCCGCGTGGAAATGCTGCAGGGCGCGCTCAAGCGCGAGTTCGTCACCGAGCAGGGCTGGATCCCGCTGGAGGAGGGGCCGGAAGGCCTGGTCGTGATGTGCACGGACCCGGAGGCGGTGCGCAGCGCGCGCATGGTGCCGCAGATCTTCCCGCGCGCGAGCAAGTTCTCCTGGCGCGTCACGACGCAGACCGAGTTCGAGGAAACGGTGGCGCAGTTGTGGGGCGCGGACGCCGGTCACTCGGTCGAGGACATGCTGGCCGACCTGAGCGGCCCGATGGAGGACGACGGCAGCGACGACAACTCGCTCGAGTCCGCGGCCGCCGACAACGAGCTGGTGAAGTTCGTCAACAAGATCATCATCGACGCGTACAACCAGAAAGCGTCGGACATCCACATCGAGCCGATGCCCGGCAAGCTCAAGACCGGCATCCGCTTTCGCATCGACGGCACGCTCATCCCGTACGTGGAGGTGCCCGCGCATTTCCGCCAGGCGATGGTCACGCGGCTGAAGATCATGTGCGACCTGGACATCTCCGAGCGCCGCAAGCCGCAGGACGGCAAGATCAAGTTCAAGAAGTACGGGCCGCTCGACATCGAGCTGCGCGTGGCCACCATTCCGTCCGCGGGCGCGGTGGAAGACGTGGTGATGCGGATCCTGGCCGCCGGCGAGCCGATCCCGATGGAGAAGCTGGGCCTGACGAAACACAACCGCGCGAACCTCGAGAAGACGGTCAGCAAGCCGTACGGCCTGTTCTACGTCTGCGGCCCGACCGGCTCGGGCAAGACGACCACCCTGCACTCGATCCTGAAATTCCTGAACACGCCGGAGACCAAGATCTGGACGGCGGAGGACCCCGTCGAAATCACGCAGCGCGGGCTGCGCCAGGTCCAGGTGAACAAGAAGGCCGGCATCGACTTCGCGCTGGTGATGCGCGCCTTCCTGCGCGCCGACCCGGACATCATCATGGTGGGCGAGTCGCGCGACAAGGAAACGGTATCCATGGGCGTGGAAGCCTCGCTCACCGGCCACCTGGTGTTCTCCACGCTGCACACCAACTCCGCGCCCGAGTCCATCACCCGCCTGCTGGACATGGGCATGGACCCGTTCAACTTCGCTGACGCCCTGCTCGGCATCCTGGCGCAGCGCCTGGCCAAGCGCCTGTGCGGCTGCAAGGAGGCGTACACGCCCACGCACCAGGAACTGCGCTCGTTCATCGACGAATACGCGCTGGATCTCAAGCAGACCGAGGCCTGGGTGGCGGACCCCGGAGGGGAAGCACAGAAGCTGTACGAGAGCTGGGTCGAGGACTACGGAACGGACGGCCAGGTGAAGCTGTACCGCGCCGTCGGCTGCGACAAGTGCAACAAGACCGGCTACAAGGGCCGGGTCGGCCTGCACGAACTGCTGGTGGCCGACGACGAAATCAAGCGCCTGATCCAGGAGCGCGCCCGGGTCGCGACCCTGTTCGTGTCGGCGGTCGCCAGCGGCATGCGCACGCTGAAGATGGACGGCATGGAGAAGATCATGATGGGCCTGACCGACTTGAAGCAGGTTAGGTCGGTCTGTATCCGTTAGTGACACGATTCGTCAGCCGTGTCTGACGTTCCTGTCGGTGTTGAGCCAGGCAACGCCTCAAAAGCGTGATTTGCATCACGGAAACTCGCTGGCACAGCCCTTGCGCTAACTCCTCCGCTTCTCTCATCAACAACCGGAGGTTTTCATGAAGCGTCAACTGCAAAAGGGTTTCACCCTGATCGAACTGATGATCGTGGTCGCGATCATCGGTATCCTGGCTGCCGTGGCTCTGCCCGCGTACCAGGACTACACCAAGCGCGCCAAGATGTCCGAGGTGATCCTGGCTGCTTCCAGCTGCCGTACCTCGATCACGGAAGTGATCCAGTCGTCTTCGGGCACTGCCAACTCGGACCTGCCGGCTGCCGGCGCCTGGGGCTGTGAGCAGACCGCCGCTCTGGGTTCTTCCCAGTATGTGGCTCGCGTCGACACCATCGATACCCCGCACAAGGGTGTCATCCGCGTGACCAGCCAGAACATCCCCAACCTGGACAACGGCGGCACCGGCGGTATCGTGACGCTGATCCCGTGGGCTGAAGTCGCCGGTACGGGCGCCCCCACGCCTTCGTCCACCGTCAAGAAGTGGACCTGCGGCGGCACGGGCACGACCGTTGCCCTGAAGTTCCTGCCCGGCTCCTGCCGCGGCTAATCAGGCCGGCAAGCTTCCCGGGGCTCGCCCCGGGGGTTTGACGAGTCTGTGCAACGGGCGGCCTTCGGGCCGCTCGTTTTCTTTGCGTCCCCGGGACGCTTCTTGTACCTTGAGAGCCATGTTCGCTCCTGCCGCTGAAGTGTTTGCCGACGCCGCCGTCGAGCCGGTCCCCGCGATCGAGCTGACGGTGCTGATGCCCTGCCTGAACGAGGCACGGACGGTGGGCGCCTGCGTCGCCGCCGCGCGCCGCTTCCTGCGGGAAGCGGGCATGACCGGCGAAGTCCTGGTGGCGGACAACGGCTCCACCGATGGTTCGCAGGAGCTCGCCCGCCATGCCGGCGCCCGCGTGCTCCACGTTGCGCGCCGTGGCTACGGCGCGGCATTGCAGGCCGGCATTGCCGCCGCCCGCGGTCGCTACGTGATCATGGGCGACGCCGACGACAGCTACGATTTTTCCGCCCTGCACGCCTTCGTCGACAAGCTGCACGCTGGCGCCGACCTGGTCATGGGCAACCGCTTCGAAGGCGGCATCGCTCCCGGCGCCATGCCGCCGCTGCACCGCTACCTGGGCAACCCGGTGCTCAGTTTCGTCGGCCGCCTGTTCTTCCGCGCGCGCATCGGCGACTTCCATTGCGGCATGCGCGGCTTCTCCCGCGACGCCATGCAGGGCCTCGGCCTGATCTCGCCGGGCATGGAATTCGCCAGTGAAATGGTGGCCAAGGCGGCGCTCGCGGGATTGCGCATCGAGGAGGTGCCGACGGCGCTGCGCCTGGACGGCCGCGACCGGCCGCCGCACTTGCGCACCTGGCGCGACGGCTGGCGGCACCTGCGTTTCCTGCTGCTGTTCTGCCCGCGCTGGCTGTTCCTCTATCCGGGCCTTGCGCTGGTGGCGCTGGGGCTGGCGGGCTTCGCGGCCAGCGGGGCCGAGGCCGGCCGGATGCAACTGGGCATCCACTCGCTTCTCTACATGGCGGCAGCGACCGTGCTGGGCGCCCAGATGGTTCAACTGGCGTTGCTCACCAAGTGGGTGGGCATCGTCTCGGGGGTCGTGCCGCCGCAGCGCTGGCTGGACGGGTTGTCGCCCTACCTGAAGCTGGAAAACGGTTTGCTCGCCGGCATGCTGCTCGTGGGCGTGGGGCTGTCCTGGTCGGCCTGGCTGACGTGGGACTGGGGAAGCGCGGGCTTCGGGGCGCTCGATCCAACCCAGACGATGCGCATCGCCATTCCCGCGGTCACGCTGATGATCCTGGGCGCGCAGGTCGCGGCGGGTTCGCTGTTCGCCGGTGCCCTGAATTACAGCTGGGCGTCGTCCGAGCGGAAATCGCCGGCGTGAACGCGGCCGGACCGACGCCGCTGGAGCGAAGCCTCCCGGCAGCGCTGCTGCGGTGGGAAGGTGCGCTGGTGTGTGTCGTGGCCTGGGGGCTGCTGCTCCTGATCCCGCTGTCCAACGCAGCGCTGGGGCTCAGCTGGGACGCGCTCAATCACCACATCTACCTCGGATGGACGGCGCAGCAGCATCGCTTCGACCGGGACTTCCTCGGCGCCGGGTACCAGTCGTTCCAGGCCCCGTACGTCAACTGGCCGCTGTATCGCATGGCGCTCGATGGCTGGTCGGGCCGCGCGGCAGGCGTGATGCTCGCTTCGCTGCAAGCCACCGCGGTGTGGCCGGTCTGGATGCTGGCGCGCGCCTGTGTGCCCGGACCTTCGGTGTACGACTTCACGATGCGCGCGCTGGCGGTGATGCTCGCCTTCCTTTCCGGTCTCGTGCTGTCGGCTTTCGGCGCGAGCATCAACGACTTGCTGGCGGCCGTCCCCATGGTGTGGGCGTTGGCCTTGGCCATGGAGCCTATCGCGCGTGGCGCCACCCTGTCGCCGGTGAGCGCACGGCGCTACGTGCTGCTCTCGGGCGTGAGCGCCGGTCTGGCCGTGGCCCTCAAACTGAGCAACGGACCCTTCGCGATCCTTCTGCCCTTGCTCTGGCTTCAATGCGCGTCGCACTGGCGTGGCCGGATCCAGGGCGCGGCGCTCGGCGGCCTGGCTGCCATCGGGGCCTTCCTGCTGGCGTACGGGCACTGGGGATCGTTGCTCTGGCAGTACTACGGAAACCCGGTCTACCCGTTCGATCATCCCTGGTTCTCGCTGCTGCGCACCTGGGTGTGGTGGGCGCGCTGACATGCGATTCCAACCCGACACGTGGGCGGAGATGGTCTTGCGGCCGATCGCGATGGCGGCGGCGGACGCCAACGTCTACGTCGAAATCATGGCGCCGGACTTCCGCTTCGTGTTCGCGCTCGCGCTGTCGGTCGCAGTGCTGGCCATCCTGCTGTTGCGTCGCAAGCAGGGGGACGCCGCCGGTGGGCCGGCAAGCCCGCGTCCACGCGCGGTGCTGGTGCTGCTGGCGGCGCTGGCCCTGGCCTTCGTGCCCTGGCTCGCCACCACGGGCAATGGGCGCTACTTCCTGGTGGGACTGCTCATGGTGGGCCCCGTCTGCGTCGGGCTCGCCTGCCTGTTGCCGGTGACCAAGGCCATGCGCCTGGCGATCGTCGCCGGCATGGTGCTGCTGCAGGCATTCGCCGTGCAGCAAAGCGCACCGCTGCGCGCGTGGGAGCTTGCCGCCTGGGCCGAGCCGCCTTACGTCCACGTGGATCTCGGAACGGAGGTGAATGCGGCACCGGCAACCTACGTGACGCTGTCCGCCATCAGCTATTCCGCGATCGCCCCCAAGCTGCATCCGCAATCCCGGTGGATCAGCCTGCACAACGCACCGCCACCGGACAGCGGCGCGCACGATGCCAGCCGCACCGCGGCTTTCCTGGCCAGCGCGGAAAAAGGGCGCATCGTGCTGCTGGCGCCGGTGGTCGCGGGCTCGCTCACGGCGGATCGCCTGCCGAACGCCGACGTGGCCAAGGCGATGGAAGGCCAGCTGGCGCCGTACCGGCTGGCGTTTGCGCAGCCGCAGTCCTGTCGCTTCCTGGCCTCCCGCACCTTGGCCCAGATGGGACTGGGCGAGAAGACCGAGGAGCAGCGGGCCCGCTCCGGCTTCTGGTTGTGCGAGCTGGTTCGCGTGGCGCCCGGCGTGCCGGCCGAAGGATCCCGCGGCCGGCGTCACGACGACGTGTTCAAGGCGCTGGAGTTGCAGTGCCCCCGTTTCTTCCCGGCCGGCGGGGACGGCGCCAGCCTGGCGATCCGCTCGGGCGAGATGCGCAGCTACCACCGGGCCGAGATGAAGGCCTATGTGTATGACACCGGCGAGGTGTACTACAAGTACCACCGCGCGCTCAACGCCGAGCGCGTCGGCCTGGCGCCGGACGTGGTGGCGGGCCGCTCGCGCATCGATTGCGACAACATCCGGGGCCGTTCGGGGCTGCCGTGGAACCGTGGCTTCTAAAGCGCTTTCCCCCGACCCGTCCGGCGGTGCGCGTGCCTGGCTGCGCAAGGCCGCCCACGCCTGCTATGTCTTCACGCCGCTGCCGCTGCCCTGGAAAAACCGCATCGCGCACGGCCTGTACGGCGTCACCGGCTGGATCTTCCGGGGCGACCGCAGCTACGAACTGTGGAACCGGGCGAACACGGGCCGCCGCATCGCCGTCGTCGTGACGCCGGTGGAGGACCACGAGATTGGCGCCTTGCTGCAGGAGATCCGCTTTCCCGCCGTCGCCCAACCGGTGGTGTCGATCATCATTCCTGCGTACGGCAACATCCATCACACCCTGGCCTGCCTGCGCTCCATCCACCGCTGCATGCCGGCCGCGCCGATCGAGGTGATCGTCGCGGAGGACGCATCCGGGGACCCGCAGATCCTGCGCCTGCGCGAAATCAGTGGCCTGCGCCTGCTGGTGCATGACCGGAACCTGGGTTTCCTGCGCTCGTGCAACGCCGCCGCGCGGCAGGCGCGCGGCGAGTACCTGCACTTCCTAAACAACGACACCGAAGTCACGCCGGGCTGGCTCGACGCGATGCTGCGGCTGTTCGCCACCGAACCGGACTGCGGTATGGTGGG
The DNA here is from genome assembly GCF_037572435.1 of Ramlibacter sp. PS3R-8. Taxonomy (NCBI): domain Bacteria; kingdom Pseudomonadati; phylum Pseudomonadota; class Betaproteobacteria; order Burkholderiales; family Comamonadaceae; genus Ramlibacter; species Ramlibacter sp. PS3R-8. Next base: position 1,213,348 of record NZ_JBBHGT010000001.1, read on the forward strand.
CTCCATGCTCGTCTTTCCCGATGGCCGCCTGCAGGAAGCGGGCGGCATCATCTGGCGCGATGGCGGCTCCGACAATTTCGGCCGGCTCGCGTCACCGCGCCGCAGCGCGTTCAACTACGTGCGGGAAGTCGATTACTGCTCCGGCGCGTCGCTCCTGATCGCAGCCGGCCTGTTCACCACCCTGCACGGCTTCGACGAGGCGTTTGCGCCGGCGTACTGGGAAGACACCGACCTGGCCTTCCGCGTGCGCGCCGCGGGCAAGCGCGTGCTGTACCAGCCGCTGTCGCTGGTGGTGCACCATGAAGGCATTTCCAATGGCAAGGAGGTGACCTCCGGCATCAAGGCCTACCACGTGAGCAACCGGGCGAAGTTCCACGAGCGCTGGCACCACTTGCTGGGCAGCCAGCAGCCGGAACCCTTCTGGGATCCCGAGCGTGCTTATGACCGTGGGGCCGGGCGGCGGATGGTCCTGGTGGTGGACCACCACATCCCGCAGCCGGACCAGGATGCCGGCTCGCGCTCCATGTGGTGCATCCTGCTGGCGTTGAAGTCGATGGGGCTGGTGGTGAAGTTCTGGCCCGAGGACCAGGCCCACGACCCCGTCTACACCGACTGGCTGCAGCAAGCCGGCATCGAGGTGCTGCTGGGCGAAGATGGCTGCAGGCGGGATTTCCCGCGCTGGCTCGCCGCCAATCGCGACCAGCTCGATCATGTGCTCCTGAGCCGGCCGGCGGTGGTGACCGCATTCCTGCCGGAACTGCGCCGCGCCAGCGACGCGCGGGTGCTGTTCTACGGCCACGACCTGCACTCCGCGCGCCTGGCCACGGAGCACGCGCTCACCGGCTCGCTCACGGCGCGGCGCGAGGCGGAATCGATGAAGAAGCTGGAGCGGTCGATCTGGCGCGAGGTGGACGCGGTGTATTACCCGTCGTCGGTCGAAACGGACTTCGTGCGCGCGCAGGTCCCCGGCGTGCCTGCCTTCACCCTGCCGCTGTACTACTTCGACACGCCGGCGCCGCCGCCACAGCCGGCCGGCCGGGACGGCATCCTGTTCGTCGCGGGCTTCGACCGGGCCCCCAACGTGGATGCGGCGAAGTGGCTGGTGCACGCGATCATGCCGCTGGTGCGCGCCGCATCCGGGGCGCCCACGCGGCTTTGGCTGGTCGGGTCGAATCCCTCCGAGGAGGTGCTGCGGCTGGCCGGTCCGGACGTGGAGGTCACCGGTTTCGTGACGGACGCGCAGCTGCTGGCGTGCTATCGCCAGGCACGTGTGGCGATCGTTCCGCTGCGCATGGGCGCCGGCATGAAGGGAAAGGTCATCGAAGCGCTGCATCACGGGCTGCCGCTGGTGACCACGCCGGTCGGCGCGCAAGGGCTGGAAGGCCTGGATGCGATCGCCTGCGTGTCGGCCGAGGATGCCGTGCTGGCGAATGCGCTGATCGAACTGCTGCGCGACGACGGCGCCTGGCAGCGCGCAGCCCGCGCGCAGCAGGCGTACATGCAAGGGCGCTTCTCGCTGGCTGCCATGCAACAGGCGCTGCGGCTCGGCATGGGCGTCGAGCATCGCGCCGAGCCCCAGCCTGCGGCGGCGCTGCCATGAAGGTGGTCCTGGTCTCCAGCTTTCCGGCATTCCCGACCAGCGCGGGCAACCGCAGCCGCATCCGGCAGCTGGCAGCGGCCGTCCGCGAGCTGGGGCACGAACTCACCTTCGTCTACCTGGAGTCGCCCTGGGAGGCCTGCGACGATGCCGCGCACGAAGCCGCGTTCGACGCGTTCGTGCGGATTCCCAGGAAGCACTGGCGCGCCAAGTGGGCGCGCGACGTCCTCGTCGGGGGCGTCAAGTGGGCGCTGCGGCTGCTCGGGGTGGATGCGGCCCACTACTCGCGGCTGGACCGCTTTCGCGACCGCGGCTTCCTCGCCGCGCTGCGCGCGCTGCAGCTGCGCCCCGATGCGGTGGTCGTGGAATATGTGCTGGACTCGTGGGCGTTCGATGCCTTTCCGGCGACGGCGCGCCGCGTGCTCGACACCCACGACGCCTTCGCCGACCGCCACAGGTCGTACGTGGCGCGTGGCATCCGCGATTACTGGGTGTCGCTGCGTCCGCAGGACGAAAACACCGGCTTTCGCCGCGCCCACGTGGTGCTCGCGATCCAGCAGGAGGAGGCCGACCGCTTTCGCGCGCAGCTGGCGGGCGACCGTCGCGGCAAGGACCCGGAAGTGGCGGTCGTCGGCCATCTCCTTGCCGGCGGCGAGGCGCAAGTGGACTACGCAGTCGACAATACGGCTGTGTTCCTTGCCTCCGACAATCCCGCCAATCGCGATGCGCTGCAGGCCCTGGCCTCGCACATCCTGCCGCGCATCGTGCGCGACATCCCGCGTTTCGACCTCAAGCTCGCCGGCTCCATCTGTGCAGCGGCCGGCGACCTGCCCAATGTGACCCGGCTGGGCTGGGTCGACGACGCGCGGGCAGTGTATGCACGCGTGCCGCTTTCCATCAATCCGATGCGTGCCGGCACGGGGATCAACATCAAGCTCCTGGACGCCATGGGGGCCGGAGTCCCCAGCGTCACGACGACCACCGGCGCGCGCGGGCTGCCTGCGACGCTGCGCGCCGGGGTGTGTGTCGTGGACGACGATGCCGCCGAAGAATTCGCGGCGGCGGTCGTGCGCCTTGCGACCGACCCCATCCTGCGCCGCACCCTTGGCCTGGCGGCGCGCGAAGACGCGAAGCGCTGGCACGGCAGCCATGTCACGGCGCTGAGTCGCTGCCTCGGAGCGTCCGCACCATGATCAGGAAGTATCTGCAACTCTGGTCGTACCTCGCCCCGCTGCACCGCGCGGGGGCGGTGGCGCTCACCCTCGGGAACCTGGCCGCGTCCGTGCTGGAAGTGGTGGGCCTGGCCCTGTTCGGTGCCGTGCTGCTGCGGCTGACGCAGGGCGACCTCGCGGTGACCTGGCTGGCCCTGGGCGGAATTCATTCCTGGCTGGGCAGCGCCGACCTGCGCAGCGTCACGGTGGCCTGCGGCATCGTCTACGTCGGCAAGAACGCGCTCATGTGGTTGCTCGCATGGCTGGAGGCCCGCCTCGCCTTCGGCGTGCAGGTGCACCTGAGCACGAAGACGCTCGAGTCCATGCTGGGCCAGGACTACGAGGAGGCGAGCCGGGGCGAGGGCAGCGAGAAGATCAACCTGCTCACGGGCGGCATGTACCACTTCGCCTTCAACGTGCTGGTGCCGGCGCTGACGCTGCTGGCCGAGGCCACGCTGATGACGGCGCTGGTGATTTTCCTGGTGACGACCCAGCCGCTGTTCGTCAGCGGGATGCTGGCGACGCTGTGCGCTGTGGCCAGCCTGCTGGTCGTCATCAGCCGGCGGCTGGTGCTGCGCCTCGGCGCGGACCGCCATCGCTCGGAGAACGACAAGCTGCAGTTCCTGTCGGGCATCTTCTCCCACCTGCGCGAGATGTACGTGTATTCCGCCGGCCCTCGCGCAGTGGTGCACCTGCATGGCGTGCTCACGCGCCTGGCCGCCACCTACCGAGGCTTCCAGATGCTGCAGGCCTCGCCGCGGTTCGTGCTGGAGGTGACGCTGGTCGGCGTGCTGCTGCTGGTGGTGTACTGGCAGGCGGGAGACCGCAGGGACCCGACCCTGATCGTCAGCATCGGCGTGTTCGCGGTCGCGGGCTTCCGGCTGCTCCTGGGCATCAACCGCGTGGTGGCCTGCGTGCAAGCCATGCGCTTTGCCGGGCCCACGGTGGAGCGCATCGTGCGCGTGCTGGCGCGCCCGGCGGCGCCCGCCGCGGGAACTGGCGTCGCGGTCGCTACCGATCGCCACGCGGGGGCGGCGCAGGTCCTGAAGCTGGTGGGAATTTCCTACGCTTACGACGCGACCAAGACGGTGCTGGCCGGCCTGGACCTGGAGTTGCGGCGAGGCTCGCTCGTCGCCATCAAGGGCAGCTCCGGAGCGGGCAAGAGCACCCTGCTGGAAATCGTCGCCGGGCTTCGCACGCCCGCGCAAGGGTGGATCACCCTCGACGGCGAACGGATCCCGCACAAGCAGGCGCTGGTGGGCCGCGTGGCCTACGCCGGCCAGCAGCCCGCCGTCTTCCCCGACACCGTGCGCGCCAACATCGCTTTCGGGCGGCCGTCCGAACACATCGACGATGCCGCGGTCTGGCGGGCGCTCGCGCGCGCCCACCTGGACGAGGTGATCCGCGCACTGCCCGGCCAGCTGGATCACAAGCTCGGGTTCGTCCAGACGCTTTCCGGTGGCCAGATCCAGCGCCTGGCACTGGCACGCGCCCTGTACATGGAGTGCGACTACCTCCTGCTGGACGAACCCACCGCGGCGCTCGATGCGGAGACGGAACTGCAGTTGCTCGCCACCCTGAAGGAGCTGGCGGCCACGACCGGGATCGTGATCGTCTCGCACCGGCCGGCGCCGATCCACGCGGCCGACGCGGTGTTCGAACTCGTTGGCGGCCGCCTCGTCGCGGACGGCAATTCCGAACGCATCGTCCAGCCGGCCTGACATGAAGCGAGTCGCCATCTTCCGCGCCAGCCTGCTGCCGATTTCGGAGACCTTCATTCGCGACCAGGCCGCGGCGCTGGGCACCTGGGAGCCCGTGCTGGTGGGCCTCTGGGAGGTCCCGGACGGGCTCGAGACGCCGAAGGTGCCGCGCGAAATCGTCGCGACGCGCCAGCGTTCCACCGAGTGGCGATTCCTGCTCGCGCTTCCCATCCCGGCCCTGGTCGACACGTTCCGGCGGCTGGGTGTCCGGCTGGTCCACGCGCACTTCGGCACCGACGCACTGCGGGCCTGGCCCAGCGTGCGGGCCGCAGGTGTGCCGATGGTGGTCACGTTGCACGGCTATGACATCAACATCCGGCGGGAGTGGTGGGAGAGGGGACACGCGGGATGGGCCATGCGCCTCTACCCGCGCCGGCTGCGACGCATGGCACGGCATCCGCAGGTCCGGTTCATCGCCGTGTCCGAGGCCATGCGGCAGCGCGCCATCGCCTATGGCATCCCGGCGCAAAAGATCTGCGTCTCCTATATCGGCGTGGACACGCAGCGGTTCCAGCCAGCCGGCGTGCCGCCGGGAGAGCGGCGCAGGCGGATCCTGTTCGTCGGCCGGATGCTGGAGAAGAAGGGCCCGCTGCTGATGGTCCGCGCGTTCGAGAAGGTGCGCGAGCGGCTGCCCGACGCGGAGCTCGCCATGGTCGGCGTGGGGCCGCTGTTGGAAGATGCGCGTGCCCTCGCGCGGGACCTCGCGGTACCGGTGGAATGGCTTGGCGCTCGCAGCTCGGTGGAGGTGCGGGACCAGATCCATCGCGCCAGGGTCTTCTGTCTGCCGAGCGTGACGGCCAGCAATGGTGACGCCGAAGGATTCGGCCTGGTGCTGCTGGAAGCGCAGGCTTGCGGCGTCCCCGTCGTCACCTCCGCCCTGGGCGGCGCCACGGAGGGCTTGCTCGAGGGTCGCACCGGATACGGTGTCCCGGAAGGAGATGTCGATGCCCTCGCGGCGAAACTGCTGCGGTTTCTCGAGGACGATGCATTCGCCAACTCCGCGTCGGCTGCCGCGGCACGGTTCGTCGCCGAATCGTTCGACCTCCAGGCTGGCGCCCGGCGGCTGGAGCAGATCTATGAATCGCACTGCGCTCACGCGCATTCCCCATGAAGACCTGGATCGCAGACCTTGGCCGCAAGTGGTTCGCGCGCAGCAATTTCTCGTCGGCTTCCTACTGGAAGGACCGGTATTCGGCGGGCGGCAATTCGGGCCCCGGCTCCTACGGAGAACTGGCGAAGTTCAAGGCCGACGTCCTGAACCGCTTCGTCCGGGAGCATGCAGTCGGCTCCGTCATCGAGTTCGGCTGCGGGGACGGCAACCAGCTGGGCCTCGCACACTATCCCGCGTACACCGGCATCGACGTGAGTCCGCTGGCCGTCGAGAGCTGCCGTGAACGGTTCAAGGCAGATGCGTCGAAGGAATTTCTGCTGGCGCCAGACGATGACGGCCGACAGGCCGACCTCGCCTTGTCGCTGGACGTGGTGTTCCATCTGACCGAGGACCGGGTCTTCGATGCCTACATGCGCAGGCTGTTCGAGGCGGGACGCAGGTACGTCATCGTCTATTCGTCCGACCGGGACGAGCCCGTCCAGCCGGCGGCGCCGCATGTGCGCCACCGTCACTTTTCGCAATGGGTGGAGCGCGAGATGGGTGCGCGGTGGACGTTGGTGGAACGGATCCCCAACGCCTTTCCCTACAACGGCGACTACAGGACGACATCGTTCTGCGACTTCTTCATCTACCGCCGGAGCGGCCAGGCCTGAGCGATCCCCATGCCAGAAACCCCCGTGCCCCGCGTCGCCGTCCTGGTCGCCGTCTACAACGGATTGCCCTATGTCCAGGAGGCGATCCAGTCCATCCTGGACCAGACCTTCCGGGATTTCGAGCTGATCGTGGTGGATGACGCATCCACCGACGAGACGCCCTCTGCGCTCGAGCGTTTTCGCCGGCTGGACCCGCGCGTGCGCGTGCTGCGCATGGCCGCCAACGGTGGCCCCGTCCTGGCCGCGAACCATGGCCTGGCCGAGGTCCGCGCGCCCCTGGTGGCCCGCCTCGATGCGGACGATGTCTGCCGCCCCGACCGGCTCGCGTTGCAGGTGGCGGCGTTCGACCGGCAACCGGAGCTGGTGCTGCTTGGCAGCGCCTTCGACTACATCGACGCCACCGGTCGCGTGGTGGGCGAGGGCCATCCGCCGCTGGAGGATGCCGCGCTGCAGGCGACGCTCATGGACTCCGGCAACCCGTTCTGCCACCCGTCCGTGCTGATGCGCACCGAGGCATTGCGCTCGCTCGGTGGGTACCGCCAGGTCTTGAATCCGTACGGGCTGGACTACGACCTGTGCCTGCGGATGGCCGAACTGGGGAAGGTCGGCAACCTGCCGCAGCGGCTGATCGGCTACCGCATCCATCCCGGCCAGATCACGGTGACGAAGATGCAGCCCCAGCTGCGGTCGGCGCAGCTGTACCGGGCGCTGGCCCGGCAGCGGCGCAGCGGACGGCCCGAAGACCTGCCACTGGCGCACGCCGATCCCGCCGAATCCCCGGCCCGCCTGCGCGCCGCGCTGGCGGCCGGCAGCGTGTTCTGGGCCGACATGCTGGAGCGGGTCGGCGCGCCGGACCGCGCGCGCCAGCTGCGCTGGGAGGCCGTGCGCGCCTCGCCCTGGCATCCGCAGGTGCGGGCCATGGCCTGGGTCGGGTTCAAGCGCACCCTCGGGTGGGGCAGGACCGCGTGAGCCGTCCGTTGCGCGTGCTGTTCGTCGCCCACGATGCCTACCGGGCGGGCGGAACGCTGTTCCTGCTGAACATGCTGCGCTGGCTGCGCGCGCACACCGAGCTGCAGTTCGACGTGGCGTTGCCTTGCGAGGGCGAGATGGTGGCGGAGTTCGAGCCGGTCTGTCGCGCCTTCGTGCTGCAGCCGCTGCCCGCCGCCGATGGCGGCGCCTGCGACAGGCTGCAGGCCTGGCTCAAGCGCGCACGCAGCTTGGGGCGATACCGCAGCCTGCAGTCCCTCCTCGATGGCGGCGGCTACGACCTGCTGTACCTGAACACGATCACGCTCGGGAAACAGCTCGCGCGGCTGCAGCGGCTGGCGCTGCCGGTCGTGACCCATGTGCACGAGCTGGAATGGGCCATCCGGCGTTACGCGCACGGGCACGAACAGCGCGTACTGGAGTGCTCGGACCGGGTCATCTGCGTGTCGGATGCCGTGCTGGACAACCTGGTGAGGTCCCACGGCTGCCCGCCGCACAAGGCACGGCGCGTCCACGGTTTCGTCCCGGTGGACGTCACCCCGGCGGGCACGCCGCTGGAGCGCCGGCGCCGCCTGCTGGAACCCCTGGGGATCCCGCTGGATGCGCACGTGGTCGGGATGTGCGGCCATGGCGACCTGCGCAAAGGCGTCGACCTGGCGGTGCCCGTGGCGCGGTTGCTGCCAACGCATGTCGGCGGGCGTGAAGTGCACATGGTGTGGGTCGGCGCCGAGGCGCCCGAGTATCCGCACGCGTTGGCGCTGCAGGACGCACTCGCGGCCGGGGTGAAGTCACGCATCCATTTCGTCGGGGTGACCCGCGCGCCGGCGGACTGGCTGTCGATCTTCGACCTCCACCTGCTGCTCTCGCGCGAGGATCCCTTTCCCCTGGTGGTGATGGAAGCCGCAGTCCACGGCGTCCCCACCCTGGCATTCCGCGACGCGGGAGGCGCCGCGGAATTCATCGGCGCCGACGCCGGCGCCTGCACGGCGTATCTCGACTTGCCGGCGCTCGCCGCCATGGCGCAGGAACTGCTGGCCGACAGCGAACGGCGGGGCGCCCTGGGCGCCGTGGCGCAAGCCCGCGTGCGGCAACTCCACGCGCCCGCGGTGATCCTGCCGCAGATCGTCCGGATCATCGAGGAAGCCTGTGCGGCCCGGTCTCCGCTTTCGCAACGGCCACGGGTCGCATGAGAAGCATTGCCATCCACCTTCCCCAGTTCCACCCGATTCCCGAGAACGATGCGTGGTGGGGCAAGGGGTTCACCGAGTGGACCAACGTGGCGAAGGCGCGGCCGCTGTTCAGGGGACACCGGCAGCCGCGCGTGCCCGCGGACCTGGGTTACGTCGACTTGCGCCTGCCCGAGGCGCGCGAAGCGCAGGCCAGCCTGGCACGCAGCCACGGGATCGACGGCTTTTGCTACTACCACTACTGGTTCGAGGGGCAGCGCCTGATCGAACGTCCGGTCGACGAGATGCTGGCGAGCGGACGTCCCGACTTTCCCTTCATGCTCTGCTGGGCCAACGAAACGTGGTCGCGCCGCTGGCTCGGCGAGGATCGCGAGGTGCTGCTGCGCCAGACCTATTCGATGGCCGACCACGAACGCCATGCGCGCTGGCTCGCGGGTGCATTCGTGGATCCCCGCTACATCCGCGTGCATGGCCGGCCGGTGTTCCTGGTCTATCGACCGCTGGACATTCCCGACCTGCCGGATGCGCTGGGCGTCTACCGCCGGGTCGTGCAGCAGGAAGCCGGGTGCGACCCCTTCCTGGTCGCGGTCGACAGCCGCGAGTCCGGCCGCGACTTCCGCGCCGACGGCTTCGACTACACGATGAACTTCCGCCCGCAGCTCGGACTGGTGCCCGGTGTCACCGATGACGGTTTCCAGTGGCGCCGCTGGTGGCGCAACCGGCGCCTGGGGATCGGCAGCGGCCGGCTGAAAGCCATCGACTACGCCGAGTTCCTGCGCCGCATGGAAGGGATCGCGCCAGGGCATGCGCACTACTTCCCCTCGGTCTTCGTCGGCTGGGACAACACGCCGCGGCGCGGCGAGCGGGGCGTGGTGGTGGTTGGCGAATCGCCGGCGCGCTTTCATGCGCAGGTGGTGCGCGCCCTGGAGATCGCCCGCAGCCGGCCGGCCGAGGAGCAACTGCTGTTCGTCAATGCCTGGAACGAGTGGGCCGAAGGCAACCACCTCGAACCGGACACGGGGCAGGGCCGCGCCTACCTCGAGGCCCTGCATGCCGCGCTTCAGGGGCGCCCCGCGCCTGGCCCCGCGCCCGCCTGACATGACCGCCGCCGAAAGCTCCGCCTTGCGTTGCATCGCCTTCCACCTGCCGCAATACCACCCCATTCCCGAGAACGACGCATGGTGGGGAAAAGGCTTCACGGAGTGGACCAACGTGGCGTCGGCACGACCGGTCGTTCCCGGTCATCAGCAACCCCACTTGCCGGCTGACCTGGGGTTTTATGACCTGCGCTTGCCGGAGGTGCGCGAGGCGCAGGCGGAACTGGCTCGCGCCTACGGCATCGATGGCTTTTGCTACTACCACTACTGGTTCACGGGCCGGCAGGTGCTGCAGCGGCCGGTGGACGAGATCGTCGCCAGCGGCCGACCGGATTTCCCGTTCTGCCTGTGCTGGGCCAACGAGGACTGGACGCGCTCCTGGGACGGCCGCTCCGGTGACGTCCTGTTACAGCAGCACTATTCCGATGCGGACGACATCGCGCACATTCGCCACCTGCTGCCGGTGCTGGCGGATCGCCGCTACCTGCGCGTGGGCGGCCGGCCGGTGCTGGCGGTGTATCGGACGGAACTGATGCCGCAGCCGCGGCGCACCGCGGAGCTGTGGCGCAACGAAGCCGTCCGCGCCGGCGTCGGCGACCTGTACCTGGTGCGCGTGGAATCCTTCGTGCCGGACGTCGACCCGGCAAGAATCGGCTTCGATGCGGCGCTGGAGTTCGCTCCGGACTGGCGCCGCGTCCGCGTTGGTGCGGGAGCGCGGCTGCGCCGCATGGCGGCCTGGGCCGGCCTGCAGCCGGCGGGTTACCGGCACCACCGTTTCGCCGACTACGAGGCGCTCGCCGCGCGCATGCTGGCCAAGCCCGAGCCCGGGTACCGTCGCATCCGCTGCGCCACGCCCGGCTTCGACAACTCGCCGCGACGCCGCAAGGATGCGTTGATCCTCACGGGCAGCACGCCCGCAGCCTACGGCGACTGGCTGCGGCAGTTGCTGCAGCAGGAGGCGTCTCGGCCGGTGCTGGACGACGAGAAGCTGGTGTTCGTCAACGCATGGAACGAATGGGCCGAGGGCAACCATCTCGAGCCCTGCCAGCGCTGGGGCCGCGGCTTCCTGGAGGCCCACGCGCAAGCGCGCGGCCTGCGCCGTGGCTGAAGTCCAGGACCCCGGCGCGTCGGCCGTCTGCGCCGTGGTCGTCAATTGGAACGGCTGGCGCGACACCGTCACCTGCCTGGACAGCCTGCTGGCCCTGCGGGATGCGCCGTTGCGGGTGGTGGTGTGCGACAACGGATCGGACGACGGCTCGCGCGACGAACTGGCCCGGCACCTCCAGGCGCGTTGCCGCGGCTGGGCCGATGCGCCCGGCGAGCCCGGATTCGCGGCGACGGATGCCGCTGCGCACGACGCTGTCATCGCCGTGCACCTGCTGCGCCTGCCGCGCAACCTGGGTTATGCGGGCGGCGCCAATGCCGGCATCGACTGGGCGCGCCAGCGGTGGTCCCCGCGGGGCTTCTGGATCCTGAACAACGACGTCGAGGCGCAACCCGGTGCGCTGCGCGCCCTGCTCGCGGCGCATGCGGGCGCGGCGCGCGCCGGCATCTGCGGCTCGGTGCTGCTGGACTGGGACGCCCCGCAGCGTGTGCAAGCGGTGGCCGGCGTGTATCGGCGGTGGCTGGGTGTGGGTTGGCACCAGACGCGGCTGCCCGAGGAGGGCAGCGGCCCGAGCGTGGAGGTCGACTACCCGGTCGGCGCCTCGATGTATGTGGCCGCCGGCTACCTGGACGAAGTCGGCCCGATGGACCCCGGCTACTTCCTGTACTGCGAGGAAATGGACTGGGCCGAGCGCGGCCGGCGATTCGGCTACCGCGCCATCGTGGCGCTCGCCAGCCGCCTGCGCCACAAGGAGGGAGCGAGCACCGATTCACGCGGAGGCGTGCGCGGCAAGTCGCTGCTGTCCGAGCGGTACGGCGTCATCAGCCGCCTGCGCATCACCCGCAAGTTCTGGCCGCACTACCTGCCGGTGGTGTGGTCCAGCCTGTTCATCGTCATCCTCGACCGTCTCCTGCACGGCGAAGCTGCCCGCGCTGCGCTGGTGCTGCGGCTGATGTTCAAGCCCTCTCTCTGGCTACGTACCTGAGTTTCCGACCCATGAAAAATCCCCTGCAGCAAGCCGTCTCGCCCCTGCATGCGTTGTTGCGTGCCGTGCGCAGGCCCTCGGCGCGCAAGCGGCTCGCCGCGTTGCAGCGCGACGTGGGCCGCCTGCTTCGCATCGACCCGGTCTTCGTCGCGCGCGACGCGCACGCGTTTCACGCGGGCGCATCCCGCGTGCAACCGGCCCCATGGCTGGCGGGGTATGAGCAGAAGCTGGAGGCACAAGGCGGCCGCATCCACCTGCAGCGTTTCTGCTTGTGCTGCAACGAGACCACGCCGATGCTGGTCGACATGGAATCATCGTGGCAGGGGCGCGATGGCGCCCGCGTCCTGAACTGGCGGGAACGGTTGATTTGCGACCAGTGCGGGATGAACAATCGGCAGCGCCTGGTCGCCAAGCTGGTGCAACAAGCCGCCGCGGAACACGAGCGGGCCCGGATCTACCTGACCGAACAGGTCACGCCGATTTTCCAATGGGTGCGGCGGCTGCCGGCGACGGATGTCCACGGCAGCGAGTACCTGGGCGACCAGCACCGGGGCGGGGACGTGATGGACGGCGTGCGGCACGAGGACGCGATGAACCTGTCCTACCCGGATGCCTCGTTCGACCTGATCGTGAGCAACGACGTGCTCGAGCACATTCCCGACCCGGCGAAGGCCTTGCGCGAGTGCAGCAGGGTCTTGCGGCCAGGCGGCGTGGTGCTCGCCACCTTCCCTTTTCAAACGGGCAGCGAGGCCACGGTGGTGCGCGCAACGCTCGGCGCCGGTGGGCTGAAGCACCTGCTGCCAGCGCAATTCCATGGCAACCCGGTGTCCGCCGAAGGATCGCTGGTCTTCCAGGATTTCGGCTGGGACCTGCTGGCGACGATGCGGCAGGCCGGCTTTTCGGACGCGGCGTGCGAGGTGTACATGAACGACGCCTTCGGTCACCTCGGCGTTCCCTTGCTGGTGTTCCGTCTCAGGAAGTAGGCGGTGTCCCGGCGGCAGGTACCGCGCCTGCCGTCACCCCGTCAGTTCCATGGCCTGCACGACGCGTGCGCAAACGTTCTCCCAGGTGAAGTCCGCCGCGCGCCGCAGGCCGCGCGCCGACAGCTCGCTGCGCAGCGCCTGGTCTTCGACCACGCGGTCGAGGGCGGCGGCGAGCGCTTCCACGTCGTGGGGATCGGCCAGCAGCGCGTTGCCCGCTCCCGCCACTTCCGGCAGCGATGTCGTGGTGGAGGTCACCACCGGCGTGCCGGTCGCCATCGCCTCGATCACCGGCAAGCCGAAGCCTTCATGCACGGACGGGAACACGAACGCCGTGCAACGCTGGTACAGGCCAAGCAGCGCCTCGTCGCCGAGGTCGCCGGCAAACGCGATGCGGTCGGCCACGCCGGCCTCGGCGGCCCAGGCCAGCGTCCGCGCATCGGGGGCGCCGGTGAAGCGCAGGCCGAGCGATGCGCTGGCGCGGCTCGCCGCGAACGCGCGCAGCAGGTTGCGGATGTTCTTGTTCCCGGCCCGGCGGCCCACGTGCAGCAGGAAGGGCTCGCGCCCCGCCAGCGGGTCGGCCTTCGGCCGGAACACGGGCGATACACCGTTGCCCACCACGCGCACCTGGCCGGGCGGCAGGCCAGTCCAGGCGAGGATGTCCGCCCGCGAATACTCGGACACGGTCAGGATGCGCGCGGCCTTGCGCGTGGCGGGCCGCACGACCAGGCGGTAGTACAGGCGGCGCAGCGGCGACGACTCCTCGGGCACGTGCAGGTGCGCCAGGTCGTGGATGGTGAAGACGAAGGGGATCGGGCTGGCCAGCGGCGGATTGAAGCCCGGCGACAGGAAACAGCCGCTTCTCCGGCTGGCCAGCGCCAGGGTCAGCGCGAGCGGGTCGATCAGCGACAGCTTCGGCCCGAAGATGGGCAGCGGCACGATGCCTGGCAGGCGCTTTTGCAACTCCGCCGAAAACCGGCCGATGCCGTGGTTGCCGTTCCAGCGAGTGTCGTAGTGGATCGGCGTTTGCATTGAATCGGTGGACTGGCAAACGAGTGTAGCGTCCGGGCCGGCTGGCACAATCGGCCACCGATGTCTTCCACCTTGTCCCGCCTGCGAGAGAGCGCGCTGCCGCGTGTCATCGACCAGGTGGCCGGCGCGCCGCTGCTGTGGCTGTGGGGCGCCCTGCGACGGCGCCGCGCCTTGCCGCGCGCACCGCGCCGCTTCGGGCTCATGATGTTCGAGACCATCGGCGACACGCTGCTGGCCGGCACCGTGCCCGCCAGCCTGCGGGCCGCGTTCCCGGGCTGCGAGCTGGTGGTGTTCGCATCGCGCGGCAACCGGGGCGTGCTGCCGCTGTTCGAAGGCATCGCGCGGGTGGTGGAGGTGCCGCTGACGCGGCCCCTGCGCGCGCTGGCCGCGATGCGAAGCGAGCCGGTGGACGTGATGATCGACATCGGCCAGTGGCCGCGCTGGTATGCGCTGCTCTGCGCCGCGTCGCGCAGTTCCTTCACGATCGGCTTCGCGACGCCGGGCCAGGCGCGCCACTACGCGTACGACGCCGCCGTGCCGCATGGCCGCGACGTGCACGAGGTCGTCAATTTCCAGCGGCTGTTGGCCCCGATCTCCGGTGTGACGCCCCTGGCTCCCGCTGCGGTGCTGCGCCCCGTCGCGGCGGCCGCGCCGCGCAACGGCATCACGAGGCCGTACCTGGTCGTGCATCCCTGGGCCAGCGGCTTTCGCTTCGCTTCGCGCGAGTGGCCGCTGGAGCGGTGGGTGGAGTTCATCTCCCGGGCCGCGTCGGCGGGCTATGCGATCCTGGTCTCGGGTGGCCCGGCCGATCGTGCCAGGGCCGCCGCGCTGGTGGGCGCGTGTCCGGCCGGACTGCCGGTGACATCGGCCGCGGGCGAACTGGCGTTGCCTGAACTGGCCGCGGTGTTGCGCGGGGCGGCCGCCCTGGTGTGCGTCAACACGGGAGTCATGCATCTCGCCGCCTTGCTGGATGTCGCGCTGGTGGCGCTGCACGGTCCCACCAGCCGGTTGCGGTGGGGACCGGTCGGCGCGCGCAGCATCGCACTGGTCCCGGGCGGCGCCGATTGCGAGTTCCTGCACCTCGGCTTCGAATATCCCGCGCATCCGGTGGACTGCATGCAGCGCATCCCGGTGGACGCGGTCCTCGACGCGGTCCGGCAGGTGACGGCCGGCCAGCACGACCCCCGGCAAGCCATGGTGGCGGCGAGCTGAAAGCCGCGATGGGTCGACTGTCTTTCCGGTGGGGCTGCGTGGCCCTGCTCTCCGCGCTTCCGTGGCTCAACCCCTTTGCCTCCGGTCCATCGCCCGCCGTGCAACCGTGGCTCACGAGCGCCGCCTGCGCGCTGGGCATCTGGCTGCTGGCCATGATGGGCGGCCTGCGCCCGCGCCTGCGCCTGTGGTTGCCGGCACTGGCCATCACGGCCTGGGCGGTGCTGTCGCAGCTGTCGCTGCGACCGGAGATGGTGATGCTCGCCATGGGCCTGCTGCTCATGGCCATCGCCGCAGGGCTGGCGCAGGACGAAGGCACGAGCACCGCGATGAGCGCCGGCGTGCTGGCGGCTGCCGCGATCAGCGCCGTGTTCGGCATCGTGCAGTACCTCGGCTGGTCCGAACACTTCATCCCCTGGATCAATGTCGCCCGCGCCGGCGAGGCGTATGCCAACCTGCGCCAGCCGAACCTGTACGCCAGCCTGTGCTGGATCGGCGCGGCGGTCGTCCTGTGGGGCGGCTTGCGCCTGCCGTTCCCCCTGCGCGCGGCGCTGATCGCGCTGCTGGCGGCGGGCAGCGCGGCATCGGTGTCGCGCACCGGGTTGCTGCAGGCGTTGGCGCTCGCGGTGCTGGCGGCGATGTGGAGCGGGCCGGCGCGGCGCCAGCGGCTGCTGCTGTGCGCGATCGCCCTGGCGTCCTACTTCGCCGCGGCGGTGCTGTTGCCGCTGGCGCTGCAGGCATCGGCCGAAGTCGAACCCACGCGCACGCTGTGGGGTCGGCTGGGCGGCGGCGACGGCTGCAACAGCCGGCTGGTGCTGTGGTCGAACGTGCTGCGCCTGGTCGCATTGAAGCCGATCACCGGCTGGGGCTGGGGCGAGCTGGATTACGCGCACTTCATGACGCTCTATCCCGGCGCGCGCTTTTGCGACATCCTGGACAACGCGCACAACCTGCCGCTGCACCTGGCGGTCGAACTCGGCTTGCCGGCGGCGCTGCTGATCGCCGGCGGGGCGGTCCTCTGGGCCTGGAACCGCCGGCCGTGGCAGGAGGCGCTGCCGCAGCGGCAACTGGCGTGGGCCGTGATCGCCCTCATCCTGCTGCACGGCCTGCTGGAATATCCGCTCTGGTACGGGCCGTTCCAGATCGCTTTCGGCGCCGCGGTGGGCTGGTTGCTGGCCAGCGAGCAGGAACCGGATGTTGTCGTCCGGCCGTTCGCGCCCTCAGCGGCGTTGGCTGGCGTGCTGTTGCTGGCGCTCGCCTATGCTGGCTGGGACTACGTGCGCGTGAGCCAGGTCTACTTGCCGCCGGAGCAGCGCCGCAGCGCCTGGGCCGACGACGCGCTGGAACACGTTCGCCGCTCCTGGCTGTTTGCGGGGCAGGCGCGCTTCGCCGACCTCACGCTGGCCTCGCTGTCGCGCAGCAATGCCGTCTGGATGTACGAGCTGTCGGGCCGCATGCTGCATTACTCGCCCGAGCCGCGCGTGATCGAACGGCTGATCGAGAGCGCGACCATGGTGGGACAGGAAGACGAAGCGGTGCTGCACCTGGCGCGGTATCGCGCCGCGTTTCCCGAGGACTATGCGCAGTGGTCCGCCGCGCTGAAGCGGCAGCCGATCGCCCCCTGAAGTCCCTCAGACCCTGCGCTGCTTGCGGCGCACACTGGCGAAGGCGTCCACCTCGGGGTCGGGCTCGGCGTCGCCCAGCTGGCTGGGGCGCGTATCGCGCACGTACACGCGGGCCGAAGGCACCAGCTCATCCTGCATCTGGCTGTCCAGCGCCGTCATGGAGTCCTCCCAGGCGCTCCAGTCGGCGTGGGTGTTGCCTTCGCCCAGCACCTCCGGCAGCGCCGCGGGCGCCGACGGCAGGAATCCCGGGGGCAAAGCGCTGCGGCCACCGGCGCGGGCGGCCTTCTTGTCCGATGCCATCGCCGACCGCCTGGGGGCAGGTTGCGGCTTGGCGGGCCCGACAAGGCGCTTCAACCAACTGAACATTTCGCGCTCCGAGGGCGGGCAGGCCGGACATTGCGGCCAAGGCTCCAGCCTGTGGTCTCCCTGCACCCATTCTGATGTCCAACCGTGGTGCCCGGCAAGGCCAAGCCGCCGCAGCCGTCAGGGCTGCCTAAAACTCCCCGACTTTCCGCCGTGTTTTTCCAACAGACGCACACATGTAATTGTCATGCCCCGGTCCACGGCCTTGCACATGTCGTAGATGGTGAGCAGGGCGACGTTCAGGGCGGTCAGGGCTTCCATCTCCACCCCGGTGGGGCCGACGGTCTCCACGCGGGCGGTGCAGGCCACCGCGGGCGACGCCGCGTCGGCACCGGGCAACAACTCGAAATCGACGGCCACGCGGGTCAGGGCCAGCGGGTGGCACAGGGGGATGAGGTCGCTGGTCTTCTTGGCGGCCTGGATGGCTGCGATGCGCGCGACGCCGAGGACGTCGCCCTTCTTGACGGTGCCCGCTTGAATCAGGGCCAGGGTCGCGGGTAGCATTTCGATGCGGCCCGCGGCCACCGCGATGCGGTGCGTCGACGCTTTACCGGCGACATCTACCATGTGGGCCTGGCCCTGTTCATCAAAGTGGGTGAGTCCGCTCATGCAAGAGTCCTCTGTGACCATCGATCATCATACGGTCCGCTTCGACTGGCGCTCGCGCCTGAAGGCCGCTTCCATCCACCTGGGGCTCAGCGCGCTGGTCGCTGCCTTGGCCGGCTTGCTGGTGTTCGCCGTCTGGTACCCCTTTCCCTACCGCGAGATCTCCGGCGGCCGCGAGCTGTTCCTGCTGGTCGTGACGGTGGACGTGATCATGGGGCCCCTGATCACGTTCGCCGTGTTCAACCGGGCGAAGCCGCGCAAGGAACTGCGGCGCGACCTGGCCGTCGTCGCCCTGCTGCAGCTTTCCGCGCTGGCCTACGGCCTGTGGACGGTGCACCTGGCGCGGCCGGTGCACATGGTGTTCGAATACGACCGCTTCCGGGTCGTGCACCAGGTCGAGATCCCCGAAGAGCTGCTCGCGCGCGCCCCGGCCGGCATCCCGATTTCCCCGGTCCTGGGCCCCACGCTGCTGACGCTGCGCCCCTTCAAGGACAACAACGAGAACGCGGAGTACACGATGGCAGCCCTGCAGGGCTTGCCGCTCTCGGCCCGGCCCGATCTCTGGCAGTCCTATGAAGCAGGCGCGCCGCAGGTGTTGCAGGCGGCCAAGCCGGTCAGCCAGCTCAAGAGCCGCTTTCCCGAGCGAGCCGCCGAGATCGATGGCGCCCTCCAGCGGGCCGGTCGCAGCGCCGCGCAAGCCTCATACTTGCCCCTGGTGGCCCGCAAGTCCGAAGGCTGGACCGTGCTGCTGGACGCCGGGACCGCCGAGGTCATCGGCTACCTGGCCCTGGATTCCTTTTGACCCTGATGTCCCCGCCCTTCTGGCGCCGCGCGCTGGCGGCCATGCTGGCCGGGACGCTGCTCGCCGGCACGCCGGCGGCCGCGCAATTGCCCACGCTGGGTGACACCAGCGACATGACCAGCAGCGCCGAGCGCAAGCTGGGCGAGCGCATTGCGCGGGAGCTGTACCGCGACCCCGACTACATCGACGACCCGGTGCTGGTGGAATATGTGCAGGCCATCTGGCAGCCGCTGCTGGTGGCGGCCCGCGCGCGCGGCGAGCTGACTTCCGAGCTGGACGAACGCTTCGCCTGGCAAGTCCTGCTGGGCAAGGACCGCAGCATCAACGCCTTCGCGCTGCCCGGCGGCTGGCTGGGCCTGCACCTGGGGCTGGTCGGCGCCACCGTCACGCGCGATGAACTGGCATCGGTGCTGGCCCACGAATTGACGCACGTGACCCAGCGCCACATCTCTCGCATGGTGTCGAACGAGGCGAAACAGTTGCCCTGGATCGTCGCCGGCATGCTGCTGGGCGCGTTGGCAGCCAGCAAGAGTCCGCAGGCCGGCGGCGCGCTCATGACCGGCAGCCAGGCGCTGGCGATCCAGCAGCAGCTGAATTTCTCGCGCGACATGGAGCGCGAGGCCGACCGCATCGGTTTCGGCGTCATGTCGCAGGCGGGCTTCGATCCGCAGGGCTTCGTCACGATGTTCGAGAAGCTGCAGCAGGCCGCCCGCCTGAACGACAACGGCAACTATCCGTACCTGCGTTCGCACCCGATGACGACCGAGCGCGCCGCCGAGATGCAGGCGCGGCAACCGCTGACCACCCGGGCTCCGGTGCAGCCGGCGCTGGAACATTCACTGGCGGCGGCGCGGGCCCGCGTCATCTCGAATCCCTCCGTCGATGCGCAGCGCGCCATGGTGGCCGAGCCCGACGCCGCCGGTTTCGCCGGCATGTCCCGCGTGCGGCAGGCGGCGGTGCTGTATTCCGCCACCTTCGCGGCCTCGCGGCTGCGTGATGGCGCCGCGGTGCAGCGCCTGCAGGCGCGGCTGGAGGCGTCGGTGGCCGCCAATCCGGTCGGCCAGCGCCTGGCACGCTTGCTGGGCGCGGAGATCGCGCTGTCGCAGGGCAACACGGCTCCCGCACTGCAATTGGTGGACGGCGTGGCGCGACGCCCCGAGCTGCTGCTGGTGTCGCAAGCCCAGGTCCAGACCGGGCAAGGCGCCGAGGCGGCCCAGCGCCTGCAGACGTGGGTGGCCAACCAGCCGCGCGACGCGGCAGCATGGCAACTGCTGTCGGCGGCCTACCTTGCCGACCGGCAGCCCTTGCGCGCGGTGCGGGCCGAAGCCGAGGCGCGGGTGGCGCAGCTCGATTACCCGGCGGCGCTGGACCGCCTGAAGGCGGCGCAGGAGATGGGACGCCGCGGCCCGGGAACGGACCACATCGAGGCCTCGATCATCGACACGCGAACGCGCGCCGTCGAATCACTTCTTCGCGAACAGGCGCTCGAGCGCTGATTCGATCACCACGCCGATGAGGGTGTAGATCAGCGAGCCGACCAGGGCCGCCACGAAGTCGCGCACCTGGAAGCCGTCCAGCACGCCGGCCGCCGCCCAGAACATCAGGGCGTTGATGACGAAGAGGAACAGGCCGAGCGTGACCACCGTGACGGGCAGGGTGAGCACCACGAGCACCGGTCGCACCACGGCGTTGAGCAGCCCGATCACCAGCGCCGCCAGCATGGCGGAGCCGAAGCTGCTGACCGTCACGCCCTGGTAGACGTACGCCACGAAGAGCAGGGCCGCGGCGCTGAGCACCCATTTGACGATCAGTTTCACCATGGCGGTAGAGCATAGCAGCCGAGCTGCAGGGCCGCCTCGCCGCCGGGCCTAGTCGGCGGCCAGCAGCAGCATCGCGCCCAGGCCCAGCAGGGCCGCGGGCCCCCGGCCGTCGTCTGCCGGCGCCTTGGGGCGACGCACGTCGAGCACCCGCGCGGTCCCGTGCTCCGCCATCAGCGTGCGGGTCAGCTCGGGCAGCGGCCCGCGGGCGAGGATGGGCGTGACGTCGTCGCCGCGCGCACGCAGCGCAGGCACCACCTGGTCGAACAGCTTGCCCGCCCACTTGGCGCGCCAGTTCTCGCGGGCCGAATGACTGACCCACTTGCTGATGCGATGCGTCGCCCGCGGCGCGCAGGCCACCAGCACCCAGTGCGTGGGCGCGCTGCCGCCAGCCATGTGCTGGCAGGCGTAGGCGGGATCGTCCAGGTACACGATGACCTTGTCCATCTCGGGCTCCTTGGGCCGGCGCTCAGCCGGCCTGGGCCGGCTCCCGCGAGGCGCGGGCAGCCCACCAGCCGGCGCCGAGCACACCGGCGACGCAGGCAGCATACGTGCTCCAGCGGGCGATGGCATTCGGGTCGAACACGGCATCGAGCATGGGTTCGCCCACGATCATCTTGCCGGCGGTGAAGGCCAGAACGGCGGCGCCGAGCTGGATGATGATCGGGAAGCGTTCGACCAGCTTGAGCACGACCTTGCTGCCGAAGACCACGATCGGCACGCTGATCAGCAGTCCCAGCACCACGAGGTCCATCGCCCCGTTGGCGGCCCCGGCCACGCCGAGCACGTTGTCCACGCCCATCAGCGCGTCGGCGATCACGATGGTCTTCATCGCGCCCCAGAAGGTGGTGACCACGGGACCGTGTTCATCCTTGCGCTCATCTTCCGCAACCAGCCGGTAGGCGATCCAGAGCAGGCCGAGGCCGCCCAGCAGCATCAGCCCGGGGATCTTCAGCAGCCAGACCACGCCCACCGTCATCAGCGAGCGCACGGCGATCGCGCCCACCGTGCCCCAGAGCACTGCCTTTTTCTGCAGGTGCGGTGGCAGGTTGCGGGCAGCCAATGCGATGACGATGGCGTTGTCGCCCGCCAGCACGAGGTCGATCAGGACGATGGCCAGCAGGGCGGACCACCAGGGGGCAGAGAGAAATTCCATGGACGAGAGCTCCGGTCGGACGTGAACATGCCCGGCGGCGGATGGAGCTTCGTTTCGGGGGCGAAAGCGGGCTTCGATCCAGGCCGCGCGGGCCCGATCGAAGGTCTTGCTCAGCGGCCCGTGGGGGCCGCCCGGTGCGCCGGAAGCGAATGCTTCGTATTGACGGCGGACCGAGTCGCGGCGATTGGCGCCGCGGATGGGAGCTACTCCCCTTCGCAGGCGGATTAGACCACAAGCCGCGCCGTCGTGCAGCAAGCGGGCGCTATCATGGCCTGGGGCTTTCAACGCCCGACCCATGGCCGGCATCCACATCACCGACATCGAAGCCGCCATCAACTGGTGGCGCCAGCGCGCGCCCTCCACCGATGGCGTCACGCTCGGCCCCGAGCTGCGAGCGCTGGCCGAGGTGTACGCGCTGATGGTGTTCCACCACGAGGACGAGGCCGACGAGACCGGCTTTCCGCCGAAGGCATTCGCGGCCTGGAAGGCCTGGTTCGACACCCAGCCGGACACACCGTGCATCGCGATCTGCTCCACCAGCCAGGGCGACGCCGAGTGCAAGGGCTGCGGCCGCACGTTCGAGGAAGTGCGGCACTGGACCGAGATGAGTCCGGCCGAGAAGCGCCACGTGTGGCGCCGCATCACCATGGAAGGCGATGCCTGGCGCTTCAACCGGTACGCGGAGCGGGCGGCGGAGGGCGCTTCAGAGGAGGCCGAGCCCGCCGCCGCACCGCAGCCGCGCTGACCGTGCGGCGGCTGCTGCAGGCTCCGAACCTGGCGATTGCCGCGATGTGGGTGGACACTTTGCGCGAGGCTGGCATCACGGCCAGCGTCGAGCGCCAGTTCCTCTCCGGCGCCGCGGGGCAGCTGCCGCCGGACCAGTGCCTGCCGGAAATCTGGATCGCCCACGAGGAGCAGGAGGGCGCCGCGCGCGTGCTGCTCGAGCAGCTGCAAAGCCTGCCGCAGCGCCGCTGGCTGTGCAGCTGCGGCGAAATGGTGGAAGGCGGGTTCGAGTCGTGCTGGAACTGCGGGCGGGCGATGCCGTAAGCTTTTTTTCGTATGCCGAATGGATGGTTGTAACCAAGTCGGACAACTGTTGCAATGCGTGCCTTCAACATCTTCGGGCACTCCATGGCCAAACTGCAAGCCACCCGCGCGATCGACTACAGCCAGCTGGACCTCAGCGGCCTTCGCACCGCCAACGACTCCGGTTTCGACGACAACCTGAACGTCAACTACAACGGCATCGTCTACCAGGACATCCTCTGGTTCGAGGAAGGGCCGGACAACACCGCCTTCGGTGGCACCGGCTTCACGATGCAGGCGGACGCGGTCACCGGCGGCACCGTGACGGGTGTCCTGACGGAAGTGTGGACGGGCTCCGCATGGGCCATGGACTGGGTGCTGGAGGGCGTCAACGTCTCCGCCGTTTCCCTCTACCGTGCCGCCCTGACGGCCAGCACCGCAGACGACATGTCGATCGTGACGACTGCCATGTCCGGCGCGGACACCTTCTTGCTTTCGAGGTTCGCGGACAAGATGCGCGGCTTCGGCGGCAACGACCTGATGAAAGGCATGAACGGCAACGACGTGCTGTCGGGTGATGGCGGCAACGACACCCTGGTCGGCGGCGCTGGAGCGGACCGGCTGACCGGCAATGCGGGCGCCGACGTGTTCGACTACAACCTGGCCACGGAATCGGGCCTGCGCACCAGCGACCTGATCACCGACTTCGTTCGCGGCGTGGACAGGATCGACCTGTCCGGCATCGATGCCAACTCGGCGACCGCCACCAACCAGGCCTTCACCGGCTTCATCAGGGCGGGCGCGGACTTCACGCGCGCGGGCCAGCTGCGGTTCGTCGATGGCGTGCTGATGGGGAACACCGACTCCGACGCCGCGGCCGAATTCGCGATCGTGCTGAACGGCGTCAACGCGCTCAGCGTCGCGGACCTGGTCCTCTAGCGCCTACTTCCAGCGCAGCGGCTCGATGTCGACGGTGCGCGCGCCGTCGCCCATCATCAGCACGTCTTCCTGCAGCGTCGCCTGCAGCTGCATCGAGCGCTGCGCCAGCGCGGCGAGCTGCTGCGAGGCCTCGGCCGGGACGCGCCACACCGTCAGGTTCGGCAGTCGCGTCAGCTTGGTCTCGATGCCGCGCCACCAGACTTCCGCGGCATGGTGGAAGGCATAGACGGCCACCTGGTCGGCCTGCCGGCAGGCTTTCATCATCGCGACTTCGTCCGGCTGGCCGACCTCGATCCACAGGCGCGTCGCGCCGGTGAAGTCGCGCAGCCATGCATCCGGCTCGCTGGGGTCGCTGAGGCCCTTGCCGAAAGCCAGCGTGCCGTCGCCGCCGCAGACCGTTTGCAGTTCATGCGCATGGAAGGCCAGCGCCGCCAGCCGCACCATCATGCGTTCGTCGGTTTCGCTGGGATGGCGGGCGAGCGTGAGCGCATGGTCCGCGTAGTAGCCGTGGTCGATGTCGGCGACGGCGAGTTGCGCCTTGAAGACGGTGGATTTGATGGCCAAGGGTCGGGACCGGTCAGGCGCGCCGCGCCAGTTCGGCGGCCTTGCCGGTGTAGCTGGCCGGCGTCATGGCCAGCAGCCTGTCCTTCTCGGCCTGCGGGATCTGAAGCGAGCGGATCAGCGCGTGCAGGTCGGCGGCCTGCACCGTCTTGCCGCGCGTGACTTCCTTCAGTTTCTCGTACGCACCCTCCAGGCCGTAGCGGCGCATCACGGTCTGGATCGGCTCGGCGAGCACCTCCCAAGCCGCGTCGAGGTCTTGCCGCAGCGCTTCCTCGTTGAGCTCCAGCTTGCCCATGCCGATGCCCAGCGAGTGGTAGGCCAGCGTCGCATAACCGAGCGCCACGCCCATGTTGCGCAGCACCGTGGAATCGGTGAGATCGCGCTGCCACCGCGAGATGGGCAGCTTCTCCGACAGGTGCCGCAGCAGCGCGTTGGCCAGCCCCAGGTTGCCTTCGGCGTTCTCGAAGTCGATCGGGTTCACCTTGTGCGGCATCGTGGACGAGCCGATTTCGCCCTCGCGCAGCTTCTGCTTGAAGTAGCCCAGGCTGATGTAGCCCCAGACGTCGCGGCTGAAGTCGATGAGGATGGTGTTCGCCCGGGCCACCGCGTCGAACAGTTCCGCCATGTAGTCGTGCGGTTCGATCTGGATGCTGTAGGGCTGGAACGCGAGGCCCAGGCCCAGCGGTTCCGGCGACTCCACCACCTTGCGGCTGAAGGCCTCCCAGTCGTGGTCCGGCCATGCCGCCAGGTGCGCGTTGTAGTTGCCGACCGCCCCGTTCATCTTGGCCAGCAGCTTGACCGCTGCGATCTTCTCCCGCGCCGCCGCCAGCCGCACCGCCACGTTGGCGAGTTCCTTGCCGACGGTGGTGGGGCTGGCGGTCTGGCCGTGCGTGCGGCTGAGCATCGGAACTTCGGCGTGCGCATGCGCCAGCTCGCGCGTCTTCTGGATCACGGTGTCCAGGGCCGGCAACAGGACGTGTTCGCGCGCTCCCTTCAGTTGCAGCGCATGGCTGGTGTTGTTGATGTCCTCGCTGGTGCAGGCGAAGTGCACGAACTCGCTGGCGTGGCGCAGTTCCGGGCGGGCCTCGAAGCGGGACTTGATCCAGTACTCGACGGCTTTCACGTCGTGGTTGGTGGTCTTCTCGATCTCCTTGATCGCCAGGGCATCGGCCTCGGAGAAGTTCTTCACCAGGCCCAGGAGATAGGTGCGCGCTCCCGGCGACAGGGGCTTGAACTCCGCGAAGCCGGCGTCGGACAGCGCGATGAACCAGCACACCTCCACCTGCACGCGCCTGTGCATGTAGCCCTGCTCGCTCATCAGGGGCCGCAGCGCCGCCAGCCGGGAGGCGTAGCGACCGTCCAGCGGAGAGAGGGCGGAGATCGTCGAGAGTGCCATGCGCGGAATTGTAGGCGGCGGCTTCCCCTAGAATGATTCCGTCACCCACCCCCATAACTCGAACACGCCAGGCAACGCCCATGAAGTTGATCGGTTCCACCTCCAGCCCCTACGTGCGCAAGGTGCGCGTGGTCATGGCCGAGAAAAAGCTGGACTACCACTTCGTCGAGGAGGATGTGTGGTCCGCCGACACCGCCATCATGCATTCCAACCCGCTGGGCAAGGTGCCGTGCCTGGTGATGGAAGGCGGCGAGGCGCTGTTCGATTCGCGCGTGATCGTCGAATACCTGGACACGCTGTCGCCGGTCGGCAAGCTGATTCCGGCCGTCGGCCGCGAGCGCGCGGAAGTCAAGACCTGGGAAGCGTTGGCCGATGGCGTGCTGGACGCCCTGATCCTCGCGCGGCTGGAGGCCAACTGGGCGCACCGCAAGAAGGGCGAGCGCAGCCAGGCCTGGATCGACCGGCAGATCGACAAGACCCACGCCAGCCTGAAGGCCATGAGCCAGGGCCTGGGCGACAAGCCATTCTGCGCCGGCATCTACCTCAGCCTGGCCGACATCGCCGTCGGCTGCGCGCTCGGTTATGTCGACTTCCGGTTCCCGGACATCGACTGGCGCACAAGCTACCCCAATCTTGGCAAGTTGTACGAGAAGCTGGCGGCGCGCCCGAGCTTCATCGAAACCGCCCCCAAGTAAGTGTCGGGGTGCGCTTCGCGCAACCCGACCTACGAGCAAGCGGACCGGAATCCCGTAGGCCGGGTTGCGGCGCAGCCGCACCCCGGCAACCCCGGAATAACTTGCAGCGCCATCCCCCATACGACAAAGCCCGGCTTGGCCGGGCTTTGTCGTACTGATCAAGCACCCGGAAAAGTCGGAACGACTTTTCCGGGTGAAAGAAAATTGCCGCGAAGCGCCCCTTGACGAAGGAGGGAGGGAGGGAGGAGGAGAAGAGTCGCCTCGGGATTGCATCCGCGGCCCGTGGGTCCGGATGGCTTCGCAGCAGGAAAACGGTGGAGTCTCGCCTCTTGCGGTGATGGAGTCCCCCCGCACCGGTGCGGTTCCCGGCCGCCCTGAGGGCCGTGGTAAATTTTTGTGAACCGGCCGCCGTCGTTATCGCGCCGCCAGTTGCTGCTCCAGCGTCTTCAGCAGCGTGGCGTCGTCCGGCTTGGTCAGGCTGGTGTAGCTCGCCACCGCCTTGCCGTCCCGGCCGATCAGGTACTTGTGGAAGTTCCAGAGCGGCGCGCGGCCAGTCTGTTCGGCCAGCTGGCGAAACAGCGGGTTGGCATCGCTGCCGCGAACGGCGGTCTTGCCGAACATCGGGAATTTGACGCCGAAGGTGTTCTCGCAGAAGTCCGCGATCTCCTTGTTGCTGCCGGCCTCCTGGGCGAAATCGTTGGAGGGGAAGCCCAGCACCACCAGGCCGCGGTCCTTGTAGCGGGCGTGCAGCTTCTCCAGGCCTTCGTATTGCGGCGTGAAGCCGCAGAAGCTGGCCGTGTTGACCACCAGCAGCACCTTGCCGCGGTACTGGCAAAGGGATTGGGGCTTTTCGTCCTGCAGCCGCGGGAAGGTGTGCCGCAGCAGGGCCGGACAGGCGGCGTCCACGGTGGCTGCCGCCGGGCCGGGCGCCTGGGCCGCGGCCGGGGGCGCACCCAGCGGGGCGGCCAGGAAGAGGGCAAGAACGGCTGGGATTTTCATGCGCGGCCCTTGGGCAAAGAGGTGTATTGTGTGGCAGCGCCCCGGTTCGCGGGAGCCCATGGCCTTGGGGCCCTGCAGGCTGCGATGTTGTCTGTCAAGCGCTTGTGCCGCCCGCAGCCTAAAATGGCGGGTTCAACGAAAGACTTCCCGCGCCATGCTGTACCCGGAATTGTTCAAGCAACTCGAGTCCGTCCGATGGGACATGGACAAGGACATCCCGTGGGACAAGTTCGACGCGGCGCTCCTTTCGGAGGAGCAGGCGCAGACGATCAAGATGAACGCCATCACGGAGTGGTCGGCCCTGCCGGCCACCGAGATGTTCCTGCGTGACAACAAGGACGACAGCGACTTTTCGGCCTTCATGTCGATCTGGTTCTTCGAGGAACAGAAGCATTCGCTGGTGCTCATCGAATACCTCAAGCGCTACCGGCCCGACCTGGTGCCCACCGAGGAGGAGCTGCACGAAGTGCGCTTCGAATTCGAGAAGGCCCCGCCGCTGGAAACGCTGATGCTGCACTTTTGCGGCGAGATCCGGCTGAACCACTGGTACCGCCGCGCCGCCGAATGGCACACCGAGCCGGTGATCAAGCACATCTACCAGACGCTGAGCCAGGACGAAGCCCGGCACGGCGGCGCCTACCTGCGCTACATGAAGCGGGCGATCAACAAGTTCGGCAACGAGGCCAAGGCCGCGTTTGCCAAGGTGGGTGTGCTGATGGCCAGCGCGCGCCGCACGGCGCAGGCGCTGCACCCGACCAACCTGCACGTCAACAAGGCGCTCTTTCCGCGCGACACCATCCAGTCGCGCCTGCCCAACCCGGAATGGCTCGAGCACTGGCTGGACACCCAGATCAAGTTCGACGCCGTGTGGGAGTCCAAGGTGGTCGAGCGCATCCTGCACAACCTGAGCCTGCTGATGGACCGCAGCTTCAAGAGCGTGCAGGAGCTCAATCGCTACCGCAAGGAACTGCAGGCCGGCCTGGCCAGCGGCGCCGGCGCGCCCACCCCGGTGTGAGCCCGGACTTCCTCGACAAGATCGTTTCGCGGCGGGAAGCTGCCGCACGCATCGGGGCCCTCGCGGGCCCCGTCGTTTTCACCAATGGCGTCTTCGACGTCCTGCACCGCGGCCACGTCACCTACCTGGCGCAGGCCCGGGCGCTGGGCGGCAGCCTGGTCGTGGCCCTCAATACCGACGCCTCCGCCCGCCGCCTCGGCAAAGGCCCCGACCGGCCGCTGAACGCGCAACAGGACCGCGCCGTCGTCATCGCCGCGCTGGCGTCGGTGAGCCTGGTCACCTGGTTCGACGAAGACACACCCGTGGAATTGCTCTCCGAGCTCAGGCCGCAGGTGTACGTGAAGGGCGGCGACTACGACATGCGCAAGCTGGCGGAGACGGCGCTGGTGGAAAGCTACGGCGGCAGCGCGGTCGCCATCCCCTTCGTCGATGGGTATTCGACGACCAACCTGGTCCGCCGGATCAAGTCTTCGTAGGCGGCGGCTTACGCCGTATGCGCGCCTCCTGCTTGCGCAGCCAGTGCTCGACGTCGTCGACGTACTCGAACACCACCGGCACCACCAGCAGGCTGAGCACCGTCGACGTGAACAGGCCGCCGATCACGGCGATCGACATCGGTGAGCGGAAGCTGGGGTCGGCCGTGCCGAAGCCGATGGCGATGGGCAGCATGCCGGCGGCCATCGCGATGGTCGTCATGACGATCGGACGGGCCCGCTTGTGGCACGCATCCAGCAGCGCATCGAAGCGGCTCATGCCGTGGTCGCGCCGCGCGACGATGGCGTACTCCACCAGCAGGATCGAGTTCTTCGTGGCGATCCCCATCAGCATGATCAGCCCGATGAGCGACGGCATGGAGAAGCTCTTCTGCGCCAGCAGCAAGCCGACGAAGGCGCCCCCCAGCGACAGCGGCAGCGCGCTGAGAATGGTCACGGGGTGCAGGAAGTCCTTGAACAGCAGCACCAGCACGATGTAGATGCACAGCACCCCGGTGAGCATGGCCAGGCCGAAGCTGGCGAACAGCTCGCCCATCACCTCCGCATCGCCGACTTCCACCACCTTCACGCCCGGCGGCAGGTTGCGCACGGAGGGCAGCTGCTGCACCGCCGCCGCCACGTCGCCCAGCGGCTGGCCGGACAGCTCGATCTCGAAGTTGATGTTGCGCGAGCGGTCGTAGCGGTCGATCACGGCCGGGCCACCGGTGAGCTCCAGGGTCGCCACCTGCCCGAGCATCACGTTGCCGCGCGCGCTGGGCACCGTCAGGCGTTCCAGCACGCGCAGGTCCTGCCGCGCGTCCTCCCGCAGCTTGACCACGATGGGGATCTGCCGCTGCGACAGGTTCAGTTTCGGCAGCGACACGTCGTAGTCGCCCGAGGTGGCGATGCGCAGCGTCTCGCCGATGGCGGCGCTGGTCACGCCCATGTCGGCGGCCCGCGCGAAGTCCGGCCGCACCGCGATCTCGGGCCGGATCAGGCTGGCCGTCGATGCGATCTGGCCCAGGCCGGGGATGGTGCGCAAGTCCTTTTCCACGGCCAGCGATGCCGCCAGCAGCGCCTTCGGGTCCTCCCCGGTCAGCACCAGGATGTATTTCTCGCCGGAGCCGCCCAATCCGACCTTGCTGCGCACGCCGGGCAGCGGCTCCAGCGCCGTGCGGATCTGGTTTTCGATCGCCTGCTTGCGGGGCCGCTCGCCGCGCTCGGCCAGCAGGATCGTCAGGGTGGCCTTGCGCGCTTCGGCGGCGCCCGCGCTGGCGAACGGGTCGGTGCCCGCGCTGCCGCCGCCGATGGTGGTGTAGACGCTCTTGACGTGCTGCACGCGCATGACGGCGCGGCGCGCCTGCTCCGAGAGGTCGCGTGTCTGCGCCAGGGTCGAGCCCGGCGGCAGCTCGATGTAGACCTGCGTTTGCGAGTTGTCGTCCGGCGGGATGAAGCCGGTGGGCAGCAGCGGGATCAGGGCCACGGAGCCGAAGAAGAACAGCGTCGCCAGCACCATCGTCACCACGCGGTGGCGCATGCTCCAGTTCACCATCTTCATGTAGATCGTCAACCACTTCGGCTCCTTCTCCTGGGTGACGATCGGCTTGAGCATGTACGCGGCCATCATGGGCGTGAGCACGCGCGCCACGATCAGCGAGGCGAACACGGCCAGCGCCGCCGTCCAGCCGAACTGCTTGAAGAACTTGCCCGCAATGCCGCTCATGAACGCGGTGGGCAGGAACACCGCGATCAGGGTGAAGGTGGTCGCGACCACCGCCAGCCCGATCTCGTCGGCCGCCTCCATCGCGGCTTCGTACGGGCTCTTGCCCATGCGCAGGTGGCGCACGATGTTCTCGACCTCCACGATCGCGTCGTCCACCAGGATGCCGACCACCAGCGACAACGCCAGCAGCGTGATGACGTTGATGGAAAACCCGAGCAGGTACATCCCGATGAAGGCGGGCAGCACCGACATCGGCAGCGCGACGGCGGAGACGAAGGTGGCGCGAAAGTCGCGCAGGAACAGCCAGACCACCAGCACGGCCAGCGCGGCGCCTTCGTACAGCAGGTGCAGCGAGCCCTCGTATTCCTCCTGCACCGGGGTCACGAAGTCGAAGGCCTGGGTGAGTTCGATGTCGGGGTGCTGCGCCTTGAGTTCGGCCAGGGCCTGCTGCACCGCCGCGCCGACCGCGACTTCGCTTTCGCCGCGGCTGCGCGACACCTCGAAGCCGACCACGGGCTTGCCATTGAGCAACGCCGCAGACCGCTGTTCGGCAGTGGTGTCCGTCACGTCGGCCACGTCGTTGACCCGGATGGTGCGGCCGCCCGCCAGCGAAATCTGGATCTCGCCGATCTGGCGCGCCGTCTGCACGGTGGCCAGGGTGCGCACCGGCTGCTCGCCGCCGCCCACGTCGGTGCGGCCGCCCGCGCTTTCGGTCTGCACCTGGCGCAGCTGGCGCGAGATGTCCGCCGCCGTGGCCCCCAGCGCCTGCAGGCGCACCGGGTCCAGCGCAACGCGGATCTCCCGGTTCACGCCCCCCACCCGGCCGACGGCGCCGACGCCGCGCACGGTCAGCAGCTTGCGCGAGATCTCGTTGTCCACGAACCAGGACAGCGCTTCCTCGTCCATCGCGCGCGAGGCGATGGTGAAGGCCAGCACCGGCTGGCCCGCCAGTTCCAGCTTGGTGATGATCGGATCGCGCAGGTCCGCGGGCAGGTCCGCGCGCACCCGGGTCACCGCGGAACGGACGTCGTCCACGGCCTCCTGCACCGGTTTCTCCAGCCGGAATTCCGCGGTGATGGTCACCACGCCGTCCTGCACCTTGCTGTAGACGTGCTTGAGCCCCTGCACGGTGGCGATGGAATTCTCCAGCTTGCGCGCCACGTCCGTTTCCAGCTGCGCCGGTGCGGCGCCCGGCAACGACGCGGTCACCATGATGGTCGGAAGGTCGATGTCCGGGAAGTTCTGCACCTTCATCGCGTTGAAGGACAGCAGGCCCCCGAACGTGAACATCACGAACAGCATCACCGCCGGGATCGGGTTGCGGATGGACCAGGACGAGAGATTCATCATGGCTTGGCCGCCACCACGCGCACCAGGTCGCCGTCGTTCAGGAAGCCGCCGCCGCTGGCCACGATGCGCATGTCGGGCGTCAGTCCCGACAGCACCTGCAGGCGGTCGCCGGCGATGCGGCCGATCTCCACCTTCACCTGGCTGACGCGGTTGTCCGGATTGACGCGGAAGACGTAGCTGAATCCCTCGCGCACCACCACCGCCGGCTGCGGCACGGTCAGCGCCGGTTGCGCACCCAAGTCGAACTCGCCGCGGGCGAACATGCCGGCACGCGCACTGCCCGCCGCCGGACCCGGCAGCGAAGTCACGTCCACGTAGACGAGCGCCAGCCGGCTCTGGGGATCGACCGTCGGCCCGATCATGCGCACGCGGCCTTCCAGTCGCGCGCCGCTCGGGGCCGTGATGAGGGCGCGCGTGCCGGGCGTGATGCGTCCGAGCTCCGCCGAGGTGACCTCGGCGCGCCACTCGAGGCGGCCCTTGCGGATCAGGCGGAACAGCTCCGTGCCGTTGCCCACCACCGCACCAACCGTGGCGGAGCGGGCGGAAATGATGCCGTCGTCCGGCGCGTGCACCTCCGTCTGGCCCAGGCGGACATCCTGGGCCTGCAGTTGCGCGCGCGTGGCCGCGACGCGCGCCTGCGCCGTCTTCTCCGCCGTGAGGTACTGGTTGATCTGCGAGGCGCTCATGGCGCCGGTCTCCTGCAGCGTGCGGGCCCGGGCCGCGTTGTTGGCGGCGTCCGCGGCGCTCGCCTCGGCCTCGGCCAGCGCCGCGCGCGCCTGCGCCACATCCGCCCGCAGCGTCTCGCCGGCAAAGCGTGCCAGCACCTGCCCGCGCCGGACCTGGTCTCCCACGCCCACGTGCACTTCCGCGATGCGCTGGCCGCCGGCCTCGGCGCCGATGCTGGCCTCCTGCCAGGCAGCCAGGTTGCCGTTGGCCGGCAAGGTGAGCGGCAGCATGGCCTGCGTCGGCGTGGTGGTGGTCACGGTGAGCGCCGGTTTCGGGGCGACCTTGGCGTCGGCGGCCTTGTCGCCGCAGGCGGCCAGGGCCAGCGCCAGCAGCAGCGCCCCGGCGCGAGCGAGGCGGGAGGACAGGAGATTCACGTTGCTCGTTCCTTCTTGTTTTGCTGGTTCAGTCGCGGCGCGCGGCGGCCGACGTTTCGTCCGGTCGTTCCCAGCCGCCGCCGAGCGCCCGGTAGAGCGCGATCCAGGCGGCCACGCGGTCCCGCTGCAGGTTCACCAGCGTGATCTCGGCGACGAGGGCCACGCGACGCTGGTCTTCCAGTTCGATCAGGCTGCCCAGCCCGCTGCGGTAGCGCGCTTCGGTGGCGGCGAAGGACGTTCGGTAGCCTTCCACCGCGGTACGCGCGTCGTCGCCGCGCAGGCGCGCGCTCTCGAGGATGACCAGGGCTTCCTCGACTTCGCGCACCGCCTGCCGCACCCGCGCGGCATACAGCATCGCCGCTTCCTCGTAGCGCGCCTGCGCGGCGTCCTCCGCGGCCGCGCGGCGGCCGGCGTCGAACAGCGGCACCGTCAGGGCCAGCGGCCCGATCGACCAGGTCTGCAGGTCGTTGGTCTGGCCGCCCGCGTGGATGAAACCGCCGGCGATGCGGCCGCTGAGGGACAGTCGCGGGAAGCGGTCGGCCCGGGCCGCCCCGACGTCGGCGCTGGCCGCCTCCACGGCGCGCTCCGCGGCAAACACGTCGGGCCGTTGCGCCAGCAGCCGCGCAGGCACCGACGGGATCGCCGCCAAGGAGAAGCCCGAAGGTTCCACCCACGGCACGGTCAGCCGCTGCCGAAGCTGCGGCTCCGGCAGGCCGGTCAGCGCCACCAATGCCTTCACGGTGAGGTCGCACTGCGCCTGCTGCTGGGTGGCGCGCGCCGAGCCATCGGCCGCGCTCGCGCGGGCCTGCGCGGCCACCGCCGGCGCGGTGAAGCCGGCCTCCGCGCTCAGGCCCGTGAGTCGCGCGGTCTCGACGCGCGAACGCGCGTCGTTGAGCGTCACCGCCAGCTGGCGTTCGCAGGTGCGCAGGTCGACGTAGGTGGTGGCGGTCTCCGCGGCCACCGCCACCCGCGCCTCATGCCAGCCCGCCTGGGCGCCGGCCAGTCGCGCCTGCGCGGCGTCCGACTGCGCCCCGCGGCCGCCGAACAAGTCGAGTTCCCAGGCGGACTGGAGTCCGGCCTGCCCGATGGTTGCCGCCAGGGGCAAGCCCTGCAGCGCGTTGCCGCGCTCGAGGGTTGCGTTGCCATCCAGGGTGGGCAGCAGCGCGGCACGCGCGGCCACGCGGGCCGAGCGCGCCTCGGCAATGCGGGCGGCCGCGGTCGCGATGTCCGGGTTCGCCGTCTGCGCGGCCTCCACCAGGTCAACCAGCAAGGGATCGTTGAATTGCTGCCACCACTGGCGCAGGTCGGACAGCGTTCCGCCATGCGGCAGCGACGCATACCAGCGAGGCGGAGCCTCAGTGGCCACGGACGATGGGGGACGGGGGACGGCGCAACCGGCGAGCAACAACAACAAGCTGGCCGCCGCCGCTACCGGGCGCAAGTGCTTCATGGATCCGTCTCGAAGTTCAGCCGAACACGTGGCGCCACAGCGCCAGGATGGCGTCGCGTTCCGCTTGCAGTTGCTGCTGGGCGAACTGCGTCGGTTCCTCGTCCAGCCGCGCGTGGTGCTGGCGCCGGCGCAGCTGGCGGTAGGCGGAGGCGGCCGCGTGGCCGACCCCCGCCGGCAGCAGGCCCGCGCCTTCGGCACGCTGCAGCAGCGCGATGTTGCCGACGTTCGGCACCAGTTCGGGATGCCGCGCCGACTGCGACAGCACCAGGAACTGCACGGCGAACTCGGCGTCCACCATGCCGCCGGGGCTGTGCTTCAGGTCGAAGCTGCCGGCCTTGACCGGGCGCGCGCTGCGCACCTTCTCGCGCATGGCGACGATCTCGCGCCGCAGCGCGTCGACGTCGCGCTCGGCCGTGATCACCGCTTCGCGCACCGCGTCGAAGCGCGGGCGCAGCTCCTCCAGGCCGACGACGAAGCGGGCGCGGGTCATGGCCTGGTGTTCCCAGGTCCATGCCGTGTTGCTGCCGCGGCGTTGCTGGTAGTCGTCGTACGCGCGGAAGGTGGTGACCAGCAGGCCCGAATTGCCGTTGGGGCGCAGGGCCGTGTCGATCTCGAACAGGTCGCCCTCGGCCGTCTTGGTGGACAGCCAGTTGATGATCTTGCGCACGTAGGCCGCATAGGCGTCCGGGGCGCGCTCGTCGTCGTCCTCGTAGACGAACACGATGTCGAGGTCGCTGCCGTAGCCCAGCTCCTTGCCTCCGAGCTTGCCGTAGCCCAGGATCGCGAAGCGCGGCGTGTCGCGATGCCGCTGCTTCAGGCGCTCCCAGCACCAGCGCGAGGTGACGCGCAGCGTGCTGTCGGCCAGGGCGCTCAGTTCGTCCGCCACCTGTTCCACCGTCAGCGCGCCCTCGACGTCGCGCGCCAGCGTGCGGAACAGCTCCGCATGGTGCGCGCGTCGCAGCAGGTTCAGCAGCGTCTCGTCGTCGTCCTCGCCGGTGATCTGCAGGGAGCGGCGCCGGTGTTCGAGCTCGCGCTCGTAGTCTTCGGCGCTGAAGCGTTCCGCCAGCAGGCCGTCGCTGGCCAGTTCATCGATCACGCCCGGGTGCTGCATCAGGTAGCGCGCCGGCCAGCGCGCGGCGCCCAGCAGGCGCAGCAACCGTTCGTGCACGCCCGGCCGCTCCCACAGCAGCGCGAGGTAGCTTTCGCGGCGCAGCAGCGGTTCGATCCAGTCGATCATCCGCAGCGCCGCCTCCTCGCCCACGGTGCCTTCCTGCAGCCACACGCCGGTGCGCGCGATGAGCTTGGACAGGCGGGTGCGGGCGTCGTCGCGCAACGCCATCACGCGCGGGTGCTTGCACCACGCCGCGATGCGCTGCTGCAGCTGCGCGGGCAGTTGCTCGAGAAGGTCTTCCAGGTCGGGCGGCGCCTTCTGGCCGCGCGGGCCGGCGCAGCCCTTGCACTCGATGCCGCCGCCCAGCAGCTTGTCGAATTCCTCCGCCACCAGCTCGCGGTGCCCGTCCAGCTCGTGCAGGAAGGGGCAGCAATCGGCATACCCCATGGAGTGCGCGATCCACGTCAGGTCCGCGTCGCCGGGCAGCACGTGCGTCTGCTGGTCGTCCAGGTACTGGATGCGGTGTTCCACGCGCCGCAGGAAGATGTAGGCGTCGGCGAGGGACCGGGCCGTGCCTTGCGACATCAGCCCGGCGACGGCGAGCCGCTCGAGCGCCTGCAGCGTCGGGCGCGTGCGCAACTCGGGAAACTGGCCGCCGCGCACCACCTGCAGCAGCTGCACGGTGAACTCGATCTCGCGGATGCCGCCGCGCGACAGCTTGACGTCGTTGGCGCGCTCCGGCCGGCCGGCGGCACGGCGGGCGGCGTGCTCGCGGATCTGCCGGTGCAGCACCCGCAGCGCATCGAACACCGCGTAGTCGAGGTAGCGGCGAAAGACGAAGGGCAGCACCGCGCTGCGCAGCGCCTCGGCGGAGCGGTCCTTGATGCCGCTGCGCGGCGCCACCACGCGGCTCTTCATCCAGGCGAAGCGCTCCCATTCGCGGCCCTGCACCAGGAAATAGTGCTCCAGGGCGTCGAGCGACACCGCCGGCGGGCCGGAATTGCCATTGGGGCGCAGCGCCAGGTCGACGCGGAACACGAAGCCATGCTCGGTGACGTCGCCGATCAGCCCGAAGATGGCCTTCACCGCCTTG
Source organism: Ramlibacter sp. PS3R-8 (assembly GCF_037572435.1). Lineage (NCBI taxonomy): Bacteria > Pseudomonadati > Pseudomonadota > Betaproteobacteria > Burkholderiales > Comamonadaceae > Ramlibacter > Ramlibacter sp. PS3R-8. The sequence goes on from NZ_JBBHGT010000001.1 coordinate 1,249,562, forward strand.
CCGAAATACTCGTGGTTGGAGATCCGGCCGCGGCCGGCCGACGTGCCCGCCGTCTCGCCGTCTTCGTCGAACACGTAGACCAGGTCGATGTCGCTGGAGACATTCAGCTCGCGCGCGCCGAGCTTGCCCATGCCGACCACCCAGAGCTGCGCGCGCGCGCCTGCGGCGGTGCGCGGGGCGCCATGGTCGGCGTCCAGGCGGGTGAAAGCTTCGGTGCAGGCGACGTCCAGGGCGAACTCGGCCAGTTCGGTGACGGCCAGCGTGATCGTGGAAAGCGGCGCCTGCTGGTCGCAGTCCAGCACCGCCAGCCGCTCGAGGACCAGCTGGCGCAGCACGCGCAGCGCGGACCCGGTGTCGAAGCCGCGCGCGCGCAACGCCTCGTAGGTGCTCGCGAGGGTTGCGGGGGTCGGCACGCCCGCCGGAAGCAGCGCCAGTTCATCGGGGTAGCGGCGCCGCAGCCGCTGGATGAAGCGCGGATGGCCGGAGAGGGAATCGGGTCCGCCGTCCATGTCGGCGAAGGAAGCGGCCGCACCGTTGCCAGGAGCAACTTCGTCCTTCGGCAAGCCCGGCGCCGTGCCGAGGGTCATAATTCCCGCCACTTCAATGCTTTCATGAATGCGACGCCGCTGATTCCCTCACGGACGCTGAGGTTGTTTGCCGCAGCGGCCCGTTGGACGTTGGGGCTGCTTCTGGCCGTTTCGCTGCTGCTCGCGCTGGCGTGGGGTGCGCTTCATGGATTCATTGTGCCGCGAATCGGCGAGCTGCGCCCCGAGGTGGAAATCCGGGCCAGCCGCATCCTGGGCGTGCCGGTGCGCATCGGCGCCATCAGCGCGCGCACGGAGGGGCTGATCCCCACCTTCACCCTGCAGGACGTGGTGCTGCTGGACCCGCAAGGCCGCGAGGCCCTGAGGCTGCCGCTGGTGGTGGCCGCGGTGTCGCCGCGTTCGCTGCTCCATCTCGGTTTCCACCAGCTCTATATCGACCAGCCGCAACTGGACATCCGGCGCGACGCGGCCGGCCACATCTTCGTCGGCGGCCTGGACTTCACCCGCAGCAGCGACAACAAGGGGCGCGCTGCCGACTGGTTCTTCAGCCAGACCGAATTCATCGTCCAGCGCGGCCGGCTGCAATGGACGGACGAACTGCGGGGCGCGCCGCTGCTGGCGCTGACCCAGGTGGACCTGGTCGTGCGCAACCAGGCGCGGCGCCACCAGCTGCGGCTGGACGCCACGCCGCCGCGCGACTGGGGCGAGCGCTTCACGCTGGCCGGCGTGTTCCGCCAGCCGCTGCTCACCGCCCGCGCCGGCGACTGGCGCAAGTGGAGCGGCGAACTGCACGGCGATTTCGGCGTCGTGGACCTGGCGCAGTTGCGCCGGCACGTCAATGTGGGCATCGACGTCGCCAAGGGGCGAGGTCGGCTGCGCGCCTGGGCCGACATCGAGGACGGCCAGGTGACCGGGGGCACCGCGGATGTGGTGCTGTCCGACGTGAGTGCCTCGCTCGGGCCGCACCTGCAACCGCTCCTGTTGCAGACGGTGTCGGGTCGCGTCGGTGGCGAGCGGCTGCCCGGCGGCTTCACCTTCCGGACCCAGGAGCTGCAGTTCACCACCGCCGACGGCCGCCAGTGGCCGGGAGGCAACGTGCTGGTCACGTGGACCGACGCGCAAGGGCAGGCGCCGGCGCGCGGCGAGATCCGTGCCGACCGGCTGGACCTGGGCGCCCTGGGGCAGCTGGCCAGCCGGCTGCCGCTGGGCGCCCGCACCCATGCCGCGCTGGAAACCTACGCGCCGCAAGGCCTGGTGGAAACCTTGCAGGCAACCTGGCAGGGGCCGCTGGATGCGCCGGTCAAGTACGAAGCGCGCGGCCGCGCCAGCCGGCTGGAGATTGCCGCGTCGCCGAGTCCGCAGGGAGCTGCCGGCGTCCCGGGCCTGCGCGGCGCGGCGCTGGATTTCGACCTCGACCAGGCTGGCGGCACGGCGCGGCTCGTGGTGGTCGACGGCGCGCTCGATTTCCCCGGCGTGTTCGAGGAGCCATCCCTGCCCATGGACAGCCTGGCCGGTGACGTGAAGTGGCAGGTCAACGGCGAGCGGATTTCGCTGGAGGTGCGCAACCTCAAGTTCAGCAGCGCCGATGTCGAAGGCGAGGCGCAGGGCAGCTGGCGCACCGGTGACGCGAATGCGCCGGGGGGCCAGAGATTTCCGGGCACGCTGGACCTGCAGGCCAGCCTGAGCCGCGCCGACGGCACGCGGGTCTGGCGCTACCTGCCGCTGGGCGTGTCGAAACGCGCGCGCGACTACGTGAAGGAGTCGGTGGTCGCGGGCGTCGCCACCGGCGCGAAATTCCGCGTCAAGGGCGACCTGCGCCGCTTCCCTTTCGCCGACGGCAAGAACGGCGAATTCCTGGTGACCGCGCAAGTGCGCGACGTGATCTTTGCCTACGTGCCTCACGACGCGGCCGGCGCGGGCAAGCGGTGGCCGGCACTGACCGCCCTGTCGGGCGAGCTGGTGTTCCAGGGCAACGGGATGCAGATCAACAGTGCGGCGGGCCAGTTTCCCGGCCGGCTGCAGGTCGAGGCGCAGGCCCAGATCCCCGACTTCCGGCAGACCCAGGTGCGCGTGCAAGGCAAGGTGCGCGGCCCGCTGGCCGATTCGCTGGCGGTGGTGAACACCTCGCCGATTGCGGCGTTGATCGGCGATGCGATGGCGCGCGCCAGCGGCAGCGGCAATGCGGACGTGGACCTGGAGCTGCTGCTGCCCATCCGGGACCTCGCGCAGTCCCGCGTGCTGGGAACGGTCACGCTGGCCGGCAATGACCTGCAGGTCACGCCGGACAGCCCGATGCTGTCGCGCGCCCGCGGCGCGGTGGTGTTTTCCGACCGGGGCTTCCAGCTTGCCGGCGTGCAGGCGCGGGCACTGGGCGGCGACGTGCGCATCGAAGGCGGCATCCGTCCCCCTGCGGCCGGCGAGGTGCAGGCGGTGCAACTGCGCGCGCAGGGCACCGTGACGGCGGAGGGCTTGCGCCAGGCCCGCGAGCTGGGCTTCGTGTCGCGCCTGGCGCGCGACTTTTCCGGCAGCACCCCGTACACGCTGGCGCTGACGGTGCGCCGCGGCCATCCGGAAGTGCATGTCAACAGCAGCCTGCAGGGGTTGGCCGTCGATCTCCCCGCGCCGCTGGGCAAGAGCGCGGAAACGACGCTGCCGATGCGGTACGAGACGGCGCTGACGCGCGAGTCGCTGGCGGCTGGCGCGCCGCCGCAGGAGGTGCTGAGCTTCGAGCTGGGCCGGTTGGCCGCGGTGACCTACGTGCGCGACCTCTCGACGCCCGAGCCCAGGGTGTTGCGGGGCACCATCGCCATCGGCCTGTCGCCCGGCGAAAGCGTGGTGATGCCGCAGGAAGGCGTGACCGCCAACGTGCAGCTGGCGCAGCTGAACGTGGATGCGTGGGAAGCGGCGGTGGACCGCCTGGTCGGCGCTCCTGTTGCGGCAGCCGCACCGGTGGCGGGCGCGGCCCCGCCGGCCCCCACGGACCTCCGGTCCGCAGCCCAGTCCTACTTGCCGTCGGTGATAGCGCTGCGGGCGCGCGAACTCAGTGTCGAGGGACGCACGCTGAACCACCTGGTGGTCGGCGGCTCGCGCGACGGGCGCGTCTGGCGGGCCAACGTCGATGCCGAGCAGCTCAATGGCTACGTCGAATACCGGCAGCCGCAGGCGAGCGGCTCGGGACGCGTCTACGCGCGCCTGACGCGCCTGAGCATCGCGGCAGCGGCGGCCAGCCAGGTCGAAGCATTGCTCGAGCAGCAGCCCGGCAACATTCCCGCGCTGGACGTGGTCGTCGACGAGTTCGAGCTCAAGGGCCGCCGCCTCGGCCGGCTGGAAATCGATGCGGTGAACCGCGGGGCGGGCACCGTGGTGCGCGAAGGAGGCATCCGCGAATGGCGCCTGAACAAGCTGACCCTGTCGATGCCCGAAGCCACGTTCGCGGCCTCGGGCAACTGGGCGGAGGTCGGCGCCCAGGCCGTGGCGCCGGGCGGGCCGCGGCGCGAAGGCCGGCCGGGCGAGCGCCGCCGCACCGCGGTGAAATTCCGGGTGGACATCGCGGATGCGGGGCTGGCGCTGGCGCGCTTCGGCATGAAGGACGTCGTGCGGCGCGGCACGGGCGCCATGGAGGGCACGGTGGCGTGGACAGGCTCGCCGCTGACCTTCGATTACCCGAGCATGTCCGGATCCTTCAACGTCAACGTGGAGAACGGCCAGTTCCTCAAGGCCGACCCGGGGCTGGCCAAGCTGCTCGGCGTGCTGAGCCTGCAGTCGCTGCCGCGCCGCCTTGCGCTGGACTTCCGCGATGTCTTCAGCGAAGGCTTCACCTTCGACTTCGTCCGCGGGGACATCGCCATCGAGCAGGGCATCGCCGCCACCAACAACCTGCAGATGAAGGGCGTGAATGCCGCGGTGCTGATGGAGGGCAAGGCCGACATCGCGCGCGAGACGCAGAACGTGAAGGTGCTGGTCGTGCCGGAGATCAATGCCGGCACGGCGTCACTGGTCGCCACGGCGATCAACCCGGCCATCGGCCTGGCCACGTTCCTGGCGCAGTACTTCCTGCGGGATCCGCTGATGAAGGCGGCGACGCAGGAGTTCCACATCGACGGGACGTGGACCGACCCGAAGATCACCCGCGTGCCGCGCAGCAGCGGGGGGGCCGACGCCGCCGGCGCGGCGAGGGCCACTTCCGGCAGGCCGGACGAGCCGGCCATGCGTTGAACAGGAGCCTTGCATGAAAGTCGCCGCGCTGCAGACCGTCTCCGGCACCACCGTGACAGGCAATCTCGACGCGGCCGCGCGCCTGCTGGCCGCGGCTGCGGGCGCCGGCGCGGAGCTGGCCGTGCTGCCGGAGTATTTCTGCCTGATGGGACGGCGAGACACCGACAAGCTGGAGGTGCGCGAATCCTTCGGCAGCGGCCCCGTGCAGGACTTCCTCGCGCAGCAGGCGCGCAGCCTCGGCTTGTGGATCGTCGGCGGCACGCTGCCCCTGTCCGGCGCCGATGCGGCGCATGTCCGCAACACCAGCCTGGCCTATTCGCCGCGGGGCGAGTGCGTCGCGCGCTACGACAAGATCCACCTGTTCCGGTTCGACAACGGCCGCGAGCAGTACGACGAGTCGCGCGTCATCGAGCCGGGCAGCGCCCTGCAGGCGTTCACGCTGCCGTCTCGCGACGGCCATGCATGGCGGGTCGGCCTGTCGGTGTGCTACGACCTGCGCTTTCCGGAGCTGTACCGCGGCCTTGGCGCGGACCTGCTGCTGGTGCCGAGCGCCTTCACCTACACCACCGGCCAGGCGCACTGGGAGCTGTTGCTGCGCGCCCGCGCCGTCGAGAACCTGGCGTTCGTGGTCGCGCCGGCGCAGGGCGGCCGCCACGAGAACGGCCGCCGCACCTGGGGGCATTCCATGCTCGTGGATCCGTGGGGCGGCGTGCTGTCGCAGCGCGCCGAGGAAGGCGAAGGCGTGGTGATCGCGGACCTGTCGATCGAACGCCTGCAGCAAGTGCGGCAGCAACTGCCCGCGCTCGGCCACCGGGTGCTGTGAGCGCCGCACGGCCGCCCGAAGGCGCTCGCCCCCTCCGCTTGCGGAGGGGGGAGGCGCAGGCCGCGCAGCGGACAAGCCTGGGGGAGGTTCCTGATTGACAGCGGTTCCGAGGTCCTTCCGATCGGGGCTGCGGCGACTGTCGTCCTGGCGCGGCTGGTCCTTGTGGGTGCTGCTGGGCGTCATCGTCGTGGCCTTGCTGGTCACCCTGGTCTACCTGGCGGCGCGGTACGAGGCCAGCGTGGCCCAGGCCAACGTCGAGCGGGACGTGGCCGACGCACTGAGCGACATCCGCTCCGCCATGACGCGCAACGTGCAGGAGTTGCAGGCGTTGCAGTCGGGCCGGGCGGACCTCGATCGCTGGCAACCGGAGGCGGAGCGGCTGCTGCGCGAACACCGCGACTGGGTGCGGCTGGAACGGCGCGGGCCGGGCCTGGAGCTCGTGGCGGAAGCGGACACGCCGTACCGCCCGCCGGTGTTCGCCCGTCTCGGCCGCGCGAACTCGCTGCCCGAGATCCAGCAGGCCTGCGCCGGCGCGCGCCGCATCAGCGGCCATGCCTACGCGCGCAGCCACTTCGTCCCGCAACCCGACGGCCTCGGGCTCGAGCTGATGGAGCTGTGCCTGCCGCACGTGGAGGCGGGCCGCCTGCTCGGGTTCGTGGTGGCCACCTATTCGCTCACGGACCTGCTGGCCACCCACATCGGGCCGCAGATGGGCCGCAGCCAGGAGATCTCCTTCACCGAAGCGGATGGCACGCGGCTGGCGATCCATGGGCTGGCGCGCCGCGGCAGGCGCGTGTTCACCGCGCAGCAACTGCTGGACCTGCCGGGCAACACGATGGTGCTGCGGATGGACAGCTGGCGGCGCTCGGAGCCGGACCTGTTTCCCAACGTGCTCACGGCGCTGGTCACCGTGATGTCGATCGCGCTGGTGACCGTGCTGTTCACGCTGGGCCATGACACGCGGCGCCGGCTGCGCGCGGAACAGGACCTCGCCGATGCGCTGGCGTTCCGCAAGGCGATGGAGGATTCGCTGGTGACGGGCCTGCGCGCGCGCGACCTGCAGGGGCACACGACCTACGTCAATCCGGCCTTCTGCCAGATGGTGGGCTTCAGCCCCGAAGAGCTCCTCGGGCAAGGCTCGCCCGCGCCTTACTGGCCGCCCGAGCGCGCAGACGAGTACCGCCAGCGGCAGCAGGTGCGGCTGGCCGGCCGCAACGCGCCGCCGCGCGAGGGCTTCGAGTCGGTCTTCATGCACAAGGACGGCACGCGCTTTCCGGTGCTGATCATCGAGGCGCCCTTGATCAACGCCCAGGGCCTGCAGACCGGCTGGATGAGTGCCGTGCTGGACATCAGCGAGCAGCGCCGCGTGGAGGAGTTGTCGCGCGCCAGCCAGGAGCGGCTGCAGGCGACGGCGCGGCTGGCCACGGTGGGCGAGATGGCGTCGCTGCTCAGCCACGAGCTGAACCAGCCGCTGGCCGCGATCGCGAGCTACGCCCACGGCTCCATGAACCTGCTGCAGCAGAACGCGCCGCCGGCCGTCGAGCTGCGGCTGGCGATGGCGCGCATCGCGGAGCAGGCCGACCGCGCGGGCCGCGTCATCAAGAGCGTGCACGACTTCGTGCGGCGGCGCGACCAGGCCCGCGAGCCGGTCAGCGCGCGCGAGCTGGTCGACGCCGTGCTGCCCCTGGTGAACCTGCAGGCGCGCAAGCTGCGCGTGCGGGTGGAAATCCGCATGGCGGACGGCCTGCCCTCGGTGCTGTGCGACCGCACCATGGTGGAACAGGTGTTGCTGAACCTGGCGCGCAATGCCATGCAGGCGATGGACGATGCGCACGTGGCCGAGCCCGAGCTGGTGCTGGAGGTGCGCGCGACAACCGCCGGCGAGGGCGGCCGGCGCTGGCTCGCCTTCTCCGTCGCCGATGTGGGGCCCGGCGTCGCCGAGGAGGTGAAGGGGCAGCTGTTCACTCCCTTCTTCACCACCAAGGTCGAGGGCATGGGGCTGGGACTCAGCCTCTGCCGCACGGTCGTGGAGCAGCATGGCGGCTCCCTGGTGTTCGAGCCCAACCTGCCCCAAGGTACGATCTTCCGCTTCACCTTGCCCGCCCAGCCGGACCTCAAAGCCTGATGCAACCCGCCAGCGATGCCACCGTCTACATCGTCGACGACGACGCCGGCGTGCGCGAGGCGCTGGCCTGGCTGCTGCGGTCGCGGCGGCTGCTGTCGACGAGCTACGCCAGCGCGGAGGAGTTCGCCGCGACGATCGAGGGCGGCCTCGCACCGGAGCAGGCTTGCTGCCTGCTGCTGGACGTGCGGATGCCGGGCATGAGCGGGCTGGCGCTGTTCGAGCAGCTGGTGCAGCGCGGACTGGCCCAGGTGATGCCGGTGATCTTCCTGACCGGCCACGCGGACGTGCCGACCGCGGTGGACATGGTCAAGCGCGGGGCCTTCGATTTCTGCGAGAAGCCGTTTTCCGACAATGCGCTGGTCGATCGCATCGAGGAGGCGCTGCGCCGCTCGGCCGAGGTGGTGGCAGCGCAGCGTGCCAGGCGGCTGTTGCAACGCCGGCTGGCCGAACTGACGGAACGCGAGCGCGACGTGATCGGGCTGGTGGCCAAGGGCATGCCGAACAAGCTGATCGCGGACCAGCTGGCGATCAGCGTGCGCACGGTGGAAGTGCACCGGGCGCGCGTGTTCGACAAGATGGAGGTGAAGTCGGCGGTCGAGCTGGCGAACCTGATGCGGGATTTGTAGGCTGGCGGTGACACAGGAACCCCAGGTCGGCGAGCGTCCAGCTGGGGTTCGCTGCGCTCACCACCAGCCTACGAATCGCTGCGCTCACCTCCAGCCTACGAGTCGTCTCCATCGCGCGGCGGCTCGCCGCCCTTGCGACCCGAGAACATGGTCCACCAGACGATGCCCACCAGCACCACCAACGCGAGCAGGGCTTCCAGCAGAATCAGCAACATGTTCCGTGTCCTTGCATTGAGCGCGATTGTAGGAATGCTGGCGGCCTGCGGCTCCGTGCCCCTGCCCCCGTCGCCACGCGTGCCGCCCACGCCGTCCGGTTCCACCGCTCCCGCGGGCGCCCTGCCCCTGCCGCCCGACGACGGCGTGGCGCTGCCGCCGGCGCTGGTGCAGGGCAAGAGCCGCTGGCAGGCCGTGCGCTGGTCGGAGCTGCCGGGCTTCAACGCCGACACGTTGCACGACGCGTGGAACGCCTGGATCCGCAGCTGCGAACGGCCTGCAGGGCCGCACGCGCGGCTGTGTCCGGAAGTGCGGCGATTGTCGATCGCCTCCGTCGAGGAGCAGCGCGACTGGATGCAGCGGCGGCTGCAGCCGTACCGGGTGGAGCCGTTGCAGGCCGGCGCGGAAAGCCTGCTCACCGGCTATTACGAGCCGGTGCTCGATGCTTCGCGGCAGCCCACTTCCACGCAGCAGTCACCGCTGTACCGGCCGCCCGCCGACCTGGCGACGCGGCGGCCCTGGTACACGAAACAGGAGATCGACACGTTGCCGCAGGCGCGCGCGGCGCTGCGCGGGCGCGAGATCGCCTACGTGGCCGATCCGCTCGATGCGCTGACCCTCCAGATCCAGGGTTCGGGTCGGCTGCGCGTCACCGAGCCGGATGGGCGGGTCAGCATCGTGCGCGTGGCCTATGCCGGCACCAACGAGCAGCCGTACCGCAGCGTGGGCAGCTGGCTGCTGCAGCAGCGCGCGATCACCGATGCGTCCTGGCCCGGCATCAAGGCGTGGGCGCGCGCCAACCCGCAGCGGGTGCAGGAAATGCTGTGGGCGAATCCGCGGGTGGTGTTCTTCCGCGAGGAGCCGCTGTCGGAGCTGGACGCCGGCTTCGGCCCGCGCGGCGCGCAGGGTGTTCCGCTGACGCCGGGCCGCTCGATCGCGGTGGACAAGGAGAGCATTCCGTATGGCACGCCGGTGTGGCTGTCGACGCCAGGCCCGGTGCTGTCCCTGAACCGGCTGGTCTTCGCCCAGGACACCGGCAGCGCCATCGTCGGCGCCGTGCGCGCCGACTATTTCGTCGGCTGGGGCGATGCGGCGGGCGAGATTGCGGGACGTCTCAAGCAGCCTTTGGCGATGTGGGTGCTCTGGCCTAGATAAGACCAACAACCGGGACGCAGAAGGCGCAGAAGTTACGCAGAAGACGCAAAAGAACAGCCTGAAGGGTTTTTCTTCCAATCCTTCCTGTCTTCCTTCTGCGACTTCTGCGTAACTTCTGCGCCTTCTGCGTCCGGCTGTCCGCTCCCGCCTTCAGGCCTTCGCGAGATGCGCCAACGGCCAACTGCTGGAAGCCTTCACCTCCCCAAGGGAAAAGCTCGTGTGGATGTCCTTCACGTTCGGCAGGTTGATCAGCACCTTGCGCGCGAACTCGGAGAAGGAGTCCAGGTCCCGTGACACCACCTGCAGCTCGAACGTGCCCGCCCCGCTGATGTAGTGGCAGGACACGATCTCCGGGATCTTGCGGATCGCCTCTTCCATCTCGCGCGTGCGCTCGCCGGTGTTGCGGTCGGCATCGAGCCGCACGAAGGCCAGCACCCCCAGGCCGATGCGATGGCGGTCGATCTCCGCGTGGTAGCCCTTGATGTAGCCGGCCTCCTCCAGCGCCCGTACGCGCCGCCAGCACGGGGCCGCGGACAGGCCCACGCGCTGCGCCAGCTCGGCGTTCGTCAGCCGCGCATCCGCCTGGAGCTCGGTAAGGATTTGGATGTCATATCGGTCAAGCTTTTCCATAAGCGCCCGTTTCGCGAAAGGATATTTCGCATCCTAGGGTATTCCGGGCACTGAACGCAAAGACATACCGGCACATGCCGCCCTACACTTTGCGCATGAACGCACCCCTGCCCGAACACATCCGCAAGGCGCTCGAGACCGTCACGCTGGACGACAAGTATTCGCTCGACTACGGCCGCGCGTTCATGAGCGGCGTGCAGGCGCTCGTGAAGCTGCCGATGCTGCAGCGTCAACGCGATGCCCTGGCCGGCAAGAACACGGCCGGTTTCATCAGCGGCTACCGCGGCTCGCCGCTGGGCGGCTACGACCAGGCGCTCTGGAAGGCCAAGAAGTACCTGCAGGCGCAGAACATCGTGTTCCAGCCAGGTGTCAACGAGGAACTCGCTGCCACCGCGTTGTGGGGCACGCAGCAACTGGGTTTCGCGCCGCCCGGCACCAACAAGTTCGACGGCGTCTTCGGCATCTGGTACGGCAAGGGCCCCGGCGTGGACCGCAGTTCCGACGTCTTCAAGCACGCCAACATGGCGGGCACCACGCCGTGGGGCGGCGTGATCGCGGTGGCCGGCGACGACCACGTCGCCAAGAGCTCCACCGCGGCCCACCAGAGCGACCACATCTTCAAGGCCTGCGGGCTGCCGGTGTTCTTCCCGGCCAACGTGCAGGAGATCCTCGACCTGGGCCTGCACGCCTTTGCCATGAGCCGCTTCTCCGGCGTGTGGTCCGGCATGAAGACGATCCAGGAGGTCGTCGAGTCCAGCGCCACCGCGATGATCGATCCCGAGCGCGTGCAGATCCGCCTGCCCACGGATTTCGCGATGCCGCCCGGTGGCGTGCACATCCGCTGGCCGGACACCGCGCTGGAGCAGGAGGCGCGCCTGTTCGACTACAAGTGGTACGCCGCGCTGGCGTACATCCGCGCCAACCGCCTGAACTACAACGTGATCGAAGGCCCGAACGACCGCTTCGGCATCATCGCCAGCGGCAAGGCGTACAACGACGCGCGCCAGGCCCTGCTGGACCTGGGCCTGGACGACGACACCTGCCGGCGCATCGGCGTGCGGCTGCACAAGGTGGGCGTGGTGTGGCCGCTGGAGGCGCAGGGCACGCGCGAGTTCGCCCAGGGGCTGCGGGAGATCCTGGTGGTGGAAGAAAAGCGCCAGGTCATCGAGTACCAGTTGAAGGAGGAGCTGTACAACTGGCGCCCCGACGTCCGCCCCGTGGTGGTGGGCAAGTTCAACGAGGTGGAAGGCGACTTCTCCGGCGGCGAGTGGTCGATGCCGAACCCCACCAACAACACGCTGCTGCGGGCGAACGCCGACCTGTCGCCGGCGCTGATCGCCTCCGCCATCGCGCGGCGCCTGCGCAAGATGGGGCTGGACGCCGACGTGCAGGGGCGCATCGACGCGCAACTGGCGATCCTGGAAGCCAAGGAGCGCGCGATGCAGGTGGTGGAGGTCAAGGGCGACCGCGCGCCCTGGTTCTGCTCCGGCTGCCCGCACAACACGTCCACCGTCGTGCCGGAAGGCTCGCGCGCCATGGCCGGCATCGGCTGCCACTTCATGGCGACCTGGATGGACCGCGCCACCGTCGGCTTCACCCAGATGGGGGGCGAGGGGGTGCCGTGGGTGGGGCAGCAGCCGTTCACGAGCGACAAGCACATGTTCGCCAACCTCGGCGACGGCACCTACTTCCACAGCGGCTCGCTGGCGATCCGCCAGGCCATCGCGGCCGGCGTGAACATCACCTACAAGGTCCTCTACAACGACGCGGTCGCCATGACCGGCGGCCAGCCGGTGGGCGAACGGCCCGAGGGCCACACGCCGCTGCAGATCGCGCACAGCCTGGTGGCCGAAGGCGTGGCGAAGCTGGTGGTGGTGAGCGACGAACCCGAAAAGTACGATGGCGCCGCGCTGCCCGCCGGCACCATGGTCTATCACCGTGACGACCTCGACAAGGTGCAGCGCGAGCTGCGCGACACGCCCGGCGTCACGGCCATGATCTACGACCAGACCTGCGCCACGGAGAAGCGCCGCCGCCGCAAGCGCGGCACGATGGTGGACCCGGCGCTGCGCGTGATGATCAACGACTTGGTGTGCGAGGGTTGCGGCGACTGCAGCGTCCAATCCAACTGCCTGTCGGTCGAGCCGCTGGAAACCGAGTTCGGCCGCAAGCGCGTCATCAACCAGAGCACCTGCAACAAGGACACCAGCTGCCTCAAGGGCTTCTGTCCCAGCTTCGTCACCGTCGAAGGCGGCAAGCTCAAAGGCAGGTCGAAAGCCAAACAGGACCTGCCTTCGCCGCACGACGGCCCCGCCCTGCCCGAGCCGCAGCTGCCCGCCACGCGCGAAGCCTACGGCATCGTGGTGGCCGGTGTCGGCGGCACCGGCGTCATCACCATCGGCCAGTTGCTCGGCATGGCCGCGCACATGGAAGGCAAGGGCATCGTCACGCAGGACTCCGCGGGCCTGGCGCAAAAGGGCGGCGCGACCTGGAGCCACGTGCTGATCGCCGACGACCAGGATGCGATCCGCACGACGCGCGTCAGCGCGGCGGCGGCCGACCTCGTGATCGGCTGCGATCCCATCGTCACCGGCGGCAAGGAAACGGTCCTGCGCATGCGGCCGGGCCGCACGCGGGTCGCGCTCAACGGACACGGCACGCCGACGGCGGCCTTCGTGAAGAACGGCGCCTGGGACAACCCGTCGGACGCCTGTGCGACCGAGATCGGCAAGGCCGTGGGCGCGGCGCAGCTCGCCACGGTCCAGGCCGATGCGCTGGCCGAGCGCGCGCTCGGCGACAGCATCTACACCAACCCGCTGATGCTGGGCTTCGCCTGGCAGAAGGGCTGGGTGCCGCTGGCCCGTGAATCGATCCTGCGTGCGATGGAGCTGAATGCGGTGCAGGTGGACAACAACAAGGCCGCCTTCGAGTGGGGCCGCCGCGCCGCGCACGATCCCGCATCGGTCGCCGCCCTGCTCGGGTCGGGCGGGCAGGTCATCGAGTTCAAGAAGCGCGAGACGCTCGAAACCGTGATTGCCCGCCGTGTCGAATTCCTCACCGGCTACCAGAACGCGGCCTACGCCCGGCGTTTCCAGGACCTGGTCGAGCGGGTGCGGGTCGCCGAACTGCCGCTGGGCAAGACGGCGCTGACCGAAGCCGTTGCGCGTGGCCTGTTCAAGCTGATGGCGTACAAGGACGAATACGAGGTGGCGCGGCTGCACGCGGAGACGGGCTTTCGCGAGAAGGTGGCGGCCCAGTTCGAGGGCGACTTCAAGATCCACTACCACCTGGCGCCTCCGCTCATTGCCAGGCGCAACGACAAGGGCGAACTGGTCAAGCGCAAGTTCGGCCCTGCCACCATTCACCTGTTCCGCCTGCTGGCGCGGCTGAAGGGGCTGCGCGGCACCGCGCTCGACGTGTTCGGCCGCTCCGAGGAGCGCCGCACCGAGCGGGCCCTGATCGAGGAGTACCGGCAGACCGTGCTGGAACTGGTCGCGGGGCTGCAGCCCGGCAACCATGGGCTGGCCGTGGAAATCGCCCGGCTGCCCGAGCAGGTCAAGGGCTATGGCCACGTGAAGGAGCGCAACCTGGCGGCCGTGCGGCCGCAGTGGGAGCGCCTGCTGCAGCAATGGCGCGGCGCCGCGCCGCAGCGCCAGGCCGCCTGAGCGACGCCGCATACAATCGCCAGTCCCTTCCCATGGCAGCGGCCAGGCCGAGCCATGGGTGTCTCCCTTCCCTGACGGCTTTCCGCCCTGGAGCAACCGTGTTCATTTCTTCCGCCTTCGCCCAAACGGCGCCGGCCGCCGCTGCCGGCGGCGACATGCAGTCCTCCTTCATGAGCCTGCTGCCGCTGGTGCTGATGTTCGTCGTCCTGTACTTCGTGATGATCCGCCCGCAGATGAAGCGGCAGAAGGAGCACCGCTCGATGGTCGAGGCGCTCGCCAAGGGAGACGAGGTCGCCACCGCCGGCGGCCTGCTGGGCCGCGTCACCAAGCTCGGCGACACCTACCTGTCCGTCGAGATCGCGCCCAACGTCGAAGTGCAGGTGCAGCGCAGCGCGGTCGTCCAGGTGCTGCCCAAGGGCTCGATCAAGTAAGCCGTGAACCGTTACCCCCTCTGGAAGTACGCGATCATCGTGGTCGCGCTGTTGATCGGGGTGCTCTACACCCTGCCCAACTTCTTTGGCGAGGACCCCGCCGTGCAGGTGGCGTCCGCCCGCAGCACCGTGAAGGTGGACGCATCCACCCGCGCCCGGGTCGAGCAGGCCCTGGCGCAAGCCGGCATCAAGCCGCTGTCCATTGCGCTGGACGGCGCCTCGCTGAAGGTCAGGCTGGACAGCACGGACACCCAGCTCAAGGCCAAGGACGCGATCCAGCGCGCGCTGTCGCCGGACCCCGCCGACTCTCCCTACGTGGTGGCGCTGAACCTGGTGTCGAAGACCCCCGCGTGGATGGCCTCGCTGAGGGCGGCCCCCATGTACCTGGGGCTGGACTTGCGCGGTGGCGTGCACTTCATGCTGCAGGTCGACATGCAGGCGGCGATCACCAAGAAGGCGGAGTCGTATGCCGGTGACCTGCGTTCGGTGCTGCGCGAAAAGAACATCCGCCACGCGGGCATCAACCGCAACAACCAGACGGTCGAAGTCAGTTTCCGCGATCCGGCCGCGCTGACCGCGGCGCGCGCCGTGCTGGCCGACCAGTTCCCCGACCTGCAGGTGGTGGACACCGTCGCCGGCGACACGACCCGGCTGACCGCGACGCTGAAGCCGGAAGCCGCGCGCCGCGTGCAGGACCAGGCGCTCAAGCAGAACATGGTGACCCTGAGCAACCGGATCAACGAGCTCGGCGTCGCCGAACCCGTGATCCAGCAGCAGGGCACCGACCGCATCGTGGTGCAGCTGCCCGGCGTGCAGGACACCTCCCGCGCCAAGGACATCCTGGGCCGCACGGCCACACTGGAAGTGCGGATGGTCGACGAAAGCTCCGAAGGCCGCGCCGCCGAGGCGGGCAGCGGGCCGGTGCCCTTCGGCGCCGAGCGCTACCTGGACCGCGAAGGCCGTCCCAACATCGTGCGCAAGCAGGTGGTGCTGACGGGCGAGAACCTCACCGACGCACAGGCGGGCTTCGACAACCAGACCCAGGAGCCGGCCGTGCACCTGACGCTGGACGCCAAGGGCGCGCGGATCTTCCGCGACGTCACCCGCGAGAACGTCGGCAAGCGCATGGCCATCCTGCTGTTCGAGAAGGGCAAGGGCGAAGTCGTGACCGCGCCCGTGATCCGCGGCGAGATCGGCGGCGGGCGCGTCCAGATCTCCGGCCGCATGAGCACCGTGGAGGCCAGCGACACCGCGCTGCTGCTGCGCGCCGGCTCGCTGGCCGCGCCGATGGAGATCATCGAGGAGATGACCATCGGCCCCACGCTGGGCGCCGAGAACATCCAGAAGGGCTTCCACAGCGTGGCCTGGGGCTTTGCCGCCATCGTCGCCTTCATGGGCATCTACTACATGCTGTTCGGCGTGTTCTCCGGCGTGGCGCTGGCCGTGAACCTGCTGCTGCTGGTGGCCATCCTGTCGATGCTGCAGGCGACGCTGACCCTGCCGGGCATGGCGGCCATGGCGCTGGCGCTGGGCATGGCCATCGACTCCAACGTGCTGATCAACGAGCGGGTGCGGGAGGAATTGCGCAACGGCGCCTCCCCGCAGGCGGCGATCCAGGCCGGCTATGACCGGGCCTGGGCGACCATCCTGGACTCGAACGTCACGACCCTGATCGCCGGGGTCGCGTTGCTCGCCTTCGGCTCCGGCCCGGTGCGCGGGTTTGCCGTCGTCCACTGCATCGGCATCCTGACGTCGATGTTCTCCGCGGTGTTTTTCTCGCGGGGCCTGGTGAACCTCTGGTACGGGCGGAAGAAGAAGCTCAAGTCGGTGTCCATCGGAACGGTCTGGCGGCCGAACGCGGATGGCGCTATAACCAAGGCAGAGTAGGGAAAAGAGGCGGTTTTTCCACCGGATCGCCCGGGGAAAATCATGCCCAAGAAGGAATCAGGCAGTGGAGTTTTTCAAGATTCGACGGGACATCCCGTTCATGGAGAACGCGCTGGTGTTCAACGTGATCTCCGTGCTCACGTTCATCGCCGCGGTGTTTTTCCTCGTGACGCGGGGGCTGCACCTGTCGGTGGAGTTCACCGGCGGGACCGTGATGGAGGTGAGCTATTCCCAGCCCGCCGACGTCGAGGCGGTGCGCAAGGCCGTGGCCGACCTCGGTTTCTCGGACGTCCAGGTGCAGAACTTCGGAACGGCCCGCGACGTCCTGATCCGGCTGCCGGCGCAAAAGGGTGTCACCTCCGCGCAACAGAGTGACCGCACGTTCGCGGCCCTGAAAACGGTCGATCCCGGCATCACCCTGCGGCGGGTCGAGTTCGTCGGGCCGCAGGTGGGCGAGGAGCTGGTGACCAACGGGCTGAAGGCGCTGGCCATGGTGGTGGCCGGCATCATGATCTACCTGGCCGTGCGCTTCGAATGGAAATTCGCGGTGGCGGCCATCCTCGCCAACCTGCACGACATCGTCATCATCCTGGGCTTCTTCGCCTTTTTCCAGTGGGAATTCTCGCTGGCGGTGCTGGCGGCGGTGCTGGCGGTGCTGGGGTATTCGGTGAACGAGTCGGTCGTCATCTTCGACCGGATCCGCGAGAACTTCCGGCGCTATCGCAAGCTGACCACGGTGCAGACGATCGACAACGCGATCACCTCCACCATCAGCCGCACCATCATCACCCACGGCTCCACGCAGATCATGGTGCTGTCGATGCTGCTGTTCGGCGGGGCGACGCTGCATTACTTCGCGCTGGCGCTGACGATCGGCATCCTGTTCGGCATCTATTCGTCCGTGTTCGTCGCCGCGGCCATCGCGATGTGGCTGGGCATCAAGCGCGAGGACCTGGTGAAGGCGCAGCCCAAGCGCGAAGGCGACGGCAACGACCCGAACGCGGGCGCAACCGTCTGAGGCCGCAGACCGATGGCTTCCACGCTCACCCCTGCTTCCACGCCCCTGGCGCGGCAGGCGCGCGAGCGGTTCGTCGCCCATATGCAGGGCGTGCTGCCCGAACTGGTGGAGTCCATCCGCACGGCCCTGGGCGAGCAGATGAACACGGCGCAAAGCAGCCGGGCGATGCAGCAAAAGCGGGACCAGCTGGTCGAATTCGAGCGCGCCTCCGCGAGCTGGGTGGATGCCGCGGCCCGCTCCTGGCGGCGCGCCGTGGTGCCGCCCACGGTCACCGGGCGCGTGCGCATGCAGCTTGCCAGCCTGGAGCTGATCGGCGACGACGTCGTCGAGAACAAGATCCTTTCCTCCCGACTGGCCATGGCGGTGCAGGAAAAAGCCGTCTGGGACCTGAACGACCTGAAGCTGCGCATCACGCACCTCGAAGGCGGCGAGGAGCTCGCCACCGAGGACGTGTTGCGCCCGGAAGCGCTCTCGCAGATGCTGGTGGAGCAATGGAGCGCGGCCAAGCTGACGCGTGAAACCTGGGTCGCCGTCAAGGACGTGATCCAGGACGCGGTCGTGCCGCGGGCGCTGGAGGGCTACCAGCAGGCCAACGAATTCCTGGTCGAAAGCGGCGTGCTGCCGCACATCGACCTGCGTTCGCGCGTCAAGCGGCCGGTCGGCACGCCCGAACGCCGGCCGGAACCGAAGCCGACCGGCATGGGGCCGGGCGGCCAAGGCGGTGGGGGGCAGGGCGGCGGCGGGGCCGGGGGCGGCAGCAGCTTCGGCGGCGGCAACGGTTCCGGCGGCGGCGGCAACGGCAGCGGCTTCGGCGGTTCGGCGCACGGCGGGCCCGGCTCCGCCTATGCGGGCGCGTCCACGCAAGGCGGCTTCGCTGGCGGTGGCGGCGGCGGCGGCTTTGGCGGCGGCGGTGGCGCCAGTGGCGGTGGCGGTGGCTCGGGCGGCGGTGGCTCCGGTGGCGGTGGAAGCGGCGGCGGCGCCGCGGGTTCCGGCGGATATGGCGGCGGCGCAGGCGGCGGTGGCTCCAGCGGCGGCGGTTTCTCAGGCGCGGGTTACGCGGGGGGTGCCGCGGGAGGCTCCGCGTTCGGCGGTGGCGGCGGTGCAGGTGCGGGCGGGCCTGGCGGCGGCTTCGGTGGCGGCGGCTATGCCGGCGGCAATGGCAGCAGCTTCGGCTCCGACGGTACCGGCCGCCCCGGTGGTTCCAACGGCCAGGGCGGCCCCGCATCGGGTTACGCCGGCGGCAGTTCCACGGCCCAGGGCAGCGGGATCCAGGACGAGACCCGCATGATGACCAATACGACGCCGCTGGCGCGGGCCAAGGCCCGGGCCTCCGGTGTCATCGGCCAGTTGAAGCGCCTGCTGCGCGACAAGGTGGCCGGCTTCGACGCGCCGGAAGGCACGCGCCCGGCCCCGTCCGCGGCGCTGGTGCAGGCGGTGACGGTGCACGCGACGCAGGTGCAGACGCAGGTGCAGGCCCGCGTCAACGAGGCGGTGACGGCTGGCGACATCGTGGTGTTCGACGACGAAGCCGTCGAACAGGTCGCCCAGGACCTGCGCGTCCGCACCCAGGACCTCAAGAAAAAGGCCGCCTCCACCAGCGAGAAGGCCACGATCGAAATCGTCGCGCTGATGTTCCAGAGCATCCTGGCGGAGGAACGCATTCCCGCCACGGTGCGCGTCTGGTTCGCGCGGCTGCAGATGCCGGTGCTGCGGGTGGCCCTGGGCGAGCCGGAATTCTTCGGCACGCTGGAGCACCCCGCGCGCCAGCTGATCGACCGCATGGGTTCGTGCGTGCTCGGGTTCGACTCGACGGACATCTCGGGCAGCGCCATGGAGGCGGAGATCCGCCGCGTGGTGCAGGTCATCGAGCAGTACCCGGAGACCGGCCGGCGCGTGTTCCAGCTGGTCTACGAGGAGTTCCAGCGTTTCCTCTCCCGCTTCCTCACCGAGAAGGGCCCGTCCCAGAAGCTGGTCACCGTCGCCCAGCAGGTGGAGCAGAAGGAGACGATGGCGGTCCAGTACACCATCGAACTGCGCAAGATGCTCAGCGACGTGCCGGTGCGCGACGAGATCCGCGAATTCCTGTTCAAGGTCTGGGCCGAGGTGCTGGCCGTGGCCGCAGTCAAGAACGGGCCGCAGCACGAGGAGACGCTGGCACTGAAGAAGTCCGCCAGCGACCTGGTCTGGGCGGCCAGCGCCAAGCCGAACCGCGATGACCGCGCCAAGGTGATCCAGGACCTGCCCGAGCTGCTGGCGCGCCTGCGGCGCGGCATGACGCTGCTGGGGCTGAACGCCGGCGACCAGGAAAACCACATCAAGGCGATCGGCGATACGCTGGCCGACGCCTTCCTGTCCAAGACCGAGGCCATCCCGCACGCGCGCATCGAGGAGATGACCAAGCGGCTGGCCAACCTGGAAGACTTCGTCTCCGACGACGATGCCGGCGAGCTGCCGCTGGACCAGGAGAGCATCGAGATGATGCTGGGCATCGACGCCTCCATGATCGAGGTGATCAGCACCGGGGGCTCGCAGCCCAATGCGGCCATGATGGGGTGGGCCAACGAGCTGCAGCCGGGCAACTGGTTCACGCTGGACCACAACGGCAAGATGCGGCAGGTGCAGTACTCGTGGGCCAGCGACCGCCGCCAGCTGCACCTGTTCGCCGCCAGCGACGGCTACTGCTACCTCATGCCGCTGCGCCGCCTGGGCGCCTACCTGCAAGCGGGGCTGCTGGTGCCGACCGAGGAGGAGGCGCTGACCGTGCGCGCCACGCGCGATGCGCTGGCCAAGCTGGACGCGAATCCGGAACGGTTGCTGCAGTAAACGGGTGTCGGGGTGACCTGCGGTCAACCCGACCTACCCGATGGCCAGGGCAACCTGTAGGCCGGGTTGCGCGCAGCGCACCCCGGCGTTCCTTCAATGCGCCAGCCGATCCTCGGTGTCGTCGCACAGCTCGTCGAGGATCAGCGCATCGGGCTCGTGGCCGAAGCGCCAGTACACCATCAGCACGATGATCTTCAGTGCGTCCAGCGGCATCTCGCCGTCGAGGCCCGCGGCCATGGCGCGGTCCACCACGATCTCGCGCAGGGCCGGCGGCAGCACGCCGGAGCTTTCGAGGAAGCTGATGAAGCCGAGACATGCGGCACCCAGCCGGTCCTGCTCGGACACCGAGAACACGCGCATGCTCGTGGCGCTCTGCTCGGGCGCCCACTCGGGCTCGGGTTCGACGGGGAGGGTGATGTTCTGCGCGGCGACGTTGAGTCCATCGAGCCAGACCAGGGCATCGTGGATCTCGTCGGGTTCGAAGCCATGGGCGCTGAGCTTGCGTCCGAGCTGGTGGAGCTCGGGGCAAGCATCGCCGCGCCAGTAGTTTTCGTAGACGAACACCAGCACTTCAAACATGAACCTCAATATAGCCCAGAACGTGAGGCCTCCCGCCAGGCCTTTACGCGATGCTGTTGCATCGCCGCGTCGGCCGGGCCACGCGCCTGCGCCGGCTCGTCGCTGTGCCGCGCGCTCCTAGGCTTTCGCTTGCCTCTGGAACAGCCCGCCGGGAAGCCGCGCGACATCGCCCGCCAGTTCCAGTTCGAGCAGGCGCGCCTGCAGCAGCGGTGCGGGGATGCCGGTGCGCGCGATGATCGCGTCGAGCCCCATCGGATCGAACCCCAGGGCCTCGAGCAGCGCGTCCTCGCCTTCCGCTTCTTCGCCGGCGTGGGGCGACGGCGCCGCAGGCAGCACGAGCCGCAGATCCTCCAGCACGTCCTGCGCGCTCTCGACCAGCTTGGCCCCTTGCCGCAGCAGCGCGTGGCAGCCGCGCGCGTGCGGTGAGTGGATGGAGCCGGGGATGGCAAACACCTCCTTGCCCTGTTCGGCCGCAAAGCGCGCCGTGATCAGCGAGCCGGACTGCAGCGCCGCCTCCACCACCAGCGTGCCTTGGCCGAGCGCCGAAATCAGTCGGTTGCGGCGCGGGAAGTTCGCCGGCAGCGGCGGCGTCCCGATCGGGTATTCGCTGACGATCATGCCGCGCTCGGCGATGTGGTGGGCCAGTTGCAGGTGCTGCTTCGGGTACACCCGGTCCAGCCCCGTGCCGACGACGGCGATGGTGGCCACCGCGTCGGGCGCGGCGCCGTCCAGCGCACCCTGGTGCGCGGCGCCGTCGATGCCCAGCGCCAGCCCGGAGACCACGGTCACGCCGGCCTCGGCGAAGGCGCGGGAAAACCGGCGCGCATTCTGCAGGCCCTGCGGCGTCGGATTGCGGCTGCCAACGACGGCGAGTGCGCGCTCGGGCATGGCGCCGAGCCGTCCCATGCGGTACAGCATCAGCGGCGGGTCGTCCGTCTGCAGCAGCGTCGCTGGATAGTCGGGGTCGGCGAGGGTGAGCACCTCGCGCCCGGCCGGGTCCTGGGCGAGCCAGGCCAGCGTCGATTCGAGCACCGCCTCGTGTCCTGGCGGGTCCTTGCGCAGCGCGTTGATGCGGCCGGCGTCCAGCACCTGCGCCAGGACGGTGTCGGTCTGCGCCAGCACCTGTTGCGGCAAGCCGAAGGCCGCCAGCAATTTGCGGGCGGCCTGCGGACCGAGGGAGGGATTCAGCGAGAGGCGCAGCCAGGCTGCCAGCTCGTCGCGCTGCATGGGCGCGCCGTCAGCGCGGGTTGGTGACGTGGTCGCCGATGCTCACGGTGTCGGAGATTTCCAGCACCAGGGCGTACGACAGGTTCTCGAAGCTGCGGAACACCATCAGCAGGCCGTTGCGTTCATTGGGCAACTGCAGCGACACCAGCTCGCCGGGCTGCGAGCGGTCCAGGATGCGGCGTCCGGCCTTCAGGATGGTCATCACGTGGCCATTCTCCACGCCTTGCGCCGTGCCGCGGTTGATCACGACCACCTGGCTCTGGCCCACCAGCGAGACCGCGTCGCCGTAGACGGACACGATGGTGCCTTCCACCGGCACCGTCGGCGCGCGCGGCACGTAGCTGGTCAACTGGCGCGGCGGCTCCGGCAGCAGCCGGTCGCCCACCCGCATTTCTTCCTTGGCGCGGGTGATGTCCACCGTGGCGGGAACCAGGGTGTCTTCCATCTTGCCGCTGCTCACGAGCAGTTTCTGGATCGATTCGCTGCGCACCAGGTCCGCGCTGCCCAGGTAGTGGGCCTCGTAGCCCAGCAACTGCCCGGTCAGCGGGTCCACCAATGGCTTCGCTTCGCGAAAGACCCGGAAGGCCTCGACGAAGCGCGGGTTGCGCTCGACCATCGGAGTGCCAGGGCGGCCCAGCACGTAGGCGCGGTCACCGCGGGTCAGCAGCACGCGGTCTTCAGGACCGGCGACGATGCGCGGCGCGCGATCGAGCTCGCCCTCGCCGACGATGATGGCTTCGTTCAGGAACGGATCGATGGCTCCCGGCGGCAGCGTCGGGATCGACGTGTCGGGCAGCGAGGACAGGCGGGTGCGCGGGGAAACGCGCACGGTGCCCAATGCGCCGTCCGGGATCGCTCCCATGCGCAGCCGGGCCATGCCGTCGAGCTTGTCCAGGTACAGCGTCTGGCCGGGGTAGATGCGGTGCGGATTGCGCACCTGCTCCATGTTCATGCCCCACAGCTCGGGCCAGCGCCACGGCGTCTTGAGGTACATGCCGGAGATGCCCCAGAGGGTGTCCCCGACCTTCACGATGTACGAATCCGGCGCGTTGGGAGCGAGCTCCGACAACGGGATGCCGCTCACCGCCACCACTTCCGCCGTGGAGCGCTGCTGTGGCGTGATCGGGAAGTTCTGCGCCGCTGCGGGGATGGAGGCCAGGCCCCAGGCAACGAGCAGTGCGGCGAGCGCCACATTGCTACGATGAGAAAGGCCGGAAACCGCCTTGGAGAGAGCCATCTGTGTTTCGTCCGCTCTTGACAAGTTGCTGGCGATTCTCCACTCAAGTCCTTGATTGGGCAATGTTTATGGCTTTTGTCGCCAGCCGGCAACGGCAAAAGTGGCGAAAATAGCGACAACAGCCTTTTCCGTGATCTCCATGGCGCTCCTCACCATCCTCCGTTATCCCGATCCCCGCCTGCACACCGTCGCCAAGCCGGTGCAGGCCGTGGACGCCCGCATCCGCGGCCTGGTGGCCGACATGCTGGAAACGATGTACGACGCCGACGGCATCGGCCTGGCCGCCACCCAGGTGGACGTCCACGAGCGGGTGGTCGTCATCGACGTGTCCGAGCAGCGCAACCAGCCGCTGGTGCTGATCAACCCAGAGATCACCTGGGCCAGCGAGGAAGTGCAGGTCGGTGACGAGGGCTGCCTGTCGGTGCCGGGCATCTATGACGGCGTGGAGCGGTCCACTGCCATCCGCGTGCGCGCCCTGGATGGGGAGGGCAAGGAGCGCGAGCTTGCCGCTGAAGGCACGCTGGCAGTGTGCATACAGCACGAGATGGATCACCTGCAGGGCAAGGTGTTCGTAGAATACCTCTCGCCCCTGAAGCGCAACCGGATCAAGACCAAGATGCTCAAGGCCCGCCGAGACACCGAGCGGGTCTGACCAAGGAGTCTCCATGCGTACCGTTTTCGCCCTTGCCGCCGCCGCGCTGGTGCTGGCTGCCTGCGCGCACCCCTGGAACACGGTCGACGTCGCCCCCGGCACCCCACGCGACGAGGTGATCGCCCGGGCCGGCCAGCCGGTCCGGGTGGTGCCCATGCCGGAGGGCGGCCAGCGCCTGCAATACACCATGCAGCCCTGGGGCCGCTACGCGTTCATGGTGGACCTCGATGCCTCCGGCCGCGTGGTGCGATCGCGGCAGGTGTTGACGGCGCAGGAGTTCGCGCGCATCGAGGAAGGCAAGTGGACCGGCGCCGACGTGTTGCGCGAGTTCGGTCCGCCCGCGCAAGTCGACGGCGTCGCCAGCTGGAACGGCCCGATCATGATGTACCGCTGGAAGGAATTGGGCGGCAGCCCGATGCTCTATTACGTGTACCTCGATCCTCAGGGCACGGTGGGGCGCGCCCACCAGGCGATGGAGCTCGTCAACGCGCCCAACGAACGCAAGTAAGCGACGCATGCGCGTGGTTTTCGCGGGCACGCCCGAGTTCGCCCGCGTCGCCTTGCAGCGGCTGCATGCCGCCGGCTTCGACATCCCCTTGGTGCTGACACAGCCGGACCGCCCGGCCGGTCGCGGCATGAAATTGCAGCCGTCCGCGGTGAAGCAATTCGCGCTCGAACACGGTATCGCGGTGGCGCAACCGCGCGGGCTGCGGCTGGACGGCAAGCATCCCGGCGACGCCGCCGCTGCGCGCGATGCGATCGCCGCAGCACGGGCGGACGTGATGGTGGTCGCGGCTTATGGACTGATCCTGCCGCAATGGGTGCTCGACGCCCCGCGCCTGGGCTGCCTGAACATCCATGCCTCGCTGCTGCCCCGGTGGCGCGGCGCCGCCCCGATCCACCGCGCCATTGAAGCGGGCGACGCCGAAACCGGCATCACCATCATGCAGATGGACGCGGGGCTGGACACGGGCGACATGCTGCTGGTGGAGACGACCCCGATCGCCCCGGACGACACCACCGCCACGCTGCACGACAAGCTCGCCGCGCTCGGCGGCCGCATGATCGTGGAGGCGCTCGAGCTGGCCGCTTGCGGAGGCTTGCGTCCGACGCCGCAAGCGGCCGAGGGCGTGACCTACGCGCACAAGATCGAGAAGGCCGAAGCGACCATCGACTGGGGGCAGCCCGCGGACAGGATCGAACGCCGGGTCCGGGCTTTCGACCCGTTCCCGGGAGCGACCTCGACCCTGGGCGGCGAAGCAGTGAAGATCTGGCGCGCCCACGCCGTCATGCAAGGAGGGGGCAGCGTGCCGCCCGGCACCGTGGTGGCCCTGGATGGCGACGGCATCGGCGTCGCGTGTGGGCAGGGCCGGCTGCAGATCACCGAACTGCAACGCCCGGGCGGCAGGCGGCTGCCCGCCGCCGACTTCCTGCGGGGCTTCGCGGTCGAAGCCGGCATGCGTTTCGACAGCTGATGTTCTTCCTGCCTTCCGTCCACCGGCATCCGCAGTTCCGCGCAGGCATCCGTTCCAGCTCCAGCGTCGCTCCCGGCATCGCCGCATGGGGGCTCATGACCGGCGTCGCCATGATCAAGTCCGGCATGAGCGTGACGGAGGCCGTGGCCATGACGATGTGGGTCTACGCGGGCAGCTCGCAATTGGCCGCGATCCCGCTGCTCGCCGCCGGCGCGCCGGCGTGGGTGATCTGGGCCACGGCCCTGTGCGTCAACCTGCGCTTCGTGGTGTTCAGCCTGCACTTGCGCGACTACCTGATGCACCTGCCGCGGTGGCGGCGTCTGGTCAACGGCTTCCTCACTGCCGACATGAGCTATGCGCTGTTCACCCAGCGCTATCCCGCGCCGTCGGCGGACCCGGCGGAGCGCGCCGCCCAGGAGGCGTTCCTCGCCGGCAACTACTTCCTCACCTGGTGCGCATGGTGTTCTGCCAGCCTGGCCGGCATCGCAGTGGGCAACCTGGTGCCCAGCCACTGGGGACTGGGCTTCGCGGGCGTGCTGTGCCTGGTCGGCATCGTCTGCTCGCTGGCCAACACCCGCTTGCGGCTGGTCGCGGCGCTGGTCGCCGGCGCAGCGGCCGTGGCGACGTACGCGCTACCGTTGAAGCTGAACGTCGTCGTGGCGATCACCGTCGCGGTGCTGGCTTGCCTGTGGCTGGAAGGCCGGATGCCAGCGGCTGCACGGGAGCGCGCGGCATGACCGGTGTCACCGACGGCTGGACGCTGTTCATCATCGCCGGCATGGGCGTGGTGACGGTGCTCACCCGCTGCTTCTTCTTCATCCTCGACCAGCGCTGGGCCATGCCGGACTGGGTGCAGCGCGCGCTGCGGTACGCACCCGTGGCGGCGCTCGCCGGCGTGGTGCTGCCCGAGGTGGTGATGAGCAACGGGCACCTGATCGCCACCTGGCAGGATGCGCGCCTGTTCGCCGCCCTGGCCGGCGGCGCCGCCTTCTTCTGGCGCCGCAGCGTGCTGGTCACGCTGCTGGTCGGCATGGCCGTGTACCTGCCGCTGCACCTCGGCCTGCGCTGGTAGCCAGCGCGGCCGTGCCCGCCTTCCTAGAATGGCGGGTTCTCCCGTCCAACAAGAAACGCTGCATTCCATGAACGTCCTGCGCTTTTCCGATCTCTGCGACGAGGGCCGCGCCCGCGGCCGCCGTGTCTTCATCCGGGCCGACCTGAACGTGCCCCAGGACGACGAAGGCCGCATCACCGAAGACACGCGCATCCGCGCTTCGGTGCCATGCATCCAGATGGCGCTGGCCGGCGGCGCCGCGGTGATGGTGACGTCGCACCTGGGCCGGCCCACCGAGGGTGAGCTGAAACCGGCGGATTCCCTGGCGCCGGTCGCCGCGCGGCTGTCCGAGCTGCTCGGCCGGCCCGTGCCGCTGAAGGCGAACTGGGTGGACGGCGTCGACGTCCAGCCCGGCGAGGTGGTCCTGCTGGAGAACTGCCGCGTCAACAAGGGCGAGAAGAAGAACGATCCGGTGCTGGCGCAGAAGATGGCCGCGCTGTGCGACATCTTCGTGCACGACGCCTTCGGCACCGCCCACCGGGCGGAAGCTTCCACGTACGGCATCGCGCAGCACGCCAGGATCGCGTGCGCGGGGCCCTTGCTCGCAGCGGAGATCGACGCCATCACCAAGGCGCTCGCGAATCCGAAGCGGCCGCTGGTGGCCATCGTGGCCGGCTCGAAGGTGTCGACCAAGCTGACCATCCTGCAAGCGCTGGCGAAGAACGTCGACCAATTGATCGTCGGCGGCGGCATCGCCAACACCTTCATGCTGGCGGAGGGACTGCCGATCGGCAAGTCGCTCGCCGAGCCGGACCTGCTGGACCAGGCCCGCGCGGTGATCCAGGCCATGAAGGCGCGCGGCGCCGAAGTCCCGATCCCGACCGACGTGGTGGTGGCGAAGACCTTCGCCGCCGATGCGCCCGCCAGCGTGAAGGCCGCGGCGGACGTGGCGCCCGACGACATGATCCTGGACATCGGGCCGCAAACCGCGCTGAAGCTGGCCCGGCAATTGGAGGCCGCCGGCACCATCGTCTGGAACGGCCCGGTGGGCGTGTTCGAGTTCGACGCCTTCGCCAACGGTACCGAAACCATCGCGCGGGCGATCGCCGCATCGGATGCGTTCAGCATCGCCGGCGGCGGCGACACGCTGGCGGCCATCGCCAAGTACGGCATCGAGCAGGACGTGGGCTACATCTCCACCGGCGGCGGCGCCTTCCTCGAAGTGCTGGAGGGCAAGACGCTGCCGGCGTTCGAGATCCTGCAGAAGCGCGCGAACGGCTGAACTCCGCATCCGTGTGAGAATCGCCCACTGAATTACAGAGGAGAACGCCTCCATGGCGCGTCGTGCCACCAAGATCGTCGTTACCCTCGGGCCTGCTTCCAATGAACCCGTCGTGCTGGAGCGGATGATCCGCGCCGGCGTCAACGTGGTGCGGCTGAACTTCAGCCACGGCACGGCCAAGGACCACATCGAGCTGGCAGCGCTGGTGCGCCGCGTCAGCCAGGAGGCCGGGCGCGAAGTGGCCATCATGGCGGACTTGCAGGGGCCCAAGATCCGCGTCGGCAAGTTCGCCGAGGGCAAGGTCATGCTGCAGTCGGGCGCGAAATTCGTCCTCGACGCCTCGCGCACCGAGCCGGGCGACGTGGCGGGCGTGGGCCTGGACTACAAGGAGCTGCCCCGCGACGTGAAGGCGGGCGACGTGCTGCTGCTCAACGACGGGCTGATCGTGCTGGTGGTCGAGAGCGTCAAGGGCGAACAGATCCGCACCACCGTCAAGATGGGCGGCACGCTGTCCAACAACAAGGGCATCAACAAGCAGGGCGGCGGGCTGACCGCGCCGGCGCTGACCGCCAAGGACATGGAAGACATCCGCACCGCGATGAGCTTCCAGGCCGACTACGTGGCCGTGAGCTTCCCGAAGAATTCCACCGACATGGAGATGGCGCGGCAACTGTGCAACGTGGCGGCCGCGGAGTACCGGCACAAGCCGGCGCTGATCGCCAAGATCGAGCGCGCCGAAGCGATCCCCAACCTCGAATCGATCCTGCGCGCCAGCGACGGCATCATGGTCGCGCGCGGCGACCTGGCAGTGGAAGTCGGCAACGCCGCGGTGCCGGCGCTGCAGAAGCGGATGATCCGCCTGGCGCGCGAGCACGACAAGGTCGTGATCACCGCCACCCAGATGATGGAGTCGATGATCTCCGCGCCCGTGCCGACCCGCGCCGAGGTGAGCGACGTCGCCAACGCGGTGCTGGACGGCACGGACGCGGTGATGACCAGCGCCGAGACGGCGACCGGTGCGTATCCGGTGGAGGTGGTGCTGCAGATGGCCGCCATCTGCGCCGAGGCCGAGATGGCCGAGGACGTGAAGCTGGACGCCGACTTCACCGGCATGGCGTTCTCGCGCATCGACCAGTCCATCGCGATGGGCGCGCTGTTCACCGCGTATCACCTGGGCTGCAAGGCGATCGTGGCCCTGACGGACTCGGGCTCCACCGCCCTGTGGATGAGCCGGCACCGCATCCACATCCCGATCTATGCGCTGACGCCCAAGCTGGTGACGCAGCGCAAGATGGCGCTGTACCGCAACGTGCGGCCGCTGCTGATGGACCAGAACGTCGAGCGCGACATGGCGCTGGCCGAAGCCGAGGCCCACCTGAAGAAGCGCGGCATCCTCTCGGCCGGCGACATCTACGCGATCACCTGCGGCGAGCCGATGGGCGCGCCGGGCGGCACCAACATGCTCAAGATCGTTCGCGCCAGCTGAGCTGGGCGGGGCCCCGGCCGGCGGGGCTCAGCGCTAGAATTCCTCGGTTACCGGGCGGTTGCGACGACTGCCCGGCCCGCTCTGTCGTACCCCCAGGAACTGCCATGCCCCTCGTTTCCATGCGCGAACTGCTGGACCATGCCGCCACCAACGGTTATGGCATCCCCGCCTTCAACGTCAACAACCTCGAACAGGTCCAGGCCGTGATGGAGGCGGCGAAGGAAACCAATGCGCCGGTGATCCTGCAGGCCAGCGCAGGCGCGCGCAAGTACGCCGGCGAGTCCTTCATCAAGCACCTGATCTCCGCCGCCATCGAGGCGTACCCGCAGATCCCGCTGGTGATGCACCAGGACCACGGCCAGAGCCCCGACGTCTGCAAGGGCGCCATCAACCTGGGCTTCTCGTCCGTGATGATGGACGGCTCGCTGGAGGCGGACGGAAAGACGATCGCCAGCTATGACTACAACGTCGAGGTGACCAAGAAGGTCGCCGACATGGCGCACACGTACGGCGTCACGGTCGAAGGCGAGCTCGGTTGCCTCGGCTCGCTGGAGACGATGAAGGGCGACAAGGAAGACGGCCACGGCACCGACTCCACCATGACGCGCGAACAGCTGCTGACCGACCCGGAGCAGGCCGCGGATTTCGTCAAGCGCACCCAGATCGACGCGCTCGCCATCGCCATCGGCACCAGCCACGGCGCCTACAAGTTCACCCGCAAGCCCACCGGCGACATCCTGGCGATCGACCGCATCAAGGAAATCCACCGCCGCATCCCCAACACGCACCTCGTGATGCACGGCTCGTCCTCGGTGCCGCAGGACCTGCTGGCCGTGATCCGCAAGTACGGCGGCAACATGAAGGAAACGTACGGCGTGCCGGTGGAAGAGATCCAGGAAGCGATCAAGCACGGCGTGCGCAAGATCAACATCGACACCGACATCCGCCTGGCCATGACGGGCGCGGTGCGCCAGTTCCTGGCCCAGAACCCCGACAAGTTCGACATGCGCGAGTGGATGAAGCCGGCGCGCGAGGCGGCCAAGCAGATCTGCAAGCAGCGCTACATCGAATTCGGCTGCGAGGGCCAGGGGTCGAAGATCAAGGGCGAGAACCTGCAGGTGGTGGCCGCGAAGTACGCCAAGGGCGAGCTCGCGCAAGTCGTGAACTGAGTGGCAACTGCCCTCCACACTTCCAACATCACCTCGCTGCCGCTGCTGGCGCGCGGAAAGGTGCGCGACAACTATGCGGTGGGCGCCGACCGCATCCTGATGGTGGCCAGCGACCGCCTCTCGGCCTTCGACGTGATCATGGGCGAGCCCATTCCCGGCAAGGGCGAGATCCTGACGAAGATGGCGCTGTTCTGGTTCGCGCGGCTCGGGCATGTGTGCCGCAACCACCTGACGGGCGAAGCGCCGGAAAGCGTCGTCACGCCCGCCGAAATCCCGCAGGTGCAGGGCCGCTCCATGCTGGTCAAGCGCCTGCGGCCGATCATGGTGGAGGCCGTCGTTCGCGGCTACCTCGCCGGCAGCGGCTGGAAGGAGTACCAGCAGTCGCAGTCGGTCTGCGGCGTGCCCTTGCCGCCCGGCCTGAAGAACGCATCGAAGCTGCCGCAGCCGATCTTCACGCCCGCCGCGAAGGCGACTTCCGGCCACGACGAGAACGTCAGCTACGAGCGCGTCGTGGAGATGATCGGCCCGCAGCTGGCCGCGCAGATCCGCGACACCAGCATCCGCCTGTACCGCGAGGCCGCCGACTTCGCGCTGACCAAGGGCCTGATCATCGCCGACACCAAGTTCGAGTTCGGGCTGGACGAGCGCGACGCCCTGGTGCTGATGGACGAGGT
Source organism: Ramlibacter sp. PS3R-8 (assembly GCF_037572435.1). NCBI lineage: Bacteria > Pseudomonadati > Pseudomonadota > Betaproteobacteria > Burkholderiales > Comamonadaceae > Ramlibacter > Ramlibacter sp. PS3R-8. The sequence continues at coordinate 1,280,550 of NZ_JBBHGT010000001.1, forward strand.
GCTCACCCCCGACTCCTCGCGTTACTGGCCGGTCGAGGGCTACCAGGCCGCGTTCGCCAACGGAGACAATCCGCCGAGCTACGACAAGCAGTTCGTGCGCGACTGGCTGGAGTCGGCCAGCATCGACGGCCATCCCTGGGACAAGACGCCGCCGGCGCCACGGCTGCCGCAGGACGTGATCCTGAAGACGGCGGCGAAGTACCGGGAAGCGCTCGACCGGTTGACGGCGTAGCAGCATGTAAAGGCCGGCGCGCGCAGCCACCCTGCGCGCTATGCTGGCGCGATGAAAGCCAAGCTCCTTCTCCTGGGCGCCGCTGCGCTGCTTGCGGTGCCGGCGTTCGCGCAATCCGACGCGCAGTGCATCGTGGCCGGCCGGCTGAGCGATGGCGCCTGGGCGCCGCGCCTGGCGGGTGTCCAGTTGCTCGGCGCCAAGGGGCAGGCGCTCGCCGGCAGCGCAAGGAACGCCATCGCGAGCGCCAAGCAGGTGCGCCTGTCCCAGCCCGCGCTCCTGTCCAGCTGCAACGGCGTGCAGCCGCTGCTGAGCGCCGACGGCGAACCGGCCGGCCGCAAGACCGAGGTGCCGGCCCTGTCCGCCGGGGTCCTGGACGTCGATGGCGTTTCGTTCCTGAAACTGCGCACCGGCGGCGAGCTCGTCGAGGTGCGCGTGCGGGCGCCGGCGCAGCGGGTGGTGATGCTCACCCGGTGAATGTCGGGGTGCGCTGTCGCGCAACCCGACCTACCGTGGAGCGGCGGAATCGATCGACGCTGATCGTAGGTCGGGTTCGGCGACGAGCCGACCCCGACATTGGTCTCGTTACGACAGCACCACGCTCGACAACCTGCGCCGGTACGTCGCCACCACCGGATCGTCCGGCGGGATCTGCCCTTCGGCCACCTTCGGTTTCGGCGGCTCGATGATTTCCAGGATCGCGATGTAGGTCTTGCGGGCGAGGTCTTCGCTCCATGCCTTGTCGCGCATCAGGATCTCCAGCAATTCGTCCATCGCGGCCGTCCACTGCTGCTGCGCGACGAGCAGGCGCGCGCGATCGAACCGGGCCTGGAAGTCGCGCTTGTTCGCGGCGATCTTCGCGTCCAGCTGCGCGGCCGATGGCTTGGCCGCGGCAAACGCCAGCGCGTCCAGCCAGCGTGCGAGCGCATCCACCTTGCGCACCGCGGCAGCCTTGGCGGCCATCGGCTCGAAGGTGCGGCGCGCGTCCGCCTCGCGGCCGGCCTGCAACAGCGCCTTCACATAGTCCACGCGCGCGTCGTCGTTCGACGGATCGGTGGCCACGGCCTGCTGCAGTTTTTCCAGCCGGGCGGCAGGATCCTCGGCGAGCGGATCGGGGGCCGGCTCCTCTTCCTCCGGCTGTTCGGCCAGCGCCTGCACGTGCTTGTCCAGGAACTCGCGCACCTTGCCTTCCGGCAGGGCGCCCATGAAGCCGTCCACCGGCTGGCCGTTCTTCATCAGGACGACGGTGGGAATGCTGCGGATGCCGAAGGCGCCCGCCAGCTGCTGCTCCTCGTCGGAGTTGATCTTTGCCAGCTTGAAGCCGCCGCCGTAGTCACCCTCCAGCTTTTCCAGGATCGGGCCGATGGCCTTGCAGGGCCCGCACCAGGGCGCCCAGAAGTCCACCAGCACGGGCTGGCTCATGGAGGCTGCAATGACCTCCTGTTCGAAGTTCTCGGCGGTGATGTCGATCATGCGGGGGTCGCTCGGCTCGCTAAAAGTAAAATCAGGGTCTTCTTCGGGAATTCTATGAACATGAGCGCCGTGTCGGTCGGGGTCGTCATGGGGTCCAGCAGCGACTGGGACACCCTGCAGCACGCGGTGCAGATTCTCCAGGAATTCGGCATCCCCCATGAAGCGAAGGTCGTCTCGGCCCACCGCATGCCCGACGACATGTTCGCCTATGCCGAGGCCGCCGCCGGTCGAGGCCTCCAGGCCATCATTGCCGGCGCGGGCGGCGCGGCCCATTTGCCCGGCATGCTCGCGGCCAAGACCACGGTGCCGGTGCTGGGCGTCCCGGTGGCCAGCCGCCACCTGCAGGGGGTCGATTCGCTGCACAGCATCGTCCAGATGCCCAGGGGCATTCCGGTGGCCACCTTCGCGATCGGCGCCGCCGGCGCTGCCAACGCGGCGCTTTTCGCCGTGGCCATGCTGGCCAGCCACGACCCTGCCTTGCGCGCCAGGCTCGACGCCTTCCGCGCGCGCCAGACGGACGCCGCCCGCGCCATGACCCTGCCCCCCAAGGACGCCGCATGAGCCGCCGGGCCGCCCCAAGGCGAATCCCACAGCGCGTAGCGCGGAGGGCATCCGAATGACAGTGCTGCTGCCCGGCGCCACGCTCGGCGTCATGGGAGGCGGCCAGCTGGGCCGCATGTTCGTGCATGCCGCCCAGCGCATGGGCTATTTCACGGCGGTGCTCGATCCGGACGAAAGCAGTCCGGCTGGAAGCGTGAGCCATCACCATGTGCGCACGGACTACCTCGACGAATCAGGCCTCGTCCGCTTGTGCGGCCATGCCGATGCCATCACCACCGAATTCGAGAACGTGCCCGCCGACGCGCTGGCCCGCCTGGCCGAGCGGCGGCCAGTGGCCCCGGGCGCGGCTGCAGTGGCCATAGCGCAGGACCGCGCGCAGGAAAAAGCCCATTTCACGCGCTGCGGTGTGCCTTGCGCGCCGCACGCGGTGATCGCCGACGCGGACGACCTGGACCGCGTCGTCGACGACCTGCTGCCCGGCATCCTCAAGACCGCGCGGCTGGGCTACGACGGCAAGGGGCAGGCCCGCGTGGGCACCCGGGCCGAGCTGCGCGCGGCGTGGGAAGGCCTGCGGCGTGCGCCGTGCGTGCTGGAGAAGCTGCTGCCGCTGGCCTTCGAATGCTCGGTGCTGGTCGCGCGCGGGCGCGACGGCGCCATGGTGCACCTGCCGGTGCAGCGCAACCTGCACCGGGCCGGCATCCTCGCCGTCACCGAAGTGCACGAGGGCTGCGTGCCCGCGGAGCAGGCGCGCCGGGCGGTGGAGTCCACGCGCCGCATCGCCGAAGGACTCGACTACGTCGGCGTGCTGTGCGTGGAATTCTTCGGGCTGGAAGACGGCGCGCTGGTGGTCAACGAGATGGCGCCGCGGCCCCACAACAGCGGGCACTGGAGCATGGATGCCGCCGATGTGTCGCAATTCGAACTGCAGGTGCGCACGCTGGCCGGCCTGCCGCTGGTGCAGCCGCGCCAGCACAGTCCGGCGCTCATGCTGAACCTGCTGGGGGACCTGTGGTTCGCCAGGGGCGCTGAGGAAAGCACGCCGGACTGGGGTTCCGTGCTGGCCTTGCCCGGCACGCACCTGCACCTGTACGGCAAGCTGGGCGCGCGGCCCGGCCGCAAGATGGGCCACCTCACGGTCACCGGCACCTCGCCGCAAGCCGTGCGGGCGGTCGCATTGCAGGCGGCGCAGCGCCTGGGCCTCCAGCCTTTCTGAGCCGACCCATGATCCTCGACGGGCGTCTGCCAGGGTCGATCGCGCAAGCCGCGCAGGTGCTTGCCGCCGGCGGCCTGGTGGCGTTTCCCACCGAGACGGTGTACGGGCTCGGCGCGGACGCAGGCAACGATGGCGCCGTGGGCGGGATCTTCGCCGCCAAGGGCCGCCCCAGCGATCACCCCCTGATCGTCCACGTGGCGGATGCCGCCGCCGCGGAGCGCTTTGCAGCGCAAGTGCCCCCGGTGGCGCAACGCCTGATGCAGGCCTTCTGGCCCGGACCCCTGACGCTGATCCTGCCCCGCCGGCCCGAACGCGGCGCGGCGGCCGCGGGCGGACAGGATTCGATCGGACTGCGTTGCCCCGCCCATCCCGTGGCGCACGCCTTGCTGCTGGCGTGCGCCCAGTGCACGCCGCCGGTGGACGGGCTGGCAGGCCCGAGCGCCAATCGCTTCGGCCGCGTCAGCCCCACGACCGCGGCGCACGTGGCTTCGGAATTCGACGACGGCCTGCTGGTGCTCGATGGCGGCGCCACTCCCGTGGGGATCGAGTCCGCCATCGTCGATTGCTCGCGCGGCCAGCCGGTGCTGTTGCGCCCGGGCGTGCTGACGCGCTCGCAGATCGAGCAGGCGTGCGGCGAAAGACTGTGGCTGCCCGAGGAGATGCCGGATGCCGGCCCGCGCGCCTCGGGCACCCTGGAGTCTCACTACGCCCCGGATGCGAAGGTGCGGCTCATGGACGGCAAGCTCATGCAGACGGCGCTGGATCTTCTGGGCCCGGACGCCGCCGCCATCGCCGTGTACGCCCGCTCGGCGCTGCGCACGCGCTCGCCGCATTACCGGCGCATGCCCGACGATGCCGTCGAGACCGCGCGGCAACTGTTTGCCGTGCTGCGTGAATTCGACGCGCAAGGCGTCAAGCTCATCTGGGTGGAGGCGCCACCGGACGCCCCCGAGTGGGACGGCGTGCGCGACCGGTTGCAGCGCGCGGCCGCGAGCTGAGGCTGGCGTCCGGCGACGGGTTTACGCGCCGTCGGTAAACTCGCTCGTTTCACCGGGAAAGATTTTCATCATGGCAACTCAATGGTTGCGGCGCGGCTGGCTGGCGGCCTGTGCGTCGGCCTTGCTGCTGGTCGCATGCGGCGGCGGCGACATCGTGGATCCGTTCTCGCCTGCGCGGGTCGTCACTTTCGGCGACGCCATGGCCGACCTGGGCCAGAACGGTTCGCGCTATACCGTCAACGACGGCACGCTGAATGTCTGGACGGAAGCCGTGTCGGTGCAGTACGGCCTGACCACGGCGCCCTCTTCAACCGGCGGCTTCGCCTATGCCACCGGCAACGCCCGCGTGGCGGCCAGGCCGGATGCGGCCGGCAGCAATGCCACGCCCACCGTGAAGGAACAGATCGACACGTTCCTGGCGACGGGCACGCTCGGTGACGACGACCTGATCCTGATCAGCGCCGGCACCTCGGACGTGATCGCCGAAGCGCAGAAGGTGATCACCGGCGCGCAGTCCGAAGACCAGATGCTGGATGCTCTCGGGCAGGCCGGCCGCGCGCTGGGCGCACAGGTCAAGCGCCTGGTGGACGCCGGCGCACTCCATGTGGTGGTCGCGGGCCCGTACAACCTGGGCCGCTCGCCGTGGGCGTTTCAAGTGAACCAGGGGTCATTGCTGGAAAGCGCCAGCAGCCGCTTCAACCAGCAGTTCCTCATTTACATCAAGGACCTGGGCGAGAACGTGCTGTATGTCGATGCGGCGCTGTATTTCAACCAGGTCACGGGCAACCCCGCGGCCTACGACCTGAACGAGCTGTCGCCGACCGCCGTTGTCTGCACTTCTGTCGATCCGGGTCCCGGAATCGGCACCGGCTCCGGCGAGGTCAACTCGAACCTGTGCACGCCGAACACCCTGGCCGCCGGGCGCGAGGACTACACGCGGTACGTGTTCGCCGATCGCGTCTATCCCACGCCGCGTGGCCACCAGCTGTTCGGCGACTACGTCTACGACCGCATCAAGGAGCGGTTCTAGGCTGCACGCAGGCCGGCCGTCAAGGCTGGCGGGCGGCCCATTGCACGAGCGCCTGGGTCGCGGCCCGCACGGCCGAGGCGCGCGGGTGGTTGGCAATCGCGACCAGCACGTAGCGCCGGCCCAGCGGGCCGTGCACGTAGCCGGCCACTCCGGACACGTCCACCAGGCTGCCCGTTTTCAGGTGCGCGAGGCCGGCGTTCTGCCGGTTGCGCCGCAAGGTTCCATCCAGGCCCAGCGCGGGCAGTGAAGCCACGAAGTCCGGCATCAGGGGCGAGGCCCACGCGGCCTGCAGCAACTGCCCGAGCTGGCCGGCGGTGATGCTCTCGGTGCGCGACAGGCCGGAGCCGTTGTCGGTGACGGGCGGCTCGCCGCCGAAGCGGTCGCGCCACCAGGCCCCTAGCACCTCGCGGGAGCCTTCGAAGGTGCCCACCGTGCGCTGCTGCAGGCTGAGCGTCAGGAACAGCTGCTGCGCCATCACGTTGTTGCTGAACTTGTTGATGTCGCGGATGACCTCCGCCAGTCCGGGCGATGCGAATTCGAACGCCGGCTTCGCGCCGGCCGGCACGCGACCGTCGCGCACCTGTCCCCGCAGTTCACCACCGATCTCGCGCCAGGCGGCCGCGATGGCGCGCGACGCGTAGTTCGCGGGGTCCGGGTAGGCGACCTGCCAGACCCGTTCGCCGCAGGCAGCGGGAAAGGTGCCGGCAAAGCGCACCTGCGCCGGATTGCGGAAGTCCGCCTGCAGGGAGGTGATCCAGTCTCCGCACTCGCCGCCGCCCAGCGGCACGCCGGCGGGCCATTGCACGCCGGCCAGCGCGGGCTCGGTGCGCACCCGCGCCTGGCCGTTTTGCGGCGTGATCGTCACGGTCACGGCCTTGAAGTTCACCAGCAGCGCGTCCGGGCTGGCGTTGTAGGGGCGCAGCGGCTCGCCGTCGAAGGCCGCGGGATCGCGCGCAGGCAGCGCGAACGCCGTTCGGTCCAGGACGATGTCGCCGGTGATGCTGCGAACGCCCATCGACTGCACGCGCTTGAGCAGCAGCCAGAGCCGCTCGATCACCAGCTTCGGGTCGCCCTGGCCCTTGATCACCAGGTTGCCCTGCAGCACGCCGTCGCGCACCGGGCCGTCGAAATAGACGGGAGTGTTCCAGACGTAAGTGGGGCCCAGCAATTCCAGGCCGGCCAGCGTCGTCGACAGCTTGGCGATGGACGCCGGGTTCACGCGCACGTCGACCCGGTGGGCCACGCGCGCCGGGCCGCCATCGACGGGCGCCACCAGCATGACGACGGCGTCGCGTGGCAATCCGGCTTCGGCCAGCGCGCTTTCGACTTCCGCAGGCAGGCCCTGGGCGAGCGCCGTGGCACCGGTCCAGGCAAGCAGCCAGCAGGCAAGGTGGGTCCGGTACTTCATGCGCGCCATTATGTTGTCCTGATGCTTCGATAATGGCGGTTGCCGGAACCCGACTTGAACCTCCTCGCCTTCGACACCAGCACCGAGACGCTTTCCGTGGCCGTGGCCGTGGCCGCAGGCGCAGCCGTGCTGGAGCACACGGCGGCCGGCGGGCCGCAGGCATCGGCCAGCCTCATTCCCGTGATCGAGGACTTGCTGGCCCGCTCCGGCCTGACGCTGGCGGCACTGGACGCGATAGCCTTCGGCCGCGGGCCGGGCTCCTTCACCGGCCTGCGCACGGCCGCCGCCGTGGCGCAGGGGCTCGGCTTCGGCGCCGGCGTCCCGGTGCTGCCCATCGACACGCTGCTGGCCGTGGCGGAGCAAGCACACGGCCTTTGCGGCGCCACGCAGGTGGTCGCGATGCTCGATGCGCGCATGGGCGAGGTCTACTACGCGGCGTACGAGCGCAGCGGGCCGGCGTGGACCACGCGCACGCCGCCCGCGCTGGGGCGGCCGCAGGACGTGCAGGTTCCTGCAGGCTGGACGATTGCCGGCAACCTGCCCGATGCGCTCGCCGGCCAGTTGCCGCCGGCGCGCCGCGTCACGGCCCTGCCCACCGCCGCCGCCCTGTTGCGGCTGGCCCCCGCCGGGCTTGCCGGACAGGCCGCCCATCCCGCCGCGCAGGCCCTGCCGCTCTACATCCGCGACAAAGTGGCGCAAACTACCGAAGAACGCGCGGCCGATCGCGCGCGCAAGGACTCCCAGCGCGCGGCCGACGCGGCGGAACCGACATGAGCGCAGTTTTCAAGAGCATGGAAGCGGGCTTCGAGCCCATGACCGAGGCCCGGCTGGAGCACGTGGTCGCGATCGAGCGCCGCGCCTACGCCCAGCCCTGGACCCGCGGCAACTTCGCCGATTCCCTGCGCTCCGGCTATCACGCCCAGATCCTCGGCGCGGGCGACGCGGTGCTCGGTTACTTCGTCGCCATGCAGGGCGTCGACGAAGTGCACCTCCTGAACATCACGGTGGAGCCGGCCTGGCAGGGGCAGGGCTGGGGCCGCGTGATGCTCGACGCACTGGTCCTGTGGTCGCGGGCGCAAGGCGCCCAGTGGCTGTGGCTCGAAGTGCGCACCACCAACGTCCGGGCGCAGCAGGTGTACCAGCGCTACGGCTTCCGGCGGGTCGGCGAGCGCCGGAACTACTACCCGGCCGACCACGGCCGGGAAGACGCCATCGTCATGAGCCTCAAGCTGTGAACCTCTCCCCGCGGCAACGCGCCATGTTGGCCGAGATGGGCGTCCGCGTCTTCCTCCCGGAGCCGGTGCCGGGGAGGGACGACGTCGCGCCGGCCGTGCTCGAGCCTTCCGTCGCGCGCATCCAGTCGCCACTGACCGCGGCGCCGCTCGCCACGCCGGCGGCGAGGCCGGCACCCGTGGCAGCCCTGTCGTCGCCGCAAGAGGGCGTCGACGGTCTCGGCTGGGAGGCGCTGGAGCAGGTGGTAGGCGACTGGGCTTCGGCCCTGCGGCGCAAGCCCCTGTTCGGCGAAGGCGACCGGCAACCGGACTGGCTGTGCGTCGGCGATCCCCCGGTGGAGGAGGAACTGCGGCGCGGCGCGCCCTTCGCCGGCGACGAAGGCAAGCTCCTGGACAACATGCTGCAGGCGGTGGGCACCAGCCGCCGCCGCGGCGCCTACCTGACCAACGCCTTCAAGTGCCGCCTGCCCGACGATCGCGAGCGCGAGGCGGAGGAAGCGGCCCGCTGGGCCCTGGTGCTCCGGCGCCAGGTGGAACTGCTGCGCCCCCGGGTGATCCTGGCCATGGGCCGGTTCGCGGTGCAGATGCTGCTGCAGGCGAACGAACCGCCGGGACGCCTGCGTGGCCGGGTCCACCGCTATGGCGACGTGCCGGTGGTGGTGACCTTCCATCCGAAATACCTGCTGCACAACCTGCCGGACAAGGGACGGGCCTGGGCCGACCTTTGCCTCGCCAAGACGGTGCTGCGCGATGGCGGCTGAAGCCGCCTTTTCGTGACGTAAGGCGCAATCGCGCGCACCAGTGCGGCCCCCCGCCCGGCGGCGCCCGCGAACACATTGCGATGACTGTAACGCTGTGCTACCTTCGTTGAGTAGCAGGAGCACACCGCATGTCCAGGCCCAAGACCAGGCGCCCAGCCGCCTACAGCGTCGCATCGGCGCCAGCCGTCGCCGGCTTTCGTCCTGCCGGTGCCGCCCTGGCCGTCGCCGCCGCGCTGGGGATGCAGCCGGTCATCGCGCCCGCGCAGCCGACCGGCGGCCAGGCGATCCACGGGCAGGCGAGCTTTTCGTCCAACGGCAACAACCTGGTGGTGCGCACGCAGAACGGCGCGGGCAACTTCTCGGCCCTCAACTGGCAAAGCTTCTCCATCCCCGCCGGCAGCGTCACGCGCTTCGTGCAGCCCACGCGGGACAGCACGTCGATCAACCGGGTGGTGGGCAACGACCCGTCGGCCATCTTCGGCACGTTGCGCTCCAACGGCAAGCTGGTCCTCGTCAACCAGTCGGGCATCGCGGTCGGCGCCGGCGCGGTGGTCGACACGGCGGGCTTCACGGCATCCACGCTGGGCATGAGCGACGACGATGCGGCGGCGGGACGGCTGCGTTTTTCCGGTGACAGCGCCGGCGCGCTGACCGTGGACGGCAGCATCGTGGCGCGCAGCGGCGACATCGTGCTGATCGCGCCGAACGTGCGCACGGGCGAAGCGGCGCTGGTCCAGAGCAACGGGTCGACCGTGCTGGCCGCCGGGCGCAAGGTGGAGATCACCGGCCGCGGGCTCGAAGGCATCCACATGGAGGTGCAGGCGGGGGACAAGGCCGTCAACCTGGGCACGCTCAAGGGCGACGCGGTGGGCATCTTTGCGCAGACCTTGAAGCACTCGGGCCTGGTCGAAGCGCGCGCGCTGACCAGCAAAGGCGGCAAGGTGGTCCTGCGGGCCACCGGCGGCGATGCGCTCGTCAGCGGCGCCATCGTCGCCTCGGCCGGGGGGCAAGGCGGCAGCGTGGACGTGCTCGGCGAGCGCGTCGGGCTGCTGGCGGGCGCGGCGATCGACGCCAGCGGCGCCCAGGGCGGCGGCCAGGTGCGCATCGGCGGTGACTACCAGGGCAACAACGCGAACGTGCCGAATGCCAAGGCGACGTACGTGGACGCAGCAGCGACCGTCCGCGCGGATGCCACCGTCCATGGTGACGGCGGTCGCGTGATCGTCTGGGCCGACGACAGCACGCGCATGCACGGCGACATTTCCGCGCGCGGCGGCGAGCAGGGCGGCAACGGCGGCTTTGCCGAGGTATCCGGCAAGAAATTCCTCGAGTTCGCCGGCCTGGTGGACTTGCGCGCGCCGCAAGGCGCGGCGGGCACGCTGCTGCTGGACCCGAACGACATCGAGATCCGGGGCAACGGCACCACGAACACGACGAACCAGGGTTCCATCTTCAGCGGCGGTGGCGGCACGTCGCGCATCCTGGACACCGACCTCGCGGCCCAGCTCGAAATGGCGCATGTGGAGGTCAGGACGTCGGGCGGTTCCCTGGGCCCCAACAACGGCTCCATCACCCTGTTGGGGGCTGCCGAAGTCGCCTGGAACTCCGGCAATACCCTGGGCCTGTTCGCCGACAGCTTCATCCAGCTGGATGGCAGGATCACTGCGACGGTCGCTGCGTCTCCGGCGCCCGCGGCCGGTTCCACCAACGGCGCGCTGTACATGCAGGCGGGCACGTACATCCAGCAGAACGCGACCACCAGCGTGCTGCAGGTCGGCTCGGTCTTCGCGCAGACCGCGGGCGGCGGCATTTCGCTGACCGGCGGCAACAAGATGGACCGCTTCCAGGGCGTTGCCGCGGGACCGGGCAACCACATCGCCATCGTCAATGCCGCGCCGCTCACCATCGGACAGGTGAGTACCGTTTTCGGCGGCGGCGGGGGCGACGCGATCAGCACCTTTGACGGCACCAACGCCGGCAACGCCGACATCACCACCACGACGGGTGACCTGACGGTCGCGCCCGGAGCCAACTTCTACGTCGGCGGCAACGCGCTGCTCAATGCGGCCTCCCATGTCGTGATCGACGACGTCACCGTCTACGCCATGGGTACGCTGCAAGTGGTGGCCGGGCAGGACGTGCGCATCGGGGCCGTGCCGGGCGACACCAGCACGAACCTGAGCGGCAACTCCGGCTTGAGCGTCACCGGCGGCCGCAACGTGGTCATCGGCAACAACGGCGTCGAGGTCGGATCGACCACCAGCCTCTACAGCGGCAGTGGGACCATCGACGTCAATGCGAGCGGCGACATCAGGTTCCGCTCCTCGTCGAACTCGATCTCCGGCTACGGAACCGGGCAGGCCACCAACATCGATGCCGGCGGCGACATCGACTTCAGCACCGACACCTTCGTGCAACGCTCCGGCGGCAGCATCGACGTGTTCGCCGGCGGCAGCATCCGGGGTGACGGCAGGTTCTGGACCAACGGCCGCGTCCCGGGCGCCTCGGGCAGCATCAGGCTCAACGCCGCGGGCGGGTCGCTCAGCTTCCTGGAAGTGCGGTCGCAGGGCAGCTTCTCGGGCATCTTCGCCGGCGACATCACGCTGCTCGCGCAGGGGGACATCAGGGGCACCAGCGTCTTCGCCAACGGCTACGACACATTCGGCAGCCAGAACGCCGGCAACGGCGGCCTGGTGACCGTCACGTCCAGCAATGGCGGCATCTTCGTCAACACGATCGAGGCGCAAGGCGGCGATTCGTTCGACGCGACCGGCCGGGCCGGCCGCGGCGGCGACATCATCCTGCAGGCCGCGACGGACGTCAGCGGCAGCAATATCCTTTCCAATGGCGGTGACGCCATGGCATCCAGCGTGACCACGGCACTGGTCGCACGGCGCGCCGGCGACATCAGCGTGACCTCCGGCGGCCGCATCGACCTGGCCAGCGTGCAGGCGGACGGCGGCAACGTATCCGCCGGCTCGGGCGGCGGTGGCACCGCGGGCGCGGGCGGCAGGATCCTGCTGGCCGCGGCGACCGGGGTGCAGGCCGGCGACCTGTGGGCCACGGGCGGCCGGGCGGAAGCGACGACCGGAACGGGCGGCACGGCCGGCGCCGGCGGCGGCATCGAGGTGACGAGCACCACCGGCGACGTGACGCTTGCCTCGCTCAATGCTTTCGGCGGCAGCTCCCAGGGCACGATCGGCGCAGGCCCCGGCGGCCTGGGCGGTACCGTGCTCGTCTCGGCGGGCGGCAATGTGTTCGGCTACAACGCCGACGTCAGCGGAGGCAGCGGCGCGACGGGCAGGGCCGCAGGCTCGATCGACATCAGCGCCGGCGGCTTCGTGGAGATGCAGGATCTGCATGCGAACGGCGGCTTCTCGGACAGTGACAGCAGCGGCGGCCGGGGCGGCCTGGTGTCCGTCACCGCTGCGGGCGACATCACGTTGCGCTCCTTCGGCAACGCGGCAGTCTCGGTGGACGGCGGCAGCAGCTACATCGGCCGCGGCGGCGACGCCGGCTTCATCACCGTCAAGTCCACTGGCGGCTCCATCGTGGCCGAGCAGATGCCGGCGTCCCTGGCCGGCATCGGCATGGCCGCGATCGACGGGGCGACCCCCGGTTTCCGTGCCAACGGCGGCTATGGCGCCTCGGGAGGCGACGGCGGTGGCATCGACATCGAGGCGAAACTCGACATCCGCACCGATGGCGTCGATGCCATGGGTGGCTACGCCGAGCCAGGGGGCGGACAGGGCGGCGCCGGCGGCATTGCCGCCGTCACCTTCGGCGGCTCCCTGGCCACACCCTTCATCGACGCCAGCGGCGGCAAGGGTGGCAGCGCGGTCGCCACCACGGGCGGCGGCGCCGGCGGCAGCGGCGGCACGGTCAAGGTCGTGCGCTCCAGCGGCAACCTGCTGCTGGGAAGCGGCATCCAGCTGATCGCGCGCGGCGGCGACGGCGGCGACGGTGAGTTCGAAGGCGCGCCCCTGGCCGGCAACGGCGGCGCCGGCGGACTGATCGACGTTTCTTCCGCGAACGCCGCGGTGGTGCTGCGGGCGCCGGAAATCCATTCGCAGGGCGGCATGGGGGGCATCAACTTCGACAGCACCACCGGCGCCACAGGGCAGCAAGGCGCCTTCACCGCCGCCGGCACCACGGTACGGGTGCAGGGCGCGATGCAATTGCACTCCATCTGGGTGAACAACTCCGACGTGCGCATGGAGGCCGCGTCCTCCGTCACGGGCGGCGGCGCTTTCATCAATTTCGGCGACGTGCAACTGGCCGACGCGACCGCGCTGTTGCCCTCGGGTGGCGTCGTCAATTCGGACGGGGCGCGCATCGTCGCCGTCGGCGGCAATTCGAGCCTCAACCTGGTCGACAACCACGGGCTGTTCAGGGTGGCCTCGGGCGCCACGGTCACCACGCCCGACTTCGCTTTCAACGAAGCCCGGGTGGTGGTCGACGGCACCTTGAACATCGGGTCGGGCGTGAGCAGCGGCCCGGCCGCGCTGATCGCCACCGGCTTCACGAACGCCGCCAGCGGGGAGATCAGCGGCACCGGCAACCTGGTCGTCGCCGGCGGCGCCGGCACGGTCGACAACTTCGGGACGATCTCGCCCGGTGGCGCGGGCAGCGTCGGCACGCTGACGTTGACGGGCAATCTGGTCATGCACGCCGGGTCGAGGCTGGAGATCGACTTCGCCAGCCCTACCTCCTACGACAAGCTTGCCGTGACCGGCGCCGCGACGACCGGCGGAGCCCTGGCAGTCAACCTGCTGGGCGGCGTCTCGGTTCCCGACGGTTCCTACACCGTGGTCCAGGCCGCGACGCTCGACGCCGGGACATTGCCCACCGTGGCACCGCTCTTCGACGCCGTCGCCAACGGGCCGGACCTGCAACTGGTCGTTGCGCCGCCGCCGCCACCGCCACCGCCGCCGCCACCGCCGCCGCCGCCGCCGCCACCGCCACCGCCACCGCCGCCGCCGCCGCCGCCGCCACCGCCACCGCCACCGCCACCGCCACCGCCGCCGCCACCGCCGCCGCCGCCGAGGCCGCCGCGCGTGGTGCAGAACGAAGTCGTGACCTTCGCCGAGCTGTTCGTGAGGGAAGCCAGGGAGCAGGAGAACGAGAACAAGGGCAAGGACGACATCGTCATCACCGACACGGCCTGCAAGCCGTGACGGGCAGCCGCGCAGCCTCCTAGAAGCGCGGCAGGTCGGGGTGGCTGATGCGGCCGCCGCGGACCAGCATCTTCCCGTACTCGGCGCAGCGGTTCAGCGTGGGCACCACCTTGCCCGGGTTGAGCAGTGCCTGCGGATCGAACGCCAGCTTCACTCCGCGCATCTGCTGCAGCTCCGGCTCGCTGAACTGCACGCACATGGAGTTGAGCTTTTCCACGCCGACGCCGTGCTCTCCCGTCACCGTGCCGCCCATGGCGACGCTGGTTTCCAGGATGTCCGCGCCGAACAGCTCGCAGCGGTGCAGCTGGTCGGCGTCGTTGGCGTCGAACAGGATCAGCGGGTGCAGGTTGCCGTCGCCCGCATGGAAGACGTTGGCACAGCGCAGGCCGTACTTCTTCTCCATCGCCTGGATCGCCAGCAGGATGTCGGCCAGCCGCTTGCGCGGGATGGTGGAATCCATGCACATGTAGTCGGGGCTGATGCGGCCTGACGCGGGAAACGCGTTCTTGCGGCCGCTCCAGAAGCGCAGGCGTTCCGGCTCGTCGCGGCTGACGGCGATGGCGGTGGCGCCGGCGTTGCGCAGCACCTCGCTCATGCGGCCGATCTCTTCTTCCACTTCCTCGGGCGTGCCGTCGCTCTCGCACAGCAGGATCGCTTCGGCGGTCAGGTCGTAGCCGGCGTGCACGAAGCCCTCGACGGCGGCGGTCATGGGCCGGTCCATCATCTCCAGCCCCGCGGGGATGATGCCCGACGCGATCACGGACGCCACCGCGTCCCCCGCCTTGCGGATGTCGTCGAAGCTGGCCATGATGCAGCGCGCCAGCAGCGGCTTGGGAATGAGCTTCACCGTCACTTCCATCGCCACGGCCAGCATGCCTTCGCTGCCGATCACCACGGACAGCAGGTCCAGGCCCGCCGCATCGAGCGCATCGCTGCCGAATTCCACCGGCTCGCCGGCCGCGCTGAAGCCGCGCACCTTCATCACGTTGTGCAGCGTCAGGCCGTACTTCAGGCAGTGCACGCCGCCGGAATTCTCCGCCACGTTGCCGCCGATGGTGCAGGCGATCTGGCTCGAGGGGTCGGGGGCGTAGTACAGGCCGTAGCTGGCGGCCGCCTCGCTGATCGCGAGATTGCGCACGCCGCATTCCACGACCGCGGTGCGCGACACCGGGTCGATGCCGCGGATGGCGTTGAACTTCGCCAGCGACAGCGTCACGCCCAGTTGGTGGGGCAGCGCGCCGCCGGACAGCCCGGTGCCCGCGCCGCGCGCCACCACCGGCACCTTCAGCGCGTGGCAGGCCTTCAGCACGGCCTGCACCTGCGCTTCCGATTCCGGCAGCGCGACCACCAGCGGGCGCTGGCGGTAAGCCGTGAGGCCGTCGCACTCGTACGGCGTGGTGTCCTCGCGATGCCAGAGCAGGGCGCCACGCGGCAGCAGCGGCTCCAGCGCGGCGACGACAGCGGCCTGCCGCTCGGCGCGCTGCAGGACTTCGGGGTCGGCGGGGGCGTTCATGCTGGCACTGTAGCGACGTGCTGGCTTCGCGTCAGCGGAAGATCACGGTCTTGTGGCCGTTGATCAGGACGCGGTGCTCGCTGTGCCACTTGACGGCCCGCGCCAGCACCATGCTTTCGGTGTCGCGGCCCTGCGCGGTGAGGCTTTCCACCGAGTACGCGTGGTCCACCCGCGCGACGTCCTGCTCGATGATCGGGCCCTCGTCGAGGTCGGCCGTCACGTAGTGCGCGGTCGCGCCGATCAGCTTCACGCCGCGGTCGTGGGCCTGGTAGTACGGCTTGGCGCCCTTGAAGCTGGGCAGGAAGCTGTGGTGGATGTTGATGGCGCGTCCCGCGAGCTTGCGGCACAGGTCGTCCGACAGGATCTGCATGTAACGCGCCAGCACCACCAGCTCCGCGTCTTCCGACTCGATCACTTCGTACTGGCGCGCCTCGCCTTGCGCCTTGGTGGCGGCGGTCACGGGGATGTGGTGGAAGGGCACGTTGTAGCTGGCGGCCAGCTGGTAGAACTCGCGGTGGTTGGAGACGATGGCGCGGATGTCCAGGGGCAGCAAGCCGCTCTTCCATCGAAACAGCAGGTCGTTCAGGCAGTGGCCGTCCTTGCTGACGAAGATCACCGTCTTCATGGGCTGCCGCGCGGCGTGCAGCTTCCAGTCCATCCGGTACCCCTCGCCGAAGTGCTTCAGCTGCGCCTGCAGGTCGTCCTGCGTCAACTGGCCGCAGGCGAACCGCACCCGCATGAAGAACAGGCCGGTGTCGTGGTCGTTGTACTGCGCGGCCTCTTCGATGTTGCCGCCCCGCTCCAGCAGGAAGCCGGAGACGGCATGGACAATGCCCGGTCGGTCCGGGCAGGAGAGCGTCAGGATGTAGGCGTCGGACATAGCGCGTCATTGTCGCAGGGGCCGGAAGGGGCAAAATGGCGGTTCGTTCCCAGGAGTTTCCCGCCATGGCGTACAACGACTTCAACATGGACAGCCACTGGCTGCCCTTTACCCCCAACCGCGCTTTCCGCAAGGATCCACGCGTGTTCACCGGCGCGGACGGCATGGTCTTCACCACGCACGACGGCCGCCAGGTGATCGACGGCATTTCCAGCCTCTGGTGCGTGGGCGCCGGCCACCGCCGCTTGCCGATCAACGAAGCGATCAAGAAGCAGCTGGACACGCTGGACTACGCGACGGCCTTCCAGGCCAGCAACGACCAGGCTTTCGTGGCGGCGCAGAGGATCGCGGCGATGGCGCCGGGCGACCTGAACAAGGTGCTGTTCTGCAACTCCGGCTCGGAGGCGGCCGACACCTCGCTGAAGGTGGCGCTGGCCTACCACCGCGCGCGGGGCGAGGGGCACCGCAACGTCTTCATCGGCCGCGAGAAGGGTTACCACGGCGTCGGTTTCGGCGGCATGAGCGTGGGCGGCATCCCGGCCAACCGCAAGATGTTCGGCGCGGCGCTGCTGCCGCGCGTGGACCACATGCGCTTCATCCACGACCCGGCCAACGCGTACATCCACAACCGCGAGCCCGAGTCGCAGGAGGACTACCTGCTGGAGCTGGAGCAGCGCATCCTGCCGCTGCACGACCCGAGCAACGTGGCGGCCATCATCGTCGAGCCGGTCGCCGGCTCGGCCGGCTGGTACCTGCCGCCCAAGGGCTACCTCAAGCGGCTGCGCGAGATCTGCGACAAGCACGGCATCCTGCTGATCTTCGACGAGGTGATCACCGGCTTCGGCCGCATGGGCACCAATTTCGGCGCGGACTACTACGGCGTCGTCCCCGACATGCTGAACTTCGCCAAGGCGGTCACCAACGGCGTCATCCCGCTGGGCGGCGTGATCTGCCGCGACAAGATCTATGACGCGATGATGAAGACGGACGCACCGGAGCACGTCATCGAGTTCTTCCACGGCTACACCTACTCCGGCCATCCCGTGGCCTGCGCCGCGGCGATCGCGACGCTCGACCTGTACGAGAAGGAAGGCTTGTTCCAGCGCGCCGGTGAGATGGGCAAGGTGCTGGGGGACGCGTTCCACGCGACCTTCAAGGGCCTGCCCAACGTGGTCGGCATCCGCAGCCTCGGCCTGGCCGCGGCCGTGGAACTGGCGCCGATCGCCGGCTCGCCCGGCAAGCGTGCCTACGACATCTTCGTGGACTGCTTCAAGAAAGGCGCGCTGGTGCGCCCGGCCGGCGACGTGCTGGTGATCGCGCCGCCGTACATCGTGGAGAAGTCGCACATCGACAAGCTGGTCAATGTGCTGGCTGACTCGGTGAAGGCGCACGCGTAGGGCACCGGGGTTCGGCTGCGCGCTCACCGCCGGCCTACCGACTTGACCGCGGTCTGGCTTCGTCCCATCCCTGTAGGCCGGCGGTGAGCGAAGCGAACCCCGGTTACTTGCGCGGCTCCATCTGCTTGCGCAACTCCGCGCAGTAGTCTCGCCCCGTCTCTTCCTTCGGCAGTTCGACTGGCCGGACCGTCAAGGTGGGCGGCAGGTGCAGCGGCACCCCGACATCCGGGCGTACATGGCCGGATCCGGCCACCAGCACCACCGTCTTGCCGGGTCGCGCCAGCGACGCCACTGTCTGCGCCATCGACACATCCCGCGCGATCTGGATGCGTGTCATCGGCGGGATCTGCTGCGCGGGGACGGTGTCGCAATGGCCATCCCGTACCGCCTGCCGCTGCGCGGCGAGCGCGGCTGGCGTCAGCCGCTGGTCCAGCAGGTCGTCGCGCATCGCCTGCCGCTGCCGGTCCATCGGCAGATTGGCGCCGACCACGGGCACGCCCGCGCGCACGGCCGCCATCACCGCGGGAGCGTAGCGCGGCCAGGGCCAGCTCACCACGTTCCAGCGCAGCGCAAGCTGCACTTGCTGCTCGGAGGCAGTGGGTTGCAGGCTGCCGGTGCTCGTGCCCTGTTCCGCCATTTCCAGGGCCAGCGCCTCCAGTCGACCCTGTGCGGCCAAGGTCGTCACCCACCGCTCGTGGGTCCGCGCATGGCTCTGTGCGTCGTGCTGCTCACCTAGCAGCAGGACGTCGACCTCGGTTGCCTTGGCAGGCTCGGGGGTCTCGGGGGCAAGTGGAACGCCGGAACAACCGGCGAGGAGGAGCGGAACAGCGATGGCAGCCAAGAAGCGCATCCACCGGATGGTACCGGTGCTGCGGCTGGGCTATGTGTCGAAACGCATTGCCGGGCCATGCTGGCCCGGCCGGTGAAATCCGTCAGTGGATGACGAGCGGATTCTGCGCAAGCTCGGCGTAGCCGTCGAGGGTTTCCTCGACCTCTTCCTGGGTGGGGGTGTTGAGCTGCCACGCATTGATCTGGCGCTGGAAGGCGTCGGCCCAGGAACCGTCGAGGTAGACCTCCTTGTTGGAGCGCTTGTCCACGATCTCGAAGCCGTGCCTCACCATCGGCGGATGGGTCTCGCCCTCCGCCGGCTCGTTGGCTTGCAGGTGCACCACGACGAAAGAATCGGAGTCATAAAGCATTTGCATGTCTGTTCCTTATGCCTGTAGCTGGCTGCGAGACGCTCCGATTCAAGTAGTCACTCAACCAGAACACCGCAGGCACCGGCCGGATTGGCCATGGATGCAATCTAGGCCTCGGCCTCATCAACCCCTGTCGGTTGATGACCAGCGCTGATCGACCGCGTCACCGTTGGGATTTGTCAGACGCAGGCGCACGGGGGCGTAATCCATGCCGGGAGCCAACCAGAGTTCCACCTTCTGGTCGTACTCCTTTCGGGGCAGCCGCTGCAGCTTCAGGGCCCGTACGGCGCCGCCTGGCAAGCGCAGGTCTTCCTCTCCTTCCACGGAAAAGATCCAGTTCTCCGCATCCCCCGTACCGGCGGTGGGAATGGTGATGGTCGTGCCTGCGGCGTGCCGGCCGGGGTTCCCGGCCACCAGCGCCGCCAGTTGCAGCACCACGCTCAGCCGGTCCTGCATGCCTTCGGCCAATGCCGCTTCGGGCTTGTTGTTGCTGAAGACGAGCCGGTTCCTGTCCCGGTCGAAGTGCGTCGCCTGCTCGCTGCGGCTCCTGTCGGAGAAGTAGTCGGGCGCAAGGCCTTGCGGGGTCACGCGGCCCACGCTGCGTTGCACGCGGGACGGCCGCCCCAGCGCGGATGCTTCGAGCCGCGCTTCGTAGGCCTGGCCGTCATGCCGCCAGGTCAGTTCCGCCCGGCCGCCGAGCGAGAAAGCGCGCACCTGGGCTTGCAGTTCGTAGTGCAGGCGCGCTGAAGGCAGGATCGCCACGGCAAATTCCGGCGCGGCGGCAGCAGCCGGGCGAACCGCTGGCTCTGCAGCCGGCTCGGTGGCAGGCGCGGCGAATACTGGCCCAGCGGTGGGTGGTGGTGGGGCCGCCGCCGGTGCCTGTGCCATGGCGGGGCGGGGCCGCGGCTTCGGCGCAATGGCCGCTGGCGCTGGCGCTGGCGCAGGAGGAGTCACTGCAGGCGGTTCGACGACCGTGCGGGGCGCCGGCAGCGGCGCCGCAATCGTGCGCGTGAGGAACGGCACCGGCGGCGTTGGAACGATCCTGTCGCCCTCCGGCTGCAAAAGGAGCACGTGCACTGCAAGCACGACCGCGGTCAGCGGCGCCAGCCGCCGCAGTGTGGCTGCGGCAGGCATGGATCTCATCCCCGGTGCCCGAGGTCGCTGGAGAGCTGCGCAGCCGCCGCGCGCAACGGCTTCTCCACCGCCCCGCCCCATTCGGCATCGAAGCTGCCGGCGGGGCCCAGCGCCACCATCCCCAGCGCCATGTGGCCGTCGGAATCGAACACCGGCACGCAGAAGGCGACGATGCCAGGCAGCAGCGTGTCGACGACGCGCGAGGCGCCGCGCTTTCGAACCGCATCGAAGAGGCTGCGCGCCTCGGCCATCGACGTCGGCAGGTCGGTGCGGCCCTGCTTCTGGGCGCGGGCCAGTTCCTCCTTCACCATCGGGGCGATGGCGTCCTTCGGCGCGTACGCGGCGAAGCACTGGCCGGTGGCGGAGGACAGCAGCGGCATCACGTCGCCCAGGCGCAGGTTGACGGTGACGGCCGACGGCGACTCCTCCCAGTGCACGATCGTGGGCCCCTGGTTGCCCCACACGGCGAGCGCGAGCGTGTGGCCGATCTCTTCCATGAGAAGCGCCACCCGATCGCGGGCGAGCTTGACGGCATCCAGCCGGGACAGGGAGGCCAGGCCCAGCTTGAGGGCCGCGGGGCCCAGGTCGTAGCGGGTGCTCGCCGCGTCTTGAACCACGAGCTGCAGGCGCTGGAAGCTCACGAGGTAGCGGTGCGCCTTGGCGGCGCTCATGTTGGCGGCGCGCGCCAGGTCGCGCAGCATCAGCGCGCCCTGTGCTTCGCCCAGCACTTGCAGCAGGCTGAAGCCGACCTCCACCGACTGGATGCCCGCGCGCTCCTTCGTGCTCATTCAGTTTCCCTCCGCGCCATGCGCTGCGGGATTCGCCTTGGGGCGGCCCGGCGGCTCATGCGAATGCCATCCGATAGAATTAAATCGATGAAGCTTGCAACGTACAGGGACGGCTCGCGCGACGGGCAGCTGGTGGTGGTTTCGCGCGACCTGCAGTCGGCGCATTATGCGACCGGCATCGCGGCGCGGCTGCAGCAGGTGCTGGACGACTGGAACTTCCTCGCCCCGCAATTGCAGGACCTCTACGAGACCCTGAACAACGGCAAGTCCCGCCACGCCTTTCCCTTCGATCCCGCGCAATGCATGGCGCCATTGCCGCGCGCCTACCAATGGGCCGACGGCTCCGCGTACATCAATCACGTGGAGCTGGTGCGGGCCGCGCGCAAGGCGGAAGTGCCCCAGAGCTTCTACGAAGACCCCTTGATGTACCAGGGCGGCAGCGACGACTTCCTCGGCGCGCAGGAAGACGCGCATTTCCTGGACGAGGCGTGGGGGATCGACTTCGAAGCGGAGATCGCGGTGGTCACCGGCGATGTTCCCATGGGCGCGACGCCGGACCAGGCGCTCGACGGCGTGCGGCTGGTGATGATCGCCAACGACTGGAGCCTGCGCAACCTGATCCCGAACGAGCTGGCCAAGGGCTTCGGCTTTTTCCAGAGCAAGCCGGCCACTGCATTCAGCCCCGTCGCCATCACGCCCGATGAACTGGGCGACGCCTGGTCCGGCGGCCGCCTCGCCGGGGTGCTGCAAAGCAGCTGGAACGGACGCCGCGTCGGCATGTGCGAAGCCGGTCCCGACATGACGTTCCACTTCGGCCAGCTGATCGCGCATGTCTGCAAGACCCGCAACGTGCGCGCCGGCAGCATCGTGGGCTCCGGCACCGTCAGCAACAAGGGCGTGGAGGGCGCCGGCGGCAAGACCGAGTGGCCCAAGGGCTACAGCTGCATCGCCGAGAAGCGCGCGATCGAAACCATCCAGGACGGCAAGCCGGCCACCGAGTTCATGCGCTTCGGCGACACGATCCGCATCGAGATGAAGGGGAAGGACGGGCAGAGCATCTTCGGCGCCATCGAGCAGCGCGTGGTCGGACCGGGCAGTGACGTCAAGGTGGCGTAGAAACGGGAACCGGACGCAGAAGCCGCAGAAGTGACGCAGAAGCCGCAAAAGAACATCCAGGGAATGCTTTTCCTCTTCTGCCTTCCTTCTGCGTCTTCCGCGTAATTTCTGCGCCTTCTGCGTCCGGAAGTTGGCTTTTCCGGGCCGCGCCAGGCAGCATACTGCTCGGATGTACGGGACGCCGCGTTGGTCCTGGCTGCCCGCGCAGGGCAGCTGGCGCTATCACCTCCTGCTCGCCGCCACCGGCATCCTGCTGCTCGGGCCGCTGGCCGGCGTGACGGCGGCCTACATGAATTTCTCGCTCGGCTTCTTCGTCGGCGGCCAGGTGCTCGCGGGCCTGCTCGGGTCCGCCGTGACCGCAGGCTACGGCAGCGACGGCAAGCACGGCGCCAACTACATCCAGACGGCAGCGGCATCGGTGGCCAGCATGAGCGGCATGGGCGTGCTGGTGCAGGCGATGGTCTGGATGGGCCTGCCGCAGCCGCCCGCGTGGCAGCTGGTCGTGTACTTCGCCTGCATCGGCATGTTCGGTGTCGGCGTCGGCATGCTGTACACGCCCGTGCTGGTGGACAAGCTGCAGCTCACCTTCCCGTCGGGCCTGGCTGTTGCCAACATCCTGCGCGCGCTGACCGATCGGGTGCTGCTGCGGCGATCCGTCGGCAAGCTCGGAGGCGGCGCTGCCGCGGGACTGTTGACCGGGCTGGCGGCCGGGCGCATCGGCTGGCTGGGTGCGATCGAATTCTCCGCGTCCACCTTCGGCGCCGGCATGGTGGTGGGCGCGCGGATCGGCGTCGCCGCCGTCGTGGGCGGCCTGCTTTCCTGGGCACTGACGCCGATGTTCGTGGCGATCGGCTGGCTGGAGCCGGGCGACCCGTTTCGCAAGATTACCTTCCTGATCGCCCTGGGCATGATCATGGGAGCGGCAGCGGTCGACCTGGCGCTGATCTTCTGGCGGGCGCTGCCCGGGGCGCGGGCCAGAGCAGCGCAGAGCCCACCACCTGCGGATGACTGGCGCCGCGTCCATCGCGGCCGCCTGGTGGCGTGGGTCATCGCCTGGGCCGCGGCGACGGTGGCGACGGGCCACCTGCTGCTGGCGCAGCCGCTGGCCTTCCTGCTCGCCGCCATCGCGCTGGTCTTCCTGTTCGCGCTGGTCAACGGCATCTCGGTCGGAATCAGCGACTCCAACCCGATCTCGTCGGCCTTCGTGGTGTCGGTGGTGGTGATGGCCTTGATGGGACTCGCCGATCCCGGCGTCGGCCTCATGGCCGGCGCCATCCTGCTGGTGTCCACCAGCGTCGCCTGCGACATGCAGCAGGACCGCTCCACCGGCTGGCGTCTCGGCACCCCGCGGGTGCTGCAGTTTCGCTACCAGGTCCTGGGTATCCTGGTGGGCGCCGTGCTCGCCGTGGTGTTCGCGCGCGTCTTCATGGCGGCCTACCCGGTGTTGATGCAGGACCAGACGGTGATGAAGGCCGGCCAGCAACCGGCGGAGTGGAGCTCCGCGATGACGTACAAGTTCGTGGGCGTGCTGCGCAGCCTGACCGACGACAAGCCGTATCAGCGCGTCGCGATCCTGGTCGGCGTGGGGATCGGTTTGCTCATCGAGATGTTGCGCAAGCGGCTGCGCCCGCGCAGCTTCGTGGTCGACGCCATCCTGCTGCCGTCGCCGTATGCGGTGTCGTTCGGCGGCTTCGTCAACCTGCCGACGTCGCTGTGGCTCGGGGCCGGCGGCGTGGCCGCCAGTCTCATCGAGTCACGCGCGAAGGAAAAAAACGGTGAGATGCCGCCCGACATGAGCGGCACCTCGCTGTTCGGCGGGGGCCTGATCGCAGGTGATGCGATCGCCGCATTGGCCATCGGCATCACCGGCCTCGTCGCTGCGGTCCTGTAGGCCGGCGGTTCGCCGGCACGCGAACCCCGGTGACCCATCAACCCGGCAACAGCACCTTGTCCACGACGTGGATCACGCCGTTGGACTGGTACACGTCGGCGATGGTCACCACGGCACCGTTGCCCTTGGCGTCCACGATCAGCACGTCGTTGCCGCGCATGCTGGCGGTGAGCGTGCCGCCGCTGGCCGTCTTCAGCGTCGCCTTGCCGCCGCCGGCCTTGATCTGCGACACCAGCGTCGCTGCGTCGACGCGACCCGGCACCACGTGGTAGGTCAGGACTTGCGTCAGCGTGCCCTTGTTCTCGGGCTTCAGCAGCGTGTCCACAGTGCCGGCGGGCAGCATGGCGAACGCGTTGTTGGTGGGAGCGAACACGGTGAAGGGACCGGGGCTCTTGAGCGTGTCCACCAGGCCGGCGGCCTTGACGGCGGCGACCAGCGTTGTGTGGTCCTTCGAATTGACCGCGTTGTCGACGATGTCCTTGCTGGGGAACATGGCGGCGCCGCCGACCATCTTGGTGCCGCCGGTGTTGCCCATGACATGGGTCATGCCATTGGCTGCGGGATTGGTGCCGGTGGGCTGGCCGCGGCCATAGCCGTCGGCGAAAGCGCCGCTGGCAGCGACCGCAAGCAGGGAAGCGGCGCAAGCCGCGATGAGGTGACGTTGCATCTGGGAATCTCCTGAGGGGATCTAGCGGAGCCGGCAAGATGGCTGGCTCGCCGCTTGAATACGCCCCCAGCCCGCCGCTGGATTCAAGCGGATTGGTGTCAGGTCGTTACAGGCGCAGCCACGACGGACCCTTCTCCTCGGCCCGCGCATCGGCCAGCGCCGCCAGGAACGCATCGCACCACCAGTGCACGTCGTAGCGCCGCAGCGACTCCATCATCGACGCATGGCGCGTGCGCCGTTCCTCCACGGGCATCTGCAGGGCGAGCAGGATCGCCGCGGCCGTGCTCTCGCTGTCATACGGGTTGACCAGCAGCGCTTCCCTCAATTGCTCCGCGGCGCCGGCAAAGCGCGAGAGCACCAGCACGCCGGGGTCCGCCGGGTCCTGCGCAGCGAGGAACTCCTTGGCCACCAGGTTCATTCCATCGCGCAGCGGGGTGACCAGCGCCACCCGCGCCGCGCGATACAGGCCCGGCAGGCGGGCTCGCGCGACGTTGCGGTGCATGTAGCGCACCGGCATCCAGTCCAGCTCGCCGAAGTTGCCGTTGATGGAGCCGCACAGCGCCTCGAGCTCGTGCAGGATGTCGGTGTAGGCGCTGACGTTCTCGCGGCTCGGCGATGCGATCTGGATCAGCGTGGCGCTCTTGCGGGTTTCGGGATTGCGCGCCAGCAGCTCGCGAAAGGCGCGCATGCGCTGCGGCAGGCCCTTTGAGTAGTCGAGCCGGTCCACGCCCACCAGCAGCTTGCGGCGCGAGTACTCGTTCTTCATGCGCTCGTACATGTCCATCGCTTCACGCGCGTTGGTGAGCTCCGTGAATTCCTCGACGTCGATCCCGATCGGGAACGCACCGGCGTGCACGGTGCGGCCGAAGGCGCGCCAGCGGCCCGCCTCCACCGGCTGCGCGTGCGCTTCGGTCTCCACATAGCCGGCGAAGTGGTTCAGGTCCGCCTTGCTCTGGAAGCCGACCAGGTCGTACGCGAACAGCGCGCGCACCAGCCAGTCGTGCCCGGGAATGGCCGCCAGGATCAGCGGCGGCGGCAGCGGGATGTGCAGGAAAAAACCGATGCGCTGCCGGCAACCGAGGGCGCGCAGTTCGGCGGCCAGCGGGATCAGGTGGTAGTCGTGCACCCAGATGATGTCGTCGGGCTGCAGGAAGGGCAGCAGCTTGCGCGCGAACAGCTGGTTCACCCGCCGGTAGCCGCCGATGTAGCCGGCATCGAAATCGGCCAGGTCCAGCCGGTAATGGAACACCGGCCAGAGCACGCCGTTGGAGTAACCGAGGTAGAACGAGTCGTAGTCGGCCTGCGAGAGGTCCACCGTGGCCAGCTTCACCGGGCCCGCCTGCTGCACGTGGACCTCGTCCTCGTCCGTGGCATCCACGACCTTTCCGCTCCAGCCGAACCAGAGCCCGCCGGTGGCGTTCAGCACGTCCGCCAGGGCAACCGCGAGGCCGCCGGCCGCCGTCTTGCGCGGGTCGGCGATGCGGTTGGAGACGACGACGAGGCGGCCCAACAGACTTCCCTCAGATGACCGTGTCCCACGGCGCCGACAGGCGCACCGCGGCGTTGATCGTGCCCACCATCGAATACGTCTGCGGGAAGTTGCCCCACATCTCGCCGGTCACGGGGTGTGTGTCCTCGGACAGCAGCCCCAGGTGGTTGCGGCTTTTGAGCATCACCTCGAAGATCTCGCGCGCCTGCGCCTTGCGGCCGATGCGGGCGAGCGCATCGATGCGCCAGAAGGTGCAGATGTTGAATGCGGTCTCCGGCTTGCCGAAGTCGTCGGCGGCCTCGTAGCGCCGCATGTAGGGTCCGTCGCAGAGCGACTTCTCCAGCGCATCGACGGTGGCGACGAAGCGCGCATCGTTCGGGTCGATCATGTTCACTTCGGCCATCAGCAGCGCGCTGGCGTCGAGGTCGCGCCCGCCGAAGCTTTCGGCGAAAGCCTGGCGCTCCTCGCTCCACGACTCCGTGAGGATGCGCGCGCGGATGGTGTCGGCGCGCTCGCGCCAGTAGCGGATGCGCTCCGGCAGGCCCAGGGCCGCGGCGACCTTGGCCAACCGGTCGCAAGCCGCCCAGCTCATGAGCGCGGATGAGGTGTGGATGCGCGCGCGCGTGCGCAGCTCCCACATGCCGGCGTCCGGCTTGTCATAGACCCGAAAGGCCTGTTCGCCCACCGCTTCGAGGTGCGCGAACTCCGCGCGCGTCGCGCGCCGGAACAGCCGGTGGTCGTGGAAGGCCTGCGCCGCACCCAGCAGGATGTTGCCGTACACGTCGTGCTGGAAGTGCTCCTGCGCCTGGTTGCCCACGCGCACCGGGCCCATGCCGCGGTAACCGGGCAGGTGATCCAGGATCATCTCCGGCAGCTGTTCCTCCTGGCCGATGCCGTACAGCGGCTGGATGTGGCCGCCGCCGGAACGGATCACCACGTTCATCAACCAGCGCAGGTATTCCTCCATCGTCGCCACTTCGGAGATCGAGTTGAGCGCGCGCACCACGAAGAAGGCATCGCGCAACCAGCAATACCGGTAGTCCCAGTTGCGGCCGCTGCCGGGCGCCTCGGGAATGCTGGTGGTCATGGCGGCGACGATCGCGCCGGTGTCCTCGAACAGCGACAGCTTCAGCGTGATCGCCGCGCGGATGACGGCTTCCTGCCACTCCAGCGGCAGCGCCAGCGCGCGGGTCCATTGCCGCCAGTAGCCCACCGTCTCCTGCTCGAACAGCCGCGCGGTGTCCTCGATGCCGCTGGCCAGCGTCTCGTCCGGACCCATGATGAAGTTCATGGGCCGGTCGACCACGAACGCGGTCTCCGACAGGATGTACGAGATCGGCGCGTCGCAGTTGATGCGCAGGGTCATGCTCGGACCCATGTAGCGGATGTGCGTGCTGCCCTGCGTCACCTGCGGCTTGGTGCGGCCCCAGTCGAAGCGCGGGCGCAGCTTGACCTTCATGCGCGGCGACCCCTGCAGCACCTTCACCCGGCGCACCAGCGTGAGCGGGCGGAAGGTGCGGCCGCGGCTCCAGAAGCGCGGCGCGAAATCGGTGACCTCGATGCCCTGGCCGCGCTTGTCGTACAGGCGCGTGCGCAGCACCGCGGTGTTGGGCTCGTATTCCTGCTCGCTGCGCTCGAAGTCTTCCAGCTCGAAGGCCCAGAGGCTGCCGTTCTCGCTGGGGTCCAGCAGGGCGTTGAAGACCGGGTCGCCGTCGAAGCGGGGCAGGCAGCACCACATGAGGCGGGCTTCGCGGTCGATCAGCGCGCTGTAGGCGCAGTTGCCGATCATGCCGAGCTGCAGCGAATTGGGAGTGGTCATGGTTTCGTTCGTTCGTTCAATCGTTCTTGGCGGGGGCGGGAGGCGATCGCCGCCTCCAGGTCGCGGCGCAGGGCCGTCGGGTCGGCGATGCGGCGCCAGGCGACGCTGGGCCCCTCGCCCACTTTCACCCCGATGCCGCCGAGCCGCTGCACCGTGGAGAAGCCGACTTCGTCGGTGATGTCGTCGCCGATGAAGACCGGCGTGCGGCCGGCAAAGGGCGGCTCGCGCAGGAAATCCTCGATCGCGCGTCCCTTGCTGGCGCCACCCGGCTTGGCCTCCACCACCATCTTGCCGCGCAACAGGGTGAGTCCCGGCGATGTGCTGACCGCGTCCTGCATCGTAGCAACGCAGAGATCCTCCAGGTCCGGCCGCTGCCGATAGTGCAGCGCGATGGAGCCTCGCTTGTTCTCGACCAGCAACCCGGCGTGGGCCAGGGCCAGCGCCTGGGCAGCGGCTTCGACCTGGTCGAGGGGGTGGGTGTTCAGCAGGTGCATCTCGCCATGCGCGTCGCGGCGCTCGGTGCCGTGCACCCCGGCGATCGCGAGTTCCAGCGGCTGCAGGAATGCATCGAGCTGGGCGATCGGCCGGCCGGAAATCACGGCCACCGCGCCCTGCAGGTAGTCCTTCAATTCCTGCAGTACCGCGATCAGGGGGCCGGGCACTTCCACGGCGTTCGGCTGCGGTGCGATGTCCACCATCGTGCCGTCGAAATCCAGGAACAGTGCGCAGGACGGATACAGGATCTCCACGAGCGTCATGCGGCCAGACCGTACCAAACGCCGAGCGGACCCGCCAGACCTCCTGACCGCCGGCCGCTGTAGGAAGCCTCCGACAGGCGCACGGGAAAATCCGGCGGCTCGACCGGGCAGGGATAATCGGCGCATGAAATCCCTGCTCGCCGCCCTCGTGTTCTCGGTTGCCCTGCCTGCCGTTGCGCAGCCCGCCCCCGCCAAGGTGGAACGGGCATGGGCGCGCTCCACCGTGCAAGGCCAGGACTCCACCGGCGCGTACATGACGCTCACTGCCTCCGAGCCGCTCACGCTGCTGGGGGCCGCGACGCCGGCCGCCGGCATCGTCGAAATCCACCAGATGAAGATGGAGGGCGACATCATGAAGATGCGCGCCGTCGACGCGCTGCCGCTGAAGCCGGGTGCACCGCTGCTCTTCGCCCCCAATGGATACCACTTCATGCTGATGGACCTGAAGGCGCCATTCCGCGCCGGCGGCAGCATCCGGATGACCTTGCGCTTTCGCGACGCGAAGGGCGCGGAGCGCACGCAGGACGTCACCGTGCCGGTCGCACTGGCCGCGCCCGGCGGCCACGGCCACTGAGCGGGGGCGCGCCGCGAGCGCACGTCTTGGGGTAAGCTGTCCGCACGAGACAACGTGAGGAGCGGCACGCCATGAGCGACAACAATGCCTTCGGCTTCGGCCGTTTCGTCCCCGGCTTCGACTTCCTGCAGAACATCGCCAAGGGCGCATCGCAGGGCGTTCCGCAGATGCCGCAACTCTCCAGCTGGGTGGCGCCCACGCTGAACGTCGAGGAACTGGAGAAGCGGATTTCCGAACTGAAAGCCGTGCATTTCTGGCTGGACCAGAACGGCAAGGCGCTCGGCGCCACCATCCAGGCGCTGGAAGTGCAGAAGATGACGCTGTCCACCCTGCAAGGCATGAACTTCAACATGGGCGAAGTCGCCAATGCGCTGAAGCTCAAGACTGCGGAGACCACGGCCGGCGGCGCGCGCAAGGCTGGTGCAGCCGCGGACGCCGGGGCTGCAACCGCAGGCGCGGCGGTGCGCAAGGCGGCGCCGGAGTCCACGCAGCCGGTGACGAAAGCAGGCCCCGGCGCGGCGGCCGGTGCCGCCGGCGCGGTCGACCCGATGCAGTGGTGGGGAGCGCTGACGAGCCAGTTCCAGGAAATCGCCGCCAACACCATGAAGGATGTGACGCCGCAGTCTGCGATGGACACGGCGCGGAACATGGCCGCGAGCGTCGCCGGTGGAACAGCGGTGAAGGGCGTGAAGAAAAAGCCAGCGAAGAAGAGCGCGCCGCGCAAGGCGCGCTCGGGCTCGTAGCGCGCAGGTTCGTCCATGGCCCTCTTTCCCTATGGCCATGCCACGCATCCGCAGTGGCAGATGGCCGCCGGACTGGTGCTGGCGCAACTGCGCGCCCAGCTGGTGCTGCCGGGCCATGCGAACCACCCCACGCTGGGACTGCTGTACATCACCGACCACTACGCGAGCCAGGCCCGGGAGATCCTGGACCACTTGAGCGCCGAACTGCCGGAGGTCACGGACTGGTCGGGAACCGTGGGCGTCGGCATCGCTGCCTCGAACGTCGAATACTTCGACGAGCCCGCGCTCGCTGTCATGCTGTGCGCGGTGCCGCCGGATCAGTACCGCGTGTTCTCGGGCGTCGCGCCGCTCACATCCACTTTCACGCCGCACACCGCGCTCGTGCACGCCGACGCCGGCACCCCGGACGTCGCCGAACTCATCGCGGAGATGGCCGATCGCACGGCCACGGGTTACCTGTTCGGCGGCCTGGCCTCCAGCCGCAGCGACGTCGTGCAGTTCGCCGTCGGCGGCAATGGCAACCTGCAAGGCCACGGCAAGGCCAGCGGCGTCTTTCGCGGGGGCCTGTCCGGCGTTGCCTTCGGCGAAGGCGTGCAGATCGTTTCGCGCGTGACCCAGGGGTGCCAGCCGATCGGCGCGGCACGGCGGATCACCGGCGCCGACGGCAACCTGGTGGTGGAACTCGATGGCAAGCCGGCGCTCGACGTGCTGCTGGACGACCTGGAGATCACGCTGCAGCAGCCGCAGGAAGCGATGGCCGTCCTGCGCGCGACGCTGGTCGGACTGACCCAGGCGACGGAGGATGTGGTCCATCGCACCGGGCACTTCGGCACCGACGTGGTCGTGCGCCACATCATCGGGCTGGACCCTCGCCGCAGGGGCGTGGCGATCGCGGACAAGGTGGACGAAGGAATGGGCCTGGCCTTCTGCCGCCGCGACGTGGAGACCGCGCGGATGGACCTGGTGCGCATCTGCTCGGAGATCCGCGAGGAACTGGAGCCCGAAGAACTGCCGCTGGCGCTGGCCACGATGCTGGCCGCCCCGGACCCGGTCTCGGGCCCCGCTGCCACCGCGCCGATCGCGGGCGCCGTGTATGTCAGCTGCTCCGGCCGCGGTGGGCCGCACTTCGGCGGGCCCAGCGCGGAGCTGCAGATCGTGCGCCGGGCGCTGGGTGATGTGCCGCTGGTGGGGTTCTTCGCGGGCGGGGAGATCGCGCGCAGCCACCTCTATGGCTACACCGGGGTGCTCACGGTCTTCCGGTAGGCCGGCGGTGAGCCCGCCGGCGAACCCCGGTGTCAAACGCCTCGTGTCCGGTCCTGCCTGAACGCGCGCGCGAAGTCGGCAAAGGTGCCGGCGTCGAGCGCAGCCCGCACCTCGCGCATCAGGTTCAGGTAGTAATGCAGGTTGTGGATGGTCGCCAGCATCGGGCCCAGCATCTCGCCGCAGCGGTCGAGGTGGTGCAGGTAGGCGCGGGAGAAGCCGCCGCCCACCGTGCCGTCGTCGCGCCGGAAGCCCGCGCAGGTGTAGCAAGTGCAGGTTTCGTCCAGCGGGCGCTCGTCGCTGCGGTGCTTCGCGTTGCGGATCTTCAGGTCGCCAAAGCGCGTGAACAGGTGGCCGTTGCGGGCGTTGCGGGTCGGCATCACGCAGTCGAACATGTCGACGCCTTGCATGACGCCTTCCACCAGGTCCTCGGGCGTGCCCACGCCCATCAGGTAGCGCGGCTTGTGCGCGGGCAGCAGGTGCGGGGTGTGCGCCATGATGCGCAGCATCTCCTGCTTGGGCTCGCCGACGCTGACACCGCCGACCGCATAGCCGGGGAAGTCCATCTCCACCAGGGCCGCCAGCGAATCCTCGCGCAGGTTCTCGAACATGCCGCCCTGCACGATGCCGAACAATGCGTTGGGATTCTCCAGCCGCGCGAATTCGTCCTTGCAGCGCAGCGCCCAGCGGCGCGACAGCTCCATCGAGAAGCGAGCCTCGGCTTCGGTCGTGATGTGGCCCTTGGTGTCGTACGGCGTGCACTCGTCGAACTGCATGACGATGTCGGAGTTGAGCGTCGTCTGGATCTGCATCGAGGTTTCCGGCGTCAGGAACAGCTTGTCACCGTTGACGGGCGACGCGAACTTGACTCCTTCCTCGCTGATCTTGCGCATCTCGCCCAGGCTCCACACCTGGAAGCCGCCCGAGTCGGTGAGGATCGGCTTGTTCCATTGCTCGAAGCGATGCAGTCCGCCGAACTGCTGGAGCACGTCGAGGCCGGGGCGCATCCACAGGTGGAAGGTGTTGCCCAGGATGATCTGCGCGCCCATCTCCTCCAGCGAGCGCGGCATCACGCCCTTGACGGTGCCGTAGGTGCCCACGGGCATGAAGATCGGCGTCTCGACGACGCCATGGTTCAGGGTCAGGCGGCCGCGGCGGGCCAGCCCTTCGGTTTTCAGGAGGTCGAACTGGAGCATCGGGATCTCAGGGCTGGCGGGCGAGCAGCATGGCGTCGCCGTAGCTGAAGAAGCGGTAGCGCGCCTCGATGGCGTGGCGATAGAGCTGCATCATGCGCTCGTAGCCCGTGAAGGCGCTCACCAGCATCAGCAGCGTGGACTTCGGCAGGTGGAAGTTGGTGACGAGGACGTCGACTTCGCGAAAGGCGAAGCCGGGCGTGATGAAGATGTCGGTGTCGCCGCTGGCCTGGCCGTTTCGGGCCCAGGACTCCAGCGTCCGCACGGTGGTCGTGCCGACCGCGACGAGGCGGCCGCCGCGTGCGCGCAAGTCGGCTATCGCCTGCTGCGTGGCCGGCGGCACCTCGTACCACTCGCTGTGCATGCGGTGCTGTGCGATGTCTTCGGTCTTGACCGGCTGGAAGGTCCCGGCGCCGACGTGCAGCGTGACGCTGGCGCGCTGCACGCCACGCGCCTCGAGCGCGTCGAGCAAGTCCTGGTCGAAATGCAGCGCCGCCGTCGGTGCGGCGACCGCGCCGGGATTCTTGGCGAACACGGTCTGGTAGCGGTGCGCGTCCTCCGCCGTGTCGGCGTGCGTGATGTAGGGCGGCAGCGGCACGTGGCCGTGTTGTTCCATCAGCGCATAGGGGTCGTCGCTGAAGGCGAATCGGAACAGGGGGCCGTCCTCGTCCGGCCAGCGACCGAGCAGCGTGGCGGTGAAGCCGCCGTCCATCGACAGCTCTGTGCCCACGAGCGGCTTCTTGCTCACCTTCATGTGCGCGACGACTTCGCGCTCGCCCACCACCCGTTCCACCAGCAATTCCAGCTTGCCGCCCGTGGGCTTCTCGCCGAACAGGCGCGCGTTGACGACCCGGGTGTCGTTGAACACCATCAGGTCACCCGGTTGCAGCAGCGAAGGCAGGTCGCGGAAAGTGCGATCCACAGCAACAGCTCCGGTGCCATCCAGCAGGCGCGAGGCGCTGCGTTCGGCGGCCGGGTGCTGGGCGATCAGTTCGGGAGGCAGGGCGAAATCGAAATCGCCCAGGGTGAAGTGGCGCATGCGTCGAGGGCTGGACAGGCCCGTACCGATGAAGAAGGCAGAATTGTCCCATGGCCGGAACCAAGGCGCTGTCGGAACCCCAGAAAGCCTTGCGAAAGCTCGGGCTGGGTCGCGACATCGACCTGGCGCTGCACATCCCGCTGCGCTACGAGGACGAAACGCGCATCGTCAAGCTGCGCGACGCGCGCGAGGGCGACACGGCGCAGATCGAGGCCACCGTCACGGACTGCCAGGTGCAGTACCGGCCGCGCCGCCAGCTGGTCGTGACGGTGGACGACGGCACCGACACCTGCGTGCTGCGCTTCTTCAGCTTCTATCCCTCGCAGCAGAAGGCGTTGACTGCCGGCGTGCGCCTGCGCATCCGCGGCGAGTTGAAGGGCGGCTTTGCCGGCTGGCACATGGTGCATCCCACCTATCGGCCGGCAGGGGGCGAACTGCCCGAGGCGCTGACGCCGGTGTATCCGACGGTGGCGGTCCTGCCGCAAGCCTATCTGCGCAAGGCGGTGGCCGGCGGACTGGAGCGGGCAGACCTGGCGGAGACGGTGCCGCCCGATGCGCCGCCCGCGCCCGGCAAGGCGACGGCGTGGAGCCTGCGCCAGGCCTTGCAGTTCCTTCATCACCCGACCCCCGAAGTGTCGCTGGCGGCGCTGGAGGACCGCTCCCATCCGGCCTGGCTGCGGCTGAAGGCGGAGGAGCTGCTTGCGCAGCAGTTGTCGCAGGCGGAAAGCCGGCGCGAACACGACGCGTTGCAGGCGCCGCCATTGAAGGCGCGCAAGGGTGGGCTGCACGAGCAGTTCCTCGCGGCACTGCCTTTCCAGCTGACGGGTGCGCAGCAAAGGGTCTCCGGGGAAATTGCCGCCAGCCTGGCGCGCGGTCGACCGATGCAGCGCCTGCTGCAGGGTGACGTGGGCTCCGGCAAGACGATCGTGGCGGCGCTGGCAGCCGCCATCGCCATCGACTCGGGCTGGCAATGCGCGTTGATGGCGCCCACGGAAATCCTGGCGGAGCAGCATTTCCGCAAGCTGGTCGGCTGGCTGGAGCCGTTGTTGTCGCCCAAGGGCCTGCGGGTGGCATGGCTGACCGGCAGCCAGCGCAAGAAGGAACGCGGCGAGATGCAGCAACTGGTCGCCAGCGGCGAGGCGGCGCTGGTGGTCGGCACGCACGCCGTGATCCAGGAGCAGGTGCAGTTCCGCAAGCTGGGGCTGGCCGTGATCGATGAACAGCATCGCTTCGGCGTGGAACAGAGGTTGGCTTTGCGGGGAAAGACACCCGAGGGCGGCGAGCCCCACATGTTGATGATGTCGGCCACGCCGATCCCGCGCACGCTGGCGATGAGCTACTACGCCGATCTCGATGTCTCCACCATCGACGAACTGCCGCCGGGACGCACGCCCGTGGTGACCAAGCTGATCGCCGACAGCCGCCGGGACGAGGTGGTCGAGCGCATCCGCGGCCAGCTGGCCGAGGGCCGGCAGGTGTACTGGGTGTGTCCGCTGATCGAGGAGAGCGAGACGCTGGATCTGACCAACGCGACGGCAACGCATGAACAGCTGGGCGCCGCCCTGCCCGGCGTGCTGGTCGGCCTGCTGCACTCGCGCATGCCGGTGGCGGAGAAGAAGGCCGTCATGGCGCTCTTCACCGGCGGGCAGATGGGGGTGCTGGTGTCCACCACGGTCATCGAGGTCGGCGTGGACGTGCCCAACGCTTCCCTGATGGTCATCGAGCACGCCGAGCGCTTCGGCCTGTCGCAGCTGCACCAGTTGCGCGGGCGGGTCGGACGCGGTGCGGCCGCCTCGGCGTGCGTCCTTCTCTATTCGACGGGCGACGCCGGCCGGCTCGGCGAAACGGCACGCGCCCGCCTGAAGGCGATGGCCGAGACCAACGACGGCTTCGAGATTGCTCGCCGCGACCTGGAAATCCGGGGCCCGGGCGAATTCCTGGGCGCGCGGCAGTCCGGCGCGCCGCTGCTGCGCTTCGCTGACCTGGCCACCGACGCGGACCTGCTGGAATGGGCGCGCGCGGTGGCGCCGCTCATGCTGGACCGCCACCCGGGACTCGCGGCGCGCCACGTCGCCCGCTGGTTGGGTGGAAAATCGGAGTACCTCAAGGCCTGAAGCCGGCGTTTGGGGCAGACTCCGGGATGCCCACCAGAACCAGAAGATGACGCTCACCGAGCTCAAGTACATCGTTGCGGTCGCCCGCGAGAAGCATTTCGGCCGCGCCGCGGAGGCCTGCTTCGTGTCGCAGCCGACCTTGTCGGTCGCCATCAAGAAGCTGGAGGACGAGCTCGAGGTCAAGCTGTTCGAGCGCAGCGCCAACGAGGTGACGGTCACGCCCCTGGGCGAGGAGATCGTGC
Organism: Ramlibacter sp. PS3R-8; assembly: GCF_037572435.1. Taxonomy (NCBI): domain Bacteria; kingdom Pseudomonadati; phylum Pseudomonadota; class Betaproteobacteria; order Burkholderiales; family Comamonadaceae; genus Ramlibacter; species Ramlibacter sp. PS3R-8. The sequence continues at coordinate 1,316,448 of NZ_JBBHGT010000001.1, forward strand.
GGCAGGCGCAGAGCGTGCTGGAGCAGGCCGCGGCCATCAAGGAGATCGCCAAGCGCGGCAAGGACCCGCTGGCCGGCCCGCTGCGGCTGGGCGTGATCTACACCATCGGGCCCTACCTGCTGCCGGACCTGGTGCGCCAATCCATCGCCCTCACCCCGCAGATGCCGCTGATGCTGCAGGAGAACTTCACCGTCAAGCTGCTGGAGATGCTGCGCACCGGAGAGATCGACTGCGCCATCATGGCCGAGCCCTTTCCCGACACGGGCCTGGCGATCGCGCCGCTCTATGACGAGCCCTTCCTGACCGCGGTCCCGAGCACGCACGCCTTCTCTGCGCTCAAGACCATCAAGGCGGAGGAGCTGAAGAAGGAAACCATGCTGCTGCTGGGAACGGGCCACTGCTTTCGCGACCATGTGCTGGAGGTGTGCCCCGAGTTCGCGCGCTTCTCCAGCGACGCCGAAGGCATTCGCAAGAGCTTCGAGGGCTCCTCGCTGGAAACGATCAAGCACATGGTGGCCGCCGGCATGGGCGTGACGCTCGTGCCGCGCCTGTCGGTGCCCAAGGAGGCCTTCTCGACGCGCCCCAAGCGGCGCGGCGAGGACCAGGCCTTCGTCAAGTACATCCCTTTCGAGGGCGATCCGCCCAGCCGCCGCGTGGTGCTGGCGTGGCGCCGCAGTTTCACGCGCTACGAGGCCATCGCCGCGTTGCGCAATTCCATCTATGCCTGCGAATTGCCGGGCGTGAAAAGACTGTCATGAGAGAGCCCGGTTCCACCCCCCACGACAAGCTGTACCAGCCGGGGATCTTCGAAGGCGTGCCGGCCGTGGCCCGCTTCGTTTCGTTCACCCTCACCGCGGGCGCCGATGCCGCGGCCATCAAGGACGCGCTGACGCGCCTGACGCCGCTGGTCGACGGCAGCGACGTCGTGCTCGGCCTCGGCCCCTCGCTGGTGAAGGCCCTCGGCGCGGAGATCCCGCACCTGCACGAGTTCCCCGATTTCTCGCGCGAAGGCGTCAAGGTGCCGTCGACGCCGGGCACGCTGTGGTGCTGGATGCGGGGCTCCGATCTCGGCGACCTGCTGCACGTCACGCGCAAGGTGCAGAAGGCCCTGGCGCCGGCCTTCACCGTGCGGCATGCGCTGGACGGCTTCCGCCATGCCTGGCAGGAGGGCGGCCACGGCCACGACCTCACCGGCTTCGAGGATGGCACGGAGAACCCGACCGGCGAGAAGGCCGAGGAAGCCGCTTTTGCGCAAGGCCTCGGCGACGGCCTCGACGGCTCGAGCTACGTCGCCGTGCAGCAATGGGTGCACGACCTCGACGCCTTCGAAGCGCTCGGCGACGCCGACAAGGACCACGCCTTCGGCCGCCGACTCTCGGACAACGAGGAGATCGAAGATGCGCCCGAGACCGCGCATGTGAAGCGCACCGCGCAGGAGAGCTTCGACCCGGAGGCGTTCCTGCTGCGCCGCTCCATGCCGTGGATGGCGGGCATGCAAGCCGGCCTGATGTTCGTGGCCTTCGGCCGGTCGCACCAGGCCTACGAGCAGCAGATGCGGCGCATGGCGGGGCATGACGACGGCATCGTCGATGCGATGTTCAAGATTTCCAAGCCGGTCAACGGCGCCTACTTCTGGTGCCCGCCGATGCGCGAGGGCCGGCTGGACCTGCGCAAGCTGGGCCTCGGCGTGACGTGAAGGGCAAGGCCGGGCTCTACCTCGACCTGGTCCGCTGGGACCGGCCCGCGGGCTGGCTGCTGCTGCTGTGGCCGTCGCTGGCCGCACTGTGGATCGCGCGCGGCGGCTTTCCCGGCTGGCACCTGATCGCGGTGTTCACGCTCGGCACGATCCTGATGCGCAGTGCCGGCTGCTGCGTCAACGACGTCGCCGACCGCGAGTTCGACCGGCACGTGAAGCGGACCTCGCAGCGGCCGGTGACCACCGGCGCCGTGTCGGTGCGCGAGGCGCTGGTGCTCGGGGCCGTGCTGGCGCTGCTGGCGTTCTGCCTGGTGCTCACCACCAACGCGGTCGCCGTCGCGTGGTCGTTCGCGGCGTTGGCGATCGCGATTGCGTATCCCTATGCCAAGCGCTACGTCGCAATGCCGCAGGCGGTGCTGGGTGTGGCCTTCAGCTTCGGCATCCCGATGGCATTCGCCGCGGTGCAGGGCCGGGTACCGCTGCTGGCCTGGGTGCTGCTGCTCGGCAACCTGTTCTGGGTGCTGGCTTACGACACCGAGTACGCGATGGTGGATCGCGACGACGACTTGCGCATCGGCATCAAGACCTCGGCCATCACGCTGGGGCGGGCGGATGTGGCGGTGGTGATGCTTTGCTATGCGGGCGCCATCGTGGTGTGGGGGCTGTGCCTGGCAGGGCGCATCCCCACCGTCGTGATCCTGCTGACGGCCGCGGTCGCGGCGGCCCAGGCCATCTGGCACTACACGCTGATTCGCGACCGGTCGCGCGACGGCTGCTTTCGCGCTTTCCGCGTCAATCACTGGTTCGGGTTCACGTTGTTTGCGGGCACGGTGGTCGGGTACCTCGCGTGAGCGTGTCGGGGTGCCTTCGGCAACCCGACCTACGGGGCGCTCGCACCACGGTGCAATCGATTCACGGCCCGTGGCGGCCGGTCGCATCCCGGCGTCACTTGCCGAACTCGTCGCCCAGTTCTTCCGCCCGCTGGCGGGCCGCATGCAGCGCCTTCACGAACGCGGCTTTCACGCCATCCTGTTCGAGGGAGGTCAGCGCCGCATACGTCGTGCCGCCCTTGGACGTGACCCGCTCGCGCAGCACCTGCAAGGGCTCGCTCGATGCGCGCGCGAGCTCCGAGGCGCCCGCGAAGGTGCCGACGGCGAGCCGCCGCGCCTGCTCCGCATCGAGGCCCATTTCGGCGCCCGCCTGCGTCATGGCCTCCAGGAAATAGAACACGTAGGCGGGTCCTGACCCCGATAGCGCTGTCACGGCATCGAGCTGCTCTTCGGCGCGCACCCACAGGTACTCGCCGGTCGTGGCAATGACCTGCTCCGCCTGCTGCTTGTCAGGCGCGCTGACAGCGGCACGCGCGAACAGCGCGGTCATCCCCTTGCCGACCAGCGCCGGGGTGTTGGGCATGGAGCGCACGATGCGCTCGGTGCCGAGCCACGCCGCCATGCTGTCGGACCGGATGCCTGCCGCCACGCTGAGGTGCAGCGCCTTGTCCACATGCGCGCGCGCCTGTGCGGCCGCGTCCTTGAAAGTCTGCGGCTTGACCGCCCACACCACGAGGTCCGCCTTCGCCAGTGCAGCGCCGGCCTGCTCCAGTGCGGTGACGCCGAACTGCTGCTGCAGCCGCGCGCGCGCTTCGGCAAACGGTTCCACGACGTCGATCTGCGACGGCGCCTGGCCCTTGCGGACCAGTCCCCCGATGATGGCGCCGGCCATGTTGCCGCCGCCGATGAATGCGATGCGAGAGCTCATTCGGACTCCAGGTATTCGAATGCCGCGAACTGCGTGACCTGCAGCGGGTTGAAGTTGTCGTCGCTCACGCACACCAGCGTGCGGCGGCCGTTGGGCAGCCGCGGTCCCCAGCACATGCCTTCGGTATTGTCCAGGCGCGACAGGCCGAGGCTGTCGAAATCCGCGACCAGCTGCTTGGCGGCCGGCCGGTAGCCGCCGGCCATGAGCCGCTGCACCGACAGCGTGTCACTGGCAGCGCTCGTGTCGATCTCGTACAGCCGCAGCGACATGCCCACGCCCATGCTGAACGAGCGTTCCAGCACCAGCATGCGTTGGGCGTCGAGCATCAGGATCTCGCTCACGCCGTTGTCGCTGAAGCCACCCGGCAACAGGGGTGCGCGCGGCACCGCGTCGGGCAGGTACGCGATCTGCCGCACTGCGCGCCCGCTGGCGACATCGAACGCCGTGATGCGGCAGGGCCCGCCGGGCCGCCCCACGCCCGGCTCCGGGCCGTCCTGGTGCAGTGCTGCCTCCATGGCGACCCATGCGGTGCGAGCATCGGGAGTGAGCGCCAGGCCTTCGAAGGTGTTGTTGTCGCGCGCGCCGGCGCCCGGCGTCGTTGCGAACTGCAAATGCGCGGGGACCTCGAACTCGCGCACCTGCGAACCGTCGAGCCGCGCGTGCCGCAAGGTCGGCGACTGGTTGGCGCGATGGTCGCCCTCGCTCGTCCAGAGCAACCCGGCACCGTGCGGCAGCAGGCGGATGGCCTCCGGGTCGACCACTTCACCTCCGAGCTGGCGGCGCGGGAACGGCTGGCCGGCGGCCGTGCGCAACGTCGTGACGCCACGCACCTCCACTGCGATGTTGCGCCCGGCGAGCGTCACGTCCAGCGTGTAGAAGCGCGCCGGCTGCAGCTCGGACCGATCGTCGCAAAGCGCGACCCACATGCCCGTCGAGGGATCGTGGTCCAGCCCGGAGAGGCCGCCGACGGTCGTGCCCTGGAAGTTCATCCTGTACGGCAGCGTGGATTCGCCGAGCAGGCGCAGGCGTTGCGGCGCGGTCTTGCCTGGCGTGGCGCAGCCGACCAGCGCCGCTGCGGGCACTGCGCCGCAAGCGCGCAGGAAGGCGCGCCGTTGGGTGAAAGGGGTTGCGATCGGCATGAGCGCGCAGTCTAGTCGCACCGCGCGCGCCGCCCCGCAACGGCGGCGGCCTCAGCCGGGCGGTGCCGTGCTGCCCCGCTGCACCAGTTGCACCGGATAGGCCTGGAACGCATCGCACGCCCGTCCCTCCAGGCGCGCGATCAGCTGGTCCGCCGCCGCCCGGCCGATCTCGGTGACCGGCGTCGCGACGCTGGTCAAGCCGGGTGTCTGCGTCGCTCCGAGATCCGTGTTGTCCACGCCCGTGATGGACATCTGCTCCGGAATGCGGACGCCCGCCTTGCGGCACGCCATCATCGCGCCGACCGCGAAGACATCGTTCGTCGCGACCACCGCGGTGGGTCGCTGCGGCAGTGCCAGCAGGCGCGCCATCGCCGCCTCGGCCGCCGCCAGCGAGATCGGCGCGTAGGCGATGCACCCCTCATCCAGCGCCAGGCCCTGTGCTGCCAGCGCCGCGCGAAGGCCGTCGCCGCGGGCCCGTGCGCGGTCGTTGCCGAGAACCGGCGCGCTCAGCAAGCCGATGCGGCGATGGCCCAGGGCCAGGAGGTGCCGCGCCGCCTCGAACGTGGCCGCGCGATTGTCGAAGCCGATGCTCGGGTGCCGGTGCAGCTGATCCACGCCCCAGGTCAGCACGTAGGGCCGGCCGTAGTCCTCCAGCAGCGAGAACAGGCCTTGTTCATGGTCCAGCCCCACCAGCACGAAGGCATCCACGCCGCGCTCGACCAGCTGGCCGGCGATGCGCGTTTCGGTGCCCAGGTCGTAGTGGTGCTCCGCGAGCACCAGCGCGTAGCCGCGTTCGTCCAGCCGCTGCTGCAGGGCGCTTGTCGTGCGGGCGTACAGCGCGTAGTCGAACGAGGGCACGATGGCGCCGACCATCTTGCTGCGATGGCTGCGCAAGGTGCGGGCGGCGCCGTGGGGCACGTAGCGCAGCTTCGCGGCGGCCGCGAGCACACGTTCGCGCGTGGCGGGATCCACCTGCTGAGAGTTGTTCAGCACGCGCGACACGGTGGCCGTCGACACGCGCGCCAGCAACGCCACGTCCTTCGCTCCCGAACGCCCTTTCTGCTCCATCGCGCCCCGCCATGAAATCGATTGCACGAATCTACCGCATCCCATATGCAAATGAAAACTCGATCCATGGGGAAATCCCCGAGTCCGGACACAATGACAGGACCCATCCCGGACGCTAGACTTGCCCATGTAATCGATTGCATGGCGAGCGCCATCCGTTCCCTACCTCCAAGGAGACCGCTGCAATGAAGAAACACTCCCCCACCAACCCGCGCCGCCGCTTCCTCGGCCAGGCCGCCGCCCTCGGTGCGGTCGGCACGGTCGGAACGGGCTGGGTCGGCCAGGCGCTCGCGCAGGGCGCCCCCGACCTCGCGCCGTACACCCGCGCGAAGATCAACTGGAAGCAGGTGGAGGGCGAGTCCATCTCCGTGGCGGTCATCCCGGCCAGCTATTTCGAGAACCTGATTTCGCTGCTGCCGCAGTTCGAGGCGCTGACCGGCATCAAGGTGCGCGCCGAAAAGGTGCCGCCGGGGCAGATCCGCCAGAAGGCGATGCTGGACCTGTCGTCGAAGACGGCCACGTATGCCACGCATGCCGCGGACCCGATGTACTACCCTCTGTACGTCTCCAACAAGTGGGTCGAGCCGCTGGACAAGTACCTCAACGACGCGTCGCTCACCGACCCGGCCTGGTTCAACTACGCGGACATCCTGAAGGCCTGGCGTGATGCGGACTCCGTGGACGGCAAGCCTTACGGCATCCCGTACGACGGTGAAGTGACGGTGCAGGTCTATCGCAAGGACCTGTATGCCGCCAAGGGTTTGAAGCCCGCCGACACCTATGACCAGCTGGTGTCCAACGCGAAGGCGCTGAACGATCCGGCCAATCGCACCTACGGCCTGGCGATGCGCGGCTTTTCCGGCGCGGGCCAGAACATGTACATCTACCCGTCGCTGTTCCGCGGCTTCGGCGGCGACTGGTTCCAGAACAAGACGCTCACGGTCAACAGCCCGGAAGCGGTGAAGGCGCTGGAGTGGTACGTCTCGACGCTCACGCAATACGCGCCGCCTGCCGTGCGCAACTGGAACTGGCCGGACATCGCCGACGCCTTCTCGCAAGGTACGGTCGCCACGTACCTGGACGCGCACTCCTCCGCCGCGGTGATCACCAATCCGGAGAAGTCGAAGGTGGTGGGCAAGGTCGCCTATGCCCGCTGGCCCAAGGGCCCCAACGGCAAGCGCGTCACGTCGATCTGGAACTGGGGCTTCCCCATCAACGCGGCGCTGACCGAAAGGCAGAAGAAGGCGACGTGGCTGTTCATCAGCTGGGCCGCATCCGCGGAAACGCAGGCCCGCACCTCCTGGAAGTTCGACGGCCCGGCCAAGCGTTCGGGCCTGAACCGCGTGTCGCTGTGGAAGTCGCCGGAATTCGCGGCGGCCATGAAGGACGCCGGCGACAACTTCATTCCCGCGGCACTGGAATCCCTGGAGCAGGACACCGACGTCGAATGGCGCCCGCGCGTGCCGCAGTGGCCCGCGGTCGGCGAGACCATGGCCACCGCGATCCAGTCGGCGCTGGTCGGGCAGAAGAAGCCGAAGGAAGCCCTGGACGAAGCGCAGGCGCGCATCGCCCAGATCATGAAGGGCTGACCACGCGATGACCCTGGCCACGCCCGCCGGCGTGGCGGGCACGCTGGAGCGGCAGGAGCGGCGGTTTGCGCTGGCCCTGTTCGCGCCGGCGTTCCTGCTGCTGCTCCTCACCACCACCGCGCCGCTCGTGTTCCTGGGCTGGAACAGCCTGCAGAAGCTGGACCTCAGCATGCCCTGGCTGTCCGGCTTCGCGGGGCTGGAGAACTACACGAAGATGGGAGGCGATCCACGCTTCTGGAACTCGCTGTGGCTCACCGCCGTGTACACGGCTTCCACCGTCATCCTGCAAGTGATCATCGGGCTGTCGCTGGCGCTGCTGGTGTTGCAGATCCCGCGCGGGCAGGGGCTGCTGCGCGTCGCCGCGATCCTGCCCATCGTGCTGGCGCCGGTGGTGGTCGGCCTGTTCTGGCGCACGCTGGTGCTGGCGCCGGATTTCGGCCTGGTCGACGTCGTGACGCGCGCGCTCGGGCTGGGCAGCCACAACTGGCTGGGCGATCCGCAGCTGGCGCTGATCTCGGTGATCGCCATCCATACCTGGCAATGGACGCCCTTCGCCTTCCTGGTGCTGCTCGCCACGCTGGCGACACTGCCGCCCGATGTCTACGAAGCAGCGCGACTGGACCGGGCGAGCGCATGGCAACGCTTTCGCTACATCACGCTGCCGTTGATCCGTCCCGCGGTGGTGATGGTGGTCATCCTGCGCACCATGACGGCGTTGTCGGCATTCGCCGCGATCTTCGCGGCCACTGGGGGTGGGCCCGGCACCTCGACCGAGATCCTGAACCTGTATGCGTACCGCACTTCGTTCACCGAACTGAACATCGGCTATGGCTCGGCGCTGGCGATGGTGCTGCTGGTCATCACCCTGTTCGTTTCCTGGCTGCTGTTCCGGCGGCGCAAGGCAGTGGCATGAATCGGTCATTACCGCGCAACGTTGCCCTGTTCGCCGTCGCCGGCCTGATCGTGTCGATGTGGGCGTTCCCGGTGCTCTGGGCGCTGCTCACCTCGTTCAAGACCGAGCGCGACGTGCTGGCCTATCCGCCGACGCTGGTGTTTGCGCCGACGCTGGCCAACTACCGCGAGGTGCTGTTCGGCAGCTCCACGATCCTGCCGAACCTGTGGTCGAGCGTGGTGGTGAGCTTCAGCGCGACGCTGCTCACCATGTTGTTCGCCATTCCCGCCGCGTACGCGCTGGCGCGCCTGCGCTACCCGGCCAGGAAAGCCAGTGGTTTCTATGTGCTCGCCACGCAGATGCTGCCGCCGGTGGGCCTGATCATCCCGTACTACCTGGTGCTGCAGCGCATCGGCGCTCTGGACACCTACGGCGGCCTGGTGGTGATCTACCTCACCTTCTCGCTGCCGTTCGCAATCTGGCTGCTGGTGTCGTACTTCGAGGACGTGCCGTACGAGATGGAGGAGGCCGCGCTGCTCGATCGCGCCGGGCGGCTGCGGGCGCTCTGGTACGTGATCCTGCCGCAGGTGCGCGGCGGCATCGCGGTCACCACGGTGTTCGTGTTCCTCAATGCCTGGAACGAGTTCATGTTCGCCGTCGTCCTCGGCGGCAACAAGGTGCGGCCGGTCACGGTCGCCATGTTCAATTTCATCTCGGTGGAACAGACGCAATGGGCGCGGCTGGCGGCGGGGGCGATGGTGGCGATGGCCCCGGTCATCCTGGTCGGCCTGCTGGCGCAGCGCCACATCGTCAAGGGCCTGACGGTGGGAGCGGTCAAGGGAGGGGGCCGGCGATGACAGAGAAAACAGGAAACGTTCGCCTGCAGGGCGTCGTGAAAAAGCATGGCGAGACGACCGTGCTGCATGGCGTCGATCTCGAGATCCGCGCCGGCGAATTCTTCGTGCTGCTGGGCCCGTCCGGCTCCGGCAAGACGACGACGCTGCGCATCATGGCGGGGCTCGAGTCCGTCAGCGCCGGCCTGGTGCTGATGGATGGCGTGGACGTGACCCACACGGAGCCGGGTGCGCGCGACGTTGCGATGGTGTTCCAGAGCTATGCGCTGTACCCGCACATGACGGTGGCGGAGAACATCGGCTTTCCCCTGAAGATGGTGGGCACGGCGCGCGACGCGATCGCCCAGGCGGTGCAGGATGCGGCGGCACGCGTGAGCATCGCCCACCTGTTGCAGCGGCGGCCCGGCCAGCTTTCCGGCGGCCAGCAGCAGCGTGTCGCCCTGGCGCGCGCCATCGTGCGGCAACCGCGCCTGTTCCTGCTGGACGAGCCGCTGTCCAACCTGGATGCCAAGCTCCGGCTGGAGACACGCCTGGAGTTGAAACAGTTGCAGCGCGCACTCGGCGTGACGACGGTGTATGTGACCCACGACCAGGAAGAGGCCATGACGCTGGCCGATCGCGTGGCCGTGTTCATGGACGGCCGCATCGTGCAAGTCGCCACGCCGCGCGCCATCTATAACCGGCCCGCGCAGGTGTCGGTGGCCGGCTTCATCGGGACGCCGCCGATGAACCTGGTGCCGGCCATCTGGCGCAGCGACGTGGCGGTGATCGACGGCGTGGCCCACCCGGTCGGCGCGACCACTCTGCAGCCGCGCGAGGTCATGCTCGGGGTGCGGCCCGGCGAGCTGCGGTCCGGCGGCACCGGCACGCCAGCGCGCGTCGAATACATCGAGGAGCTGGGCGACCACGCCATCGTCGACCTGGCCGGCGCCGGCCAGCGCCTGCGCCTGAAGGCCGACGGCCAGACCCGGCTGCGCGAAGGCGAGCACACGCACCTGAGCTTCGACGCCGGCGCCGCCCACTTGTTCGACCGCGCCAGCGGCGTGCGCCTGAACTGAAACCCTGACGAAGGACCCCGCCATGCAAAAGCGACCCAACATCCTGCTGATCCTCAACGACGACATGGGCTACTCGGACATCGGCTGCTACGGCGGCGAAGTCGAGACCCCGAACCTCGATCGCCTGGCCGCCAACGGGCTGCGCTTCTCGCAGTTCTACAACACCGCGCGCTGCAGCCCGTCGCGTGCGTCGCTGCTGACCGGACTGCACCCGCACCAGACGGGCATCGGCATCCTGACCTACGACTCGGGCCCGGAGGGCTATGCGGGCAACCTGAACCAGCGCTGCGCCACCATCGCCGAAGTGCTCAAGCCCGCCGGCTACCGCAGCTACCTCAGTGGCAAGTGGCACGTGTCGAGCAACCTGAAGCAGCCCACCGATTCGTGGCCGATGCAGCGCGGCTTCGACGACTTCTTCGGCACCATCATCGGCGCGGGGAGCTTCTACGACCCCAACACGCTGACGCGGCGCAACGAGAACGCCGAACACGAGGCGCGCAAGCCTGGGTTCTTCTACACCGACGCGATCAGCGACGAAGCGGTGAAGTTCGTCCGCCGGCACAAGGCAGACCACGCGGACAAGCCCTTCTTCGAGTACGTCGCCTACACCGCGCCGCACTGGCCGTTGCACGCCCACCCGGAAGACATCGCCAGGTACAAGGGCCGTTTCGACGCCGGCTGGGACCAGCTGCGCGAGCAGCGGCTGGAGCGGCTGGTTTCATCCGGCATCCTGGACGCGCAGTGGAAGCTGACCGGTCGCGATCCGAGCCAGCCGGCATGGACCGACACCGAGCACAAGGCGTGGCTCGCGAACTGCATGGAGGTGTACGCGGCGCAGATCGACCGCATGGACCAGGGCATTGGCCGCATCCTGCGCGCACTCGAGGAGACAGGGGAACTGGAGAACACGCTCGTGATCTTCCTGGCCGACAACGGCGCCTGTGCCGAGGACATCCCGGAGAACGTCACCATCGACGAACTGGTGAACAAGCTGATGATCGCGCGCTCGCACACGCGCGACGGCGCGGTGGTCCGCTTCGGCAACAACCCCGACATCGCCCCGGGCCCGGAAGACACCTACCAGAGCTACGGCCAGGCGTGGGCGAACCTGTCGAACACGCCGTTCCGCCTGTACAAGCACTGGATCCACGAAGGCGGGATCTCCACCCCGCTCATCTTCCACTGGCCGCAGGGCATCCGGCAGCGCGGCGAGATCCGCCACACCCCGGGCTACCTGCCGGACATCATGGCGACGATCTGCGACGTGACCGGCGCGGCCTATCCGGCCAACCTGGACGGCCGCGGCATCCTGCCGCTGGAAGGCCATTCGCTCAAGCAGTCGTTCGCGGCCGACGCCGGGGACCGCCCGCCGATGTTCTGGGAGCACGAAGGCAACGCGGCCGTGCGCATCGGCAAATGGAAGCTGGTGCGCGAGTATCCGAAGTCCTGGGAGCTGTACGACATGGAAGCGGACCGCACCGAGACGCGTGACCTGGCGTCGACGTATCCCGATCGCGTCGCCGACATGAAGAAGCAATACGAGGCCTGGGCGAAACGCTGCGGCGTGCTGCCGCGCGACAAGGTGGTGGCGCTCATGCGCAGCCAGGGCGTGACGAAGGCGTTCTGGGAAGACGAGTGAAGTCTTGCTGCGTTCCGGCCGGTGGGGCTGCGGTTCCCGCAGCGGCGCCCGTAGTCTGGGGGGACGCCAGGAACCCCAGCTCACCGCCGCAAGCGGGGGTTCGCGTTGCTCACCACCAGCCTGCGATGGTGCAAATTCCGGGCGGCACGTTCACCATGGGCACGGACTCCGCCGAAGGCTTCGCCGAGGACGGCGAAGGCCCGGCACGCGAAGTAGAACTGACCGCCTTCGCCATCGCACCGACCGCGGTCACCAACGCGCAGTTCCGCGACTTCGTGCGTGCCACCCGCTACATCACCGAAGCGGAGCAGGCCGGTTCTTCCTTCGTGTTCTATCTGCAAGTGGACGAGGAACGGCGCCGGGCCATCCGGCAGGTGTCGCGCGAGCTGCCCTGGTGGTTGCCGGTGGAAGGCGCCTGCTGGCAGCGGCCATGGGGCGCAGGCTCGGACATCCACGATCGGCTCGACCATCCAGTGGTGCACGTGTCGTGGAACGACGCCGCAGCGTACTGCGCCTGGGCCGGCGCGCGCCTGCCGACGGAAGCGGAATGGGAGTACGCGGCGCGCGGCGGCCTTGCGGGCCAGCGCTATCCCTGGGGGGATGAGCTCGAGCCCGAAGGCGAGCGCCGCTGCAACATCTGGCAAGGTAACTTCCCCGCGCAGCCGGCCGCCGGCTGGCAACCCGGCACGATGCCCGCGAAAAGCCTGTGGCCGAACGGATGGGGCCTGTTCAACATGGCCGGCAACGCCTGGGAGTGGTGCGCGGACTGGTTCAGTCCCACGTACCACGCGGAAACGGCGGGGAGGGATCCTCTGCAGCAGCGCGCCACCGGACGCAAGTCGATGCGCGGCGGCTCCTTCCTGTGCCACGCGTCCTACTGCAACCGCTATCGCGTGGCGGCGCGCGGCGCCAACACGCCTGGCAGCAGCGCCAGCAATGTCGGCTTTCGCGTCGCCGCGGCAGCCTTCAACGACTGATGGCCATGGATCTCGTGCTTCGCGATCGAACCGTTGCCATCGACGCCGCGCTGTTCGACCTGGATGGCACGCTGGTGCATTCGCTGGGCGACTTCGCCGTGGCGCTGGGCGCGCTGATGGACGACCTGGAACTTCCCGCCATCGATGCAAGCGAAGTCGCTCCCCTGCTCGGCAAGGGAGTGGACCATCTCGTTCACACCGTGCTGGCGCGCGTGGTCGGGGAACAGCACGCCGCGGAAATGTTCCCGCGTGCCAAGCCGATCTACTGGCGCCACTACGTCGCCGTGAACGGGCGCCACAGCGAGGTGTACGCCGGGGTGCACGAGGCGTTGGAGCGCTTGCATGCCGGTGGCGTGCAGCTGGCCTGCGTGACCAACAAGCCGATGGCTTTTGCCCGGCCGCTGCTGCAGGCGATGGGGCTGGACGGCCGCTTCCCTGTCGTCAGCGCCGGCGACAGCCACCCGCGCATGAAGCCGGACCCGATGCCGTTGCTGGTCACCTGCGATCGTCTCGGGGTCGTCCCGTCGCGCACGCTGATGGTCGGGGATTCGACCAACGATTCGATCGCGGCGCGTGCCGCGGGCTGTCCCGTGGCCCTGATGCGCTACGGCTACAACCATGGAGTGCCGGTCGACCAGGTCGATTGCGATGCGGCCCTGGACGATCTCAACGAACTCTTCGGCCCTCGGGCCGGCCACGCCAGTTTCCCGCCACAGGAGAATCGCGCATGAGTGACCGCCCCGCATTCCTCACCCGCCGCACCTTGCTGCGCGCCGCAACGGCTTCACTGGCTGCCGGCAGCGCGAGCTGGGTCGGTGCCCAAAACTTCCCGAGCCGGCCCTTGCGCATCATCGTCCCCTGGTCGGCCGGAGGTTCGGTCGACATTGTCGGCCGGGTCGTCGCCGAGGCGTTGCAGGCGGCGCTCGGGCAAGCCGGCGTCGTGGAGAACATGCCGGGCGCCGCCGGCACCATCGGCGCCGACCAGGTGGCCAAGGCGACGCCCGATGGCCACACCCTGCTGATCGGGACCAGTTCGCTCGCGATCGACGTGGCGGGCGCACGCAAGACGCCGTACGACTTGCAGCGCGACCTCGCCCCGGTCGCGCTGGTGGCCGATACGCGCTCGATCGTGCTGGTCCAGCCGGCGTCCCCGTACCAGACGCTGGCCGACCTGGTGGCGGCCGCCAAGGCGAAGCCCGGCGACCTGACCTATGGCACGCAGGGCGTCGGCAGCCCGGCGCACCTGTTCTCCGAGCTGTTCTGTCAAGCCGCCGGCATCCGGATGCTTCACGTCCCCTACAGCCGCACGCGGCCCGCGGCAGACCTCATGGCCGGCCGCCTCAGCGTGATGTTCGCTACCGCGCCGTCTTCCATCGGGCAGGCCAAGGGCGGCGCGCTGCGGCCGCTGGCGGTGACGGGCTCGCAGCGCCTGGCCGCGCTGCCCGACGTGCCCACGGTCGCGGAGGCGGGCGTCGCCGGCTACGAAGCCGGCCAATGGGTCGGCGTGTTCGCACCCGCCGCCACGCCCGCCCCGGTGCTGGAGCGCCTGAGCCAGGTGATCACCGTCGCCGTCGCCAGTCCCGCGGTCACCAGGATGCTGGAGGAGCGCGCGCTCGAACCCCGGCCCGCCGGCGCCGCGGCCATGCGGCGCATCGTCACCGCGGAGATCGACAAATGGGGCGCGGTCATGCGCACGGGCGGCATCAAGCTGGAGGCGACATGAGCCGTCAGCCCGGGTTGGGCGGCGCCGTCCGCATGCGGTACGCTGCCGCCCCATGAAATACATCCTCGCCCTCGACCAGGGGACGACCAGCTCGCGGGCCATCGTTTTCGACCGCAAGGGCCAGGTGGTGGCCGTCGCCCAGCGCGAGTTCCAGCAGATCTTTCCCCAGCCCGGTTGGGTGGAACACGACGCCCGCGAGATCTGGGCGACGCAGCACGCGGTGGCGCTGGAAGCGCTGGACGCCCTGGAGAAAGTCAGCGGCGCTGCCCGTGCCCGCGACATCGCCGGCATTGGCATCACCAATCAGCGCGAAACGACCCTGCTGTGGGACCGCGCGACCGGCCAGCCGGTCGCCAACGCCATCGTGTGGCAGGACCGGCGCACCGCCGCGCGGTGCGACCAGCTGCGCGCGCAGGGCCACGCGGCGCGCATCCAGCAGAGGACCGGGCTCGTGGTCGACGCCTATTTCTCGGGCACCAAGCTCGAATGGTTGCTGGACAACGTGCCCGGGGCGCGGGGCCGTGCGCAGGCGGGCGAGCTGGCTTTCGGCACCATCGACAGCTGGCTGGTCTGGAACCTGACCGCGGGGCGCGTGCACGTGACGGACGCCAGCAATGCGTCGCGCACCATGCTGTTCAACCTGCACACGCAGGACTGGGACGACGAAATGCTGGCGCTGCTGCGCGTCCCGCGCGCCGTGCTGCCGGACGTCGTGCCTTCCAGCGGCGTGGTCGCGGAGAGTGAATCCTCGGTGTTTGGCGCCGCCCTGCCGATCGCCGGCATCGCCGGCGACCAGCAGGCCGCCACCTTCGGCCAGGCCTGCTTTGCACCGGGCATGGCGAAGAACACGTACGGAACCGGCTGCTTCATGCTGATGAACACGGGCGCGCAGCCGGTGGCCAGCCGCAACCGGCTGTTGACGACGGTGGGTTGGCAGGGCGCAGCGGGCCCGCATGGCACCGCCTACTGCCTGGAAGGCAGCGTCTTCATGGCCGGCGCCACGGTGCAGTGGCTGCGTGACGGCCTGCAGGTGATCAAGTCGGCCGCCGAGGTGGAGTCGCTGGCCGCGCAGGTGGACGACACGGGCGACGTCTACCTCGTGCCGGCGTTCGCGGGCCTTGGGACGCCGGACTGGGACGGCTATGCGCGCGGCACCATGGTGGGCATGACGCGCGGGACCACGCGGGCCCACATCGCACGCGCCGCACTGGAAGCCGTGGCCTTGCAGTCGGCCGACGTCTTCGGCGCCATGTCACGCGACGCCCGCATCCCGCTGCGCGAACTGCGCGTGGACGGCGGGGCTTCGCGCAACAATCTGTTGATGCAGATGCAGGCCGATTTCCTGGGGGTGCCGGTGGTGCGCCCGCGCGTGACCGAGACGACCGCGCTGGGCGCCGCCTACCTGGCGGGCCTGGCCACGGGCTTCTGGCAGGACGCCCAGGAGATCTCCGCGCAGTGGCAGGTGGACCGCCGCTTCGAGCCGCACATGGGCGAGAGCGAGCGCACCGCCAAGCTCGGACGTTGGCGCGAGGCGGTAGAGCGCGCCAAGGGCTGGGCCCGGCCTTGACCACTACTTCGAACCAAGGCGCCGCGCCGACGCGGCGTGAAGACCTGTTGGCGCGGCTGGCGCAGGACGGAACCTGGGACCTGGTCGTGGTGGGCGGAGGGGCCACCGGCCTGGGCGTTGCGGTGGACGCGGCGGCGCGCGGCCTGCGCGTGCTGCTGCTCGAATCGCACGACTTCGCCAAGGGGACGTCCTCGCGCGCGACCAAGCTGGTTCACGGTGGCGTGCGCTACCTGGCGCAGGGCAACGTCGCCCTGGTGCGCGAGGCCTTGCAGGAGCGCACCACGCTGCTGAAGAATGCGCCGCACCTGGCGCAGCCGCTGGCCTTCGTGATGCCCTCGTACAAAGTGTGGGAGACGCCGTTCTACGGCGTCGGCCTGAAGATGTACGACGCGCTGGCGGGCTCCGCCGGGCTGGGCCGCACCGAGTTCCTCAGCCGCCGGCAGACGCTGGCTTGCCTGCCCACTGCCTTGCCGCAGGGATTGAAGGGCGGGGTGAAGTACTGGGACGGGCAGTTCGACGATGCGCGCCTGGCGCTGGCGCTGGCCCGCACGGCCGCGGCGCATGGCGCGCTGCTGGTCAATTACTGTCCGGTGACGACGCTCACTTACAGGGACGGTAAGCTCAGCGGGCTGGCATGCCGTGACACCGAGACCGGACGTGAATATGCCGTTCGAGCGACCTGCGTCGTGAACGCCACGGGTGTGTGGGTGGACGAACTGCGGCGGCAGGATGCCGAGGCGCTGAAACGCACCGTGCGGCCGATCGTCGCTCCCAGCCAGGGCGTCCACGCGGTGGTCGACCGCGAATTCCTCCCCGGTTCCCACGCCCTGATGGTGCCCAAGACGGCGGACGGGCGCGTGCTGTTCGGGGTGCCCTGGATGGGCAAGCTCATCCTGGGGACCACCGACACGCCGCGCGGCGACTCGCCGCGCGAACCGCGGCCGTTCCGCGAGGAACTGGATTTCATCCTGGGCGAGTCGGCCCGCTACCTGGTGCGCGCGCCGCGGCGCGAGGACATCCGCAGCCTGTGGGTCGGCCTGCGGCCGCTGGTCAAGCCGGGCGGCGACGACGGTGAGCCGACCAAGGCGATCAGCCGCGAGCACACCGTCCTGGTCAGCCGCAGCGGGCTGGTCACGGTGACCGGCGGCAAGTGGACGACGTACCGCGCGATGGCCGAGGATGTGCTGGAGAAATGCTTCGAAGCCCGGCTGGTGGCAAGGCGTCCAGCCGGAGTGACCGCCAACTTGCCCCTGGTGGGGGCGCCGTCCACCGGAGCCCTCGCCACGTCGATCAGTGCGCCGCCGGGCCTGCATTTGTACGGAACAGAAGCGGCGGAAGTGGCCTCCCTGCGTGGCAGCGACCGGCACCTCGGCGGCGGCTTGACCGCGGCGATGGTCCGCTTCGCCGCACGCCATGAATATGCCCGCACGGTCGAGGACGTGCTGGGCCGGCGGCTGCGGCTGCTGTTCACGGACGCGGCGCTGGCGGCCCAGCTTGCCGCCGAGGTCGGGGCGCTGCTCCAGGCCGAAACGGGGGTCGATCCGCAGGCCGCGGCGTTCCGCGATCTGGCGGCCAGCTACCTGCGGATGCCGGCGTAGGTCGGCGTAGGTCGGCGTAGGTCGGCGTAGGTCGGCGTAGGTCGGCGGTGAGCCGCGCGAGCGCGAACCCCGACGCCGGAATGTAGGACCCGTTTGACAAACGCCGCATATCTGCCATAATCGCGGGCTCGCCTTTTTGGAGGCGATCTCTCTACCCATTCGGAGCTTCAGGCGCGTGCCTGCGGTGACGACGGGACCAAGACTGCCCCGATGTCCTGATGGATTGTCCTTCAGGGTGCGTTCGGGACAAGTTGGGAACAACTGAAATGATCCAGACAGAATCTCGGCTCGAAGTCGCCGACAACACCGGCGCGAAGTCCGTCCTGTGCATCAAGGTGCTCGGCGGCTCCAAGCGCCGCTACGCCAGCGTCGGCGACGTCATCAAGGTCAGCATCAAGGAAGCCGCTCCGCGGGGTCGCGTCAAGAAGGGCGAGATCTACAGCGCTGTGGTCGTCCGCACCGCCAAGGGGATCCGCCGCAGCGACGGCTCCCTCATCAAGTTCGACGGCAATGCCGCCGTGCTGCTCAACAACAAGCTGGAGCCCATCGGCACCCGCATCTTCGGACCGGTCACGCGCGAACTGCGCACCGAGAAGTTCATGAAGATCGTGTCGCTGGCCCCGGAAGTCCTGTAAGGAACCCGCCAATGAACAAGATCCGCAAGGGTGACGAAGTCATCGTCCTGGCCGGCAAGGACAAGGGCAAGCGCGGCCGCGTGGTGCTGCGCAAGGATGACGAGCATCTCGTCATCGAAGGCATCAACATGGTGAAGAAGCACACCAAGCCCAACCCCATGAAGGGCGCCACCGGCGGCATCGTGGAAAAGTCCATGCCGATCCACCAGTCCAACGTGGCGATCTTCAATTCCGCCACCGGCAAGGCTGACCGGGTGGGCATCAAGGTCGACGGCGACTCGCGCAAGCGCGTCTTCAAGTCGTCCGGCGAAGAAATCAAGGTGGCCTGACATGACCCGTCTGCAAGAACACTATCGCGAGAAGGTCGCTCCCGAGCTGACCGCCAAGTTCGGCTACAAGTCGCCGATGCAGGTGCCGCGCATCACCAAGATCACGCTGAACATGGGCGTGAGCGAAGCGGTGGCGGACAAGAAGGTGATGGAAAACGCCGTGGGCGACCTCACCAAGATCTCCGGCCAGAAGCCCGTGGTGACCAAGGCCAAGAAGGCCATCGCCGGCTTCAAGATCCGCGAAGGCCAGGCCATCGGCACGATGGTCACGCTGCGCGGGGCGCGCATGTACGAATTCCTGGATCGTTTCGTCACCGTGGCCCTGCCGCGCGTGCGTGACTTCCGTGGTGTCAGCGGCCGGGCCTTCGACGGCCGCGGCAACTACAACATCGGCGTCAAGGAACAGATCATCTTCCCGGAAATCGAGTACGACAAGGTCGACGCGCTGCGCGGCCTGAACATCTCGATCACCACCACGGCGAAGACCGACGAGGAAGCCAAGGCGCTGCTCGCCGGCTTCAAATTCCCGTTCAAGAACTGAAGGTACGACGTGGCTAAAACTGCCTTGATCCAGCGCGAACTCAAGCGCGAGAAGCTGGTCGCCCAGTTCGCGAAGAAGTACGCGGAACTGAAGACCCTGTCCAACGACGCGAAGAAGAGCGACGAAGAGCGCATGCAGGCCCGACTGGCCCTGCAAAAGCTCCCGCGCAACGCCAACCCCACCCGCCAGCGCGCCCGTTGCGAGCTGACCGGCCGCCCGCGCGGCACGTTCCGCCAGTTCGGACTGGCCCGCCACAAGATCCGCGAACTTGCCTTCGAAGGCAACATTCCCGGCATCACCAAGGCCAGCTGGTAAGCCAGGCAGGAGATCTAGATATGAGCATGAGTGATCCCATCTCCGACCTGCTGACGCGTATCCGTAACGCGCAGATGGTCTCCAAGGCCAACGTGAGCATCCCGTCCTCCAAGGTGAAGGTCGCGATCGCCCAGGTGCTGAAGGACGAGGGTTACATCGACGGCTTCCAGGTCAAGACCGAGAACGGCAAGTCCGAACTCGTGATCGACCTCAAGTACTACGCCGGCCGTCCGGTGATCGAGCGTATCGAGCGCGTGAGCCGTCCCGGCCTGCGCGTCTACAAGGCTAGCGCCGCCATCCCCCAGGTCATGAACGGCCTGGGCGTGGCGATCGTGACCACGCCCAAGGGCGTGATGACGGACCGCAAGGCGCGCGCTACCGGTGTCGGTGGCGAAGTGCTGTGCTACGTCGCCTAAGGGAAGGATAAGAAAAATGTCCCGAGTCGGAAAAATGCCGGTCACCGTCCCCCAGGGCGTCGACGTGGCGATCAAGGAAGACCAGATCAGCGTCAAGGGCAAGGGCGGCAACCTGTCGCAGGCCCTGAACCCCCTGGTCAAGGTGACGAATGAAGACGGCAAGCTGACCTTCATCGCCGCCAACGATTCACGCGAAGCCAACGCCATGAGCGGCACCATGCGCCAGCTGGTGAACAACATGGTCAACGGCGTGACCAAGGGCTTCGAGAAGAAGCTGTCGCTGGTCGGCGTGGGCTACAAGGCCGCCGCCCAGGGCGCCAAGCTGAACCTCACGGTGGGCTACTCGCACCCCGTGAACATCGAAATGCCCGCGGGCATCACGGTGGCCACCCCGACCCCGACGGAAATCGTGGTCAAGGGCGCCGACCGCCAGCGCGTGGGCCAACTGGCCGCCGAGATCCGGGCTGTTCGTCCGCCTGAGCCCTACAAGGGCAAGGGCATCCGCTACGCGGACGAAAAGATCACGATCAAAGAGACCAAGAAGAAGTAAGGAGCCACATGATGTTGACCAAGAAAGAGCAGCGTCTGCGCAGGTCGCGCCAGACCCGCATCCGCATTGCGACGCAAGGTGTGGCCCGCTTGACGGTGAACCGCACCAACCTGCACATCTACGCGAGCCTGATCTCCGACGACGGCTCCAAGGTGCTGGCCACGGCCTCCACCACCCAGGCCGACATCCGCAAGGAACTCGGCGGCTCGGGCAAGGGCGCCACGGTCGCTGCCGCGCAGCAGATCGGCAAGCTCATCGCCGAAAAGGCGAAGGCCGCCGGCATCGACCGCGTCGCCTTCGACCGCGCCGGTTTTGCCTACCACGGCCGCGTCAAGGCGCTGGCTGAAGCGGCCCGCGAAGCCGGCCTGCAGTTCTAACGGACACGGAAACTCGATATGGCAAAGATCCAAGCGAAGACGCAGGGTGACGGTCCGGAAGACGGCCTGCGCGAAAAGATGATCGCGGTGAACCGCGTCACCAAGGTGGTGAAGGGCGGCCGGATCCTCGGTTTCGCCGCGCTCACCGTGGTGGGCGACGGCAACGGCAAGGTCGGGATGGGCAAGGGCAAGTCGAAAGAAGTGCCGCTCGCCGTGTCCAAGGCGATGGAAGAAGCGCGTCGCAACATGACCACCGTGACGCTGAAGAACGGCACCATCCACCACAGCGTGTTCGGCCACTGGGGTGCCGCGCGCGTGATGATGGCTCCCGCTCCCAAGGGAACCGGCATCATCGCCGGCGGCCCGATGCGCGCCGTGTTCGAAGTGATGGGCATCACCGACATCGTGGCCAAGAGCCACGGTTCGACCAACCCCTACAACATGGTCCGCGCGACCTTCGACGCGCTGAAGAACGCCACGACCCCGGGTCAAGTGGCGAACAAGCGCGGCAAGTCGATCGAAGACATCTTCGCCGCCTAAGGAAATACGCAATGGCCAACCAACAGCAAAACACCGTGAAGGTGCAGCTGGTCCGCAGCCCCATCGGCACCAAGGAGTCGCATCGCGCGACCGTCCGCGGCCTGGGCCTGCGCAAGCTGAACTCGGTGAGCGAACTGCAGGACACCCCGGCGGTGCGCGGCATGATCAACAAGATCGCCTACCTGGTGAGGGTGCTCTAAATGGAACTGAATACCATCAAGCCGGCTGACGGCTCCAAGAAGGCGCGTCGCCGCGTCGGCCGCGGCATCGGCTCCGGCCTGGGCAAGACCGCGGGTCGCGGCCACAAGGGACAGAAGTCCCGTGCGGGCGGCTACCACAAGGTCGGTTTCGAAGGCGGCCAGATGCCGCTGCAGCGGCGCCTGCCCAAGCGTGGCTTCAAGTCGCACAACCTCAAGTTCAACGGCGAAGTGACGCTGGGTCAGCTCGAGTTGCTGGGCGCTGCCGAAGTCGACCTGCTCGCGCTCAAGCAAGCCAAGCTGGTGGGTCAGATCGTGAAGAACGTGAAGATCATCAAGTCGGGTGAACTCAAGCGCGCCGTCAAGCTGACGGGCATCGGCGCGACCGCGGGTGCCAAGGCTGCCATCGAGGCAGCCGGCGGCTCCCTGAACTGAAGAAAGCGCAAGCACACGTGGCAACTGCAGCCCAGATCGCGAAGACCGGCAAGTTCGGCGACCTCCGTCGCCGGCTCGTCTTCCTGCTGCTCGCCCTGGTGGTTTACCGCATCGGGGCGCACATCCCCGTTCCCGGCATCAACCCGGACCAGCTCGCGCAGCTGTTCAAGGGCCAGGCCGGCGGCATCCTGAGCCTGTTCAACATGTTCTCGGGTGGCGCGCTGAGCCGGTTCACGGTGTTCGCGCTGGGGATCATGCCGTACATCTCGGCCTCCATCATCATGCAGTTGCTCACGTACGTGCTTCCCACGTTCGAGCAGCTCAAGAAAGAGGGCGAGGCCGGCCGGCGCAAGATCACGCAGTACACGCGCTACGGCACGCTGGGACTGGCCCTGTTCCAGTCGCTCGGCATCGCCATGGCGCTGGAAGGCTCCGCCGGCCTGGTGATGAACCCGGGCTTCGGCTTCCGCATGACCGCGGTGGTCAGCCTGACGGCCGGCACGATGTTCCTGATGTGGCTGGGCGAGCAGATCACCGAGCGTGGCCTCGGCAACGGGATCTCGATCCTGATCTTCGCCGGCATCGCGGCGGGTCTGCCCAGCGCGATCGGCGGGCTGCTGGAACTGGTGCGCACCGGTGCGATGGGACCGCTGATTGCGATCTTCATCGTGCTGACGGTGGCCCTGGTGACCTTCTTCGTGGTGTTCGTGGAACGCGGCCAGCGCAAGATCCTGGTCAACTACGCGCGCCGCCAGGTGGGCAACAAGGTCTACGGCGGCCAGTCGTCGCACCTGCCGCTGAAGCTGAACATGGCCGGCGTGATCCCGCCGATCTTCGCCTCGTCGATCATCCTGCTGCCTGCCACGGTGGTCAGCTGGTTCTCGACCGGTGAAAGCATGCGGTGGCTGAAGGACCTGGCCGGCACGCTGAGCCCGGGACAGCCGATCTACGTGATGCTGTATGCCGCCGCGATCGTGTTCTTCTGCTTCTTCTATACGGCCCTGGTGTTCAACAGCCGGGAGACCGCGGACAACCTGAAGAAGAGCGGCGCGTTCGTCCCCGGCATCCGCCCGGGCGAGCAGACCGCGCGGTACATCGACAAGATCCTGGCGCGGCTGACGCTGGCGGGGGCGATCTACATCACCTTCGTCTGCCTGCTGCCCGAGTTCCTGATCCTGAAATACAACGTGCCCTTCTACTTCGGTGGGACGTCCCTGTTGATCATCGTGGTGGTCACGATGGACTTCATGGCGCAGGTGCAGAACTACCTGATGAGCCAGCAGTACGAATCGCTGCTCAAGAAGGCCAACTTCAAGACTTCGCCGGGCACGTGACGGCTTTGTTACCAGGTGCCGGACCCAAAGCGCATAGCGCGTTGCTCGGGCACCTCTGATTGAGAGATTTAGGAGAAAGAACATGAGAGTTTCGGCTTCCGTCAAGAAGATCTGCCGCAACTGCAAGATCATCCGCCGCAAGAACGTGGTCCGTGTGATTTGCACCGATCCGCGGCACAAGCAGCGTCAAGGGTAATTAGGAAAAGACATGGCACGTATTGCTGGCATCAACATCCCGCCGCACCAACACGCCGAGATCGGCCTGACGGCGATCTTCGGCATCGGCCGCACCCGCGCCCGCAAGATCTGCGAAGCGACCGGTATCGCCTATTCCAAGAAGGTCAAGGATCTCACCGATTCCGACCTGGAAAAGATCCGCGACCAGATCGCCCAGTTCACCATCGAGGGTGACCTGCGCCGCGAAACCACGATGAACATCAAGCGTTTGATGGACATCGGCTGCTACCGCGGCTTCCGCCATCGCCGCGGCCTGCCCATGCGCGGCCAGCGCACGCGCACCAATGCCCGCACCCGCAAGGGACCGCGCAAGGCCGCACAGGCGCTGAAGAAGTAAAACCGGAATAGAGAGAAAAACATGGCCAAGGCTCCTGCCAACAATGCCGCGCAGCGCGTGCGCAAGAAGGTTCGCAAGAACGTGTCGGACGGTGTCTGCCACGTGCATGCCTCCTTCAACAACACGATCATCACGATCACCGACCGCCAGGGCAATGCCTTGAGCTGGGCCTCCTCCGGCGGCCAGGGCTTCAAGGGCTCGCGCAAGTCGACGCCGTTCGCCGCGCAGGTCGCGTCCGAAGTGGCCGGCCGCGCCGCCATGGAACAGGGGATCAAGAACCTGGACGTCGAAATCCGCGGCCCCGGCCCGGGTCGCGAGTCCTCGGTGCGTGCGCTTGCCGCGCTGGGCATCCGGATCAACTCGATCTCGGACGTCACGCCGGTTCCGCACAACGGCTGCCGCCCGCAAAAGCGCCGCCGCATTTAACGCTTCGCGAAGAAGCCCACCGCTGGCGGCGCATGCGCTGCCAGCTCCTGCGGCAATTGGCCGCAGCAGTCATTGAAGGAAATCAAAAGTGGCACGTTACCTCGGCCCCAAGGCCAAACTCTCCCGCCGTGAAGGCACCGACCTGTTCCTGAAGAGCGCGCGCCGCGCCATCAGCGACAAGTCGAAGTTCGACTCCAAGCCGGGCCAGCACGGCCGCACTTCCGGCCAGCGCACGTCCGACTACGGCCTGCAGCTGCGCGAGAAGCAGAAGGTCAAGCGGATGTACGGCATCCTGGAAAAGCAGTTCCGCCGCTACTTCGAGGAAGCGGACCGCCGCAAGGGCAACACCGGCGCGAACCTGATGTTCCTGCTGGAAACGCGGCTGGACAACGTCGTGTACCGCATGGGCTTCGGCTCCACCCGCGCCGAAGCGCGCCAGCTGGTGAGCCACAAGGCCATCACGGTGAACGGCAAGCCGTTGAACATCCCGTCGTACCTGGTCAAGGCCGGCGACGTGATCGCCGTGCGCGACAAGTCCAAGAAGCAGAACCGCGTCGTCGAGGCCCTGCAACTGGCCACCCAGGTCGGCCTGCCCGCCTGGATCGAAGTGAACGTCGAAAAGGCCGAAGGCACCTTCAAGAAGGTGCCGGACCGTGACGAGTTCGGCGCGGACATCAAGGAAGCCTTGATCGTGGAGTTGTACTCGCGTTAAGAGTACCGGCGAGGCTCCTGCCCGAGCCTCGCACTTGAAGTTTTTTCGGCCCCCGTGCGTGCATCGCGTACGGGGGCTTCACAGCCTTACCGGTGTAACGAGCCGGGGGTATTGAGAGGAAGTCCTGCATGCAAACCAACCTGCTGAAACCCAAATCCATCAACGTGGAACAGCTTGGCGTCAACCGCGCCAAGGTGACCCTGGAGCCTTTCGAGCGCGGCTACGGCCACACGCTCGGCAACGCGCTGCGCCGCGTCCTGCTCTCGTCGATGGTGGGGTACTCGGCGACGGAGGTGACCATCGCCGGTGTCCTGCACGAGTATTCGTCGATCGACGGTGTGCAGGAAGACGTGGTGGGCATCCTTCTGAACCTCAAGGGCGTGGTGTTCAAGCTCCACAACCGCGACGAAGTCACCCTGTCGCTGCGCAAGGACGGCGAGGGCATCGTCACCGCCGCCGACATCCAGACGCCGCACGACGTCGAGATCATCAACCCGGATCACGTGATCGCCACGCTGTCGCAAGGCGGCAAGATCGACATGCAGATCAAGGTGGAGAAGGGCCGCGGCTACGTGCCCGGCACGATGCGCCGCTACGGCGACGAGCCGACCAAGTCGATTGGCCGCATCGTCCTGGATGCGTCGTTCTCGCCGGTGCGCCGCGTGAGCTACACGGTCGAAAGCGCCCGTGTGGAGCAGCGCACCGACCTGGACAAGCTGGTGATGGAGATCGAGACCAACGGTGCGATCACCGCGGAGGACGCAGTGCGCGCCTCCGCCAAGATCCTGGTGGAACAGCTTGCCGTGTTCGCGCAGCTGGAAGGCTCGGAGCTGGCCGCGTTCGACGCGCCGGTGCAGCGCAGCTCGCAGCAGTTCGACCCGATCCTGCTGCGCCCGGTGGACGAACTCGAACTGACGGTGCGTTCCGCGAACTGCCTGAAGGCCGAGAACATCTATTACATCGGCGACCTGATCCAGCGCACCGAGAACGAGCTGCTGAAGACCCCCAACCTGGGTCGCAAGTCGCTCAACGAAATCAAGGAAGTGCTCGCCTCGCGCGGCCTGACCTTGGGCATGAAGCTGGAAAGCTGGCCGCCTGCCGGCCTGGACAAGCGTTAATCAATCAATCAATGGTGAACTGGCAGTACCTGACACGGCTGCCTTTCAAGATAAGGAAAGGAACACACCATGCGTCACGGACACGGACTCCGCAAACTCAATCGCACCAGCGAGCACCGCCTCGCCATGCTGCGCAACATGATGGTCTCGCTGCTCGAGCACGAAGCCATCAAGACCACGGTGCCCAAGGCCAAGGAACTGCGTCGCGTCGTCGAGCCGATGATCACGCTGGCCAAGGAGCCGACGTTGTCGAACAAGCGCCTGGCCTTCGACCGCCTGCGCAGCCGCGACATCGTGGCCAAGCTGTTCAACGAACTCGGCCCGCGCTACAAGGCGCGCCCGGGTGGCTACACCCGCATCCTGAAGATGGGCTTCCGCGTCGGCGACAACGCGCCGATGGCGCTGGTGGAACTGGTGGACCGTCCCGAGCCCACCGAAGCTGCCGGCAACGAGCAAGCGGCCGCTGAATAAGCTATACTTCTCCCTCTGACGCGCGGTGGAGCAGCCTGGTAGCTCGTTGGGCTCATAACCCAAAGGTCGCAAGTTCAAATCTTGCCCGCGCAACCAAACACTCAGCGGAAACGCTCAGACAGAAAGCCCACTTCGGTGGGCTTTTTTGTTTTTGCGTCCAGCCTGTTTCCAGGCTGAACGCACGCGGCGCTCCCTTCATTTGAACGATGGCCCAATGTGACGAGGCCATGTGACATCTCGCACTGAACCAGGCGGCGACCGGCGGGCACGATCCACGCTCGATGTCTAGCGGGAGTGTGCGGTGCACGGCGACCTGGCGCTGAAGTTGACGGCGGACCTTTTCTGGACAGGACTCCTGGTGAGCCTGCCGGTGCTCGGCTTGACGATGCTCGCGGGATTGGTGATCAGCATCCTGCAGGCAGTCACGCAAATTCAGGAAATGTCATTGAGCTTCGTTCCGAAGCTCCTGGTCGCCGGCGCGGCAATCATCGCGTTCGGACCCTGGATGCTGCGCACACTGTGCCGGTTTGCGGTGGGCCTGTGGTCGCAGATCCCCATGCTCGTCTGAGCTGCAGCCATGGCCGACATCGCAGCATCGCTCGGGGAACCCTGGATCGCAGGCGTGCTGCTGCTGGCGACACGCATCGCCGCGCTGCTGCTCCTCACGCCGGTGTTGTACGCGATTCCGGTACCGACGGTGGCCCGGCTGCTGATCACGCTCGGCCTTGCTTGCGTCATTGCACTGCCGTTCGCGCAGCAGATGACCGCGGTGCCCACGAACGTGGGTGATCTTGTGCGCGCCGCCTTGCAGGAAGCCGCGATCGGGGCCACGCTGGGGCTGGGGGTTCTGATGGCGTTCGCCGGCTTCGCACTGGCAGGCAGGCTGGCGGACATCCAGATCGGCTTTGGCGTGGCGCAGGTGTTCGATCCCCTCACGCGCACGCAACTGCCCATCCTCTCCTCCGCGATCGGCTTGTTCGCTGTGGTGTTCTTCTTCGCGGTGAACGGCCATCACGCGCTGCTGCGTGGCATCGCTTTCAGCGTCGAGCGCATGCCCATCGGTGGCGGGTGGTCCGCAGCCGCTGCGGCGGAGCCATTGACGCGACAGGCTGCCGTGCTGTTCGGCCTGGGTTTCGCGCTCGCCGCACCCGTCGTCCTGAGCTTGCTGCTGCTCGAGTTCGCACTGGGAGTGGTCTCCCGCAACTTGCCGCAACTGAACATGCTGGTCCTGGGAATCCCGGTGAAGATCATCGGCGGGCTGCTTGCCCTGAGCGTCTGGGCGGCCGCCCTGGGTGCGCCCGCGGGACGGCTGTATGCAGGCATCTTCCAGGCCTGGAGTGCATGGCTGTCCACCGGAGGGACACGCTGATGTCCGAGCAGGACCTGGACCGCAACGAAGCAGCGACCCCGTTCAAGCTGGAGAAAGCGCGGGACCGGGGGCAAACGGCACGCAGCACCGAAGTGGTGGCCGCCGCCGTGTTGACCGTGGCCGTCATCTATCTCTGCTGGCATGGCGTCGCCGCGATGCGCGAACTGGTCGGCCTGTGCCGCAGCCTGTTCGTCGCCATCGCGCAGGCAGATGCGGCGCAGCGTGCGCCCTGGCAGCTGGTCTCGCAGATGGTGAGCGGGGGCATCGCCTTCCTCCTGCCCCTGTTCATCCTCGTGATGGCTGCCGCCATCGCCGCCACCGTCGGACAGACCGGCGTGGTCCTGTCGATGGAGCCGCTTGCGATCGACATGAGCCGCATCCACCCCGCGACCGGCTTCAAGCGGATCTTCTCGATGCGCAGCCTGTTCGAGCTGGCGCGTGCGTGCATCAAGATGCTGGTGCTGGGACTGACCGCATGGTTCGCCTTGCGAGCCCTGTTGCCGCAATTTCACCGCATCCAGGGATTGGAACCGGGACCTTTCCTCCAGTTGCTGGTGGAAGACGCCGGCGCCCTCGGCACCAAGCTGGTCATCGCGCTGGCCGTGCTGGCCCTCATCGACCTGGCCTACACGCGCGCGGAGTTCGGCCGCCGCATGCGGATGAGCCGCCGCGAGTTGAAGGAGGAGCACAAGAACCGCGAGGGCGATCCGCGCATTCGCAGCCGACTGCGGGAGTTGCGGCGGGAGATGCTCAAGCGCAGCATGGCGCTGAGCAACACGCGAACGGCCGACGTGGTGCTCACCAATCCCACCCACTACGCGGTGGCGCTTCGCTACGTGCATGGAGAGATGGATGCCCCCCGTGTCGTCGCCAAGGGAGCGGGACAGCTCGCAGCCGTCATGCGCGAGATCGCGGCGCGCCACCGCGTGGTGGTGGTCCAGAACCCGCCGCTGGCGCGCCGGCTGTTTCACGAAGCGGCGTTGCAGGAGTCGCTGCCGGGATACTTTCACGTGGAGGTGGCGCGGATCATCGTGTGGGTGTTTGCGATGCGCGAGCGGCGGCAGGCAGGGGTGGTTGCATGAACAAGATGCAACTGTTGCTGGGAAAGCATTCCGACGTGGTGCTGGTGCTCGCCGTGCTGGGCGTGCTGGTGGTGCTCTTCGTCCCCATTCCCAAACCCTTGCTGGACTTTCTCGTCCTGGCCAATTTCAGCTTTGCATTCCTGATTTTGCTCCTGACATTTTTCATGACGCGGCCCGTCGAGTTCTCGACGTTTCCCTCGCTGCTTCTCGTGGCGACCCTGTTCCGGCTTTCCTTGAACGTGGCCGCAACGCGTCTGATCCTGTCGGAAGGCGATGCAGGACGCGTGATCGGTGCGATCGGCTCGTATGTGGTTGCCGGAAATTATGTCGTGGGCCTGATCGTTTTCTTGATCCTGATCGTCGTTCAGTACGTGGTGGTCACGAACGGGGCCCAGAGAGTGTCAGAGGTGGCCGCGCGCTTTACTCTGGACAGCATGCCCGGCCAGCAAATGAGCATCGATGCGGACCTGAACATGGGGTTCATTGACCAGGCGGAGGCGCAGCGCCGGCGCAAGAACCTGGAAAAAGAGGCGGGATTTTACGGCGCGATGGACGGCGCTAGCAAGTTTGTGAAGGGTGACGCCATCGCCGGGATCCTGATCCTGTTGATCAACATCATCGGCGGTTTGGTGATCGGTGTTTTGCAGCACAAGATGCCTTGGGCGCAGGCCCTGCAAACCTACACGCTGCTCACCATAGGGGACGGCATCGTGACCCAGGTCCCGGCGTTGATCATCGCCGTGGGCACCGGCATCATCGTGACCCGGTCCGCGTCAGATGGAAACTTGAGCCAGGAAGCGCTGCGCCAGGTGACGGCCTTCCCGAAGACGTTGGTGCTGGTGGTTGCAGCGCTGGGCGGCTTGCTCTGCCTGCCGGGCATCCCGGCGTTGCCGACGTTGCTGCTCATGGGCGCAGCAGCACTGGCCGCGTATGTGGCCCACCGGATTCACCGGAGCGCGGGCAGCACCGACACCCCGCCTGCCGCAACGACGGCATCCCCAGAAAGTGATGTGCTCGCTCCGGTGGACCCGGTGGAAGTGCACGTCGGCAGTCCTTGGCCGGGCTTGGCCGCCGGAGTGGAAAGCGCTTTCCAGGATCGCATCGCGGCCTTGCGCAAGCAGCATGCGCAGGAATTCGGACTCGTCTTGCCCGCGATCCGGTTCCGCGGGACGAGCAGGCTGGCGGCCGACGCGTATGAGATCCACGTGGACGGAGCCTTGGCCGCGCGTGGCGAAGCACGGGACGGATACTTGCTCGCCATTCACCCTCGCGGCGACGTTCGTTCCGTTGCGGGGGAGCCCACGCGCGATCCCACTTACGGACTGCCTGCACTCTGGATCGCTCCCGAGCACCGCGAGCAGGCGCTCCAGGCGAACTACACTCTCGTCGACGCCGAGACGGTGTTCATGACGCACCTTACCGAGGTGCTGCGGCGGGAGTCACCGCGACTGCTCACGCGGCAAGAGACGGACAAGGTGCTGGCCCGCCTGCGGCAGTCGCAGCCGGCTCTGGTCGAGGAATTGATTCCGGTGCTGCTGTCGGTGGGCGATGTGCAGAAGGTGCTGCAGAACCTTCTGCGCGAAAAGGTTTCGATCCGGCATGTGGAGGCCATCCTGGAGACGCTGGCCGACGCGGCTCGCATCACGAAAGACACCGCGCAGCTCACCGAAGCCGTGC
Organism: Ramlibacter sp. PS3R-8; assembly: GCF_037572435.1. Classification (NCBI taxonomy): domain Bacteria; kingdom Pseudomonadati; phylum Pseudomonadota; class Betaproteobacteria; order Burkholderiales; family Comamonadaceae; genus Ramlibacter; species Ramlibacter sp. PS3R-8. Next base: position 1,347,104 of record NZ_JBBHGT010000001.1, read on the forward strand.
GCCAGCGTCTGGGCCATGCGATCTGCCAGAGCCTTGCCGGCGGCTCCCCGACGCTGCACGTGCTGACCTTGGACCCGACCATCGAGAGCCGCTTACTGCAGAACCTGGAGGCTGCCCGACGCGACGGTACGAGCGGTGGATTCGTGATCGAGCCGAAGCTGCTCGAGAGATTCCTGCTGCAGCTCATGCAGCACGCGGAAAAGATGATGAAGAGCAATCTCCTGCCGGTCTTGCTGTGCGCACCTGAACTGCGCCGTCACCTGCGCACGCTGTCCGAGCGGGGGTTGCCCCACTTGAGGGTGCTGTCCATGGCGGAAATTCCGCAGGTGATCGAACTGAAGTCGTTTGCGACTGTCGGTGTCGCGGGGGCATCCGCATGAACGAAATCCTCTCCCTCGTCCTGGGCAGCATGCAGTCGGACGTATCGCGCCTGGAACGCATCGGCATGAACATCACGAATGCGAGCACCACGGGCTACAAGCGGGAGATCGTGGCCGCCATGCCGTTCGCCGCGCGCATGGGTGCTGCAGCCGCGGTGGGCGCCGTCGGCACAGCCGAACCCGCGCCACTCTCCGTGCATTTCGACCCGCGCCCCGGCACCTTGAAAGCCACGGGGCAATCGCTCGATCTCGCCGTGGGCGGCCCCGGATGGTTCGAGGTCGCCTCCGACCAGGGTGCCACATACACCCGCCAAGGAAACTTTCGCGTCGATGCGCGTGGGCGCCTGGTCACACAGCAGGGGCACCCCGTGATGGGAACCGCGGGGGAGATCCAGATGCCGGCCGGGCAGGCGGTGATCGACGCCTCCGGTCGCATCTTCGACCCTGCAGCACCGGCGGGCGCGGGCCGCGCGCAAGCCGTGGCGCAGCTCAAGGTGGTCCAGTTCGAGGGAGGCGCCCCCATGGATCGCGCGGGCGACGGCCGCTTCCGCATCGGGGGCGATGCGGCCGCCGTCCCCGAAAGCTTGCTCCAGGTGCAACAAGGTTTCCTGGAGAACTCCAATGTGTCCCACATGCACGAAATGGTGCGCCTGATGGAGACGATGCGCCACATGGAGACGATGCAGAAGGTGGCGATCGGATACGACGACATGCTGGCCACCAGCATTCGCAAACTCGGGGAGGGATCGTGATGCAGTCCATTCAGGATCTGGACAGGGAGGCGCGCCATGTTTGATGCCCTGTACATCGGCGCCACCGGCATGCAGGCGCAGCAGGCCAACGTGGACGCGATCGCGAACAATCTCGCCAACGTCAATACGCCGGCTTTCAAGAAGAACCGCGTCAGCTTTTCTGAGCTCGTGGTGACAGGTGCAGCCGCCGGACAGCAAGGCGCGCCCCTGGAGGACACGGCTGCCCTCACTGCCATTGGCGCCGGCGTCCAGCTGTCCTCGAGCGCCAAGGTGTTCGATGCGGGAGACCTGAAGAAGACCGATTCGCCGATGGATTTCGCGATCGTCGGCGATGGCTTCCTGGAGCTCACGCTGCCGGACGGCAGCCGGGCTTTCACTCGCGCCGGCACGCTGAAGGTCAATGCCGACGGCCAGCTGGCGACGCTTGCCGGCGTCCCGCTGAAGCCGTCCGTTTCCGTCCCCGGCAACGCAGAGGCGCTGATCGTTTCGTCCACCGGGCGGGTCCAGGCACGCGTGCCCAACCAGGCGAATCCCGTGGACGTGGGCCAGATCGAGCTGGTTCGCTTCACGAACGCCCAGGGACTGCTGTCGGTTGGTGGAAATGTATACCGCTCGACCGAGGCGTCCGGCGAGCCGATCGCGGGCAGGGCGGGCGAAGACGGCATGGGCAGCATCGTGCAAGGCATGCTGGAGGGCTCCAACGTGCGCTTGGTCGACGAAATGGTGGGCTTGATGGTGGCACAGCGCGCCTATGAAGCCAGCGTGAAAGTGGTCCAGGCCGCTGACGAGATGCTCGGGCTGATCAACGGGTTGCGGCGATGATCAGGCCCTTGCTCCTGCTGGTGGTGCTTGCTGCTGCCCCTGCCGCGGCGGAAGCTCTTCGCGCCGACCTGGAGCTGTTGCCGCAGGCACGGGTGTCCGATGGCCAGGTGATGCTGGGAGATATCGTCCGACTGCACTCCGGCGACCTCTCGCTGGTTCGCAGGCTCGTCAACCTGCAGGTCGGCCAGGCACCCCAGCCAGGCGAGTCGGCCCTCGTGCACAGGGAGACGCTCGCGGACTGGGTACGCCGCTCCACGGGTCTTGCCGCAGAGACCTTGCGCTGGGGAGGCGCCGACGCAGCAAGGGTCATCCGGACGTCACGCCAACTGAGAGGGGATGAGATCGCACACGCCGCGATGGAGAGTGTCCGGCGTGGGATGTCTGCATCCGGACAACACGCGGAACTGCGGGTGCGTACTCCCGTGCGCGACGTGGAGATGCCGGACGGGGCCGTGCGATTGATGCCCCGACCCGTTGATTCGGGTGAATTGCTGCGCAATCGCGTGCTCGTGTGGGTGGATGTGTGGGTCAACGACCGCTTCATCCGCAGCTACCCTGTCACGGTGGAGATCGCCGGCGTCCCCGCGCGCCGGGAACAGGCCGCGCCGGTCGCCAGCGGTCGCGCAGCGACAGGACAGGATGAGCCGCCCGTGGATGCGTCCGCGGTGTCGCGTGGCGAGTGGGCAGCGTTGCGGACGACCTCCGGCGCGGTGTCACTGGAGAGCCGCGTGGAAGTCCTGCAGGATGGCCGGGTGGGCCAGCGGGTTCGTGTTCGCACATCGAGCAATGCGAGCGGGATCCTGTTCGCGAAAGTGGTCGGTCGCGGCCAACTGGAGTTGGCGCCATGAAGGCGCTCCTCTTCCTGCTGGCCTGCCTGCTTGGCGCCGTTCTGCAAGGAGCTGCTGCACAAAGCCTGTTTCGCGAAGACGCCTGGCGCGGCCTGACCGCGGACAACAAAGCCTTCCGTGCGGGCGACGTGCTCACCGTCCAGGTCTACGAGAACACGAGCGCCAGCGCAAGCGCGGACACCGGAACGCGACGAACCAATCGGCTCCACGCCGAAGCGCTCTATGGCAGCCGCAGTTCGCAACTCGCCCTGGGCGTGGGCAGCGAGTTCGATGGCGGCGGCGCCACGCAAAGGGCAAGCCGCCTGCTTACGACGTTGACGGTCGTGGTGCAGGAGGTCTTGCCGGGAGGCCAGTTGCGCATTGCCGGGACCCAGGACCTGACCGTCAACGACGAGTCGCAGAAGGTCCGGCTCGAAGGCGTCGTCCGGCCGGTGGACATCACCGACGGCAACGTGGTGCAGTCCACGCGCATCGCGGATGCCCGGATCACCTACGTTGGCGCAGGCGACGTCACCGATCGCAGCAGGCGGGCGTGGTGGCGCCAGTTGCTGGACATCGTGGGGTTCTGACATGGTTGCCGTGCGCCACCTGCTGATCGCTTTGCTGTCCTTTTCCCTGGCTTGGCCCTGTACCGGCAGGGAGGCTCCCATGCGCGTGAAGGAATTGGGCAAGGTGCAAGGGTGGCGGGACAACATCCTGGTCGGCACCGGAATCGTCACGGGGCTCGCCGGAACGGGCGACTCGGCGGCGAACCGGGCCACCCGGCAGGCGCTGTCGAACGTGCTGTCCCAGTTCAGCCTGAGCGTGCCGCCCGAGCAGGTGAACAGCCGCAACGTGGCGGTGGTCATGGTCAGTGCCGCCCTGCCGGCATTCGCACGCGAAGGAGACACGCTCGACGTCACCGTCGCTTCCAGCGGCGACGCGCGCAGCCTGCTGGGTGGGAACCTGTTGCTGACTGCGTTGCGGGCACCGAACGGCAAGGTCTACGCGCTGGCACAAGGGGCGCTTTCCATCGGGGGCCACCGCTATGACGCGAATGGCAACGTGGTGCAAAAGAACCACCCCACTGCAGGGGCGATCCCGAACGGCGCAACGGTCGAAGTCGGCATGGGGGGCGTCCAGGTCGCGCCCTCGCAGGTGACGTTCGTGCTCAACGAGCCGGACTACACCACCGCCACGCGCATCGTTGCGGCCATCCATGCGCAAGTGGCGCCCGGTATCGCCCGCGCGCGGGACGCGTCCGGCATCGATATCGAGGTTCCCGCGGAGTTGCGCCAGGAGACGGTCGCGTTCCTCTCGCGGCTTGAAAACGTCTCGGTCCAGCCGGACCGTCGCGCGCGCGTCGTGATCAACGAACGAACGGGGACGGTGGTGACAGGGGGCGACGTGCGCATCTCGCGTGTCGCGGTGTCCCACGGGGACCTGAAGATCTCGATCGCCAGCCAGAACAGTGCCTCGCAACCTGCTTACCTCGGCGTCGCCGGGAGGGGCGTCAACACCGCCATCGTCACCAACACGCAGGTCGAAGTGGAGGAGACGACGGGCGTTGCCTATCTGGCAGCAGCCGGAACGGTGTCCGACCTCGTGCAGTCCCTGGCCCGCATGAAGACCAGCACGCGGGACATCATTTCCATTCTCCGTGCCATCAAGGCGGCCGGGGCCCTGCATGGCGAGCTGGTGGTCCAGTGACAGGAGCAAGGTCCATGGCATGGAACATCGAGGCAATCACGACGGCGGCGCTGTCGTCCGCGCTGACCGCCGGAGCCTCGCGCCAGGCAGCGGTTGCGTCCAACATCGCGAATGCCGGCACCGAAGGGTACGTCCCCTTGCGCCTGGGCTTCGACGCAACACTCGAGGAGGCCAGGGGGACGCTGCTGGAACGCGGGTCGCTCGAGCCATCCCAGATTTCCGCCTTGCGGGGCCGGCTGGAGCCGCTGCTGGACGCTGCCGGCGTCGCAACCCGCGTCCAGCTGGATGCGGAGATGGCGGAACTGGCCAGTAACTCCGTGCACTTCCAGGCCTTGCTCCAGGGCCTGTCGCGGCACCTCTCGATCCTGGCACTTGCCGCAGCCGACGGGAGGAAATAGGCATGGACTACCTTCAGGCGTTTGCCATCAGTGCATCGGGCATGCATGTGGAGCGCACGCGCGTGGACGTCTCGGCCGTGAATCTCGCGAACGCGAACACGGTGCGGGCACCTGGGGCCAGCGGATTCCAGCCGATGCGCGTCGTGGCACGCCTCACGCATTTCGGCGCCCTGGTGTCGGATGGCCTGGCCTCGGGGGCCATGCCGGCGGTGACGGTGGAGCCTTTGCTGACGGCGCCACGGATGGTCCATGAACCCGGTCACCCGCATGCGGACGCGAAGGGCTTCGTTGCGTACGCGCCGGTCGATCCGGCGACGGAGATGGTCACCCTGATGGGCGCAATGCGGTCCTACGAGGCCAACGTTGCCGCCATGAACACCACCCGTTCGCTGGCCCTCAAGACGCTGGAGATCGGGCGCGGATCATGAACATCGAAGCATTGCAAGGCGTCGGCGCCCACGACGAGGTGGGCCCTCTCTCCGTCGGTCGGCCATCCGCTGCCGAGGTCTCCGCCGGACCGAGCTTCTCCGCGCGCGTCAGCGGGGGCCTGCAGGAACTGAACGGCCAATTGCTGGCAGTGCAGGGAGATCTGCAGCGCCTGGCCGTGGGCGAAGTGGCCAACCTGCACGAGGTGATGGTGCGCCTGGAGGAAAGCCGCATCGCGCTGCAGTTCGCCTTGCAAGTCCGCAATCGCGTCCTGGAGGCGTACCAGGATGTCATGCGCATGCAGATCTAGGAGCCGCCGATGAAAGCGTGGTGGATGACGTTGAACCTGCAAGCCAGGCGGATCCTGCTGGCGGGATTCCTGGCCGCAGTGGTGAGCCTCGCGGCCGCGGCCTGGTGGACGTTGCGAGTGGACTACGCCGTGCTGTTCTCGGATTTGCGCCCGCAGGACGCAGCCGTGATGGCGGCAGAGCTGGACAAGTTGAAGGCCACTTATGTGCTTGCGGATGCAGGGGCCACGGTGATGGTGGACCGCGCCGAGGTGCATACGCTGCGCATGAAGCTGATGGGGCGCGATCTTCCCTTGCATGGTACGGTCGGCCTGGAGCTGTTCAACAACACGGATTTCGGCGTGACCGATTTCGCGCAGAAGATCAATTACCAACGCGCGCTCCAGGGTGAGTTGACACGCACGATCCTGTCCTTTCCCGAGATCCGCGATGCCCGGGTTCACCTGGCGCTGCCTGAACAAGGACTGTTCAAGCAGAACGCCGCGCGTCCGAAGGCTGCGCTCACGCTCACCGTGCGTGCCGGCCAGGCGCTGCGGGGCGAACAGGTGAGCGGGATCCAGCGCCTGGTCGCGGCGGCCGTCCCTGGGCTGATCGCCGGCGAAGTGACCATCGTCGACCAGCACGGCGTTGCATTGAGCCGATCTTCGGATGCCGAGTCGGACGCCGGCGGCAGCGCAAGGCTGGAGTGGAAGCGCGAAACCGAGAACTATCTTTCCCGCAAGGCAACTGCAGTGCTCGACCAGGCGTTCGGGCCTGGGCAGGCTCTTGCCAGCGTCGACGTCACGCTCAACATGGACCACGTGCGGGTGACAACCGAGGACGTGGTTCCCGCTTCCGACCCGAGGGCAGGTGGCGTTCCCGCGGGCGTGCTGGTCCGCGAGCGCGAGTCGGCGCGCGACAACGGCACGCCGGACGCGCGCGCCACCGACGCCCGCGCTGGGCGTGGCAACAGCATGCAGCGCGACGTGGAATACCAGGCCGGGCGCAGGACCGAGCACGTCGTCAGCCAGGCGGGAGCGATCCGCCGCATCCACGTCGTCGCACTGGTACGCCAGCCGCTCGGGGAGCAGCAGCGAGCGGAGGTTCACAAGCTGGTGGCCGCCGCCGTCGGTGCATCGGTCGAACGCGGCGACACCGTCGTCGTGCAGGCCGTTGCTGCCGTGAGCGTGGCGCAGCAACCGGCCCCACCCGGCTTCGTGGCGGAAGCGCCTTCTGCGACAGGGGCTCCGGCGACCTTCCCGGCCTGGATGCCAGGGCTGCTGGCCTTCGCCGGACTTGCGGCCGCCGCGCTTGCCTGGCGCCAACGGTCTTCGGCCCGCACCAGGGTGCGACAGCTCACGGAGCGCGAGCGCCGCGCCACATTGGCGCAGGTGCAGTCGTGGATGCTCGAATCCTCGCCGGCCCTCGCCGACGGAGTGCAGCCGGAAGCTGGGGCAGGGCGATGAACGTGACGACGCACCCACTAGCGCAACGCCGCGCGGCATTGGCCGTCCATGCGATGTCCCCTGTCGATCGGGACTGGCTGCTGAGCGAGCTACCCTCCGCCCATCGCAGCCTGTTGCAGCCGTTGCTCGCCGAGCTGGAAGCCATCGGCATTCCCCCAGACCCCGCCTTGCTGCGGGACGCAACACTGCCGCAGCCGCCAGTCGCCGCGGCCGCAGCCGATTCCGCGCAGGAGAGCGCGTTGTCGGCGGGCTCCGCTCGTTCGCTGGCGCGGTGGCTCCGTTTGCAGCCGCCGCAGGTGTCGGCGAGGTTGATCGCAGCCCGCCCGGACTGGCGCGCGCCACTGCTGCGCACGTTGCCGCGAGGCGATCGGAGTTCGCTGGAGACCCTGGCGGCCAGCCTCTCGCGGGCGCCGGAGCTCGAAAGACTGGTCATCGCTGAAGCCCGGCGCCAGCTCGTTGTCGATGCCGCGTCCTCGCCGTGGGACCTGCTGCGCCGATGGACATGGCGGATCTTCCGCCGGGAGAACGGCTGATGGACGACGCCGTGTTCCGCGGGATGCCGGTCGATGCGGTGCCGCTGCGGCTGCGCCGCGCGCCCGTCGTCGCTGACCATGGCGATGCAGGCGCGAGGGCGGAGCAGACGTTGCGGGATGCAGCGAGCGCCGGCTTCGCCGAAGGTGTGCGGCAGGGTCGGGCGGAAGGCTTGGCCAGTGGCCATGAGGAGGGTTTGCGGATCGGCCAGGAAGAAGCGCAGCGGCAAGCGGGTGAGGCGGCCACGCGCGCCGTGACCAGCGCAACTGCGGCACTGGTGGAGGAGAGAGCCAGGCTGCTGGCCCTTGCGCGGTCATGGGACGGAATGTGGGCGCAGGCGTCCTCGCTGGTGGAAGACGACCTCATCGCCCTGTGCTACCAGGCCATCTGCCGGATCGTCGGCGAGGTGGCGTTCCATCCCGAAAGCGTGCGCGCAGCACTTGTCCAGGCGATGGCCGCGGCGGGTGACGCGCCGCGACTGCTGCTGCGCGTGCATCCTGCCGATGCGGCACTGCTGGATCGGGCAGGAGTCGCCGGCGCACCTGGCCAGTCCATTGCCTGGCGCGGCGATCCCGAGGTCGCACTGGGCGGCAGCATCCTCGAATCCGGCTCGGGAGGACTGGATGCGAGGTTGGAAACCCTGCTGGCGGGGTGCAAGGCAGCCCTGCTGATGGCCCGTGAGGCGCGCGCGGAGCAAGCCAGCGCCGGTGCGGGAGGAACGCCGTGAACGCCATGACGGACCACTACCAATCTTTCCTGCGCAAAAGCGAGTTCGGACAACGCATCGGCTGGGTACGCCGGATGCAGGGACTGGCCATCGAAGCAGAGGGGCCCCGGTCGGAGCTCGGTGAGATGTGCCACGTGTTCGCCCGCGATGACGGCAACATCGCGCCCTTGCGTGCGGAGGTGGTGGGCGTCGAGGGGACCCGGGTGCTCCTGATGCCGTACGAGCCGCTGCGAGGCATGGGCGCCGGTGCGCGGGTGGTCGCGCTCGGCCGCAAGGCGGAAGTGCGCGTCGGTCCTCAACTCCTCGGCCGAGTCATCGACGGGTTCGGCGACCCGCTCGACGGGCTGCCGCCGCCCGCGCCCCCGGGACGGTGCACCCTCTACCCCGCTGCGGCAAGTCCGATGCAGCGCCCGCGCATCGCGCGGATTCTTGAGACCGGCATTCGCGCCATCGACGGCCTGCTTACGCTCGGCGCCGGGCAGCGGGTCGGCATCTTCGCCGGCAGCGGCGTCGGCAAGAGCAGCCTGCTCGGGGCCATCGCGCGGCAAGCCCAGGCGGACATCAACGTCGTCGCAATGATCGGCGAGCGGGGACGGGAGGTCCGGGAGTTCGTCGAAGACCAGCTCGGCCCCGAAGGACTCGCGCGTTCCGTGGTGCTCGTTGCGACCTCGGAGCAGCCGGCGCTTTGCCGCATCCGTGCAGCCCACGCCGCAGTGGCGATTTCCCGCTACTTCGCGGAAAGAGGCCAGTCGGTGTTGCTGACGATGGACTCCATCACCCGCCTGGCAATGGCGCGGCGCGAGGTCGGATTGGCGGCGGGCGAGCCTGCGACGGCGAGAGGCTATACACCATCGGTGTTCGCGGAGCTGCCGCAGATCTGCGAGCGATGCGGCACCTCGCCTTCCGGGGGTTCGGTGACTGCGTTGTTCACGGTCCTGGTGGAGGGTGACGACCTCAATGAGCCGATCGCCGACAACCTGCGCGCCATCCTCGACGGGCACGTGGTGCTATCTCGCGACCTGGCGCAGCAAGGCCACTATCCCGCCATCGATGTCCTGCGCAGTGCCAGCCGCGTCATGTCAGACCTGGTCGACGCACCGCAGCGGGCGCTGGCCGTGCAAGCCTTGCGCCACCTCTCCGTGCTTGATCGCAATCGGCAACTGGTGGAACTCGGCGCCTATGTGAAGGGGAGCAATCCAGAACTGGATGCCGCACTGGCGCTGGAGTCCGCGCTGTCCAAATGGCTGCGGCAGGATGCCGGGGGCACGCCGCGCGACGAGGCCATGCGGCAGCTCTCGCAGCTGCTCAAGCCGGGGAGGACGTCATGAATGCACGCATGCCGCGCGGGGTCGATATTCGATTGTTCCGGTCCTGCCTCGCACCGCTGCAGAAGATGCTGGATGCGCAGCTGCAAGCCGCCAGGAGTTCGCTCGGGGCGAGGAAGATCGAGGCCGTCGCGTTGGCAGAAGAGGTGCTTGCGCTGCAGGAGCGCGAGGCGGTTGCTGCCGCCGCGGCTGCCGCGGCCCTGTCAGGCACGCTCGATGCGCGCACGCACCGCCACGCACTGTTTCATCTCATGCATCTTGCGCAGCAACGCAGCGTCCGCGAGACGTCGGCGCGAATGGCCGAGCGCAAGGTGAGCGATGCGTTGAACGAATGTGTCGAGCGGGATCGCAAGCTGGCCGTCGTACAGCGCCTGCAGGACCAGGAGCTGCGCGCCCACGTTGCGCTGGCCGCCAGGCGGCAGAGCCGGGAGGCCGACCTCGATTGGCTTGCGCGCACGCAGGGCAGGAGCAAGGGATGAATCCATTCTTCCTTGCGGTCGGTATGGAAGGAGGACCTGCCCGCCAGGCGCTGGCCCACAACGGCTTGGCGTCGCATGCGCAGGAGTGGAACCGCGAGTGGCGCCGCGCGCAGGCCTGTGCCTGGTTGCATGCCACGCCCTGGCCGGGACTTTCCCAGGAGCACGCGGGCGGTTGGCCTGGAGGAACTGTCGACGCTCGCGGCATGGACGTGGTCCCTGCTGCTTCCTTCGCGGTGATGCACCCTTGCGTTGCGCTGGTCGCCCGGCAGTCGTCAGCGGTGGAGCGCACCGGTGTGATTCCCGTTGCTTCGCTCACACCAGCGGCCCAGAGCTTTTCCATCACGCCGAACGAGCCGTCCGGTATCCATTCCCCGCAACCCGCGGTCGCAAGTGGTTGCAGGCTCGCAGCCAGTCTCGCACCAACCGAGCAGGAAACGCCGCATCGCACGCCGGCGGTTCCCCGCGAGTCGCCGCTGGAGAGTGACACGCTGCGGCTGCACGTTGAATGCGCCGACGACGGCCTGCACGTCTGGATCGGCGCGGATGGCGACGCGGCTGCCGTGTCCGCACGCGCCGCGGCGATCCTTGCGGAGCTGCGTCGTTCAGAGCACGCCAACCTGGCGCCATTGGCCGTGGTGGTCTGCAACGGGCGAACCCTGTATGCGACCGGCTCGCGAGCGTCCTCACCCCTGGAGACATCACGATGAACATCGGCCCCGTCCCGCCCGCAGCCGCCACGCCGGGCTCCAATGCGTCGCTGGGCCTGCAGGATTTCATGAAGATCCTGCTGACCCAGCTGACCTACCAGGATCCCCTGAAGCTCATGGACAACCAGGCTTTCATGGCGCAGATGGCGCAGTTCACGTCGCTCGAACAATCGCAGCGCTTGAACGACAAGGTGCAGCAGCTCATCGAGAACCAGGCTGCGCTGCAGTCCGTGGGACTGGTCGGGCGCACGGTCGACGTGGCGACGGCGTCGGGCCAGAGCGCGGGCGTCGTCACGGCGCTGTTGCTGCAAGGCGATGCGCCGTTGCTCTCTGTCCGGCTGCCCGACGGCAGCGTCCTGCAGGACATCGCCCTGAACCAGATCCTCTCAGTCCGCTAACCCCAGGAGAACACATGCTCGATTCCATCAACATCGGCGTCTCCGGCCTCCTTGGCTACCAGCAAGGGCTCCGCACGATCGCCAACAACACCGCGAACCTCAACACGCCCGGCTACAAGAGTTCGACCCTCCAGTTCACGGACCTTTTCTATTCGAACTCCAACTCTGGCGGGCGCACCACGCAGCTCGGATACGGCCTCGACACCGCCGGGACCCGTCTGGACTTCAGCCAGGGCGACTTGCGGCAAACCGGCAACGACTTCGATCTCGCCGTGGACGGCGAGGGCCTGTTCGTCCTGAAAGACGATCAAGGACAGAGACGCTACACGCGCGCGGGCCAGTTCGGCTTCGACGGGGAGGGGGTGCTCGTCAGCCGCATCGACGGCAGCAAGGTGATGGGGCTCGACAGCGCGGGACGTAGCGTGGAGATCACACTCGATGGAGTGCGGGTCTCACCGGGCAAGGCAACTTCCCTGGCCCGGTTGACCGGCAACTTGTCGAGCACCGGTACGGAGCAAACGGTCAGCCCGGTGAAGGTGTTCGATGCGTCGGGACAGGAGCACGCGCTTTCCGTGAAGTTCACCAACACCAACGCAACGGCTGCCGGCAGCTGGAAAGTCGAGGTGTTCGACGGTGCAACCCTGGTGGGCACGTCCCAGGTTGTCTTCGTGGATGGCGAGCCGACGCCTGCCACCAGCAAGTTGACGTTCTCCTATGCGCCCGCAGGCGGCACGGCGCAGTCCCTCACGCTGGACTTGAGCGCCGACGTGACATCGTTCGCTTCCGGCAACCTCTCCACGCTCGCGATGACGTCGCAGGACGGCTATGCGCCGGGCAGCCTGACCAAGGTGACGTTCGACGCCGCCGGCACGCTGGTCGCGACTTACAGCAATGGCCAGACAGTCAAGGGTTCGCGGCTGGCACTCGGACGCTTCGAAAGCCTGGACGCGGTCGAGGCACTAGGCGGAGGCGAGTTCCGCGAGGCAAGCGGCATTCCCTGGACGGTCGGCAGTGCCGGCGATGCGGGGTTCGGGCCCCTTCGCGCGGGGATGCTCGAAATCTCCAACGTGGACCTGTCACGAGAGTTCAGCAGCCTGGTGGTCATGCAACGCGGCTACCAGGCCTCGTCGCAAGTGATTTCGACGGCGAACGACATGTTGCAGGAGCTGTTCGGGATGAAGCACAAGTGAAACTCGTCAAGCTGCATGCCTGGCGCGACGCCGAGCTCTCTGGAGTCAGCGCGGTGTTGCATGAATCACTGACTCTCTGGCGCCAGGCTTGGGGACTCCCCCTGCCTCGTGATGCACGGGTTTGCTGCGTGGCGGCCGAGGAGGTCGGTCCCGAGCCATGGCAGCCGCTTGACACCGGCGCAGCCGCGGGCGCGTGGGTGCACTGGTCGCCTGCTGCGCAGGCCGAACTGCAATTGCTCTTCGGTTCCGACGCCGGCTCCTCGCCCTTCGTTCAGGGGGCCGCAACAGCCTGCAGGCAGGATGCTTGCCGGCGCGTGGCAACGGCGCTCGGGCTGGATCGGGGCGCGTCCTTTGAAGTGGGTTTACCGCGAGGCAAGTGGTCCGGGGCTGTCGTGGCGACGCTCCCTTGCAACTCCCGCTTCCTGATCGATGCAACTTGCGTACCGCACGCGTTGCGTCGGTCATCGGATCCGGTTCGTCCGCGCCGCTCCGCGCTGCCCCCGCTGGCCCCGCTCCTGGAGTCGGCAAGCCGCTGCCCCACGCGCGTGGAGGCGCGGCTCACAGACTGCGACCTGGACCTCGCCATGCTCCAGCGGCTGCGAATCGGTGACGTGGTTCGCTTGCCGCATCCGTTGGACCAACCGCTCTGCATGCGGGATGCCAGCGGTCGCGCGGTGTTCGATGGCTACCTCGCACGCAGTGGCGCTTGCCGGGCAGTCGAACTGGTTGCTACGTCCGCTTGATGTCCACAGGAGTTGAATCCATGAGCCAGATGATCGAATCGTTCATGAACGCCGGTGCCGCGTCGGCCCTCAGCGCCCAGCCTCTGGAGCTCGAGGACGCTGACGGCGCCACGCCGGGCGGCGCCGTGCTGGTCCAGGGCATCCACCCCCTGCATTCCGTGAAGGTGCAATTGCAGGTCCGCGTGGGGACGGTGGCCATGACCCTGGGCGAATTGCTTGCGGCGCGTGAGCGGGAAGTGCTGCGCTTGGAACGCACGATCGAAGACCCCGTCGACCTGGTGCTCGACGGACGAGTGGTGGCCCGAGGCGAGCTGATGGCAGTCGACGGGTCCTTCGCGGTGCGCATCACTGAGCTCCCCTTGCCACTGGGCTTGTAAGTTGGCAACCGCCGCGCGCCTGCGCTCGTTGCTCCAACGGAGCACCGGCGCCCTTGCATCGATGGTCAAGCACCTGCCGCGGGACACGCGCGGCGTTCCCGCCCGGGTGGCCAGCGTGGCGCTGACGCCCCAAGCGAGTGTTCATGTGGTGCAGTGGCACGGCGAGGAATTCCTGCTGGCTTGCACCGCACAGCAAGTGACCGTCCTGTCGCAGCGCAAGGGCGGCGCCCAGGAACTTCCATGAAATCCGGCTGCCTTGTCTTGGTCCTGCTGGCGGCCCTGGTGGTCGCCTGTCCGCAAGCCGCCGCCGCTTCGGCGGAACGCGGTGCGGCTGACACGGCCCAGGCCGTCCGCGTCGTGCTGGGACTGAGCGTGCTCGCCGTGTTGCCGGCGCTGCTGGTCTGCGTCACTTCCTTCCTGCGCATCATCATTGTGCTTTCCATGCTGCGGCATGCCATCGGGATGCCGGAGACACCTCCCAATCCCGTGCTGATCGGGCTGGCGCTGTTCTTCACCTTGTTCACCATGTCGCCGGTGCTGACGAACTTGAATGACCACGCTTTCCAGCCGTTCATGAGCGGTGCCCTCGGCATGGAAGACGCTTACGCCAAGGGACTGGCGCCGTTGCGCGAATTCATGGTGCGGCAGACGCGCGAACAGGACCTGGCGCTGGTCGTGGAACTGTCGCGAGCCAGCCCACCGCAGGGCATGCAGGACATTGGCACCTTGCAGCTGATCCCCGCATTCATGCTGTCGGAACTTCGCGCCGCGTTCCAGATCGGCTTTCTCGTTTTCCTGCCCTTTCTCCTCATCGATCTCGTCGTCTCCTCGGTCCTGATGTCGCTGGGCATGATGATGATGCCTCCCACAACCGTGGCCCTCCCGCTCAAGGTGCTCATGTTCGTCCTCGTCGACGGCTGGTCGCTGATCCTGAAGGCGCTGGTGGGTTCCTTCCACTGAGGGTGGCGTGGAGCACGCGACGCATTCGGAGGACGAAGGGCTGCTGTGGCGGCAGTTGCGCGGCGCGGGTGACGTGCAGGCCCGTGAGCGCCTGCTGGGACTCCACATGCCGTACGCGAAAATTGTCGCGGCGTCCTACTTCTCCAAGCGCTTCCACGATGAAATCGAGTTCGGTGACTATCAGCAGCTGGCCTGCGTCGGGCTGCTGGAAGCCATGGAGCGATTCGATCCCGCGCGCGGAGTGCAGTTCCGCACGTTCGCCGCGCGCCGCATGCACGGAGCCATCCTCAATGGCCTGGAAAAACTCACCGAAAAGCAGCAGCAGATCGCCGTGCGGCAGCGCCTGAGGGTGGAGCGGCTGCAGGACGTGCGCGACGGCGCGCTCGCGCAAACGGCGGGGGCGAGCGGCGCGCCGCAGACTGCGGAGCAGCTGATGCGATTCGTGGCGGAGCTGGGCGTGGGCCTGGCGGTATGCTGGATGCTCGAAGGCACCGCGATGGTCGAATTGCCGGGTGCGGCGGGCACCGCACACTTCTACGAAGGCGTGCAGCTCAAGCAGTTGCGCGAGAGGCTTCTGCGTGCCGTCAACCGGCTGCCGGCACAGGAGCGCACCGTGCTGAAAAGTCATTACCTGCAGGATGTTCCCTTCGAACGCATAGCCGCCGACCTGCAGTTGACGAAGGGGCGCATCTCGCAGATCCACAAACAGGCCCTGCTGCACATTCGCAAGATGCTCGGCGCGGCGACCGACTGGGATCTGTCTTGCTAGGAGAAACACAAGCCATGGAACCGACTCCGGCCTCGCGCGCCAACCGGCTGCGGCAATTGCAGGGCTATCTGGCGCAGGACCCCGCCAACGCCCACCTGCTCGCGGAAGTGTGCGACGCGGCGCTGTCCGCCGGCGAGCACGAAGCCGCGCTGCAGGCGATCGAGGCCGCCGAGGCGCACCACCTGGAACCGGCTGCCTGGCTGCATCGGCGCGCGCACGTCGCCATGGCGCGCTGCCAGTGGGACGAGGCCCTGGCAGTACTGGCGCGCGTGCAGGCCGCCGCCGGCAATCACGCGGCGCTATTGCATGACATCGCGCTGGTGCATTTGTGCGCCGGCCAGCACGCCGCTTGCCGCGATGTCGTGGCGACCGCGCTCGCAGAGCCCGCGATCGAGCCCGACATGCTCGGGCGCTTGCAGGCCCTCTGGCTGCGCGCCATGCACCACCTGGGGCTGCTGTCCGAAGCCTGGCAGTGGGTCGAACAGCAGCAGGCGAGCCGACGGCTCCAGTGCCGGGCGATGGGCGTGGCCGCCCTGCTCGCGATCGATCTCGAGCGCTTTCCGGCGGCCACTGCGCTCGCCGAGGCAGCCCTCGCCGATCCCCAGCCGACGGCCGAGGCTTTCGTTGCCGCGGCCTACGTGGCGCTGGCGCGCCGGCAAACGGACCAGGCGGCGGGCTTGCTGCAGCGGGCGCTGCAAGCCAATCCACGCGACGGCCGCACGTGGTCGGCACTCGGTCTCGCGAACTTGCAGTCTGGCGACATCGCGGGGGCGCGACAACACCTCGAACGCGCCATCCACACGCTGCCTGGCCACATCGGCACATGGCATGCGCTTGGCTGGGCGTGCCTGCTGCTGCAGGACCTGGCAGCCGCCCGTCCCGCATTCGAGCGGGCCCTTGCGCTCGATCGCAACTTCGGCGAAAGCCATGCGGCGATGGCCCTGGTGCTTTTGCTGGAAGGACGCGCGGCGGAATCCGGGCATTACCTGCGCGTGGCCGAACGCCTCGACAGCCGCAGCGTCACTGCGGGGTACGTGCGTGCCCTGGGCAGCGACGCCTTGGGCGACGCCAGGTCGATCCGGGCGCTCGCCGACCGCCTCCTGGACCGCCCTGGTTTCTTCGGCGGCCGCCTGAGCGACAGCCTGCCGCCCTCCCCGGACTGAAGAAGCTTGCGTTCACAGCGCACTTTCGTATGATGGCGGCGCACTAACGAGGAGAGGTTTCATGGACTTCAAGACAGCCGTCATCCGCTGCCTGCGGGACAAGTACGTCGACTTCAACGGGCGTGCGGGCCGCTCGGAATACTGGTGGTTCTTCCTGCTGTGCGTCGGGGTTGCCGTCGTGTTCAATGTGTTGGGCCTGGACATGCTTGGCCTGCTGGCCAACCTCGCGTTGCTGCTGCCCTCGCTGGCCGTCGGCGCGCGCCGCCTGCACGACACGGGCAAGAGCGGCTGGTTCCAGTTGGTGTGGCTGATCCCGCTGATCGGCTGGGCCATCATGATCTACTGGCTGGTGCAGCCCAGCACCACGTCCAATGTGTATGGCGACGGCCCCGCCGTCGCGGGCGACGTCACCGCGGTGCCGCCCGGCGCCGTCTGAGCGCCAGCGCGGGCGGCGCGTGCCGTCCGCTGCTCAATAGATCAGCGTCACACCTACCGTGTCCCGGTAGGTGCCGGCGCTGACATCCTGCCCGGCGGGAATGCGCCCGTAGATGATGAACGTGGCCAACGCCGTGCTGTTGTTCGAGATGGACAGGTTCACCGATAGCGTGTCGACGCTGTCCGTGGTGCCCCACGCGTTGGTACGGCCGACGTCCCGGTAAAGGCCGTAGGCCAGCGTGTCGCCGCTGCCTCCCGTGTGCCTGAGCCGCCGCGCGTTCACCGACGCTCCGTTCAAGCCCTGGTCCACGCGCATCAGCAGCGTGTTGTTCTGCGGGCCGCCGTCGCGGCTGCAGCTGACCGTCACGTTGGCCAAGCTGTCGTTCGGCGCAGGCGAGAAGAAGTCGTACGAACCGAATCCCAGGCTGCCGCCGGAGACCAGCCGGCAGGTGACGGCCGCCGGCGCCGCCAGTGGCGCCAGGCACAGCATCAGCAGCAGCAGCAACCTACTCACAGGCAAGGCCTTCCTTCAGTTCGTGCACCGGTTCCGGGAAAGCGGGAACCGTCATGCGGCAGACGTAGGAGCGATCCTGGATCCGCAGGGTTCCGGTGTACACGCCCGGCTCCGCATTTTCCAGGTAGAAGTCCCCGGCGGAGCCGGTTTCGATGTTCACCGAGCCCGCGTCGCCCGCCATCGTCCAGGCGCGGGAGGCGATCGGCTTGCGCGCGCCTGCGACCATTTGCCAGGCCATGCCGGCCACCGCGTTGACCTTGCGCACGCCGAAGTCGACGACGGTGCCGCTGCGGTAGCTGGGTGCAATGGTGCGCTTGCGTTCGGTCATCGTGTACTGCATGCCCAGCTCCTTGTCGTTGATGGTGATGTCCTGGCGCCCGAAAGAGCCCACCTGTGGCAGGAAGAGCCGGCCCAGGGGATCGGTACGGCCCTGCGGCTGGTTGTTCAGGAGGATCTCCACATTCTCCTGGGGCACGCCCAGTTTCACCAGGGCGAAGCCATCGGTGACCTGCCGCGTCATGCCCCAGTATCCGTCCAGCGCCACCAGCGCGCCGGAAACCTGTCCCAGCACATAGGTTCCGCCGTGTCCCCCCAGCGGCGACTGCGCGAACATGCTCACGCTGGCCGGCCGCAAGTTCCAGTCCGCGGCCACGAACGACGACCGCGTTGACGACTCGGCGCTGCCGGAGCTCGTGGTGGCCCCCACCCGATAGCCGAAGCCCTCACCCGCCGGCAGTTGCTGGCCGGCCTGCACCTCGAAGTCGCGCCTGCCACCCGCCTGGGTCTGGACGGAGGTGCTGACCCAGCGGTCGTTTTCCAGGTCGGCGCGAAGGTAGATGTTGAAGGCTGTTCCGTTGAACCCGTTGATGCGGGTCGTCTGGTATTCGGCGAAGACACTGAGGTTGCGCGAGAGATTGGTGGACACGCGCACGAAGCGGTTGTCCTGCGTCGCCAACGCCCTGACGGTGCGCACCAGGTCGGCGGAAAGATTCAGGTTCCCCAGGCTCGTTGCCACGCCCACGCGTGTCTCGCGGCGCGGAAAGGGATTGTCCAGCGCGCTGGCAAAGCTGTGGAACCGCTCGCCGAATTCGCGCCGCCCGAGCACCAGGGACCCCAAGGGTGCCTGGTAGGTGTAGCGCACCGACCAACCCGACGCGCCGCTGTCGGCGGCCCGGCCCGTGTTGCGCATCAGGTCCAGGGCCAGCAGCCCCGCGCGGTCGCTGCGCAGCGTGATGCCGGCCCCGAGGTTGTAGAAATTCGAGTTGCCTTCACCCCCGGCCGACACTGTCACATCGTCGCTGACGCCATAGCGGTGATAGGCCTGCCACGCGCTTTCGCGGTAGACGAAGGTGTTGGTCTCCGTGATGTCCGAGCGCTTGCCGGCGAAGTAGTTGTACTCGTGGAAGCCCTTCGCCAGAACCGTATCGGCGAAGAGGAAGGGCTGTTCGATGATCTGCTGGCGGCCAGAGGTGTCCGTCACCACCACGCGCACGGTGCGGGTGCCGCCGCTGAGAAGCAGGTTGTCCAGGCTGATCGGCCCCGGCCCGACACGGCCCCGGTAGATGGTGGTGCCGTCGACCTGCACCTCCACGTCCGCGGGCAGCGTCGTGCTGGCGTGGATGTTGGCGGTCGGCTGGCGCACCAGGTCCGGCGCCAGGTCGTAGACCTTGGCCACCATCGCCCCGGCCCCGGTGATCGTGCTGCCATAGGGGCCCGCGCTCGACACCACGTCGCCGGCGATGTAGCGGCGCGCGTTCTTGCGGTCGTCCCAGATCGCCTGGGTCGCGCCGCGCGTCGCCCGCTTGCGGTCCGGCGCCGAGTCGAACCGCATCTCCTGGCGCAGCAGGATGCCTGCCACCCGGACGTTCAGGTCCGTGTCGGCCGCCACCTGCGTGGGTCCAACGGACGGTTTTTCCACGCCCAGGCGGTAGCTGAGGACCAGGCTGTTCACCGCATCCGAGACGGGCACCGGAGGGGGCTGGTTCGACAGGTCGACCTGCGTGCCGGCCAGCGCGTCGGCGCGGAAGTCGATCACCAGCCGCAGGTCCCCTTCATCAAAGCGCACCGACGTGGCCCCCAGGCGGCGGGCGGAGTACCAGGTCTCGCCGCCATGTTGGCGCAGGGCCTGCTCGCGCGGCGCGATCTGCAGCTTGGGCAGGTCCGCAGCGGCGATCCAGAAATCGCCGTCCGCAATCCGCAGCACGGTGAACTCGCCGCGTTCCACACCGTTGGTGCGCAGGGTCAGGATGGCGTGCTCGGGCTGCGCGGCGTCGCCTTGCGCGGCCGGCGGCCGCGACTGGGCCTGCGCGGCGGGCGCCGCGCCGCAGCCTAGGGCGATGGCCACCAGGCAGGCGGCGGCGCTGGTGCCGCGCCGCGCGGCGGCAGGCGGGAACGGAATGGCTGGCCGCGGCCGGTGGCCGCCGGAAGGACGCTCAGAGGCAGCGCGCGGGATCGACATCGAGCTTGCGATCGGCGCGCACGCCTTCTCCTTCGACGGTGACGTTCAGAGTCTTCGCCCGGCGGCAGACGTCGGCGGGAATGTCCAGGGTGTAGGTCTTCTGCGTACCCGCCAGCGAATACCAGCCTGCGATTTCCTGCTGGTGGCCCGCGCCGTCGTCGACGACGAGCCGAATCACGCGAAAGTGCTGGTTGCCGCCGTTGCGCACCTGCAGCGACAGCTTGCCTTTGTCCATGCTCGGCTCGCCGACATCGGCTTGCATGCGCGGCACGGCGGGTGGCAGGAAGATGGGCACGCCGAAGCGGAAGTAGACGGCGATCTGCGCGTTGCGCCCGTCCGCCGACGGCTCCGGCTGCTCCTCGATGAACACCCGGTAGGTTCGCTCGGTCGTTCCGGCGGGCGCCTTGGCCCCGACGCGCACCAGGCGGCGGCCTTCGGCCTCCACCTCCAGCTGGCGCGGGAAATAGACGATGTCGCCCGACTCCTTGTAGATGTCGTTGCCCTGCTCGTCCTGCGTCCACTCCATGAGTTTCACGGACACCCGCAGACGCCCGGCCGCATGGTTCATCACGGTGATGGTTTCGCTCAGGGCGCCCTGGCGCAATTCCACCCGCACGGGCGACACGGAAAAATCGGACGCGATCGCGGGGCCGGCAGCGCAGGCGGCCAGCAGGAGGCCGGCAGCGTGCGCAAGGCGCCGGCTGGCAGGGCGGATGGACATCATGGCAGCGGCTTCCTTGCGCCGACGCGGGACTTCAAGGCGTCAGCGTGAGCACGACTGTATCCGAATAGGCCCCTGAAAGACGATTCTGGTAGTCCACGGGCAACACCGTGCCGATGATGGTGAACGTTTCGTCGACGTTCTTAGCAACGGTGCCCGTCGTCGGCGAGACCGACAGTGCATAGGGCATGAATTCAGTCGTGGTCGTGGCATGGCGCATCCGGCGCGCATTGGTGCCGGTGGCCCACAGGCCATCGTCCACGGAGATCAGGTAGGCGGCCGTCGCCGCGCTGCCGACGCACCTGAAGGTGCTGGTCACCGTCACCGTCGCATTCGACGTGAGGCCGGGATCGATCGTGCCGAAGGGAACGTTCAGGCTGGACGTGGCGAACCTGCAGTTGTTCTTGGACAGCACGGTTGCCGTCACCGCCAGGGTGCCGCTGCTGGTTCCCGCCTGTGCCGACAAGCCGCTGCCGAGAAGCAGGGCGGCTGCAAGCAACCCCGGCAACGGCAATCTGGTTGATGGACACTTGCGCATCGTCATTTACTCGTGGCACAGGCGCACGCGCCCACGCGCCCCGTTGACGGGGCGGCGCGAGCGGAGCGACCGGGGCTTAGTAGTTGACGGCGACGCCGACGGAACCGGAGTACGTGTCGGGCTTCACGTTGACGAAGTTCGCGTTCAGGATCGTGCCACCCAGGCTCACCGTCTTGGCGGTGACGGCGCCCAGGCCCAGGCCGGTGTAAGCGGTCGGATTGGTCCAGGCGATCGCGTAGGCGATGGAGTCGGGGGTGGTGCCGGCGCCCGTCATCGTGCCGGCGTACGTGCCCGTGGTAACGCCGTTCACGGTGAAGCTGGTGACCGGGGTGCCCTTGGTGCACTTGTAGCTGGCCGTCACGGTGGCGGTCGCGTCAGCGGTCGAGGTGGGGTCCAGCGCGCCGAAGGCCATGGGGCCGGACAGCGTCAGCTTGCAGACGGCGGCAACGCTGGCCGTCACGTTCAGGGTGGCGGTGTCGCTGGCGGCGAAAGTGGTGGAGGCAGCCAGTGCAACGGCGGCGGCGGCGATGGCGCGGATGGAAGTGTTCATTCGGGTTTCTCCTAACGTTGTGTCGCTATGTGTGCTTAAGCCGAATGCCTAAGCTGCGGTGAATGAACTGTAGGGCCACGTTGCCTCATCCGCAACCCACCGTGTCAGGCATCTCCAAGGATAGACGGGCGGACTTGTTGAATTTGCCACACTGCGGCGGGCCCAGGGCGTTAGTAAGCAAATGTTAGAAGATTGACGGTAAACCACCGGCGACGAACGGAAGTTGTATGTTTCTGTAAATCGAACGGCGCCTGTTGCTCACGTCGGCCTAAGTCTTCTGGACTACGCTTCTGGCAGCGGCGAATCGTCCGTGGTGACGGCATTGGAAGGTGAACGAGAGGCCAACATGCGGGTGCTGCTGGTGGAAGACGACGAAATGATCGGGCACAGCCTGCGCGAAGCGCTGGCCGGCCAAGGCTGGTCCGTCGACTGGGTCAAGGACGGCCTGCTGGCCCAGAGCGCCTGGTCCGATGGCGACTACGCCTGCGTCCTGTTGGACCTCGGCCTGCCCAAGCGCGACGGCGTGGAGGTGCTGCGCCACGCGCGCACGGGCGGTGACCGCACGCCGGTGCTGGTGCTCACCGCACGCGACGGCCTGGACGATCGCGTCGCCGGCCTGGACCTCGGCGCTGACGACTACCTGCTCAAGCCCTACGAGATGCGCGAGCTCGTCGCCCGCATGCGCGCGATCATCCGGCGGCGTGACGGCAGCGCGCATTCGGTCATCGGCAACGACAGCGTGCAGTTGGACCTGACCACCCGCGAGGTGCTCGTGCAGGGCGACCGCTCGCAGCTTTCCGCGCGCGAATTCGCGCTGCTGCACGCGCTGCTGGAACGCCCGGGCGCCATCCTTTCGCGCGAACAGCTGGAGAACCGCATCTACGGCTGGGGCGAGGAAGTGAGCAGCAATGCGGTGGACGTCCTGATCCACGGCATGCGTCGCAAGCTGGGAATCGACGCGATCCGCAACGTGCGGGGGCTGGGCTGGCGCGTCGCCGGCGGTGCGGCCATCACCGGAGGCGCGCCATGAAGTGGCACGTGTTCCCGAACGGCCCGATGTGCTCGATTCGCCGGGCGCTGATGCTGTGGCTGCTGCCGCTGTTCCTGCTGGTCGGCGCGCTCAGCGCGGTCGCCTCCTACTGGAGCTACGCCACGATGGTCGGCACCTTCATGGACGAACAGATGCAGCAGCTGGCCACCGCGCTGGGCGACAACCGCACCATCCAGCCGACGCCGCTGAACGCGGAGCGCGTGGAGAAGCGGGGCGCGTACGTCGTGCAGACCTTCGACACCCAGGGCACGCTGCAGGTCACGTCGTGGCCCGAGGTGCGCGTGCCGCTGCAGCCCGGTGCCGGCTTCCACGAGGTGCGGCAGGATGGACGCAGCTGGCGCGTCTACACCCTGCGGGCCGATGCCGGCGGCAACGCCAACGTGCAGGTGCTGCAAAGCGAACACTTCCGCGCCAAGCTGGCCGCGGAGCGGGCGGGCGCGGCGGTAGCGCCGTTGCTGCTGCTGCTGCCGCTGTGCGGGCTCGCGCTATGGGGCGTGGCGCGCGCCATGTCGCGTGCGCTGCAGGACATCGGTCGGCAGGCGGCGCAGCAGGACGAGCACCACATTTCCGAGCTTTCGGTGGCCCACGTGCCCAAGGAGATCGAGCCGCTGGTGGCCTCGTTCAACAGCTTGCTGCGGCGGCTGCGCGACGCCTTCGCCACGCAGCGCCGCTTCGTCCAGGATGCCGCACACGAACTGCGCACGCCCATTGCGGCGATCGGCCTGCAGGTGGAGAACATGCGCCAGGACGTGAACTGCCAGGCGTCCGCGGACCGGTTCGCGCAACTCGAATCCGGCGTGCGCCGCGCGCAACGGCTGGTCGACCAGCTGCTGCGCCTGTCGCGGCAGGAGGCGGCCGGCGCCGACGGTCCCGCGATCGTCGACCTGCAGTCGCAGCTGCGCGAAAGCATCAACACGCTGATCGGCCTGGCCGACCAGCGCAACATCGACCTGGGCATCGTGGCGACGCCGACGGCGCCGGCAGCGGGTGCGCTCACGCTGCATTGCGCGCAGGCCGACCTGCGCAGCCTGCTCGACAACCTGATCGAGAACGCGTTGCGCTACACGCCGGAAGGCGGCGTGGTGGACGTGCGGCTGCTGCAGGACGGCGGGCGCATGGCGGTCGAAGTGGTGGACACGGGCCCGGGCATCCCCCAGGAGCTGCTGCCCCGCGTGTTCGACCGGTTCTTCCGCGTGCCGGGCAACGGCAGCAACGGCAGCGGGCTGGGCCTGTCCATCGCGCAAGCCGCGGCGCAACGCTGCGGCTTGCTGTTGACGCTGCGCAATCGGCAGGACCGCAGCGGCCTCATCGCGCGCATCGAACCGGCCTGATGCGCCGCTCACGCGCGGCTAAGAAAGCGCTAAGGCTCGCCTAAAGAGCGGCACCTACAGTGAGATCACGGTTGATGCAGGGAACAGAGGACTCCGCACCGACCGCTGAATCCGACTCCTCGCCACTCACTGAAAAGGTCCCATCATGAATGCCAAGTTCCTGCTCGCCACGCTCGCCATCGCCGCCGCCGCCACGGGTGCTGCCCGTGCCGACGAAGCCGACGCTTCCCAGTTCGCCCTGAAGTTCGAAGGCAACCGCACCCGCGCCGAAGTCATGGCCGAAGCGGCGACCGTGCCGGCCACCCGCAGCCTCGAGCCGGCAGGCTCGCGGGTCGCGGCGCTGCCCAAGTCCACGCTGGACGTGAAGGCGGTGCGTGACGAAGCCGTCCAGGCGCTGCGCCTGGGCAAGATCCCGTCGGGTGAGTCGAGCTTCTGACCCACGGTTCCTGAGAGAAGCAAGAAGGGCCGCAGTGATGCGGCCCTTTTCCTTGGCGCAGGCGGTCAGCTCAGAGCGTCAGTGTCAGCGTGACCGGCGCGTCGGTGCTGACCTGGGTATGCAGGGTGGCTGCCGTGTCGTTCGTCCAGGTGTCGCCCGGCCAATGCGGCGCAAGCAGCGGCGCCACGGTCAGCGTATGCGCGTCGTCCTCCGCGCGATGCGCGGAATCGGCCCAGGTGGTGGAAGGCAGCTCGATCCTCATAGGATTGCACTGTAACCATTCGTTGCATGCCCTTGGCAACCCCGAGCAAGCTAACTCGGCAGGAAACGTCGAATAGTTCACGCAAGGGGTGCGCTAGCATCACCGACCTTGAAAAGTTCACGCGCTGCCCTCAGCTCGTGCTCGCGCAAGAAACAACACCATGGCCCAGAAACAGACGCTCTCCTTCCAGGCCGAGGTCGCGCAGCTGCTGCACCTCGTCACCCACTCGCTGTATTCCAACAAGGAGATCTTCCTTCGCGAATTGATCTCGAACGCCTCCGACGCCTGCGACAAGCTGCGCTTCGAGGCGTTGAACGACCCGTCGCTGTACGAGGACGCACCCAACCTCGAAGTGCGCGTGAGCTTCGACAAGGAGGCGCGCACCCTCACGATTTCCGACAATGGCGTCGGTCTGTCGCGGCAGGAGGCGATCGACAACCTCGGCACCATTGCCAAGAGCGGCACGCGCGAATTCATGAACCGGCTGTCCGGCGACCAGAAGGCCGACGCCCAGCTGATCGGCCAGTTCGGCGTCGGTTTCTACTCGGGGTTCATCGTGGCCGACCGCATCACGGTCGAATCGCGGCGTGCCGGGCTTCCACCCGAGGAGGGCGTGCGCTGGGTGAGCGGCGGCGCCGGCGACTTCGAGGTGGAGGCGGTCACCCTGCCGCAGCGCGGCACCAGCGTCACGCTGCACCTGCGCGACGATGCGCTCGACTACCTGTCCACCTGGAAGCTCAAGTCGATCATCGGCCGCTACTCCGACCACATCTCGCTGCCGATCCTGATGCGCAAGGAGGAATGGAAGGATGGCGCCGACGGCCAGCCGGGCGACCATGTGCTCTCCGAGGAGTGGGAGACCGTCAACCAGGCGACGGCCCTGTGGGCACGCGCGAAAAAGGACGTGACGCCCGAGCAATACAAGGAGTTCTACAAGGCCGTCAGCCACGACTACGAGGATCCGCTTGCCTGGAGCCACAACCGCGTGGAAGGCAGCACCGAGTACACGCAGCTGCTCTACATCCCCGCGCACGCGCCCTTCGACCTGTGGAACCGCGAGAAGGCCGCAGGCGTGAAGCTGTACGTCAAGCGCGTGTTCATCATGGACGACGCCGAAGCGCTGCTGCCTTCGTACCTGCGCTTCGTCAAGGGCGTCGTCGACTCCGCCGACCTGCCGCTGAACGTCAGCCGGGAGCTGCTGCAGGAAAGCCGCGATGTGAAGGCCATCCGCGAAGGCAACACCCGCCGCGTGCTGTCGATGCTCGAGGACCTGGCCAAGGCGGAAAAGGAAGAAGGCGCGAGCGACGAGGACAAGGCGAAGTTCGCCACCTTCCACGGTGAGTTCGGCGCCGTGCTCAAGGAAGGGCTGGGCGAGGATTTCACCCATCGCGAACGCATTGCGAAGTTGCTGCGCTTTGCCTCGACGACCAGCGACGCCGCAAGCGTCTCGCTGGCCGACTACAAGGCCCGCATGAAGGAGGGCCAGGAGGCCATCTACTACATCACCGGCGACACCCAGGCCGCAGCGGCGAACAGCCCGCAGCTGGAAATCTTCCGCAAGAAGGGCCTCGAGGTGTTGTTCATGACGGACCGCGTGGACGAGTGGGCGCTGAACTACCTGCAGGAGTTCGACGGCACGCCGCTGCAATCCGTGGCCAAGGGCCAGGTGGACCTGGGCAAATTGCAGGACGAGGACGAGAAGAAAGCGGCCGAAGAAGCGGCGGAGACCTTCAAGCCCGTGCTCGCGCGCCTGAAGGAAGCGCTGAAGGACAAGGCGCAGGACGTGCGCGTCACCACGCGGCTGGTCGATTCACCCGCGTGCCTGGTGGTGACGGAAGGCGGCGTGAGCCTGCAGCTTGCGCGGCTCTTGAAGCAAGCCGGCCAGAAGGCGCCCGACGCCAAGCCGGTGCTGGAAGTGAATGCCAGCCATCCGCTGGTGCAAAAGCTCGCGTCGTCGCCGAACTTCCATGACCTGGCGCACATCCTGTTCGACCAGGCGCTGCTGGCCGAAGGCGGGCTGCCGGAAGACCCGGCAGCCTATGTGAAGCGGGTCAACGCGTTGCTAGCTTGAGCGTCGGGGTGCGCCTTCGCGCGCACCACCGACCTACGGGAATGCGCGCAGCCGACCCGTAGGCCGGCGGTGAGCGCGCAGCCGAACCCCGGTGATGGCTAGTCGAACCCGCACTCGCGCCGCACCTGCGCCGCCTCCGGTGCGGACAGCGCAGCGATCAGTGCGCGTGCGAGCTCCGGCTCGCGCGCGCCCTTGGCCACGGCAGCGGTGTAGACGGTCGTCAAGTCGTGCGGCGCGGGCAGCAGCCCCGTCAGCTGCACGCCCTGCGTGATCAGGATTTCCGTCACCTGCGTGCTGCCCACTGCATCCGCTTCGGGCGCCTGCGCCAGGGCGGCCATGGCCATCGCACCGTTGGGATAGGTGCGCAGCCGGGCGGCATCGCCTGCCAGTCCCAGCGCATGCAGCACCTTCATGAAGTGGATGCCTGCGGTGGCCTTGAGCGGGTCCGGGAAATAGATCGCCGGCGCCGATTGCAGCAGCGCCTTCAGGTCGTCGACATCGCGGATCGTGACGGCGCTGCGGCCCTGCTTCAGGGCCACACCCGTTTTCACCCCGCCTAGGGCGCGCACGGTGGTGGCATCGGCGCGGCCTTCGGCCACCAGGCCCCTGATCAGCGCGTCGCTCAGGATCAGCAGGTCGCACGGCGCACCGGCCACCAATTTGTCCTTCATCATCCCCACCGCTCCGAACGTGCCGGCGATGCGCACCCCATGCTGCTGCTCGAAGGCCGCCTGCACGCGGGCGACCAGGCCCTGCGCCGCACCGCCGCTGAGGATGTCCAGGTTCTTTGCCATCACTCGGGCTTGATGTTGGCGGACTTGATCAGTTTCTCCCACTTGGCGATGTCGTCCTGGAGGTACTTCTCGAACGCAGTGGGGTTCATCACCATCGCCGTGGCGCCCTGCCGGGCCCAGCCCTGCTGCACGTCGGGCTGGCTGGTGATTTTCGTGATCGCTTCGTTCAGGCGCGACACCACGGCCGGCGGCGTGCCCTTGGGCGCCAGCACGCCGAGCCAGATCGTCGCCTCGTAGTTCGCCACGCCCGACTCGTGCACCGTCGGCACGTCGGGCAGCACGGCGGACCGCTGCTTGCCGGTGGTCGCGATGGCCTTGACCTTGCCGGCCTTCACCTGTTCCACCATCGTCGTGACCGCGTCGAACATCAGGTCGACCTGGCCGCCGATCACGTCGGTGCGCGCGCCGGAGCTGCCCTTGTACGGGATGTGCACCAGGTACACGCCCGACATCGCCTTGAACAGCTCGCCGGCCATGTGGTACGGCGTGCCGGTGCCCGACGACGCGTAGTTCAGCTTGCCGGGCCGCTCCTTGCCGAGCTTGACGAGGTCGCGCACGTTGTTCGCAGCCACCGAGGGATGGGCCACGAAGACCAGGTCCGCGTAGTTGATCGGCGCCACCGCGACGAAGTCGCGTGTCAGGTGGTACGGCTTGTTCGGCACCAGCGTTTCGTTCACCGTGTGCGTGTTCGACATCAGCAGCAGCGTGTACCCGTCGGCCGGAGCCTTGGCCACCGTGTCGGTGCCGATGACGGCTCCCGCGCCGGGACGGTTTTCCACCACCACCGGTTGTCCCAGCTGGTCGGGCAGGCGCTGCGCCAGGAATCGCGCGTACACGTCGGCCGAGCCGCCGGCGGCGAACGGCACGACGATGCGGATCGGGCGGGTCGGCCAGTTCTGGGCAGCGGCGGGAAGGGCCTGCAGCATTCCGGCTGCACAGGCGCCGGCGGCAAGCCAGCGCAGGAGGGTCTGGCGTTTCATGGCGGGGTTCCGTGTCATTCGACTTTGCCGATCTTCTTGACGACGTCCGACATGCGCTGCACGTCGGCCTGCACGTACTTCTCGAAATCGGGCGTGTCCTGGTAGAGCACCGGGCTGCCGGCGCCGAGGATCACTTCCTTCACCTTGGGGTCGTTGGCGGCGTGGCGTGCGGCGGCGCGCAGGCGCTGCACCACGGCGTCCGGCGTGCCGGCCGGCACGAACAGCCCGGACCACTGCGCGTATTCGGCGTTGTAGCCCGCCTGCTTGAGCGAAGGCACGTCCGGCATCGACTCGAGCTTGCCGTTGCCCCAGTGGCCCAGCACGCGGATCTTGCCTGCCTTGACGTGCTGCAGCACGGTCGCCGGGCCCGTGGACAGTGCGTCGACCTGGCCGCCGAGCAGCGCAACGACAGCCGGGCCCGCGCCCGTATACGGGATGTGCGTCATGCGCACGCCGGCCACCTGCTTGAGGATCTCCATGGGCACATGCATCGTGCCGTAGTTGCCGGAGGATCCGAAGTTCAGTGCGCCCGGGCGCTTGCGCGCGTCCTCGACGAAATCCTTCACCGTCTTCCACGGTGCGTCCGCGCGCACCGCCAGCACCGTCGGGTCGGCGGTGAAGCGGGCGATCGGCCGCAGCGAATTGAAGGCATACATCTGCGGCCGGCCGAGCAAGGTGTCCGCTTCGGGCAGCACGCTGTACGAAGACAGCGCCATCAGGATCGTGTAGCCGTCGGCGGCGGCCTTGGAAGCCTGGGCCATGCCGATGCCGCCACCGGCCCCGCCCTTGTTCTCGATCACGACGGGCTGTCCGAGCTCCTTGCCCATCGACTCGGCCACGGGCCGGCCCACGACATCGGCCAGGCCGCCGGGCGGGAAGGGCACGATCATCGTGATCGGCTTGGTGGGGTAGGCGCCTTGCGCAGCGGCAAGGCCGGCCGCTGCGCAAAGGCCCGCGGCGATGAGAAAGCGGCGCATCATCGGGGTCACTCCTTGGACTCGTTTTGTTAGCATGCTATAGAGCGCCAAGGTCGGCGTGAAAGAGAGTTTTCCCCATGAGAGTTGCTGCGTACATCCTCAACGGCCAGCCCGGCGTCGGTCGCGTTTCGGCCGATGGCCGCCAGGTCGAGCCCTTCCAGTTGTCTGCGGCCGAGCTTGCGCTCGGCGCGCTGCCGATCGTCGAGGCGCAGGCCGCCGGCCGCGCGCTTCCCGCGGTCGGCAAGGCCATCGCCATCGACCAGGTGAAACTCACGGCGCCGATTCCGCGGCCGCGCCGCAATGTCTTCTGCGTCGGCAAGAACTACTTCGCGCATGCGAAGGAATTCGCCGGCAGCGGCTTCGACTCCAGCGCCAAGTCCGGCGGCGACATTCCGTCTGCGCCGATCATCTTTTCCAAGGTGCCGGAATCGGTGACGGGTCCGACCGATCCCATCCTGTTCCCCGCCGAAGTCTCCACTGCCATCGACTACGAGGCGGAGCTCACGGTGGTCATCGGCAAGGGCGGCAAGGGCATCAAGGCCGCGGACGCGATGAAGCACGTATGGGGCTACACCATCATCAATGACGTGACGGCGCGCGACTGGCAAGGCAAGCACTCGCAGTGGCTGCTGGGCAAGTCCTTCGACACCTTCTGCCCGATGGGCCCGTGGCTCGTGAGCGCCGACGAGGTGGACGGACAGAACACCGACGTGAAGTGCTGGGTGAACGGCGAGCTGCGCCAGGACGCCAACACCAAGGACTTCATCTTCGACATCCCGACGCTGATCGAATGCATCTCGGCCGGCATCACGCTGTACCCGGGCGATCTCATCGCCACCGGCACGCCGGCCGGTGTGGGCATCGGCTACAAGCCGCCGAAGTACCTGGTGCGTGGCGACGTCGTGCGCATCGAGATCGCAGGAATCGGCACGATCGAGAACGCATTCCGTTAAACGATGACCGGAGGCTCTTCCATCGCCTCCATCTGCTCTTCCAGCATCAGCACCTGCCCCTTCCAGTAGTCGGAACTCCCGAACCACGGGAAGGCGCGGGGGAAGGCGGGATCATCCCAGCGACGCGCGAGCCACGCGCTGTAGTGGATGAGCCGCAGCGTCCTCAGCGGTTCGATCAACGCCAGCTCCGTGCGATCGAACTCGCGCATCTGTTCGTAGCCATCGACCAATGCACCGAGTTGCCGCTGGCGTTGCGCCCGTTCCCCCGACACCAGCATCCACAGGTCCTGCACGGCCGGGCCGGTGCGCGCGTCGTCGAGGTCGACGAAGTGCGGGCCCGCGTCGGGTGTCCAGAGGATGTTGCCCGGATGGCAGTCGCCATGCAGCCGCAGCGAGCGGACACCGGCTTCCTCGGCCGACGCGAACGCGGTGCGAATTTGTGCAAGTGCGAGCTCGCACTTGCGCTGCCAGTCGCCCTGAACGTCCAGCGGGACCGCGTTGTTGCCGAGCAGCCAGTCCCGTGGCTCCTCGCCAAAACTCGCGATGTCCAGCGCGGGGCGCGTCTCGAACGGCTTGCGCGCGCCGACGACGTGCAGGCGGGCGAGATAGCGACCGATCCATTCCAGCACTTCGCCATCGTCGAGTTCGGGCGCGCGGCCCCCGCGCCGTGGTGAAACGCTGAAAAGGAAGCCAGCGTACTCGTGCAGCGTTGCGCCCGCCGGGGCCAGTGGCGCCACCGCCGGCACCTCGGCTTGCAGCAGCTCCGCGGCAAAGACGTGCTCTTCCAGGATCTGCGCTTCGCTCCAGCGCGCGGGGCGGTAGAACTTGGCAACGACGATGCCCGCGCCTTCGAACGGATCTTCGAGGTGGATCTGGTAGACCCGGTTCTCGTAGGAACTCAGGCCGAGCAGCCGCCCGTCACCGTAGAGCCCCACCGACGCCAGTGCATCGAGCACGACGTCGGGCGTGAGCGTTTCATATGGGTGGCGGGCATCTGCAGTCATGCGGCATTGTCGCCGCCATCGCTCACACCACCTGGATCTTGACGTCGATGTTGTTGCGGGTTGCGTTGGAGTAGGGGCAGACCTTGTGCGCTTCGGCGACCAGCTGTTCGGCGGCGGCCCGCTCCATGCCCGGCAGGCTGATGTTCAGGCGCACCGAAATGCCGTAGCCCAGCGAGGTCGGGCCGAGGTCGACTTCAGCGGCGATCGATGTGTCCGCGGGCACGGTGGCCTTCAGCTTGGGCGCCACGGCCTTCATCGCGCCCAGGAAGCAGGCGGAGTAGCCGACGCCGAACAATTGCTCCGGGTTGGTGCCGGTGCCTTGTCCGGGGGGCGAGAGCTTCACTTCGATGCGTCCGTCGTCCGATCGGCCCTGGCCGTCGCGCCCGCCGGTGGCATGGGTCTTGGCCGTGTACAGGACTTTGTCGAGGGAGGTGGTCATGGTGGTTTCCTGGTGGATGCTTCGGGTGAAGCGAGGGGGGAGGGGTCAGGCGGCGAGCCGCTCGCGCAGGCCGCGCACTTGCGCGGTGAGCTGGAGCAACTCGGGAATGGAGCATTGGCTGGCGGCCAGCACGCAGGCCGGCACTTTCGCGGCGCGGGCCTTCAGCTTGCGGCCGGCAGGCGTGAGATGCACATGCACGCGGCGCTCATCGGCGACGTCGCGCATGCGGCTCACCAGCCCGGCGCCTTCCAGCCGCTTGAGCAGCGGCGTCAGCGTGCCGGAGTCGAGGAAGAGGCGCTGCCCGAGTTCGGACACCATGAGGCCGTCGCCCTCCCACAGCACCAGCATCGCCAGGTACTGCGGGTAGGTGAGGCCGAGCTCGTCGAGCAGCGGCTTGTACAGCTTGGTCATCGCCAGCGACGCCGAATACAGGGCGAAGCAGAGCTGGTGGTCGAGCAGCAGGGCTTCGTCGGCAGTGTGGCGGCGGGATGGCATGGCGGAATTGTAGCTCCAAATTGAATTGCGTGCAATTTGATGAGGTGAATGGCGGGGTCGCTTCGCGAACCCGCCCTGCCGACGGGCCCTGTAGGGCGGGTTCGCGCCAGCGACCCCGCCGCCCACGTCACTTCCCCGTGAACCGCGCCGCCCGCTTCTCCACGAACGACCTTACGCCCTCCGCCGCGTCCTCCGTGCGCGACAGCCGCTGCTGCACCGGCACGAACTCCGCCATGGCCTCCAGCGGCCCCCGTTCCACGGCCGCCAACGCATTCAACCGCGTGGCGACCACCGCCAGCGGCGCCTGCGCCGCGATCGTCTCCGCGATGCGGATGGCCTCCTGAAGCTGCTGGCCTGCCGGCACCACCTTCTGCACGAAGTTCAGGCGCAGCGCCTCGGCCGCGCAGAACTCGTCACCGGTCAGCAGGTGCAGCATGGCGTTGCCCAGGCCGGCGCGCTCCGCCATCCGCAGCGTGGCGCCGCCGGTCGCCATGATCCCGCGCTTGACCTCCAGCTGCGAGAAGCGGCAGTCGTCCGCCGCCACCACGATGTCGGCGGCGAGCATCAGCTCGATGCCCAGGGTGAAGGTGATGCCCTGCACCGCCACCACCATCGGCTTGGTGCGGCGCCGGTACCCGGGCGTGCCCAGGTTCAGCGGCTCCACCGCATCCTGCGGCCACAGCTTCTCGCCGCGCTGCATGGCCGGCGCGATCGTCGGCAGGTCCAGCCCCGCGGTGAAGTGGTCGCCGTGCGCGAACAGCACGCCGACGCGCAGGCTCGCGTCGTCGTCCAGCAGGGTGTAGGCTTCGCCGAGCTCGCGGAACATGCGCGGCGTGAAACCATTGCGCTTGGCCGGCCGGTTGATGCCGACCAGGAGCAGCGCTCCGCGGCGCTCGGTGGTGATGGTGCCCTCGGCGGGCGGCATGGCGTTTTCCATGAGCCGCATTAGAGCAGCCACTCCGATCCGGCGCGCGCCCTTGTGCCTAGACTCCACGGTAGAGGAGACCCTGCATGACCGCTTCCCTTCCAGCCACGGTGGACTACCTGATCGTCGGTGGCGGCTCCGCCGGCTGCGTGCTGGCGGCGCGCCTGAGCGAAGACCCTTCGGTGCAGGTCGCGCTGCTGGAGGCGGGGCCGCCGGACAGCAGTGTCCTCATCCACTGCCCGGCAGGGCTGGCCCTGCTGGCGAGGAACGGCCAGGCGAACTGGGGTTTCCAGACCGTGCCGCAGGTCGGCTTGAACGGCCGCCGCGGCTACCAGCCGCGCGGCAAGGTGCTGGGCGGCTCGAGCTCGGTCAACGCGATGATCTACCTGCGCGGGCAGCGCGCGGACTACGACCGCTGGGCGGCCGAAGGCAATGCGGGCTGGGGCTGGAACGACGTGCTGCCGTACTTCCGGCGCGCGGAACACAACGAGCGAGGCGCCGACGCATTCCATGCCACCGGCGGGCCGCTCAACGTCATGGACTTGCGCAGCCCGCACCGGTTCGGCTCCGTCTTCGTGGAGGCCGGCAAGCAGGCGGGCTACTTGGAGAACCGAGACTTCAACGGCATCTCGCAGGAAGGCGTCGGCCTGTACCAGGTGACGCACAAGAATGGCGAACGCTTCAGCGCTGCCAAGGCCTATCTCGTGCCCAACCGGCAGCGCCCCAACCTGCATGTCGTCACCGGCGCGCACGCCACGCGCGTGCTGCTGCAAGCCAGGCGCGCCGTGGGCGTCGCGTATCGCCTGGACGGAAAGGATCGCGAACTCCGCGCGCGGCGTGAAGTGATCCTGAGCGCCGGCGCCTTGCTGTCACCGCAGCTGCTGATGCTCTCCGGCATCGGCCCGGCGCAGGAACTGCAGCGCCATGGCATCCCGGTGGTGCACGACCTGCCGGGGGTCGGCCGCAACCTGCACGACCATGTCGACGTGGTGCAGGTGGTCGACGCGCCGCACCTCACCGATCTGTTCGGCTTGTCGCCGCGAGGACTGGTCAACGCGTTCAAGGGCATTCTCGAATGGCGCCGGCATCGCCGCGGCCTGCTCACCACCAATTTCGCGGAGGCGGGCGGCTTCATCCGCAGCTCGCCCGACCAGCCCGCGCCCGACCTGCAGCTGCATTTCGTGATCGGCAAGCTGGTTGACCATGGCCGCAAGACGGTGTTCGGCCACGGCTATTCGTGCCATGTCTGCCTGCTGCAACCCAAGAGCCGCGGCAGCGTGACGCTGGCCAGCGCGGACCCGCTGGCCGCCCCGCTGATCGACCCGAATTTCCTGGCCGAGCCGGATGACGTGCGCCGGCTGGTGCGCGGCTTCCAGGCCATGCGCCACATCCTGCAGCAGCCTGCGCTGGCGGGCATGCGCGGCCGCGAGCTCGCGGCTTCCGCCGGCGCCCGCGACGAGGCGGCCATCGAAGCCTTCATCCGCGGCCACGCGGACACCATCTACCACCCGGTGGGCACCTGCCGCATGGGCAGCGGGCCCAACGACGTGGTCGATGCGCAACTGCGCGTGCACGGCATCGAGGGCCTGCGCGTGGTGGATGCTTCGGTGATGCCGACGATCATCAGCGGCAACACCAACGCGCCGGTGATCATGATCGGCGAGAAAGCGGCCGACCTGGTCAAGGCGTCGGCCCGTGCGCCCCGTGACGCAGTTCACGCATCCGCCGAGGCCGTGGCCGCTTAAGGTTTACTGAAGGTTTGCTTAAGAGTTTCTTCAGAACGCGTAGCGGGCCGCGTTCCTAGACTTCTTTCCACGGCGCCCTTGCCGTCATCCACAGCGAAAGAAGACCATGCAGATCACCTCCCGCGAACTTGAGTCCGTCGCCGCCGTCGAGGCGCCCCGCTTCGACATGTACTCCGGCATCCACAAGGCGCTGCGCGCCTTCATGGCCGATACCCTGCTGGCCGTCGGCCGCATGGACCCGCTCGACGATAGCGAGGTCGCCCAGGCCAGCGGCCGGGTGCTGGAACTGCTGGCCGTCTGCGCCGGGCACCTGCGGCACGAGAACGACTTCGTCCACGCCGCCATCGAGGCGCGCGCGCCGGGCGCCAGCGCGGCCATCGGCCACGAGCACGAAGACCACGAGAAGCACATCGCGCGGCTGTCCGACCTGGTGGTCGTGCTGCGCGCCGCCGCGCCGCACACCCGCGCAGGTGCCGCTTCCCGCCTCTACAGCGAGCTGGCGCTGTTCATCGCCGAAAACTTCGAGCACATGCGCGTGGAAGAGACCGCGCACAACGCGGTGCTGTGGGCCCGCTACACGGACGCCGAACTCGTCGCGATCCACGACGCCCTGGTGGCATCGATCCCGCCGCAGGAGATGATGGCCATCGCCCGCTGGCTGGTGCCGTTCCAGAATCCGCAGGACCGCTTCCACCTGTTGGCCGACATGCGCGCCAAGGCGCCGGCGCCCGCGTTCCAGGCGGTGCTGGACCTGGTGCAGCCGCTGCTGACCACCAGGGAGTGGAGCAAGTTGACGGGGGCGCTGGGGATCGCTTCGGTGCCGGGGTTGGTGGCCGGTTGATGAGGCGGGTGTCGGGGTCGGCGCCGCCGAACCCGACCTACGGGCATGTGACTCCGGGATTTCGATGAACGCCGCGGGTCACCGCGCTCGGGCGCGTGGTGCCCGGATGTCGATGAATGCCGCGGGTCACCGCGTACGGGCGCGTGGTGCCCGGATGTCGATGAACGCCGCGGGTCACCGCGTACGGGCGCGTGGTGCCCGGATGTCGATGAACGCCGCGGTCACCGCGTACGGGCGCGTGGTGCCCGGATGTCGATGAACGCCGCGGTCACCGCGTACGGGCGCGTGGTGCCCGGATGTCGATGAACGCCGCGGGTCACCGCGTACGGGCGCGTTGTGCCGGGATGTCGATGAACGCCGCGGTCACCGCGTACGGGCGTGTGGTGCCCGGATGTCGATGAACGCCGCGGTCACCGCGTTCGGGCGCGTGGTGCCCGGATGTCGATGAACGCCGCGGTCACCGCGTACGGGCGCGTGGTGCCCGGATTTCGATGAACGCCGCGGTCACCGCGTAGGTCGGGTTGCGCGCAGCGCACCCCGACGTTACGACTCCACCAGTTCCACGGGCCGGTCCACGACCAGACGGAACCGCCCCCGCCCCGTCTTCTCGATCCGCAACGCCCCCGCCTGCTCCGCCAGCCGCCGCTGCAGCAGCAACAGGCGCGCCTCGAGGTTGTCGCTGATGTCGGGCAGGCGCAATGCCGGGTCCAGCCGCAGCTCGCGGTTGCTGAACTCCGTGCGTCCCAATTGCCGATGGTCGCGCAGCAGCTTCCACAGGATGGCGCCGGCCACGCCCTTGATCAGGTACGCGTCGCCGAGGAAGATGCTGTCGTTGGCGGCGAAGTGCTTCACCTGCAACGGTGGCAGCGCGGCGGGCGCGGGTCGGGTCGGCGCCGGGGGGGCCGCCGTGGCGTCGGCGGCCTCGGCATGGGACTGCAGCAGCTCGATGGCCGCACCGAGGTGGCCGGCGATCGCCACCAGCGCATCCTCGTCTTCCCAGCTGAACTGCAGCTGCTGCGTGCTTTCGACGAACAGCACGCCCAGCATGCGGCCGCCGTTCTGGATCGGCACCGCCAGCTGGCTGTGGGGTTGCGCCAGCCCGGGATAAGGAATGTCGAGCGTGGGCTCGTAGTCCGGGATGTTGGCGTTGAAGCTGCTGCGCATCGCCTGGCTGTAAAGCGCAGCGCTGGTCACGTGGCCGATGCGCACCGGGGTGCGCTCGCGCGCGGCCACGCCGATCACGCCCTGGCCCAGGCCGATCTCGGAGCCGACGCCGGAGGTCGCGTAGCCGCAGCTCGCCACCGTGTACAGCCGCCGCGCGGCCGGGTCCAGCATCAACACCATCGCGTGCTGGATGCCGAGGAAGTCGTTCAGGCTGCCCAGCACCGCATTGAGCGCCTCGTCGAGGCTGCCGCAGCGCCCCAGCCGCTCGCTGGCACGCCGCACGCCGCCCAGCAGGCCGGCACGCGGCGGCGGGGAGGGCAGCGGCGCTCCCTCCAGCGACTCGACCTCGAGCACTTCGTACACGTCGGAGCCGAGCAGGCGGAACACGCCCTGCATCCCGCTGTGCGAGGCGATGCCCGCCAGTTGCGCCTTCATGCCCTCGAACAACGGGCCTTCGGTCTCGGTGCGGAGATAACGGATGTGCAGGCGGTGGAACTGGGCGGTGTGCGGGTGCAGCACCAGCGCCGTGGCGAACGGGTTGGCCAGGATGTTCTGACGCGTCTTGTTGAAGAACTGGAATGACAGCGCCACGTGCCTCTCGTCGGCATAGAACACCTGCGAGATGTACGCCACGTTCGGCACGCCGTCGGCGCCGCAGGTGGCGACGTTCGCCGGGACCATGCCCTCGAAGCAGGCGCGGATGTCCTGCAGCCCCTGGCCGGTCACCGCCCGCTCCCCAATGGCGCGCCGGCGCGCGGGCCCGGCGTCTGGTCGAAGGCCTGTTCGGGAGTGAAGCGCACCGCCACCACGTCCTCCAGCCGGTGCGCCAGCATCGCGCGGGTCAGCGGCGGTGCGAAGCCGACCTGCTGGATCTCGTGTTCCATCGACTTCAGGTACGCCGCCAGCACCGGCACGTCCGCATCGACGGCGTTGCGGATCTCCGCGCGCGACGCCTTCAGCTGCACCGTGCGGTGCGTGGACGGCTCGCTGAACACCACCGCCAGCTGGCCGGTGGAGGCGATGTCCTGCAGCAGCTGGCGCGAGCTGCCGCGCGACAGGTACACGGTGATGTCCTGGCCGTTCGCCTCCACCCGGCTGCCGACGGCCCGCATGATGCTGGGGCGCAGCTTCGCATCGCGCGAAGCGACGATCACGGAGACGCCTCGCGCCATGATGGCGACCAGGTCGGCGGGCAGCGTGGCGGCCATCGTGCTTACGCCGCGAAGCGGCGCCGCGTGAACGCCAGGGCCAGCCAGAACGAGACCACGGCGTAGCCGGCCAGCACCAGCAGGTGGCGCGCGGCATCGGCCGGCCACTGGTCCAGGAACAGCGGCCGCACCAGCTCCACCGCGCTGGTCAGCGGCAGCCAGTCCGACACCACGCGCACCGCCAGCGGCAGCTGCTCGCGCGGGAAGAACACGCCCGACAGGAACATCATCGGCGTGAGGAACAGCGTGAAGTAGTAGGTGAAGAAGTCGTAGCCCTTGGCCAGCGCATTGAAGATCAACGCGATGCAGGAAAAGGTGATGCCCGCGGCCAGCAGCACCGGCCACGCCACCAGCACCTTCGGGCTGTGCACGATCCCCAGCACCAGCATCACCAGCAGGATGGCGGTGACGGTGAAGATGGCCTTGAATGCGGCCCACAGCATTTCAGCCAGCACGATGTCGTCCAGGCTGACCGGCGCGTTCATGATCCCGTCCCAGGTCTTCTGCACGTGCATCCGCGAGAAAGCCGAGTAGAGCGCCTCGAAGCTGGCGGCGTTCATCGCGCTCATGCAGATCGAGCCGCTCGCCAGGAAGACGATGTAGGGCACCGCGGTGCCGCCCACGCGCAGCTCCCCGACCAGCGCGCCCATTCCATAGCCGAAGGCCACCAGCCAGATCAGCGGCTCCGCGATGTTGCCGATCAGGCTGGGGATGGCGAGCTTGCGCCATACCAGCATGTTGCGCAAGAACACGGGCCACCAGCGCGAGGTCAGGCGCGGTGCGCGAAAGGGAGAGCGATGCATGGACACTAGCCGTCCTCCCGGATCTGGCGGCCGGTCAGCTTGAGGAACAGGTCCTCCAGGTTCGCCGGCCGGTGCAGCGTACGCAGTTTCGGGTGCTCGCGTCCCAGCGCCTCGATCAGCGGGCGGGCATCCTGCGTGTAGAAGAACACCGTCTCGCCACTGAGTTCGGTGCGCGCCGCCAGGCTGCGCAAGGGACTGGCCATCAGCTCCACGGCGCCGTTGCCGTACGCCTCCACCACGTCCGGCTCCAGGTGTTCGGCGATCAGGTCGCGCGGGCGGCCTTCGGCGATCTTGCGGCCGTGGTCCAGCA
Source organism: Ramlibacter sp. PS3R-8 (assembly GCF_037572435.1). Taxonomy (NCBI): domain Bacteria; kingdom Pseudomonadati; phylum Pseudomonadota; class Betaproteobacteria; order Burkholderiales; family Comamonadaceae; genus Ramlibacter; species Ramlibacter sp. PS3R-8. The sequence continues at coordinate 1,386,546 of NZ_JBBHGT010000001.1, forward strand.
CCAGCAGGCGGTGGCACAGGCGCTCGGCCTCGTCCATGAAGTGCGTCGTCAGCAGGATGGCCTTGCCTTGCTGCAGCAGGACCTGCAGCCGCTCCCACATCAGGTGACGTGCCTGCGGGTCCAGGCCCGTGGTGGGCTCGTCCAGCAGCAGCAGGCGCGGATCGTTCACCAGCGCCCGGGCCAATGACAGGCGCCGGCGCATTCCGCCGGACAGTTCGCCCGGCCGCGCCTGCGCCTTGTGCGACAGCGCGGCGAATTCCAGCAGTGACGGGATGCGCCCGCGGATGGTTGCTTCAGGGATGCCGAAATAGCGCCCGTACACCAGCAGGTTCTCGGTGCAGCTGAAGTCGGGGTCGAGAGAATCGAACTGGCTGACCACGCCGAGCTGCGCCTTGATCGCGCGCTCATCGCGCGGCATCGACAGGCCCAGGGCCCGGATCTCGCCCTCTTCGGGCTCCGTCAGCCCCAGGCACATCCGGATGGTGGTGGTCTTGCCGGCGCCGTTCGGGCCGATGACGCCCAGGCACTCGCCCGGGTCGATGTGGAAGGAGAGATCGTCGACGACCGTGGTCGTGCCGTAGCGCTTGGTGAGGTGGGTGGCGTCGAAAAGGGACTCGGGCATGGACGGCGGCTATTGTGTCGCACCGCGGCCGGGTCCGCCTGCCGGGCCATCGCCGCCGTAGAATTTTCGTTTTCCCGAGAGGACCGCGCTTGTTCCCACCCCTGCCCATCACGCAGCAATACATGTTGCCCAAGAAGTTGCTCACGCAGTTCGGGGGCCTGGTGGCGGGAGCCCGGATGGGGGGCATCACGCGCGCCATCGTGCGCAGGTTCGTGGCGAAGTACCAGGTCGACATGAGCGAAGCGGCGGACCCCCGCATCGAGAGCTACGCCACCTTCAACGACTTCTTCACCCGGGCGCTGCGCGAGGGCGCCCGTCCGATCGCCGTGGCGCCGTTCGTGTGCCCGGTGGACGCGGCCATCAGCCAGTTCGGGCCGATCGAGCACGACCAGATTTTCCAGGCCAAGGGCCACAGCTACTCCACCCGGGCGCTGGTGGGTGGCGACCAGTCCCTGGCGCACCGGTTCGACCACGGCCACTTCGCCACGCTCTACCTGGCGCCCAAGGACTATCACCGCATCCACATGCCCTGTGATGGGCGCCTGAAGCGGATGATCTACATCCCCGGCGACCTGTTCTCGGTCAACCCGCTGACGGCCCGTCACGTGCCCAGCCTGTTCGCGCGCAACGAACGGGTGGTCTGCGAGTTCGACTGCGCGCACGGGCCGATGGTGATGGTGCTGGTCGGCGCCACCATCGTCGGCAGCATGGCCACCGTATGGCACGGCACCGTCAATCCGCCGCGCACGCGCGAGCCGCGCGAATGGCGCTACGACGACCAGCAGATCGCGCTGGCCAAGGGCGCCGAAATGGGGCGCTTCCTGCTTGGCTCCACCGTGATCCTGCTGTTCCCGCAGAACGTGCTGACCTTCACGCCGGACTGGGCGGCGACGAAACCGGTGCGGCTGGGCGAGGCGATGGCAACGGTGATCGAGAGCGAGGCGGCGCTCTAGGCAGCCCGGCCGTGGCCGGCACCCCCCGCGGCGCGGGGCCGGGCGGTGCTTGCGGACCCTGCGCAGGCGGTGTACTTTCCCGGTCTTGCCTGGAGCGCGCCCATGAACTACCGCTGTCCCAAATGCAGCCACCGGCTGAAGGTCCGCACCCTGTTCTTCCACGACATCTCCACCTGTTCGCATTGCGGAACGAAAGTGGTGCTGGGTGACGTGCTGGCGTTTTTCATGGCGGCGCTCACCATGCTGGTCGCCGCGTTGACCAGCCTCTACATGTTCACCAGCGACGGGCAGCAATACCTGGTTGCGGCCGGGTACGCCGTGTCGATCGGCATGGTCTCGGGCATCCTGGTGCTGCTGGTGCTGGGCCGCGCCACGCCCTTCCGGCGCTCCCGCGTCCGCGACGTCGCGCCTTCCGACACCGCGCCCGTTCCGACTTCGAAGATGTGAGCGGCGCGTTCCTACTGGAACGCCACTTCGTCGAAGCTGCGCAGCTTGCGGCTGTGCAGCCGTTGCGGCCCTTGCGAACGCAGGATCTCGATGGCCCGCATGCCGATGCGCAGGTGCTGGTCGACGCGCTCGCGGTAGAAGGTGTTGGCCATCCCCGGCAGCTTGATCTCGCCGTGCAGCGGCTTGTCGCTGACGCACAGCAGCGTGCCGTAGGGCACGCGAAAGCGGAAGCCGTTGGCCGCGATCGTGGCGCTTTCCATGTCCAGGGCAACGGCCCGGCTCTGCGAAAAGCGGCGTTGCGGCTCGTTGCCGGGCAGCAATTCCCAGTTGCGGTTGTCGGTGCTGGCGACGGTGCCGGTGCGCATGATCCGCTTGAGGTCTGCGCCCTTGCATTGCGTGACATCGGCCACGGCCTGTTCCAGCGCCAGCTGGATCTCGGCCAGCGCGGGGATCGGCACCCACAGGGGCAATTCCTCGTCGAGAACGTGGTCCTCGCGCACGTAGCCGTGTGCCAGGACATAGTCTCCCAGCTGCTGGCTGTTGCGCAGCCCCGCGCAGTGGCCGAGCATCATCCATGCATGCGGGCGCAGCACCGCCACGTGGTCGGTGATGTTCTTCGCGTTCGACGGGCCGACGCCGATGTTCACCATCGTGATGCCGTCGCGGCCGGGCCGGATCAGGTGGTAGGCGGGCATCTGCGGCAGCCGCGGCGGCGGCGCGCCCCGGCCGTCCACGGGCTCGGGCGCAAGCCCGACGCGGCGGGTCACCACGTTGCCGGGCTCCACGAAGGCGATGTACTCGCTGTCGGGGCGGTTCATCTCCTCGTGACCGAGCTTCACGAATTCGTCGATGTAGAACTGGTAGTTCGTGAACAGCACGAAATTCTGGAACCAGTCGGGCGTGCTGCCCGTGTAGTGCCGCATGCGGTGCAGCGAGTAGTCCACGCGTGAGGCGGTGAACAGCGACAGCGGGTGCGGCTGGCCCGGCTCGAAGCGCAGCGTGCCGTTGGCGATGCCGTCGTCCATGGTGCCGAGATCCGGCAGGTCGAACATGTCGCGCATCATCGCGCGGCGCGCCGGTGGCAGGTTGCCCTCGATGTGGTCGTTCTCCGCAAACGAGAAGTGGACGGGCATCGGCTCGCTGCTGGTCCCCACCTCCAGCGGCAGGCCATGGTTTTGCAGCAGCAGCCGGAACTGCTCCAGGTAGTAGTTGGCGTACAGGTCGGGCCGCGTGAGGGTCGTTTCGTAGCGGCCCGTGCTGGCCACGAAGCCGTAGCTCACGCCGGAGTTTTCCAGCTGCGCCTGCGGGATCACGCTGTCGGTGTGGATGCGCACGAAGGGGTAGCAGCCCCGCACCCGCCCGGGCAGCGATTCGCCCGCCACGAAGCGCTGCATGGCCTCGCGCAGGTGCTGGATCTGCTGCGCGTAGATCGCCTGCACCTGCGCCAGCGCGCTCTCGGCGTCGGTGTGGAAAGTGGGCGCGATGAAGGGCGGCATGAAGGGCATCCGCCTATTGTGCCGCCGACCCGACGCAAGCCCTTTTCAGCCCGGCCGGCGGTGCGAACCTGTCCTACAAGGTGTAACGGCAGCAGATGACGTTACATCTTGCCTGTGCCGACGAAAGTTCAGGACATCGAAAACGAAGGCTCACAAGAGCAATCAAGGGGTCCAAGAACATGACGACACAACTGGTGGCAGCCAATCCTTTCGCACTGATGGTCGACCCGGCGCAAGTCAGGGCCCATATCGACAGTTCCGAAGAACTGGGCAAACTGAGCCAACGCCAGTGCCACCCGCTTGACCGCGCCGTCATTCGTTGCGCCAGCGCCGAGATCGCCGCCTTCGATGCCAAGATCGACCGCACCACCATCTACCTGCCGCCGGAAGAAGACAAGCAAGCTCCGGTGACCCGCACCTACACGCGCCGCGTCAACTGACGCCAGCGCGCCTGCCGCCCCGCGTCAGCTGACGCGGCGGATCGGGATTCCCAGCGGCGGCGGCCGCGCCGGCACCTGTTGCTGCCGCAGCCAGACTTCTTCCCGGCGCTCAAGTTCACGACGCGCCTCTTCGGCGGCCTGCGCGCGTTGCTGGCGCGATTCCTCTTCACGCGGTGGCTCCGGGCGAGCCTGCTGGTCGCGCCGGCGCTTTTCTTCCGCCTCGCGCGCCTGCTGCGCGCGCCGCGCCTGCACCGATTGCTCTTCGCGTCCGGCCTGCTCCTGCAGCCGCGCCAGTTGCTGGCGGCGAGCGTCGGCCAACCGGGTTTCTTCGGCCTTGCGCGCCTGCGCGATGCGTCTTTCCTCGTCCTTGCGCGCTTGCGCCACGCGCTTTTCTTCTTCGGCCTTGCGGGCCTGTGCCAGCCGCTTTTCGTCGGCTGCCTTGCGCACGGCGGCCGCAGCGGCCGCGGCGATCCGGCGCTCTTCGTCGCGCTTGGCTGCAGCCATGCGCTTCTGGTCCTGTTTCTGGTCGGCCTCGCGCTTGGCCAGCGCGTTGCGCCTGTCCTCTTCGGCCTGCTTGTCGGCCACGGCACGGCGGCGTTCTTCCGCACGCCTGGCGTCCGTTGCAACGGCGACGGCACGCCGCTGCTGCTCGGCACGGGCGGCCGCCCTCTGTTCGATGCGCTCGTGTTCTTCCTCGGCGCGTTTTTGCGCCAGCCGCTTTTGCTCCTGCTGTTCGCGGGCGGCACGGGCCTGGGCTGCCTGGGCCGCTTTCGCCTGCTTTTCCGACGCGGCGGCCTGGGCGCGGGCGGCCGCCTCGGCTTGCGCTTCGGCCTGCGCTTCGGCCTTGGCGCGGGCTTCGGCCGCGGCGCGCGCGGCATCCGCTTGCGCTGCCTGGGCTGACGTGCCCGGTGCCGTCACGCGCATCGTCGCAGCCGGGGGGACCGACGATCCCATCAACACGTTGGGAATGGACTGCGCCTTGGCCGTGGGCACCTGCGGCGCGGGTGCCGGGGCCGCAGGCGTCACCGCGGCGACTTGTTCGGACGGCATCTTGGCGCGCGCCAGCGGCCCGGCGACCGTCGCCGGAACTGCTGCCGCGGGCTTGGCCACGACGGCAGTCGAGGGTGCCGCGGCGGTCGTCGCTGCCGGTGCGGCCGCGGTCAACCTGGAGCCGGGCAGCGATGCGGCAGGACCCGAAATGATGATGTCGCGACCCTTGTTGACCAGCGTCGTGGCAGGAGGGGCCGCCGGGGCCGAGTGCGCCACGCTGGGCATGGTCACGGTCGGCTCGCCGCGGCGGCGGGCGCCGGCCCAGCGGTCGAAGTCATCGGTCGCGGCGAAGGCGGCCTGCGGGCCGCGGGCCAGGCTGCGCTCGCGGAAGATCGCGCGCTGGCCGTTGCGCACTTCCATCGCCTCGCCCTTTTCACCGTACACGACGCCAGCCCCCGAGAGAACGGCGACGCGCGTCACCTTTTGCTTGCTGTCGACGTCGATGCGGTACTCACCGACCGCGCGGGCGCGGAAGGCAAGGTTCGGGGTGCCGATTTCGAAGCTGTCGCCCGGCTGCATGCGGGTGACGGAAAACACCAGGCTGCCCTGGGTCAGGCTCAACTGGGTGGCGTTCTCGACCACGTTCTCCAGGATCAGCTGGGTCTGGCTGTCCATGCGCAGTGCGTGGCCGCCGGCCTGCAGCTCGGCACGCGAGCCACGGTCGGTCCAGAGGCGGTCTCCACGCTTGAGCACGCGCCGGGGCTGCACGTCCTGCCACTCGGTGTCGCCCTGCGGCGCATACGCGACCGATCCTTCGGCGTGGTTGAGGTGCGCGGCCGGCACGGAAACCACCTGGCCCCACGAGGACGCGACGCCGAACGCCAGCGCCAGTGCTGCCACGATCGAGGTCCACTGGCCAGGGCCTTTCCTGCCGGTGGGAGTCACATGCTGCGCGTCCATGCGCTATTGAACGCCTGAGCCAGCCAATCGGTACGCGTCCACCGTGTAAAGCCCCCGGAATCCGTCCGACTTTTCGGCTTCCGCGTGAAACTTTTCACGAAGCCGTCTGGTCCGCGACCGCCTCCCGCATCGTGACGAACTCCTCGGCAGCGGTCGGATGGATGCCGATGGTCGCGTCGAACACTGCTTTGGTCGCGCCGGCCTTGAGCGCGACCGCAAAGCCCTGCACGATCTCGCCGGCCTCCGGGCCGACCATGTGCAGACCGACCACGCGGTCGGTGGCGACGTCGACCACCAGCTTCATCAGCGTGCGCTCACTGTTGCCGCTGAGGGTGTGCTTCAACGATTTGAATTCGGAGCGGAAGATGCGCACCGCGCCGTGCCGGGCGCGCGCCTCGGCTTCGTTCAAGCCGACGGTCCCGATGTTGGGGTGCGTGAAGACAGCCGTCGGCACCAGCTCGTAGGCCATGCTGCGCTGGCCGCTGCCGAACAGCTGGTCCACCACCACCATGGCTTCGGCCAGCGCCACGGGCGTGAGTTGCAGCCGAGCGGTGACGTCTCCCACGGCCAGGATGGAGGGCACCGAGGTGCGAAACCGTTCGTCGACTTGGATGGCGCCGGTGTTGCCTTGCCGCACGCCGACGCCTTCCAGCCCCAGGCCGCTGGCATTGGGCACCCGGCCGGTCGCGTACAGCACGGCGTCGGCAACCAGCGTGCCGCCCTTGCCCAGGTCGAGGTGCAGGCCGTCCGCCCGCCTGGCGATCGCACTCACTTCGGTGTGCACGCGCAGGTCGACGCCGTGCTTGCGCGTTTCCTGCGCGAAGAAGGCCCGGATGTCGTGGTCGAAGCCGCGCAGCACTTGCTCGCCGCGATAGATCTGCGTCACTTGCGCTCCGAGCCCGCGAAAGATCGACGCGAACTCGCATGCGATGTAGCCGCCGCCCACCACCGCCAGGCGCCGGGGGAACGGCTCCAGGTCGAACATGTTGTCGGAGGTAAGCACGCATTCGCGGCCCGCAAAGTCAGGCACCGTCGGCGTGCCGCCGGTGGCCAGCAGGATGTGCGCCGCGCGCCAGCGCTGCACGCCGCCGGTGGTCTGCACCTGCACCGTGTGGGCGTCCGCCAGGGTGGCCCAGCCACGCACCACTTCCACCCCCGCCCCGTCGAGAAGACCGGCATACACCGTGTTGAGGCGCGCGATCTCGCGCGCGCGGTTCGCCTTGAGCTTGTGCCAGTCGAAGCGGGGCGTGCCCACCTCCCAGCCGAATCCCGCCGCATCGCGGAAGTCGTCGGCGAAGTGCGCGGCGTAGCTATAGAGTTTCTTCGGGATGCAGCCGACGTTGACGCACGTTCCACCCAGGGCGGCCGCTTCGGCCAGCACCACGCGGGCGCCGCGCTGCGCGGCCATGCGCGCGGCGCGCACGCCGCCGCTGCCGCCGCCGACCACGAAGAGATCGCAATCGAATTCGCTCATCAGGTTTTCCTTCGCGGCCGTGGCCGCATGGCTCGACTGTAGGCGCTGCCTTACGGCCGTGCCGCGCACCGGCCATTACCATCGGCGCCATGGTCTTGACCACGTGGTACCGCAGGGTGGGCCGCACCAGCCTGGCGCCGGTGCGCTGGGCCGCCGCCTGGGCGCGCATCACGTTCTTTGGTGCGGCGATGATGGTGCGCGCCCTGTCGCCGCACAGCTACGGGCCCGAGACGCGGTACAACCTGGCCCGCCACGTGTACCTCGACACGGCGCCCATCCTCGGCTGGTTCACCGTGCTCAGTGCGCTGTTCACGCTGATCATCACGCGCATCGTCGTCGTCACTTCATCGCGCTACGGTTTGTCCGAATATGCGCTGGAGATGGTGATCCGGGTGTTGGTGGTCGAACTGATCCCGCTCACCGCCGCGCTGTTCGTCTCCTTGCGCTGCACGATCCCCAGCGGCGCGGCGCTGGTGGAGATGCGCAGCGGCGGGCACTTCCGCGAACTGCACCGCCGGCGGCTGGACCCGATCGCCGTCGAGGTGCTGCCGCGGCTGATCGCCGGCGTCTTCTGCAGCATCACCCTCACGGCCCTGAGCTGCATCGTGGCGGGCGTGCTGGCGTATCCGGCGGTCTACGGGTTCACCTCCGCCGCCCTGGACAGCTATGTCCACATGGCGGGGCGCGTGTTCGATCCGCTGTTCACGTTCATCTTCATGCTGAAGGTGGCGTTCTTCGCCATGGCGGTGGCCACCATCCCCATGGCCTCGGGCCTCTACAACATCGAGGATGACGGCTCCCGCGAAAGCGCGGCGCTGCAGGGCCTCGTGCGCATGTTCGCCGTGCTGCTGGTGCTGGAAGCGCTGGCGCTGATGGCGAACTACCTTTGAGCATGGCTGACGATCCCGAATCCCCGCCGGCGGCCGCGGCGCCGCAGCGCGAGCGGCGGGCGCAGCGATCGGAGCCGGCCGGCAAGAACGTGCCGGTGAAGAACCTGGAGCTGAAGGCGGCGCTGCTGTTCGGCTTCACCATCGCCCTCATCCTCGCCGCGGCGCTGTTCCTGGCGCGCGCGCGCGGCTACTTCGACCCGAAGCAGACCCTGGTGCTGGTGACCGACAACGCCGAAGGCGTGGCGGCCGGCATGGATCTCACCTTCTCGGGCTTCCCCATCGGCACCGTCCAGCGCGTGTCGCTCGGCGCCATGGGCAACGTGATGATCGAGATCGCCGTCACCCGCGAGGATGCGCAGTGGCTGCGCACCTCCAGCGTGTTCACGCTGGTCAAGCCGATCCTGGGGCCGTCGCAACTGCGCGCCTACAGCGGCGTGCTGTCCGATCCGCCGTTGCCGGCCGGCGCGCAACGGCCGGTGCTGCGCGGCGACTTCAACGAGGAGATCGGCCGGGTGATCGGCGCCGCCAAGGACGTGCTCGACAACCTGGGGCAGATCACCGCGGAGAGCTCCGAGTTCAACCGGTCGATGGCCAACCTGCAGGTCTTCACCGAAAAGCTCCAGAGCCGCCGCGGCGGTGCGCTGACCGCGATCTTCGGCAACGAGGAGGACGCGCGCAAGCTGGTGGCCGCGGTGGAACGCGCCAACACCGCGATGGCGCAGATCCAGACGCTGGCAAGCAAGGGCGGCACCCTGGTCGACAATGCGGACAGCCGCTTGTTCGCTCGCGGCGGCGTCACCGACGATGCCCAGGCCACCTTGCAGGACTTGCGCTCGGTGCTCGGCGACGCGCGCGGCAGCCTGCGGAAGTTGGATGCCGTGCTGACCGAGGCGCAGGGCGCAGCCGGCAACGTGCGCGTTGCGACCGAGGACCTGGGCAGCCTGCGCAGCGATGTCGAGGTGAACCTGCGCAAGATCGAGGACCTGATCAACGACCTGAACCGCAAGTTCCCGTTCGCCAAGGAGCGCAAGGTGGAACTTCCGTGATCCGCGTGCCGCCGCTGGTGCTGGTGCTGGTGCTGGCCGTCCTGCTGGCCGCATGCGGCAACCAGCCGCGCCAGCCGGACTGGCTGGTGAATGCCGATGGCGCGCAGGACCGTTATGCGCGTGCGTACCTCTCCGGTCGCGACCGGGATGCCGCCGCCGAATTCACCCGCCTGCGCAGCGAGGTGGCGAGCACGGCGCAGCCCGGACTCGTGGCGCGCGCGGAGCTCACGCGCTGTGCGATGCAGGTCGCCACCCTGGATTTCGCGCCCTGCGTCGCGTTCGAAGCACTGCGTGCCGATGCGCCGGAGGCCGAGCGGGCGTATGCGGATTTCCTGGAGGGCCGCCTGGACCCGTCGCGGGCGAAGCTGCTGCCGGAGGAATACCGCGGCATCGGCGGCGGGCAGGGCGGCGCCGCTGCGCTCGAGGGCATCCAGAGCCCGCTCTCGCGTCTCATCGCCGCCGGCGTGCTGATGCGCTCGGGCAAGGCGGACCCGGGGGTGCTGCAGGCTGCGGCGGACACGGCGTCCGGGCAGGGCTGGCGCCGCGCCGTCATGGCCTGGCTCGGGGCGCAGGCGATGCGGGCCGAGCAGGCGGGGGCGGTGGAGGAGGCGGCGCGGCTGCGGCGGCGGATGCAACTGGCCGAGGATGCGGCCGGGGTGGCTGCGCCAACCCGGCCTACGGGGTCCGTGCCGGCAACGGTGCCGACGGCGACCGTGCCGTCCGCAAGGTGATGGAATAGCGCAAGGCCTTGGTGGGCGAAACCGCGTGCTGCCAGCCCCAGCGCGCCGGGCCGCGCAGCAGGTAGATGGAGCGGGGCGGCAGCGTCATCTTCAGCGCGCCCTCGCGCCGCCCCTTCAAGTGGGGATACGGGCGCAAGCGCATGACCGCATCGTTGCCCAGCGAGATGCCGACGATGTCCTCGAAGTCCGGCACGTCGCGGTGCCAGCCGAGGGGGGTGCCGGGCTGGTATTGCGCCACCAGGGCCTGCGTGAAGGCTTGCGGCGCGAGGCCGGCCCACGCACCGGCGCGCGCCCGCAGCGGATCGAGCCAGGCCGGCAGCGGCTCTGCCTCGTTCAGCCGTTGCGCGCTGAAGTCGTACTGGCCGCCATAGCTCACGACGCGGCGCAACGCCTCGTATTGCTGGTACTTCATGTTGGCGAGCGGCAGCTGCTCGATGATCGCGATCAGTGCGGCTTCCTCCTCATGGGAGAGGAAGTCCTCCTGGTAGCGCATGCCGTCCGGAAGTTGCGGCCCTGGAGCGCCGAAGAGATCGGGCTGGGACATCTGCGAAGTATCGCGCCCCCGAAATGAAAAAACCCGCGACCGAAGTCGCGGGTTTTCGAACGGTTCAAGCTCAGGGCTTGGCGGCCGTCGGGAAAGGCCAGGCGGCCTGCGGGTTCAGAGTGGTCTGAGCCGCAGGAGCAGCCGGGGCGGAGGCGGAAGCCGCCTTCGCAGCGGGAGCTTTTCTGGCAGCCTTTTTCGCAGCAGGCGCTTTCGCAGCCTTTTTCGCAGGCGCCTTTTTCGCCGCCTTCTTGGCCGTGCTCTTCTTCGCAGTTGCGCGCTTGGCGGTCGACTTCTTCGCGGCCGACTTCTTGGCCGTGGTCTTCTTCGCCGACTTCTTCGCCGCCGGGCGCTTCGCTGCAGCCTTCTTGGCTGCCGGGCGCTTCGCTGCCGACTTCTTCGCTGCCGGACGCTTCGCCGCCGGACGCTTGGCGGCCGACTTCTTGGCTGCCGGGCGCTTCGCCGCCGACTTCTTCGCTGCCGGACGCTTCGCCGTGGACTTCCTGGCGGTCGTCTTCTTCGCAGCCTTCTTCGCCGGCGATTTACGCGCGGCCGATTTCTTCGCAGTTGCCATTTCTCTATCTCCTGTTGAAGTTGATCAAATCAACCAATCAAGCACTCCGCGCATTGTTGGTAGCGCGAAGCGATCCGCAGGGTTGGGCACGCAGCCCAGCCTCACGAACACCATCACCCATCACGCCCCGGCATCTTCGTGCCGTGGTGCGTGCGGGCTAATCCAAACTCACTCGCAGTTGCCGTTTCAATCCCAGGAAAGCGCGCCACCCGTCTGATACTCGATCACGCGGGTTTCGAAGAAATTGCGCTCTTTCTTCAGGTCAATCATTTCGCTCATCCAGGGGAAGGGGTTTTCCTCGTTCGGGAAAAGCGCTTCCAGGCCGATCTGCGTGGCCCGCCGGTTGGCGATGTAGCGCAGGTAGCCCTTGAACATGGATGCATTCATGCCGAGCACGCCACGCGGCATGGTGTCCTCGGCATAGCGGTACTCGAGCTCGACGGCCTGGTGGAACAGCGCCTTGATCTCCGACTTGAATTCGGAGGTCCAGAGGTGCGGGTTCTCGAGCTTGATGGTGTTGATCAGGTCGATGCCGAAGTTGCAGTGCATCGACTCGTCACGCAGGATGTACTGGTACTGCTCGGCAGCCCCGGTCATCTTGTTCTGCCGGCCCAGCGCCAGGATCTGGGTGAAGCCGACGTAGAAGAACAGGCCTTCCATCAGGCAGGCGAAGACGATCAGGCTCTTCAGGAGCGTCTGGTCGGTCTCCGGCGTCCCGGTGCGGAAGTTGGGATCCATGATCGCCTCGATGAAGGGGATCAGGAACTGGTCCTTGTCGCGGATCGACTGGACTTCGTTGTACGCGTTGAAGATCTCGGCCTCGTCCAGGCCCAGCGATTCCACGATGTACTGGTAGGCGTGGGTGTGGATCGCCTCTTCGAAGGCCTGGCGCAGCAGGAACTGGCGGGCTTCGGGCGCCGTGATGTGGCGGTAGGTGCCCAGCACGATGTTGTTGGCGGCCAGCGAGTCGGCGGTGACGAAGAAGCCGAGGTTGCGCTTGATGATGCGGCGCTCGTCCTCGGTCAGCCCGTTCGGGTCCTTCCACAGGGCGATGTCGCGGTTCATGTTCACTTCCTGCGGCATCCAGTGGTTGGCGCAGGTGGCCAGGTACTTCTCCCAGGCCCACTTGTACTTGAAGGGGACGAGCTGGTTGACGTCGGTGTGGCCGTTGATGATGCGCTTGTCGGCCGCCTGGACGCGGCGCGCCACGGGTGCCGCCGCAACGGCGGCTGGCGCGACGTGCGCGGCAATGGCGCCGTCATCGAGCATGCGCAGTGCCGGTTGGGGAAAAGCGGAAGGTGCCTGCGCGAGAGGTGAATGGCTCGCCTCGCGGTTCGAAAGCAAACCGCTCGCAGAAGGCTTTGACGGTGTGGGCGTGACTTCGTCGTCCCAGGTCAACATAGGTGTTCCAGTGCTCGGATTATGCGAGCGCGGATGTGCAAATCAAAGTGTCCGTTCACATCCGCCTCGCATTTTGTTGCTTGATTGCATCGGCGTTCTGTCGGAGAACGCCGCTACCTCTTTCATTTCGCGTGTGCCGTGCGCGTGTTTACTGGCACGCCTCGCATGTCGGATCGTCGACGCCGCAGAATTTGATGTCGGTCGCCGGCGTCGCGCCCGGCGCGGTCGCCGCTTCGATCTGCGCGCGCGCGGCGGCGGCTGCCGCCTCCATCGCGCTCAGCGCGCCGTGGCCGCCGTGGCTGCCATTGCCGTTGCTCACCGCATTCAGGCGTCCGCTCTGCACCGTGGACTTCTCGGCCTGCGTCGCGCTGGTGGTGCGCAGGTAGTAGGTGGTCTTCAATCCGCGCAGCCAGGCCAGCTTGTACGTCTCGTCCAGCTTCTTGCCGGAGGCACCCGCCATATAGATATTGAGCGACTGCGCCTGGTCGATCCACTTCTGCCGGCGGGCCGCGGCCTCCACCAGCCACACCGGCTCGACCTCGAACGCGGTGGCGTACAGCGCCTTGACGTCCTGCGGCACCCGGTCGATCGGCCGCAGGGACCCGTCGAAGTGCTTCAGGTCCATGACCATCACGTCGTCCCACAGGCCCAGGCGCTTCAAGTCGCGCACCAGGTAGTGGTTGATCACCGTGAATTCGCCGGACAGGTTGGACTTGACCGAGAGGTTGCCGAAGCACGGCTCGATCGAGGCGTCCACGCCGATGATGTTGGAGATGGTCGCCGTCGGGGCGATGGCCACACAGTTGCTGTTGCGCATGCCGTCGGCGGCGATCTTCTTGCGGAGGGCGTCCCAGTCCAGGGTGGTGGAGCGGTCGACGTCGACATACTGCTCGCCGCGGGCGTCGGCCAGCAGGTTCAGCGAGTCGAGCGGCAGGATGCCCTTGTCCCACAGCGAGCCCTTGTAGCTGGAGTACTTGCCGCGCTCGCGGGCCAGCTCGGTGGAGGCCCAGTAGGCGTGGTAGCAGACGGCCTCCATCGACTCGTCGGCGAACTGGATGGCCTCCTTGCTGGCGTAGGGAATGCGCAGTTCGTACAGCGCGTCCTGGAAGCCCATGACGCCCAGGCCCACCGGGCGATGGCGCATGTTGGAGTCGCGCGCCTTCTTGACGGCGTAGTAGTTGATGTCGATCACGTTGTCGAGCATGCGCATCGCCGTGGTGATCGTCTTCTTCAGCTTGTCGCTGTCGACCTTGCCGTCCTTCAGGTGCTGCAGCAGGTTCACGGAGCCCAGGTTGCAGACCGCCGTCTCGGTGTCGCTGGTGTTCAGCGTGATCTCGGTGCACAGGTTGGAGGAATGCACCACGCCGGCGTGCTGCTGCGGCGAGCGGACATTGCAGGCGTCCTTGAACGTGATCCAGGGGTGGCCGGTCTCGAACAGCATCGAGAGCATCTTGCGCCACAGGTCGCTGGCCGGAATGGTCTTGCTCGGCTTGATCTCGCCGCGCCTGGCCTTCTCCTCGTAGGCCAGGTAGGCCTTCTCGAAGTCCTTGCCGAACTTGTCGTGCAGGTCGGGCACGTTGGAAGGCGAAAACAGCGTCCACTCGCCCTTTTCCATGACCCGGCGCATGAACAGGTCCGGGATCCAGTTGGCCGTGTTCATGTCGTGGGTGCGGCGGCGGTCGTCGCCGGTGTTCTTGCGCAGCTCGAAGAACTCTTCCACGTCGAGGTGCCAGGTTTCCAGGTAGGCGCAGACGGCGCCCTTGCGCTTGCCGCCCTGGTTCACCGCCACGGCGGTGTCGTTCACCACCTTCAGGAACGGCACGACGCCTTGCGACTCGCCGTTGGTGCCCTTGATGTGGGAGCCCAGCGCGCGCACGCGGGTCCAGTCGTTGCCCAGGCCGCCGGCGAACTTGGACAGCAGCGCGTTTTCCTTGATCGACTCGTAGATGCCGTCCAGGTCGTCCGGCACGGTGGTCAGGTAGCAGGAGGACAGCTGCGAGCGCAGCGAACCGGCGTTGAACAGCGTCGGCGTCGAGGACATGAAGTCGAAGCTGGACAGCACTTCGTAGAACTCGACGGCGCGGGCTTCGCGGTCGATCTCGTTGAGCGACAGGCCCATGGCCACGCGCATGAAGAACGACTGCGGCAGCTCGATGCGGCTCTTGCGCACGTGCAGGAAGTAGCGGTCGTACAGGGTCTGCAGGCCCAGGTAGTCGAACTTCAGGTCGCGGTCGGCCTTGATCGCCCCGGCCAGCTTCTTCAGGTCGAACTGCAGCAGCCTTTCGTCGAGCAGCTCGTTTTCCACGCCCTTCTTGATGAACAGCGGGAAGTTGTCCGCGTACGCCTCGGCGCGCTCGGCGGGCGCCACTTCGCGGCCGACCACTTCCTTGAAGATCGTGTGCAGCAGCAGGCGGGCCGTGACGAAGGTGTAGTCGGGTTCTTTCTCGATCAGCGTGCGGGCGGCCAGGATGGAGGCCTTGTAGACCTCGTCGAGCGGCACGCCGTCATACAGGTTGCGCTGGGTCTCGGCGTAGATCGGGTCCGGCTTGACGTCGGCGCCCAGGCCGTCGCACGACGCCAGGATCAGCGCCTTGAGGCCTTCGACGTCCAGCGGCACGCGCTGGCCCTGGTCCAGCACGTGGAATTGCGGCGCGGCCGGCGCTTCCTGCTGCGCCTGCTTGGCGCGCTCCTGGGCGCGGCGCTCGCGGTACAGCACGTAGGCGCGGGCGACTTCATGGTGGCCGCTGCGCATGAGGCCCAGCTCCGCGGCGTCCTGCACGTCCTCGATGTGGAAGGTGCCGCCGCCCGGGCGCGAACGCACGAGCGCGCGCACGACGGATTGCGTCAACTGGTCGACCTGCTCGCGCACGCTGGCGGAAGCGGCGCCCTGGGTGCCATGCACGGCCAGGAAGGCTTTCATCATCGCGATCGCAACCTTGTTGGGCTCGAACGGCACCACCGCGCCGTTGCGGCGGATGATCTGGTATTGGGCAAGGGGGTTGGCGGCGGACTGGCCGGTGGCGGCCGGCGCGGTGGCGTTGCCGGCGCCGATGACGGAAGAAGACGGGGTGGAGAGGGCAGGTTGCATAGGCGTTCCTCGGTGCTGCGGTGGTTCTTGCGTGGGTCGCGAGTTTAGCGGCCCACCGGTGTGCGAGCCACTATATCTAGTGGCTGAGGGCGTGACAAGCACTATAGGTAGTGGTTGTCACGGGTCTGGGAGTGCGTAAGCCTGTGGATAGCTTGTGCAGTGGCTGTGACTGCGCGCTGCGCGCGGCAGTGCTCATCCGCCGCAAGGCTTGGTGCGGCCTGCCGCACGATTTGCGCGTGCAACGCGCATCCACTCACACTTGTTGCTCGCGTGCGGCCCGTTGCCGGTCAGCAACTTCCTTGTGGAAACCAGCCGGCCGGCCAGCCGAGGTTGCGCCGCAAGCGCGGCCAGTCGAAGCCCGCGCCGGGGTCGTTCTTGCGTCCGGGCGCGATGTGTTCGTGGCCGGCGACGTGCTGGATCGGGTAGTGCTGCGCGGCTGCGGCGCACACGCTGGCGAGCGCTTCGTACTGTTGCGGCTCGAATGGCTCGCCTTCCAGCCCTTCGAGCTCGATGCCGACCGAGTCGTCGTTGCAGTTGCCGCGGCCCCGCCAGGAGGACGGGCCCGCGTGCCAGGCGCGGTCGTCGCAGCTGACGAATTGCCACAGCGCGCCATCGCGCCGGATGTAGAAATGCGCGGACACCTGCATGCCCTCGATGCCCTTGAAGTAAGGGTGCGCGTCCCAGTTCAGCGTGTTGGTGAACAGGCGCTGGACCTCGTCGCCGCCATACACGCCGGGCGGCAGGCTGATGGAATGGACGACGACCAGGTCGATCCTGGCGCCGGCCGGGCGGGAGCCGAAATTCGGAGAATCCAGCCTGCGCGCAAAGCGGTACCAGCCCGCGTCCCACAGGAGCGCGCCGCCGTCAGGGGCTCGCGGGCTGCTCATCGGCCTCTTCGCTGCCGGGCGTGGCGATCGCCAGCCGTGCGATGCGATAGCGGATCTGGCGCAGGCTCAGGCCCAGGCGCTGGGCCGCGGCGGTGCGGTTGAAATTGGTTTCGCGCAGCGCCTTCACCAGGATCTCGCGCTCCTGCTGGTCCAGGTGGGCCTGCAGGTCCGACGGCAGCAGGGCCGCGGTCGCCGGCGCTGCGGGCTCTGCCGCGGCAGCCGGTTCGCCGCTCAACGCGGTGGCCGCGGAAGGCGCGAAGTCGACCTGCAATTCGGTGCCGTCGCTCAGCGCCAGGGCGCGGTGCAGCAGGTTTTCCAGCTCGCGCACGTTGCCGGTGAGCGGGTGGGCCTGCAATTGCGACAGCACCGCCGGCGACAGCACCGGGGCCGCGACGCCGGCTTCCTGCGCGATGCGCGCCAGCAGGGCCTCGCACAGCATCGGCAGGTCTTCGCGGCGCTCGCGCAGCGGCGGCACCACGATGTCGATCACGTTGAGCCGGTAGAACAGGTCCTGGCGGAAGCGGCCCGCCTGCACGTCGCCGGCCAGGTCGCGGTGCGTCGCGCTGACGATGCGCACGTCCACTTCCTCCTCCTGCGTGGAGCCCAGCGACCGCACCTGCCTTTCCTGGATCGCCCGCAGCAGCTTGGACTGCATGGCCAGCGGCAGGTCGCCGATTTCGTCCAGGAACAGCGTGCCCTTGCGCGCCGCCTGGAAATAGCCCTCACGGTCCGCGGCCGCGCCGGTGTAGGAGCCCTTGCGGGCGCCGAAGAATTCCGCTTCCAGCAGCGTCTCGGGGATCGCGCTGCAATTGACGGCCACGAAGGGCCCGTCGGCACGGTGGCTGCACGCATGGATCGCACGCGCCACGAGCTCCTTGCCGGTGCCGGATTCGCCGCGCACCAGCACCGGCGCCATGCTGCGCGACACCTTGGCCACGCGCTCCTTGACGTTGCGCATGGGCGCCGATTCGCCGACCAGCCGCTGCAACGCCCCGCTGCCGGTGCCGCGCTCGGCGCTCGCCGTGGCCGTGCGCAGCGGGCCGGTGGAGGGCCGCGGCTTGTCGCCGGCGGCCGTCTCCAGGATGGCGGAGGCAACCACGCTGCGGAACTGCTTGAGGTCCACCGGCTTGGTCAGGTAGTCGAAGGCGCCGGCCTTGAGCGCCTCGACGGCGTTTTCGGCGGATCCATACGCCGTCATCACCACGCAGCGTTCGCTGCGCTGCTGCGCGCTCATGCGCTGCAGCAGCTCGAGGCCGAGGCCGTCGGGCAGCCGCATGTCGGTGATCACCGCGTCGAACTTCGCCTGGCCAAGCAGCTGCCAGGCTTCCTCCAGCGTCCCGGCCGCGTCCACGCGGTAGCCCTCGCGCAGCAGCGTCAGCTCGTAGAGCGTTCGCAGGTCTGGTTCGTCATCGACGACGAGGACGTGGGCCGGGGTGGCGGTGGTGGAAGCCATCAGGCGCGTATTGTGTCAAAGGGGAAGGCGGGCATCACGCTGGCGCGCGTGCGGAAAGCCACGGTAAAGGCATTCCCGTCGCGGCCACTGCCGTCCGGCGCCGGCCCGCGCGCGTACGCGATCGCCGCTCCGTGGCGGTCGCACAACTCGCGGCAGATGTACAGGCCCAGGCCGCTGGAGCGGCTTTCCGAGGAGAAGAACGGTTCGAACAGGTGGCGCTGCACGCCCGGGTCGAGCGGCGCACCGTCGCTCCAGACCTGCACGCGCGACTGGTGGCCGTCCAGCGACGTGGCCACCAGGATGGCGCCGGGCGCCATGGAGGCATAGCGCAGCGCGTTGTCCAGCAGGTTCACCAGCACCCGGCGCAGGTGTTCGCCGTCGAAGGCGGCCCACGCGGTGCCGGCCCGCTGCAGCAACTGCAGGCGCCCGCCCGCCTGCGCGGACCTTTGCCATTCCTGGGCCACGGCGGCGACGGCCTGGTCCAGTTCCAGCCAGTCGGTGGTGGGCTCCTGCACCCGCGCGAGGTTCAGGATTTCGTCGACGATCTGCGACAGGCGCTGCGTGTTCTTGCGCACCAGCGCGCTGAGCTGCTGCTGCTCCGCATCCGCGAGCTGCTCGGCGAGCAGCGAGTTGGCCTGCGCGATGGCGGCCAGCGGATTGCGGATCTCGTGGGCGACGGCGGCCGACATGCGGCCCATGGCCGCCAGCTTCTCCGTGCGCACCTGCGCCTCCGCCTCGCGCAGGTCCTGCATGAACATCACGCACAGCGAATCGATCAGCGGGTCCTGCGGCGGCGTCAGGCGGGTGCGCACACGCAGGTGCAGGCGCTCGCCGGGCCGCAGCTCCAGCGCCAGCTCCGCGGTCTGCGGCTCGCCCTCGGAGAAGGTGCGCTGGGCCAGTGCGGCCAGCGGCTTCCAGCCGGGACGCGACACCAGCGCCAGCGACGCGGGCGCCTCGCGCGCCTGCCAGCCGAGCAGCATCCGCGCCGACGGGTTGGCCGCGTGCAGCCGCCAGTCGGGCCCCACCACCAGCACGCCGTCGGCCAGGGTTTCGATCACCACTTCGTTCACGTGCGCCTGCGTGCGGGCGGCCGACAGGCTGAGCCGCGCGGCCTGTTCCTCGCGTGCCAGCCGCATGGCCAGCTGGTTGGCCAGCAGGGCGACCACGAAATAGCCGCCGCCGGCCAGCCCCGCCTGCACCATGCGCGAGGTGTGGTCGGCGAACTCCAGCGCCTGCAGCCACGCGTCGGCCAGCATCAGGATGGTCACGGCGGCGGCCGTGCCCATCGCCAGCAGGGTGGAGCCGAGCACCGATGCGGTAAGCACCGGCAGCGCGAACAGCGGCGAGTAGTTCAGGCCCGCCGCCTGCAGGAAGTGCAGGGTGGAAAACGCCAGCAGGTCGATGCCGATGGTGGAGACCCACTGCGGATCGAACGTGCGCCCTGGCGGCGCCGGCCGCGTGAACATGCGCACCGCGAGCGAGGCGACCAGGTAGGTGGCGCACAGCACCAGCAGCCACGGACTGAAGGGAGCCAGGCCGAGCGCCATCATCCCGCCCAGCAACACCAGCAGCACCAGCGCGATGCCGGCGCGCGCGAGCATGAAACCGAGCCAGAGCCGGTGGAAGGCCGAGGCCTCCGACGCCTGCACCGGCATGGGCGTATCCCAGGTCCAGGTGGACTGCGAGAAGCCGGTGGTGTCGGTGGCCATGGGGATCAGTCGCCGGCCAGCAGGCGGTGTTCCTGGCTGCAGTACGCCAGGCCCTTGGCGTCGGTGACGGCGTCGGCGCGCGGCAGGTGCAGGCCGCAGACCGGACACGCGATCATTTCCTGCGGGGTTGCGTTCGCCGCGCCGGGCGCCCCCGGTGGCGGCCCGCGGCGCTCGATGCGGTTGCTGCGCCACACCATGTAGGCGATGACCAGCACGGCCAGCAGCACCACGTATTTCATGCCGGGCGCCTCAGGATCACCTCGATGACGAAGCGCGATCCCACGTACGCCAGCAGCAGCAGCAGCGAGCCGATGTAGATCACGCGCACCGCCTTGCGTCCGCGCCAGCCGAAGCGGGCCCGGCCCAGCAGCAGCAGCGCGAACACCAGCCACGACAGCACCGAGAACACCGTCTTGTGGTCCCAGCGCCAGCTGCGTCCATACAGCACTTCGGAAAAGAACAGGCCCGCCAGCAGCGTGGCGGTGAGCAGCACGAAACCGGCGGTGGCGAAGCGGAAGGTCAGGCGCTCCAGCGTCAGCAGCGGCAGGCCGGCCTGCGGTTCCCGCGCGTGGCGCATGGTGTGTTCCACCCGCTGCATCAGCCATGCGTGCACCACCGCCGCGGCGAACAGGCCGTACGAAGCGATACCCAGCGCCCAGTGCAGGGGGAGCAATGGCGAGGCGGTGGTGTGCAGCGGCGTGCCGGGGAAGATGAACGCCAGCACCACGGCGGCCGCGCCCAGGCCGGCCAGCGCCCAGCGGCCGCGCAGTTCCGGAAAGACCTTGGTTTCGACCGTGTACACGGTCAGCACGAGCCAGGCGGTCACCGACACCGCGGGCGCGAAGCCGAAGCGCGGCGCGTCCCCCACCAGGCCCCAGGCGAGGACGCAGCCGTGCAGCACCCAGGCCGCCACCAGGGCCAGGCGGGCGGCGTGCTCGCTCAGCCGCGACGCACCGGCGGCGGGCACTGCGTAGGCGACCGCGGCCGCCAACGTCAGCGCCACCCCCGCCGGCGACGCACTGGATAAAATCATGGGACGAGTTTATCCCCTGGCATCCTGCCCTTCCTCGCGTTCCCACGGAGCGTGTGGCGCAACCCCCACTCACTCCAGCCCATGGCCACCTCCGCCCTTTCCGACAAACTGTCCCGCCTGGTCAAGCAGATGCGGGGCCAGGCCCGCATCACCGAAGACAACGTGCAGGAGATGCTGCGCGAGGTGCGCATGGCGCTGCTGGAGGCGGACGTCGCGCTGCCGGTGGTGCGCGACTTCATCGCGCGGGTCAAGGAGAAGGCGCTGGGCCAGGAGGTGGTGGGCTCGCTCAACCCCGGGCAGGCGCTGGTGGGCATCGTCCACCGCGAACTGGTGGCCACCATGGGCGCCGGCATCAGCGACATCAACCTGGCGGCGCAGCCGCCGGCGGTGATCCTGATGGCCGGCCTGCAGGGCGCCGGCAAGACCACGACCACCGCGAAGCTGGCCAAGCACCTGATCGAAAAGCGCAAGAAGAAGGTGCTCACGGTGTCCGGCGACGTCTACCGGCCCGCCGCCATCGAGCAGCTGAAGACCGTGACGAAGCAGGCCGGCGCCGAGTGGTTTCCCAGTTCGCCGGACCAGAAGCCGGCGGACATCGCGCGCGCCGCGCTGGACCATGCGCGCAAGCAGTACTTCGACGTGCTGCTGGTCGACACCGCCGGCCGGCTGGCCATCGACGAAGTGCTGATGCGCGAAATCAAGGAGCTGCACGCCATCCTGAACCCGGTGGAGACGCTGTTCGTGGTGGACGCGATGCAGGGCCAGGACGCGGTGAACACCGCCAAGGCGTTCAAGGAGGCGCTGCCGCTCACGGGCATCGTGCTGACCAAGCTGGATGGCGATTCACGCGGCGGCGCCGCCTTGTCGGTGCGGCAGATCACCGGCGCGCCGATCAAGTTCGCCGGGGTCAGCGAGAAGATCGACGGCCTCGAGGTGTTCGATGCCGAGCGCCATGCCGGCCGCATCCTCGGCATGGGCGACATCGTGGCGCTGGTCGAGCAGGTGCAGGCCGGCGTGAACATGGAGTCGGCGCAGAAGCTGGCCGCCAAGGTGAAGAGCGGCGAGGGCTTCGACCTGAACGACTTCCTGATGCAGTTGCAGCAGATGAAGCAGATGGGCGGCCTGCAGAACCTGATGGACAAGATGCCCGCGCAGATGCAGGCCAAGGCCGGCCAGGTGGACATGGGCAAGGCCGAGCGCGACATCCGCCGCAAGGAAGGGATCATCTCCAGCATGACCAAGCTGGAGCGCCGCAAGCCCGACATCATCAAGGCCACCCGCAAGCGCCGCATCGCCGCCGGCGCGGGCGTTCAGGTGCAGGAAGTGAACCGGCTGCTCAACGAGTTCGAGCAGATGCAGACGATGATGAAGAAGATGAAGGGCGGCGGCATGATGAAGCTCATGAAGCGGCTGGGGGGCGGCGGCAAGGGCGGGATGCCCAAGATGCCGTTCTGAAAGCGGACAGCCGAACAGCGGACGCAGAAGGCGCAGAAGTTACGCAGAAGTCGCAAAAGGAATCCAAAACCTTTTCTTGGTTTTTTCTGCGTCTTCTGCGTAACTTCTGCGCCTTCTGCGTCCGGCTGTCCGCATTCAAATCCTTCCTATACTGACCCTCTATTCCGGAGTGCCCAACTTGAACCTCGTCGACAGCTTCGCCGACATCTCGCGCTTTCGCGCGCTGCGGCGCGACATCCACGCGCATCCTGAACTCGGCTTCGAGGAGCACCGCACTTCGAAGATCGTCGCCGACCTCCTGCGCGAGTGGGGCATCGAGACGCACACCGGCATCGCCGGCACCGGCGTGGTCGGTGTCCTGCGCTGCGGCAACGGCAAGCGCTCCATCGGCCTGCGGGCAGACCTCGACGCGCTGCCGCTGCAGGAAGAAAACCACTTCGCGCACCGCTCGCAGCACGACGGCCGCATGCACGCCTGCGGGCACGACGGCCACACGACCATGCTGCTGGCCGCCGCCTGGCACCTGTCGAAGGCACGCGACTTCGACGGCACGGTCCACTTCATCTTCCAGCCGGCCGAGGAGATGGGCAAGGCCGGCGCGCTGAAGATGGTGCAGGAAGGACTGTTCGACCGCTTCCCCTGCGAGGCCATCTTCGCGCTGCACAACTTCTCGGTTCCGACGGGCTCGTTTGCGCTCAACCAGGGCGCCCTGATGGCTTCCAGCAATACCTGGAAAGTCACGCTGCATGGCCGCGGCACCCACGCATCGCAGCCGCATACGGGCATCGACCCCGTGGCGGCCGCCATCGACCTCGGCCAGCAACTGCAGACCCTGGTGGCCAAGGTCATCCCCTCCACCCAGCGGGCACTGCTCGCGGTGACCCAGATCCAGGGCTCCGGTGCGCCCAACGTGATCCCCGACGAAGCATGGGTCGGCGGCACGGTGCGCACCTTCTCGGTCGAGGCCACCGACAAGATCGAAAGCGGCCTGCGGCGCCTGGCCGACGGCATCGCGGCTGCGCACGGTTGCCGCGCGGAGATCGCATTCCGCCGCGCCTCCCCGCCGGTGGTGAACCACGAGCGCGA
Organism: Ramlibacter sp. PS3R-8; assembly: GCF_037572435.1. Lineage (NCBI taxonomy): Bacteria > Pseudomonadati > Pseudomonadota > Betaproteobacteria > Burkholderiales > Comamonadaceae > Ramlibacter > Ramlibacter sp. PS3R-8. Next base: position 1,409,831 of record NZ_JBBHGT010000001.1, read on the forward strand.
AGCGCGCTTCGCCGCGCAGGTGATGCGCGAAGTGGTGGGCGCCGAGCACGTGGACGACGAGTTCCCGGCGGTGCTGGCGGCCGAGGATTTCGCGCACATGCTGCGCGTGCGTCCCGGTTGCTACGCCTTCATCGGCAACGGCGACGGCGGCCACCGGATGCCGGACCACGGGCCCGGTCCTTGCATCATCCACAACACCTCGTTCGACTTCAACGACGAGATCATTCCCATCGGCGCCAGTTACTTCGTGCGGTTGGCGCAAAAGTGGCTGGCGCAAGCCTGAACCTAGGAGCATCCATGCAGTTGACCCATTTCCGCAGCGCCGCCGTCGCGCTGGTCCTCGCCGCCGCCACGGCCACGCCGGCGTTCGCGCAGCGCGTGATCAAGATCGTCGTGCCGTTCGGCCCCGGCGCGGTGCAGGACACCATCGCGCGCACCTTCAACGCCGAACTGGGGCAGGTTCTCGGCGCCTCGGTGATCGTCGAGAACCGGGCGGGCGCCGGCGGCACCGTCGGCACGGGCGCCGCGGCCAAGGCCACCGACAACAACACGCTGGTGCTGGCCGCCGCCAGCCACACGCTGGCGGGGCACCTGTACAGCAAGCTGCCGTACGACCCGATCAAGGACTTCGTCGGCGTGGCCTACGTCGGCACCACGGGCTACGTGATCGCCGCGCCCGGAAACATCGGCGTGAATTCGCTGGCGGATTACGTGAAGCTGGTGAAGTCGCAGCCCGGCAAGCTGAACTACGGCTCCGCCGGCAACGGCAGCGCCACCCACCTGGGCATGGCCTATTTCCTGGCCCGTGCGGGCCTGGACATGCAGCACGTGCCGATGAAGTCGACCGGCGATGCGGTCAACGAGGTGCTGGCCGGCCGCGTGCACGGCGTGACGTCGTCTCTGATCGGCGTGATGGGATTCAAGAACGATTCGCGCATGAAGATCCTGGCGTACACGGGCGCGCAGCGCTCCAAGTTCATGCCGGAACTGCCGACGGTGGCCGAGGCCGGCGTGCCCGGGTACAAGTTCGATTCCTGGATCGGCGTTCTCGCGCCCGCGTCGCTGCCGCGTGCGGAGGCCGAGAAGATCAACGCGGCGATGCAGAAAGTGCTGGCGATGCCGGCGGTGCAGGAACGCCTGGCCAATGTCGGCGTGGAACCCGGCACGATGTCGGTCGACGAATTCCAGAAGCTGCTGCGGGCGGACTACGAGTCGGCCGGCGTGCTGGTGAAGGCCAGCGGCGCGCGCATCGAGTAAACCCAACAGCCGGACGCAGAAGGCGCAAAAGTTACGCAGAAGCCGCAAAAGGACATCCAAAACCTGGATCGGTTTCTTTTGCGTCTTCTGCGTAGTTTCTGCGCCTTCTGCGTCCGGTTGCCCGTTCGCGCTTCTCAGGCCGCCAAGGTCTCGGAGACCGCCACTTCCGCCCGCAGCGAGTGCGGCAGCGCCTCGGTGATCGTCACATCCACCATCTGGCCGACCAGGCGCGCCGGCCCGGGGAAGTTGACGATGCGGTTGCACTCGGTGCGCCCCATCAACTCGTTCGCATCCTTGCGGGACCGGCCTTCGACCAGGATGCGCTGCACGGTGCCGAGGCGGCTGGCGCTGATGCGTCGCACGTTCTCTTCCAGCACGGCCTGCAGGTGCTGCAGGCGCTTGAGCTTCACCTCGTGGGGCGTTTCGTCGTGCAGCGTGGCCGCGGGCGTGCCCGGGCGCGGGCTGAAGATGAACGAGAAGCTGGCGTCATAGCCGACGTCCGCCACCAGCTTCATCATCTTCGCGAAGTCCTCTTCCGTCTCCCCCGGAAAGCCGACGATGAAATCGGTGGAGAGCGACAACTGCGGCCGCACGGCACGCAGCTTGCGGATGATGCTCTTGTATTCCATGACGGTGTAGCCACGCTTCATGGCCATCAGGATGCGGTCGCTGCCGTGCTGCACCGGCAGGTGCAGGTGGCTCACCAGCTTCGGAACCCTGGCATAGACGTCGATGAGGCGCTGCGTGAATTCGTTCGGGTGGCTGGTGGTGTACCGGATGCGCTCGATGCCGGGAATCTCGGCCACGTACTCGATCAGCAACGCGAAGTCGGCGATGTCGGCCGTGTTGCTCATCTTCCCGCGGTACGCGTTGACGTTCTGCCCGAGCAGCGTCACTTCCTTGACGCCCTGGTCGGCCAGCCCGGCGACCTCGACCAGCACGTCGTCGAACGGGCGCGACACTTCCTCGCCGCGTGTATAGGGCACCACGCAGTAGCTGCAGTACTTGGAGCAGCCTTCCATGATGGAGACGAAGGCGGCGGCGCCATCCACCCGCGCCGGCGGCAGGTGGTCGAACTTCTCGATTTCGGGGAAGCTGATGTCCACCTGCGGGCGCTGCTGGCGCTGGCGCGCCGCCAGCAGCTCGGGCAGCCGGTGGAGCGTCTGCGGGCCGAACACCACGTCGACGTACGGGGCGCGGGCGATGATGGCCGCGCCTTCCTGGCTGGCGACGCAGCCGCCCACCCCGATCAGCACGCCCTTGCTCTTGAGGTGCTTGACGCGCCCGAGATCGGAGAACACCTTCTCCTGCGCCTTCTCGCGCACCGAGCAGGTGTTGAAGAGGATCAGGTCGGCCTGCTCCGGATCCTGCGTGGGCTCGTAGCCCTCCGCCGCCTTCATCACGTCCGCCATCTTGTCCGAGTCGTACTCGTTCATCTGGCAGCCGAAGGTCTTGATGTAGACCTTTTTCATGGGGTTGTTCACGGGATGAGCGGGCTGATGAGGTGGCGGTTGGCCCAGACCAGGTTGAGCAGCTCGTAGAAGCGCAGGTACCCCTGGCCGTCCCCATACGAGTTGCCGCCCACCTTGGCGTACTCTTCCTGGTTCAGCAGCCACACCTCGTGCACCATGCCGGACGCGTCGCGCTTGTACACCGTGTACAGCGTCTTGCCGGCCACCTGGCCGGTCAGCATGAGCATGTTGTTGCGATCACGGATGCGCGCGCCGGGCGAGAGCCGGTCAGGAACGCCGTCCACCGCGATGATCGGCGGGGTGGCGCTCACGGTGATGATGGCGGGCTTGACGTCGCGCGGCGCCTCCCGCCTCAGCGTGGGCTGGCCGGGCGACAGCGGTGGCGGCGGTTGCTGCGCAAAGGCGCCGGCGGCGGCCCAGGCGAGGGCGGCGATCAGGAAACGGGTCCAGCGGTTCATGGTGTAGATCCAGAGGCTGCAATGACAAAGGCACTGTGCGGGACAGTGCCTTGGGTGTCAACGCGGGGCGTTGTTATCCGCCCATTTTAGCCGAGGGCCGTTTCAAGCCAGGTTCGTCCGGAAGAAGCCGACGGTGCGGGACCAGGCCTGTTGCGCGGCCGCGGCGTCGTAGCGCGGCGTGGTGTCGTTGTTGAAGCCGTGCTGGGTGCCCGCGTACTGATGCACCGCGTACTTCGTGCCGGCCGCCTTCAACGCAGCCTCGTAAGCCGGCCACGCCGCGTTGATGCGCTCGTCCACGCCGGCCAGGTGCACGAGCAGGGGCGAGCGCACCTTGGCCGCGTCTTCCGGGGCTGGGGAGTTGCCGTAGAAGGGCACGGAGGCGTTCAGGTCGGGCAGTTGCGTCGCCAGCCAGTGCGCCATGCCGCCGCCGTAGCAGAAGCCCACCGCGCCCATCTTGCCGTTGCCGTCTTTGCGGGCGCGCAGCCATGCCGCGGCGGCCAGGAAGTCCTGGCGTGTCTTGACCTGGTCCAGCGTCGCGAACGCGGTGCGCGCCTTGTCCTCGTCGCCCGGGTAGCCGCCCACCGGCGTCAACGCGTCGGGCGCGAAGGCCATGAAGCCGTCGAGCGCCAGGCGCCGCGCGATGTCTTCGATGTGCGGGTTGAGGCCGCGGTTTTCGTGGATCACCAGCACGGTCGGCAGTCGCGTGGCGCCGGCGGATGCGGGGCGCACCAGGTAGCCCTTGATGCTGCCGTGGCCGGTGGGCGAAGGCACCGTCACGTTTTCGGCCCGCAGGCGTGCGTCGTCCGGCTTGACCTGCTGGCCCGCCGCGAAATTGGGGCTGAGCGCGGCCAGCAGGCCGGCGGCCGTGACGCCCGCCTTGGCGAAACGCTGGGCCTGGCCCAGGAAGCCGCGCCGGTCGACCGCTCCGTGCACGTAGGCATCGAAGAGGATCAGCAGTTCCTGGTCGAAGTCCTGGGCGGTCAGGCGAGGCGGCATCGCGGCTCCGTGAAATGGGTGGCGGCGATGATAATCGGCGCATGAAAACCATGCTTGCTGCCCCCGTCCTGCGTCGCCGCGCACTGCTTGCCGCGCTCGTCGCCACGACAGCGCTGGCCGGCTGCGCCGTGCCGGTGCGGCCGGCCGCCCCGCCCGCGCCCGCGGAGGTCGTCCGCGTGCTCGCGCCCACCGGCACGCTGCGGGTGGCGGTCTATCCGGGCAGCCCCACGTCGCTGGTGGAGCAGGCGGCGCCGGAGAACATGCGCGGTGTGTCGGTGGACCTGGGCCGCTCGCTGGCCAGCCGGCTCGGCGTGCCGGCGCGCATCGTCGTGTTCCCCCGGCTGGCCGAGTCGCTCACCGCGGTCCAGCGTGGCGAGGCGGACTTCCTGATCACCAACGCCACCGCCGAACGCGCGCGGCTCGTCGACTTCGCGCCCACCCTGGTGGACCTGGAGCTCGGCGTGCTGGTGACGCCGGCGTCACGCATCCCGGCCATCACGCGGCTGGATACGCCCGGGGTGAGCGTCGGCGTCAGCCAAGGCAGCTCCTCCGAGCGCGTGCTGGGCAACCAGCTGAAGCAGGCCGCCGTGCGCAGCTATCCCTCGCTGGACGTGGCGCGCGCTGCGCTGCAGGCCGGAGAGATCGACGGCTTTGCCACCAACAAGGCGATCCTGTTCGAGATGGCGGACAAGTTGCCGGGCTCCCGCCTGCTCGAAGGCCGCTGGGGCACCGAACACCTTGCACCGGGCATCCCGAAGGGACGCGAAGCCGGCCTGCCGTTCCTGCGCGACTTCACGCAGGACGTGCAACGCAACGGCGAACTGGACCGGGCGGTGCGGCGGGCGGGCCTGCGGGGCACGGCCGAACCGGCACGCTGACTCCCGCGCTCAGGAGGCCACGGGCCGTGCGAGGTTCGCAAGCGCCTCGCCGCGGGACCAGCGGCCGAGGTTGTCGAGGAACATGCGCGCCACGCGCTCCGCGTTGCCGTCCGAGAAACCGGCGCTGTGCGGCGTCAGGATCACGTTCGGCAGGTCCCACAACGGCGAGTCCGCCGGCAGCGGCTCGTACGCGAACACGTCGAGGTAGGCGCCGGCGATGCGGCGGCCGCGGAGGGCTTCGACCAGCGCTTCCTGCACGATCACTTCACCCCGCGCGACGTTGACGATGCCGCAGTGCGACGGCAGCAGCGCCAGCTCGCGCGCACCCACCAGGCCTTCGGTACGCTGCGTCAGCGGACAGGCCAAGACCAGCCAGTCCGCGCGGGGCAACACTTCGTGCAATTCAGTGTCGCAGACGGTGCGCATGCCGGGCCTGGGCGCCGCCGCGGTGCGGCGCACGACGATCAGCGACAGGCCGATGGCCTGCAGCAAGCGACCGATCTCGCGGCCCACGGGTCCCCAGCCGACCACCACCGCCGTCTGGCCGTGCAGGTCGCGTGGCAGGCCGCTGGTGATGAGGGGCGCCCATTCGTGCCGCCGCTGCGCCGCCAGCAGCAGCGGCCAGTGGCGCGCCAGCGCCAGCAGGCCGAGCAGCGCCGACTGCGCGACGACGGGTGCGTTGGCGCCGGAAGACGTGGCGATCGGCACGCCGCGTTCCTGCAGCGCCACGTACACGGGCCGGTCAGCGCCCGCGCTGTGGATGTGCACCCACTGCAGTCGCTCGGCTCGCAGCAAGGCGTCGTACATCTGCTGCGTCGGCGGCAGGACGCGATGCTTGGTGGAGGCGCCGGTGACGTCGCGCGACACGAACGCCACGTCCGCCCATGCCGCTTGCGGATCGTCGGGCGCGATCAACGCGTGCGCCCGGTTCCCGAGCACGCGCTGCACCGGCTCGGCCAGCTGCGCGGCCGCTCGCCCCGACATCAGGATGCGCAGCGGCGTTGCGTTCAATCCGCCGTCGCTCCCGATTCGCGCACGATCACGCGCCACTTCTCGAATTCCTTCTGGACGAACTGGCCGAACTGCTGCGGCGAGCCGCCGACGGGGTCCGCGCCCTCGCGCACCAGTTGCTCCTGCAGCGAAGGCAGCGACTCGTTGACCGCCTTGTTCAGCGCCGCGATCACCGGCTCCGGCGTCCCCTTGGGCACGAAGAAGCCGAACCACGACCCGGCCTCGAAGCCGGGATAACCGCTCTCGATCACCGTCGGCACGCTGGGCATGGAGCGGGAGCGCGCCGCGCTGGTCACGGCCACCGCCCGCAGTCCGCCGGAGTGGATGTGCTGGATCACCGACGGGATCGTCGCGAACATGAACTGGACGCGCCCGGCCAGCAGGTCCTTCAGCGCCTCGGCGCCCTTGTAAGGAATGTGCGTGTAGTCGGCCCCGGTGCGCTTGGCGAGCATGAAGCCCGAGAGATGGGAGGAGGTGCCGATGCCGGTCGAACCGTAATTCAACTTGCCCGGGTTGGCCTTGGCGTAAGCGACCAGCTCGTCGACGGTCTTGGCCGGCACCGACGGGTGCACCACCAGCACGTTGGGCACGTCCGCGATCTGCACCACGGGCACCAGTTCGGTCAGCGGATTGACGGCCAGCTTCTTGTAGAGCGTCGGGTTGACTGCGATGGGACCCACCGAGTTGACGATCAGCGTGTAGCCATCCGGCGCCGACCGCGCGGCCAGCTCGGTGCCCAGGTTGCCGCCGGCGCCGGGCTTGTTGTCGACCACGAAGGTTTGCTTGAGCCGCTCGGTGAGCTTCTGGCTGACGGCGCGGGTGAGGATGTCCGTGGTGCCGCCGGCGGTGAAGGCGACGATCACCTTCACGGGCTTGGCGGGATAGTCGGCCTGCGCCCATGCGCCGGGCAGCGCCACGACCACCGCGGCGGCCAGCACGGCGCGCCTGCCGGTGCGGAAGGGGAATTGCATTCTTGTTTCCTTGTCTTGGGTTATCAGGTCCGGTAGCTGGGATCCAGCCGGTCCAGCTTGCGCAGCAACGCGGGCCACTCCATCAGTCCGTAGGGGCGTCGTGTTCCCGGCTGGTAGTTGTTCCAGGTTTCTTCCATCACGTGCTGCGGCACGGCGCGCAGCTTGGTGTTGCACGACATGGCGGCGATCTGCGAGCGGCACGCCAACTCGAGACGGTGCGTCCAGTTGAAAGTCTCCCCCGCGGTGCGCCCGACCACCAGCGCGCCGTGGTTGCGCAGGATCACGGCCTCGCCCTGGCCCAGGTCGCGCACCAGGGACTCCTTCTCGTTGTCGTTCAGCACCACGCCTTCGTACTCGTGGTATCCGATCTTCAGGAAGCGCATCGCGGTCTGCGTGATGGGCAGCAGCCCGCAGTCGAGCGCGGAAACCGCCATCGACGCCCAGCTGTGGGTGTGGATCACGCAGCCGACCTCGGGCCGGGCCTCGTGCACCGCGCTGTGGATCACGTAGCCGGCCTTGTTGATGCCGTAGCCGAGCGTGCCGAAATCGGGTTTGGACAGGACGTTGCCCGCCAGGTCCACCTTGATCAGGCAGGAGGCGGTGATCTCTTCGTACATCATCCCGTACGGGTTGATCAGGAAGGTTTCCTCGCCGGGAACGCGCACCGAGATGTGGTTGGCCATCATGTCGGACATGCCGTAGAGGTCCACCAGCCGGTAGCAGGCCGCCAGGTCGATGCGGGCCTGCCACTCCTCGGGGGAGCAGCGGTCTTTCATGGATGGAAATTGCAGCACACCTTGTGTCATCCGGACCTCCTGTCGCGTCGCGGGACACTATAAGGTCGATCGCCCGGAGGCAACAGCTGCTTCCATGAGAGGGTCATCACCGATCGTGATGACCCGGGGGCACGGCTACTTGATGGGCCTGCCGTCGTTTTCGCGCCGAATCGGTGGCCTGCGCGCGCAGCGCGCGCCCCTCCTCAAGCTCCGGACGCCCTGCGCAAGCCGCTGACCGTCGCGATGCCGAGTGCGGTCAGGGTCAGGCTGCCCGCCAGGTGGAGTGCGATGACGGCAAGTGCGCTCGCAAGCTGTCCTTGCATGATGTTGTCGACGACTTCGGCCGAAAACGTGGAAAAGGTGGTCAGCCCTCCGAGGAACCCGGTGATGACGAACAGCCGCCACTCCGGGGACAGGCCCGGATGCTGGGCAAAGAACGCGAGGGCGACGCCGATGAGATACCCGCCGACGAGGTTGGCGGCCAGCGTGCCGGGCGGGATGGAGGGAGCGAGCGCATTGAGCCAGCGACCGAGCTGCCAGCGCAGCAAGGCACCCAGCGAAGCGCCGGCCGCGATCGCGAGAACCGGGAGAGTCATGCCTGCCTTTCCGCGGCGCCCGGCCGCCCCATGCACTGCGTGGCCGCAGAAGGAGAAAACCCGCAGCAGCGGGGCTGGTGCGGGTTTCGGCTGTCTGGTGGCGCTTCAGGGATTCGAACCCCGGACCTGCGGATTATGATTCCGTCGCTCTAACCGGCTGAGCTAAAGCGCCTGAGCCCTCGATTATAGCCAATCCGCGGGGTCCTACTGGTGCTTGAACTGCGCCTTGCGCTTGGTGACGAAGGCGTCCATGCCTTCCTTCTGGTCCGTGGTGGCGAACAGGGCGTGGAAGATCCGGCGCTCGAACATGACGCCGTCGGACAGGCTGCTTTCGAAGGCGCGGTTCACGGACTCCTTGGCCGCCATCACCGCGATGCGCGAGTAGTCGCAGATCACCAGCGCGGCAGCGAGCGCTTCATCCATCATCTTGTCCAGCGACACCACCCGGCTGACGAGGCCGGCACGCTCCGCCTCCGCCGCATCCATCATGCGGCCGGTGAGGACCAGGTCCATCGCCTTGGCCTTGCCCACCGCGCGCGGCAGCCGCTGCGTGCCGCCGGCGCCCGGGATGATCCCCAGCTTGATCTCGGGCTGGCCGAACCTGGCGTTCTCCGCCGCGATGATGAAGTCGCACGACATGGCCAGCTCGCAGCCGCCGCCCAGGCAGAAACCGCTCACCGCGGCGATCACCGGCTTGCGCACGGAGCGGATCGTCTCCCAGTTGCGCGTGATGAAGTCGCCCTTGTAGACATCGGCGAAGCCGTAGGTCGCCATGGCGCCGATGTCGGCGCCGGCGGCGAAGGCCTTTTCGCTGCCGGTCACGATGATGCAGCCGATCGCGTCGTCGCCGTCGAAGGCTTTCAACGCGGCGCCCAGCTCGTCCATCAGCTGCTCGTTCAACGCGTTCAGCTGCTTTTGCCGGTTCAGCGTGACGATGCCCACCTTGCCCGCTTCGGTGCGCACTTCGATCAGTTCGTAAGCCATGTCATCTCCTGCGATGCGGCCAACTATACCCAAGGGAAACCATGCTTCGCGGCCGCGCGCGGCCGGTGATAGATTCGCTCGCAAGGAGCCACCATGAGCGAAGCCACCGTCCTGTACGAAACCCGCGCCGGCGTCGGCATCGTCACGCTGAACCGCCCGCAGGCGCTCAACAGTTTCACGCGCCGGATGCACCAGGACCTGTGGGACATCCTCGACCGCGTCAACGCCGACCAATCCATCCGTGCGGTGGTGATCACCGGGGCGGGCCGCGGCTTCTGCGCCGGCGCGGATCTCGCCGAGTTCGACTTCGCGCCGGGCCCGGACCTGGTCAAGCGCGCCGACCCCGGGCCGGTGATCGACCAGGCATTCAATCCCACCGTGCGCAAGCTGGTGTCGCTGCGAGTGCCCACCGTCGCCGCCGTCAACGGCGTCGCGGCCGGCGCGGGGGCATCGCTGGCCATGACCTGCGATCTCGCCGTCGCCGCATCGAACGCCTCCTTCATCCAGGCCTTCGGCAAGATCGGCCTGGTGCCGGACGCCGGCGGCAGCTGGTACCTGATCAAGAAACTGGGGCTTGCCCGCGCCATGGGCTGCGCGATGCTGGGCGACAAGGTGTCGGCGCAGGACGCCAAGGAGTGGGGAATGATCTGGGACGTCGCCGCCGAAGGGCAGGACGTCGTCGAGGCCGCCGTGAAGCTGGCGCAACGGCTGGCCACCATGCCCACCACCGCCCTGGTGCAGACGCGCAAGCTGCTGCGCGCGGCCGCCTCGAACGACCTGGACCAGCAACTGGACCTGGAACGCGACACGCAGTCCGCGCTGGGCAAGACTCACGACTACATCGAAGGCGTCATGGCATTCCGCGAAAAACGCGCACCGAAGTTCAAGGGGGAGTGATGGCGCTGTCCCCCGCCGAACTCGCGACGAAGGTGGGCGAGGCCATGTACGCGGTCGACCCCGCCGTCCGTGATTTCATGCAGATCGAGCTGCTGGCCTGCGAGCCGGGCCGCGCCGTGATGCGCATGGCGGTGCGCGCACCCATGCTCAATGGCCATCGCATCTGCCACGGCGGGCTGATCTTCACGCTGGCCGACTCCACCTTCGCCTACGCCTGCAACAGCCGCAACAAGGTGACGGTGGCGGCGGGCTGCAGCATCGAATTCCTGAAGCCGGCGCACCTGGACGACGTGCTCACCTGCGAGGGCCTGGAGCAGGTGCTGCAGGGCCGCCACGGCATCTACGACATGACGGTGCGCAACCAGCGCGATGAGGTCGTGGCGGTGTTCCGCGGCAAGAGCGCCAGCATCCAGGGCACGGTGATCCCGGAGGAGTCATGAAGGCTTTTCCGCTCGAGCCCATCGAGAAGGCCAGCGTCGACGAGCTGCGCGCGCTGCAGTTCAAGCGGCTGCAGGCGACGCTGCAGCATGCGTATGCCAACTCGCCCGTCTACCGCCGCAAGTTCGACGCCGCCGGCGTGCATCCCGACGACTGCGCGAGCCTGGCGGACCTGCGCAAGTTCCCGTTCACCACCAAGTCGGACCTGCGCGACGCCTATCCCTTCGGCATGTTCGCGGTGCCGCGCGAGCAGTGCGTGCGCATCCACGCATCCAGCGGAACCACCGGCAAGCCCACGGTCGTGGGCTACACGAGGAACGACGTCGAGACCTGGTCGACCGTGATGGCGCGCAGCATCCGCGCCGCCGGTGCCCGGCCGGGCGAGATGGTGCACGTGAGCTACGGCTACGGCCTGTTCACCGGCGGGCTGGGAGCGCACTACGGCGCCGAGAAGCTGGGCCTGACCGTGGTGCCCTTCGGCGGCGGCCAGACCGAGCGCCAGGTGCAGTTGATCCACGACTTCCGGCCCGACATCATCATGGTGACGCCCAGCTACATGCTGGCCATCGCCGATGAATTCGAGCGGCAGGGGCTCGATCCGCGCAAGAGCAGCCTGCGCCTGGGCATCTTCGGCGCCGAGCCCTGGACCAACGACATGCGCGCCAGCATCCAGCAGCGGCTGGACATCGAGGCCGTCGACATCTATGGCCTGTCGGAGGTGATGGGTCCCGGTGTGGCCAACGAGTGCGTCGAAACCAAGGACGGCCCGACGGTCTGGGAGGACCACTTCTATCCCGAGATCGTCGATCCCGAGACCGGCCAGCCGGTGGCCGACGGCGAGTTCGGCGAACTGGTGTTCACCAGCCTCACCAAGGAGGCGTTGCCGATCATCCGCTACCGCACGCGCGACCTCACGCGGCTGCTGCCCGGCACCGCGCGAACCATGCGGCGCATGGAAAAGATCACCGGCCGCAGCGACGACATGATGATCGTGCGCGGCGTGAACGTGTTCCCGACGCAGATCGAGGAGCTGATCCTCAAGCAGCCGATGCTGGCGCCGCACTACCTGTGCATCCTCACCCGCGAGGGGCCGCTGGACTGCCTGACGGTGGCGGTGGAGGCGGGCGCCGGCCTGTCGCACGACCACGGCGACGTGCAGGCCGCCGCGGACCGGCTGGCCCACGAGATCAAGGTGTACGTCGGCACCAGCGCGCGCATCGAGCTGCGCCCGGCCGGCGGCATCGAGCGCAGCATGGGCAAGGCCAAGCGGGTGGTGGACCAGCGGCGGCTGTGATCGTTGGCGCGATCATCGGCACCCCGTAGGGCGGGTTCGCGCAGCGACCCCGCCATCGCTAGCGCTGCTCGATCTTCTCCACCATCAAGTCGATCCACGCCTCGGTCCCCATGTTGACGCGGATGCGCACCGGCAGGTACTGCAGGCTGGGCGCGAACCACATCTCCGCGGTGAAGTTGCCGCGCGGCTTGTCGATCGGGCGCGGCACCAGCCGGAAGGCCTCGACCTCGCCGATGCGCGGCAGCCGCAGCATCTCCTTTTCGACGATGTCGTACGTCCAGTGGTCCACGCCGCCCGGGCGCGCCAGCCACACGGACACCGTGCGGCCCACTTCCAGCATGTCCTGCCCGGTGGCGAAGCGCTGCGACAGCTCGACGAACTGGCTTGCCGTGTCCTGCACGCCGTCCGGCCGCGGCAACGTGCGGCCGTTCTCCAGCGTGACCACCTGCTCGCCGATGCGCGCGATGCGGCGCTTGCCGGGGCGCTGCTCCTCGTACACCTGCGGCAGCAGCCCCTGCGGCGTCACCTCCCCCTGGCTGGTGAGCACTTGCGAAACCAGGCCCAGGTCGATGTCCAGGCGCACCTGGTACTTGCCATCCGCGCGCTGCCACAACACGCGCGCATTGCCATAGAGCGGCCCGCGCCAATGGCCGGTGACGTCGTAGCTGAGGCGGGTGTCGACTGGCCAGTGGTCCAGCGAGGCCGCTGGCGGCACGGCAGACGATGCAGGTTCGCTCGCCGGCTCCGCCTGCGCCACGACGGGGTCGCTCGCCGGCTCCGCCTGGGCCACGACGGGTTCGTTCGCCGCCTCCGCCTGCGCCACGACGGGTTCGCTGGCAGGCTCCGCTTCCTGCACCGCGGCGGCCTGAGGCTGCGGTGGCGGTACCTCCTCATTGTTCGGCGCAGGGGAAGACGCGGGCGGCGTCGGCGGCACGGCGGCCCGCGTTCGCCGTGGCGCGGCAGGCGCTTGCGCCACGCTCGCCACCGGCGGCGGCTTCACCGGCTGCAGCAGCCGCGTCAACATCGGCGGGGCCATGGCCCGCAAGGCAGACAGCGCGTCGGCCTGGCGACCGAGCCATTCCAGTGCAACGAGGTGGCCGAGACCGACCGCGGCCCCCAGCAGTGCCAGCTTCAGCCTTGCGGACCGAGCCACGTCTGTGCCCGTGCGGCGTCGCGCAGCACGAGCCGCCATGTCGTGACGCCGGCGGGCAGGGCCAGGTCCAGCCGCAGCAGGCGGCGGTCGCGCGACACGATCGCCGTCACCTTGCGATGCGCGCCCGCGTACAGCAGCAGGTCGTCCAGCTTGGCCAGGCGCCAGGCCGCGCCGGCCACTTCCACGCCGACCCATTCGTCGTTCGCCGCAAAGCCCGCCTGCTCGGCGGCGCCGCCGCGCAGCACGTTCTTGAGGATGACGCCCTGGCTCTCGGTGACGCGCACGCCCAGCCGCTGCTGCAGCTGCGCCGGCTCTTCCATCACGGAGATGCCATGGGCCTCCAGCAGGTCCTTCATGGGCAGCTCGCGCGTGCCGTGCACCCAGCCCGCCAGCTCGCGCGTGAAGGCGCGTCCGCCCAGCTCCTTGAGCACCGCCGCGAAGTCCGCCTCCGCCATCGGCCCGCCCTTGCAGCGGGTCCAGAGCGCACGCATCACCTGGTCGAGATCGGTATGGCCTTCCTGCCGCAGCAGCAGGTCGAAGCAGAGCGCCACCAACGCACCCTTGGTGTAGTAGCTCACCGTGGCGTTGGCGGAGTTTTCGTCCTGCCGGTAGTACTTGACCCAGGCGTCGAAGCTCGCCTGCGCCACCGACTGCACCTCGCGTCCGGGCGTCTGCAACACCTGGTTGGCGGTCTTGGTGAGCAGCTTCAGGTAGGTGGCATCGTCGATCAGGCCGCAGCGCCGCAGCAGCAGGTCGTCGTAGTAGCTGGTGAAGCCCTCGAAGAACCAGAGCAGCTGCGTGTAGTTCTCCCCGCTGTAGTCGAAGTGCGCGAACTCCGCCGGCCGCAGGCGCTTGACGTTCCAGGTGTGGAAGTACTCGTGGCTGATGAGGCCCAGCAGCGTGACATAGCCGTCCGAGGCCCGGGTTTCGCCCACGCGGGGCAGGTCGCGGCGCGAGGCGATCAGGGCCGTCGAATTGCCGTGCTCGAGGCCGCCGTAGCCGTCGTCCACGACATTCAGCATGAACAGGTAGCTCTTGAACGGCGGGCGCTTGCGGTCATGCCAGAAGCGCACCTGCGCTTCGCAGATCTTCTGCATGTCGGCCACGATCCGGTCGCTGTCGAAGGACGGCGCGGCGCCCGCGATCACCACGCGGTGCGGCACGCCGCCGGCGCGGAATTCGGCGCTGAAGAAGGGACCCAGCTCCACCGGGCAGTCCACCAGCTCGTCGTAGTCGGCGGCCAGGTAGGTGCCGAAGCCGCGCTTGCCGGTCTTCAGCGGCTCCAGCCCGGTGGCGGCCTCCCAGTGCGGGTAGTCGCGCGGCGCGACCAGCTCCAGCTCGTGCGGCTCCTGGGCCTGGCCATGGACCCGCAGGCACAGGCTGGTGCCGTTGAAGAAGCCGCGCTGCGCATCCAGCCACGCGGTGCGCACCGAATTGTCGAAGGCGTACACCTCGTACGTCAGCACCAGCGGACTGGAGGGCACGCACTCCACCTGCCACGTCGCCTTGTCCTTCTGGTGCACCGCCACCGGCCGGCCGTCCTGGCGGGCGGTGAGCTTCTGCAGGTGGCGCGCGAATTCGCGCACCATGTAGCTGCCGGGGATCCACGCCGGCAGCGACACGCGCTGCGCCGACTGCGGCTGCGGGATGGTCAGCGTGACCTGGTAGAGGTGGGCGGAGGGATCCGCCGCTTCGACCCGGTAGTGCGGGCCGGCAAGACGCGATGCGGTCACTTGCTGGCGGCCACCAGCAGCTTCTCGATCTCGGGCGCGGCGATGGCGCCGGGCACGCGCGAACCGTCGGCGAAGATCAGCGTGGGCGTGCCGGTGATCTTGTGCTTCTTGCCGAATTCCACGTTGCGCGCGATCGCGGACGCGTCGCAGGAGGCATCGGCCTTGGCGGGAGCCTCGTTCTTCAGCATCCAGTCCTGCCACGACTTCTGCTTGTCCTTGGAGCACCAGTGCCCGCGCGACTTCTCGGTGGAGTCGGGCCCGAGGATGGGGTACAGGAACAGGTAGACGGTGACGTTGTCCACCTTCTGCAGGTCGCGCTCGAAGCGCTTGCAGTAGCCGCAGTTCGGATCCTCGAACACGGCGAGCTTGCGCTTGCCGTTGCCGCGCACCATGACGAAGGCGTCCTTCAGCGGCAACTGCTCGAAGTCGATCGCCAGCAGCTTCTCGGTGCGCTCCTCGGTCAGGTTGCGCTTGTTGCGCACGTCCAGCAGGTTGCCGTTGATCATCAGGTAGTTGCCCTCGGCGTCCGAATAGAACAGGTCGCTGCCGACGCGCACCTCGTACATGCCCGGCCATGGAGTACGGGAGACCTCGTCGACCTTGCCGATGTTGGGCAGGCGCTGCTCCAGGGTGCGGCGCAGTTGCGCGTCGATGGCGGCCGGAACCTGCGCGCCGGCATTGGCGGCGGTGGGGGCCGTGTTCTTTTGCTGGGCACCGGCCGCCAGGCCCAGCACCATCAGGGCCGCAGCCAGCCCGAAGCGGATCGCTTTCATGTTCTTCCCGTTCTCGGCTGGCGCGCCTGCCCCATGGCCTGCCGCACCACCCAGTGTTTCAATGGCCCGCTGCGGTCGAAACCGCGCATGCCCCAGTTGCGCAGCGCGCTCCACGGCTCGGCGGGCTGGGCGAAGAGCTGCTGCAGCCCGTCGGTGGTCCAGCCTATCGCCAGCACGTCCGCCTTGCGCGCCCGTTCATAGCGCCGCAGGAGCTTTTCGTCGCCCAGGCTGCGCCAGTATTCCCGCTCGTGCAGCACCTGCGCGAGCATCTCGGCATCCGCCAGCCCGAGGTTCAGCCCCTGGCCCGCCAGCGGATGGACATTGTGCGCGGCGTCGCCGGCCAGCACCCAGCCGGCGCCGCACCAGCGGTCGGCCTGCGCCCGTTGCAGCGGCCACCCCACGCGATCGGTGGTCAGCGTCATCCGCCCCAGCTGGTCGTGGCAGGCGGATTGCAGGCGGGCCTGGAACTCCGGCGGCCCGAGCGCCAGCAATTCGTCGGCGCGCGCCTCCTGGACGGACCACACCAGCGCCACCGAGTTCCCGGCAGGGCCGCCGAGCGGGAGCAAGGCCAGCACGTGGCCGTCGTCGAACCACTGGTACGCAACGCCGCCATGCGGTTTTTCACAGTCCAGCCGCGCGGCGATGGCGCGTTGCGGATAGGAGGTCACCTGGAACTGCACGCCGAATTCGTCGCGCGTCGCGCTGCGCCGACCCTCGCACACCACCGTCAATGCCGCAGCGCGGGGTGCCGACAGCAGTTCCACCTGGGGCTGGAAGCGGACGGCCTCGGCCAGGCGGGCCAGCAGGGGCTCGACCTCGACGATCCACGCCAGCGCCGGCGCGCGCTCGTCCACGGCGCCGAAGCGCACCCGGCCGCCCTCGTCGCCGCGCACGTCCATGGCCTGCACCGGCGTGGCGTGCTGCTCCTCCGGCCAGGCGCGCAGGCGCAGCAACAGGTCGCGGGAGGCAGCGTTGAGCGCGTAGGCGCGCACGTCCGCGCGCGCATCGGCCGGCGGCGGCCCTTCCACCAGCCCGACGCGCAGCCGGTCCCGCGCCAGCAGCAAGGCCAGCGTGCGGCCCACGATGCCGGCACCGCGGATGCATACGTCGAGAGGGGCGGACATGGAGGGATTGTAGGAGCGGGGCACAATCCGGGGGGTCAGCGCCTGTTGCCACCTGACCCACCCCCATGAGCCAAGAATCCGACCTCACCGCCCGCATCGCCCGCCTGTTCATCTATCCGGTGAAATCCTGCGCCGGTATCGAAGTGCAGGAAGCCCTGTTGACCGAGACCGGCCTGGACCTGGACCGCGCCTGGATGGTGGTGGACCACGCCGGTGAGTTCATCACCCAGCGCGAGCTGCCGCGCATGGCGCTGATCCGGCCCCAGTTCAAGTTCAACGAGGTGGTGCTGCGGGCGCCGGGCATGCTGGCACTGCACCTGGCGATCGACACCGTCGAAGAGGCGGTGCGCGTGCGCGTCTGGGACGACGAAGTGGCGGCCTTCGACATGGGCGCGGTCGCGTCGCAGTGGTTTTCCGATTTCCTGGGCCAGCGCGTGCGCCTGGTGCGATTCGACCCCGAGGGCCGCCGCCTGGCCAGCCTGGACTGGACGGGAGGCGTCGAGGCGCCCAACCAGTTCAGCGACGCCTATCCGCTGCTGCTGGCGAGCACGGCCTCCCTGGACCTGTTGAACGCCAAGCTGGCGGCCAAGGGCCACGAGGCTGTCGGCATGGAGAGGTTTCGCCCCAACATCGTGATCGAGGGCGTGGAAGCGCACGACGAGGACCGCATCGGGCTGCTGCGCATCGCCACCGGAGACGGCCCGATCGTGCTGCGCCCGGTGAAGCCTTGCGCGCGCTGCCCGATTCCCAACATCGATCCCGCCACGGCCCAGGCGAACCCGATCATCACCGACACGCTGCAAGGCTACCGTCGCAGCGAGCGCCTGAAGGGCGCCGTGGCTTTCGGCATGAACGTCATCGCGATGGAGGGCGTGGACCGCACGCTGCGGGTGGGGCAGGCGGCGACGGGGAACTACAGCTTCGAATAGGAGGCCGCGCGGCCCCGGTCACCGGGGTTCGCCTGCGGGCTCACCGCCGGCCTACCGCGAACCGCCGGCCTACGCATACCTCCCGCCTACCCGACCGCGGTCAGGCCCGGCTGGCTGCGGGCGCTGGTGACGGGGTCGCCTCCGGGGTCGAGGTCGCGCGCGAAGATCGACGAATCCGCCGGCGGGTCGGACGTCTGTTGCTCGGGCGCGATGAAGCGGATCGGCCTGCGGGTGCGCGGCGACATGCGGGCCAGCTGCGCCGAGAGCGCCGCCTGCACCTCGTCGGCCTCCAGCGCACGTTCGTTCAGCAGCAGCGCCGCGATGTGGAATTGCAGCGTCACGTCCGGCTTCAGCCCGGGCAGCGGCATCAACCCGGCGGCGATCAGGCGCGCTGCGCGCTCGGTGACCGAAGCGCGCGACGATGCGCCTTCGAGGATGACGCCGAAGCGGGCCTCGCCGACGCGGCTGACCGTGTCCACGTCGCGCAGCAGGCGCCGCAGCTTGATCACGCTGCGCAGCAGGCTCTGCTCCGCCGCGGCGCCGCCGAAGGTTTCGCGGATGCGTGCGTGGTTCACCAGGTCGATGTAGACGATGGCCGCGCTCTCGCCGTCGCGGCGATGGCGCGCCACCACCTGCCGCAGCCTGTCCTGGAACAGGTGCGGCGCCAGCAGCCCGGTGAGCGCGTCCTGCGTGGACAGGGCCTGCTCGCGGACCTCGGCGCTATGGCGGTCGCGCGCCCGGATGAACAGCGCCACCAGCATGAGCGGCACTTCGACCGCGAGCCCCAGCACCACCAGGTACTGCGAAACGAACGGGACGTCGGCCCAGCCCAGGGCCCGGACCACGGTGGCAACGACGGCAACCACCATCGGCAGCTGCGCGGCCAGCACGTAGCGGCCGACGGTGTCGCCGCGTCCCCATGCGGCGGCGGCGAACAGCACGGCCGTCACGCTGGCCGCCGTCATGTAGACGCCCACCAGTGGCAGGTGGATGGACTTGGGCAACAGCGCGGGGGTCAAGGCGAGCAGCAGCCCCGCGATGCCGATCGCGCGGGCAGCGGCATCCTGCACCGGCAGGCGCCGCCGCAGGCCCAGGGTGGTGCGCACGAACAGCATCCCCGCACCGACGGCCGCGCAGGCCAGCATCGGGGTGGGCGCGTCGCGCAGCGCGCCGAAGCCCGGCCACAGCAGGTGCGGAGCGACGCCCGTGAAGGACGCCACGGCCAGGCTGGTGAGCAGCGCATACACGCCGTACCAGCCGAACACGGGGTCGCGGTACACCCAGCTGCGCGCGGCGCAGGCGACGATCAGCAGCAGCATCGCGCCGAACACGGCGCCGAGCACCAGGTATTCGAGCTGCACCTGCTCGTTGTGCGCGGAAGCGGTGGCCAGCAGCGCCGGAAAGTCGGCCCCCGCTTCGTGCTGGATGCGCACGTACACGTCCCGGGCCTGGCCCGGCGGCAGCTCGAGCCGGAAAAAGGCGTAGCGGCCGCGTTCGGGCCAGCGGGCCACCGCGATCGTGTCGCCCGCCGTTTCCGCCGTCCAGCCCTGGGGCGCCTGCTGAAACACCGTGACGTGGTCCAGCGTCGGCATCGGGAACTTCAGCAGCCAGGCCTGGCGCTCGCCCGGCGGGCGCTGCAGCCGCAAGTGCATCCAGAGTGCGGCATCCGGGCCGAGCTGGTGCATCGTTCCCGCCCGGGCGTGCTGGAAGGCGGCAGCCGCCTGCACGGCCTGCTCGATGCCGGCGTTGCCCTGGGGGTCCAGCCAGGCGGTGGCGATGCGGGCGGAGTCCAGGCTGCCGAGCGCGTCGGTCAGCAGCTGGGGCGCCGCGGGTACGGGCTGGGCGTGCGCCAGTGGCGCCAGGCAGGTCAGCACCAGCAAGCCAGCGGCAGCCCACAGCCCTGCGGCGGGCCATCGCATACACTTTCCGGCTTCGTTTGCAGGAACTGACATGAGTTTGAAGTGCGGGATCGTGGGTCTGCCCAACGTCGGCAAATCCACCTTGTTCAATGCGTTGACCAAGGCAGGGATTGCCGCTGAAAACTATCCTTTCTGCACCATCGAGCCGAACGTCGGGGTGGTGGAACTGCCCGATCCACGCCTCACGGCCCTCGCCGACATCGTCAAGCCTGAGCGAATCGTGCCAGCCATTGTCGAGTTTGTCGATATTGCCGGGCTGGTGGCCGGGGCCAGCAAGGGCGAGGGCCTGGGCAACCAGTTCCTGGCCCACATCCGCGAGACGGATGCGATCGTGAACGTGGTGCGCTGCTTCGAGGATGCCAACGTCGTGCACGTGGCCGGCAAGGTGGACCCGGTGTCGGACATCGAGGTGATCCAGACCGAGCTGTGCCTGGCGGACCTCGGCACGGTGGAGAAGGCCGTCCATCGCTACGGCAAGGTGGCGCGCGCCGGCGACAAGGAGGCGGCCAAGTACATGCAGTTGCTGCCCAAGGTGCAGGCGGCGCTGAACGAAGGGCGCCCGGTGCGCGGCCTGGCACTGAGCGACGACGAGAAGGAGCTGGTCAAGCCCCTGTGCCTGATCACGGCCAAGCCGGCGATGTTCGTGGGCAACGTCGACGAGACCGGCTTCGAGAACAACCCCCACCTGGACCGCTTGCGCGCGTATGCCGAGACGCAGAAGGCGCCGGTGGTGGTGATCTGCGCGAAGATGGAGTCGGAGATCGCCGAGATGGACGACGCCGACAAGCACGACTTCCTGGCCGAGATCGGCCAGGACGAGCCGGGCCTGAATCGCCTGATCCGCGCGGCCTTCAAGCTGCTGGGACTGCAAACCTACTTCACGGCGGGCGAGAAGGAAGTGCGCGCCTGGACGGTGCGCATCGGCGCCACCGGCCCGCAAGCCGCGGGCGTGATCCACACCGACTTCGAACGCGGCTTCATCCGCGCGCAGACCATCGCCTACGACGACTTCATTGCGTACAAGGGCGAGCAGGGCGCCAAGGACGCCGGCAAGATGCGCAGCGAAGGCAAGGAGTACGTCGTCAAGGATGGCGACGTGATGAACTTCCTGTTCAACGTGTAGGTCGGCGGTGAGCGCGCAGCCGAACCCCGGCGATCAAGCCCTCACTGCGGCCACACCCACAGCAGCACCGTGGTCATGCACAGGTACCGCAGGAACTTCCCGATCAGCATGTAGCCGGCGCACGGCCAGAACGGCATGCGCAGCCACCCGGCCACCGCGCAGAGTGGGTCGCCCACGATCGGCAGCCACGCCAGCAGGCAGGCCTTCGGGCCCAGCCGCTGCAGGTAGTCGAGCGCCTTCAGGTGCATGCGCGACTTGTGGTACTTGTCCGCGACCTGGTGCGCGCCATAGCCCAGCCACCAGTCCACCATGCCGCCCAGCGTGTTGCCGAGCGTGGCCACCGCAATCGCCGGCCAGAACAGTTCGGGACTGAGCATGAGCAGGCCGAACAACGCCGGCTCCGAACCGATGGGCACCAGCGTGGCGGAAATGAATGCGGCGACGAAGAGCGTGCTGAGTCCGTAGCGCGGTAAGGCCAGCAGCGCCAGCAACGGTTCGATCCAGTCTTGCATCCGCGCGGATGGTAAGGCAGTCAAGCCCCGCAAACCTGTAGGCGCATACGCAACCGCGCATTTCAATGGCTGAAATGCCGCGGGCCTACAATCGTGCCTCTTTTTTCGGCAATGCCATTTCCCCCCTTCCCATGCACATCGGCCCCTACATCCTCGCGAACAACGTGTTCGTGGCGCCGATGGCGGGAGTGACGGACCGGCCGTTCCGGCAACTGTGCCGCTCGTTCGGCGCCGGCTACGCGGTCAGCGAGATGGTGACGTCGCGCCGCGAGCTGTGGAACACGCTGAAGACCTCGCGCCGCGCCGACCACGAAGGCGAGCCGGGTCCGGTGGCCGTGCAGATCGCCGGCACCGACGCGCAGATGATGGCCGAGGCCGCCGCGTACAACGTCGACCGCGGCGCGCAGATCATCGACATCAACATGGGCTGCCCGGCCAAGAAGGTGTGCAACAAGTGGGCCGGCTCGGCGCTGATGCAGGACGAGCCGCTGGCCGTCGCGATCGCGCAGGCGGTGGTCCGGGCCTGCGAGCCGCACGGTGTTCCCGTCACGCTGAAGATGCGCACGGGGTGGTCGCGCGAGAACCGCAACGCGCTCGTGCTGGCACGCGCCTTCGAGGACATCGGCATCCGTCTGCTGACGGTGCACGGCCGCACCCGCGAGCAGGGCTACCGCGGCGAGGCGGAATACGAAACCGTCGCGGCGGTGAAGGCGGCGGTGCGCATTCCCGTCGTGGCGAACGGCGATATCCGCTCGCCGCGCAGGGCGCGCGAGGTGCTCGCGGCCACCGGCGCGGATGCGGTGATGATCGGGCGTGCGGCCCAGGGCCGGCCGTGGATCTTTCGCGAGATCGTGCACTTCCTTGCCACGGGGACGGAACTTGCGGCGCCCCTGGTGGCCGAGGTCCAGCGCGCGCTGGTCGAGCACCTGCAGGATCACTACGGCCTGTACGGGGAATTCACCGGGGTGCGCAGTGCTCGCAAGCACATCGGCTGGTACGTGCGTTCGCTTCCGGGAGGGGAAGCGTTCCGCGCGGAGATGAACGCCATCGAGGACAGCGCGGGCCAGCTGGCGGCCGTCGTGCGCTTCTTCGATGCGCTGGGTGCGCGCATGGACCGCCTGCCGGTGGCCGGGGACGCGAGGCAGGAAGAAGAATTCGCAGAGATCGCGCATGAGTAAAAAACATATCGAAGAATGCGTGCGTGCCAGCCTGGAGGGGTACTTCCGCGACTTGCGGGGCACCGAGCCGGACGGGATGTACGAGATGCTGGTGAAGGTGGTCGAAAAGCCGCTGCTGGAGATCGTGATGGCCAAGGCCGAGAACAACCAGTCGCGCGCCGCCGAGTGGCTTGGCTTGAATCGCAATACCTTGCGCAAGAAGCTCATCGAACACAAGCTCCTCAAGTAAATGACTTTGCGGGACTGGCCAGAAGCGGCCAGCGGCCGCGCTGCACTGTCCCCAACACTATGAATGCCTTGCTTTCCGTCTCCGACAAGACCGGCATCGTCGAACTGGCGAAGGCCCTGCACGGCTTCGGCGTGCGCCTGCTCTCCACCGGAGGCACCGCCAAGCTGCTGGCCGACGCCGGCCTGCCGGTGACGGAAGTCGCCGAGCTCACGGGCTTTCCGGAGATGCTGGACGGGCGCGTGAAGACGCTGCATCCCAAGGTGCACGGAGGCCTGCTGGCGCGCCGCGACCTGCCGGAGCACGTCGCGGCGCTCCAGCGTCACGGCATCGACACGATCGACATCCTGGTGGTGAACCTCTATCCCTTCGAGCAGACCGTCGCCAAGGCGGGCTGCACGCTGGAAGACGCCATCGAGAACATCGACATCGGCGGCCCGGCCATGGTGCGCAGCGGCGCGAAGAACTGGAAGGACGTGGCGGTGCTGACCGACGCCTCGCAGTACGCGCAGGTGCTCGGCGAACTGCAGTCGGCCGGCCAGGTGTCGCAGCCGACGAAGTTCAAGCTGTCGGTGGCGGCGTTCAATCGCATCAGCAATTACGACGCCGCGATCAGCGACTACCTGTCGGCGCTGCAGGAAGACGGCTCGCGCTCGGAGTTCCCGGCGCAGGCCAACGGCCGGTTCGTCAAGCTGCAGGACCTGCGCTACGGCGAGAACCCGCACCAGCAGGCCGCGTTCTATCGGGACCTGTACCCGGCGCCGGGTTCCCTGGTGATGGCGCAGCAGGTGCAGGGCAAGGAGCTCTCGTACAACAACATCGCCGATGCGGACGCCGCCTGGGAATGCGTCAAGGGCTTCGACGGCCCCGCGTGCGTGATCGTCAAGCACGCCAACCCGTGCGGCGTGGCCCTGGGCCAGGATCCCCTGCAAGCCTACGAGAAGGCGTTCAAGACCGATCCGACTTCCGCCTTCGGCGGCATCATCGCCTTCAACCGCCCGCTGGATGGCCCTGCCGCCCACGCGGTGGCCAGGCAGTTCGTGGAGGTGCTGATGGCGCCCGACTTCAGCGCCGAGGCGCTGGCGGTGTTTGCCGGCAAGGCCAATGTGCGGCTGCTCAAGATCGCCTTGCCGCCGGGCGGCAGCCGCGACTGGGACAACGGCCGCAACCTGATGGACGTCAAGCGCGTGGGCTCCGGCCTGCTGATGCAGACGGCGGACAACCGCGAGATCACGCTGGCCGAGTTGAAGGTGGTGACGAAGAAGCAGCCGTCCCCGCTGGAGCTGCAGGACCTGCTGTTCGCCTGGAAGGTGGCCAAGTACGTGAAGTCCAACGCCATCGTGTTCTGCAAGGACGGCATGACGATGGGTGTCGGTGCGGGGCAGATGTCACGGCTGGACTCGGCGCGCATCGCCAGCATCAAGGCGCAGCACGCCAAGCTGTCGCTGCAAGGCACGGTCGTCGCGAGCGACGCGTTCTTCCCGTTCCGCGATGGCCTGGACGTGGTGGTGGATGCGGGCGCGACCTGCGTCGTTCAGCCGGGCGGGTCGATGCGCGACCAGGAAGTGATCGACGCCGCGAACGAGCGCGGCATCGCCATGGTGTTCACCGGGGTGCGGCACTTCCGCCATTGAGCGCGGGCGCTCGACCGCTACAACCAACATCCGGACGCAGAAGGCGCAGAAGTTACGCAGAAATCGCAGAAGAACAGCCAATAAGAATTGGTTTCCCTTTTGCGTCTTCTGCGTAACTTCTGCGCCTTCTGCGTCCGGTTGTTTGGTTTGGCTATAGAGCGCGGAAGACTTCGCGAGCGATGCTGATGGTCTCCGCGATGTCCTCATCGCTGTGCGCCGAACTCACGAAGCCCGCCTCATACAGCGCCGGCGCGATGTACACGCCGCGGTCCAGCAGGCCGTGGAACAGCTTGGCGAACTTGGCCGTGTCGCTCTTCATCACCGCCGCATAGTTCTGCGGCAGGCGGGACAGCAGGAAGAAGCCGAACATGCCGCCTTCGCAATCGCCGGCGAAGGGCAGGCCGGCCCCGGCCGCGGCGGACGTCAGGCCTTCCACCAGCATGCGTGTCTTCTGCGCCAGCGCCTCGAAGAACCCCGGCCGCGCGATCTCCTGCAGCGTCGCCAGCCCGCAGGCCGTGGCGATCGGGTTGCCTGACAAGGTGCCGGCCTGGTACACCGGGCCGAGCGGCGCCAGGTTCTCCATCAGCGCGCGCGAGCCGCCGAAGGCCGCCAGCGGCATGCCGCCGCCGATCACCTTGCCCAGCACCGTGATGTCGGGCGCAAAACCGGGCAGCGCCCTGGCATAGACGGACTGCGCACTGCCCAGCGCAACGCGAAAACCCGTCATCACCTCGTCGAACACCAGCAGCGCGCCATGCTGGGTGCACAGCTCGCGGCAACGCTGCATGAAGGGCAGGCTGGCCCGCACGAAGTTCATGTTGCCGGCGATCGGCTCGATGATCAGGCAGGCCAGGTCCTTGCCATGGCGGGTGAAAGCTTCTTCCAGTTGCGCGACGTTGTTGTATTCCAGGACCAGCGTGTGCTGCACCACCTCCGGCGGCACGCCGGCACTGGTGGGGTGGCCGAAGGTAGCCAGGCCGGAGCCGGCCTTCACCAGCAGCGCATCGGCATGCCCGTGGTAGCACCCTTCGAACTTGATGATGCGGCTGCGGTTCGTGGCGCCGCGCGCCAGGCGGATCGCGCTCATCGCCGCTTCCGTGCCGGAGCTCACCAGCCGCACCATCTCGACCGACGGCAGGTGCCGCACGATCTCCTCGGCAAGCTCCACTTCCCGCTCGGTCGGCGCGCCGAACGAAAAGCCGTCCTGCGCGGCCCGCTGCACCGCCTCCAGCACGCGCGGGTGGCCGTGGCCCAGGATCATGGGACCCCAGGAACCGATGTAATCGATGTGGCGCTGTCCGTTGGCGTCCCAGAAGTACGCGCCTTGCGCGCGCTGCACGAAGCGCGGGGTGCCGCCGACGGCGCGGAAAGCGCGCACCGGCGAATTCACGCCGCCGGGGATCAGCGCCTTGGCGCGGTCGAACAACTGCTGGTTGCGATCAGTGCTTGGTGTCATGCGCGGGAAAGTCGAAACCGGGGACGTCGGGGCCGGGCTCGTCGCCTTCCGCATCGGCCTGCGCCCAGAAGAGGCGGTCGGGCACGACGTGGCCCATGCCCGGCCGGAAGCCGCCATCGAGGCAGCGATCGAGATAGGCGAGCGCTTCGCTGGCGGCCGCGGGCAGGTCGGAGCCACCGGCCACCAGGGCGGCGAGCGCGGCCGACAGCGTGTCGCCGGCGCCGGAGAACACGGCGTCGAACCGCTCGAACTTCTCGCTGGCCAGCACCGTCTGCGGCGTGGCGAGCACGTTCTCGACGAACTGGTCGGGCAGCGGCACGCCGGTGACCAGCGTGTACGGGACGCCCATCTCCGAGGCCGCCTTGGCGATGTCGCGGGCGGTCGGACTGCGCTCACTGTTCCAATCCGGCAACAGCCAGCGCCACAACGTGCTGTGGTTTCCAACCAACACGGTTGTCTGCGGCAACATCAGCTCGCGGAAGGCATCTTCGTAGATGTCCGCAGGGCCTTCGTCCCACCAGGAAAGCGCCGGCATGTACGAGATGACGGGCACGTCGGGATAGTCCGCGGCGATCTCCGCGATGGTGCTCAGGATCTCCGGGCTGCCGACGAAACCGACCTTGATCACCTGCACCGCCACGTCCTCGAGGATGGTGCGCGCCTGCTCTGCGACGGCGTCCTCGTCGAAGGCGAAATGGTCGAACACTTCTCCAGTGTCGCGCACGTATGCGCCGGTCACCACCGGCAGCGGATGCGCGCCGACCGATGCGATCGCGGTCACGTCGGCTGCGAGACCACCCGCGCCGCTCGGATCGTTGGCGTTGAACACCATCACGCAGGCCGGTCCTGCATCCTCGCCATCGGGCTCCGATGGCCTGGTCTGGATAGGTGTGGAATTAGTCATGGGCCGTTCGAATCGCCTGCCTCGCTCCAGTGGGAGCCTAGGAAACTGGCCTCTATAGAATCCGTTGCATTCTATTCCAACCCCCCTTAAGCTGTGATTGATAGCAAAACCTGGATGTGTCTGATTTGCGGGTGGATTTATGACGAATCCGCCGGTGCTCCCGAACACGGCATCGCCCCCGGAACCCCGTGGGAGCAGGTGCCGATGAACTGGACCTGCCCCGAATGCGGTGCGCGCAAGGAGGACTTCGAGATGGTCCAGATCTGATTCGTGCGGCGTTGGGATGAAGAGGGATGCCGCACCTTCCGAAGTTACAAAATGAGGAGCGGCATCAAGTGAGCACCACAGGACTGAAGGTGCTGGTGATCGATGACAGCAACACCATCCGGCGCAGCGCGGAGATCTTCCTGAAACAGGGTGGGCACGAGGTGATGCTTGCCGAGGACGGCTTCGATGCCTTGTCCAAGGTCAACGACTACCAGCCCAACCTGATCTTCTGCGACATCCTCATGCCGCGGCTCGATGGCTACCAGACCTGCGCCATCATCAAGCGCAACGCCAGGTTCTCGTCCGTTCCGGTCGTCATGCTGTCCTCCAAGGACGGCGTGTTCGACAAGGCGCGCGGCCGCATGGTCGGCTCGCAGGACTACCTGACCAAGCCGTTCACGAAGGACCAGCTGCTGCAGACGGTGCAGCAGTTCGGTACCGCCAAATAACAAGGAGGAGATGCCATGGCCATCCGCAAAGTGCTCGTTGTGGACGATTCGAAGACGGAACTGATGTTCATGACGGATCTGCTGCAGAAGAAGGGGTTCGCCGTGAAGACGGCCGAAAGCGCCGACGACGCCTTCAAGCGTCTCGGCGAGGAAAAGCCCGACCTGATCCTGATGGACGTCGTGATGCCCGGCCAGAACGGCTTCCAGCTCACCCGTGCCATCACCCGCGACCCCAAGTTCGCCGACGTGCCGATCATCATGTGCACGAGCAAGAACCAGGAAACCGACCGGGTCTGGGGCATGCGCCAGGGCGCGCGCGACTACATCACCAAACCGGTGGACGCCGACGAACTCATGGCCAAGATCAAGGCCCTGGGTTGAAGGCGGCGGTCTAGCAGTACCCGACCATGGCCAACCGCGAAGCCCTCCGTGAGCTCCAGAGCCGGCTGGCCAGCCGGCTGCAGACCGCCCGCACGCAAGGCGTGCAGGCCGGCTGGCTCGCCGTCGAGGCGGCCGGGCGCAACTACCTCTTCCCCCTCACCCAGGCGGGCGAGATCTTCCCCTACGCCGCCACGCAGGCCGTGCCCTATACCCAGAGCTGGTTCCTGGGCGTGTCCAACCTGCGCGGCGGTCTCTACGGCGTGATCGACCTCGCCAGCTATGTCAGCGGCCAGCCTCCGGCCCAGCGCTCCGATGCCAGCCGCGCGGAGTCGCGCCTGGTGGCGCTCAACGCACTCCTCGAAGTGAATTGCGCCCTGCTCATCGACCGGCTCGCCGGCCTGCGCAACACCGACGCCTTCATCGCCTCCGGTGCGGCGCCGGAAGGCTCGCCCGACTATTTCGGCAGCGGCTACACCGATGCGAGCGGCGCGCACTGGCAGGAAATCAACCTGCAGACGCTCTCGCAACAACCGCAATTCCTCAGCATCAGCGCTTAGTCTTTCCGAAGGCCTGCATCATGTCCGCTCTTTCATTGAAAAACCTGTTCGGCAAGAACCAGCCGGAGGACGTCGATCCCTCCGTCACCCAGGACCTGAGCCTGGGCAACGACGGCCACACCGCCTCCATCGAAGCCGGCAGCACGCAGGGCAACGCCGGCGCCGAGGGCCTCGACGACGACTCGATCACCGAGGAAGTCGACCAGGCGGAACTGATCAGCGTTCCGCTGTTCGGCCGCCGCACCACCGCCACCCACCAGCGCATCCTGTTCGTCCTGCTGGCCGCCTCGCTGTTCGTGCTGGGCGGCGTGGCGATCTTCGCGGTGCGGCAGGCCGACACGGTCGCCTTGCAGGTGGCGGGTACCGGTAACTCGCTGATGCAGTCGCAGCGCCTGGCCAAGTCGGTGTCGCAGGCCCTGATCGGCAGCCCGCAGGCCTTCCCCGACGTCAAGGAATCCTCCGACGTGCTGGCCCGCACGGTGCGCGGCCTGAAGGAAGGCGACGCCGAGCTGCGCCTGTCGCCCGTGTCCGAGCAACTGCAGCCCGACCTGGCCAAGGTGGTGCCGCTGATGGAGCGCGCCGAGAAGAACGCCAAGACGGTCCTGAGCCAGCAGAAGATCCTGACGCAGGTGGGCACCGCGCTGCGCACCATCAACCGCCAGTCGTCCGACCTGCTGGAAATCGCCGAGACGGTGTCGTCGCTCAAGCTGCAGCAGAACGCCAACCCGGCCGAGATCTCCGCCGCCGGCCAGCTGGTGATGCTGACGCAGCGCATCGGCAAGTCCGCCAACGAGTTCCTGACGATGGAAGGCGTGTCGCCCGAAGCCGTGTTCCTGCTCGGCAAGGACCTGAACTCCTTCAAGGAGATCTCGCAGGGCCTGCTGGAAGGCAGCCCGGAGCTGCGGCTGGCCGGCTCCAAGGACGAACAGACCCGCGAGCGCCTGGGTGCGCTGCTGGCGCTGTACGAACAGACCCGCACGCAGGCCGGCGCCATCCTGGGCAACCTGCAGGGCCTGGTGTCCGCGCGTGAAGCGCAGGCCTCGATCATTGCCGACAGCGAGTCGCTGCGCCGCAACCTGGAAGACCTGCAGGGCAAGCTGTCCGCGCAGACCGGCCTGGGCGCCGGGCCGCTGGCCGCGCTGATCATCGCCGCCGCCTTCGCCGTCGCCTGCGCCTTCGGCCTGGCCTACGTGCAGCTGCAGGACAGCCGCAACCGCCAGCAGCGCTCGGAATCGATGCGCCAGGAAGCGGAGCGCCAGGAGCAGGAAGCCAAGCGCGTGAACGACGCCAACCAGGCCGCCATTCTTCGCCTCATGAACGAACTGCAGTCGGTGGCCGAGGGCGACCTGACGCAGGAAGCCACGGTGACCGAGGACATCACCGGCGCCATCGCCGACTCGGTGAACTACACGGTGGAAGAACTGCGCCAGCTGGTGGGCAACGTGCAGGCCACGGCCACCAAGGTGGCGGCCACGACCGCGCAGGTGGAATCCACCTCCACCGAGCTGCTGGCCGCGTCCACCGAGCAGCTGCGCGAGATCCGCGAAACCGGCCAGTCGGTGCTCGACATGGCGGGCCGCATCAACACCGTGTCCGGCCAGGCGCAGGAATCGGCCCAGGTGGCGCGCCAGTCGCTGCGCGCCGCGGAAACCGGCCTGCAGGCGGTGCAGAACGCCATCGGCGGCATGAACGGCATCCGCGACCAGATCCAGGAAACCTCCAAGCGCATCAAGCGGCTGGGCGAGTCGTCCCAGGAGATCGGCGAAATCACCGAACTGATTTCCGACATTACCGAACAGACCAACGTGCTGGCCCTGAACGCCGCCATCCAGGCCGCGTCGGCCGGTGAAGCCGGTCGCGGCTTCTCGGTGGTTGCCGAAGAAGTGCAGCGGCTGGCCGAACGCTCCGCGGACGCCACGCGCCAGATCTCGGCGCTGGTGAAGGCCATTCAGACCGACACGCAGGACGCCGTGGCCGCCATGGAACGCTCGACGCAGGGCGTGGTGGAAGGGGCCAAGCTGTCCGACAACGCGGGTACCGCGCTGACCGAGATCGACCAGGTGTCGCGCCGTCTCGCCGAGCTGATCGAGCAGATCGCCTCCTCGGCGTCCCGTGAAGCCGAGTCCGCCAACGTGGTGGCCGGCAACATCCAGCACATCTTCGCGGTGACGGAGCAGACGGGTGAGGGCACGCGCTCCACCGCCCAGCAGGTGCGTGAACTGACCCGGATGGCGGAAGAACTGCGCCAGTCGGTTTCGCGGTTCAAGATCGCGTAAGCCGCAACCAGTCCTATGCAAGCAGCAGCCCAAGAGCAGGATCTCGCGAACAACGACCTGGGCCCATTGGCCTGGGTGCTGGACGAGCTTCGCAAGTCCCTGGAGTCCGCTTCGTCCGCGCTGCGCCGCTTCGTGCGCGACGCCGCCCAGGCGCGCGGCGAGGACATGGCGTCGGTCGACGCGGGGCAGCTGCGCATCGCGCGCCAGCACATGCACCAGGCCGTCGGCGCGCTGGAGATGGTGGGCCTGGCGGCGCCGGCGCACATGCTGCGCATCATGGAAGGCGCGGCGCAGAAGTTCATCGAGCGTCCCGAGCTGTGCACGGAGGCGGCCGCCGGCAAGGTCGAGCGCGCCGGCTTCGCCTTGACCGAATACCTGGAAGCGCTGCTGGGCGGCAAGGCCGTCTCGCCGCTGTCGCTGTTCGTGCAGTACAAGGACGTGCAGGAAGTGTGCGGCGCCGACCGGATCCACCCGGCCGACCTGTGGGGCATCGACTGGCGCTGGCACGACTTTCCCACCCCGGCTGCCGCGCAACCGCTGCACTACGACGCGGCAACGCGCTCGCGCATGGACCAGGGGGTGCTGCGCATCGTCAAGACGGCCGACCCTGCCGCCGGCCGTGACCTGGTGCAGGTGTGCCTCGGCCTGGCCGCGGCGCAGACCGCGCGCCAGCCGAAGATCTTCTGGAAGATTGCCGCCGGCTACTTCGACGCCATCGGCCTCGGGCTGCTGCCGGCCGACCTGTTCGTCAAGCGGGCCGCATCGCGCGTGCTGCTGCAGTACGCGTCGCTCGCCAAGGGCGACACCGGCGTGTCCGACCGCCTGGCGCAGGACCTCGTGTTCTTCTGCGCGCAGGCGATGCCTGCGCAGCCCGCCGACGCCCCGGCGCTGGCCGCAGTGCGCGAAGGCTACTTCCTCACCGCCACCCGGCCGGTGGACTACGCCACCAGCCCGTTCGGCCGCTTCGACCCGGTGCTGCTGGCCCAGCTGCGCAAGCGCATCGGCACGGCCAAGGAAACCTGGTCGGCGCTGTCCGGCGGCGACACGCACAAGATCAAGAGCGTGGTGGACCAGTTCACCTCGGTCTGCGACACGCTGGTCAAGCTGTATCCGGCCAGCGCGCCGCTGGCGCAGGCGCTGCTGTCTGCCGTCGAGGCCGTCAGCCGCTCGACCCGCGCACCCAGCGCCGAACTGGCGATGGAAGTCGCCACCGCGGTGCTGTACCTGGAAGCCGCGTTCCAGGACCTGGATCCCAACGACGCCGAACTTGCGCAGCGCACCGCTCGCCTGGCCGACCGCCTGAAGAAGGTGGTGCAGGGTGGCCAGCCCGAGCCGCTGGAGCACTGGGTCGAGGACCTGTACCGCCGCGTCAGCGACAAGCAGACGATGGGAAGCGTGGTGGGCGAACTGCGCGGCACGCTCAACGAGCTGGAGAAGCTGCTCGACCAGTTCTTCCGCAACCCCGCCGAAAAGGGCCCGCTGCGCGAAGCGCCGAACTTCCTGGCGCAGATGCGCGGCGTGCTGTCGGTGCTGGGCCTGGACCAGGCATCGCACGCCGTCATGCGCATGCGCGATTCGGTCGAGAACATCATCGTCACCGAGATCGACGAGGAGAAGGCGCGCGCTGCCGGCACTTTCGACAAGCTCGGCGCCAACCTGGGCGCGCTCGGCTTCCTGATCGACATGCTGAACTACCAGCCTTCGCTGGCAAAGAAGCTGTTCGTGTGGGACGACGACCAGGGCGAGCTGCGCCCGCTGATGGGCCGCGTGCCGGATTTGCATGCCGCACCGAGCGTGCTGCCAGCGGAAGCGCCGCTGGACTTCGCACCCGTGGCCGCTCCGGCCGCCGCACCCGCGCCGGTCGCGCCGCTTCAACCCGCGGTGGCCGCGGCGCCCAAGGTGGCGGCTGTTCCGGCCCCGGCGGCGAGTTCCGCGTCCGTCAAGGCCGAAGAGGACGACGACGGCGAAGAGGAACTGCGCGACATCTTCCTGGAAGAAGCCCGCGAAGTGGTCGTCAACGGCCTGGCGGCGCTCGAAGCGCTGGCCCAGGAGCCGGGCAACCTGGCGGACCTGACGACCTTGCGCCGCGCGTTCCACACGCTCAAGGGCAGCTCGCGCATGGTCGGCCTCAACGAGTTCGGCGAGGCCGCGTGGTCGCTGGAGCAGGTGCTCAACACCTGGCTGGCCGACCAGAAGGAGGCCACCGACGACCTGCGGGCGTTGTCCACGCAGGCGCTCAAGGGCTTCGGACGCTGGATCGAGGACATCGACGCGCGTGACGACGCAGCCTGGAGGCCGGCTGCCTTCCGCACCGCCGCCGACGCGCTGCGCACCGAGTCCCGGCTGGTGTCCATCCAGATGCCGGAGGCCGAAGCCACGATCTCCTCGCGCGCACAGCTGCAGGCGCTCGATCTCCCGGCCGAAACCCCGCCGCAGGATGCCGCGATCGTTTCCACGCTGCTCGCGTTGCACGACACGGGGCCATCTGCCGGCCCCGCCGCGCAAGCCACGCCCCCGGCCCCGGACCTGCCCGCGTTCGACCTGAGTTTCGACCTCGACACGGCGCCGACGGAACCGGCCTCCCTCGCCGCCGCGCCTGCGGCGCAACTGCCTTCCTTCGAGCTGGACTTTCCTGGCGCCGAAGAGAACCTCGAGCGCGCCGCCGCGACGCAACCGGCCGAATTGAGCGCCGACGAGTTGCCGCCCGAATTCGCGGACTTCGGCGAGCTGCCCGAACTGGCGACCACGGCCATCCTGCCGAAGGCGGAATTGCCGAAGCCGCCGATCGAAACCGCGATCGAGATCGAGGGCATCGACTTCTCCAGCCTGTCGGCCGTGACGGGCCCGGTGACCACCGCTGCCGCCTCCGGCGCCGCCGACTTCTCGTTCGACTGGCCGCCCGCCGCGCCGCCGACGCAAGCCGAAGCGGACCTCGATGCCGCGGCGCTGTCGCGCGACGAGCAGGTGAAGGTGATCGGTAGCCTGCGCATCGGCATCCCGCTCTACAACGTCTACCTGAACGAGGCGGACGAATGGTCCCGCCGCCTGGCCACCGAGATCAGCGAGTGGACGCTGGAGATGAACCAGCGCGTTCCGGACTCCACCGTCGGCTGGGCGCACGCGCTGGCCGGCAGTTCGGCGACGGTCGGCTTTCACGCGCTGTCGGAGATCGCTCGCGCCCTCGAGGGCGCGCTGCAGCACACGCAGTCGCTGGCCTGCGGCACGCCCGACCACGCGCGCACCTTCACCGAAGGGGCGGAAGAAGTGCGGCGCCTGCTGCACCAGTTCGCCGCCGGTTTCCTGAAGGACCCGGAGCCGCGCCTGCTGGAGGCGCTGCAGGTGTTGAAAGATGCCGAGGGCGAGCCCCGCACCGAGTCCCCGCCGCCGGAGCGCAGCTCTGGATTCGGCCTGCTCGAGTCGCCGCCCCCTGCCCGCCGCCCCGCTCCCGCGCCGGCGCCGGCGCCGGCCCCGGTGGTCGCTTCCGGGCCCGTGGCGCAGCCCGCCGCGCTGACGGTCAGCATCAACAAGGCGCCGGTCGCCAGGGTGCAGGAAGAAGAAGAGATCGACGTCGTCGACGCGATCGACCAGGACCTGTTCCCGATCTTCGAGGAAGAGGCGGCCGAACTGATGCCGCAACTGGGCAGCGCCCTGCGCGCCTGGGCCGCGCACCCGGATCACCGCGAGCCGCGCGACGTCGTGCTGCGCGCGCTGCACACGCTCAAGGGCAGCGCCCGCCTGGCCGGCGCGCTG
Organism: Ramlibacter sp. PS3R-8; assembly: GCF_037572435.1. Classification (NCBI taxonomy): domain Bacteria; kingdom Pseudomonadati; phylum Pseudomonadota; class Betaproteobacteria; order Burkholderiales; family Comamonadaceae; genus Ramlibacter; species Ramlibacter sp. PS3R-8. The sequence goes on from NZ_JBBHGT010000001.1 coordinate 1,444,203, forward strand.
CAGCTCGGCGAGCTGTCGCACCGCCTGGAGTCCGAAGTCGAATATCTGGGCCACGACAACATCGCCTCGGCCGACATCGAGGCGCTGCTGCAGCGCTTCGACACCATGCAGGCGCGCTTCGACACCCTGCGCGCCACCGGCGGCTTTGCCCCGGCGGAGCCGACGGTGGGCGCACCGCTTCGAGCGCCATCCGCGCCGCGGCATGAGCCCATCGAGGAGCAGCCCGCGCCCGTCGCCAAGGCTGACGCGCCCGTCGCCAAGGCGGCTGACGCACCGGTCGCGCAACCGGCCGTGCCGGCAAGCGCCGCACAGCCGACGGTCACGCGCACCGCCGTGGCAATGCCTGCCGCCACGTCCGTGGCGCCCTCGCGCCAGGCCGCCAACCAGGCGGTGCGCGTGCGCTCGCAGCTGCTCGACCGGCTGGTGAACCAGGCCGGCGAAGTGATGATCACCCGCTCGCGGCTGGAGGCCGAGCTGCGCCAGCTGCGCGGCTCGCTCGGCGACCTCACCGGCAACCTGGACCGCCTGCGCGGCCAGCTGCGCGAAATCGAGGTCCAGGCGGAGTCGCAGATGCAGTCCCGCATGGCGCAGGCCAAGGACACCGCCGCCGGCTTCGACCCGCTGGAGTTCGACCGCTTCACGCGCGTGCAGGAACTGACGCGCCTGATGGCCGAGTCGGTGAACGACGTCGCCACCGTGCAGCGCAACATCCACCGCGTGGTGGAAGCGACCGAAGACGACCTGATCGCGCAGGCCCGCCAGACGCGCGAGCTGCAGCGCGACCTGCTGCGAACGCGCATGGTGGAGTTCGACGGCATCTCCGACCGCATGTACCGCGTGGTGCGGCTGGCGGCCAAGGAAACCGGCAAGCAGGTCAAGCTGGACATCCTGGGCGGAACCATCGAGATGGACCGCGGCGTGCTGGACCGCATGACGCCGGCCTTCGAGCACCTGCTGCGCAACTGCGTGGCCCACGGCATCGAGATGCCCGAGCGCCGCAGTGCGGCCGGCAAGGATGCTTCCGGCCAGATCCGCATCGTGGTCAAGCAGGAAGGCAACGACGTCTCGGTGGAATTCCAGGACGACGGCGCCGGCCTCGACATCCTGCGCATCCGCGAAAAGGCGCTGCAGCAGGGCCTGATCCGGCCGGACCAGCAGCTGTCGGACGCCGACGCCGCCAACCTGATCTTCATGCCCGGTTTCTCCACCGCGCAGCAGATCACCGAGTTGTCCGGGCGCGGCATCGGCATGGACGTGGTCCGCGCCGAGGTCAACGCGCTCGGCGGCCGCATCGAAACGACCACGCAGGCCGGCCACGGTTCCGCATTCAAGCTGGTGCTGCCCCTGACCACCGCGGTGACGCAGGTGGTGATGATCCGCTCCGGCAAGTTCGCCTTCGGTGTGCCCGCCAACCTGGTGGAACTGGTGCGCCGCGCCAGCCAGAAGGAAGTGCAGCAGGCCTACAACGCCGGCACTTTCGAATTCGCCGGTGAGCCGTTGCCCTTTTTCTGGTCGGGTGCGCTGCTGCAGTCCTCCGCGCGCAGCAACGAGCCGCAAGGCAAGACGGTGCCGCTCGTGGTGTTCCGCTCCGCCGCCCAGCGCGTGGTGCTGCACGTGGACGAAGTGCTGGGCAACCAGGAAGTGGTGGTGAAGAACCTCGGGCCGCAGCTGGCCCGGCTGCCCGGCCTGGCCGGCATGACCGTGCTGGCATCCGGCGCCGTGGTCCTGATCTACAACCCGGTCGCGCTGACGCAGGTGTACGGCGTGCAGGCGCGTCAGCTCAGCGCCGACCATGCGCAGCCCGACGTGCTGGAGCAGGCCGGCCAGCCGGCGCGTCCCGCCGCGCAGGTGATGGCCGCGGTGCCCGCCGTGCCGCTGGTGCTGGTGGTGGACGACTCGATCACGGTGCGCCGCGTCACCCAGCGCCTGCTGGCGCGCGAAGGCTACCGCGTGGCGCTCGCCGCCGACGGCCTGCAGGCGCTGGAGCGGCTGGCCGACGAGCTGCCGTCGGTGGTGCTGTCGGACATCGAGATGCCCCGCATGGACGGCTTCGACCTGGCCCGCAACATCCGCGGCGACGCGCGCCTGGCGCACCTGCCGATCGTGATGATCACGTCGCGCATTGCCGAAAAGCATCGCGAGCACGCCAAGGAACTGGGCGTGAACCACTATCTCGGCAAGCCGTACTCGGAAGAGGAGTTGCTGAGCCTGGTGAAGCATTACTGCGTGAGCGCGGTGACTGCCTGACCGGTTCGTGCATTTGCAGAAGCGCCCTTCGGGGCGCTTCTGCTTTGGGTGGCCGGCGGTGACTTAGGCCGGCGGTGACTTCGTAGGCCGGCGTGAGCGCGAAGCCGAACCCCGGTGATGCGCCCGATACCGGGGTTCGGCGCTGCGCGCGCTCACCGCCGGCCTACAGGTCCATCACGACCGGACCACCGCGTACCGCCGCAGCGTCGCCTCTCGCGCCTGCGCATGGTCCACGATCGGCGTCGGGTAGTCCTTCCCCAGCACGACCCCCGCCGCCTCCAGGTCCACCGGCCTCGCCGTCCACGGCGCATGCAGCACTTTCCTGGGCAACTTCGCCAGCTGCGGCAAGTAGCGCAGGGTGAACTTGCCGTCCGCGTCGAACCGCTCGCCCTGGCTGACCGGATTGAAGATGCGGAAATAGGGTTGCGCGTCACAGCCGGAGGAGCTGGCCCATTGCCAGCCGCCGTTGTTGGACGCGAACTCGTAGTCGTTCAGTTTTTCGGCGAAATAACGCTCGCCCCAGCGCCAGTCGATGCCCAGGTCCTTGCACAGGAAGCTGGCCGTGACCATGCGCAGCCGGTTGTGCATGTAGCCGGTCTGGTTGATCTGCGCCATCGCGGCGTCCACCAGCGGGTAGCCGGTGCGGCCCTCGCACCATGCCGCGAACAGCGACTGCGCGTCGGGGCCATCCTCCCACGCGATGCGGTCGTAGTCGGCCTTGAAGCTGCGCCCCTGCCCCACCTGCGGGAAGTTGGCAAGCACCTGGAAGTAGAAGTCGCGCCAGGCCAGCTCCTTCAGCCACGTCCCGGCGCCGCTGCTTTGCCGCTCATGGGCCAGTGCCGCCAGCTGGCGGATCGACACGGTGCCGAAGCGCAGGTGCACCCCCAGGTAGCTCGGTCCCTTGAGCGCCGGCAGGTCGCGCAGTTCGTCGTAGCGGTCGATGCGCGCCGTGAAATCTTCGACCAGGGTCCGGCCGCCTGCCGCGCCGGTGGGAAGGGGCAGCTTCCGCAGGTTGGTCGGCCGGAACCCGAGATCTTCCAGCGTGGGCACGGGCCGCCGCAGTTCCTGCGGGCGCGCTGCCAGCCGCGTCGCATACCGTTCGACCGGATAGGCCCGCAGGTAGAAGCTGTCCAGCTTGGCCAGCCACGCCCGGCTGTAAGGCGTGAACACCGAGTAGGGCGTGCCGGCCTGGGTGAGCACTTCCTCGCGCTCGAACACCACGTGGTCCTTGGAGGTGTGGAAGGCGATGCCTGCCGCGGACAGGCGGTCCCGCACTCGGGCGTCGCGTTCCATGGCCTGCGGTTCGTCGTCGTGGTTGGCGAAGACGGCTTGCACGCCCAGTCGCGCGGCCAACGCGGGCACCTCCCGGGCCGCATCGCCGTGCAGGGCCACCAGTCCGGCACCGGCGCTGCCCGCTTGCCGCAGCGCGTCGTCCAGTTCGGCTGCCGACTCCCGGATGAACTCCACCCTGCGATCCTGGCGCGGCAGGGCGTCCAGGATGGCCGTGTCGAAGACAAAGGTGCAGTGCACCTGCGGGGCAGCCTTGAGGGCGTGGAACAACGCCGCGTTGTCGGCCAGGCGCAAGTCGCGGCGGAACCACATCAACACGGAACCGTAGGGAGTCTCCATACCGCCTAAAATCTAACCCATGCCGACCGCGGACGATTCGATCAACCTGACGCACCATTTCCTGATTGCCATGCCGGGGCTGGAGGATGCGTCGTTCGCCCGGACCGTGGTGTACCTGTGCGAACACAGCCCGCGCGGCGCGCTGGGCCTGGTGATCAACAAGCCGACCGACATCAACCTGCGCAACCTGTTCGAGAAGGTCGACCTGCCGCTGGGCCGCGAGGAACTGGCGCGCACGCCGGTGCTGCAGGGCGGGCCGGTGCAGACGGAGCGCGGCTTCGTCCTGCACGAGGCGGTGCACGCCGAGGGCCAGGATGCGAGCGAATCGGTCTACGCCTCCACCATGACCATCCCGGGTGGCCTGGAGATGACCACCTCCAAGGACGTGCTGGAGGCCATCGCCACCGGCTCCGGGCCGCGCAAGGTGCTGGTCACGCTGGGCTATTCCGCGTGGGGCGAGGGGCAGCTGGAGTCCGAGCTGGCCGAGAACAGCTGGCTGACGGTGAATGCCGATCCGGCCGTCATCTTCGACACGCCCATCGAGGAGCGCTACGACAAGGCGCTGCTGTTGCTGGGGCTGCAGTTGTGGATGCTTTCTCCGGGCGCGGGGCATGCCTGAGCCCGCGCCGCCCGACGTTCCAGCGCAGTTCCAGACCTTTCTCGCATTCGATTTCGGCGCCAGGCGCACCGGCGTCGCCGTGGGCAACCGCATGCTGCGCACCGCCACCGCCCAGGCGACCATCCGGGCCGAAGCGGCCGACGCGCGCCTGGAGCAGGCGGAGCAGCGGGTGCGCGAGTGGCAGCCGGACGCGCTGGTGGTGGGGGTGCCGTTCCATCCCGACGGCGCCAGCCACGACAATACGGCGCGCGCGCGCAAGTTCGCCCGCCAGCTGCGCGGCCGCTGCGGCAAGCCGGTGTACGAGGTGGACGAGCGCTACAGCACCACCGAGGCGCTGTCGTCCGGGGCGCGCGATCCGGACGCGGGTGCGGCCTGCGTCATCCTGGAACAATTCCTGAGGGCGTTGCCTTGAACAACCCATACGAACAGCCGGACGCAGAAGGCGCAGAAGTTACGCAGAAGGCGCAAAAGAAGCCAAAGAAACTTCTTGGATGTTCCTTCCGCGACTTCTGCGTGACTTCTGCGCCTTCTGCGTCCGGTTGTTCGGTTCCCGATTTTTCCCATGGCCAATAACCACTCCTCCCAACCCGGCGCGCTGTTCCTCGACGCCGAGGCCCTGTACCGCGAGCTGTTGAGCGGAGTCAAGACGCTGCGACGTCCGGACACGCGCCTCGTGGGCGTCACTTCCGGCGGGGTCTGGCTCGCCGAACGCCTGACGCAGGACCTGGGGTTGCAGGAGCAGCCTGGCGTGGCCTCGTCGGCGATGCACCGCGACGACTTCGCGCGGCGCGGCCTCGCGGCCACGGCGCAGACGCGCCTGGACTTCGACGTCAATGGCGCGCACATCCTGCTGCTCGACGACGTGCTCTACACCGGCCGCACCATCCGCGCCGTCCTCAACGAACTGTTCGACTACGGTCGCCCGGCGGGGGTGATGCTCGCGGTGCTGGTGGACCGCGGCGGCCGCGAGCTGCCGATCCAGGCCGACTACGCCGCCGCGCGCATGGCCTTGCCGGCCGACCAGGTGCTGGCGCTGGCGCGCGGCGCCGACGGCCGCTTCAGCTTCCAGGTCGAAGGCGCGAGCTGACGAACACCATGCTCTACAAGCGAAATCCCCAACTGAACAAGAACGGCGAGCTGGTCCACCTGCTCTCCATCGAGGGCCTGCCGAAAGACATCCTCACGCACATCCTCGACACGGCGTCCAACTTCGTGAGCGTGAGCGACCGCGAAGTCAAGAAGGTGCCGCTGCTGCGCGGCAAGAGCGTGTTCAACCTGTTCTTCGAGAACAGCACGCGCACGCGCACCACCTTCGAGATCGCTGCCACGCGGCTGTCGGCGGACGTCATCAACCTGGACATCGCGCGCTCGTCGGCGTCGAAGGGCGAATCGCTGCTGGACACCATCGCCAACCTGTCGGCGATGGCGGCGGACATCTTCGTGGTGCGGCACAGCGAGTCGGGTGCGCCGTACCTGATCGCACAGCACGTCGCGCCGCACGTGCACGTGGTCAACGCCGGCGACGGCCGCCACGCGCACCCGACGCAGGGCTTGCTGGACGTGTACACGATCCGGCACTACAAGAAGGACTTCTCCAACCTCACGGTGGCCATCGTCGGCGACGTGCTGCACTCGCGCGTGGCGCGTTCCGACATCCATGCGCTCACCACGCTCGGCTGCGCCGAAGTGCGCGTGGTCGGACCCAGGACGCTGGTGCCCGCCGACATGGCGCAGATGGGCGTGCGCGTCTGCCACACGCTGGAAGAAGGGCTGAAGGGCTGCGACGTGGTGATCATGCTGCGGCTGCAGAACGAGCGCATGAGCGGTGCGCTGCTGCCGTCGTCGCAGGAATTCTTCAAGCGCTTCGGCCTGACACCCGAGCGGCTGGCACTGGCCAAGCCGGATGCGATCGTCATGCACCCGGGGCCGATCAACCGCGGCGTCGAGATCGACTCCTCGGTGGTGGACGGCAAGCAGAGCGTGATCCTGCCGCAGGTGACCTTCGGCATCGCGGTGCGCATGGCGGTGATGGGCATCGTGGCCGGCCATGTCGGAGGCGCCGCATGAAAATCCTGATCCGCAACGGCCGCGTCATCGACCCGTCGCGCAACTTCGACGAGATCTGCGACGTGGCGTTGGCCGCCGGCCGCATCATCGGCGTCGGCCAGGCGCCCGCCGGCTTCAGCCCCAACCGCACAATCGACGCGCGCGGCTGCATCGTCGCGCCGGGGCTGATCGACCTGGCCGCGCGGCTGCGCGAGCCGGGGCACGAACACGAAGGCATGCTGGAAAGCGAGATGGCGGCGGCCGTGGCGGGCGGTGTCACCAGCCTGGTATGCCCGCCCGACACCGAACCGGTCCTCGACGAGCCGGGCCTGGTGGACATGCTGAAGTTCCGCGCGGAAAAGCTGCACCAGGCGCGCGTGTACCCGCTGGGCGCGTTGACGCGCAACCTGGCCGGCGAAGTGCTGACCGAGATGGCGGAACTGACCGAATCCGGCTGCGTCGGTTTCAGCCAGGCCGAGGTGCCCTTGCCGAACACGCAGGTGCTGCACCGCGCGCTGCAGTACGCATCCACCTTCGGCTACGCCGTGTGGCTGCGTCCGCAGGAGGTGCACCTGGGCAAGGGCGTGGCGGCGAGCGGCCCGCTGGCCACGCGCCTGGGCCTGTCCGGCGTGCCGGTCGCAGCCGAGACCATCGCATTGCACACGATCCTCGAACTGGTGCGCGCCACGCGCGCGCGGGTGCACCTGTGCCGCCTGAGCAGCGCGGCCGGCGTGGCGCTGGTGCGGCAGGCCAAGGAAGAGGGCCTGGATGTCACCTGCGACGTCAGCATCAACTCGCTGCACCTCACGGATGTGGACATCGGCTACTTCGACAGCCGCATGCGGCTGAACCCGCCGCTGCGCCAGCAGCGAGACCGCGACGCGCTGCGCGAAGCACTGGCCGACGGCACCATCGACGCACTCGTGTCCGACCACACGCCGGTGGACGAAGACGCCAAGACCTTGCCGTTCGCCGAAGCGGAGCCCGGCGCCACCGGGCTGGAGCTGCTGCTGGGGCTGGCGCTGCGTTGGGGCCAGGAAAGCGGGATCGGCCTGGTGCGCGCGCTCGGCGTGCTCACGCACGAGCCGGCCCGCGTGCTGGGCAGCGCGCTCGGCACACTGCAGGCCAGTGCCGGCCAACTGGTCGACGGCGGCGTCGCGGATGTCTGCATCTTCGACGCCAGCGCGGAATGGACGGTGACGCCGGAGCGCCTGCGCAGCCAGGGCCGGCACACGCCTTTCGCCGGCCATGCGCTGCCGGGGGTGGTGCGCTACACGATCGTCGGCGGCCAGGTGGCATTCGAATCCCGCGAAGCGTCGTGAAGCTCCTGCAGGTGGTGTGGCGCCTGTGGCGCGCCCTGCTGCACGCCATCGGCGGCTGGTTCACCATCACCGTGCTGTTCCCGCGCTGGCCGCAACAGCGCAGGGAAGCGACCGTGCAGGCCTGGTCGCACCACATGCTCCAGATCCTGGGCATCCCGCTGCAGGTGCAGGGCACGCCGCCGCTGCACGGGCCGGTGCTGCTGGTGGCCAACCACATCTCCTGGCTGGACATCCTGGCGATGCATGCGGCGCGCTATTGCCGCTTCGTGTCGAAGTCGGACGTGAAGCACTGGCCCTTGCTTGGAACACTCGCCACCGGCGGCGGCACGCTGTACATCGAGCGCGAGAAGCGGCGCGACGCCATGCGGGTGGTGCACCACATGCGCGAGAGCCTGGCGGCCGGCGAGGTCGTCGCGGTGTTCCCCGAAGGGACCACGGGCGACGGACGCGAGCTGCTCCCGTTCCACGGCAACCTGATCCAGGCGGCGATCTCCATCGATGCGCCGGTGCAACCGGTCGCCTTGCGGTTCATCGATCGGGAAACCGGCGGTGACAGCGACGGGCCGCTCTACCTGGGCGACGACACGCTGCTCGGTTCGCTCTGGCGCACGCTCGCGGGCCCGCCTTTCATCGCCCAGGTCCGCTTCGGCGATGTCCAGCACGCGGCGGGCCGCGACCGGCGCACCTGGGCGAACGACTTGCGCGGGACCTTGCAGCGCCTCCGACAAGAGGTCGCTGAAGCTCAGCAGTAACCGTTTAGCATCCGCGGTTTCGCGTTCGCGCGGCAGATGGGGGCTTCATGGCGATTACCGTTCAAATGCGCACGGAGGTGAGCCGGCTGTACGTGGGTCTGTTCGGGCGGGCCGCGGACGGCGAGGGCCTGGGCTTCTGGACCAACTTGCGCGACCAGGGCCAGTCGCTCACGCAGATCGCGAACACGATGTACGCGACCGACGCTGCGCGAGGCATCTACCCCTCGTTCTTCACCAACACGGAAATCGTCGACGCCTTCTACCGCAAGGTGCTGCGTGACCCCCCATCGGCCGAACACCTCTCTTTCTGGACCGCCAAGTTGAACGCGGCCGGGGCCACGCCGGGCAGCGTCATCACCGAGATGATCGCCAGCGTCGTCAACTACAGCGGTTCGGATCCGGACGCCATCGAATCGAAGCAACTGCTGAACAACCGCGTGGCCGTTGCGCAGTACTACGGCGAAAAGAACGGCAGCGTCGCGCTTGCCAAGTACGCCCTGAGCGGCGTGACCGCCGATGCCGACACGGTCGCATACGCCCTGGGAGCGATAGACGGCGGCACCGTGGCCGACATGTGGACCCCGCACATCTCGTCGGTGACCTACGACACGGCCACGGGCCGGCTGGTCCTGACGGGCACCGGGTTCGCGGACAAGGCCGGCGCGGACAACGACGTGATCGCCAACAAGCTGACGTTGACCGGCCAGGATGGCAGCTACACCTTGACCGACACCGCGAACGTCGACATCACGTCGCCCACCAGGATCGTGCTCTCGCTCAGCGCCACCGACAGCGCCGCGATCGCCGCGCTGTTGAACAAGGACGGCACGCTGTCCATGGGCGGCATCACGTACAACCTGTCGGCGGCGGAAGACTGGGCCGCGGGCGTGGCGGCCGCGCTGGCTGTCGCCGACCTCGCAGGCAATGGCATCACCGTGACGCAGCGCGCGCCTTCGGGCACGGCCGACTTCGACATCACGGGCAACGCGCTCGCCAACAACCTGGTGGGCAACCGGGGCGCGAACGTCATCGATGGCAAGGAAGGCGCCGACACGATGCGCGGCGGGGAAGGCAGCGACACCTACCGCGTGGACAGCGATGCAGACGTCGTCGTCGAGTCGGCCGCCACCGCCGGCGGCACGGACCTCGTGATCAGCAACAGAGGCTATACGCTCGGCGCCTTCGTCGAGAACCTGAAGCTGGTGGGCGATGCGTTCTTCGGCAACGGCAACGAACTGGCCAATGTGCTGACCGGCAACGCGACAGGCAATTTCCTGGATGGCAAGGAAGGGGCAGACACCTTCCGCGGCGGCGCGGGCGATGACGTGTATTGCGTGGACAACGCGGGCGACACGATCATCGAAGTGGCCGACGTTGCCGGCGGCCGTGACCAGGTGCTCTCCTCGACCAGCTACGTGCTCGGGACCGGCCTCGAGGACCTCATGCTGAACGCGGTCACCCCGGAGGCTCCCGGCGATCTTTCAGGCACCGGCAATGCCCTTGCCAACTTGCTGCAGGGCAACGACGGCGCCAACACGTTGTCAGGCCTGGGCGGAAGGGACACGCTGGACGGCGGGATCGGCAGGGACACCCTGTCCGGCGGCGCCCAGGCGGACGTTTTCCGTTTTTTCCAGCTGCCCGAGTCGGACCGCATCCTGGACTTCGTGTCCGGCGTCGATCGCGTGGACCTTTCCGAGATCGATGCGGATGCCATCACCGTCAACAACCAGTCGTTCACCTTCATCGGCTCGGCGGCTTTTTCCGCAGACGCCACGGGACAGTTGCGTCTCACCGTCATTCCGACGGGCCTGATGCTGTCCGGCAGCACCGATGCCGACGCCAACGCGGAATTCACGATCCGGATCAGTGGCAGCGTCCTGGTCGCCGCCGACCTGCTCCTCTGAAGCCGGCTACACCGGGAACGACGCCATCGGCGGCGCCGCCGCCCCGCCTTCGCGCTGGAAGGTGACGACGTGGTCCACCTGCGCACGGATGCCGATCCACTCCCCGATCTTGTGGTCGTGGTGGCTCGGCACGTGGGCCAGCACGGTCTCGCCGGTGGCCAGGCGCAGCGTGTAGAGGAACTCCGAGCCGCGGAACGACTTGCGCACGATCTCCGCCTTCACCGGCGCGTCGTCGTCATGGATGATGTCGTCGGCGCGCAGCAGCACCTCGCACTGGCCGTAGCGGAAGGCCGCCGGCAGCGGGCACTCCGCCCCGTCGGTCAGCGCACCGAGCGCGGTGTGCACCACCACCTGCGTGCCCACGCGCTTGAGCGTCGCCGGCGCGAACACCCCGTGGCCGATGAAATCGGCGACGAAGCGCGTCGCCGGCCGGTGGTAGAGCGTGTATGCGTCGTCCCACTGGTGCAATTCGCCTTCGTGCATCACGCCGATGACGTCGCCGATGGCAAACGCCTCCAGCTGGTCGTGCGTGACGAACAGCGCGGTGGCCTTGGCCTCCTTCAGGATGCCGCGGATCTCGTGCGCCAGCCGCTCGCGCAGGTCGACGTCCAGGTTGGAGAAGGGCTCGTCGAGCAGCAGCAACTGGGGGCGTGGCGCCAGCGCGCGGGCCAGCGCGACGCGCTGCTGCTGCCCGCCCGAAAGCTCGTGCGGCATTCGCTTTTCGGTGCCGCCCAGGCCCACCAGCGCCAGCACCTCGGCCACGCGTGCGCGGCGGTCGGCGCCCGACACGGCGCGCCCGAGGCCGAAACCCACGTTGCCCGCGACGTCGAGGTGCGGGAACAGGGCATAGTCCTGGAACACCATGCCGACTTGCCGGCGCTCCGGGGGCACGTGGACACCCGGGCCTTCCACCCGCTGGCCGGACACCAGGATCTCGCCGGACTGCGCCGGCTCGAGACCGGCCACGGCGCGCAGCAGGGTCGTCTTGCCGCAGCCCGAGGGGCCGATCAGCACCCCGATGTCTCCTGCCTTCATCCCCAGCGACACGCCATCCACGGCGGGACGCGGCCGTCCCGGGTAGTGGACACGCAACTGCCGAAGCTCGAGGTGCATGCGGCTGATTCTAAATGCATACAATTCTCATTCACTTGACGAAACGCAATCGCCCTCCGGGCCGCCCATGTCTCCGCGCCCGTTGAAGGACCTTCCCCTGCTGCTGATCGCCGGCCTGCTGCTGCTGCCGGTGCTGGCCGTGCTCGGGTCCTGGTTCTCGTGGAACGCGGCCAGCAGCCAGATCCTGGGCGAGATGGCTGCCACGGTGCTGCCCGACTACGCCTTGACCAGCCTGGTCCTGTGCCTGGCGGTGGGTGCGGGGGCGGCGCTGGTCGGCACGGCCGGCGCTGCGGCGGTCACCTTGTTCGACTTCCGCGGCCGCCGGGTCTTCGAATGGGCGCTGTTGCTGCCGTTGGCGATGCCGGCCTATGTCGTCGCCTACGCGTACACGGATTTCCTGCAGTTCAGCGGCCCGTTGCAGTCCTGGCTGCGCGCCGAGTTCGGGCTGCAGGGGCGCGTGTTGCCCGAAGTGCGCAGCGTGTCCGGCGCGGTCGCGGTCTTCGTGTTTTCGCTGTACCCGTACGTGTACCTGCTGGTGCGCGCGGCGCTGGCCGAACGCGCGGCGCAGTTGATGGAGGCCGCGCGCCTGCTCGGCGCGCCGCTGTCACGCCGCATCCGCAGCGTCGCCCTCCCGCTCGCCCGCCCGGCCATCACCGCCGGCGTGGCCCTCGCCTTGATGGAGACGCTGGCGGACTTCGGCGTGGCCAGCTACTTCGGCATCCAGACCTTCAGCACCGGGATCTACAAGGCCTGGCTGGCGATGGACAACCGCATCGCGGCCGCGCAACTGGCGACCCTGCTGCTGCTGGTCGTGGGGTTGCTGCTCGGGCTGGAGATGCGCGCCCAGAAGCGCCTGCGCTTTTCCGGCGGCAATGCGCGCGGCGGCGCCGAAGCGCAACCGGTGCCATTGCGCGCGGGGGGCGCGGCCATCGCCTGGGCCGTGTGCGGGTTGCCGGTGCTCCTGGGGTTCGTGCTGCCCGTGGCCTTCATGCTGCGTCCGCTGGCCGCCGACTGGTCGGTGCTGCCTTGGGACCGCTTCCTGCAGTGGTCGTGGAACAGCTTGCGCCTGGGCGCCATCAGCGCTGCGCTCGCCGTGGCGACGGCAGTGCTGCTGGCCTATCGCTTGCGCCGTTCGCCCGGCGGCGTGACGCGCGGCGTCGCGCAGCTTGCCGGCCTGGGCTATGCGGTGCCCGGCACCGTGCTGGTGGTCGGCTTGCTGCTGCCGGTGGGCTGGCTGCAGCAGAAGTGGCCGTCCAGCGGCGTGGGCTACTGGATGACGGCCACCATCCTCGGCATCGTGTGGGCGTACCTGGTGCGCTTCGTGTCGGTCGCCCTGCAATCGGTGCAGAGCGGCTACGCGCGCATTCCCGCCAGCCTGGACGACACCGCCCGCATGCTGGGAGCGCGTGGGCCGGCGGTGCTGGCGCGGGTGCACTGGCCGCTGCTCAAGCGCTCCGCCGCGGCCGCCGGGCTGCTGGTGTTCGTGGACGTGATGAAGGAGCTGCCGGCCACGCTGGTGCTGCGGCCTTTCGACAGCGACACGCTTGCCGTGGTGGCCTACCAGCTGGCGCGCGACGAGCGACTGGGCGAGGCGGCGCTGCCCTCGCTCGCGCTGGTGCTGGTGGGCCTGGTGCCGGTGATCCTGCTCAGCCGCACCTTGCGCTCGAAGACGCTTCGCCGGTGATGCTCAGGCCTCGTCGCTGGGCTCCCCGTCCTGCTGCGCGGGCTTGCGGAAGACGACCTCTCCGGTGGGCACGTGCACCACGCGGATCTCGCTGTCGCGCGAAAAGCTCTTGGCTGCCAGGCTGACAGCGAGCGCGCGGTCGCTCACGGCGAAATGCAGGGAGCCGGCCTGCGGCCAGAACCTGCCGGCGATGGGATGGCTGCTTTCGATACGGTAATCGGCGGACGTCATGTCGTGCCTTTCCTGGTTGTGCGGAAGCGGTCTCTCGTTGCTGCTTCGGGCCATCCTAGGACGGAGCCGTGAAATCTACGTGACGCGCATTGCAAGGGCTCAGTCACCTTTGTAACGTTCCGCAATGGTGCGATGCAGCACCTCCATCGCATCGCGGCTGGCGTCTGTAGGAGAACGCCGCATCTGCTGTCGGAGACCGGGCGTCGCGCGCAAGTGGGGGGAAAACCCGCCCCGCCGGCAGCGCTCGCGCCACTTAGGATGCCGCCCTGTCCACCCAGGAGAGAGACATGAAAAAAACACTGTTCGCGGTTGCCGTCTTGCTGTTCGTCGCGGGCTGCGCGCAGAACCCGCCGCCCCCGCCGACGGTGTCCCCGACAGCCGCGATGCTGCCGCCCAGCGCGCCGGCCTGGCAGCAGGGGCGGCCGCAGGACCTGGCGACCTCCACGCTCGCGCCCCACGCCGGCCGGTTGACCGCGGTGCCCGCCGGGGAGATCCCGGTGAGCGCGCTGAAGGTGCCGCCCGGCTTCAAGGTGGAACTGTGGGCCAGCGGGATGCCCGGAGTGCGAGCCATGGCGCGGACCGAAAGCGGCCGCATCTATGTCGGCACGCGCGGCATCGGCCGCGTGTACGAGATCACGGACAGTGGCGGCCAGCGCACCAGCCGCGTGCTCGTCGACAAGCTGAACCAGCCCGCAGTGGCGTATCACAACGGCGCCCTCTATGTCGCGGCGATCGACAAGGTGCTGCGCTATGACGGCATCGACCGCAACGCCGCCGCCCAGCCGGTGGACCTGACCGCGAAGTTCGCCTTGCCGCCCGAACAGCACCACAACTGGAAGTACATCCGCTTCGGTCCCGATGGCAAGCTGTACGTTCCCTTCGGTGCGCCGTGCAATATCTGCATTCCCGGCGAGCCCTACGCACAGATTCGCCGCTACGACGCCGACGGCTCCAACATGCAGGTGGTGGCGCGCGGCGTGCGCAACACGCAGGGCTTCGACTGGCACCCCGTCACGCGCGAGCTCTGGTTCAGCGACCACGGCCGCGACTGGATGGGCGACAACGCACCGGAAGACGAGCTCAATCGCATGAGCCGCGAAGGGCAGAACTTCGGCTTCCCGTACTGCCATGCCAACGGCATCCCCGACCGCGACATCCGCCGCGAGCGCGCCTGTGACGGCGTCGTCATGCCGGTGACCACCATGGGCCCGCACGCGGCGGCGATGGGCGTGCACTTCTACACCGGCACCATGTTCCCCGCCGAGTACCGCAACACGCTGCTGGTGGCGCGCAAGGGCTCGTGGAACCGGACGCAGAAGTTCGGCTACGACGTCGTCGCGGTGCGCACCGACGCCAATGGCGCCAACGCACGCGTCACGCCGTTCCTCACGGGCTTCCTCGACGCTTCGAAGGACACGTTCTGGGGCCGGCCGGTCTACATGCTGCAGATGCCCGATGGTTCGCTGCTGGTGTCCGACGAGCAGATGGGCGCCATCTACCGCATCTCCTATGGCGCGTAAGGCACTGCGGGGCTGCGGCCTGGCCGCCGCCCTGCTGCTTGCCGGTCACCTGGCCCAGTCGCAGTCGCAAGTCCCCGCCTCGTCCGCGGTGCAGGAGCCGCCGCGCGCGGCGGCCTGCATGGCCTGCCACGGTCCGCAAGGCAACTCGCAGATCCCGGCCATGCCCTCGATCGCGGGGCAACCGCAGGTCTTCATCGAGAACCAGCTGGTGCTGATCCGCGAGGGGCTGCGCGACGTGCCGGCGATGAAGGGCTTGCTCGAAGGCGTGACGGATGCCGAGATCGTGCAGCTGTCTCGGTTCTTCGCGGCGCAGAAGCCGGTATCGACCGCCAAGGGGCCGGCCAATCAACAGGTCTACCAGCGCGGGCAGGCGCTGGCCGCACGCGGCTTGTGCGGCAGCTGCCACCTGCCCGACTTCTCCGGTCGCGCGCAGATCCCGCGGCTGGCCGGCCAGCACGAGGAGTTCCTGCTGCAATCGCTCAAGCAGTTTCGCGACCACCCGGGGCCGGGGCGCGACACGATCATGGCGGCCTCGCTGTACGGATTCAAGGACGACGAGCTGGCGGACATGGCGCATTTCCTGGCGCACCACCGGTAGCGAACTTCTTTCCGCGCAGGCCGCTGCTGTCGCAGCGCCCGCAGTGGCGGCAGCAGCGTCACGGCAACGGGACGGGAAGCCGCGACGCCGGCCTATCCGGTTCGGGGGAAGCGAGACCGTGCCGGCGCATCCGTCAACGCGGTCCAGCGCTCGACACCGAACCAGTTGCGAAACGCAATCGCACCCGACGGTGCCAAGGTCAAGGCGCGGGACTTCGGGTGCTGCAACAACCAGCCCTGCTGTAGGCAGTGCTTGCACAGGAGCACGCCGACGCGGCCGGCCAGGTGCATGCGCCGCTCGCCCCAGTCCAGGCAGGGGCGGCATGGAGGACGCCGGTCGGTGGATGCCGCGGTGCCCGCGTCGAAGCCGAGGCCCTGCAACGCGGCCTGCGCGCGCGAGGTCAGTTGCGCGGTGTCGTCGTCGATGACGAGCGCGCGTTGCTCCACCAGCCGGTCGACGATGCCCACCGCGAGTCGGCCGGCGAGATGGTCGTAGCAGGTGCGCGCAAAGCGCATCGTGGCGTCGCGCGGCCCGGTGGCCACAGGCAGCGGCGGCGCCGCGGCCACGCCCAGTTGCAGGATGCCTTCGAGCACGCGGGCTACTTCGGCCGACGCCAGCCGGTGGTAGCGGTGGCGGCCTTGCGGGCTGACGTGCAGCAGGCCGGCCTCCACCAGCAGGCCGAGATGGCGGCTCGCCGTGGGCGGTGCGATGCGCGCGGCATCCGCGAGCTCGCGGGCCGTCAGCGAACGCCCGTCCATCAAGGCCATCAGCATGGCCGCACGCGCCGGCTCGCCGACCAGCGAGGCGATGCGGGCGAGCGCGTTGGAGTTCATCGCGGCAAGTGTGCACCAGCAGCGGCAGCGACGCTTCGTCCGGCAGCGAACCTTCCGGGGCCTGCCACGCCCCACCATGGCTGCTTCCATTGCACACCGGGACGGCCATGCCCATCACCTGCTTCATCCGCTACCAGATCGATCCCTTCCAGCGCGACGCCTTCCGCGCGTATGCGGAAAACTGGGGCCGCATCATTCCACGCTGCGGCGGCCGGCTGCTGGGCTACTTCCTGCCGTCCGAAGGCACGAACGACATCGCGTGGGGCCTGATCGGCTTCGACAGCCTGGCGGCGTACGAGGCCTATCGCACGCGCTTGCGCGCCGATCCCGAAGGGCGCGACAATTTTGCGCTGGCGCAGCGGCAGCGCTTCATCCTGCGGGAGGAGCGGACGTTTTGCGAGGCGGTGGAAGGCTGAGCGCGAACGCCGCTAGCCGCCGCTCGCGCGTGCCGCCTCGATCACCGCCGCGAGCTCGCCGAGTTGCGCGCGGTGCTGGGCCGCGACCTGCGCCACGCAGCGCCGGCCCTTGGCCGTCAGGTGCACTTCGACCATGCGGCCGTCGGCCGCGTTGGCCTGGCGGCGCACCAGGCCGGCCTCCTCGCAGCGCGTCACCAAAGCCACCACGCCGTGCGGCTGGATCTGCAGGCGCTCGGCCAGCTCCCCGAAGCTGGCCCACTCGCGCCCGGGAAAAGCCTGGGTATGCAGCATCAGGTGGTGCTGCACGGCGGTGACGCCGGCCGCGCGCGAAGCCTCCTCGCCGAAACGCAGGAAGCGCCGCAGCTGGTAGCGGAACTCCGACTGCCGCTCCAGGGCCGCCTTGTCCAGGGGCCGCAATTTCCTCGATTCCATCTTTCCCGATCCCGCCGCCCGCATGTGGGCGTCCCGGCGGACTCTACACCCGCCCGGCTCCCGGCTGAGTAGGTCACGGCGTGATGTATTTAGGTCATGTCGTGATATAAAAGCGGCATACCGATACGGAGACAAGATGCGATGAAATTGGCGATCCGCAACCAGAAGGATGTCGCGGCCGGGCTGATCTACGTGCTCGCGGGCGCGGCCTTCAGCCTTGGCGCGCTCAACTACAAGCTCGGCGATGCCGCCCGCATGGGACCCGGCTGGTTCCCGTTCTGGGTGGGCGTCCTGCTCGCGGCGGTGGGCATGGCCACCGTCGCCGGCGGCCTGCGCGCGCACGCCGCGGTCGACAAGGTCAAGCGGCTCGAGTTCGGCGCCATGCTCTGGATCCTCGGCGCGGTCGTGCTGTTCGGCCTGCTGCTGAACTGGGCCGGCCTGGTGTTGTCGCTGGTGGTGCTGGTCCTGGTGTCCAGCCGGGCCAGCCACGAGTTCTCCTGGCGCGGCACTCTGGTCAATGCCGCGGTGCTGGTCGCCTTCAGCGTCGGCGCCTTCATCAAGGGCATCAGCCTGCAGATCCCGCTGTGGCCCACCTTCCTGGGTTGAGGAGCAAACGAACATGGAACTGATCTCCCACCTGGCCCTCGGCTTCGAGACTGCGCTGAGCCTGCAGAACCTGGCCTATTGCTTTCTCGGCTGCCTGCTCGGCACGCTGATCGGTGTGCTGCCGGGCCTCGGCCCCTCCACCACCATCGCGATGCTGCTGCCGATCACCTACACGCTGCCACCGGTGGCCGCGCTGATCATGCTGTCCGGCATCTACTACGGTGCGCAGTACGGCGGGTCCACCACTGCCATCCTGGTCAACTTGCCGGGCGAGTCCTCGTCCGTGGTCACGGCCATCGATGGCTACCAGATGGCGCGCAACGGCCGGGCCGGCACCGCGCTGGCCACGGCGGGCCTGAGCTCCTTCCTCGCCGGCTGCGTGGCGACGCTCGTGCTCGCCGCCTTCGCCGTGCCGATGTCCGAGCTGGCATTCAAGTTCGGCCCCGCGGAATATTTCTCCCTGATGGTGCTGGGCCTGGTCGGCGCCGTGGTGCTGGCGTCCGGCTCGCTGATCAAGGCCATCGGCATGATCCTGCTCGGTCTGGTCCTGGGCCTGGTCGGCACGGACGTCAATTCCGGCGTGGCGCGCTACTCGTTCGGCATCCCCGAACTCACCGACGGGGTGAACTTCGTGGCCGTGGCGATGGGACTGTTCGGCTTCGCGGAGATCATCGTCAACGTGGAGCAGCGCGAACATCGCGAGACCTTCACCAACAAGGT
Organism: Ramlibacter sp. PS3R-8; assembly: GCF_037572435.1. NCBI lineage: Bacteria > Pseudomonadati > Pseudomonadota > Betaproteobacteria > Burkholderiales > Comamonadaceae > Ramlibacter > Ramlibacter sp. PS3R-8. The sequence goes on from NZ_JBBHGT010000001.1 coordinate 1,462,875, forward strand.
GACCAGCCTGTTCCCGACGATGGAGGACTTTCGCCGGATGCTGCCCGCCGCGGCGCGTGGCACGGCGCTCGGCACGGTGCTGGGCATGCTGCCCGGCGGTGGCGCCACGCTCTCGTCCTTCGCGGCCTACACGCTCGAGAAGAAGATCTCGAAGCGGCCGGAGGAATTCGGCCGTGGCGCCATCGAAGGCGTGGCCGGCCCCGAAGCCGCCAACAATGCCGGCGCCCAGACCTCGTTCGTCCCGCTGCTGACGCTGGGCATTCCCTCCAACGTGGTGATGGCGCTGATGGTGGGCGCCATGACCATCCACAACATCCAGCCGGGGCCGCAGGTGATGACCAGCAACCCCGAGCTGTTCTGGGGGCTCATCGCCAGCATGTGGCTGGGCAACGCCATGCTGATCATCCTCAACCTGCCGCTGATCGGCCTGTGGGTGAAGCTTCTCAAGGTGCCCTACCGCTTCCTGTATCCGGCCATCCTGGTGTTCTGCTGCATCGGCGTCTACTCGATCAACAACAACACCTTCGACGTGTTCATCACGGTGCTGTTCGGCGTGGCTGGCTATATCTTCGCGCGCTGCGGCATGGAGCCGGCCCCCCTGCTGCTGGGTTTCGTGCTCGGCCCGATGATGGAGGAGAACCTGCGCCGGGCCTTGCTGCTGTCGCGCGGCGATTTTTCGACGCTCGTGACGCGGCCCCTGTCGGCGGGGCTGCTGGTGGCCACGGTGTTGATGGTGCTGGTGGTGGCGCTGCCGGCGATCAGGAAGACCCGCGAAGTGGCGTTCCAGGAGGCGTAGGTGGGGTTGCGCGATGTCGGGGTGCGCTGCGCGCAACCCGACCTACGGACAACCTCGAGTTCGCGATAGCGTGCGGCGGATCCCTGCCTCGTAGGTCGGGTTGCGCGCGAAGCCGCACCCCGACACCCAGACCAGTCACCGCTGCCGCGGATCCAGCGCGTCCCGCAGCCCGTCGCCCAGCAGGTTGAACGACAGCACCAGCAGGAAGATCGACACCCCCGGCCAGATGGCCATCCAGGGCGCGTTGTCGATGAAGTTCTTGGCGGTGTTCAGCATGCTGCCCCAGCTCGGCGCCGGCGGCTGCTGGCCGAGCCCCAGGAAGGACAGGCTGGCCTCGGCGATCACGGCAGCGGCGATCGCGAGAGTGGACTGCACCATCAGCGGCGCGGTGATGTTCGGCAGGATGTGGCGCAGCGCGATGCGCACCGGCGAGTTGCCGACGGCGCGCGCGGCTTCCACGTAATCTTCCACCTTCACGCTCAGCACCTGGCCGCGCGTGAGGCGCACGAAGATCGGCGCCGCGGAGACCCCGATGGCGACCATCGCGTTGGTGAGGCTCGGGCCCAGGAACGCGGCCAGCGCGATGGCCAGGATCAGGAACGGGCACGCCAGGAACGCGTCGGTGATGCGCGAGATGATCGCGTCCACCCAGCCGCCCAGGAAGCCGGCGGCCAGCCCGATCGGCACGCCGATCAGCAGCGAGATGGAGACCGACACGACGCCGGCCAGCAGCGAGGCGCGCGTGCCCCAGATGACGCGCGACAGCACGTCGCGCCCGATCTCGTCGGTGCCGAACCAGTATTGCGCCGACGGCGCCTTGCGGATCGCGCCCCAGCTCGTCGCGATGGGGTCGTACGGCGCGATCCATGGCGCGAACACCGCCATCAGGATGAAGCCGACCACCACCACCAGGCCGAGCATGGCGACACGGCGCCGCAGCAGGCGGCGGCCGGCGCGCCGCCACGGGCCGGCGGGAGCGGGCATCGTGGCGGTTGCGGGCAGCGACGGGAGAACGGCCGCCATCAGTGCCTCAGTCGCGGATTGACCGCGCAGTAAGCGACGTCGGCCAGCAGGTTCAGCAGCATGTACGTGGTCGCCGTGACCAGCACCACGCCCTGCACCACGGAATAGTCCCGGTTGAACACCGCATCGACGATCAGCTTGCCGAAACCGGGGATGGTGAAGACCTGCTCGGTCAGCACGGCGCCGGACAGCAAGGTGCCGAACTCCAGTGCGCCCAGGGTGATGATCGGCGTGAGCGCGTTGCGCAGCGCGTGCTTCAGCACCACGGTGCGCTCATCGAGGCCTTTCGCGCGGGCGGTGCGCACGTAGTCGGCGGACAGCACCTGCAGCATGGCGCTGCGCGTGTGCCGCATCAGCACGGCGGCGATGGCGTTGCCCAGGACGAAGGCGGGCATGATCAGCGACTTCAGGTTGGCGCCGAGATCCTCGAACGGGCTCACGTAACCCGACGCGGGCAGCCATCCCAGGTTCACCGAGAACAGCAGGATCAGCAGGATGCCCAGCCAGAAGTTGGGCGTGGACAGCCCCCATAGCGAGAACACGTTGGCGAACCAGTCCCAGGCCGTGCCACGGCCGACCGCCGCCACGATGCCCGCGGGGATGCCGATCAGCAGCGCGATGGTCATCGCCATGGCCGCCAGTTGCAGCGTGACCGGCAGCTTCTGCACGATCAGCTCCAGCACTGGCTGCTGGTTGCGGATCGACTCGCCGAGGTCACCCTTGAGCACGCCGCCCATCCAGTAGGCGTAGCGCACCGGCAGGGGCTCGTCGAGGTGCATCTTCTTGCGCAGGTACTCCACGACGGTGGGGTCCTGTTCCTCGCCCGCCAGGATCTTGGCCGGGTCCCCGGGCAGCAGTTGCTGCAACCCGAAGATCAGCATCGACACCAGCACCAGCGTGGGCACCAGCTGGGCGATGCGCTTGACGAGGAAGTCGAACATCCGGCCGCCCGGCTCAGGACATCTTCAGGCCGGTCAGCCGCAGCAGGCCGTCGGGAATCTCGCGCACGCCCGTCAGCTTGGGCGAGTACACCCACAGCCACTTGCGGTGGTACAGGTAGACGATGGGGCGCTCCTTCAGCACGCGCGCGGCGACCTGCTCGAACAACTTCTTGCGCTGTGCCGGGTCCAGGGTTTCGCGCGACTGCTTGATCAGTGCGTCGGTCTCGGCGTCGCAGTAGCCCGAATAGTTCAGGGGCTGCTTGCAGGCGTGGAAGCTGTACAGGTTGCCGTCCGGGTCCGGGCGGCCGCTCCACGCCAGCACGTAGGCCTCGAAGTCGCCCTTGTCCGCCATGTTCAGCGAGGTCGCGAATTCCGCCGCCTGGATCTTGACGTCGAAGCCGGCCTCGCGCGACATCGCCTGCACCACCAGCGCGATGCGCTGCGCATCCGAGGTGGTGGGCGTCACCAGCGTGAAGCTGGGGTTGGTGACGCCTGCTTCCTTGAGCAGTGCCTTGGCGCGGTTGATGTCGCGCTTGGGGATGGCCACGTTCCTGGCGAAGTTGGTGTTGCTCGGGGCGACCCACTGGTTGCCGACGATGGCTTCGTTGTCCATGACCACCTGGACCAGGCCCTGCCGGTCGAGCGACAGCTCGAAGGCCTCGCGCACGCGGGCATCGCGCCCGAGCGGGTTGGCCTTGGCCTTGTCGCTCTTGCCGATGTTGATGGTGATGCCCTGGTAGCCGATCTCGGTGATGCGCGAGGTCTTCAGCTTCTTCTCGTTGATGATCTTTTCCATGTCGCTCGGCGCGGCCCGCTCGATGAAGTCGAGCTGTCCGGAGCGCAGGTTCGCCAGCCGCACGGTGGCGTCCGGGATCGGCGTGTACACCACGCGGTCGAAATGGACGGCGGCCTTGTTCCAGTAGTTCGCATAGCGCTCCAGCACGATGCGGTCCTGCGCCACGCGCTCGACGAAGCGGAACGGGCCGGAGCACACCGGTGCGGCGCCGAAGCGTTCGCCGGCGGCCTGCGCCGCCTTGGGCGAAACCATCATCCCGGCGCGGTCCGTCAATTGCGCCAGCAGGGGCGAGAAGGGGGCGGCGAGGTTCAGCCGCACGGTGGACGCATCCACCACGTCCACGCTGGTCACCGGAGCGAGCTCGCCGCGCCGGTTGGAGCCGGCCATGTTCTTGTGCCGTTCGATGTTGAACTTCACCGCGGCGGCATCGAACTTCTCGCCGTCGTGGAAGGTCACGTCGGTGCGCAGCTTGATCGTCAGCGCCTTGCTGTCGGCCGACCACTGGTAGCCGGTGGCGAGCTGCGGCACGATGGCCAGCTTTTCGTCGATGTCGAACAGCTTGTCGCACAGGCCGGCGAACACCAGCCGGCCGACGAAGGTGCGCGCCAGCGTCGGGTCGAGCGCGTCCGGATCTTCGGCCAGGCCGATGCGCAGCGTTTGCGCCGAGGCTGCGAGCGTCGCAGCGCTCAAGGCCAGCGCGAGCAGCGGCCGCAGGATGGTACGGGTGAGGGAAGGCATGGGGCTCTCCTGGAAGTGATGAATCAGGGCGTGGGCACGGGATCGGAGGCGACGAAGGCGGACTGCAGCCGCTCCAGCCTGCGGCGCGCCGGCGCAAAAGCGATCGGCTGCTCCGTGGCGGCATGGGACTGGATCTCGCGCCAGAAGTGGCAGGCGGCGAAGTGGCCGTCGCCCGTCCCTTCGAGCAGCGGCGCTGTTTGCGAGCAGACCGGCTGCGCGTGCGGGCAGCGGGTGTGGAAGTGGCAACCCGGCGGCGGATTCAGCGGGCTGGGCACGTCGCCGCCGAGCACGGGCCTTTCGCGCCGTGCCGAGGGCTCTGGCCGAGGGATGGCCGCCAGCAGGGCCTGTGTGTACGGATGGCGGGGATTGGCGAACAGCGCCTCCTTGTCCGCGGTCTCGACGATGCGACCCAGGTACATGACGGCCACGCGCGTGGCGATGTGCTTGACCACCGCGAGGTCGTGCGCGATGAAGATGTAGGCCAGGCCGAAGCGGCGTTGCAGGTCCTGCAGCAGGTTCACCACCTGCGCCTGCACCGAGACGTCCAGCGCGGAGACGGCTTCGTCGCAGACGATCAGCTTCGGCTCCACCGCCAGCGCGCGCGCGATGCCGATGCGCTGGCGCTGGCCGCCGGAGAATTCGTGCGGGTAGCGCAGCGCATGTTCCGGCGCCAGGCCGACCGTGTGCAGCAGCTCCGTCACGCGTTCGCCTTCGCGTCCGCGGTGCAGGCCGTGCAGCCGCAGCGGCTCCGCCAGCGTCTGCCCCACGGTCATGCGCGGGTTGAGCGACGAATACGGATCCTGGAAGATGATCTGCATGGCGCGCCGCTGGGCCCGCAATGCGCCGGCGCCGAGCGTGCCGATGTCCTGCCCGTCGAAGACGATGCTGCCGGCGGTGGGCTCGATCAGCCGCAGCACCATGCGCCCCAGCGTCGACTTGCCGCAGCCCGACTCGCCGACCACGCCCAGCGTTTCGCCGGCAGCGATGCGCACGTCCACGCCGTCGACGGCGCGCACCAGCCCGCTCACGCGGCCGAACAGGCCTCGGCGCACCGGGAAGTGCTTGACCAGGCCAGCGGCCGCGACCAGGGGTTCGGTTTCGATCATGCGGCCACGGCCTCCGGCAGGTGCGGCACCAGCACGTCCGGGTCGAGCGGCGCGCGCCAGCAGGCGGACAGATGGCCGCTTCCCACTTCGGCCAGCGGCGGTGACTCGGCACTGCAGCGCGCGATCGCGAACGGGCAGCGATCGGCGAAGTTGCAGCCGGCGGGACGGCGCAGGGGGTTGGGCACCTGGCCTTCGATCGAGGCGAGGCGGGCGCGCACCACATCCAGCCGCGGGATCGAGCCGAGCAGGCCGACGGTATAGGGATGCTGCGGCTCGTCGAAGATGGCGCGCACGCTGGCCCTCTCGACGATGCGGCCGGAATACATCACCGCCACTTCGTCCGCGACTTCGGCGACCACGCCGAGGTCGTGCGTGATCAGGATCACCGCGGTGCCGGTTTCCTGCCGCAGCGTGCGCATCAGCTCCAGGATCTGCGCCTGGATGGTGACGTCCAGCGCGGTGGTGGGCTCGTCGGCGATCAGCAGCCGCGGCTCGCAGGCCAGCGCCATGGCGATCATCGCGCGCTGGCGCATGCCGCCCGACAGCTTGTGCGGGTAGTCGTGGAAGCGCTGCTCGGGCGCGGGAATGCGCACCTGGCGCAGCACCTGCAGGGCGCGCGCCTCGGCATCGGCGCGCGACAGCTTGCGATGGCGCTGCAGCCCCTCGACGATCTGGTCGCCGATGGTGAAGGCCGGATTCAGCGACGTCATCGGCTCCTGGAAGATCATCGCCATGCCATTGCCGCGCAAGTCCAGCAGCTCGCGCGTCGGGGCGCCCACCAGCTCGCGGCCTTCGAAGCGGATGGAGCCGGCCGTCACGCGCCCGGGCGGGTCGGGCACCAGCCCCATGATGGACAGGGCCGTCACGCTCTTGCCGCAGCCGGACTCGCCGACGATGGCCAGCGTCTTGCCGGCCTCGACCGAGAAGCTGACGCCGTCGACCGCCGGAAAGCTGCCGTCATCGGTGGCGAACTCCGTGCGCAGTCCGCGCACTTCCAGCACGGCCATCAGTGGGCGCCCCCGCGTTGCTGGTGGAAGCGCGCGATGTGCGCCTCGATCGCGTCGCGATCCGTCAGGCCCACCGGGTCGTTGCGGCTGGCCAGGCAGGCCATGAAGGGCTGGAAGCGCTCCAGGCTCTTGCGGTACAGGCGCTCCAGCTCGCGCATCGGCTCCTCGTGGTCGTCCACGCGAATGTCGAGCTGCGGGTGGTCCTCGTCGGCGTGGATGCGCAGCGCGGCCGACTGCTTGCCGCGCTTGTCGCCGCCCGCGGCCTCGCCGGCGGCCATCGCCGCGAGCAGCCTTTCGGCCAGGTCGAGGCCTCTGGCTTTCTCGTACGCATCCGCGGTGGCCTGCAGCACAGCGGGGCCGGCCAGCATGTTGCCGGCGACGCTGAAGTCCTCTTCGGTGCGGTGGCCGCACCAATCGATGCACGCGGTGCCCGTCCACGCGGCAGCGCGGCCGTGCGCCGGCAGCACATGCAGCTGGCGCTGGTCCCGGCCGGCGTCCACGGAGGTCAGCAGATGGACCACCTGCTGCGGCGAATGGCCTTCCGCCAGCAGCGCCATGCCTTTCGGCCCGTACAGCGGGTTCATCAGGGCTTGCGTCGACAGTGCGCCCACGCCCCGGCGGGTATGCACGCACAAGGCGCCGACGGCGAAGAAGCGGCTGGCGATGGCGACGCCGAAGCGTCCTGCTTCATCGCGCGCCAGAATCGACCACGTCATGCCACCTGCCTCCGCTGTTGCCCCAAGAGAGGGCGATTCTGGGGGAAAGCAGGTTCCGCACCAAGCGGGCAAACCAGCACGCCGGCGCACGCCATAATGGCGCCCTCGCCGCCGTAGTTCAATGGATAGAACGAGCGCCTCCTAAGCGCTAGATGCAGGTTCGATTCCTGCCGGGGGCGCCAGCGGCGCGTGCTCAGAGCACCAGGTCGGCCGCCACCAGCGGCGGGCTGCCGGTCAACTCGATACGCAGTTCGGCCTGCACGTCGCCATCGGTGCTGGCCACCAGCACCCCGTTGACGTAGCGCACCTGGCCCGCCCCGGTGAACGTTGCACTGCCAATGAAGACGAAGACCTGGTTGCCGGCGACCAGCGCGTTGGCGTCGATGGTGGACAGGTCGATGAGGTCGCCAGCGCGGTTGCCGTTGCCGGCGAAGTCGGAGATGACGTCGGACAGGCGCGGGGCGCTGTCGGCGGTGCTGTCGTAGTCGAAGCGGTCGCGGCCGTCCCCTCCGATGAGCGTGTCCGAACCCGCACCCCCCTTCAGCCAGTCGTTCTCCAGGCCGCCATCGAGTGCGTTGGCGCCGCTGTTGCCGGTGAGCTTGTTCCTCTGGACGTTGCCTGTTCCGGCGACGTCGCCCGTCCCCAGCAACTGCAGGTTCTCGATGTTCGCGCCCAGCGTGTAGGCGATGAGGGACCGTACCATGTCCACTCCTTCGCCCGCGGCTTCCCGCGCCTCGCCGGCCGCGTTCACCACATAGGTGTCGTTCCCCAGTCCACCGCGCAGCGTGTCGATGCCGCCGCCGCCCTTCAACACGTCGCGTCCGCCGGCCGCCAGCACCGTGTCGGCCTGTGCCGAGCCTGTGATGGTTTCGTTATCGTCGTCTCCCAGGATCTGGACCCGGTCGAGCCCGGCGCCGGAGGTGTGGAAGTCGAAGAAGACGAAACCGGAAAGGTCGACGGCGGCCGCGTCTCCCATCGTCACGCGGAGAGTGTCTCCGGGGTCCACCGCATCGGGGTCCATCGGGTCCACGAACGGCTCCGTCCCGTCGATGACCAGGTTGGCCGCGAGACCGGCGCCGACTTGAGCGGCATGAATGGTGGCGATCGCCGCGTAAGGGGACGGGGATTCGAACTCGATTTCCTCGATGCTTTCGATGGTTGCAGCGCCGAGGTTGGCGCTGCCCGCGAGCAGGATGCGGTCGAAATCCTCGTCTCCCTTGATGGTATCGCCCGCCATCTCACCCGCGAGAAAAACGAAAGTGTCGTTGCCCGCCGATCCTTCCAGATAGTCCGCGTTGCCGCCGCCGCGGATGGTGTCGTTGCCGCCGCCGCCGGTGACGTAGTCGACGAGCCCGTCACCGACGATGAAGTCGTCCGCAAAGGTGTCGCCGCTCGTGTGACGCCGGACCTGGAGCACCTGCCCGATGATGTCGGGCGTCGTCGGTCCCTTCGTGAAGAACGTGGCCACCTGGCCGTCCAGCATCCCGGCCACGCTCGTCTGGGTGTCGGAGACGAAGGTGTAGCCATTGTCGCCCGTGGCCAGGCGCTCGCCGTTGGCCGGGTCGACCAAGGTCCACCTCGGGTCGAAACCGAACTCCGCGTTGGTATTTCCGACGAAGATCATCCCGTTGGAGAGCAGGGTCGTGGAAGGCGCGGTGTCGTTGAAGTCGTTCTGGGAGATGTCGGTCCAGCCGCCGCGCGTGCCGGCGGCGTCGAAAAGCGCGAGGGTGATGTCGGTGTCGCCCGTGTCGCTCCACCCGGTGTCCTCGTAAGCGATGGCGAAGCCGCCGTCCTGCAGGGCCACGACGCTGGGGTTCAGGTTGCCGCCGACGTCGTCCAGCAGGGTCGGCAGCTTGCGTTCCGTGCCGTTGGCCTCGTAGACGGCGTACCACACCTCGCTGGCGAGGCCGTCGATGCGGTGCCAGGCGATCGCGAAGCCGCCATCGGCCAGGGCCGCGACGCTGGGGGCCTGGTCGTTGGCGACGCTGGAGTCGACGGCGAAACTCATGACCGGTCCGCCATCGTTGTCGCGGATGTTGACGCGGACGTTGTTGTTGCCGCCCACCGATACCTGCATCGCGAGCACGAAGCCGCCCTCGGCCAGGGCCGTGACGTCGACACCGGAGACCGAGCTGAACATGGCATCGATGGGCGTCACGCCGAGGACGGACTCGCCGGTCGCGCTGACGATATCGAAAGACGCCTGGCCGCCGTCAATCCCGTTGAACGACCCGCCGATGACCACGTTGCCGTTGCTCAGTTGCGATGCCGAGCCACCCGTGCTGCCGAGGAACGATCCGTCGCCTGTCTCCTCCCCGTCGGCCGAGAAGAAGGCCTCGTAGATGTGCGCGCCGTCATCGCCAACCACGGCGACGCCTCCGCCGTCCAGGCTGGCAGCGTCGGCGTTTCCGGTTCCAATCGGGTTGAGGTCCGCCTCGAAGGCGAACGAGTAGGTGACGGAAAGAGCTGCCAAGGGACTCTCCAGCGAAGGGTGGAGCGCCATTGAACAGCAGAGCCAGGCTGCGACCCCCGGCTCTTTTCATTCGCACACACGGCTTACAGATTGGCGCACTTGCGCCGGGTCCGCGCGTTTCAGAGCACCAGGTCGTCCGCGACCAGCGCCGGCGCGCCCGTCAGTGCCACCTGCATCTCGGCGGCCACGTCGCCATCCATGTTCAGCGACAGCACGCCGCCCGCATAGCGCGCCTGGCCCGCGCCGCTGAAGGCGGCGTTGCCAATGAAAGTGAACGACTGGTTGCCCGCGGCCAGCACGTTGGCGTCGAGCGTGGAGAGGTCGACCCGATCACCGGCGAGGCTGCCGTTGCCCACGAAATCGCTGATGACGTCCCTGCCCGGACCCGCCAAGCTGTCCGAGGAAGCATTGAAGTCGAAGCGATCGGCACCCGTGCCGCCGGCCAGCGTATCGGTGCCGGTACCGCCGGCCAGCACGTCGTCGCCGCCGCCGCCGCCCAGCATGTCGTTCCCGCCGCGGCCATTGACGCGGTCGCTGCCGCCACCGCCGGCGATATCGTCACGCAGGGACGAGCCGGCGATGTCCTCGGCATCGGCGTCGCCGACGATGACGATCCGGTCGTTCTCGCTGCCACCGGTGTCGAAGTCCTGGAAGGTGAAGCCGGCCAGGCTCACGTCGGTGTCGCTGCCCATGACGATGCGCAGCGTGGTGGCGGAGCCGGCCAGGTCGCCATCGACGATCAGGCCCGCGTCCAGGCCCGCGCCGACCTGCGAGGCGCCGATCGTCACGGTGAGGGGGGCGGACGTGGGGCTGAAGAACTCGATCTCCTCGATGGAGGTCAGCACCGCGCCGGACGCGTTGCCATTGGCGGTGAAGAACAGCCGGTCGCTGCCGGCCCCGCCGGCCACCGTATCGCCCACGATGTCGCGGGCATGGAACTCGAAGGTGTCGCCGCCGCCACCGCCCTTGAGGTAGTCGCCGTTGAGGCCGCCGATGAGGGTGTCCGCGCCGCCCGCGCCCTGCATGTCATCGAAAAGGTCGTCGCCGATGATCACGTCGTCGGACGCGTCCCCGACGGAAATCCGCTTCGCCTGCAGGATCTCGCCCTCGACGTCGCCGGCGTCGTTGTCGGTGAAGAAGGCAGCCATGCGCCCGTCGAGCATGGCTGCGACCGACGTGGAGCGTTCGTAGTTTCCGGACGACCCGGCGCCGGATGTGCCCAGCTTCGTGCCGGTGTCCGGGTCGACCAGCGTCCAGCGCACGTTGGTGGGCGTGGCCCCGTTGTCCAGCGTGGCCCCTACCGCGATCATCCCGTTGGACAGCACCGTCATCGACGGGTCGGTGTCGTTGACGTTGTTCTGGGAGATGTCGCTCCAGTCGATCAGGCTTCCCGCGGCCGTGAAGCGGGCGAGCGTGATGTCGATGTCGGTATTGCCGCTCCAGCCGGTGTCCTCGTAGGCGATGGCAAAGCCCCCGCCGTCCATGGCCGCCACGGTGGCGTTGCGGTTGACGTTGCCTTCGTTGTCCAGCCGCGTCGGCACCAAGCGCGCGTCGCCGTTGGACTCGTACACGGCATACCAGAGTTCCTCGCCGCCGCCGGACAGGCGCCGGTGCCAGGCGACGGCGAAGCCGCCGTCGGCCAGCGCGGCGACACTGGGGTTCTGGTCGTTCTCCGTCGACACGTCGAGGGTGGCGAACGTCACCAGGCTGCCGGTGTTCGTGCGGACGGTCATGCGGATGTCGTTGTCGGTGCCGCCGATGAGGGCCTGGGACACCACCACGAAGCCGCCGCCCGCAAGGCCCGCGACGTCGACGTTCGAGACGTCCTCGAAAGCCGCGTCCGAGGCGGTGGACGGCACGCTCACCGCGCCGTCGCTACGCGTGATCGTGTAGTAGACCTGCTGGCCCCGGTCCGAGGCCACCACCATGCGGCCGTTGCTCAGTTCCGCCACGGCGGACTGCGTGCCTGCGATGGCGATGCCCGAGGCGGAGGGGTCCCCATCGGCCTGGAACAGGGACATCGAGCTGTTGGTTGCGGTGCGGTCGCCGACGACGGCGATGCCACCGTTCGCAATGGACGCCGCATCGGCATGCTCCGAGAGGAAGGGCGGGGACAGGCCCTCCTGCACACCGAAGGTGTAGTTCACCGTCACGGTCATCAGCGGCTCCTCGATGGATGCGGACACCCACCCGGCGCCCAGCGTCGCATTGGAAGGGCACCGCCCGCCATGCAGGCTCTGCCGTTTGCACGCACTCGCGCTTCTTACAACGCGAAACGTCGCCGATGACTAGGCGGTCGTGCGTCGACGGCGGAACAGCAGGACTGCCAGCACCGCGACGATCCCGCCGCCGATCAGCGCGCCCATGACCAGCGAGTTGCTCCCCTTGTCGGCCGTGCCCGCCGGCGCCGGTGCGCCCATGTTGCGGGTGTCTTCGCCGGCCGGCCGGGTCTCTACCGGCGGGGGACTCGTGTTGCCGGCAGTGGTCGTGTTGGCCGTAGCATCGTTGGCGGTGGAAGCCGGACCTTGCGTTGGTGCTTCGCCCGGCCGCGTGGTGTTGCGGTCACGCGCATTGCGCCCGGCCCGCTGCTGGCCACCCCGCGCCTCGCGCGCTTCCATCCGCTCCATGCGCGTACGCAGCTTGGTCACGGCTTCCTCGCGCGCGAACGGCAGCCCGGGGGCCAGCCTCTCCGCGGTCTGCAGTTCGGTGCGCGCGGTCGCGACGTCCCGGTCGCGGGCGGCAAGCTGGGCCTTCACGAAGTGGGCGCGCGCATTGTCGGGCTGCCGCTGCACGATCTCGTCGATCATCGTGCGGGCCTTGGCGATGTCGCCGCCGCGCGCGGCCTGGTTGACATCGCGCAGGGTCGGGCCGCCGGCGCGGGCGCCGCGCTGCTGGCGTTGCTCCTGCGCCGATGTCCGCCCGTCCACGGCAAGGTCGTCGGCGCGCTGCGCTTGCGCGCCCAGGCTCGTCAGGCCCAGCAACAGGACGGCGAGGATGGTCTGGATTCTTTTCATGGGTGTCTCCCGGAAGGGTCCCAATGATGCGCTTGGCGGCTGGCGCGGCTGTCGGCCGGCCGAGGCAAGGGCGGTAGGAGCGCGCGCCTTTACTTCACCAGCAGCCGCATCGCCTCTTCGAGCCCCTTGATGATGCTCTGGCGGTACTGCCAGACGCCTTGCGGCTCGGGATTGATCCGTCTCGCCCCGGTCCTCCTCCGCTACAAATACAATGCATACATTATGATCAGAATAAATAACACTTAGACTATACATAAGCCGCCAAAATTGCTTGCGTAAAAAAATAGATGCGTTATATTTGCGGACTATAACATATGAGCGATAAATTGACGCCCGACCTCAGGGTACTCTTAGGCACTCAACTGGTGGACCAACTGAAATCTCTGCGCAAGCTGAGAGGTTTGACGCAAGCTGAACTCGGCCAGCTGTTAGGTTTGAGTCAGGCGCGAGTAGCGGTCATGGAAGCGCGGCCAGGTTCGCTAACTCTTGACCAACTCCTGCGGCTGCTGAATGCCCTGGGAGCAGACATGCTGATCCGTGCGCGACCTCTCAAGGAGGAGGCAGGCGTGTCCAAAACCAAGAGATTCTCTCCCGTCTCTGACAAAGCGCATCGTCATATCGAAAACGGGAGATCCGGTGAAACACTCAGGCAACCGCGTGAACCAACGCGCGCTACTGAGGGAGTGAGGCGCAACAGTTCCCTGAAGACAGCACCCTCCGTCAAGCCACCGCCTAACAAAGTCACAAGCTTCACCATGAAGCTTCCCAAGAACAAGGGGTCTTGGTGAGCATTCTGTGGGTATGGATGAATGGCGAGCGCGTCGCCACTTGGACCGTGACACGAGGCGTGCATACCCTCGAGTACGAGCAGGCGTGGATCGAATCACCGCGCCGACGCCCATTGTCTCTATCGCTACCTTTCACCGCGGATCGGACGATTAAAGGAGACAAAGTCAGCAGCTATTTTGAGAATTTGCTGCCCGACGACGATAGGATCCGTGAACGGGTTCGCGGCAGATTCAAGGCCGCCAGTATCGGAGCGATCGATCTGCTCACCGCAATCGGTCGTGATTGCGTGGGTGCAATTCAACTGATGCCCCCGGAACGACCGCCCGAGGGCTTCGATCGAGTGGAGTATGAGGCGCTTGATGACACACAGGTCGAACGACACCTCATCCTGGCTACCATGCCTCAGCTCGCCGGCGCTGGCGATTTGGACGAAGACAGTTGGCGTATCTCCATCGCAGGAGCGCAGGAGAAAACCGCACTGCTGAAGATAGGCGATCAATGGTGCAGGCCGCAGGGAGCCACCCCAACAACCCACATCATGAAGTTGCCGTTGGGGTTGGTCGCCAACCAGCAGGCGGACATGACGCATTCAGTCCAGAACGAATGGTTATGCCTGAACTTGCTGCAGGAGCTGGGCTTGCCCGCTGCAAACTCGGAAATCCTAACCTTCGGTTCAAAAACCGTTCTTGCCGTCGAACGGTTCGATAGGGAGTGGTCAAAGACGAAAGCCGGAACGGACTGGATCATCAGACTTCCTCAAGAGGACCTCTGCCAGGCCTTGGGGCTGCCGCCAACTCAAAAGTACGAACACACCGATGGTAAAGGGCGCACTACCGGGCCAACGATGCAGTCGGTCATGCAGGTGTTGAGCGCCAGTGCGGAAGCATCAAAGGACGTCGCAACATTCTTGCTTGCACAAATGTGCTTTTGGATTCTCGGCAACACAGATGCACACGGGAAAAACTTTTCGATTTTCTTGAAATCGGGTGACGTTTATGCAATGACACCCTTGTATGACGTAATTTCTCTATGGCCCATCGCCGGCGATGGGCCAAACCAGATGAAGCAGAAGGTCATGAAGCTGGCGATCCCATTGCGGGCGCGAAGGACCCTCCGCAAACTGGATGACATTGGGGTGGAGGACTGGATCGTCGCGGCCAACCAGGCGGGCATTAAGGATTTAGCTGGGCAGATGTTTGCCTTGGCAGCAAGCGTGCCTGACGCAGTTGAGCGGTTGTCCAAGCGTTTGCCGGCTGGATTTCCGCAGCCTATCTGGGACAAGGTCACGAGCCGTGTGCTGGAGAGAGCAAAGACGTTTCGCTGAGGGGAGCCCGGATCCAGCACCATAACGGCAGCGAGTCATACCGGCGACCGCTGCTTACTTCACCAGCAGCCGCATCGCCTCTTCGAGCCCCTTGATCGTCAGCGGGTACATCCGGTGGTTCACCAGCTGCTGCATCACGCTGATGCTCTGGCGATACTGCCAGACGCCCTGCGGCTCGGGATTGATCCAGACGAACTTGGGGAATGCGTTGGTCAGGCGCTGCATCCATTCGGCGCCCGCTTCCTCGTTGTTGTATTCGACGCTGCCGCCCGGCTGGAGGATCTCGTACGGGCTCATGGTCGCGTCGCCCACGAAGATCAGCTTGTAGTCCTTGTTGTACTTGCGGATGATGTCCCAGGTCGGAAACTTCTCGCTGAAGCGCCGCCGGTTGTTCTTCCACATGAAGTCGTACACGCAATTGTGGAAGTAGTAGAACTCCAGGTGTTTGAACTCCGCCTTGGCAGCCGAGAACATCTCCTCGACGCGGTGGATGTGTTCGTCCATCGTGCCGCCCACGTCCATCAGCAGCAGCACCTTCACGTTGTTGTGGCGCTCGGGAACCATCTTGATGTCCAGCCAGCCGGCATTGGCCGCGGTGGACTTGATGGTGTCGTCCAGGTCCAGCTCTTCCGCCGCGCCTTCGCGCGCGAACTTGCGCAGCCTCCGCAGCGCTATCTTGATGTTGCGCGTGCCCAGCTCCTGGGTGTCGTCGTAGTCCTTGTAGGCGCGCTGGTCCCACACCTTCACCGCGCTCTTGTTGCGGCCCTTGTCCTGGCCGATGCGGATGCCCTGCGGGTTGAAGCCATAGGCGCCGAACGGCGAGGTGCCGCCGGTGCCGATCATCTTGCTGCCGCCCTCGTGCCGGTCCTTCTGCTCCTCGAAACGCTTCTTCAGCGTTTCCATCAGCTCGTCCCAGCCCATCGCCTCGATCTTGGCTTTCTCTTCCGGCGAAAGATCGAGCTCGAGGTTCTTGCGCAGCCACTCCAGCGGGATGTCCTTGGTGAAGTCCGCCACCAGCTCCACGCCCTTGAAGTAGGCCGCGAAGGCGCGGTCGAACTTGTCGTAGTGCTTCTCGTCCTTCACCAGCGCGGTGCGCGCGAGGTAATAGAAATCGTCGACGCTCCAGGCATCTTCGCTGTGCGGGCCGACCACACCCTTTTGCAGCGCCTCCACCAGCGTCAGGTACTCCTTGACGGACACGGGCAGCTTGGCGCTGCGCAGGGTATAGAAGAAGTCGATCAGCATCGCTTTTCTCCTCAGCGTTCACGCGCCAGCTGGTACTGCAGCTGCGCCTTCACCTCCGGCCATTCGCCGGCCGCCAGGCTGTACATCACCGTGTCGCGCACCGTGCCGTCGCGCCGCAGCGCGTGGTGGCGCAGCACTCCGTCCTTGCGCGCGCCCAGCCGCTCGATGGCGCGCTGGCTCGCGTGGTTGAAGTTGTCGGTGCGCCAGCCCACCAGTTTCGCGCTGAGCGTCTCGAAGGCATGCTGCATCAGCAGCAGCTTGGCGGTGGTGTTGACGTGGGTGCGCTGCCAGCTGCGGCCGTACCAGGTGTAGCCGATCTCCAGCCGTTCCACCGCCGGCACGATGTCGTGGTAGCGGCTGGAGCCTATCACGCGGCCGCTGCCCGCCTCGATGACGACGAAGGGCAGCATGTGGCCGTCGGCCTGGCCTTTCAGGGCGGCAGCCACATAGGCAGCCGTCTCGCCGGGCGCCGGCACCGAGGTCACGCGCAGGTTCCACAGTTCGCCGTCGCGCGCCGCAGCCTCGAGACCGGCGACGTGGCCGGCGGTCATGGGCTCCAGCCGGAGGGCTGCGCACGAGAGGGTCACGGGCTCGGGCTTGTGCATGGCCGCTCACTGTCCCTTGTTGTGCGCCGCCGTGATGCCAGCGCCGCCCCAGCCGTCGGCGATGAAGCCGACTTTCACGGGGACGTCCTCGCCGCAGGCGTCGAAGGTCCAGAACTCCATCCACTCGCCCTTGACCAGGTAGGTCTTCTCGACCATCTTGCCGGTCAGCGGCAGGTATTCGGCGTTGCGGATGTCGGACGCGCTGACGGACTTGAGCGTGGCCTTGTCGCAGGTGCCCGCGGTCTGCACCGCATGGCCTTGCAAGGCCGCGGTGGTCGCGGGCAGGTAGGCGTCCAGGAAGGAGCGCACGGACGCCTTGGTCGCGGGCGCGGTCTTCTCTATCACGGCGGCTTCGCGCTGCATCTTTTCCAGGGGCGCATTGCGCGCGCCGTTGCGCAGCAGCAGCCCTGTCATGGCGCGCACCCGCATCACGTTCTGCGGCGCGACGGTCTCGTAGAAATAGCTCGCCAGCAGCACGCCGGCGCCGGGGTGGTTCTTTCCCGCCGCGAACGCCAGCCCTTCGATGGCGGCCACCTGTTCGGCCCGATCCGACAGGGGCCGCTCGCCGAGCTTGCGATAGGCCTCGAGGTCGGCCTTGCCGTCGCGGCGGTACATGTTGGCCGGGTCGTTGGCGAACGCCAGGTAGAGCGCGAAGCCGCCGGTGGGCTCGCCCTGCTCCATGGCCTTGGCAGCCAGTTCGCGGGCTTCGGCAAAGCGCCGGGTGCTGGGCGTGATGCCGGTGAGGACGCATTGCGCCCGCTGCGCGAGGCCGCGGCCGTCGGTGGGCGTCTCGGGCAGGGCGGCGCAGAGCTGGCGCAGTTCGGACGACGGCGCCGAGGCAGCAGGCGCCGGCGCCGAAGCGGCAGGCGCCGGCGGGGGGACTTGCGCATGCGCGCCGATGGCCGCCAGCAAGGCGGCAGGGAGCAGCAGGCGCGCCGGGCCCTTCATGGCTTCAGCGGTTGTGCCGCTGCATGAAGACGAGCTTCTCGAACAGGGTCACGTCCTGTTCGTTCTTCAGCAGGGCGCCCACCAGCGGCGGCACGGCGACCTTGTCGTCCTTGCTTTGCAACGCCTCGACCGGGATGTCCTCGGCCACCAGCAGCTTGAGCCAGTCCAGCAGCTCCGACGTGCTGGGCTTCTTCTTCAGGCCCGGCAGGTTGCGCACGTCGTAGAAGGTCTTCATCGCCGCGGTCAGCAGCTCCTTCTTGAGGCCCGGGAAGTGCACGTCCACGATCCTGTGCATCGTGTCGGCGTCGGGAAACTTGATGTAGTGGAAGAAGCAGCGGCGCAGGAAGGCGTCCGGCAGTTCCTTCTCGTTGTTCGAGGTGATGAACACCAGCGGGCGGTGCCGCGCCTTGACCAGCTCGCGCGTCTCGTAGACATAGAACTCCATGCGGTCCAGCTCGCGCAGCAGGTCGTTGGGGAATTCGATGTCGGCCTTGTCGATCTCGTCGATCAGCAATGCCACGGGCTGGTCGGTGGTGAAGGCCTGCCACAACACGCCCTTGACGATGTAGTTGTGGATGTCCCGGACCTTCTCGTCGCCGAGCTGCGAGTCGCGCAGGCGGCTCACCGCGTCGTATTCGTACAGGCCCTGCTGCGCCTTGGTGGTCGACTTGATGTGCCACTGCAGCAGCGGCATGCCGAGTGCCTGCGCCACCTCTTCGGCCAGCATGGTCTTGCCGGTGCCGGGTTCGCCCTTGACCAGCAGCGGGCGTTGGAGGGTGATGGCGGCGTTCACCGCGAGCATCAGGTCCTGCGTGGCGACGTAGTTCTGGGAGCCTTGGAACTTCATGGGGGTGGGGGTGCGGAAATGGGGGGCCCGGGGGCGCCCCATATAATCGCAGGTTGATCGAAAGAAACTGACCTCGTCAGATTGTGCGCGCAAAATGAACAAGTTGTTGAACACGCTTTTCGCCGTCTCTGTCGCTTGCGCGACCAGCCTGGCGTGGGCCCAGCCCGCCACCGCGCCGGCCCAGGCCACCAACGTGGCGCCCGCCACGCCGGCCGCCGGCCCGACCAGCCCGAAGTCGCTCGAAGCCAAGGTGGCCATGTGCGTCGGCTGCCACGGCATCGTGGGCTACAAGTCGAGCTTCCCGGAGGTCTACCGGGTGCCCAAGATCGCCGGCCAGAGCGCCAAGTACATTGCCGCGGCCCTGAACGCGTACAAGGCGGGGGACCGCAAGCACCCGACGATGCGCAGCATCGCCGAGACGCTGACGGACAAGGACGTGGCCGACATTTCCGCGTACTACGAGAACCTCGGCCGCGAAAGCCGCAAGGCCGCCCCCGAGAAGCCCAGCCGCGAGCCGAGCGCGCAAGTCGCCGCCCTGCTGCAGAAGGCGGCCTGCGCCTCCTGCCACGGCGCGAACATGTCCAAGCCGATCGACCCGAGCTATCCGAAGATCGCCGGCCAGTATTCCGAATACCTGTTCGTGGCGCTGAAGGCGTACAAGACCGAAAACAACACGACTTCCGGCCGCAACAACGGCGTGATGGGCGCGATCGCCAAGCAGTTCTCCAACGCCGAACTGAAGGCGCTGGCGAACTACGTGGGCTCGCTGGACAGCGAGATGCAGACCGTGCCGGAGCCGCGGTTCCACTCGCATTGACGGACAAAACAAGGCCTCTGGCGAGGCCTTGGACTTCGGTGGAAACGGCCCTTTGGGGCCGTTTCCATTTACATCGTGGCGCGCCGCTGCACGCACTCCACGTACGCCTGCCCATCTGGCGGCCGCCCGGAGCGCTGGCTCTCCCACAGCATCTGTCCCAGGCACTCCATCGCCTCATGGTGCGCGTCGTGGAGCGAACTGCGTCGAGCCGCCAGCAGCTCGACGGCCTGGCGGATGCCGCGCGGCTGGTCGATGGAGCACTGCTCGCTGATCGACAGGTGCATGGACAGGTGGAGGAAGGGATTGGCCGTGCCGCCCGAACCGTCATATACACGGGCCACCGCGGCTTGCGCATCGGCCAGGTCCGGGTCGTACTCCCGGTGCTCCTTGAGCCACTCGCTGGCCAGCGTTTCCAGGGCGTCGAGCATCTGCCCGGACCGCGCCTTGTCGTGCACGCCACAGAAGAAACGGCGCACCTCGTCCTGGGACGGATTGAACATGCGCAAAGGTTAGCACGCTGCTGCGCGGCGCTGCCGGGATGCTGGAAAGCCCGCAGACGACTGCGCCCCCCGCACTGCCAGAATGAGCGACCCGCGGCCGGCATGCCCCGACCGCTTTTCCATTCCGGAGACAAATCCATGAAGTCCACCAAGACCCTCCTGCTCGGCTTGATCGCCTCGCTCGGCCTCGCCGTCGCGGCGCACGCCCAGAACATCTCCATCGCCACCGGCGGCACCGGCGGGGTGTACTACCCCATGGGCGGCGGCCTGGCCGCGGCCCTGTCGAAGTACGTGCCCGGCATGTCGGCCACCGCCGAAGTCACCGGCGGCTCGGTCGACAACCTCAAGCTCGTCGGCACCGGCAAGCCCTACGTCGCGTTCAGCATGACCGACGCCGCGCTCGACGCGTACGAGGGCGAGGACAAGTTCAAGGGCAACAAGGTCCCGGTGCGCACGCTGGCCGTGCTGTACCCGAACCGCATGCACGTGGTCAGCATCGAGGGCAAGGGCGTCGCCAAGCTGGCGGACCTGAAGGGCAAGCGCGTCTCCACCGGCTCGCCCGGCAGCGCCACCGAGGTGATGGCCTTCCGCATCATCGAGGCGGCCGGCATGGACAAGGACAAGGACCTCAAGCGCGAGCGCCTGGGCGTCGCCGAGTCCGTCAATGCATTGAAGGACGGCAAGATCGACGCGTTCTTCTGGGTCGGCGGCCTGCCCACCGCCGCGGTGTCCGACCTGGCCAACACGCCCGGCACCAAGCTCAAGATGATCGACCACTCCGAAGTGGTGGCCGCCATGAACAAGAAGTACGGCAACCTGTACGTGCAGGACACGATCGGCAAAGACGTCTACAAGGGCATGGACGCCGACAACAAGCAGGCCACCGTCATGAACATCCTGGTGGCGCACCAGAACATGGACGACAAGACGGCGTACAACATCGTCAAGACCATCTTCGAGAAGAAGGACGACCTGGTGGCGGTGCACAAGGAAGCGATCAACTTCAAGCTGGAGAACCAGAAGAAGGAAGCCACGCCGATCCCCTTCCACCCCGGCGCCGTCAAGTACTTCGCGGAAAAGGGCATCAAGCTGAACTGATGCCCAATGAGCGGCAATGACCATCCGGCCGAACGGGCCGAGCTGAGCGCCCAGATCGACGCGGCGGCGCTGCAGAAGGCCGAGTCGTACATCGAACAGGAGGAGGGCGCCGCCAACAAGCTGAAAGGCTGGCTCGGCACCTTCGTCATGCTGGCGGCCGTGGGCATGTCCGTGTACCACCTGTACTCCGCGTACGCGATCGTGCAGGCGCAGACCCTGCGCGCCGTGCACCTGGCGTTCGTCCTCTTCCTGTGCTTCCTGGTGTTCCCGGTGGCCCGGCGCTTTCGCCACCGCATCATGTGGTGGGACTGGCTGGCCGCTGGTCTGGCGATCGCCGTCACCTGGTACCTGCTCGTGGGCGGCGACGACCTCACCGACCGCAACACGACGCCGCTGCCGTGGGACATCTTCTTCGGCATCGCGCTGATCGTGCTGGTGCTGGAGGCGATGCGGCGCACGTCCGGCTGGATCATGCCGGTGATCTGCCTGGCCTTCCTCGGCTACGCGCTGGCGGGGCCCTGGCTGCCCTCGCCCTGGACGCACAAGGGCTACGAGGTGGGCCGCCTGGTCGGCGTGATGTACATGACGCTGGAGGGGATCTTCGGCGTGGCGCTGGACGTATCGTCCTCGCTCATCATCCTGTTCACCATCTTCGGCGCCTTCCTGCAGTATTCGGGCGCCGGCAAGTTCTATCTCGACTTCTCGTTCTCCGCCATGGGCGGCAAACCGACGGGCGCCGGCCGCACCGTGGTGCTCGCGTCCTTCTTGCTCGGCGGGCCCTCCGGCTCCGGCGTGGCGACCACGGTCACGCTCGGGTCCGTGGCGTACCCGATGCTGCAGAAGGTGGGCTACGAAAAGAACGCGGCGGGCGGCCTGCTCGCCGCCGGCGGGCTGGGCGCCATCATCTCGCCGCCCGTGCTGGGCGCCGCGGCCTTCCTGATCGCGGAGTTCCTGAAGATCTCGTACCTCGACGTGCTGCTGATGGCCGTCATCCCGACGGTGCTGTTCTACTTCGCGCTGTTCCTGATGGTGGAGATCGATGCGCGCAAGTACGGCATGCACGAAGCCGTCTTCGAGAAGGTCGATTCGGTCTGGAACCTGACGCGCAAGTACTGGTTCCACTTCCTCTCGCTGGTCTCCATCGTGGCCTTCATGATGTTGGGCTTCTCGCCGGTGATGTCGGTGTTCTACGCCACGCTGGTGTCGCTGGGCACCAGCCTGCTGCGGCGCGACACCTCGCTGATCCCCTACGACCTGTTCTCCGGCGGCGGTTTCTGGCGCAAGCTCCGCGGCGCGCCGCTGCTCAAGGCGATGGAAGGTGGATCGGTCGGCGTGCTGAACGTGGCGGCCACCTGCGCCGGCGCCGGCATCATCGTGGGCGTCGTCACGCTCACCGGCCTGGGCCTGAAGTTCAGCTCGATCGTGATCGACTACGCCGGCGGCAACTTGCTGCTCACCGCGATCTTCACCGCGCTGGTGGTGTGGATCGTCGGGCTGGCGGTGCCGGTGACGGCCTCGTACATCATCTGCGCGGTGATCGCGGCGCCGGCGCTGATGAAGCTGGGCGTGCCGGACTTCGCCGCGCACATGTTCATCTTCTATTACGCGGTGCTGTCGGAGGTGTCGCCACCGACGGCGCTGTCGCCCTTCGCAGCCGCGGCCATCACCGGCGGCGACCCGTACAAGACCACGCTGCAGTGCTGGAAGTACACGGTGCCGGCGTTCCTGCTGCCCTTCGTGTTCGTGCTCGACCCCAGCGGGCAGGGCCTGCTGCTGATGGGCTCGACCAAGGCGCTGGCCAACGCCAACTGGTGGTCGATCGCGGAGGTCACCTTCACCGCCGCCCTCGGCATCGCGGCGCTGGCAGCCGGATTCCAGGGCTGGGCGTTGCGCAAGACGAACTGGATCGAACGCGCACTCCTGCTGGTCGCTGGATTCCTGCTGGCCTATCCGGCGTGGATGGCCGACCTCGTGGGCATCGCGTTGGTGGTGGCCGCGTTGGCCATGCAGGTGCTCAGGCCAAGGCCCGTGCCTGCGTAACAATACCCTTCGCGGGGACGACGAAACGGAGTCCGCCATGAATCAACTCGACGCATCCGCCAAGGGCGTCTACCTCATCACCGTCACGCCGTTCACGGACGGCGGCGCGCTGGACCTGGCCAGCACCGACCGCATGGTGGACTTCTGCCTCGAGAAGGGCGTGACCGGCCTCACCGTGCTCGGCATCATGGGCGAGGCGACCAAGCTCACCATGGAGGAGTCGCGCGCCTTCGTGCGGCAAGTGCTGGCGCGCGTCGGCGGCAAGGTGCCGGTGGTGGTGGGCGCCTCGGCGCCCGGCTTCGCCGCCATGAAGGAACTGACGCAGTCGGTGATGGAGCTCGGCGCATCCGGCGTCATGGTCGCACCGCCGCCCAGCGTGCGCACCGACGACCAGATCGTGCAGTACTTCGACATGGTCAACGAGACGCTGGGACCGCAGGTGCCCTGGGTGCTGCAGGACCACCCGGTGTCCACCACCGTGCAGATGTCGACGTCCGTCATCCTGCGCATCCTGAAGAACTCGCCCACCTGCGTGATGCTCAAGCACGAGGACTGGCCCGGCCTCGCCAAGCTGTCCGCCATCCGCGCGGCCAGCGACAAGGGCGACGTCAAGCGGGTGTCCATCCTCACCGGCAACGGCGGCGGCCTGTTCCTGCCGGAGGAGATGACGCGCGGCGCTGACGGCGCCATGACCGGCTTCGCCTATCCCGAGATGATGGTCGACGTGGTGGCGGCGCACGCACGCGGCGATCGCGGACGCGCCCACGACTTGTTCGATGCCTACCTGCCGCTGGCGCGGTATGAGCAGCAGGCCGGCATCGGCCTGGCCGTGCGCAAGCTCCTGTTCCAGCAGCGCGGCGTCATCGCCTCCGCCTTCATCCGCAAGCCCGGCCCCAGGTTGTCGCCGCAGGATGTCGACGACATCGCCTTCCTGGTCAAACGCCAGGACCAACGGCTGCGCGAGCTGGCCCAAGGAGAAAGAACATGACCAAGCAAGCATTCATCTGCGACGCAGTACGCACACCCTTCGGCCGCTACGGCGGCGCCCTGTCCTCCATCCGGACCGACGACCTCGGCGCCATCCCGCTGAAGGCCCTGATGGCGCGCAATCCCAAGGTGGATTGGCAGGCGGTGACCGACGTTCTGTACGGCTGCGCCAACCAGGCGGGCGAGGACAACCGCAACGTCGCGCACATGGCCTCGCTGCTGGCCGGCCTGCCCATCGACGTGCCCGGCGCCACGATCAACCGGTTGTGCGGTTCCGGCCTGGACGCGGTGGGGACGGCCGCGCGGGCGATCAAGTCAGGCGAAGCCACGCTGATGATCGCCGGCGGCGTGGAGAGCATGAGCCGCGCGCCCTTCGTCATGCCCAAGGCCGACAGCGCGTTCTCCCGGACCAACGCGGTGTACGACACCACCATCGGCTGGCGTTTCGTCAACAAGCTGATGAAGGAGATGTACGGCGTGGACTCCATGCCCGAGACCGCGGAGAACGTGGCCACCGAGTACAAGATCGGGCGCGAAGCGCAGGACCGCATGGCGCTGGCCTCGCAACTCAAGGCGGTGGCGGCGCAGAAGTCCGGCTTCTTCGACGCCGAGATCACGCCGGTGACGATCCCGCAGAAGAAGGGCGAGGCGATCGTCGTCAGCAAGGACGAGCATCCGCGCGAGACCTCGCTGGAGTCGCTGGCCAAGCTCAAGGGCGTGGTGCGGCCGGACGGCACCGTGACCGCCGGCAATGCCAGCGGCGTGAACGATGGCTCCTGCGCGCTGCTGCTGGCCGACGAAGCCACCGCCGCGCGCAACGGCCTGACGCCGCGCGCCCGCGTGGTCGGCCTGGCCACGGCCGGCGTGCCGCCGCGCGTGATGGGCATCGGCCCCGCGCCGGCGACGCAGAAGGTGCTGGCGCTCACCGGCATCAAGCTGGAGCAGATCGACGTGATCGAGCTCAACGAGGCGTTCGCCGCGCAGGGCCTGGCGGTGCTGCGCATGCTGGGATTGCGGGACGACGACCCGCGCGTCAACCCCAACGGCGGCGCCATCGCGCTGGGCCATCCCCTCGGTTCTTCGGGAGCGCGGTTGGCCACGACCGCCGTCAACCAGCTGCATCGCAGCGGCGGGCGCTACGCCCTGTGCACGATGTGCATCGGCGTGGGGCAGGGCATCGCTGTGATCCTCGAGCGGGTGTGACGTGACTTGCTCCCTCTCCGTCCCGGGGCGGGCGGGGCGGAGGTGCTGGCGTTTTCCCTAGTTTGTAGGATTGTATAAAAGTCTAAAGTGTCGACATGGCGTCGACACCCTCCGGCCTTTCCGCTCCCGCCGCGTTCCGCAAGGCGGCCTTGCTGCCCGAACTGCTGGCTGACCACCTGCGTGAAGAGATCGCCAACGGCGCGCTGCCGCCGGGCCGCCGGCTAGTGGAGCAGGAGCTGGCGACCACCCTGCAGGTCAGCCGCGTCCCTTTGCGCGAAGCGTTCCGCATCCTCAGTTCGGAAGGCCTCGTCACGCTGTCGCCGCATCGCGGCGCGGAAGTCAGCGGCACCTCGCAGGAGGAGCTGGAAGAACTGTTCGAGGTCCGCGCCATGCTCGAGTCGAGGGCCGCGGCGCTTGCCGCCTGGCGGGCCTCCGCCGACCAGCTTTCGCAACTGGAGCAACTGGTCGCGCGGATGACCGTCGCGATCCGCGACGAGGACACCGTCACCTACTACCGTGCCAGCGCCGCGTTCCACGACCTGCTGGTGGATGCTGCGGGCAACCGGACCCTGGCGCGGGCGTACGCGCAGATCAAGGTGCGGTTCCGCCGTTACCAGATGGTGCTGGCCGCCGTGGCCGAATCCCCCAAGCGCTCCAACGAGGAACATGCCGGCGTGCTCAAGGCGATCGCGGGGCGCGACCCGGTGGCCGCGGCCGCGCTCGCCGAGAGCCACATCGAGGCACTGGTGCTGCGCTATCGGAAGGCGCAGCCGAAGCCGGCCCGCGCCGTGGCGGTCTGAAGGACCGAATGCAACAAGACCCACAGACCAACGCGCTCCCGCTGGCGGGACTGCGCGTGCTCGACCTCTCCCGCGCGCTGGCCGGGCCCTACTGCGCCATGATCCTCGCGGACCTCGGCGCCGAGGTGATCAAGGTCGAGCCCGCGCCCGGAGGCGAGATGATCCGCGGCTGGGGCCCGTTCCAGGACGGCGTCAGCGTCTATTACCTGAGCATCCACCGCAACAAGAAAAGCATGGTGGTGAACTTCCGCGATCCTGCGGGCCTCGCGTTGCTGCGCGAGATGGCGCGGCAGGTCGACATCGTGGTCGAGAACTTCAAGCCCGGAGCCATGGGCGAGATGGGCCTGGACTACGCCACCCTGGCCCGCGACAACCCGCGCCTGATCTTCGCTTCCATCACCGGCTTCGGCAGCACCGGACCCTACGGCGCCTGGCCCGCGGTGGACCAGATCGCGCAAGGCATGTCGGGCCTGATGAGCCTGACGGGCCAGCGCGAGACCGGGCCCACGCGCGTGGGCATCCCGATCGGCGACGTGGTCGGCGGCATGTGGGGCGCCATGGGGGTGCTCGGTGCCGTGATCGCGCGGCAAGCCTCCGGCAAGGGGCAACTGGTGGAGACCTCGCTGCTGGCGGGCCTGATCGGCATGCTCACCGTGCAGGGCCAGCGCCACCTGAGCCTGGGCGAAACGCCCGGCGTGGCCGGCAACGACCATCCGGTGATCTGTCCCTACGGCGTGTTCCAGGCCCAGGACGGCCCCTTCAACATGGCGGCCACCAGTGACGACATGTGGGCGCGCCTTTGCCGCCTGCTCGGGATCGAAGACTGGATTGCGCACCCCGAATACCGCGACAACACCGGCCGCAGCCGCAACCGCGAGCAGGTGAAGGCGCGCCTCAATGAAAAATTCGCCGCCGCCGGCAAGATGCATTGGGCCGAGAAGCTGATCGCGCTGGGCCTGCCCGCCGGCCCGATCTTCACGATGGACCAGGTGTTCGAGGACCAGCACGTGCGGCAGACCGGCCTGGTGCAGGAAGTGGAGCATCCCACGCTGGGCCTGCTGCGCCTGATCGCCAATCCCATCCTGATGGACGCGCTGCGCGGCAATTCCGTGCGCACCGCGCCGCCCGTGCTGGGCGCGGACACCCACGAAGTGCTGGCCGGCTTCGGCCTCGGCCAGGACCGCATCGCCGCGCTGGAAGCAAGCGGCACGATCCAGTCAGAAAAGAAATAGGACCCCCAATGCTCGCATCGCAAATCGCCTACGTGGCGCTGGCCTCGAAAGACCCCGCCGCCACGGCCCTGGTGTTGCAGCAACACCTGAAGCTGCCGCGCACCGATCTTCTCGATGCGGCCGGCACCGCCGTGCCGGTCTTCGCGCTCGGCCGCAGCGCGCTCGCGGTGTTCCCCCTCGGGCATCCGATGATCGACGGCGACGCCACGCCGGGCGTGCACCACATCGCGCTGGGCGTCGACGACGTCGAGCGGGCGGTGCGGCATGCCGCCGAGGTGGGCATCGCCGCCGCGGGCGCGAACCCGGGGCTCGGCGGCCGCAAGACCGTCGCGCTGGACCGGCAGGCCACCGTCGGCGTGCGCGTGCGCCTCACCGACGGCCTGGACCTGCCCCGCCAGGCCGGCGAGGTGATCGAGCGCATCGACCACCTGGGGGTCGCCAGCGCCGACGTTGCGGAAGACGAGCGCGTCTTCTCGCGCAAGCTCGGCTTCGAAGTGGAAAGCCGCCAGACCGACATGGAAGTGAGCATGGCGGTGGAGAGCTTCACCTCCGACAAGTACGGCGTCGTCTATCACAACCGCCCGCCGCAGCCGGTGGGCGGGCTGCGCGTGGCCTTCATCACGGTGGGCGACTGCGAGCTGGAGTTCCTGGCCAACTTCGACCCCGATGACGGCGCGCAGGTCGAACACGGGCGCTCGGGCAGCACCAAGCAGGACCAGGGCGCGATCACGCGCTTCGTCCAGTCGCGCGGCCGCGGCCTGCATCACATGGCGCTGAAGGCCAAGGACATCGATGCCA
Source organism: Ramlibacter sp. PS3R-8 (assembly GCF_037572435.1). NCBI lineage: Bacteria > Pseudomonadati > Pseudomonadota > Betaproteobacteria > Burkholderiales > Comamonadaceae > Ramlibacter > Ramlibacter sp. PS3R-8. Next base: position 1,490,718 of record NZ_JBBHGT010000001.1, read on the forward strand.
CGCTGGCCGGCATGGCGCGCGCGGGCCTGCCGATGATCGACACGCGCGGCCGGCCCGGCTCGCGTCGCGCGCGGATCGGCTTCGCGCATCCCCACGCCACCGGCGGCATCCTGATGCACCTGGTGCAGCGCGATGCCTGATGCGATCCTGCTCGCCGAGCGGCGCGGCGCCACCTTGGTGCTGCGGCTGAACCGGCCCGACGCCGGCAACGCGATCGATCGCCACCTGGCCCAGGCGCTGCTGGAGCAACTGGACCAGTGCGAGGGCGATGCGAGCCTGCGCGCCATCGTCATCACCGGTAGCGGCGAGCGCTTCTTCTGCACCGGCGGCGACGTCAAGGCCTACGCCAAGCTCGAGTCGGCCGCGGAGCTGGAGCGGGTGTTCGGCCTGATGCGCGAGGTGTGCGACAGGCTCGAGCGCCTGCCTTGCGCGGTGATCGCCGCCATCAACGGGTATGCGGTGGGCGGCGGCGCGGAGCTGTCGCTCGCCTGCGACCTGCGGGTCGCACAGGAGTCGGCGCAGATCGGTTTTCCGCAGTCGCGGCTGGGGCTGATCCCGGGCTGGGACGGCGCGCAGCGCCTGGTGCGCACCGTGGGTCGCTCCCGCGCCGCGCTGCTGCTGTTCTCCGGCCTGCGCATCAATGCCCGGGAAGCGCTTGCGCAGGGGCTGGTCGACGAGGTCGCGCCCGATGGGCAGGCCCTGACCGCCGCGCTGGCGCTGGCGGACACCGTTGCCGAAGTGGCGCCGCTCTCGCTTGCCGCGATCAAGGACGTCCTGCGCGACGGCGCCTCGGGCGATCCGGCCGCCCGCGCCGGCGCCCGGGAAGCATTCAGCCGCTTGTGGTTCACCGAAGACCACAGGGAAGCGGAAAAGGCGTTCGCGGAGAAGAGGGCGCCGCAATTCCGCGGTCGCTAGGCTTTCCGCAGCTGTTCAACATCCCAAAGGAGACAAGCCCATGGAATCGAAGATCAAGGCGGCCGGTGTGCTGCGGCGCACGGCCTGTGCGGCGTTCGTGGTGGCGGGGCTGGCCTGCGGGGCCGGTGCCTTCGCACAGGACTTTCCCACCAAGGGACCGGTCCGCCTCATTGTCGGTTTCGCACCTGGCGGCGGCACCGATGCCATCGCGCGCGCGCTGAACACGCGCATGGGAGAGGTGCTCAAGCAGACGGTGATCGTCGAGAACCGCGCCGGCGCCGGCGGAACGCTCGCGGCGGACCACGTGGCCAAGGCGGCACCGGATGGTTACACGGTGCTCTTCACCTTGAACAACCACTCGATCAACCAGGCGCTGTACCCCAAGCTGCCCTATGACACCGAACGCGATTTCCGTGGGGTCACGCTGATCGGCAGCCTGCCGCAGGCCTTCGCCGCGCACCCGCAGGCCAAGGCGAACACGATCCAGGAGTTCCTGCAGCTGGGTGGCAAGGCCGACCCGAAGCAGCGCGTGTATGCCAATGGCGGCACCGGCTCGCCGGGCCACTTCGCCGCGGCTTACCTGGAGCTGATTTCCGGCACGGAGTTCACCCACGTCCCCTACAAGGGCGCGGGCCCGGCCATCACCGACGTGATCGGCGGCCAGGTGCCCTACATCCTGTCCACGCTCACCGGCCTGTTGCCGCACATCAAGTCGGGCAAGCTCAAGGCGATCGCGCTCACCTCGGCGGAGCGCTCGCCGCTGCTGCCCAACGTGCCCACCATCGCCGAGAGCGGCTTCCCCGGCTACGACATGGATTCGTGGATGGGCATCTTCGTGCCCCGCGCCACGCCGCCGCACATCGTGAAGGCCCTGAACGACGCCATGCTGGAGGCGCTGAAGCAGCCCGCGGTGCGTGAGCGCGTCGAATCCCAGGCTGGCCGCCTCCAGCCCGGCACCGGCGAAGAGCTGGACAAGATCGTTGCCGAAGACATCAAGCGCTACACCAAGGTCGTCAAGGAGCGCGGGGTGAAGGCGGAGTAGCCCGACCTTCCAAGGCGCGGGAAACTGAATTCCGGCGCCACACTTGCCAGCGGCCAGCGGGCGCAAGACACTGCGCCAAGGCGACAGAGGAGACGAAGGCGATGGCAAACGGGATTGGATGGATCGGCCTGGGCCGCATGGGCGAGGCGATGGTCAAGCGCCTGCTGAAGGCCGGCCACGGCGTCAGCGTGTGGAACCGCACGCGCAGCAAGGCCGATCCGCTGGCCGAATACGGCGCCGCGATCGCCGCGCACAAGACGGACCTGGCCGCCTGCGAGGTGGTCTTCACGATGGTTTCCACCACGGACGACCTGAAGGAGGTGCTGTTCGGCGAGGGCGGCCTGGTCACCGGCGCGCAGAAGCCGCGGGTGGTGGTGGACAGCTCCTCGATCTCGCAGGAAGGCTCCGCGGAAATCCGCACACGGCTCGAAGCGATGGGCGTCGCCTACCTCTGCGCGCCCGTCTCCGGCAACGCCAAGGTGGCCAAGGCCGGCAAGCTCCTGATCGTCGCGTCGGGACCGCGCACGCTGTACGATAAGGCGCACCCCTACCTGGCCGCGATGGGCCGCAAGGCCATGTGGGTGGGCGAGGGCGAGCTCGCCCGCATCTGGAAGATCGCCCACAACACCATGTTCGGCGTCGTCATCCAGAACCTGTGCGAAATCACGGTGCTGGCCGAAAAGGCCGGCATCCCGCGCCACCTGTTCCTGGAGAGCATCAACGACTCGGTCCTCGGCTCCATGTACACGCGCTACAAGTCGCCGACGCTGACCAACCTCACCTTCGACCAGGTGACCTTCACGCCCAAGCTCCTGCTCAAGGACATGGACCTCGGCATGGGCGCCGCCAAGGCCTACGGCGTGGCCATGCCCGCCGCCGCGGCCACGCGTGAATCCGTCGCCCGCATGGTGGGCCGCGGCCACGACCACATCGACTTCGCCGTGCTGCTGCAGGAGACCGCGCGCGATGCGGGCCTGGAGCTCAAGCCCGAGAACGTCGAAGTCAACGACGGCTTGCAGTCCTGACAGGTCGCAGCGGTTCCGCCCAGCATGCCAACAGGAGACAAGACATGAAACGCATCCTCACCGTCGTTGCCGCCACGCTGATCGCCGGCGGCGCCCTTGCACAATCCGCGTGGCCGAGCAAGCCCGTGAAGCTGATCGTGCCCTTCACGGCCGGCAGCATCACGGACATCATGGCCCGCACGGTCTCCGAGGCCATGAGCAAGGGACTCGGGCAGCCGGTCATCATCGAGAACCGTCCCGGCGCCGGCGGCACCATCGGCGCGGGGCAGGTCGCCAAGAGCGAACCGGATGGCTACACCGTGCTCATCGTTTCGTCCGGCCACGTCCTCAACCCCGCGATCTATCCCAGCCTGCCGTACGACACGCTCAAGGACCTGAGCGGCGTCACGCCGCTGGCAGCGGTGCCCAACGTGCTGGTGGTGTCGCCCGAGCGCGGCTGGAAAACCCTGGGCGACATGCTGGCGGCGGCGAAGGCCAAGCCGGGCCAGATGAACTACGCGTCCGCCGGCACCGGCAGCGCGACGCACATGAATGCCGAGAAGTTCAAGCTGAAGGCCGGCATCGACGTGCAGCACGTCCCGTTCAAGGGCACGCCGGAGGCGATGACGGACGTGATCGGCGGCCGCAACGACTGGTGCTTCGCGCCGTTGGCGGCCGCGCTGCCGCTGATCAAGGATGGCAGGTTGCAGGCGCTGGCCGTCAGCCCGGCGCAGCGTTCGCCGAGCCTGCCCAACGTGCCGACGACGGTGGAGGCGGGCGTGCCCGGATCCGACTACATGCTGTGGGTCGGCATGATCGTGCCGTCCGCCACGCCGGCCGCCGTGGTCAGGCGCCTGAACGAGGAAGTGGTGAAGGCGCTGGCGACGCCCGACGTGAAGGAGCGGATGGCGAAGCTCGGAGCCGAGCCCTTCACCCTGGAGCCCGCCGCCTTCAATGCCTTCATCCGCACGGAGATGGAGTCGGCTGCCCTGATCGCGAAGACCGCGAACCTCAAGGCGCAATGAGGTGAGATGAGGGGGTTCGTCTACAACGGCCAGCCCGGCCGCGTGGTGTTCGGCCCGGGCTCGATCGCGCAACTCGGAAAGGAAATCGAGGCGCTCGGGGCGCGTCGTGCGCTGGTCCTGTCCACGCCGGAGCAGCGCGGCTCGGCCGAGCGCATCGCGCAGATGCTCGGCGACCGGGCCGCCGGCATCTTCGCCCGCGCCGTGATGCACGTGCCGATCGAAACGGCGAGGCAAGCGCGCGAGGTCGCACGCAAGCTGGGTGCCGATTGCGCGGTCGCCGTGGGCGGCGGCTCCACCACCGGCCTCGGCAAGGCCATCGCCCTCGATTCGGGCCTGCCGATCCTCGCCATCCCCACCACGTACGCGGGCAGCGAGATGACGCCGATCTACGGCATCACCGAAGGCGGGATGAAGAAGACCGGCCGCGACGCCCGGGTGCTGCCGCGAACCGTGATCTACGACCCCGAGCTCACGCTGAGCCTGCCCGTGGGCCTGTCCGTCACCAGCGGCATCAACGCCATCGCCCACGCCGCCGAGGGGCTGTATTCGGTGGACGCCAATCCGATCATGGACTTGATGGCGCAGGAGGGCATCGCCGCGCTGGGCCGCGCCTTGCCCGCGATCCGGGCGGACGCGGCGGACGTCGGGGCGCGCAGCGAGGCGTTGTACGGCGCCTGGTTGTGCGGGGTGGTGCTGGGCAACGTAGGCATGGCGCTGCACCACAAGCTGTGCCATACCCTGGGCGGCAGCTTCAATCTGCCTCACGCGGAAACGCACACCATCGTCCTGCCGCATGCGCTGGCGTACAACGCCAGCGCCGCGCCGCAGGCCATGGCGCGGATCGCCCGGGCGCTCGCAGGCGGCAGCGCCGCGCAGTCCGTGTTCGACCTGGCGCGGAACAACGGGGCGCCGGTGGCGTTGCGCGACATCGGCATGCAGGCGGCGGACCTCGATCGTGCCTGCGACATCGCGATGCAGAACCAGTATCCGAATCCGCGCCCGCTGGAGCGCGCTGCCATCCGGCAGTTGTTGCAGGACGCGTACGAAGGGAACCGGCCGGGGGGCCTGATGTTGTAAATCCTGAGGAACGGAAAACGCTGGCGCGCTATGCTTGAGGTTCCAGGCGAACGTTCGTTCTTTTTTGCAGGGACCCTCATGAAATACACCCGGAGACTCCACCTCGCCGCGCTTGCATCGCTGGCAGCAGCGCTGATCACGGCATGTGGCGGCGGCAGCAATTTCTTCGACGACCGCATCGAGGTCACCCGTGTGGTCGTGGCGGGTGACAGCCTGGCCGACGCGGGCACCTTCGGATACAAGTTCACCGTGCAGAACTCGGCGGCGCCCGCGGCCGGCTTCCCCATCTTCACGGAACTGGTGGCGCAGGAGTTCGACGTCAACGCGCAGTGCAATTACTTCGCCTACAACGGCACGACCTTCGTGCAGAACGCGCAGGCCGGCTGCACCAACTACGCCGTCGGCGGCGGCCGCATCGTCAATACAGCTGCGCAGGGCGGCGCCGCCAGTCCGTTTTCCATTCCATTCCAGCTGGCGACGGCCGCCAGCGTGGTCGGCAACTATGGTCCCAAGGACCTGGTGGTGGTCGACGGCGGCGGCAACGACGCGGCGGACCTGGTGACTGCGTTCCTCGGCGCCACGGACGCGGCCGGTGCCGCGGTCTACGAGGCTTTCCTGCTGCAGCAGGTCGACCGCGTCACGCTGGACGCGATGCTCGCACAGCCGGACGGCGCCGTGGTTGCCGGCAGCCGGTACATGACCAACCTGGCGGACACGTTCGCCAATGCGATCAATACCAACGTGATTGCCAAGGGCGCCGTCCACGTCGCAGTGCTGAACATGCCCGACATCACCCTGACACCGCGCTTCCAGGCGGTGCTGGCCCAGGTCTCGCAAGCCAACGGCGGCGGCACGGCCGGCGGCCAGGCAGCGGCGCAGCTGCAGGCGGTGATCCGCCAGTGGATCGGCAGCTTCAACACCCGGCTGTCCAACAACCTCCGCAGCGACACGCGCATCGTGCTGGTCGACTTCAATGCCGACTTCACCGACGAAGTGAACAACCCGGCCAAGTACGGCGTGACGAACGTCAGGGACTCGGCCTGCACCGTGGCGGGCATCAACGACGTGCGCCTGTGCACGACCACCGCCCTGGAGGCCAACCGCCCGGCCGGCGCTGCGGCGGGCTGGTGGCAGACCTATGCGTTCTCCGACGGCTTCCATCCGACGCCGCTGGGCCATCGCCTGCTGGCGGATACTGTGTTGCGGGCGCTCGAGAAAGAGGGTTGGCTGTAACGGCTTGACGCCGGGGTTCGCTGCGCGAAACCCGGCCTACGGGGAAGCGGTCGCAGGCCGGGTCGCCCGTAGGCCGGGTTGCCCGCAGGGCACCCCGGCAACGCGAATCACGAAACGCCGAGCATCGCCCGCGCCACCGACTCGGCCACCTCAATGCCGTCGACGCCGGCGGACATGATCCCGCCCGCGTAGCCGGCCCCTTCTCCGGCCGGGTACAACCCGCGCACGTTCAGGCTCTCGTGCGCGCGGTTGCGCGTGATGCGCAGCGGTGACGACGTGCGCGTCTCCACGCCGGTCAGCACCGCGTCCGGCATCGAGAAGCCCGCGATCTGCCGCTCGAACGCGGGCAGCGCCTCCCGGATCGCATCCAGCACATACACCGGCAGGCTCTCGGCGCCCGGCTGCGCCAGGTCCGTCATCCGCACGCCGGGCTTGTACGACGGCTGCACGCTGCCCAGCGCAGAGCTTGGCTGGCGCTTGACGAAATCGCCGACCAGCTGGCCCGGCGCGACGTAGCCGCCGCCGCCCAATGCGTAGGCACGGGACTCCCAGATGCGCTGGAAGGCCATGCCGTCGAGCGGATTCACCGGCCCCTCGGACCGGCCGTCCTGCCGGTAGTCCTGCGGCGAAATGCCGACCACGATGCCGGCATTCGCGTTGCGTTCGTTGCGCGAGTACTGGCTCATCCCGTTGGTGACCACGCGCTCCGGCTCCGAAGTCGCGGCCACCACCGTGCCGCCGGGACACATGCAGAAGCTGTAGACACTGCGCCCGTTCTTCGCGTGGTGCACCAGCTTGTAATCGGCGGCGCCCAGGATCGCGTTGCCCGCATTCGGCCCGAAGCGCGCGCGATCGATCACCCCCTGCGGATGCTCGATGCGAAAGCCCACGGAGAACGGCTTCGCCTCCATGGAGACGCCGCGCTCGTGCAGCATCCGGAAAGTGTCCCGCGCGCTGTGGCCCAGCGCCAGCACGACATGGTCCGCGCGCAGTTGCTCGCCGGACGCCAGCGTCACGCCGCGCATGGCATGGGCCTCCCCCTGCGGCTCGAGCAGCACGTCGGTGACCTGCTGGCCGAAACGGACCTCGCCGCCCAGCGCCTCGATTTCCGCGCGCATTTTCTCCACCACGCCGACCAGCCGGAAGGTGCCGATGTGGGGCTTGCTGACGAAGAGGATCTCTTCCGGGGCGCCGGCTTTCACGAACTCGTCCAGCACCTTGCGCGTCAGGTGGCGCGGATCGCTGATCTGGCTCCACAGCTTGCCGTCGCTGAAGGTGCCGGCGCCGCCTTCGCCGAACTGCACGTTGGACTGCGGGTCCAGCACCCCCTTGCGCCACAGGCCCCAGGTGTCCTGGGTGCGCTCGCGCACCTGCTTGCCCCGCTCCAGCACGATCGGCCGCAGCCCCATCTGCGCCAGCACCAGGGCCGCGAAGATGCCGCACGGACCGAAGCCCACCACCAGCGGCCGCGGCCGGCCCTGCGCGTGGAAGTCCGCCGGCGCATGGCCGACGAAGCGGTACTGCATGTCCGGCGCCGGCCGCACGTGCGGGTCGCCGTGTTTTGCGGCCAGCACTGCCGGCTCGTCACGCACTTGCACGTCCACCGAGTAGGTCAGGACGATGGCCGCCTTCTTGCGGGCGTCGTAGGCGCGCTTGTAGACGGTGAAGGACAGCAGGTCGGCGTCGGCGATGCCCAGCTTGCGCACGATGGCCGGGCGCAATGCGTCCTCCGCGTGGTCCAGCGGCAGGCGCAGTTCCGTCAGTCTCAGCATGGCGCGCGGTTTCCGGGGGCCTCAATGCAAAACGCCGCCCTGGGGCGGCGATTCGCGGTCAGCCCTGGCTCAGCCGCCCTTGTGCGGGCGCTTGCCGGGGTTCTTCTTGCTGCGCGTGTGCTTGCCACGCTCCAGGCTGACCTTCTGGCCGTGGCCGGCGGTCTGGGTGACGCCCTTCGGGGCGGGTGCCCGGGGGGTGGCGCGGCGGTCCGCTTCGGTGACGATCTTGTTGCCCATGGAGGCTCCGTGCAATTTGTAAGTGGAAGGTGGAACCCTCGATTATCCCTCACGCGCGGTTTCATGCCCAGCCAGCCACTCCAAGACCCCGATTGCGGCCGCCCGCCCGGTGGCAAGGCTGGCCGTCAGCAGGTACCCGCCGGTGGGCGCCTCCCAGTCCAGCATCTCGCCGGCGGCGAAGACACCGGGTGCCGCGCGCAGCATGTAGCGGTGGTCCAGGGCCGCGAACGTCACACCGCCTGCGGTGCTGATCGCTTCGTCGATCGGGCGGGGGCGCGCGAGCACCAGGGGCAGGCGCTTGAGCGCCAGCGCCAGCGCCCGGGCGTCCTCGAGCTGTTCGCGCGCGAGCAGCTCGTGGAGCAGCGCCATCTTCAAGCCCTGGATGCCCAGGCGGCTCTTGAGATGGGTCGACAGGCTGCGCGGCCCGCGCGGCCGCGAGACTTCCGCCAGCACTTGCTCCTGCGTGTGCTGCGGCAACAGGTCGACCAGCCAGGTGGCCTGGCCGTGCGCGGCGATTTCCTCGCGCAGGCGGGCGCTGAAGGCGTAGACCAGGCTGCCTTCGACGCCGGTGTCGGTCAGCACGAATTCGCCTTGCTGGCGGCCGCTGTCGTCCGCGTGGCGCGCCGCCGCTGGCTTGACGGGCTGGCCGGCGAAGCGCTGCCGCAAGTGATCGCTCCAGCCGCTGCGGCCCGGTGCGGTGGGCGCGACGTCGAAACCGCAGTTCGACGGCCGCAGCGGCGCGACCTCCACGCCGCGCGCCTGCAGCCAGGGCGCCCACGCGCCGTCGGAGCCCAACCGCTTCCAGCTGGCGCCACCGAGGGCAAGCACCGTCGCATCGAAGCGTTCCATCGTCTCGCCGGCCGGCGTGGTGAAGCGCAAGGCGCCGTCCCCGGTCCAGCCGGTCCAGCGGTGCCTGGCATGGAAGCGCACGCCCGCCTCGCGCAGCCGATGCAGCCAGGCGCGCAGCAAGGGCGCGGCCTTCATGTCTTTCGGGAACACACGGCCGGAGGTGCCGACGAAGGTCTCGATGCCCAGTCCTGCGGCCCATTCGCGCACCGCGTTGCCGTCGAACGCCAGCACTGCATCCCGCAATGCTTCGCTGCGCTCGCCGAAGCGCCGCAGCAGCGCGTCGGTCGGTTCGGAATGCGTCAGGTTCAATCCGCCGCGACCGGCCAGCAGGAACTTGCGGCCCACGGAAGGCATGGCGTCGAACACGTCGACGGCGAGGCCGTGCCCTGACAGCACCTCGGCAGCCATCAAGCCGGCAGGCCCGCCGCCGATGACCGCGACGGGCATCCGCTACGCGCGGAAGCCTTCGATGGCTTGCTGCGCGTCCCGGATCGCGTCTTCTTCCAGCTTCCTGCTGCCCCAGCGCGGCTTGCCCACGTAGCTGGCGAGGGCGCTGACGCGCTTGACCACCTTGCCTTCGAGGCGGATCGTGTAGTTGCCGTGCCGGTCGGCTTCGATGGCGTAGGTCGGGCCGGCGCCTTGGCTGTCCATGTACTCGGTCTTCATGCCCCGATTCTCGCCGACGCGGCGGCTGCCGGGTTTCACCGGCCGCTGGCCTGCCGCAGCACCTCGCCCGCAAGGCTCGCATCCCGGCCCCGCCAGGCCACGATCTGGTCGGGGCGGACCAGCGCCAGCGGAGCTTCGTAAAGTTCGCGCAGCGAAGGCGCGGCGTGGCGCACGACACACAGGTCCAGGCCCAGCGACGCGGCAGCAGCTTCGAACGCGCGCGTGTCCGGCGGCTGCGGACCGAGCGCCAGCAGCGTCCATTCGGAATGGAAGGTGTCGAACAGCGAGCGGCCGTCGTCCAGCCACGCATGGGGCGGCCGGCCGCCCGGGCAGGCCGTCGGCAAGTAGGTGTTGGCGGAGTCCGGCGGCGGCTGCGTGCCGTCGCCAACGATGACGGGCGAGCCGTCATAGCGGCCGCCGAAGGTAACGCCGGGGATGTTGAATTCCAGCCGGACGTGCGCGTCGAGATACGCGGCGGCTGCGCTGCGCGCCGCTTCGCCGGCCGCGCCATCTTCCTCCAGCGCCGGCTCGGCGGCGAACAGCCCCACGGAATCCGCGAAGCGGCGCGCGTACGCCGTGTTGCGTTCGGCCAGCGGCTTGCGCTCGATGCCGTAGCTTTCCAGCAGCGTGGGCCCGCCTGCGCCGCGCAGCACCGCGGCCAGCTTCCAGCCCAGGTTCACTGCATCCTCCACGCCGGTGTTGTAGCCGAGGCCGCCGGTGGGGGTGAACAGGTGCGCCGCGTCACCGGCGATGAACACATTGCCCCGCTGGAACGACTGCGCCACCAGCGAATGGCCGGCGGTCCAGGTGCCGCAGGACAGGACCTCGATCGGGATCTCCGCGCCCGCCGCGTGCGCGAACAGGCGGCGCGCGTCGGCTGCTGTCCATGCATCGGCGTTCTCGCCCTCGCGCACGGCGGCGTGAAAGGCGAATTCGCTGCGCCCGTCGATCGAAGCCATGAAGGCCCGCCGTTGCGCATTCACCGCCACGTACATCCAGGCGCGGCCATGCGGGAACACGGCGTAGAAGCCGGGCGCGCGCACGTAGGCAGCGAACATCTGGCCGCCCATGAAGTCGCGCCGCACGCCGGTGCCTCCACCCCAGCCGATGCCGAGCGCGTGCCGCACCATGCTGCGGCCGCCGTCGGCGCCGACGAGGAAGCGGGCGCGCACGCGTTGCGGCTCGCCGCCGTCCACCGCCTGCACCACCGCGTCCACATGCGTTCCTTCGTCCTGGAACTCCACCATCCTCCACCCATACCGCACGTCGTTGCACGCATGGGCCTGCGCCTGCTCGCGCAGGATCGCCTCGACGAACTTCTGCGACACGCGATGCGGCAATTCCGCCGCGCTCCAGGAGCCGCCCATGCCGCGCACGTTGCGCACCGCTTCGGCTGCGGTCGGCAGCGACAGCCGGGCGAGTTCCCACGCCGTGAAGCGCGTGAAGTAGGCGATGTCGGTCGGATGGTCCGGCGGCAGACCCTGCGCCCGGACCGCGTCGGCGAAGCCGAGCCGGCGGAAGTGCTCCATGGTGCGCGCCTGCGTGGCGTTGGCCTGCGCGTTCGTCGCCGTGCCCGGCTTGGCATCCACCAGCAGCGTGCGGATGCCGCGGCGGCCGAGCTCGATGGCCAGCATCAACCCGCAGGGGCCGCCGCCGGCGATGAGCACGTCGGTCGTCAATGGCCGAAGCGGGTCGTCCACTTGCGTTCGTACTCCATGCGGTCGAAGTGTTCAGCGATGAAATCGATGAAGGTGCGGACCTTGGCGCTCAGGTGCTTGCGGCTCGGGTAGGCGAGGTTCACCGTCAGCCGCGGCAGGTCCCATGCGTCCAGCACCGGCACCAGGCGGCCGGCCGCGATGTCGTCGTAGAGGATGTAGGTGGGCTGCACCAGGATGCCCAGGCCTTCCAGCGCGGCGGCGCGGAGCACCTGGCCGTCGTTCGACTCCAGCAGGCCCTTGATCGCCAGGGATCCCGTCTCGCCATCGCGCGTGAAGCGCAGTTCGTGCGGGTTGTTGGCGTGCGTGTAGAGCAGCAGCGCGTGCCGCGCCAGGTCGTCCAGGTCGCGCGGCATGCCTGCGCGGCCCAGGTAGCCCGGCGAGGCGGCCAGGATGCGCCGCGTCTCGGCCAGGCGCCGGATGGTGATGTTGGAATCGGGCTCGAACTCGCGCGTGCGGATGGCAACGTCGATGTTGTTGTCGATCAGGTCCAGGTAGCGGTTGGCGGTCTCCACGTGCACCGTCACGTTGGGATAGCGTCGCGTGTACTCCGGCAGCAGGGGCGCGATGTGCTGCAGGGAGAACGACAACGAGGCGGTGATGCGCAGCGTGCCGGCAGGATTGAGCGTGGTGGCGTTGACCGCCGACTCGGCGTCATGCAGGTCCGCCAGGATGGCCTTGCTGCGGCGCAGGAACTCCTGTCCCGGCTCGGTGAGGTAGAGGCGCCGGGTGTTGCGTTCGACCAGCCGCGCGCCCAGCCGCTCTTCGAGCGCCGACAGGTGCCGGCTGGCCGCGGCGTTGGACAGCCCGAGTTCCTCGGCCGCGCGGCTGAGGCTGCCCGTCTCGGCCACCTGCACGAACAGCGCCATCTCGGTCCAGCGATCCAAGGTGTTGTGTCTCCTGGGCCGATTATGGCGGGGTGCGCAGCGCCGCCCGCCCTTCGGGCCGACGCCAGCCGCCCGTCACTTCTCCACGCAACGGAAAACTCATTTGCCGCACGGTGCTTCCTGAAATGGCAGCCGGGTCCTAGAGTGTTCCCATGCGCAACCTGCTTCCGGACATCCGCCTGCCTCGCCGTCGCTGCCTTGCGCAGCGCATCGTCGCGGAAAGCCTCGACAGCCCTTTGCGCGTTGTGATGCCGAAGACCGAATGATCCGTCACATCGTCATGTGGAACGTGCGCGGCGCGAGCCGCGACGAACAGCTCGCCAACATCGAGCGCCTGAAGGCCAGCTTCCACAGCCTGCGCGGCCGCGTTCCGGGCTTGCTGCACCTGGAGGTGGGGGCGGATTCCAGCGGCGTGGACTACGCCTGCGACGTCGTGCTGGTGAGCGACTTCGAGTCCCAGGCCGCGCTCGACGCATATGCAACGCATCCCGAACACCTGCGCGTGAAGGCGGAAATCGGTGACATGCGCACGGCCCGGCACCAGGTCGACTACATCGCAGCGAAGGACTGACATGGCCACCCTCATCCGCGGCGCTGCCGTGATCACGATGGACAAGCAAGGCGACCTGCGGCAAGGCGACATCCTGGTGGACGGCGACCGCATCGTCGAGGTTTCACCGGCGATCCCCGCGGCCGGCGCGGACGTCGTGGATGCGACCGGCTGCATCGTCATCCCGGGCCTCGTCAACGCCCACATGCACACCTGGCAGACGGCGCTGCGCGGCGTGGCGGCCAACTGGACACTGCTGGAATACTTCAAGAAGATGCACGCGGGCCTGGCCACCGCGTTCGGCGCGCAGGACCTCTTCATCGCCACGCGCATGGGTGCGCTCAACCAGCTGAACTGCGGCACGACCACGCTGGCCGACTGGTGCCACAACAACCCGACGCCGGAGCACAACGACGCGGCCATCGAGGGCCTGCTGTCCACCGGTATCCGCGCAGCGTTCTTCCACGGCACGCCCAAGCCGGACCCGAAGCCCGGCCAGATTCCGTTCTGGGAGGTGCCGCATCCACGCGGCGAGGTCGAGCGCCTGCTCAAGGCGCACCAGGGCCACGCGCTGCTGTCGATCCAGGCGGCGGTGCTGGGCCCGCACTATTCCACGCTGGAGGTCGCGATGCACGACTTCCGCATGGCGCGCGAGCTGGGACTCATCGCCTCGCTGCACCAGGGCGGCGGCGCGGCCCGCACGCCCGACGGCTGGGAGCGGCTGGAGGCCGAGGGCCTGCTGGGGCCCAACATCAACATCGTCCACGGCCACGCGTTGTCCGATGAACAACTCAAGCGCTTCTGCGACCTGGGCATGAGCTTTTCGGCGGCGGCGGAGAGCGAAATGTCGCAAGGACACGGACATCCGCTCACCGGCCGGCTGCGGCAGTTCGGCCGGGCGCCGTCGCTCGGCGTCGACCTCGAAAGCGTGCTGTCGGGCGACATGCTGACGCAGGCACGCGTGGCGCTGGGCATCCAGCGCAGCCTGGACAACGTGGCGTACCGCGAGGCGCACGGCACCATCCCGCCGACGTCCACCATCACGACGCGTGAGGCCCTGTCGTGGGTGACGATCGAGGGCGCGCGCATGCTGCAGCAGCAGGACCGCATCGGATCGCTGGCCGCCGGCAAGCAGGCCGACCTGGTCGTGATCCGCGCCAGCGACCTCAACATGCAGCCGGTGCACGACCCGGTGAGCAGCGTCGTCCTGCAGGCGTCGCTGGCCAACATCGACAGCGTGATGGTGGCCGGCAAGTGGAAGAAGCGCGCCGGCAAGTTGCTGGCCGGGGACCTGTCCGCCGACTTGCAGAAGCTGCGCGCATCGGGCGAGAAAATCACCCGCGCGATAGGCTTGGTTTCGTAGGCGGGCGGTAAGCGCGTAGGCCGGCGGTGAGTGCGTAGGCCGGCGGTGAGCGCGCAGCCGAACCCCGGTGCTGCCGGGTGCTGCCAGGTGCTCCTCAGCGAGCCTCCATCTTCACCCGTCCCTCGATCGCCGCATACAAGCCGTTCCGCACCAGCTGCACCGCGTGTCCCCGTTGTTGGCTGTCCTGCGAAACGGTGGACGTGACGGCCACCACGGCCTGGGTCGGCCGGTGCACCCAGATCATCTGGCCGGCATAACCGCTGGCCATGAAGGTGGCCGGCGACGCCACCCACCACAGCTGGCCATACGGCAGGTTGACCGGCGACCCACCCTGGTTCTGCGCGTTGGTCGACGCCTGTGCATACGCCGCGGGAAGCAATGGCTTGCCCTCCCACCGGCCGTCCTGCAGGAACAGCAGTCCCAGCTTCGCCATGTCCAGCGTGCGCATGTTCAGGCCGCGGTCATAGGAGAAGTCAGCCATGCCGAGCGGCGCCACGAGATGCTGGCGCGCGTAGTCCTGTGCCGGCATTCCCGTGACCTTTTCGAGAATGGCGACCAGGATCCCGATGACGGGGTTGTCGTACGCGAAACGCTCGCCCGGTGCCGCAACCAGCGGCCGCCCCCAGGCCGTCGCGGGCGGCATCGTGCGTCCCGTGATGCCGCGCGGATCGTTCACCTCGAAGCCGGCGGTGAAGGTGAGCAAGTGACGCAAGGTGATTGATGCCGCGCGTGGATCGGCGTTCAGGCTGCGCCACTCCGGCATCAGTTCCACCACCGGCTGGTCGAGGCTGGTGATGCGTCCCTGCGCGAGAGCGATGCCGTACAAGGCGGAGATCGCGCTCTTCTCCACCGACTGCACGTTGCGCAGCGTGTCCGGCTTGCCGTCACGGTAGAACTCGTAGGCGACGCGGCCGCGGAGCACTACCACCAGGCTCTGGATGTCTGTCAGGCGCTCGGTGAGCAGCGGGCCGATGGCCTCGAACGCTTGCGCATCCTGGGCTTTCTGCACGGGCGTGCTCGCAAGCAACTGTGCCTGCACCAAGGGTGACAGCAATGCGAGGCCCAGGAACAGGGCGCGGAACGTTTTCATCTGGTCTTGTCCTTCTTGCTCGGGTCGATGGATGGCGGCAGGCGCCCCCGGCGGGCCAGCGCCTCGCGCAGCAGGAATTCCACCTGCCCGTTGGCGCTGCGCAGTTCCTGCGCGGCCAGCCGCTCGACCTCCGCCCACAGCGCGGGATCGATGCGCAGCGGAAAGTTCTTCTTTCCGGGGCTGGCCATCAGGTCGGTACGCCGGGTTGCGCCGGCTACGTGTAGAGCGTGCCGGTGTTGATGACGGGCTGGGCGTCGTGGTCGGAGCAGAGCACGACCAGCAGGTTGGACACCATCGCCGCCTTGCGTTCGTCGTCCAGGACGACGAGGTTGCGTTCCGACAGGCCCTTGAGCGCGGCTTCCACCATGCCCACCGCGCCCGCGACGATCTGGTGGCGCGCACTGACGATCGCGGTGGCCTGCTGCCGGCGCAGCATGACGTGCGCGATCTCCGGCGCATACGCCAGGTGCGTGAGCTTGGCGTCGAGCACTTCGACGCCGGCGCTGGTGAAGCGCAGGTTCAGTTCGTCCTTCAGCGCGTTGGCGACGGTGTCGAGTCCGGCGCGCAGCGTGGTTTCGTCCACCGCCAGGTCCTCGCCGGTGTCATAGGCGTACTGGGTCGCAAGGTGCCGGATCGCGGCCTCGGCCTGCACGCTCACGAAGCGCGTGTAATCGTCGATGTCGAACACCGCCTGCGCCGTGTCGTGCACGCGCCAGACCACCGCGGCGCCGATCTCCACCGGATTGCCGCGCTTGTCGTTCACCTTCAGCGGCGCCGTGTTCAGGTTGCGCGCGCGCAGCGAGATCCTGGCGCCGCTTTGCAGCGGATTGCGCCAGCGCAGGCCTTCGGTGCGATCGGTGCCCTGGTATTTGCCGAACAGCGTCAGGATGACCGCCTCGTTCGGCTGCAGCATGTACAGCCCGGCCAGCAGCGCGCCGCCCGCCAGGAGCAGCGCCACGCCGACGGGCCAGGGTGCCAGCCGGCGCGCGAACACCGCCGCACCGGCGGCGACGAGCACCGCGGCGGCCGCCGTCGTCCAGTAGCCATTTCCAGAGTGATATGGCACCTCCCGCGTGATCCGGCGCGGCGGCATGGCTGGGGGAACGTTCATGGGCGTCTCCTGGGAAAGTGATATCACTTTAATACCAGGCGATGTGAGCGTCAAGCGACCGTTCGTCCCTTACCATTGCGGTCTGCGACGCAACTTCCAGAGGCCAGCCGTGCAAGCCCCCCTTTCCAATCCGGCGATGCTCTCGCCTTTCCACCTCGCCTTTCCCGTGCACGACCTCGCGCAGGCCCGCCGCTTCTATGGCCAGACGATGGGCTGCCCGGAAGGGCGCAGCAGCGACGAGTGGATCGATTTCAATTTCTACGGCCACCAGATCGTCGCGCACCTGGCGCCCTCTGAATCTGGCGCCTCGCAGCGCAATGCCGTGGACGGCCATGGCGTGCCCGTGCGTCACTTCGGCATCGTGCTGCCGATGGCGGACTGGGAAGACCTGGCTAAGAAGTTGCGTGCCGCCGGCACGGAGTTCGTGATCGAGCCCTACATCCGCTTCAAGGGCGAGCCCGGCGAGCAGGCGACCATGTTCTTCCTGGATCCCTCGGGCAACGCCATCGAGATCAAGGCTTTCTCCGACATCTCGCGCCTGTTCGCCAAGTAAGTTCAGGCCAGCCGGATCCGTGACAGTGCCCCGTGGTGGGCCAGCTCCCGCAGCAGCAGCACGTGGGCGACGAAGTGCTGCCGCCCCGCCAGCTTGGCCGCGGGCACGCGTCCCGTCGCCATGTCGACGAGCTGGAGGAAGAAGCTTTCCACGTCATCGGTACTCCAGGCGAGGCTGGTGACCGAGAGCACGTCGTGCATGCCTGATCGAAGCGTGCCCGTTGCATCGCTGACCTCGAGCACGCCGTCCCGCAGGCGAGCGGCGCGCGGCATCAGCCAGTCCTCCGCGCGTTCGATCGCGGTTTCCAGTCCCGCCTCGTCGACCGGACGCGTCGAGGACAGCAAGCCGCCGGGACCACCGTCCAGGATGGCGAAGTCGTCGTCACCTTCGGCAAGGGAGTAGGCCCCTTCACCGATGCGCAGCTGGATGGACATGGTGTTCCCGCTTCAATCGAGATAGGCAATCGCCAGCGCCAGCGCGCGGGCGTCGATGCCGTGTCCCAGGCCCGGGATCAGGTCCAGCGTCACCTGACCGTCGAGCGCCTGCAGCTCGCGTGCAGCGGCCACGGAGGCGGCGACCGGCACCACGGCGTCCTGCTGGCCGTGGATCAGGTGCAAGCGCAGCCCGGCGGGCGCGCGCCGCACCGGTTGCGCGAAGCGGCCCGCCAATGCGATGACGCGCGCGGCGGGGATCACAGGGGCGTCCACCTGCGTCGCCTCGAGCGAGAGGATCGCGCCTTGCGAGAAGCCCACCAGCGTGGTGGCGTCGGGGCCGATGCCGCTGGTTCGTTGCCAATGGCTCACCGCGTCCAGGAACAGTGGCATCGCTTGCGCAATGCGCTGCGGCCGATCCTGCTCGGTGATGCCCACCACCGAGAACCACTCGCGACCGCTTCCCAGCGTCGAAGGGTGCGGCGCATCGATGCTGACGACCATGGCCTGCGGCCGCGCATCGGCAATCGCCCGGCCGACCGGCGCCAGGTTCGCCGCCGACGAACCGACGCCGTGGAACAGCAGGACGAGCTGCCTTGCGCCTTGGGGGCGCGCGATCACGAGGGCAGCTTCATGCATGGTCGGCTTCCTCCACAAGCAGGTCGACGCGTTCGCCGAAGAGGTAGGACTCCATCGCCAGCATTCCATGGCGGATGCCGCCATCCATGACGGTCGCCGGCGTCACCGTCGATGCCGCGCCTGCGGCCACCAGCAAGGGCAGGAAGTGATCGGTGGTCGGGTGTGCGCGGGCGGCGTGCGGCGCGAGCCGGAGGGCCTGCACCAGCCGCTGCGTGTCGCCGTCCTGCACGGCGCGCCGGATCCACTCGGAGAATTCGCGCGCATAGGCGGCCTCCAGCACATCGCCGGAGCGGAACTCGTACAGGTTGTGCGTGAGGCTGCCCGAGCCGACGACCAGCACACCCTCCTGCGCCAGCGGCGCCAGGGCGCGGCCCAGCGCGAAGGCCTTACCTTCGTCGGTATCGAACGGCAGCGACACCTGCACCACGGGCACGTCGGCCTCCGGGAACATGTGCATCAGAGGTACCCAGGCGCCATGGTCCAGGCCACGCTGCGAGTCCAGCGACGATGGGATGCCGCTGGCGCGCAGCACTTGCTGCACGCGGGCGGCGAGGCTCGGGGATCCGGGCGCCGGGTACTGCAGGCTGTACAGCGCGCGCGGAAAACCGCCGAAGTCGTGGATCGTTTCCGGGCGGTCCGAGGCCGCGATCTCCACGCCGCGCGTCATCCAGTGCGGCGAAACGACGACGATGGCCTGGGGCTTGTCCAGTGCACGGCCCAGCGCGCGCAACTGGGCGCCGGCGAGACCGGGTTCGATGGCGAAGGTCGGTGCACCGTGGGAAACGAAGAGGGAGGGCAGATTGGACATGGTTGCTCCTTTGAACTGCATCCACTGTATTGGCCGATGGCGAAGAGATAAAGTATGGGCAATGAGTTAGGTTGTTCAGAAAATCGGAACAATGGACAAGTACCAGGAAATGCGCGTCTTCGCTGCCGTGGCCGAGGCTGGCAGCTTCGTCGCGGCGGCCGATGGGCTGGGCATGTCCAAGGCGGCGGTATCGCGCCACGTGTCGGACCTGGAGCAACGGCTGGGCGTGCGCTTGATGCACCGCACGACCCGCAAGCTCTCCCTGACTTCGGAGGGCGAAGTGTTCCTGGCGCGCAGCCGGGAGATCCTGGCGAGCATCGAGGCCTCCGAGGCCGAGCTCTCCACCCGCAGCGGCACGGCGAGCGGCCTGCTCAAGCTGAGCGTTCCGGTCAGCTTCGGCATCCGTCATCTGGCGCCGCTGTGGAGCGAATTCATGCAGGCGCATCCACGGGTCGCGCTCGACGTGCAACTGGCGGATCGGGTGATCGACCTGGTGGAAGAAGGATTCGACCTGGCCGTGCGGATCGCGCGGCTGCCGGATTCCACGCTGGTGTCGCGCAAGCTCGCATCCACCCGTGCGGTGCTTTGCGCGGCGCCCTCGTACCTGCAGCGGCGTGGTGCCCCGCGAGAGCCCTCTGAGATCGCGCAGCACGACATCATCGGCTACAGCCTGCTTGCGGTGGGTGACCAGTGGCAGTTCACCGGGCCGGACGGACCGGTGAGCGTCAAGGTGCGCCCGCGCATGTGGAGCAACAACGGCGACACATGCACGGCAGCGTGCATCGGCGGCGCGGGGATCCAGCTCCAGCCGACCTTCCTCGTCGCACGCGAACTGGCGTCGGGCGAACTGGTCGAGGTCTTGCCGCAGTACCGATCCACGGAGTTCGGCATCTACGCGCTGTACCCCACGCGCAAGTTCGTTCTTCCGAAAGTGCGCGCGCTGGTGGAGTTTCTCTCCGACCGGTTTGCCGACCCGCCATGGGGGACGCCCGGCTGAGCGCCCGCCGCCAAGCCGCTGCAGGGTGAATCCGTTGCGCCGGCGGCTGCGTACCGCCTGCATGCCCGGCATTGCCCTCCTCGGACTGGTCCCGGCGATCGCATTGGCCGTGGCCGTGTGGATCGCCAGCCTGCCGCTGCGCGACGCGAGCCTGGCCGACCGGGCGTGGGCCCTGCTGGTGGCGGCGCCCGCAGGGGTGTACGCCTGGCAACTGGCATCGGGCTGGTCCGTGGCCGATCGGGCGACCTGGATGTTCGCGCTGCTCGCCGTGTGGGCCGTGCGGCTGACCGCGCACATCACCTGGCGCAACCGGGGCCATGGCGAGGACCGGCGGTACGCCGCGATGCGCCAGGAGCATGGTCCTCGGTTCGCGGTGCGCAGCCTGTTCACGGTGTTCCTCCTCCAGGCGGTGCTGGCCTGGGTGGTGTCCTGGCCGCTGCTGGCCGGCGCCGGCCATCCGCGCGGCTTCGGCATCTGGGACCTGCTCGGTGCCACGCTGGCCCTGTTCGGCATCGTCTTCGAAGCCATTGCCGACGCGCAACTGGCGCGCTTTCGCAAGGACCCGGCCAACCGCGGCCAGGTGCTGCAGCACGGCGTCTGGCGCTGGTCGCGCCATCCCAATTATTTCGGCGAGGCTTGCGTCTGGTGGGGCCTGGCCTGCATGGCCGTCGCCGGCGGTGGCATTTCCGCCGCGTGGTCGCTGGCCTCGCCCCTGCTGATGACGGTGCTGCTGCTCAAGGTGTCGGGCGTCAGCCTGCTGGAGCGGGAAATCGCAGGCCGCCGCCCCGGCTACGCCGACTACGTGCGCCGCACCAGCTCCTTCATCCCACGACCCCGCAAACCATGACCTTCCTGCAATTCGCCGCCGCCTATGCCGTGACCGCGCTCGCCTTCCTGGGGCTCGACGCCGTGTGGCTGACCTCCATGGCCGACCGGCTGTATCGGCCCGCGCTGGGCAGCCTCATGGCGGACAAGTTCGCCCTGGGGCCGGCCGCCGCCTTTTATTTCGTGTACGTCGCCGGCATCGTGGGCTTCGCGGTCGCCCCCGCCGTGGCTTCGGGCAGCGCCACGGGTGCGTTGCTGCGCGGCCTGGCGTTGGGGTTCGTCGCCTACGCAACTTACGACCTGACCAACCAGGCGACGCTGCGCGGCTGGCCCTGGTCGGTCACCCTGGCCGACCTCGCCTGGGGCACCGTGGCCACGGGCCTGGCCGCATGGGCGGCCGCCGCCGTGGTGCTGCATTTCGGCAAAGGCTGAACGCCGGCACATCCAATCCGCGCGATGCTGCGTAAGGGTGGCATGGCCCCCTCGCGTCCCCCTGACTCCCGTCCCCCGCGCATAGCCGTCGTCGGCTCCGGGATCTCCGGCCTGTCGTGTGCCTGGCTGCTGTCGCAGCGGCACGAGGTGAGCGTGTTCGAAGCGGACGCCCGCAGCGGCGGCCACAGCCACACTGTCGATGCGCCGGGCCCGGGGGGCAGCGTGCCGGTGGACACCGGCTTCATCGTCTACAACGAGCCGGCGTATCCCAACCTCACCGCGCTGTTCCGCCACCTGGAGGTGCCCACCAAGGCGTCCGACATGTCCTTCGCGGTCAGCCTGGACGGCGGCGCACTCGAATATGCGGGCACCGACCTGCGCGGCCTGTTCGCGCAAAAGCGCAACCTGCTGCGCCCGCGCTTCTGGGCGATGCTGCGCGACCTGGCGCGCTTCTACCGCGAAGCGCCTGGCGACGGCGCGGCCGCCGGCCTGCAGCCGCTGGGTGAATACCTGGCCAGCCGCGGCTACAGCGACGCCTTCCGCGACGACCACCTGCTGCCGATGGCCGCCGCGATCTGGTCGGCCTCGCCGGGCCGGGTGGCCGACTATCCGACCGAGGCGTTCCTGCGCTTTTGCCAGAACCACCGCCTGCTGCAGGTCAGCGGCCGGCCGGTCTGGCGCACGGTGGACGGCGGCAGCCGCGAATACGTGCGGCGCCTTTGCGCGCCTTTCGCGGATCGCCTGCACCTGGACCACGGCGTGCTGGAAATCCGGCGCGGCGCCGACGGCGTGGCGCTGCGCACGCGCGCCGGCTGGCACCTCGAGCGGTTCGACCAGGTGGTGGTGGCCACGCACGCCGACGAGGCGCTGCGCCTGCTGCCCGACGCCCATGACGACGAGCGCCGATTGCTCGGCGCCTTCGGCTACAGCCGCAACCACGCCGTGCTGCATCGCGACCCGGCGCTGATGCCCGTGCGGCGCAGCGTGTGGGCCAGCTGGAATTACCTGGCCGACCGCACAGGGACGGACCAGCCGCCTTGCGTGACGTACTGGATGAACCGGCTGCAAGGCATCCCGCAGGACAACCCGCTGTTCCTGACGCTGAACCCGCTGCGGCCGCCGGAGCCCCGGCACCTGGTGCGCACGGAGATCTACGAGCATCCGCTGTTCGACGCTGCGGCCTTGCGCGCCCAGCGCAGGCTGTGGGCGTTGCAGGGGCGCCAACGCACCTGGTTCTGCGGCGCGTACTTCGGCTCGGGCTTCCATGAAGACGGCCTGCAGGCGGGACTGGCCGTTGCCGAGGCGCTGGGGCAGGTGCGGCGGCCGTGGACGGTGGCCGACGAGTCCGGTCGCATCCACCTGCAGCCGCAGGCGGACCCTGCGGCCGTTCCGGCATGAATTCCGGCCTGTATCGCGGGCACGTGGTGCACCAGCGGCTGCGCCCGCGTGCGCACCGGCTTCGCTATGGCCTGTTCTCGTTGCTGCTGGACCTGGACGAGCTCGACGCGCTGCACGGCGGCCTGCGCCTGCTCTCCGTCAATCGCGGCAACGTCTTGAGCTTTCGCGAGGCGGACCACGGCGACGGCAGTGCGCCGCGCCTGCGCGACCAGGTCGATCGCTGGCTGGCCACGGCGGGCCTGCAGGCGGGTGGCCGCATCCGCCTGCACACCATGCCTCGCATCCTGGGCTATGCCTTCAATCCGTTGAGCGTCTACTTCTGCGACCGGCCCGACGGCCAGCTGCAGGCGATCGTGTACGAGGTGAACAGCACCTTCGGCGAGCGCCACCGCTACCTGCTGGCCGTCAGCACGGAGCAGGCGCGCGAGGCGCGGGCGGGCGGACAGATCGCGCAGCGCTGCGCCAAGCGCATGCACGTCTCGCCCTTCATCGGCATGGAGGCCGAATACGCCTTTCGCATGCGGCCGCCAGGCGATGCCGACGGCGGGCGCCTGTCCATCGGTGTCGACGTGCACGATGAAGGCGGTCCGCTGCTGCTGGCCACGCACGGTGCGCGCCGCTTCCCGTTGACCGATGCGGCCCTGTTGCGCGCGCTGCTGTTCTACCCCCTGCTCACCCTCAAGGTGATCGTCGCCATCCACTGGGAGGCGCTGCTGCTCTGGCGCAAGCGCGTTCCCTTCGTGCGCCGGCCACCGCCGGCCGTCGAATCCCTGACCGTCGCCCCTTCCGACCCCCGACCATGAACGCCCGCACCGACACGCCCGTCCAGGACCTCGCACCCGCGCTGCGCCTCTCGCCCTCCTGGCGCCAGCCGCTGCGCGCCGTCGTCGGCCGCCTGCTCCAGCGCCTGCGCAGCGGCACGCTGTGCATCGAGCTGCCCGGCGGCGAGCGCCTGCATGCCCGCGGCAGCCAGGCCGGCCCCGACGCCACGCTGCGGCTGCACCGCTGGCGGCCGCTTTGGCGGCTGCTGCTGCAAGGCGACATCGGCCTGGCCACTTCCTACCGCGACGGCGACTGGTCCAGCCCGGACCTCACCGCGCTGCTGATGCTCGGAAGCGCGAACGAGGCCGCATGGAACGGCGCGTTGCAAGGCTCCGCGCCGTGGCGCGTGCTGTCGCGCCTGCTGCACCTGGCGCACGCCAACACCCGGCGCGGCAGCCGGCAGAACATCTCGTTCCATTACGACCTGGGCAACGCTTTCTATGCGCAGTGGCTGGACGCCAGCATGCTGTATTCCAGCGCGCTCTATCCCACCGGCCGCGAGACGCTGGAGGATGCGCAGGAACTGCGGCTGGATGCGATCGTGCGCCTGCTGGACACCCCGCGTGGCGCGCGGGTGCTGGAGATCGGCTGCGGCTGGGGCGCGCTGGCTGCGGCCGTGGCGCAGCGCCACGGCGCGCACGTCACCGGCGTGACGCTGTCGAGCGAGCAACTGGCGCACGCGCAAGCGCAGGCCCGGCGGCTGGGCATCGCAGCCCGGGTGGACTTGCGGCTGCAGGACTACCGCGACGTGGCGGGCACTTACGACCGCATCGTCTCCATCGAGATGCTGGAGGCCGTGGGCGAGAAGTACTGGCCGGCCTACTTCGACGTGCTGCGCCAACGGCTGGCGGCGGACGGCCAGGCCGTCCTCCAGGTCATCACGATCGGCCAGCCGTGGTTCGACGACTACCGCCGCGGGGCCGACTTCATCCAGCGCTTCATCTTTCCCGGCGGCATGTTGCCCACCCGCAAGGCCCTGCGCGAGCACGCGAAGGCCGCCGGCCTGCAGCTGGACGAAGACCTGCATTTCGGTTCGAGCTATGCCCAGACCCTGGTGGACTGGCGACAGCGCTTCCTCGCGAACTGGCCAGCGATTGCCGCGCTCGGCTTCGACGACGGCTTCCGCCGCCTCTGGGAGTACTACCTCTGCTATTGCGAAGCCGGTTTCCGCAGTGGCCGCATCGACGTGGGTCTCTACCGCCTCGCGCACGCGTGACGGCGTTGCATGCTGCAGTGCAAGACCGTGAAGCCGCGAAGGGGAATAGGATGAAGGTTCCTCCGCTTCCGTGGTGAGCGATGAAGTTCCGCGAGGTCGTGTTCGCAGTGGCAATGGCATCCGCGTGCGCCGGCGCGGCGGCCGCTGCATGGACGGCGGTGCCGGGCGCACCCGAAGTCGCCGTCGACCTGGACTCGTTGCACCTGGAGCGCACGCGTGCCACGGTATGGGTGCGCTGGTGGGGCCGGCCCGCGGGAGCGCCTGAACTGATGGCCCATCGTATCGGCCCGGTGCGCATCAACCGGACCGCCGTGCGAACCGAGTTCGACTGCGGCCACCGCACGATGCGCGCGCTCGCCACGCATGCGTACGACGGGGCGGGCGCGCCGGTCTTCATGTCCAGCGTTCCGGGACCGGTGCGGCCCGTCGAAGGCGAGGAACTGGGTTGGACCTACGACGCGGTGTGCGAAGCCGCGCGCGCCGGCGGACGGCTTTAGCCCTGCAGCTGCGCGCGCAGCAGCTCCAGAGCGGCGCGCAGGTCGCCGACGACCACGCGGCAGGGCACGCCCAGCATCAGGTTGAGCGGCAAGCCGAACTCTTCCAGCTGCCAACCGTTCGCATCGACCAGGCCCTCGCCGACGGCGTGCGGATGCCGCTGGCGGATGCGTTGCGCGAAAGTGCCCGGGTCCGGCACGTAGCCGACCACCGGCTTGCCGCGTGCCACCGCATAGCCCACTTCGAAGCAGGTGCCGCTGTCGGGCTCGGCACCGCGAAAGAAGTCGAGATTGGCGGCGACCGCATCGCACGCGTCGATGTGCGCGACGTTCGCACGGTAGATGTGCGCGGCCAGCGCGGGCGGCGACAGGCCGGGCGGCAGTGCCGGTTCGAGCGGGAACACGCCGGTGAAGCCATACGCTGCGCACAGTGCCACCAGCTTGCGGCCGTGATCGGCGGCGTCCGGCCGGAACACGTCGGGACCGGCGAGATAGACGCGGGGCTGCGTCACGCCGGATCCCAACCCGACAGCTCCGCGAGCCGCGTCACGACCCACTTCGCTTCCCGGGCCGTGATCGGTGACTCCTGCGTCGTCAGTGCGAGCTCCATCTTCTCCAGCACCTCCCGCTCGCTGCCGCCGGACTTGAAGAGATGGACCGAGGCCTGCTCCGTCAACGCCTGGGCCAGGTCTTCGCACAGTTCGTAGCGCTGCCGCACGGTGGACATGGGTTCCAGCAGCTTGTGGCCCGAGGGCGAGGCGAACAGTGCGACGAAGGACGGCGGGGGTTCGATCTGGTTGGTTTCGTCCATGGAGTTCGGCGGCATGCGGTGCGGCAGGATACCAAGGACAATCGCTTCTCAGCCCCACGAAGGAACATCGACTTGGCATCTCCCTCCCCCTGGCCCGGCAAGGTCGTCGCGCTGCTGCGCGCCGGCAACCCGGCGGCCGCCATCGCGCAGATCAAGGTCGCCCCCGGCGTGCGCGAGCTCAAGGCGCTGGAGAAGGCGCTCGCCGCAGCCGGGCTGGCCGGCAGGTGGCGCGACGTGGACGTCGCCATCACCGAAAGCCTGCAGGCGCTGTCCGCACCCCGGCTGCATCGCTCGCCATGAGCCGCCGGGCCGCCCCAAGGCGAATCCCGCAGCGCGTAGCGCGGAGGGTAGCCCAATGACTGATGCGACGTTCGAGTCGCTCGGGCTCTCCGCCGAGCTGGCAGGTGCGTGCCGGAAAGCGGGCTTCAGCGTGCCGACCCCGATCCAGGTGCAGGCGATCCCGCCCTTGCTGCAGGGGCAGGACCTGCTGGGGCTGGCCCCCACCGGATCCGGCAAGACCGCCGCCTACGCGCTGCCGCTGCTGCAGCGGTTGGTGGCGGGGCGGCAGCACGCGTTTCGCCGGGTGCGCGTGCTCGTGCTGGTGCCGACGCGCGAACTGGCCGCGCAGATCGGCGAGGCGTTCCGGCAGCTCGGCGAACCCTTGCATCGGCCGCTGAAGGTGGCGGTGCTGTTCGGCGGCGTCTCGGTGAACCCGCAGATGATGAACCTGCGCGGTGGGGCCGACGTGGTGGTCGCCACCCCGGGGCGGCTGCTGGACCTGATGGAGCGCAACGCGCTGCGGCTGGACACGGTGGAAGCGCTGGTGCTCGATGAAGCGGACCGGCTGCTGGACCTGGGCTTCGCCGAGGAGCGCGACCGGGTCCTGGGCGCATTGCCGGCACGCCGCCAGAACCTGCTGTTCTCCGCCACCTTCCCGCCCGGCGTGCAGGCGCTGGCCGACGCGCTGCTGCACGACGCCGCGCGGGTCGAGGCGACGGCAGAAGAACGCGCGGAACCCGCCATCGCGCAGCGCACGATCGCCGTCGATGCGCCGCGCCGCACGGAATTGCTGCGGCACCTGGTGCAGCAGGCCGGCTGGCGCAGCGTGCTGGTGTTCGTGGCCACGCGCCACGCCACCGAGCATGTCGCGCGCAAGCTGTCGGACCGCGGTGTCGGTGCAGCAGCGCTGCATGGCGAGATGAGCCAGGGCGGCCGCACGGCCGTGCTGCGCGACTTCAAGAGCGGCGCCCTCGAAGTCCTGGTGACCACCGACCTGGCTGCCCGCGGCATCGACATCCCCGGCCTGCAGGTGGTGGTGAACTACGACCTGCCGCGCTCGGCCGACGATTACGTGCACCGCATCGGCCGCACTGGGCGCGCGGGCGCCAGCGGCGTGGCCGTCAGCTTCGTCAGTGCGGCGACGGAGCCGCATTTCCGCCTGATCGAAAAGCGGCACGGCATGCGCGTCGAGCGCGAACAGGTGGCGGGCTTCGAACCGGTGGCCATGCCGGAAGCAGCCGCCGGCACCGGTGGCGTCAAGGGCAAACGCCCGAGCAAGAAGGACAAGTTGCGTGCCGCCGAAGCAGCGGCCGGCCTCAGGCCGCCCCGGCCGCCGGGACCCGCTTCCTCCACAGGGGACTGAGGAAGCTCCAGGCCAGCAGCAGTAGTGCCGCCGACATCAAGGTGCCGACCAGGCCGTTGGCGTAGAAGATGCGCAGCGAACCATCGGACAGCAGCATCGACTGGCGGAAGGCGTCTTCCGTCTTGTCGCCCAGCACCATCGCCAGGATCAGCGGCGCGATCGGGTAGTCGAGCTTCTTGAACACGTAGCCCACCACGCCGAAGACCAGCGCCAGGTAGACGTCGAACATCTTGCCGCCGATGGTGTAGGCGCCGATCAGGCAGACCACCACGATCAGCGGGCCGATGATGGCGAACGGCGCCCTCAGGATCGCCGCGAACAGCGGGATGGTGGCCAGCACCAGCACGATGGCCACCACGTTGGCCATGTACATGGAGGCGATCAGGCCCCACACGAAGTCCTTCTGCTCGATGAACAGCATCGGTCCCGGCTGCAGGCCCCAGATCATCAGGCCGCCCATCATCACCGCCGCGGTCGCCGAGCCGGGCACGCCCAGGGCCAGCATCGGCAGCAGCGCGGAAACGCCGGCCGAGTGGTCGGCCGTCTCGGGAGCCACCACGCCCTCCGGCTCGCCCTGGCCGAAATGCTCGCTGCGCCTGGAGAAACGCTTGGCGATGCCATAGGACATGAAGGAGGCCGCGGTCGGTCCGCCGGGCGTGATGCCCATCCAGCAGCCGATCGCCGTGGAGCGCAGCAGCGTCCAGCCGTAGCGCGGCATCTCCTTGGCGGCATGCCACACGGTGCGCCAGCTCATGCGGGCGTGCAGGCCCTTGAACGCCAGACCTTCCTCCACCGTCACCAGCAGTTCGCCGATTCCGAACAGGCCCACCACGGCCGCGAGGAAGGAGATCCCGCCGACCAGGATGTCGGTGCCGAAGGCCAGCCGCATTTCGCCCGACACCGTGTCCGTGCCGACACCGGCGAGGATCAAGCCGACCAGCAGCGCCGCGATGGTTTTCAGCGGCTTCCCGCCGCTCATGCCCGCATAGCTGCAGAAGGTGAGGAAATAGACCGCGAAGTATTCGGCCGGGCTGAACTTCAGCGCGAACTCCGCGATGGCGTTGGCCACCAGCGTGACCACGATCACGCCGGCCAGGGCGCCGAAGCCGGCCGACAGGAACGCGATGGCCAGCGCATGCGCCGCGTCGCCCTTGCGCGCCATCGGGTGGCCGTCGAAAGTGGTGGCCACCGACGAAGGCTCGCCCGGGATGTTGAACAGGATCGACGTGGTGGAGCCGCCGAACAGCGCGCCCCAGTACATCGACGACAGCAGGATGATCGCGGCCACCGGCGGCATCGTGAACGTCAACGGCAGCAGCAGCGTGACGCCGTTGGGCGCACCCAGCCCGGGCAGCACGCCCACCAGGATGCCGAGCAGCACCCCAGCCACCATCAGCGACACGTGGTAGACGCTGAAGGCGGTCTGGAAGCCGCCGGCGAGAAGGTTCAGTTGGTCCAGCATGGCGGGGCGGTGCGCTTACAACCCGAGCCAGTGCTCGAGCGGACCCTTGGCCAGCGGGACGCTGAACCACAGCTCGAAGATCAGGAAGAACACCACGGTGGCGCCGGCCCCGATGGCGATGGCGCGGCCCAGGCGCATGCCGCCGTGGCGGCGCGCCATGTACGCCAGGAAGACGGCGCCCGTCAAATACACGCCGAGCCAGGTCATGCCGATGGCCATGGCCACCGTCGGCACGAACAGCGACAGGCTGCGCGCCAGTTGCTCGCGCGTGGCAAAAGGCTCGCCCCCGCCGGGCGCGCGCGCTGCCTGTACGAGCAGCCCAAGGCTCACCAGCAGCAGCAGCCCGCCCAGGCGCAGCGGCACGTAGCCGGCCTGCGGCCCCGTGGGGCCCCAGCCGTTTTGCAACTGCAGGCTGCTGGCGATCACCGCCGACGCGAACAGGGCCAGCGCGGCGGCCGTGCCGATTTCGAGCGTACGGCGGGCCAGGGCCATGCGATCAGTCCTTCAGCAGCCAGCCGTCCTGGCTGAACTGCACCTTGTTGGCGGTCTTGTCGTTGGCGATGTAGCGCGCCAGGTCCGCGCCGGTGATGAACAGGTCGGTCTGCATGCCGTTGCGCAGCCAGTCCTTGAACTCCGGCTTTTCGCGCACCTGCGCCAGCAGCTTGCGGTAGTACTCCGTCTGCTCCGGCGTGATGTCGCCCATGGCCCACACGGTACGCGGCATGCGGAACTCGTCCACGGCGATGCCCTGTTCCTTGCAGGTGGGAATGTCGGCCCAGCTCATGTCGCCCGCGATCTTGTCCTTCAGCGGCAGCCGCTGCTTGGCGAACACGCACAGGGGGCGCACCTTGCCGGCGCGCCAATGCGACACGTTCTCCGACGGGTTGTTGGTGTTGGCCTCGACGTGGCCGCCGGCCAGCTGCACCGCCACCTCGCCGCCCGACTTGAAGGGCACATAGGTCATGGTGACCCCCGTCGCCTTCTCGATCTGCCGCGTCAGGATGTGGTCGGTGTCCTTGGACTGGGAGCCGCCCATCTTGAAGCCGCCGTTCTTGGCGCGCGCCGCCGCGATCAGGTCCTTGGCGCTCTTGTACGGGCCGTCCGCATAGGACCACAGGATGAATTCGTCGGCCGCCATCACGGCCAGCGGCGTCACGTCGTCGATGGAGTAGCCCACCTTGGTGATCATCGGCATCAGGTAAGCCAGGTTGGTGGAGAACACCAGCTTGTGCGGGTCGCCCTTGGCTGCCTTGGCCGCGATCAGGCCTTCGGTGCCGGCGCCGCCGCCCTTGTTGCTGACCACCGCCGGCACGGGCATCAGCTTGTACTTCTGCACGATCGATTGCACCACGCGCGCGAACTGGTCGGTGCCGCCGCCCGGCGACGCCGTGACGATGAATTCGACCGGCCGCGACGGCTTCCATTCGGCAGCGATGGCTGGCAGCGCGCAGGCGGCGATGGCGACCGCGGCGATGCGCGTGAGGGTGAGGGTCTGCATGGTGTCTCCTGTGGGTCGTGTGATCAGGCCGCGGTGGCCGGGAAGAAATGGGCGTCCTGCGATCGGCGCAGCGCGAGCAGTTCCGAATCGGTCTCGATCTCGATGTCGTCGAAGCACACCGGCTGGCCCGCGGCGACGTCGCGCACCAGGCGGCGGTTGGCGGCCAGGTAGAAGGGCACGGGCACGCCCGGGCCCAGCGCGGCGGCAGGCAGCAGTTCGGCCGTGGTGCCGTCGATGGTGTGGTGATGGCCCCCCATCTCCAGCAGCCCACCGGCCTTCAGCGTGCGCGTGGCGCGCGGCACCAGGTCGAGCACGGGGCGCGGCTGTTGCGCGCCGCTGGAGCGGCCGTGAAGCACCGCATCCAGCACGCTCGTCGCCGCCTCCAGCCCGAGCAGGTGACGCGGGATCGGCAGCATCGCGTGGCGGTTGTCGCGACTCATGATGTGGCCCTTGCCGGCCAAAAGGCGCCAGGTCTCCTCGTCATCGCAACGCACGACCACGAAAACGCCTCCGGCGAGGCTGACCTCGTCGGGCGCGCGCAGGCAGTGGAAGACATCCAGCGAACCCGAGCTTGCGAGCAGGCCGCCGTCGCCCTCCCGCGCGAAGAAGGTCGGCACCTCGGTGATCCGGGCGATGGGCGCGTGCAGCGTGGGGCGATCCGGCACCAGGCCGGTGGAGTTGGCGACCACCAGCAACTCGCACAGGTCGGGCACGGCGCGCTGCGGCAATGCGGCGCAGGCCTGCGCAC
The DNA here is from genome assembly GCF_037572435.1 of Ramlibacter sp. PS3R-8. Taxonomy (NCBI): domain Bacteria; kingdom Pseudomonadati; phylum Pseudomonadota; class Betaproteobacteria; order Burkholderiales; family Comamonadaceae; genus Ramlibacter; species Ramlibacter sp. PS3R-8. Next base: position 1,522,030 of record NZ_JBBHGT010000001.1, read on the forward strand.
GCGCGCGTGCCAGCGTGCCGGCGTTGCCGCCACCCAGGGTCCACAGCTTGTCGAAGCCGGACACGGGGATGCGCTCGCCGTTGCTGTCGATGGTGCCGGCGTCCTGGTCGAACACGAAGTCGTATTCGCTCGACTTGCCCGCTGCCACGACCTGCAGGCCCAGCGTGCGCGCCCAGGTCACCAGGCCGATCAGCAGCGCGGGCTGGTCGCCGTCGACGGGCGTCACCACCTTGCCCCTGCCTTGCGCCAGGCGGGCCAGTTCCGAACCGATCACGCTGTCGACTTCCTTGGACGCCAGCGCCACGTGCAGGCCGGCCTCGATCGCCAGCCGCGCGTGCCGCGCTCCTGCCTCCGGATGCCCCGTGGCCTCGATCAGCAGGTCCAGCGGCAGCCCGAGCACGACGGTCACGTCAGCGGCGGCAATGTGCTGCCCGCGCTCCCAGGCGGCAGTGGCTTGTGCGGCGGTATTGCAAACGGCGATGCGGCTCTCGTCGAGGCCGATCGATCGAAGAGCGGCGGCAGCGATGTCGGCCTCGCGGTCGACAGCGACGCGGGCATGGATCAGGGGGATGCGCAGCGCCTGCGCCAGGAAGCTGCGGCCGAAGCCGCCGCTGCCGACCACGCAGGTCTCGACCGGGCGTGTCGCGGCCGCGTAATGGGTCTCATGGTTCATTGAAGCTAAGTTTGCATGCAATCGGTCGCATCAACCTCCGTAAATACCCCCAGAAGCTTGCGTATTGACATTGATTGCATGCACACGAAAATACGCGCCATGCATTCGACTCCGGAAGACCGCGGCACCCGCACCGTCGTGGCGGCCCGCCGCCTGCGCGAGCTGATCGTCTCGGGAGCGCTTGCGCCGGGTCAGCGCATCACCGAGCGGCTGGTGGCCGACCAGCTCGCCGGCATGTCGCGCACGCCGCTGCGCGAGGCCTTCAAGATCCTGGAGGCCGAGGGGCTGGTGAAGATCGAGCCCAACCGCGGCGCGGTGGTGACGGCGATGTCCATCGAGGAAGTGGAGGCGGCGATCGAGGTGCTGATCGGCCTGGAGACGCTCGCGGCGGAGCCTGCGTGCGAGCGCATTACCGATCCGGAGATCGCGGCCATCGAGGAACTGCACGCGCGCATGGCCGCGGCGCATCGGGAAGGCGACCTGATGCAGTACTTTCACCTGAACCAGGCGATCCACCAGCACATCGTCGAGGCCGCCGGCAACCCGGTGCTGTCCAGGATCTATGCCGCCGAATGCGCGCGCATCCGCCGCTACCGCTATGCCGGAAACCAGCAGAACGAACGGTGGGCGCACGCGGTGCGCGAGCACGAGGCCATCCTGGATGCGCTGCGCGACCGCGCTGGTGCGATGCTGCGCGAGATCCTGCGGCAGCACCACCGGCGCGGCTGGGCGGTTTCGCGTCGCGTGCTGGAAAGCCGCGGCGTCGAAGTGAAGGGTGCGTTGTTGCGCGCCGCGTGATGCGGCCGCCGGCGATCAGCCGGCCGTGACGAGGTCGCCCATCGCGAACACCGAGGTCGGGATGCGCCCGGCCAGTTGCTCGGCGCTATGGGCCATCCAGCTGAGTTTCTTCAGTTCTTCCATTTTCGCCAGGCGCTCCTGCTCGAGCTCCTTGGGCGTGAGGTCCGCCGCGTCTTCGATGATCAGGGTAACGATTTCTTCGTTTTCTGCTGCGGTGAATGCGTGTTTCTTTGCCATGCAGCGAGTGTCCCTCAAACCTGCGCTCGCCGTGCATTTCCCGGCGAGAACCCGCATGAAATTCTTGCCGGGGCTTGACAGCCACCCGTGGGATGGTGCGCTGCGTCAGCCGCGGCTGGCCGCTGGCTCTGCAGTGGTGGCCGCGGCAGTGCCACTGCCCAGGTTGGCGGCACGCTGCATCCAGTGCTTCGCCTGCGCGGCATCCTTTGCCACCGTCGCCCCCTGCGCATAGGCGACGGACAGGAAGTAGCTCATCTCCCTGCGGCCCAGCCGGATGCCTTCGGCCGTGGCCTTGCCGCAGCGCTTGACGATCTGGGGCACGTCGCCTTCGCCCTCGGCAAAGGCGTGCATCTGCTGGATGGTCCGTGTAAAGAAGCGGTCGCGCGATTGCAGCGCCTGCTCGCGGTCGGGCAGGATCCTGACCAGCTCGTCGGCCAGCGCCGGCATCACTTCGAAGGGCGTCATGCCGCCCCGCACTTGCGGCGAGTACCAGGCGTGCAGCATCGCCTTGTCCAGGGGCTGCAGGCCCTCGACGTGGCCGGTGAAGTAGCTCAGCACCGTGTTGCCCTCGGGATGGCCGCGCACACCCATGACGTGCATCGCCTCATGGTAGATGCAGCGGGCGGCGTCGCTGTCACGCATCTGCATGGAGACCGCCTCGATGCGGTCCTCCGTCTGGTAGTCCAGCCGGGTCTCGCACGGCTGGTTCTCGCTGAGATCGGAGTTCGGCGTGATGTCGATGCTGAGGTTGGCCTGCTCTTGTGCGTCAGCCGCATCGCTGACGTCGATGACCTGGACGCCCGCCTCGGCCGCGACCGTGCGCAAGGCATCGAGCGTGTGCTGCTTGTGCGTGACCAGGTTCACGCCGGTGATGCGCACCTTGATGTCCTGCTCCCAGCGGACCAGGCGGGTGGGCATGCCGCTCTGATGCCACATCGCTTCCCACATCGTCTCCATGCCCTGCGTGAACTCATCCGGGCGGTCTGCCTTGGCCAGGCCCGATGCGAACACGGCGGCGGGCAGGAGGACAGCGGCAAGCGATTTCCACATCTGGCTTTGGCTCCACGAAGGCGTTGTGAAGGTCGGAGGCGTCCTACGCTGGCGAGTTCAACGCGCTTACAAATAGGCGCGGGGCAGCACGAAAAATCACGGGCCGCGCGGCCCCGGAGGTTCATACTGGAAGCGATCCGAGTGAAGGAGCGCGCCATGTGCCATCTCGTTCGTGAACACCCGGCCTCCGTGGCCGAAGCAGGCTCATCTACGCCGACGCGGGTCGATCCGCGGGCCCGCTGGGCCGGCGCCGTGACTGCCGCCCTGATCGGCGGGCTGGCGCTCGCCGCGCTGGACGCGCCGAGGCCCCCCGAGCCCAGCGTGCAGGTCCGCGAGGCCGCCTCTGCAGTCCCTGTCGCCGCGCGTTCGTCCGTCCTGCCGACGGCGGCGCTGGAGCGCAGCGCGCTGCCTGCCGACGACGGCATTCCGAGCGCATCGGACACGGCGAAGGCGTCCGCCGGCGGTTGCGAACACGGCATGTAGCCTCATCCGTCAGGCCGCCGACAGCGGCTTGCGGCACGCCTTGCCGGCCATGCGGTAGCCTGCGGGGATGAGCCGCCTCTTCGAGCCTTTCTCCATCGGCGCGCTGCGCCTTGACAACCGCATCGTCATCGCGCCGATGTGCCAGTACTCCGCCGAGGAGGGCTCGGCCACGGACTGGCACATGATCCACCTGGGCAGCCTCGCGTTGTCCGGCGCCGGCCTGCTGATCGTCGAAGCCACGGCCGTCTCGCCCGAAGGCCGCATTTCGCCGGGCGACCTGGGTCTTTACACGGACGCGAACGAGTCCGCACTGGGACACGTCATGCAGGCGGTTCGCAAGCACTCGCCCATCGGCCTGGCGGTGCAGCTGGCGCACGCAGGCCGCAAGGGATCGAGCCACGCGCCGTGGGACGGCGGCGCGCAGATTCGTCCGCACGAGCCGAACGGGTGGAAGACGCTGGCCCCCAGCGCCGTGCCGCACTCCGCAAGCGAGGACGCGCCGCTGGCGCTGGACCGCGCCGGCATGGACAAGGTGCGCGACGACTTCGCGGCGGCGGCGCGGCGCGCTGCGCGGCTGGGCTTCGACGGCATCGAGATCCACATGGCGCATGGCTACCTGCTGCACCAGTTCCTCTCGCCGCTGGCCAACCACCGCGACGACGACTACGGTGGCAGCCGCGAGAACCGGATGCGCTTTCCGATCGAGGTGTTCGACGCGGTGCGCGCGGCGTTCCCGGCCGACCGCCCGGTCTGGGCGCGCATTTCGGCCACCGACTGGGTGCCCGGCGGCTGGGACATCGAAGGGACCGTGGCGTTGTCGCAAGCGCTCGAGGCGCGCGGCTGCGCGGCCATCCACGTCACCACGGGCGGCGTTTCGCCCCAGCAGGCCATCAAGCTCGGCCCCGGCTACCAGGTGCCGTACGCACAGCGCGTGAAGGCAGAAGTCGGCCTGCCGACACTGGCCGTGGGCCTGATCACCGAAGCGCGGCAGGCCGAGGCCATCATCGCCAATGGCGAGGCCGACGCCGTGTCCCTGGCGCGCGCCATGCTCTATGACCCGCGCTGGCCCTGGCATGCCGCGGCCGAACTCGGTGCCCATGTGTCCGCGCCCCGGCAGTACTGGCGCTCGCAGCCGCGGCAATACAAGGACCTGTTCGACGGCATGACGTTCGGGCAGCGCTGACGCTAACGCGCGGCCGCCGACGATTGCAGCGGCTGCAGCCGGGTCTTCACCACTTCCTCGGCCACCTTGCGTCCCAGCGCGGCGCCCACTTCGCCGGAGGTGCGGTAGTGCACGCCTTCGTAGATGCGGCCATTGACGACCTCGGTCACGTAGTCGGACAGGCGTTCGAAGGAGCGCGTCACGCCCGGCGCCGCCGTGCTGGTGAGGGTGAACTTCGGCACCACGTCTCCGTACAACGTCTGCAGCACGCCCGCGGCGGCGGACTGGAAGGTGCAGTGGGCGCACGGGTACTCGGGATGCATCGGCGTGTTGATCATCGGTTCCCAGTTCGGGTCGATCGCCGTGGCGTCGTTGCCGTCGATGTCGGCATTGCGGATGGCCGTGACGGGGCGCCAGAAGTTGTGCGCGTACTTGGCATCGAAGATCGTGATCGCCGTGTCCGCGGTGGCAATGGCCGACAGTGCGAACAGGCGTGCGCTGTCCAGCAGGTCGAGGTTCCTGACGGCGACGACGTGGCGCGTCACGGGGTTGTACGTGGCCGCCCCGGTGAGCTGCCAGAAGCGGGCGATGTCGTTCTGCTCCGGCGTGCGGGCGGACCCGGTCTTGGCGCCCATCCGCTTGACTTCGTTGAAGTCGGCGGCCCATTGCGGGCTGGTCAGCGCGTAGGGCGCCGGCGGCCGGAACTGGTCGCCGGACTTCAGCACGAACGGCCGCACCGCGCTCCAGGTGGAGGAAGCCGGGAACAGCGTCGGCACGTATTTGCCCGGCAGCGTGAACGGGCGGTACGTGATGGGTGCGTTGGAGCCGTCCTGCTCGCGTTCGGCCAGGATCGATGCGGCAGCGCGCTCGCCCAGGCGGATGCCACTGGCCTTGCCGGGGCTGTCCGGCATACGCGCCAGCGCGGCCTGCAGGAAAGCGTCCAGGTCCTTGGCCTGCGTCGGCAGCAGCTTTTGCAGCGTGGCGTGCGCCGCGGCGGCAACCGCGGCTTCCGGCAGCGTGCCAGGCTCGGCCGGCAGGCGCGCGCGATAGGGGGTGTAGCGGGGCTCGATCGAATTGACCGCCTCGAAGACGGCGATGTGGACGATGGCCAGGTTGCGCGATTGCAGGTCCGGGCTCATGCCCGCGGCGTACACCGCGCTCACGGCCTTTTCGTTCCAGTCGGCCACCGCGTCGGCGAGCGCGGCCGGCGTGGCGGGCAGGAGGGCTGCAAGGAGCAGGCTGGAAAGCAGGGGCGTGCGAGCTGGTGACATGGCGTTTCCTTCGGCGTTGCTGGGACGTGGCGGGGACTCACGGCCAATGTAGGCAGCACGCAGCAGCAAGCGAAGCCAGGTGCGACGGATGCGGCGAATCGATCCGTCGCTGCGGCCCGGCGCGGACGAACGCCGGCGCCGCGGGATCAGCCGGTGCTCGGCTTCCAGTCCTTGCCCTTCAACTCCACGATGTAGGTGCGCGTGCCGGAGCCGCCGATCACCTCCGCGGCGTGCGTTTCCGCGTCGGCGAAGAACACGTGGCCGGGCGGCACGTCCACCAGGCTCACCTTGCCGTTCTCGGTTTTCTTCAACTTCGCGCCCGTCAGCGACACCGTCACGTGCGCCGGGTGGTAGTGCAGGCCCTGCCCGCACACGCCCAGGCCGGGCCGGCTCTTGTACTCCAGCACCCTGACGCTGGCGTTGTCGACCACCACGCGGAAGCTGCGCGGGTCGGTGGTGACCGCGTCCTGCGCCATGGCCTCCTCGCCCACGCCAAAGGCGGCGAGCAGCGCCACGGCCTGGCGCCGGCTCAATGCGCGGGATTCCTTGCAGTCTTCATCGGCCATGGGACTCTCCTGCGGTGGGGTTTCACATCTGGCGGAACAGGTGGGTGTGCGCTTCGCTCACGGCCAGCGACTCGGCGCGGTTCTTCAGGCGCAGGCTCAGGTTGCCGCGCTCGTCGCGGATGACGCTGTCGATCGCATACAGGTTGACGATGGTGGAGCGATGGACCTGCCAGAACATCGCCGGATCCAGTTCATCCCCGAGTTCGCGGATGGTCTTGCGAATCAGCGCCTCCGAGTCGGCGGTGACCACGAGCGTGAACTTCTGGTCGGACTTGAAGTACAGGATCTCCTCTACCGTGATCAGCCGAACGGCCGCGCCTCGCGATGCATTGATCCATTGCAGGAAAGGACGCGGCAGGGAGGGCGCCGCACCGACGCGCGACAACGCGCCGCGCAGGTCGGCGGCGGGCTGCAGCAGCCGCTCCTGCACCCGGCGCAGCGTGGTCAGCAAGCGGTCGGCACTCGGCGGCTTGAGCACGTAATCGATGGCGCCCGCCTCGAACGCCTCCAGCGCGTGCGAGTCGTACGACGTGATGAAGACCACGTGGCAGGCGCCGGCGATGCGCCGGGCGACTTCCAGCCCGGTCAACAGGGGCATCTGGATGTCCAGGAACACGAGGTCGGGCTGGTGCTCCTCGATGGCATGCAGCGCCGCAACGCCGTCGGCGGCCCGGGCGACGATCTGCAGTTGCGGCCAGAGCGTGCGCAGCAGTTCGGCCAGCTCGTCGGCCAGCAGCGGCTCGTCCTCGGCGAGCACCGCCGTCGGCGCCCGGTGGGCGGTCTCAAGAGCTTTCATGGGGCACCCACATCTCGACCTGGGCCGCGCCGGCCTCGGTGGTGACGGACAGGCCGGCGGCCGAGCCGTCGATTTCGTGCAGCAGCGACCGCACGCGCGCGATGGTGGTCTCGGACGGACGCGCCGGCAAGCCGAGCGTCACGCGGCAGACGCCGCCCTTGCAGGTCGCCTGCAATGTGCAGGGCCCACCGCGCGAGCGCAGCGCGTCGTCCACCAGCGGCAACAGCGCGCCGGGGGGAAAGCGCGCATGCCGCGCTGGCTCGGACACGTCCACGCTCATGCCCCAGGTCGCCGCCTGGGCCAGCGACAGCAGCTGCGCGTAAGCGCGTGCGAGCTCGGCTTCGCGCGGAACGCTGGAGGTGTCGCTGGGCAGGCGCGGAAGCGAGGCACGCAGGAAGGCGATCAGTTCGTCCAGCAGGCGTTCCGCGCGCGGCGGGTCGCAGGCGTACGCCTGGCGCACCGCATCGAGCATGCCGAACAGCAGCGACGGATCGATGCGCGCCTGCACCGCCTGCAGGTCGATCTGCACCCGGCGGCGCCGCGCCTCGCGCTGCGCGGCCTGGGCTGCGGCGAGACGGGTTGCGGCTTCCTCGTGCAAGCGGCTGCGCCGCAGGAGCGCGAAGTACAGGATCGCCAGCGTGAACGAGAGCGCAAAGCCGTACAGGTGCATCGGAAGGGCGCCCTGCACCACGCCTTGCTCGATGAGGATGCGGCTGCGCCCCGCTGCCGCGAGGTTGGCCGCGGCCGCGCAGGCGCAAGCCAATGCCAGCCACAACGCGGCGCGGGCGATCCGGTCCAACCCCGCCACGAGGCGGGCGCCGGCATGGCCGGCGGCCAGCAGGGCCAGCCAGAAGACCGCCGCATACAGCAGCCACCACGCGGCCAGTTCCACCATGTCGGGGACAGAGGGCTGCTGCATCACGCTCAGCGCCCCGATGAAGAACCTCAGCGGCGCGGCGATGGCGAGCAAGCCGGCCATTGCCACGGCGCCGCGGGCCGGGGTGCCGCGCCAGAGGTTCTCGCTGGCGTCGGAGAGTGGCAGCACCGGGGCGGAGAGTGCACGCATGCGGGTGCTTTCAGCCCGTCTCGAGGGGAAGCTCGATGCACGCAGTCGCGCCTCGCGGCCGGCTTGCCGACAGCGTCAGGCGGGCGCGCCCGCCATGGCGCGCGGCAAGCTGCCGCCGCACGTTGACGAGCCCCACCCCGGTGCCGCTGCTGGCCGCGCCGCCGAAGCCCACGCCGTCATCGGCCACCTCGACCTGCAGCGCCTCACGCGTGCGCCGGGCCGTCACGCGCACGAGTCCGCCGCCGGCCGGTTCGACCCCGTGGCGGATGGCGTTTTCCACCAGCGTCATGGCGAGCATCGGCGGGAATGCCAGCGCGAGCAGCGACGCGTCGGCATCGATCTCGAAGGCCAGCCGCGCGCCCATGCGGATGCGGTACAGCTCCAGGAAGGCGCGCACCAGTTCCAGCTCGTCGCCCAGCGATCCGGTCGCGTTGCGCACCTGCGGCATCGCCGTGCGCAGGTAGCGCATCAGGCTGTCGATGGCCTCTGCGCCTTCCTGCGGCCGGGTGCGGTACAGCCGCCGCACGTTGCCCAGCATGTTGAACAGGAAGTGCGGCTCGATCTGCGCCTGCAGCAGGGCGAGCCGCTGTTCCGCGTCGCCCTGGCCCTGCTGCACGCGTGCCAGGTTGGCGCCGTGGGTGGCGGAATCGGCGCGCAGCGAGCGGCGGTGCAGGTCCGCGATGACGACCAGGAAGACCGCCGGCAAGCCCCAGTGCAAGGCGTCCGAGAGCAGCCGCAGCGGCGGCGGGAGGTGGCCGAAACCATGCGCGTAATAGGCATAGAGCAGCAGGGCGAACCCGGTGGCCGACGCGAACAGCAGCACGCACAGCAGCGCCAGCCGCATCGGCATCGCGACGGGCAGTGCTTCGTCGAGCAGCGTGTACACCAGCAGCAGGCCCGCTGCCAGCACGGCCAGTTCGGCGAAGTGTTCGAGCCAGGCGAGCGCGATTTCGGCCGGGCTGAAAAAGTCCAGCAAGGCCGGACTGACGAGCGCGCCCAGCGAGAGCAGCAAGGCGGTCAACCCGGCGGCGCCGGCCCGGCGGGCGTCAAGCGCGTGCAGGACGCGGACGCCATAAGCGCGGTCGCCAGGCTGGAACGCAAGCCGCAGTGTGCCGAGCATCGAACGCCCTGTGGGGGGAAGTGACCGCATTCTGCGCCCGGGGCGCTGGCGTGCGCCAGCCATTGCGACGGATGCGGCTGGCGGCCGATGGACGCCGCCAGGCGCGGACGAACGCGCCGCTCTGACGCGCAGCCTCCTAGGCCGCCGTCCCCGCCGCCCTGCGGATGATCTCCGCGAAGTGCTTGAGCACCGGGGAGCGCGTTGCGCCCTTCTGCCACAGCAGCCCGGGCGTACGGATCGGCGTCGGGTCCTCCAGCGGAATCACGCGCAGGTCCGCCGACTGCGACACCGCCGTCTCGGTGATGATGCCGGCCAGGTCGGTCTGCCGGATCAGCTCGATCATCGGCGCCACCGAGTTGAGCTGCGCAATCACCAGCGGCTTCGCCCGGGCCGCCAGGAAGCAGTCGTCCAGCAGCTTGCGGGTGAGGAACTGCGCGGGCAGCAACACCATGCGGACGTTGTGCAGTTCGACCATGCGCACCCGCCGGCGCCGCGCCAGCGGATGGTTGACGCCCACCACCAGCCGCAATTCCTCGTTGTACAGGGGCTCGAACCACAGGTCCCCGCCGTCGCCGGGCGGATAGGAGACCGCGATGTCCAGGTGCCCGGAGCGCAGCCGCTGCAGGATCCGGCCGGCCGCGAGTTCCTCCACGTTGACCTGCACGCTTGGATAGTGGTTCAGGAGCGTCGCCACGCACTGGGGGACCATGCGGGTGTTGAAGCTGGAGGTGGTGCCCAGGCGGATGCTTCCCATCACCGCCTCGGCCGGCGCGCGCAGCGCCTGCAGCCCCAGGTCGATCTGCTCCAGCGCGGGCGTCATGTGGCTGCGCAGGATCTCGCCGGCCTCCGTCATGCGGACCTGCTTGCCGCTGCGGTCGAACAAGGGCGTGCCGAGCTCATCCTCCAGCTGCTTGATCTGGTGCGACAGCGTCGACTGGGTGACGTGCAGGCGCTCCGCCGCCCGGGTGAAATTCAGGGTTTCGGCGATGGCGTCGAAGTAGCGGAGGTGGCGCAGTTCCATGTGCGGGTTCGCCCGTATTGCGATCGATGGCATCGATCATAACGGTCGAAATTCATCACTTTCATGCGGGGATGGCCATGCCTAGACTCGGCCGGACTACAGGAAAGCCCTGGGTCCCCGCCTTCGCGGGGATGACGGAATCCAAGGAGACAAGCCATGGCCCAACTCGAAGTGAGCGATTTCGCGCAGGCGGTGATCGACCGCATGGGGGACTGCAAGGACGCGCGGTTCAAGCTGATCATGACGGCGCTGGTCAAGCACGCGCATGCCTTCGCCCGCGAGGTGGACCTGACGCCGGACGAATGGATGGCCGGCATCCAGTTCCTCACCGCCACCGGCCAGAAGTGCGACGAGAGGCGGCAGGAGTTCATCCTGCTGTCGGACACGCTGGGCATGTCGATGCTGGTCGTTGCGCTGGAGCAGGCGCGCGGCGCCAAGGCGCTGAAAGACAAGCCCGGCGAAAAGCCGACCGAGGCGACGGTGCAAGGCCCGTTCTTCTGGCCGGGCGCGCCGAAGAAGGAACTGGGCGACGACATCGGCGCGGGCCACGGCGAGCCGACCCTGTACCACGGGCGGGTCACCGACACCTTCGGCAAGCCCGTCGCCCATTGCGAACTGGACGTCTGGTCGGGCGACGACGAGGGCTTCTACGACATGCAGAAGGGCGACAGCATGAGCCTGCGCGCCCAGTTCCGCACCGACAAGGACGGCAACTACCGCTTCTGGTCGATCAAGCCGACCTTCTACCCCGTGCCCGGCGACGGGCCGGTCGGCGCCATGCTGGCGAAGATGGGCCGCCACCTCAACCGGCCGGGCCACATGCACATGATGCTCAACGCGCCCGGGCACGAGCGATTGATCACGCACATCTTCGTCAATGACAGCCCGTACCTGGATTCGGATGCGGTCTTCGGCGTGCGCAACAGCCTGATCGTCGACTTCCCCAAGCACCCGCCAGGCAAGGCGCCGGACGGGCGCGAGATGAAGCAGCCGTACTACACGGCGAAGTACGACTTCCGGCTGGTGCCCTCCGCATGAAAATCGGCAAGGCCACGCAGCCGCGCTCCGCGATCTGCACGTCCAACGAAGACACCATCGTCGTGCGGGGCCACGACCTGGCGCGCGACCTGATCGGGCAGGTGAACTTCGGCGACTACTTCTTCCTGCTGTTGACGGGGCGCAAGCCCGACGCGGCGGCCAGCCAGGTGCTCAACGCGACGCTGGTGGCGATCGCCGAGCACGGGCTGGTCCCGAGCGTCCAGGCCGCGCGCATGACGATGGCGGCGGCGCCCGACGCGATGCAGGGCGCCGTGGCCGCGGGGCTGCTCGGCTCCGGCTCCGTGATCCTCGGCGCATCCGAAACGGCGGGTCGCCTGTACGTCGAGATCGAGGAAGAGTCGAAGAAGACCGGCGACCTGCGGGCAGCGGCCAAGGCCGTCGTTGCCGGCCGGCGCGAGCGCAAGCAGGCCATCGCGGGCTATGGCCACCCGGAGCACAAGCGGCGCGACCCCCGCGTCGACGCCCTGTTCGCCGTGTCGCAGCGCGCCGGCGGCGGCCAGCGTTTCGTCGAGATCGCCAAGGCGGTGGAAGCGGTGATCCCGGAAGTCATCGGCAAGGACCTCAAGCTGAACGTCTCCGGCGCGATCCCCGCGGTGTTGCTTGGCGTCGGCTTCCCGGTGGCGGCCCTGCGCGGCGTCCCGATGCTGGCGCGCACGGCCAGCCTGATCGCGCACCTGAACGAGGAACTGAGCGACCCGATCGGCTTCGCACTGTCCTACCAGGCCACGCGCGAGTTCGAATACACGGGCGACCTGCCGACGGAGGGTGGCAAGTGATCAAGGTCCTCGACGGCGTGCGGGTGCTGGAGCACGGCACCTTCATCACCGGCCCCGCCGCATCGATGCTGCTGGCGGACCTGGGCGCCGACGTCGTGAAGGTGGAGCTGCCCGGCACCGGCGATCCCTTCCGCGCCTTCAAGGGCGGCCTGTACTCGCCGCATTACCAGACGGTCAATCGCAACAAGCGCAGCGTCACGCTCAACACCAAGCAGGCGGCGGACCTGGAGAAATTCGACACGCTGGTCAAGGACGCCGATGTCTACATCCAGAACTTCCGCCCCGGCTTCGCCGAAACGATAGGCTGCGGCGTCGACCGCCTGCGCGGCATCAATCCGCGGCTGGTCTACTGCGGCATCAGCGGCTTCGGCAGCAGCGGGCCGGCCGCGCATCGCCCGGCCTACGACAGCGTGGCGCAAGCCGCCAGCGCCTTCCTCGGGCTGCTGGTCAACCCGGCCAGCCCGCGGGTCACCGGCCCCGCCATCGCGGATCTCGTCACCGGCTTCTACGCCGCCTACGGCATCCTCGGCGCGCTGTACGAGCGCGAGCGCACCGGCGTGGCCCGCACGGTGGAACTGTCGATGTTCGAGGCGATGACGCACTTCAACCTCGATGCGTTCCAGCACCTGTTCTCCGCCAACGAGGTGATGGGGCCTTTCAGCCGCCCGAGCGTGTCGCAGTCGTACGTGTTCGCCTGCAAGGACGCCAAGTGGCTCGCGCTGCACATGTCGTCACCGGAGAAGTTCTGGCAGGGCCTGGCCAACGCGATGGAAAAGCCCGACCTGTTCCAGGACGAGCGCTTCGCCAGCCGGCAGGCCCGCATCGCCAACCAGGAGACGCTGATCGAGGTGATGCAGCCGATCTTCGCCGCGCGCGACCGCGCCGAGTGGTGCCGCCGCCTGGACGCCAACGACGTGCCGCATTCCCCGATGTACACCACGGCCGAAGTGCCCGAAGATGCCCAGGCCCGGCACCTGCAGTTGTTCGTGGAGACCGAGCATCCCGTGGTCGGCACCTTCCGCACCGTCCGCTCGCCCGTCTCGTTCGACGGCCAGCGGCCGCTGGAAGTGACGGCGCCGCCGGTGCTGGGTGAGCACAACGAGGAACTGGCGCACGGCTGGAAGCCGCGCGGCACGCCCGTCAAGGAGACAAGCAAGTGAACACGCGCCGTATCGCGCTGGCCGCGCTGGCCGGCTTCGCACTCACCGTGCCGCTGTCCGGCGCCGCCCAGGAATTTCCGACCCGGCCGCTGCGCATGATCGTGCCGTTCGGCCCGGGCACCACCACCGACATCATCGCGCGCGTGTTCGCCGAGGCCATGGCCAAGCCGCTCGGGCAGGCGGTGGTGGTGGAAAACAAGGCGGGCGCCGGCGGCAACATCGGCAGCGACTTCGTCGCCAAGGCGCCGGCCGACGGCTACACCATCGTCATGGGCACGGTCGGCACGCATGCCATCAACCCCGGCCTGTACCGCAAGATGCCGTACGACGCGCAGAAGGACTTCGCGCCGATCGGCTTTGCCGGCTACACGCCGACGCTGCTGGTGGTGGCCGCGAACTCGCCGCTGAAGTCGCTGAAGGACCTGCAGGCTGCCGCGGCGAAGTCCGGCGGCGTGAGCTTCGCCTCGGCCGGCAACGGCACCTCCGGCCACCTGGCTGGCGAGCTGCTGAAGGCGCGCCTCGGCGGCGAGATGGTGCACGTGCCGTACAAGGAAGGCGGGCTGGCGATGTCGGACGTGATGGCCGGCCAGGTCCAGTTCATGTTCTACCACCCGGCCGCCGTCATGCCGCACGTGAAGGGCGGCAAGCTGCGGGCGCTGGGCGTTTCCAGCGCGAAGCGTACCGCCGCCGCGCCGGACGTTCCCACCGTCACCGAGCAGGGCTTCGGCGAGTTCGACCTGGTCGCCTGGTTCATGCTGTACGCGCCCGCGGCCACCCCTGCGCCGGTGCTCGCCAGGCTGCGCGACGCGGTGGCGCAGGCCGTGGCGAATCCCGAGGTGAAAGCCAAGCTCGCCGCCCAGGGCCTGGAAGTACCGCTGCTCAAGCCGGATGAGCTCGCCACCTTCAACCGCACCGAAATCGCCAAGTGGTCCGAGCTCGTCAAGCGCTCGGGCGCGCAAGTGGATTGACAGCAGACCAACGACCAGGAGACAAGCCATGACCTTCACCCGCCGCCGCATCCTTTCCGCCACCGGCGCCGCCGGGGCCGCGCTTGCGCTCCCCGTGCTGGCGCAGGCGCCCGCCGGCCAGCCGGTGCGCATCGGCAGCACGCTGGCCCTCACCGGCCCGCTGTCCGCCACCGCGCTCACCCACAAGCTGGTGGGCGAGATCTACGTCGAGCAGTTGAACAAGCGCGGCGGCCTGCTGGGCCGGCAGGTGCAGTGGATCGTGAAGGACGACCAGTCCAAGCCCGACCTGGCGCGCACCCTGTACGAGCAGCTGGTGACCAGCGACAAGGTGGACCTGCTGATGGGGCCGTATGCGACCGGCGCCATCCTCTCCGCCATGGGCGTCGCCCAGCGCTACAACAAGGTGCTGGTGCACCACACGTTCGGCATCCCCTCGATGGCCAAGTACGAGATGCAGTTCCCGGCCTGGTCCCTCGGCCCGGACCCGCAGAACACGGTGTCCAACTCGCTGTTCGACATGCTCGCGCAGTCGAAGAAGCCGCCCAAGACGATCGCCATCGTCACCAGCAAGTTCCCCTCCATCCACTTCATGTCGCTCGGCGGCCGCGAGGTGGCCAAGAAGCGCGGGCTGAAGGAGGTGCTGTTCCTGGAATGGGACTTCGGCAACCGCGATTTCGGCCCGATCGCCGCGCGGGTGAAGGACGCCAACCCCGACCTGGTCTGGATGGGCGACATCGGCCTGGAAGGCAACATGCTGCTGGAGGCGATGAAAAAGATCGATTACGTGCCGCCGCTGCACTTCCACCTCTATCCCGCGCCCGGTCCCATGACCAAGTCGCCGGAGGGCGCCAACGCGCTGGCCGTGACGATCTTCGAGGAACACGTGCCCTTCATCAACGAAGGCACGGCCGCGCAGTTCGTGAAGGTCTTCAACGAGCGCGCCGCGGCGGCCGGCCTGCCGGACACGCACGTCGAGGTGCAGGCCGCCGCGTCGTACTCCGCGTGGCAGATCCTGGAGGCGGGCGTGCGCGGCGCCAACAGCTTCGACGACAAGAAGATCGCCGACTTCCTGCGCAAGAACAAGATCGACACCATCCAGGGGCGGCTGCGCTTCGACGGCCCGGGCAACTACGGCGACGACCTGATGAAGATCAAGCAGGTGCAGGGCGGCCAGTGGAAAGTGATCTGGCCGCAGTCCTTTGCCGCTCCGGGCGCCACGCTGCAGATGAAGTGAGGGCGCGGGCTCGATGACGCTCCCCAGCTTCAACCTGCTGGCGCAGGCGATCCTGTCCGGCATCTTCATCGGGGCGCTGTACGGGTTGATCGGGCTGGGGCTGGGGCTGACCTGGGGCCTGTTGCGGCAGATCAACCTGTCGCACTTCGGCCTGGTCTTCCTCGGCGGCTACCTCAGCTACCAGATGGCGACGGTGTGGCATATGGACCCGCTGTTCGCGCTGGTGCTGGTGCCGCCGGTGTTCTTCGTGATCGGCGTGGCGATGCAGTGGGTGCTGTCGCGGTTCCGGATCACGCCCTTCAACTCGCTGCTGGTCACCTTCGGCATCACGGTGGTGATCGAGGCTGGCATCCAGGCAGTGTGGACCGCGGACTACCGCAAGCTGGAATCGAGCTACAACGCGATGAAGTTCACCATCGGCAAGCTGTACGTGCCGATTCCGGAGCTGCTGACGCTGGTGCTGGCGCTGGCCATTTCGCTGGCGGTGTGGGCCGGCATGCGCTACACCGACCTGGGCAAGGCCTTGCGGGCGATGGCGGAAGACGGGCCCATCGCGGCGGCGTTCGGCATCAATTCGCGCACGCTGGAACTGGTGCTCGCCGGCGGCTGCGCGGCGCTGGCCGGGGTGGCAGGTGTGTGCCTGGCGCTGACGTTCACGCTGACGCCGTCGCAGATCTTCGCGTGGGTCGGCGTGGTGTTCGCGGCCGTGATGCTGGGCGGGCTGGGCAGCGCGCTGGGACCACTGGTGGCCGGCGTGATCATCGGGGTGAGCGAAGCGGTCACGATGGCCGTCGCCTCCCCGTCCTGGGCGCCGATCGTCTCGTTCTCGCTGCTGATCCTGATGCTGCTGTTCCGCCCCGGGAAACTGGGATGAAGAACCGCGCGTTGCTGGGCATCGGGTTGGCCGGTGCGGGGTTGGCCACGCTGCCCTGGCTCGGTCTTCCGTCCTTCTACGAATCCATCCTCTACCTGGTGTTCCACTGGGTGGTGCTGGCCGTGTCGTGGAACATCCTGTCGGGTTACTCCGGCTATTTCTCCTTCGGGCATGGCGCGTTCTTCGGCGTGGGGATGTACACCACGGCGGTGCTCTCCGGCAAGGCGAACTGGCCCTTCCTCGCCACCCTGCCGTTCGCGGCATTGCTGCCGGCGCTGCTGGGACTGTTCATCGGCTTCGTGGTGTTCCGCGTCAAGGCGGTGCGCGGCGAACTGTTCGCGCTGCTCACGCTGGCGGTGACCTTCGTCGTGGCGACCATCATCCTGAACACGCCGATCGACGGAGGACCGGGGATCTACCTCAATGCGGTGCAGGTGCCCAAGCTCGCGCCTTCGCCGTCGTCGTCGCTCTACCTGCTGATGCTGGCGTCGGCCGTGCTGACGATGGCAGCCTCCTACGTCGTGTATGCGTCCAAGCTGGGCATCGGCCTGTTCGCGATCCACGACGACGAGGACGTGGCGGAAGTGATGGGCGTGCCGACCTTCCGCTACAAGCTGGCGGCGTTCGCCCTGTCCTGCGCCCTGGCGGGACTGGCCGGCGGCATCCACGCGCTGTTCGTCTCTTACGTGACGGCTGGCGAAACCTTCAACATCACGGTGCCGCTGACGGTGGTGCTCATGAGCGTGCTGGGCGGAACGCGGCACTGGGCCGGGCCGGCGGTGGGCGCGACGGCGATCACCGGGTTGCTGTATTTCTTCACCGCGGGCGACTCCGCGGTGGCGGGGCGCGCCGCGGTCGGGGCCATCCTGGTGCTGGTGATCCTGTTCCTGCCGGAAGGGATCCTGGGGCGGGTTTTCGGTAAGAGGAAGAGGGTGGAAAAGGAGGTTGGTGCGCGCGACGAGGCCCTCACCCCTGCGCGTGCGCAGGCCCTCACCCCAACCCCTCTCCCGCAGACGGGAGAGGGGCTTTTGCGAGCAACGTCCGCCGCCCCGCTGCTCGAAGTGCGTGGCCTGTCGAAAGCCTTCAAGGGCGTGCAGGCGCTCGACAACGTGACGCTGCAGGTCCGCCAGGGCGAAATCCTCGGCTTGCTCGGGCCCAACGGCTCGGGCAAGTCCACCTTCATCAACGTCGTGAGCGGGCATTACCCGATGACGGCCGGTGAAGTCATTTTCGATGGCAGGAACCTGACGGGCGTGCCGGCGCACCGCATGGCGCGCGCGGGCATCGCGCGGACGTACCAGATTCCCCGGCCTTTCGCGCACATGACGGTGCTGCAGAACGTGTCGATGGTGGCGATGTTCGGCGGCGCCGCCTTGAACGAGAAGGACGCCGCGCGCGAGGCCTGGAAGTGGCTCGAGTTCACCGGCCTGCAGGCGCGCGCCAACGCGTTGCCGGAAGACCTGAACCTGCACCAGCGCAAGTTCCTGGAACTGGCGCGCGCGCTGGCGGCGCGGCCGCGGCTGGTGCTGCTGGACGAGGTGTTGTCCGGCCTGACGCCGGGCGAGATCAACGAGGCGATCGAACTGATCCGCCGCATCCGCGACCAGGGCTCGACCATCGTGTTCGTCGAGCACGTGATGCGCGCGGTGATGGCGCTGACCGATCGCATCGTCGTGCTGAACCACGGCAAGCTGATCGCGCAAGGCCTGGCATCGGACGTGATGAAGGACGAGGAAGTGGTCACCGCGTACCTCGGAAAGCCGGCCCATGCTTGAAGTCGCCAAGCTGCAGGTGAACTACGGCGCCGCGCCGGCGCTGTGGGACGTCTCCATCCGCGTCGACCGCGGCGAACTGGTCTGCGTCGTCGGGCCGAACGGCGCCGGCAAGAGCACGCTGATCAATGTCATCGCCGGGCTGCACCGCGCACGCGGCGGGCGGCTGTCGTTCGACGGGCGGGACATCACGCAGCTGGCCAGCCACCGTTTCTGCGCGGCGGGCATCGCGGTGGTGCCGGAAGGCCGGCGCCTCTTCACCGGCATGAGCGTGCGCGACAACCTCGAGCTGGGCAGCTACCTGCCGGAGGCGAAAGCGCATCGCGCGGAGTCGATGGACAAGGTGCTGGCCCTGTTTCCCGTGCTCCAGGAGAAGTTGCGCAGCCCGGCGGGCGCCCTGTCCGGCGGCCAGCAGCAGATGGTGGCCATCGGCCGCGCGCTGATGAGCCGGCCGCAATTGCTACTGTTGGACGAACCTTCGCTCGGGCTGGCACCCCTGATCGTGCAGCACATGTTCAAGGCCATCCAGGAGATCAACGCGGGCGGCACCTCGGTGCTCCTGGTGGAGCAGAACGTTTCGATGGCCATGGCGCTGGCGCGCCGGGCCTACGTGATGGAGGAAGGGCGTATCGTCGCCGACGGGCTGGCCAGCGACCTGGTCAACCGGCCGGAGATCCGCAAGGCTTACCTGGGTCTGGAGACGCATGAATGACTGACGACATGACCGACAAACTGCTCGTGCGCGAGCTGGTGGAGCGCTGGGCCGTGTGGCGCGACGCCGGCGACTGGGAGCGCTTCGCCACCGTGTGGCACCCGGACGGCGTGATGATGGCCACCTGGTTCCAGGGTCCCTTCCGCGATTTCATCCGCGTGACGCAGGAGGGCTGGAACAAGGGCGTGAGCATCCTGCACTTCCTGGGCGGCTCCGCCATCGAGGTGCAGGGCGACCGCGCCATCGCGCAGACCAAGATGACCATCTCGCAACGCGGCATGGTCGAAGGCGCCGATGGGCCGGTGCTGTGCGACGTGGTGTGCACCGGGCGCTTCTACGACTTCATCACGAAGCACGACGGCCAGTGGAAGGTGCTGCACCGCCAGCCGATCTACGAGAAGGACCGCATCGACCCCGTCGATCCCACCGCGCAGCTCAAGCTGGACACCGAATTCCTGGCCACGATGCCGGAGGGCTACCGCCACCTGGCGTACATCCAGACGCGCATCGGCTACAAGGTCAAGATGGACATGCCGATGCTCAAGGGGCCGGTGGTGCAGGAACTCTACCGACGCGGCGAGCGCTGGCTCGCCGGTGGCGTGCTGGAGCGCTGAAGATGAACCGCCGCCACATCCTCGCTGCATTCGCGCTCGCCTGCGCGGTGCCGCTCGCGCAGGCGCAGGGCTATCCCACCAAGCCGGTTCGCATCATCGTGCCGCAGCCTCCCGGCGGCGGCTTCGACACCGTGGGCCGCCTCATCGCCGACCGCATGGGCAAGGTGACCGGGCAGAGTTTCGTGGTGGAGAACCGGACCGGGTCCGGCACGCTGGTGGGCACCGATGCCGCCGCGAAGGCGCCGGCCGACGGCTACACGCTGCTGGTCGGGTCGGTCTCGAACCTCGCGCTCAACCCCGGCCTCTATCCCAACCTGCCGTATGACAGCCTGAAGGACTTCGAGCCCGTCGGCCTGCTGGTCGGCTACAGCTACACGCTGGTGGCGCGCAAGGACCTGCCGTTGCGCAACCTGACCGAAGTGCTGGCCCATGCGAAGGCCAACCCGGGCAAGCTGACCTACGCGTCCGCCGGTGTCGGCTCCGGACAGCACGTGCTGGCCGCGGCGCTCTGGCACCTCGCGAACGTGGAAGTCGCGCATGTGCCGTACCGCGGCGCGCAGCCGGCCTACCAGGACTTGCTGGGCGGCCGGGTCGACCTGTTCTTCGACCTGTCGCCCACTGCACGCGTACAGGTGGACGCCGGCAACGCCAAGGCGCTCGCGGTGTCCGGTTCGGCGCGCAATTCCATGCATCCGCAAGTGCCCACGGTGCTGGAAAGCGGCGCGGCCCAACTGGAACTCGAGTCGTGGTTCGGCCTGTTCGCGCCCGCGAAGACGCCGCCCGAGGTGTTGCAGAAACTGCGCACGGATTTCGCCAAGGTGGCCGCCATGCCCGACGTGCACGAAGCGCTGCTCAAGGGCGGCGGCAAGCCGATGGCGCTGATCGGCGACGATGCGCGTGCCGTGGTGCGGCGCGACGTCGACCATTGGTCGAAGCTGGTCAGGACGCTCGGCATCCGCGCCGAGTGAGTGAAACGTACATCCTCAAGAAAGAAGACATGAAAGTTCTCGCCATCTGCGGCAGCCTGCGCAAGGCATCGTTCAACGCCATGGCGCTGCGCGCCGCGCAGAAGCTGGCGCCGCAAGGCATGACGATCGAGGTCGCCGACATCTCCGCCATCCCGTTCTACAACGACGACGTGCGCGCCGCCGGCGAGCCGGCTGCCGTCGCCGCGCTGAAGGCGCAGGTCCGCGCGGCCGACGCCCTGCTGCTGGTTTCGCCCGAGTACAACTTCTCCGTTCCGGGCGTGCTGAAGAACACGCTGGACTGGATGTCGCGCCCGCCCGAGCCGCCGTTCGACGGCAAGCCGGTCGCGATCATGGGCGCCAGCGGCGGCCCCCTGGGCACCGCGCGCGGCCAGTACGACCTGCGCAAGATCCTGGTCTACATGAACACCTTCACCGTCAACAAGCCGGAGGTCTTCATCGGCAACGCGCAGACCAAGTTCAACGCGCAAGGCGAACTGACCGACGAGCCCACGGCGAAATTCATCGCGGACTTGCTGGTGTCGCTGCAGGCGCTGAAGAACCGGTTGAAGTAGACCAAGCGACAATCGTCGCTTGACCTTCCCCCTCATCACCGACTGGCAGTTCTACGCTGCCGCCATCCCCGCCGTCCTGCTGCTGGGCATCAGCAAAAGCGGCTTCGGTTCCGGCTTCGGCTCCCTCGCCGTGCCCCTGATGGCCCTCTCGGTCACCGTGCCGCGGGCCGCCGCCATCCTGATGCCCATCCTGTTCGTCATGGACATGATGGGCCTGGCCGCCTACCGGGGAAAGTGGGACACGAAGCTGCTTCGCTTCCTGGTCCCGTTCGGCCTGGTCGGTACCGTCATCGGCACCCTTTCCTTCAAGCTGCTCGATGCACGCCTGGTGGCCGGCATCGTGGGTGCCGTCACGCTGGTGTTCCTCGCCCAGCGCCTGCTCTTCCCGCCGCGACCCGACAGCCCGCCGCCGCCGAAATGGCTGGGAGCGCTGTTGACCACCGCCAGCGGCTTCACCAGTTTCGTCGCGCATGCAGGCGGACCGCCGGTGAACGCCTACGTGCTGCCGCTGCGCATGGCGCCGGTGACCTTTGCGGCGACGATGGGCGTGTTCTTCACCGCGATCAACATGGCCAAGTGGATCCCGTACGGCTGGCTCGGGCTGCTGGACCTGCGCAACATGGCAACGTCCGTGGCGCTGCTGCCCTTCGCGCCGGTCGGGGTGTTCCTGGGCATGAAACTGGCGCGCCACATCCAGCCGCACGTCTTCTACCGCCTCGTCTACGCCGGAATGTTCCTCACCGGCTCCAAGCTGGTGTGGGACGGCTTCCTGGCCGGACGCTAGGTCAGAAGCGGAACTGCAAGTGTTGCTGCTGTTCGACGGGTTCGCCGTAGGCTTCCTTGGCGCGGCGAATGCGCTCCATGTCGCTCAACAGGGTTTCCAGCGCCGTCTCCGAGCCGACGCCACTGCGGCCCCGGGGGACGCGGTACTCGGGAGGCCGGACCTCCGGATCCAGGCAGCGAATGCGATCTTCCATGGCGCAATGGACGGAATCGTACCCAAACTGCGCCCGTGCGCCAACTCCCGCGTCAGCGTCGCGCGAAGAGCGGCTGATCGAAATGGTCGACGCGGGTCGGGCGGCCGGCGATGCAGATCTCGCGGAACTGGTAGAGCAGCGCGGCCGTGGGCGCCGCGATCCATGCGTCGCCGACGGGCATGCGCAGGATCTGGCGGCCGGCGTCCTCGGAAGGCTCGAGCAGCGGCGCGTCGGCCCGCATGAATTCCGCCAACGCGATCCGGTGCACGCTGGCCACTTCCTCTTCATTCGCGACCAGGGTCCTCGCCTCGCCGCCCCAGAACACCAGGGGCGTGATGACGAAGCCGGAGCGGGTGACGTAGTCGTCCAGCGCGCCCAGCAGGTCGGACTCCGCCAGGCGCAGCCCGACCTCCTCGTCCAGTTCGCGCAGCGCCGCCTGCAGCGGACTCTCGTCTTCGTCGATGCGGCCGCCGGGCAGCGCCCACTGGCCCGCATGGTTGTTCAAAGTTTGCGCGCGGCGCGTGAGCAGCACCGCCGCCGATGTGCTCCAGCCTGGCGGCTTGGCCAAGCCTGGCACCTCGGCGCCCAGGCCTTCCTCGATCAACGTCAACGCCACCGCCGCTGTTCGCTCGGGCCCATGGGGAGCGCGGCGCACGTCCCATGCGTCCAGCCTTGACTGGATCCGGGCCCGCAGGTTCGCGTCGAGCAGCATCGCCGGATTATCGGGGCACGCCCTCCAGGGTGGCGGCATGCGCTGGCGCTTCCGCCTGCCGCGAAGGGATGGCTTCGGTCCACGTCGCGACATCTTCCGGCGTCATGGTGCTCACCGGCGTCAGCCGGCCGTCCACGTAGCCGAGCTGCTCCACGTCGTGCAGGTACTGCTCGCGCGAGAGCAGCGTGCCCGCGCAGACATGCGGGTCCTGGACCGGGGGGCGCGCAATTTCCGCCGCCATCCGGTCCAGCAGGGACTGCATGACCCACTGGGGGATGCGATGGCGCTCGCCCGGATAGATGTAGCCGAACAGGGACAGGTGCGCGAGCAGCACGCGCCAGTGCGGCCCGAAGCCTTCCAGCACCCGCGGCCAGTCGATGCGTTCGGCATTGGCCTGCAGCAGGTGGGCGATGTCGGCGCCGTCGTAGCGCTCGCGCTCCATGATGAAGGCCTTGGACAGCATGCCGTCTTCCAGGTTGGCGATGCGCACCGGCACGCCCAGGATGTCGGCTTCGGCGTTGTCCACGAACCAGCGGTCGTCCACCGGCGTGAGGCCGTTGCCCGAGTTGAAGATCAGGTCGATGAAGTCTTCGCCGGCGTACACCTTGGCCAGCCAGTGAGGGTAGGTCAACTCGGGGCGCCAGCCTTCTTCGGCCATCAAGGCCTGGACCCGGTCCAGGTCGCCGCGGCGAATGAACAGGTCCAGGTCCTTGGTGGATCGCCGGATGCCGGTGAAGCAGGCGTGCGCGAACGCGCCGCCAACCAGGAACGGCACGCCGGCATCCACCAGCACGCGCAGCGCGCGGCGGTAGAAGGCTGCGGTGTCCGGTGCGACCTCGTCCTCGAGGGACGGCGCCAGGGGCATGGTGGAAGACATCAGTGCAAGGTAACAATCGTCGGGCAGGGCGCCTCCCGGCCGGGAACCTGAGTGACGGCGAGAACGAACCTCACGCAGCGTCAGCATCCGCCTACAGTCGCCAAATGGTCCTCGCGGCACGATGGCGTCTCATCCGGAAACTTTCACCCATGCCAGCTTCCCCCTCCACCGTGCGATTCGCCGTCGTCGGCGACATCCACGTCACCAAGGACCATGCCGGCACGCTGCGTGCCTTCTTCGCCCAGGCCTGCAACGCCGCCGACGCGCTGCTGCTTTGCGGCGACCTCACCGACTACGGCACGGCGGAAGAAGCGCGGGTGCTGGCCGAGGAACTGTCGGTGGTGAACAAGCCCATCGTCGCGGTGCTGGGCAATCACGACTACGAATCCGGCACGCCGGAAATCGTCACGGACATCCTCAAGCACGCCGGCGTGCGCGTGCTCGATGGCGAGGCTTGCGAGATCGAGGGGGTGGGCATCGCCGGCGCCAAGGGCTTTGCCGGCGGCTTCGGCCGCGGCTCGCTGGGTGCCTGGGGCGAGCCGGTGATCAAGCTGTTCGTGAAAGAGGCGCAGCAGGAAGCGATGAAGCTGGAGGCCGCC
Source organism: Ramlibacter sp. PS3R-8 (assembly GCF_037572435.1). Taxonomy (NCBI): domain Bacteria; kingdom Pseudomonadati; phylum Pseudomonadota; class Betaproteobacteria; order Burkholderiales; family Comamonadaceae; genus Ramlibacter; species Ramlibacter sp. PS3R-8. The sequence goes on from NZ_JBBHGT010000001.1 coordinate 1,546,147, forward strand.
CTGGCCAAGCTGCGCACGCCGCGCAAGATCGCGCTGCTGCACTACGCGCCGATCGCCGCCACCCTGGCCGGCGAGCCGCTGGAGATCTTCCCTTTTCTGGGCAGCAGCCGGCTGGAGGAGCCATTGCTGCGTTATCCGGTCGATGCCATCTTCCACGGGCACGCCCACCGCGGCGCGCTGGAAGGCAGGACCATCAACGGCGTGCCGGTCTACAACGTGGCCAAGCCGCTGCTGCAACGCTCGCGACCGGACCAGCCGCCCTTCCGCCTGTTCGAGTTGCCGCGCGAGGCGCAGGAAGAGGCGGCCGGCGCCGTCGCGGCGACGGCGACCTGAGCCCGGGCCTGCGCGCTCAATGCGGGCCGGCCGACTCCACCGCGGGCGCCGCCAGCTCGCGGCCCACCATGGCGCGGGCGTAGAAGTAGTTGTTGCGGGACTGCTCGGTGAGGCCGTCGATATCGACATGGCCCTGGTCGTCGCAAGGGAACGCATAGCCGCGCCCGCTGTCGAAGAGGGACCGGAAACAAAGCCGGAACCCCCCGATTTCGCCATGCCGTGCTGCGTTCATGCGGACCTCCGTCGGACTGCGGCCGCAGGTTGACGCGGCCTTCCTCCCACAACGGCCCATGGCGCCGGCGCGCTGACGAGCATTGCAAAGCGCGCGTGAATACTGTGACTAACGTTCGGAATCCCAGCCCGGCGTCCGCTCCTCGCCCTTGCGGCTGCGCTCGGCCGCCTCCTGGCGCTCGCGCGCCATCTGCTCCTCCAGCTGCTGCCGCCCCTCCTTGACCACGGCGATCAGGCGCCGGCGGTCCTTGTAGTGCGGATGCATCTGCTCGAACAGCGCCAGGTTGTGGCGGCGAAAGCGCATCGCCTGGCGACGCGCCTCGTGCGGCGGCGAGCCCAGCACCTCGAGCACGGTGCGGCCGCTGCGCAGGCTGGACTCGAACAGCTCGCGTTCCACCCGCATCACGCCGCGGTCGCGCAGCTGGTTCCAGTGCGTCACGTCGCGGGCGCGGGCCACCAGTTCGAGGTGGGGGAAGTGCTCGCGCGCCAGGTCGACGATGCGCAGCGACTGCTCCTTGTCGTCCACGGCGACGACCAGCACGCGGGCCGACTGCGCGCCGGCCGTGCGCAGCAGGTCCAGCCGGCTCGCATCGCCGTAATGAACCTTGTAGCCGAAGGCGCGCGCGGCCTCCACCATGTCCACGTCGTGGTCCAGCACCGTCGCCGCCACGCCCTGTGCGTTCAGCAGCCGGCCGATGATCTGACCGTAGCGGCCGAAGCCCGCGATGATGACCGGCGCGCTCTGCGGCTCGCTGAGTTCGTCGAGGGTGCGCGCGGTGCCGGCCGCGAGCCGCGCGCTCCATCGGTCCGCCACCAGCATCATCAGCGGCGTGAGCAGCATGGACAGCGTGATGGCCGCCACCAGCAGCGACGACGTCGGCCCGTCCAGCAGGCGGGCACCCAGGGCCGTCTGCAGCACGACGAACCCCACTTCGCCGCCTTGTGCCAGCACGACGATGAACACCGGGCGTTCTGCCTTGGGGATCGGCATCAGGCGCGTCATCAGCCACAGCACCAGGACCTTGGCGGCCAGGAAACCGAGCACGATGGCCGCGACCAGCATCGGCTGCCTCATGACGACGGCGAAGTCGATGGTCATGCCGATGGCGATGAAGAACAGGCCGAGCAACAGGCCCTTGAAGGGCTCGATGTCGGTTTCGAGTTCGCGCCGGTACTCGCTCTCCGCCAGCAGCACGCCGGCCAGGAAGGCGCCGAGTGCCATCGACAGGCCCACCGAGTGCATCAGGAAAGCGGTCGCCACCACCATCAGCAGCGCGGCGGCGGTGAAGATCTCCGGCGATTCGCTGCGGGCGATCCAGCGCAGTGCGGGTCGCAGCAGCAGCCGGCCGCCGAGGACGATGGCGGCGATCACGCCGACCGCCTTGGCGCCGGCCAGCCAGCCGCCGCCGTTGGAGCTTGCCCCCGCGACAACCAGCAGCGGCAACAGGGCCAGCACCGGGATCGCTGCCACGTCCTGCAGCAACAGCACGCTCAGCGTGCTGCTTCCGGACATGGTGGGCATCAGGTTGCGGTCGGCCATCGCACGCAGGCCGGTCGCGGTGGACGAGTCCGCCAGCGCGAGCGATGCGACGAGCGCGATGCGCCAGTCCACGCCGCACGCCACCCCGATGCCCGTCATCAACGCCGCGGATCCGAACAGCTGGACGCTGCCCCAGCCGAAGATCGGCCGCCGCAGGTTCCACAGCCGGCGCGGCTCCAGTTCGAGGCCCACCAGGAACAGCATCAGCACCACGCCGAACTCGGCGAAATGCAGGACGTCCTGGACGTTGGGCACGAGCTTCAGGCCCCAGGGTCCGATGGCGATGCCCGCGGCCAGGTAGCCGAGGATGGCGCCAAGGCCGAGGGCGCGCGACACGGGCACCGCGATCACGGCGGCGGCCAGGTAGATCAGGCTGTTGGTCAGCCAGGCGGGCGCGTGTTCCATCAGCCCGCTGCCTCGTTGGGCAAGGGCCGGTCCGTCGAGGGAACGTCGACGATCGGGCAGGCGCCCAGTTCCGCGATCTCAGGCCAGTCGGGATAGCTGGAAAGCCGTTGCCGGAAGACCTCGACGTGCGCCTGCAGCTCCGGGGGCGTGGCGCGGTGTGCGCCATGCAACAGCAGCGGCGGCAGGAAGCGCATGCCGCACAGCGTGGCCGTCTGCTCGTAAGGCGGCAGGAAGGCATCGAAGAAGTAGCGGTTGTAGCCCTGCGGGTGGTACGAGGATTCGGGCCCGCCGGTGGTGGCCACCAGCCAGACGTCCTTGCCCTGCAGCGCGGTGCCGCCGCGTCCGTAGGCCCACCCGTAGCGCAGCACTTCGTCCAGCCACAGCTTCATCAGCGGCGGCATCGAATACCACTGGATCGGGTGCAGCAGCACGAGCAGCTGCGCCGCCTGGGCATTCGCCTGTTCGGCCGGCACGTCGATGTCGTAGTCGGGATAGCGGCCGTACAGGTCCTGCACCTTCACCCCTGGCAGGGAGCCGGCCACTGCCATCAGCTGTCGATTCACCCGCGATTCGCGCCAGTCGGGGTGGGCGGCCAGCACATAGACGTCGGCCGGCGGTTTTGCGAACTCATCCATGCCCGGTAACATAGCGCAAAGCGGTCCCGTCCGGGCCGCGCCACGCAGGAGGCCGATGATGCCGGTCGTCGTTGTAGCAAACCCCAAGGGCGGAGTCGGTAAATCCACCGTCGCCACCAACATCGCGGGCTACTACGCCAGCCGCGGCCACAGCGTGATGCTGGGCGACGCCGACCGCCAGCAGTCCTCCCGGCTCTGGCTGCGGCTGCGGCCACCCGAGGCGCGTCCGATCAGCAGCTGGGAAGTCGGCGAAGGCCAGATCGCCAAACCGCCCAGGGGCACCACGCACGTCGTGCTGGACACGCCCGCCGGCATCCACGGCAAGATGCTGCAGGAGGCCATGCACTCGGCGGGCAAGGTGGTGGTGCCGCTGCAGCCGAGCATCTTCGACATGTTCGCCACCCGCGCTTTCCTGGACGAGCTGGCGCAGCTGCGCAAGGCCGGCCGCATCCAGGTGGGCATCGTCGGCATGCGGGTGGACAGCCGCACCATCGCGGCGGACAAGCTGCAGGAGTTCGTCGACAGCCTGGGCCTGCCGGTGCTGGGATTCCTGCGGCCGACGCAGAACTACGTGCACCTCGCCGCGCGCGGGTTGACGCTGTTCGACGTTGCGCGGGGCAAGGTGGAGAAGGACCTGGAACAGTGGCAGGGAATCTGCAAGTGGCTCGACGCCTGACGTAGCATTGCGGCGATGAGAACCATCGCCACCCTCGAGGAATTGCGGTCGCTGGTCGGCCAGGAGGTCGCGGTCAGCGACTGGATCGAGATCACGCAGGAGCGCGTGAACCGCTTCGCCGACGCCACCGGCGACCACCAGTGGATCCACGTCGACGTGGAGCGCGCGAAGGCCGGCCCATTCGGCGCCCCCATCGCGCACGGCTTCCTCACCCTGTCGCTGATACCGACCTTCTTCGACTCCGCCATCCACATGCCGAGCCGGCTGTCGATCAACTACGGCCTGAACAAGGTCCGCTTCACCTCTCCGGTGCCCGTGGGCAGCCGCCTGCGCGCGCGCCTGGCGCTGCAGGCCTGCGACCCGGTGCCCGATGACGGCGTCCAGCTCACCTGGCTGGCCCGCGTCGAGCGCGAGGGCAGCGACAAGCCGGCCTGCATCGCCGAGACGGTTTCCCGGCGCTACGCCTGAGCCGGATCGGTTCACCAACGCGCAGGCAAAAAAAAGCCCGCGCGAGGCGGGCATCAAAGGAGTCTCGGGTTGCTTGGCCTGTCCCGGGATGAGGACAGGTCAAGGGGCAGATGCGGCAGCCGCGCGATGTTTCAAACACAGCACGGTGCAACGGAGTATTGCTTGTGTCGCGCGGGGTGAGGCAGCGTTCAGCCAGCCTCGTTGAACCCGTTCTGTCGCCAGGCCTCGAACACCGTCACGGCCACGGCGTTCGACAGGTTGAGGCTGCGCTGGCCCGCGCGCATCGGCAGGCGCAAGCGCTGCGCCGGAGCGATGGTGTCCAGGATGGCGGCCGGCAGGCCGCTGGTCTCCGAACCGAAGACGAGCCAGTCGCCCGGCAGGAACGCGACGTCATGGGTGCGCCGCGTTCCGCGCGTGCTCAGCGCGAACAGGCGCGCCGCATCCGGTTGTTGCGACGCCAGCAGTGCGCCCCAATCGGCGTGCTTTCGCACCTCCGCGTACTCGTGATAGTCCAGGCCCGCACGGCGCATGTGCTTGTCGTCCATCGAAAAGCCGAGCGGCTCGACCAGGTGCAGCGTGCAGCCGGTATTGGCCGCCAGCCGGATCACGTTGCCCGTGTTCGGCGGGATCTCGGGAGCCACCAGGACGATATGGAACATGCGGCGATTGTCGCGGCATGTGCGCGAACTAGTGCGGCTCGTCGGTGCGGGCCAGCACGAGGGCGCTGACCCGCAGCGCGCCGGCTTGCCGCACGGCCTGCGCGGCCGAATGGAGCGACGCACCGCTGGTCATGACGTCGTCCACCAGCAGCACGCAGCGCCCGGCGACTTCCGCGGCCCGAAGCGGATCGACGCCGAAGGCATGGCGCACGTTCAGGCTGCGCGCCTTGCGCTCGAGGGTGGCCTGCGAACCCGTCTCCCGCAGGCGCAGCAGGAGATGCGCTTGCGTGCGCGCCGGCGCCAGATTGTGCGCGAGCAGGAGGGCCTGGTTGAAGCCGCGCTCGGCCAGGCGGCGTGGCGCCAGCGGCATGGGCAGCACGAGGTCGGCCCGCGCGATTTCTTCCGCCGCGCCCGGGACGAGCGCCATGCGCCCGGCCAGCGCCCCGGCCCAGCCCGGCTCGCCGCTGAACTTGAAGCGCGCGACCAGGCTGGACCAGGGATAGGCATACGGCACGGCGGCAAGGCAGGCGTCGAGCGGCGGGGGTTCGCGCAGGCAGGCGCCGCACACCGGGGCGGCGCCGGTGAGGGGCAGCGCGCACAACCGGCAGCGATGCTGCGGCCGCGCGAAGACGGTGGCGCAGCCGGCGCAAAGCGCGCTGGCCGGCCAGGCCCCGCACACCGCGCAGCGGCTCGGCGGAGTCGTCAGCCAGCGGGGCAGCCAGGCGGCGCGCATCCGGGTCAATATACTTCGCAGCCCCCGTGAGCACATCCTCCGATCGACCCCCCACCATCGCGCCCGCTGCGGCCGCGCGCTGGCAGGCGTGCGCCCCCGCGGCCAGCCCCTGGCTGCACGAGGAAGTGGGCCGGCGCATGGCCGACCGGCTGCAGTGGATCAAGCGCGATCCGCAGGCCTGGGCCGACTGGGAGCCGGTGCGGGGAGGGCTGCGGTCGCACGCCCTGGTGCGCAAGCGCTACCCGCAAGCGCGGGTGCACGTGGTGGAGCCGCAGCCGGAGCGCATGGCCATGGCCCGCGACCAGCTGTCGCCGCCGTGGTGGCGCCACCTCCCGGCCCCCTTGGGCCAGGGTCGCGGCGGCGGCACCGAATTCGGCCCCGTACCCTCCGGTTCGGCGCAGATGCTCTGGGCCAACATGCAACTGCACATGGCGGCGGATCCGCAAGTGCTGCTGCGCCAGTGGCACGAGGCCCTGGCGGTGGATGGTTTCCTGATGTTTTCCTGCCTGGGGCCGGACACCCTGCGCGAGCTGAGGGGAGCCTATGCCGCCATGGGCTGGCCGCCGCCGGCGCACGAATTCACCGACATGCACGACTGGGGCGACATGCTGGTCCAGGGTGGATTTGCCGAGCCGGTGATGGACATGGAGCGCATCCGCCTGTCCTTCGACACGCCGGCCCGGCTGCTGGAGGAGCTGCGCGAGCTCGGCGCCAACCTGCATCCGGCCCGTTTTTCCGGCTTGCGCGGCCGCGGCTGGCCGCGGCGGCTCGAAGCCGCGCTGGACCAGCACATGCGCGGAGCCGATGGCAAGCTGGGGCTCACGTTCGAGGTCATCTACGGCCATGCACTCAAGCCGCTGCCGCGCGCCAGGGTGGGGGAACGCAGCGCCGTGTCGCTCGACGACATGCGCACGATGTTGCACGCCGATCGCGGCCGGGCCTGAAGCCGCCCCGGCGGTGCACCCGACACGCATCCGGGTTCGAAGTGGCACATCCGGCCTCGCTTACAATGCGCGGTTGATTGACGTGCGTCGCCCGTGCCCAACCTCGTATTCCGTTTCGCCACCGTCCAGGGTCAGGCCATTCACTGGTTCCTGAGGCGCAACTGCTCGGTGACGCCGGCCCAGCTGGGCTGGCTGTATGCCTCGCTTTGCGTGGTGACGCTCGGGATCGGGGCGGTTTTCTGGTTCCAGGGTGCGGTATTGATCCTTCCCTTCGCGTGGCTCGAGTTGGCGGCCGTCGGCGCCGCCTTCGTTGCCTACGCACGGCATGCGGCCGACGGCGAGCACATCCTCCTGCAGGGGCAGCGGCTGGTCGTGGAGCGGGAACGCGCCGGGCGGCTGGAGCGGGCGGAATTCAACCGCGACTGGGTCCGGGTCGAACCTGGGGCGGACGACCGGTCGCTGATCGAGCTGTCCGGCCAGGGACGGCGGATGATCGTGGGGCGCTATGTGCGGCCGGAGTTGCGGCCCGAGCTGGCGCGGGAAATCCGCCGGGCGCTGCGTGAGGCATGAACGGGCGGCACGCCCGCGAGACGGTTTTTTGAAGGCTTGAGGCTGAAAACGATGAAGAGTATTTCCAAGATCGCGGCGCTGCTCTCGCTCGCCGGCGTGCTGGCCGCGCCGGTCCAGGCGGCGATTCAGGACCTGCCGGGCGGCCCGGCCGTGCGGCAGCTCAACCTGCACTCGGCGGCCACGCGCATCGCCGTCGAGATTTCCTGGCTGCACTGGTTCATGCTGATCACCTGCATCGTGATCTTCATCCTGGTGTTCTCGGTGATGTTCTATTCCATCTGGAAGCACCGCAAGTCCAAGGGCCACAAGCCGGCCAATTTCCACGAGTCGGTGACGGTGGAAGTCATCTGGACGATCATCCCGTTCGTGATCGTCATCGCCATGGCCCTGCCGGCCACCAAGGTGCTGGTCGCCAGCAAGGACACCAGCAACGCGGACGTGACGATCAAGGCGACCGGCTACCAGTGGAAGTGGGGCTACGACTACCTGACCGGCGACGCGCAGGGCGTGAGCTTCCTGTCCACGCTGGACAGCACCCACCGCGAGATCTCCAACGCCGGCGCCCAGGGCGCCGACGTGCCGACCGACTACCTGTTGAAAGTGGACAACCCGCTGGTGGTGCCCGTCAACAAGAAGGTCCGCATCATCACCACGGCCAACGACGTCATCCACGCCTGGGGCATCCCCGCATTCGGCGTGAAGCAGGACGCCATCCCCGGCTTCGTGCGCGACACCTGGTTCCGCAGCGAGAAGACGGGCGACTTCTACGGCCAGTGCTACGAGCTGTGCGGCAAGGAACACGCGTACATGCCGATCCACGTGAAGGTGGTCAGCCAGGACGAGTTCGTCAAATGGTCCGGCGACCAGAAGAAGCTGGCCGCCGCGAAGCAGGACGACCCCGCCAAGGTCTGGCAGCTCACCGACATCATCGCCCGCGGCGAGAAGGTCTACGCCGCCAATTGCGCCGCCTGCCACCAGGCCAGCGGCATGGGGGCCGGCCCGATCAAGGCGCTGGTGGCCTCCCCGGTCGTGCTGGACGCCGACAAGACCAAGGAAATCCACGTCGTGCTCAACGGAAGGGGCGCGATGCCCGCCTGGAAGCAGCTGTCCGACACCGACATCGCCGCCGTCATCAGCTACACCAAGAACAACTGGACCAACAAGACCGGCCAGCTGGTGCAGCCGTCCGAAGTGCTGGCCCAGCGCGGCAAGTGACCCGGCCGAAGGAATAGAGGAAACCATTCATGAGCGCAGTTCTCGATCCGCACGGCCACGCTGCCCACGGCCATGACGACCACCACGACCACGCCCCGACGGGCTGGCGCCGGTGGGTCTATGCGACCAACCACAAGGACATCGGCACGCTGTACCTGCTGTGGGCCTTCTTCATGCTGATGTTCGGCGGCCTATTGGCCATGCTGATCCGCGCCGAGCTGTTCCAGCCCGGCCTGCAGCTGGTCAACCCCGAGCTGTTCAACCAGCTCACCACCATGCACGGCCTGATCATGGTGTTCGGCGCCATCATGCCGGCCTTCGTGGGCTTCGCGAACTGGATGATCCCGCTGCAGATCGGTGCGCCGGACATGGCTTTCGCGCGCATGAACAACTTCAGCTTCTGGCTGATGGTGCCCGCGGGCATCCTGCTGGTGGGTTCGTTCTTCATGCCGGGCGGCGCCCCCGCCGCCGGCTGGACGCTGTACGCGCCGCTGACGCTGCAGATGGGCCCGTCGATGGACGCCGGCATCTTCGCGATGCACATCCTCGGCGCCTCGTCGATCATGGGCTCGATCAACATCATCGTGACCATCCTCAACATGCGCGCCCCCGGCATGACGCTGATGAAGATGCCCATGTTCAGCTGGACGTGGCTGATCACCGCCTACCTGCTGATCGCCGTGATGCCCGTGCTGGCCGGGGCGATCACGATGACGCTGACCGACCGCCACTTCGGCACGACGTTCTTCAATCCCGGCGGCGGCGGCGACCCGGTCCTGTACCAGCACATCTTCTGGTTCTTCGGCCACCCCGAGGTCTACATCATGATCCTGCCGGCCTTCGGCATCGTCAGCCAGGTCGTGCCCGCGTTCTCGCGCAAGCGCCTGTTCGGCTATGCATCGATGGTCTATGCCACCAGCTCGATCGCGATCCTGTCGTTCATCGTCTGGGCGCACCACATGTTCACCACCGGCATGCCGGTGACGGGCCAGCTGTTCTTCATGTACGCCACCATGCTGATCGCGGTGCCCACGGCCGTGAAGATCTTCAACTGGATCGCGACCATGTGGCAGGGCTCGATGACGTTCGAGACGCCGATGCTGTTCGCGGTGGGCTTCATCTTCGTGTTCACGATCGGCGGATTCACCGGCCTGATCCTGGCCATGGCGCCGATCGACCTGCTGCTGCAGGACACCTACTACGTGGTGGCCCACTTCCACTATGTGCTGGTCGCCGGCTCGCTGTTCGCCATGTTCGCCGGCGTGTACTACTGGATCCCGAAGTGGACGGGCGTGATGTACAACGAGTCGCGCGGCAAGATCCACTTCTGGTGGACGATGATCGCCTTCAACGTCACGTTCTTCCCGATGCACTTCCTGGGCCTGGCCGGCATGCCGCGCCGCTATGCCGACTACCCGATGCAGTTCGCCGACTTCAACGCGGTGGCCTCTGTGGGCGCGTTCGCCTTCGGCCTGGCGCAGGTGTACTTCTTCGTCTTCGTCGTGCTGCCCTGCATGCGGGGCCAGGGCGCGAAAGCGCCGCAGCGCCCGTGGAACGATCCGGACGGCAAGGGTGCCGAAGGCCTGGAATGGGAAGTGCCGTCGCCGGCGCCCTTCCACACCTTCGAGACGCCTCCGCGCCTGGACCCGACGGCCACCCGCGTGCTGGACGCGCGCGTGCAGCCGGAGAACCCGGCAGGCGTGCGCTGAGCACCATGGCCGACGACGACCGCCGCAAGAAGAACCTCCGCCTGGCGCTGATCCTGGCGTCGGTGGCACTCGTCTTCTTCGTGGGTTTCCTCGGCAAGATGCTGCTGCTGGGAAAATGAAGATGGCGATCCGGGGCGAAAACCTGAAGATGATGCGCAAGCTTGCCGTGGTCGCAGGCGGCATGTTCCTCTTCGGCTACGCCCTCATCCCGATCTACAAGCACATCTGCGAGCTGACCGGCATCAACATCCTGGCGCTGGGCGAAAAGCAGGTGCCCGGCGGCTCCACCGCCGCGGCCAATTCCCAGGTGGACACGAGCCGCACGATCACGGTGGAATTCGACGCCAACGCGCGCGGGCCCTGGCTGTTCAAGCCCGCGCAGGCTTCGCTGCAGGTGCACCCGGGCCAGCTGGCGACGGTGATGTACGAGTTCCAGAACGTGCAGACGCACAGGATGGCCGCACAGGCGATCCCGAGCTACGCGCCGCGCAATGCGGCGGCGCACTTCAACAAGCTCGAATGCTTCTGCTTCAACCAGTACACGCTGGAGCCTGGCGAGAAGAAGCAGTGGCCCGTCGCTTTCGTGATCGACCCGAAACTGCCGAAGGACGTGACCACCATCACGCTGTCGTACACGTTCTTCGAGGTCGGCAGCAAGACGCCGCCCGCGCCGACGGCGCAGGCGCCGGTGCAGGGAGCAGGGGGGTGAACGTGCTGCACACGTTCAAGGCCGTTCTCTGGGCCTTCTTCGGCGTCCGCAAGCGCAGCGGCTACGAGGAAGACCTGGGCAAGCTGAGCCCCCTGGCCGTGATCGGCGTGGCGCTGGCGCTGGTGGCCGGCTTCATCGCGGGCCTGGTCGCCCTGGTGAACTGGGTCGTTTGAGAAGAATTTGAATCGAAGAAGACAGAGGATCAGGAGTCAAGATGAGCTCTAGCGCAACGGGGACCCCGTCCCCCTACTACGTTCCCCAGCCGTCGCGCCACCCGGCGTTCGCGTCGTTCGGCCTGCTGTTCATCATCTTTGGCGCGGCCAACTGGATCAACGACGCGGACTGGGGCAAGTACCTGGTGCTGTTCGGGATGCTGTGGCTGTTCTGGGTGCTGTTCCAGTGGTTCCGCGACGCCGCCCGCGAAAGCGAAAGCGGCCAGTACAGCCGCAAGATCGACCTCTCGTTCCGCTGGAGCATGAGCTGGTTCATCTTCTCGGAGGTGATGTTCTTCGGCGCCTTCTTCACCGCCCTGTGGTGGATGCGCGCGCATTCCGTGCCGGCGTTGGGCGGCATCGACAATGCCATCCTGTGGCCCGACTTCAAGGCGGTGTGGCCCAGCATCGCCCCGGGCACCACGGCGTCGCCGGCCGGCATCATCGAGCCGTTCCAGGTGATGACGCCGTTCTGGCTGCCGACGATCAACACGGCGCTGCTGCTGACCTCCGGCGTGACGCTGACCATCGCCCACCACGCGCTGCGCGCCGGCCATCGCGGCACCACCGTGCTGTGGATGTGGGTCACCGTGCTGCTCGGCCTGGCTTTCGCGCTCGTCCAGGGCTACGAGTACTACCACGCCTACACCGGCATGAACCTGAAGCTCAGCTCGGGCGCCTACGGTTCCACGTTCTTCATGCTCACCGGCTTCCACGGCTTCCACGTGATCATCGGCATGCTGATGCTGTTGTTCATCACCCTGCGCCTGATGAACGGCCACTTCACCGCCGACCGTCACTTCGGCTTCGAAGGCGCCGCGTGGTACTGGCACTTCGTGGACGTGGTCTGGCTGTTCCTATACACGCTGGTGTACTGGCTCTGACCGGGACGCCGGGGTCGGCTGCGCCGAACCCGGCCTACGGGGGTGGGGTTTCCGTCCGCCAATCGCGATGTCCGTAGGTCGGGTTTCGCGGCAGCGAACCCCGACACACAAGAGAAAGGGCCGCGCGAGCGGCCCTTGTCCATGGCGACGGGAACTATCTCAACGGTATGCCGGTCGGCTGGATATAGCCGAACTTCCAGGCGAGCAGGATGCACACGAACAGCAGGATCGAAAAGCCGACGCGGAACGCCAGCGCGCGCGCCATGTTGCTCGTCTTCGCCTTGCCGTCCTGCCCGTCCCTCATCATGAAGTACAGCGCCGAACCGAGGCTTGCGACGATGGCCAGGAAGCCCAGCACCACCAGGTATGTCATGCCTTCGATTATCGGCGGCGACGCGTCCGCATGCTGAAACGCATCGCGATCGCCATCGCTGCCGTCGTTGGCATCGGCGTGACCGCGAGCCTGGGAACGTGGCAGTGGGGCCGCGGCCAGCAGCGCACCGCGCTGCATGATGCGATGACTGCTCGCGCCGGTTCGGCTCCGGTCACGATCCCTGAACTGGTGGCCGCGCGCGGCGTGGATCCAGCGCTGCTGCACCGGCCGGTCGTCATCCGCGGCAGCTGGATCGCCGAGCGCACGGTCTTCCTCGACAACCGGCAGATGAATGCGGTCCCCGGCTTCTATGTCGTCACGCCGCTGCGCATCGAGGGGAGCGAGGCCGTCATCCTGGTGCAGCGCGGCTGGGCGCCACGCAACTTCACCAGGCGGGAGCAACTGCCGCCGGTGCAAACCCCGACCAGCCGGGTGGAGGTGCGCGGCCGCTTGGCCCCGCCGCCCGCCAAGCTATACGCCTTCGACGCGCAGGAGGCCGGGCCGATCCGGCAGAATCTGGACCTGGCGCGGTTCCGCGCGGAAACGGCCCTGCCACTGCTCGAACTGTCCGTGCAGCAGGCCGGCCCCGGCTCCGAAGGCCTGTTGCGGCAGTGGCCGCAGGCGGGCAGCGGCGCCGAAAAGAACTACGGCTACGCCTTCCAGTGGTGGGCCCTCTCCGCCCTGATCGCCATCCTCTATGTCTGGTTCCAACTCGTCCTCCCCCGCCGCCGTGCCCGGCAACCTTGACCAGCCCCTCGGCCTGACCGTGCATTCGCTGCCGGCGCCGCAGGAAGCCGCGATGGCCGACGAGCAGCGCACCCGCACCGGCCGCTGGAAGATGCTGGTGGTCGCCCTGGTGTGCGCCGCACCCGTGCTGGCGTCCTACTTCATGTATTACGTGGTCCGTCCCGAGGGCCGCCGCAACTTCGGCGAGCTGGTGGATCCGCAACGGCCGATTCCGTCCATCACCGGCACGACGCTGGATGGCCAGCGTGTCGCCCTGCCTGCCCTGCAGGGCCAGTGGCTGCTGGTGAGCGTGGCCGGCGGCGCCTGCGACGCCGCGTGCGAAAAGCATCTCTATTACCAGCGCCAGCTGCGCGAGGGCCTGGGCCGCGACAAGGAGCGGCTGGACCGCGTCTGGCTGATCCCCGATTCCGCGCCGGTGCGCGACGACCTGAAGCCCGCGCTGCAACAGGGCACGGTGCTGCGCGTCGATCCGGCGCAGCTGGCTGGCTGGCTCACCCCGGCACGCGACCGGCAACTGGCCGATCACCTGTACGTGGTGGACCCGCTGGGCCACTGGATGATGCGGTTCCCCGCCACGCAGGACGCGGCCACGGCCGCGAAAGTCCGCAAGGACCTGGAGCGGCTGATGCGCGCGTCGGCGGGCTGGGACAAGCCCGGGCGCGGCGGCTGATGGACGCTTCGCTCTACGACCTGGCGCCGGCGTTGCGGCTGGCGCTTCTGGGCCTGGCCATCGCCAGCGGGCCGCTGGCCTGGGTATGGCTGCGCCAGCGCCAGGCGGCGCCGGCGCAGCGGCTGGCCGCGCTGACCTTGCTGACGCTGTTCCTGACGTTCGACCTGGTGCTGTTCGGCGCTTTCACCCGGCTCACCGATTCCGGCCTCGGCTGCCCGGACTGGCCGGGTTGCTACGGCAACGCCAGCCCGGTCGGTGCGCTGCAGGAGATCCGCGCCGAGGAGGCGCGCATGCCGACCGGTCCGGTGACGCAGGGCAAGGCGTGGGTCGAGATGCTGCACCGCTACCTCGCCACCGGCGTCGGCGTGCTGATCACGACGCTGGCCGTCGCCACGTGGCTGCAACGCAAGCGCGGCTTGCCGGTGCACCCGGCGTGGCCGGCGCTCACGCTGGCCTGGGTCTGCGTGCAAGGCGCGTTCGGGGCGCTCACGGTGACGATGAAGCTGTTTCCGGCCATCGTCACGCTCCACTTGCTCGGCGGCATGGTGCTGCTCGCGTTGCTGGCGATGCAGGCGGTGGCGTACCGCCAGGCCCAGCGTGGCAGTGGCCCGATGCGGGTTCCCGCCGGCGCGCGCCGCTGGCTGCTTGCAGCGTACGCGCTGTTGTGGGTGCAGGTGGCGCTGGGCGGATGGGTCAGCACCAACTATGCGGTGCTGGCGTGCAGCAGCTTCCCCATGTGCCAGGGGCAGTGGTGGCCCGCGATGGACTTCCGCCAGGGCTTCGAGCTGTGGCGGCATCTCGGCATGACCGGTGCCGGCGAGCACATCGCGTTCGCCGCGCTCACTGCGATCCACTACGCGCACCGGCTGGCGGCCTATGTGCTCTTCGCCGTGCTGGCGGTGCTCGCCTGGCGGCTGCGCGGCGGCCCCCTGCACTGGGCGAGCCGCGCCGTCGCGGCGCTGGCGCTGTGGCAGTTCGCCAGCGGCTTGTCGAACGTCGTGCTGGGCTGGCCGCTGGTGGCGGCCGTTTCGCACACGGGCGGTGCCGCGGCGCTCGTGGTCGTCCTGACGTGGGCGCTGCGCGAGAGCCGCGCCGCTAAGGAGCAGGCCACCAGCGCCGTGCGCGCGCGCGAGGTGTCCGCATGAACCTGAATGTCGTGCGCCAGTTCTACCAGCTCACCAAGCCACGCGTCGTGCAGCTGATCGTGTTCTGCGCGCTCATCGGCATGGTGCTGGCCGTGCCGGGCCTGCCGGGGCTGGACGAAGTGCGCCTCGCGCTGGTGGCCTGCGCCGGCATCTGGCTGGTGGCCGGTGCGGCAGCCGCGTTCAACTGCATCGTGGAGAAGGGCATCGACGCGAAGATGCGCCGCACCGCGTGGCGCGCCACGGCGACGGGCGACCTGAGCGACACGCAGACGCTGTTGTTCGCTGCCGTGCTGTGCGCGATCGGGTCGTGGATCCTGTACGCATGGGTCAACCCGCTGACCATGTGGCTGACGCTCGGCACCTTCATCGGCTATGCGGTGATCTACACCGTGATCCTGAAACCGCTGACGCCGCAGAACATCGTGATCGGCGGCGCCTCGGGCGCCATGCCGCCGGTGCTGGGCTGGGCGGCGCTGCGCGGCGACGTCGGCCCGGAGGCGCTGATCCTCTTCCTGATCATCTTCCTGTGGACGCCGCCGCACTTCTGGGCGCTGGCGTTGTACCGGGTGGAGGACTATCGCAAGTCCGGCCTGCCGATGCTGCCCGTGACGCACGGCAACGAGTTCACCCGGCTGCAGATCCTGCTGTACACGCTGGTGCTGTTCGCGGCCTGCCTGATGCCGTTCGCGTACGGCATGAGTTCGTGGTTGTACCTGGCGGTGGCGCTCGGCCTGAGCGCCGGCTTCACCTGGTACGGCTTTCGCCTCTGGCGCGAGTACTCCGATGCGCTGGCGCGCAAGACTTTCCGCTTCTCGCTGATCCACCTCAGCGTGTTGTTCGCGGCATTGCTGGTGGACCACTACATCTTCTGAGGCCGTCATGCAGCGCCGCTCCTTCCTCCTCGCGGGCTCCGCCGCCGTCCTGGCCGCCGGCTGCGCCGAAAACAAGCCGCAGTTCAAGGCCGTCGACATCACGGGCGCCGACTATGCGAAGGATTTCCCGTTGCCCGACGTGGAGGGCCGCATGCGCGGCATCCAGGACTTCAAGGGCAAGGCGGTGGTCGTGTTCTTCGGTTTCACCCAGTGTCCGGATGTCTGTCCGACGACCCTGGGCGAGATCGCGCAGGCGAAGAAGCTGCTGGGCCCCGACGGCGACAAGGTGGTCGGCGTGCTCGTCACGGTGGACCCCGAGCGCGACAAGCCCGAAATGCTCAAAGCCTATGTGGCGAACTTCGGCAATGACTTCGTCGCCCTGCGCGGATCGCCGGAGCAGACCGCCGCCGTCGCCAAGGACTTCAAGGTGTTCTACAAGAAGGCGGACTTGAAGGGCGGCGGCTACACGATGGAGCATTCGGCGGCCAGCTATATCTACGACCCGCAGGGCCGGCTGCGGCTGTACAGCCGCTATGGCGGCGGCGCGCAGGCGCTGGCGGACGACTTGAAGTTGCTGCTCAAGGGGTGAGGCACGATGCCGGGGTCGGCTTGTCGCCGAACCCGGCCTACGGGGCCGGGAGTTGCGATGGGGAGCGCGCAGGCCGAGGCCGGAGGATGCGATTGGGAGCGCGCAGGCCGAGGCCGGAGGATGCGATTGGGAGCGCGCATGCCGGGGCCGGAGGATGCGATTGGGCGCGCGCATGCCCGGGGCCGGGGGATGCGATGGGGCGCGCGCATGCCGGGGCCGGGGGATGCGATAGGGAGCGCGCATGCAGGGGCCGGGGGATGCGATGGGGAGCGCGCATGCCGGGACCGGGGGTTGCGATTGGACGCCCGCACATCGTAGGCCGGGTTCCGCGCAGCGGACCCCGGCAGCGCTAGAAGTTGAGCGGCCGGATCAGCTTGCGCGTGTCGGGCGTCAACTGGTCCAGGCCTTCCATCACCCAGCGCAGGCTGGCGGCCCCATCGAGCTGCGGCTCGGGCAGCAGGGCGACGGCCACGTGGAACTTCAGGGTCAGCGCGGCCGGCAACGCCTCCACCTGGCGCAAGCCGCTGGCCACCACCTGCTGCGCGCGCGACGTGGCCAGCTGCGGCGTCACCGGTGCTTCCAGCAGCAGCGCGAACTCGCGCTCGCCGACGCGCGCGGCCATGTCGAAGTCGACGATCACCCGCCGCAGGTGCGAAGCGGCGACCACCAGGGCCCGCTCCGCATATTCGGCACCGAATTCTTCCGCGATGGCGTCCAGGTTGGAGATGCGCACGGCCATCAGGCCCAGCTGCTGTTTCTGGCCGCGCGCATGGGCCAGGCTGGTGTCCAGGCGCTCCACCAGCGCCTGCAGGTGCGGCAGGCCCGTCAGGGCGTCGCTGCGGGACAGGGCGCTGGCGCGCAGTTCGCCCTCGCGACGCGCCATCAGGCGGATGTTCAGCGCGTAATACAGGATCGGCAGTTGCAGCGCGGCGCCGAAGAACAGGCCGTAGCGCGTCAGCAGGCTGGGCGGCAGCAGCCCGAAGGTGCGCGCCAGCGGAAAGAGCGCCAGCAACACCAGTGGCGCGAAGCCGAGCGCGACCAGCGCGAGGTGCCGTTCCCGGCCTTCATTCCAGCCCCACACCACCATGCACAGCACTGCCACGAGGGCCAGCCCGGTCAGTGCGACGACGAGGTTCAGGCTGTTGTGGCCGCGAAGCACCAGGTGCAACGCGGTAGCCGCGAGCAGCGCGGCGATGAGCGCCCACACGCCCAGGTCCAGCCGGCGTGACAGGCGTGCCGGATCGGTCACGACCTTGACGAACCAGAGGCCGGCGGCCATGGCGGCGCCGGGCCACAGCGACAGCAGCGTGCCGTTCCATGCCAGCCACTCGGGCCAGAAGTGCTGAGCGCCGACGCCGGCCCGCCCCAACTGGCCGGAGGCCAGCAGCACGATGTAGAGCGCGAAGGCGAGGAACGCCTTGTCGCGGTAGGTCACGCCATGGGCGAAGGATGCGCAGAACACCAGCAGCGCCAGTCCGAAGTACGCGCCGAACAGGAACTGCTCCGCCTCGCGCTGCGAGCGAAGCTTGTCGGACCGCACCAGCCGCAAGGGCGACACGAATTCCGTCTGCGCGTCGTCCACGCGCAGCCAGTAGCGGATCGGGGCGGGATCGTCGGAGGCGAGCTGGAAGGTGGGCAGCCGCCCGGGAACGGACCAGATCGCCGACGGCATGTCGGTGCCGGCTTGCTGCACCACCCAGGCGCCGGAGCGGTCGCGGTGGAAGAACTGCAGGTTGTCGTGGATGGCGGCGCCAGTCTCCAGGTACCAGCGCTCGCCGCGCGGCACCGTGGCCTCGAACATCACCCACAGGGAGCCGCCGGCCGGCCAGCTTTGCTGGTCTCGCGTGCGCAACCGCCACGGCACCGCGTTGGCGCCCGCCTCCACCTGGTCGATCAGGCGCTGGCCCAGCGCATCCGCCCAGTAGACGCTCTGCCGGTTCAGGCTGACCGAGGCGTCCCCGCCAAGCACGATGGTGGGGGGCTGGGCGGGCGCGACGGCTTCCCCGTTCCCGGCGGCGTACACGCAACCCCAGGAAGACACCAGCCACAGCAAGACCGCGCCAACGGCGCGCAAGACACTCCTCCTCATATGGGATGCATTGTCCCAGCGCGACAGGGGAGGCGGCACCTTCAAGCGGCCCCAGCAGCCCGCTTAGCGCGCCGATACAACAAAAAAAAGCCCGGCGGAACCGGGCTTTCGATCGGAGGCGGTCTCTTACGCGTAAGCGGCGAGCGCCTTCTTCATCTTCTTCATCGCGGCCACCTCGATCTGGCGGATGCGCTCGGCGGAAACGCCGTAGTCGGCCGCCAGCTCGTGCAGCGTCATGCCGCCGGAGCCGTCGTCGTTGACCTTCAGCCAGCGCTCCTCCACGATGCGGCGGCTGCGCGCATCGAGCTGCTCCAGCGCGGAGGCGATGCCGGAGGTGGCCATGGCGTCGCGCTGGCGGCTTTCCAGTTGGGCGGTCGGCTCGTGGCTGGCGTCGGCCAGGTAGGCGATGGGACCGAAGCCCTCTTCGCCGTCGTCGGCCGGGCCCGGGTCGAGCATCACGTCGCCGCCCGACATGCGCGTTTCCATCTCGGTGACTTCCTCGCGCTTGACGTTCAGCTCGCGCGCCATCGTCTCGATCTGGGCGTCGCTCAGCGTGTCGCGGTGCGTCTGGGCATCGGCGTCGTCCTTGAACCCCTGCTTCATGGAACGCAGGTTGAAGAACAGCTTGCGCTGGGACTTGGTCGTCGCGACCTTCACCATGCGCCAGTTCTTCAGGATGTATTCGTGGATCTCCGCGCGAATCCAGTGCAGCGCGTAGCTCACCAGGCGAACGCCCTGGTCCGGGTCGAAGCGCTTGACCGCCTTCATCAGGCCGATGTTGCCTTCCTGGATCAGGTCGCCGTGCGGCAGGCCGTAGCCCAGGTACTTGCGGGAAACGGAAACCACCAGGCGCAGGTGCGACAGGACGAGCTTCCCCGCAGCTTCGAGGTCGTTGTCGTCCTTCAGCTTACGGGCGAACTCCTGCTCTTCCTGGAGGGTCAGCATCGGCAGCCGGTTGACCGCCGAGATGTACGCGTCCAGGTTGCCCAGCGACGGAACGACGGCCCAGGGGTTGGCGACCGCCAAAGCCGTGGTACCAGAGGCTCCAACAAGTGAGGACATAGACCGGAACTCCTTTTGCTCGGTAAATATTAGCACTCTGTTAGAGGGACTGCTAAGCAAAGGGTTCCGTAGGCGTGGGTGCCGACCCGGAGTCGGTAACGCCTGCTGAGCGGGGGGCGAGCCGCCCTCGGGTCGCCGTCTACCAGCGGATCCCGAGCTTCAGGAACAGCTTGCTCAGCACGAAGATGGGGCCGACCCAGAGGTATTGCAAGTCTTCGAAGAAGCTGGGCTTCTTGCCCTCGAGCTTGTGGCCGACGAACTGGGCGATCCAGGCGCCGACGAAGATCGCCGCGGAGATGATGAGTACGTGCTCACCCATGGCGTGGACGAGCGCCAGGCCCAGCAGGGACAGCGCCGCCATCGCCAGCAGGAACACGATCGACAGCCGCGCGTAATAGACCATGCTGGCCGCGGCGAAGGCATAGGCCGCCCACGGATGCGCCGCGAACAGCAGCCCGAGCAGGCTGAGCATGATCAGCGGGATGGCGACGAAGTGGATCCGCTCGTTGGTGGGATGGCGGTGGCTCTCGCCGTAGTGGGCGAGCAGCTGGTCCACCTTGCGGGTGGCCGGGGAGGGGCCGGTGGCTTCGGCCAGGGTGGGGGGCATGCGGGGCTCCTGCGACGGACAATGCGCCCATTCTGGGAGCCGGCGGCCATGGAAGACTGTAAAGAAGCGGACATTCTGAGCGTGACCACGACGGTCGGGTCGCGCCGCGACGCGGATACGCTGGCCCGCGTCATCGTGGAGCGGCGGCTGGCGGCGTGCGTGCAGGTGGAAGAGGGGCTGCAATCCTTCTACCGCTGGGAGGGGCAGCTTTGCGAGGACACCGAGGCGCGGCTGGTGATCAAGACCCTGCCGCGGTGCGAGGCCGCGCTGCAGGCCTTGTTCACCGAACTGCACCCTTACGAAGTGCCGCAGTTCCTGGTGGTGAAGATGCGGGCGAGTCCAGCGTACTTCGACTGGGTGCTGGGGGAGGTGGAGGTCCGGTGACGCCGGGGTGCGCTTCGCGCAACCCGGCCTACGAACGAGCGCAGCCCGGTGTACGAACGAGCGCAGCCCGGTACGAACGAGCGCAACCCGGCCTGCGAACGAATGCAACTGCCGTAGGCCGGGTTCGCCGGAGGCGACCCCGGCGTCCCTGCTACGACAGCAGCGCCAGCGCAAATTCCCGCGCGCTGAACGTCTCCAGGTCCTCCAGCTTCTCGCCCACGCCGATGAAATACACCGGCACCGGCTTTTCCTGCGCGATGGCGGCCAGCACCCCGCCCTTGGCGGTGCCATCCAGTTTGGTGACGATCAGGCCCGTGAGCTGCAGCACGCCGTCGAAGGCCTTCACCTGCTGCAAGGCGTTCTGGCCGGTGTTGCCGTCGATCACCAGCAGCACCTCGTGCGGGGCGCTCGGCTCCGCCTTGGCGACCACCCGCTTGATCTTGCGCAGCTCCTCCATCAGGTGCAGTTGCGTCGGCAGCCGCCCCGCCGTGTCGACGATCACCACGCCCTTGCGGCGTGCCTTGCCCGCAGTCACCGCGTCGAAGCTCACGGCCGCCGGGTCGCCACCTTCCTGGCTGACGATCTCCACCTTGTTGCGGTCGGCCCAGACCGCAAGCTGCTCGCGCGCGGCGGCACGGAAGGTGTCCGCGGCGGCCAGCAGCACCGTCTCGCCGGAGTCGGCGAGGTGCTTGGTGAGCTTGCCGATCGAGGTGGTCTTGCCGGCGCCATTGACGCCCGCGACCATGATCACGGTGGGCTGGTGCTCGCCGATCGTGAGCTGCCGCTCCAGCGGCCGCAGCAAGGTGGTCAATGCATCGACCAGGATGTTCTTGGCCTGCACCGGGCGCGTGGCGCCCGAGGCCGCCACCTTGCGCTTGACCTCGTCGAGCAGGTACTCGGTCGCGCCCACGCCGGTGTCGGCGAGCAGCAGCGCGGTCTCCAGCTCGTCGTACAGCGCGTCGTCGATCTGCGCGCCGGTGAACACCTGCGAGATGCTGGAGCCGGTCTTGCGCAGGCCGGCCGAAAGGCGGTCCATCCAACCCTGGCGCTCCGGCGGGATCGCCGGGGCGGTGGGGATCTCCAGCGGCGCCACCAGTGCGCTGCCGATCAACCCGCCCCGGGCTGGCGGAGCGGGGCTGGCGGCAGGCGCGGGGGCCGGGGCTGGGGCCGGCGCGGCTGCGGCCGGCACGGCTGGGCTGGATGCGGGTTCGACCACGGCCGCGGGTGCGGTGGCGGGGGCGGGAGGAGGGGGTGCCGGAGGTTTTTTCCGGAAGAAGCTGAACATCAGGGGAGTTTCTAGAATCACACGATTCTATGAAACAGCACTTCCGGTCTTTCCTCCTTGCCCTCACCTCATCCCTGGCGATCCTTTTCACCCCCGCCCAGGCCCAGATCACCGGCCCCGCGCCCAACCAGGAAAAGCCGCAGCAGTTCCAGCTGGCCAACGGCCTGACGCTGATCGTCAAGCCGGATCGCCGCGCACCGACCGCGGTGCACATGCTGTACGTGCGCGTCGGTGCGATGGACGAAGTGGATGGCACCACCGGCGTCGCCCACGTCCTGGAACACATGATGTTCAAGGGCACGCCGACCACCACGCCGGGCGAGTTTTCCCGCAAGGTGGCGGCGCTCGGCGGCCGCGAGAACGCCTTCACCACGCGCGACCAGACCGGCTACTTCCAGCAGATCCCGGCCGGCGGGCTGGAGGAGGTGATCCGGCTGGAGGCCGACCGCTTCGCCAACAACAAGTGGGCCGACGACGAGTTCAAGCGCGAGCTCGAAGTGGTCAAGGAGGAGCGCCGCTCGCGCACCGACGACAACCCGCGCGCGCAGATGTACGAGCAGCTGAGCGGCGTCGTGTTCCAGACCTCGCCCTACCGCCGGCCCGTGGTGGGCTGGATGAGCGACCTGGAGTCGCTGACGCCCGACGATGCGCGCGAGTTCTTCCGCAAGTGGTACGTGCCGGCCAATGCGGCGGTCGTCGTGGCCGGCGATGTCGATCCCCAGCAGGTCCGGCAGCTGGTCGAAAAATACTACGGCAGCATCCCGGCGCGCGCCGTGCCGCCGCGCAAGCCGCGCGAGGAAACCGAGCAGGCCGGCATCCGCCGCATGGAGTTCAAGGCGCCGGCGGACCAGGCCTACATCGGTCTCGCGTTCAAGGTGCCGCAGATGCGCAGCTTCGAGCGCACGCCGGAGAACACCGATGCGCTTGCGCTGACGGTGCTGTCCGCGGTGCTCGATGGCTACGAAGGCGCACGCCTCGGCCGCGCGCTCACGCAAGCCGCCGACCGCGTCGCCGACGCCGTGGATGCCAGCAACGGCCTGTGGGGCCGCGGCCCGCAACTGTTCACGCTGGCGGGCGTACCGGCCAAGGGCAAGACGCCGGAACAGGTGGAAGCGGCGCTGCGCGCGGAGGTGGCGCGCGTGGCGCGTGATGGCGTGACCGAGGCCGAACTGCAGCGCGTGAAGACGCGCTGGATCGCCGGCGAGATCTACAAGCTGGATTCGGTGATGAGCCAGGCGCGTGAACTGGGCAACGCCTGGCTGCTCGGGCTGCCGCTGAACGCGGGTGAGCTGCTGATGCAGCGCCTGGGCGAAGTGACGGCCGACCAGGTGAAGTCGGTGGCCGCCCGCTACTTCGGCGACGACCAGTTGTCCGTGGGCATCCTGCGGCCACTGCCGGTGGACCCGAACCGCAAGCCGCGCCAGCCCGCCGTGCAGACCCGCCACTAAGGACCACCGCCATGCGCATGATTTCCCTGCTGGCGCGCTGCGCCCTTCCCGCCCTCGTCGCCCTGGCCGTCGCCGGCCCTGCGGCCGCCGCCTTGCCGATCCAGAAATGGCAGCAGCCCTCGGGCGCGCAGGTGTGGCTGGTCGAAAGCCCGAGCCTGCCGATGGTGGACGTGCAGATCGACTTCGACGCCGGCGACCGCCGCGATCCGGCCGACAAGGCGGGGCTGGCTTCGATCACCGCGGACATGACGTCCAAGGGCATCGAAGCCCGCAACGGCCAACCGGCGCTGGACGAGAACCAGCTCAGTGAGGCGTGGGCCGACCTCGGCGCTTCCTTCGGCGGCGGCGCCGGCAGCGACCGCATGAGTTTCACGTTCCGTTCGCTGACCTATCCGGACCTGCTCGCGAAAGCGGCCGCGCTGGGCGCGCGCCAGCTGGGTGAGCCCGTGTTTCCGGACGCGGTGTGGCAGCGTGAACGCCAGCGCATTGCGGCCGCGATCCGCGAAGCGAACACGCGACCCGGCACGATCGCCAATCGCGCCTTCATCCAGGCCGTGTACAGCGGCCATCCGTACGGGTTCGAAACCACCGAGGAATCCTTGGCGCGCATCACCGTGCAGGACATGCGCAACTTCTATCGCGTCGTGCAGCCGTGCCGCGCCAAGGTGAGCATCGTGGGCGCCGTCAACCGGGCGCAGGCGGACCAGCTTGCCACGACGCTGCTGTCCCGGCTGCCGGCGGCGACGTGCCAGCCCTTGCCCCCGGTGCCGGAGATCGCCGCGCTCGCCGCCTCCGCGGAACGCAACATCCCGTTTGCCTCGGCCCAGGCGCATGTCCTGATCGGCCAGCCCGGGTACAAGCGCAGCGACCCCGACTTCTTCGCGCTGATGGTGGGCAACTACATCCTGGGCGGCGGCGGCTTCGTCTCGCGCCTGTCCAACGAGGTGCGGCAAAAGCGGGGCCTGAGCTACAGCGTCTACAGCTACTTCAACCCGGGCCTGCACGCCGGCGCCTTCACCCTGGGCCTGCAGACGCGGCCCGACCAAGCCGCGCAGGCGGTGCAGGTGTCGCGCGACGTCGTGCGCAGCTTCGTCGCGGAGGGGCCGACAGCGGAGGAGCTCAAGGCCGCCAAGGACTTCCTCATCGGCGGCTTCGCCCTGCGCATCGACAGCAACCGCAAGCTGCTGGACAACCTGTCCAACATCGCCTGGCACGACCTGCCGCTGAACTACCTGGACACGTGGACGCAGCAGATCGAGCGTGTCACGGCGGCGGACGTCAAGGCTGCCATGGCTCGCAAGCTGCAGCCGGACCGGATGGTGACGGTGGTCGTGGGCGGCGCCGTGGCGCCCGTCCGACAGTGACCTCACCCAAACGGATGCCACCCTGTCAATCCTGACAGGGTGCGGCGTGCAATCCGCGCGCCGGCCCTGAACAATGGACATGTGCTGTCACGCTGGCCTTGACGCCAGGCATTCAACACAGGGAGTAGAGAGTCGGGGGCACGGTTTCAACGCCGTGCCCCTTTTTTTCCCGGCGTGCCTGCCGCCCGGCGGATCCTTTCGACTTTACTGACGATCCGCCGCTTGTGTGCGGCAGCGCACGGACGAGCTTTGAACAAATGGTTACTGTAGGACTATGCCTACGCCACCTCCCCTCAACGCCCGTGACAAAGCCTATTTCGCCGAGTCGAGTGCCTGGGAGATGCTCGAAGGGCGTATCCCGGGCCAGGCAGGGCACAACCCATCGCTATGGGCGGTTTGGCTGGCAGCGCTGAAGGCGGCGGTCCTGGTGTCGGAAGCTCCTCCCAAGCCGCCGACCGAGTAGCCTCGCCAGCGGGGAAAGCGGGCGCGGGTAAGCTCGCCGGATGCCGCGCCCCACCTCGCCCGCCCGCCGCTCCCTCCCCCACCAGGTCCGCATCATCGGCGGCATCTGGAAGCGAACGAAGCTGGACGTGGCGGACCGGCCCGGCCTGCGGCCGACCCCTGACCGGGTGCGCGAAACCTTGTTCAACTGGCTGGGGCACGACCTTGCGGGCTGGCGCGTGGTCGATGCTTTCGCGGGCACCGGCGCGCTGGGGCTCGAAGCCGCTTCGCGCGGGGCGACCGACGTGCTGCTGGTGGAGAGCGAAGGTGCGCTGGTCGACCAGCTGCGCGCCGTGATCCAGAAGCTGGATGCCGGCGGCGTGCGGGTGCAGCGAGGCAACGCGCTGAGCGTGCTGGCCGGCTTGCCGCCAGCGAGCGTGGACCTGGTGTTCCTGGATCCGCCTTTCGATGCCGACCTGTTCGACAAGGCGTTGGCGGCAGCTTGCAGGCCACTGGCGCCCGAAGGCGTGATCTATCTCGAGGCGCCGGCCGCGTGGCAAGGCGATGCGCTGGCGCGGCACGGGCTGGAAGTGGTGCGCCACATGAAGGCCGGCATGGTCCACGGGCACCTGTTACGGCGCATTGCATAATGCGGCGCAACAACCGGCCCGTCCGCCCCCGGGCGATGAGGAGACTTCCATGGCCAGCGACGTGATCGCCGTCTACCCCGGCACTTTCGATCCCATGACGCTGGGCCACGAGGACGTGGTGCATCGGGCCAGCCAGTTGTTCGGCCGCCTGATCGTGGCGGTCGCCGCGGGTCACCACAAGAAGTCGCTGTTCACGCTGCAGGAGCGCATCGAGATGGCGCGCGATGCCTTGAAGGACTATCCGCAGGTGACCGTGGAGGGTTTCTCGGGGCTGGTGCGCGACTTCGTCGTGGCGCGCGGCGGCAAGGCGATGGTGCGCGGCGTGCGGGCCGTCACCGACTTCGACTACGAATTCCAGCTGGCCGGCATGAACCGCCACCTGATGCCGGAGGTGGAAACCGTGTTCCTGACCCCGAGCGACAAGTACCAGTTCATCAGCAGCACCTTCGTGCGCGAAATCGCCGTCCTGGGCGGCGAGGTCCACCAGTTCGTCTCGGCGAGCGTGCAGCAGCGGCTGATCGAGAAGGTGAAAAGCCTGGGGCGGGAGTAGCCGGGCGCGCATGGCGGGGTCGCTTCGCGAACCCGCCCTACGGAGTCCCGCCTTCCGGCCGCGCATGGGGTCGTTTCCCGCCTCCCCGTAGGGCGGGTTCGCGAAGCGACCCCGCCATCAACGAGGCGGGGAGTCCTGGACTGCGGGAATGACGGTGGAGAGCCACTCCACCAGCACCGCGTTCACCACGTCCGGCCGCTCCATCGTCAGCATGTGCCCGCAACGCGGCACCATCACCAGCCGCGCCTGCGGTATCAAGGCCGCAATCTCCTGCGACCGCTCCGGCGGCGTCAGCTGGTCGGTGTCGCCGCACATCACCAGCACGGGATGACGCACCTGCGGCAAGTGCACCCGCGCATCGGGCCGCGCGATCACGGCGCGGTTCTGACGGATCAACTGGTCGGCGCCGGCTGCGAGCACGAAGTCCAGGTAACTGCCCGCCAGCGCCTGCGCATGGTCCGGGTGGAACGCGAAGGCGATGTTCGGCTCGATCACCTCGCGCACGCGTCCCTGCGCAAAGGTCGTGATCGCGTTGGTCCGCAACGCGATCATCATCGGTGAGTCGGGCCGCGCGTCGGTGCCCAGCAGGGCCAGGCCGGCGATGCGTTCGGGCGCCTGCCGCGCAGCTTCCATGGCAATCATCCCGCCCATCGAGGCGCCGCAAAGCACCAGCGGCCCGGCGTGCTCGCGCAGCAGCGCTGCGGCCATCGCGGGGATGCTGTCCTCGCGCGTGTGCACGTCCGTGACGTGGGGCGACCACGGCGCCAGGGCCTCGCGCTGCGCGCGCCACAGGGCTTCGTTGCTGGCCAGCCCGGGAAGGAGGATCAATCGGGTCATCGGTGTGCAAAAAGCGACGCTTCGGCCATTCGGTGCATTCTGCATCGGGAGGGCGCCCCGGATAATGGATGCATGCAGGACGCGATATGACCGAACTGGTGCTGATCCGCCACGGCGAAACCGACATGAACCGGGAACTGCGCTTCCAGGGGCACGTGAACGTCGCCCTCAACGCCATCGGCCTGGAGCAGGCCCGCCGCCTGGCCGCGCGCATGGCCGGCCAGAAGGCGGATGCGGTGTACGTCAGCGACCTGCTGCGGGCGCGCCAGACGGCCGAACCGATCGCCGGGGAACTGGCGCTGCAGCCCGTGCCCGAGAGCGGCCTGCGGGAACAGAGCTTCGGTCGCGTCGACGGCATGCGCGTGGACGACATCCAGCGCGACCACCCCGAGGCGTGGGCGGGCTGGTTGCGGTTCGAGGAAGATTTTGCGATGCCCGACGGCGAATCCACCCGCGCCTTCCATGCGCGCGTGATGGAGGCGGTGCAACGGGTGGTCGTGAAGCATCGCAAGCAGCGCGTGGTGGTGGTCACGCACGGCGGCGTTCTGGACATGATCTACCGCACCGCGCGATCGCTCGGCCTGAACGGTCCGCGACAGAGCGACATCCCGAACGCGGGCTTCAACCGCATCCGCGTGCGCGACGACGGCATCGACATCCTGGATTGGGCGGACACGCGCCACCTGGCGGACCTGCCGCCGCAGCCTGTCTACGATCAGCAGAAGTTGCTCAAGCCGAGCGACGCATAGAGCTTGCGCGCCTGCCGCTGCAGGCGTTTCGATTCCGGTTGCGCGTTGACCAGGGGCTGCAGGATGTTCTGCGCGCCGCTCGCGTGGCCGCTCCTCAGCATCGCATCCAGGTGGATCTGGGAGAACAGGTCGCGTTGCGCGTGGCTGCCGCCGATCTCCACCATCCGCGGCAAGGCATGGCCCAGTGCCTCGACCGCCGTCTTGAAGTCGCCCGTCGCATGCGCGAGCAATCCGCGTGCGACCGGCACGCCAACGCGACGCCAGGTCACCGCGTCGTCCGGCGGCACGGTCATGGCGTGCCGCTCGATGCTGGCCAGCCACCCGCGTGCTTCCTCCACGCGACCCGCTCGTGCCAGCCCGTAGAGATACTGCAGGTCGAGGAACGGCAGCACGTGGTCGTGCGCCCGGCGGGAGAGGTGGTCGCCCAGGTCGCTCCAGCGGTCGCCGACGTCCATGCCCGCCAGTTCCATGCGCGCCAGCAGCGACACCGCATTCACCTGGTCCTGGCTGTACTCCTTGACCTCCGCCCAGACGTGGCGGTCGTAGATGGCCAGCACTTCGTCGCCGTGGTCCAGGTCCAGCGCGAACAGCGCCTGGTGCCACCAGTTGTGCGTGACCATGAACGAGTTCAGGCCGGTCCACGTGGGGCTCACCTCGTGCAGGAAGGCGCGGCCTTCGGAAAGGCGGCCCTGCGTCAGCATCACGTGCGCCAGCGCGTGGTGGGCCCACGGCTCCTTGCGGCGCATCGCGATGGCGCGGCGCGCGCATTCTTCGGCCTGGTCGAGGAAGTGGCACTGCTCCCAGGCAAAGGCCAGCATGCCATGCAGGTACGGCACGTCGGCGGCCGCGGACGCGGCGTGCAGGGCCACGCGCAGCATGCCCGTCGCGTCGCCGCGATTGAACAGGTGGTATTGCGCGAGCTTCAGTGACACCAGGTCGCGCGGGAACAGGCGCGCCTGCTCTTCCAGCAACGCGATGGAACGCGGCACGTCGCCGTCCACCCATGCCGCCACCGCGGCGATGAATCGCTGCTCACGCTCCGTGACGCCGGTCGAGCCGGCCTGCGCGCGCTCGAGGAACGGCCGTGCATTCGCCGCCGCATCGAGGCTTTCCGCGAACATGTGCAAGGCCGCGCAGTACGCCTGGACGATGGGGCTCGGGTCCTGCTGCGCCTGCAGGATGTCCACTGCCCGCGCCTCACTGGCGATGAAGCCTTCGACGAACGCGTTCAGCGACCCGAGGCTTGCCGCGTGCTGCAGCGTGACGGTGTTGCCGAGCGCATCAGTCGACATGGTGGATGGCTTCGGAAGGCGGTTGCGGCCACGGCCGCTGCGCCTCGCGAATCAGCTCGAAGGCGCGTGCCACCTGCAGTACGCCGAGGTCGTCGAAGCGCTTGCCCGCGATCTGCAGGCCGATGGGCAGGCCCGTGGCGGTGTAGCCGCAGTTGATCGATGCAGCGGGTTGCTCCGACATGTTGAACGGAACGGTGAAGCCGATGTGCTCCAGCGGCCGCAGCGGATCGTTGGTGGGCGAAGGCAGTTCCGCCGCGAATGCGGGCACCGGGGACACCGGCGAGATGACGTAGTCGAACGCGCGGCACGCGTTGATGGTGGTCACGCGCGTCAGGTGGAACTGGTGGAAGGCGCGGAACACCTCCTCGCCGGACATGCCGGCCGCGCTGTCCGCCCACTTGCGGATATACGGCAGCACGCGCGCCCTGGTGGCGGCGGGCAGCATCTTCATGTCCACGTGCGAGCGCATGCGCCAGAAGTGGTCCAGCCCGTCCAGCATCCCTTGCGTCATGAACGGCTTCATCGGCGCGACGACCGCGCCCGCGCGCTCGAACAGGGCGCCGGCGCGCTCGATGGCCGCGCGCACTTCCCTCTCCACGGGCAGGCCGCAACCGGCGTCCAGCAGCAACCCGATGCGCAGGCCCCGCAGCCGCTCGACGCCGGCGTCGAAGCTGCCCCACGCGATGTCCTGCGGCGGCAGGTTCATGCTGTCGCGCTCGTCGGCGCCCGACAGCACCTGCATGAACAGCGCGGCATCGGCCACCGTGCGCGTCATGGGTCCGGCAGCGCGTCCCATGTAGGGCGGATCGATCGGCACGCGGCCCAGGCTGGGCTTGAGCGTGAAGATGCCGCACCAGCCGGCGGGCAGGCGCAGCGAGCCGCCGATGTCGGTGCCGATGTGCAGCGGCCCGTAGCCTGCCGCGGCCGCCGCGCCGGCGCCGGCACTCGAGCCACCCGGCGTCCTGGAGCGGTCCCACGGGTTGCGCGCCAGCTTGTGGAAGCTGGAGAGGCCGGAGGACAGCATGCCGTAGTCGGGCATCGTGGTCTTGGCCAGCACCACGCCGCCGTGCTCGCGCACCCGCGCGGCGGGCGGCGCGTCCGCGCTCGCAGGGACCAGTTCGACCGCAGCGGTTCCCAGCGGCGTCGGATCACCCTGCGTGGCGATGTTGTCCTTGATGGTGACCGGCACGCCGTCGATCAGGCCGAGCGGCTTGCCCTTGCGCCAGCGCGCCTCGCTGGCGCGCGCCTGGTCCATCACCAGGTCGGGGCGCAGCAGGTAGAGCGCCTGCAGGTAGTACTCCCAGCGCTCCACGTGCCCCAGCACGCTGCGGGCGACTTCCACCGGCGAGACCTCCCGCCGGCGGTACAGCTCGACCAGCGCGGGGGCGGAGAGCTCGTGCAGTGCCTCCGCCATGGGGTCAGGCCCAGCCCAGCGACGACAGGTCGTTCACGAAGATCGGCATGTCCCGCCACAGGCCCTTCACGTTCTTGTTGGCCACCGTCACCCACTGCGGCTGGTACAGGAACGCCATGGGCGCGTCTTCGGAGATCAGCTTCTGGATGTCGGCCAGCAGCTTCTTGCGTTCGGCGGCGTTGGCAGTGGTCTTGTACTTCGTGTACATCTCGTTGAACTTGGGCGACTCGTAGCCCCAGTAATAGCCGGGCCGGGAGAAGTTGCCCAGGTCGAACGGCTCGACATGCGAAATGATCGTCATGTCGTAGTTGTGCCCGCCGCCATAGGTGTTGGACAGCCACTGCGCCCATTCCACGTTCTGCAGCTTGGCGGTGATGCCGACCTTGGACAGCATCGAGGCCACGACTTCGCCGCCCTGGCGCGCATACGGCGGCGGCGGCAGCGTGATCGTCACTTCCAGCGGGCCGGTGACGCCGGCTTCGCGCAGCAAGGCCTTGGCGCTGTCCACGTTGTAGGCATTGGCGGTGTTGAAGTCCACGTAGCCGGGCGCGCTGGGCGGGTAGTAGCTGCCGATGGGCACGCCGTAACCGTCGCCGGCGCCCTGGATCACCGCCTTGCGGTCGATGGCCATGTTGATCGCGCGCCGCACGCGCACGTCGTCGAACGGCTTGCGCTTGTTATTGATCGCCAGGATGGTCTTGGCGCGCGAGCCGGAGGCCACCACCTGGAAGCGGCCGTTGCCCTTGAACTGCTCCACGCTGCGCGGCGTGACGCGCGGGAACGCGTCCACGTCGCCGGCCAGGAGTGCGGCGACCTGCGCGGCCGGGTCCGCGATGAAGCGGAAGGTGGCGCGATTGAGCTTGATGGCGGCCGCATTGCGGTAGCCCGGCCACTTGCGCAGCGTGATGGACGAACCCTTCACCCAGTTTTCCAGGGTGTAGGGGCCGGTGCCCACCGGCTTGGTCATGTTGCTCTCGGCGCTCTTGGGCTCCACGATCACGGCCGTGGCCTGTCCCATGAGGAAGGGGAAGTCCGGATCGATTTCCTTGGTGAGGATCACGACCGTGCTCTCGTCTACGGCCTGCGTGGTGAGGGCGGCGAAGGTGCGCTTGTCCTTGTTGGTGCTCTTCTCGCCGCCCGCGCGGTCGAAGGCGAACTTCACGGTCTGCGCGGTCAGCGGCTCGCCGTTGTGGAACTTGATGCCCTTGCGCAGCTTGAACGTGTACGTCGTGAGGTCGGGCGAGACCTCCCAGCTCTCGGCCAGCAGCGGCGTCACGCTGCCGTCCGGGTTGATCTTGGTCAGCGTTTCGTAGATGTTGTACAGCGTGACTTCGGCGATGGAGGATGCCGCGCCGCCGGTGGGGTCCAGCCCCGGCGTGGGTTCCAGGGCCATCGCGAGCACGATCGAGTCCTTGCGTCCCTGGGCCAGCACGCCGGCGGGCAGGGTGGCGAGCGCGGCGAGGGAGGCGGTGTGCGAGAGGACGGTGCGGCGTTGGATCATGGTGTGGGACTCCGGGAGATAGAGGCTAGAGGCTAGGGGTTAGGGTGCGGGGAATCAAGAGGGGAGACCGGGGGGCGGCTCCGCCCGCGGCACGGCGGCCAGCAGGGCGCGGGTGTACGGGTGCTGCGCGGATTCGAACAGGCGCTCGGGCGGGCCCTGTTCGACGATGCGGCCTTGCCAGAGCACCGCGACGTCGTCGCACAGGTGGTGCACCACGCCGAGGTCGTGGCTGATCAGCATGTACGTGATGCCGAACTGGGCCTGCAGGTCCTGCATCAGGTTGAGCACCTGCGCCTGCACGGAAACGTCGAGCGCGCTCACCGGTTCGTCGGCGACGATCAGGCGCGGCCGGGTGATGAGGGCGCGGGCGATGGCGATGCGCTGGCGCTGGCCGCCGGAGAATTCGTGCGGGTACTTGTCCAGGTCGTTGGGCCGCAGGCCGACCGCCTCGATCACTTCGCGGGCCCGGTCGTGCTGCTCGTCGCGGCTCACGTCGCCTTGTGCCGACAGCGGCTCGGCGACGATGCGCCGCACCGCCTGGCGCGGATCCAGCGATCCGTACGGGTCCTGGAACACCATCTGGAAGTCGCGACGGGCGCGCCGCAGGTCCTCGCGCGGCAGCGTATGGAGGTCCCGCCCCAGCATGTGGACGGTGCCGGAGGTGGGCGCGTCCAGCGCCATGACCAGCCGGGCCAGCGTGGACTTGCCGGAACCCGACTCGCCGACGATGCCCAGGCTGCGGCCGGCCTCGATGGTGAAGCTCACGCCGTTGAGCGCATGCACCTTGCCGGCCGGCTGCAGCAGCTTCTCGCGCGGCAATGTGTAGTGGCGCACGAGGTTTTCGACTTGAAGCAGCGGCGGGCTCATGCCTTGTCTTCCTCCCTCTCCCCCCGGGAGAGGGCCGGGGTGAGGGCAGCGCGCTCCGCCGCCACCACATCCAGCCGGATGCACCTCGCCCGATGCCCCGGCGCCACCTCGATCGGTGGCGGCAGCCCCGCATTGCATTCGGGGATCGTGAAGCGGCAGCGGCCGGCGAACGGGCAGCCCTTGGGCAGGTCCACCAGTTCGGGCACCGTGCCGGGGATGGTCACCAGCCGCTGCCCCTTGACATGCCGCAACCCCGGCCGCGCACCGAACAGGCCCAGCGTGTAGGGATGCATGCGGTTGGCGAACACCGCGGCGGTATGGCCGCTCTCGACCACGCTGCCGCCGTACATCACCATCATCCGCCGCACGTTCTGCGCGATCACGCCCAGGTCGTGCGAGATCAGCATCAGCGCCATCCCGCGCTCGGCAACGAGTTCCCGGATCAGGTCCAGGATCTGCTGCTGGATCGTCACGTCCAGCGCGGTCGTGGGTTCATCGGCGATCAGCAGGTCGGGGCCGCAGGCCAGCGCCATCGCGATGGTGATGCGCTGCCGCTGGCCGCCGGAGAACTGGTGCGGGTAGGCGTCGATGCGGCGTGCCGCGTCCGGGATGCCGACGCGGTCCAGCAGGGCGATGGCCTGCTTGCGCGCATCGGCGCGCGAGACGCCGCGGTGCAGCCGCAGCGGCTCCGCCACCTGGTCGCCGATTGCGTGCACCGGGTTCAGCGCCGTCATCGGCTCCTGGAAGATCATGCCGATGCGGTCGCCGCGCAGCTCGCACATGTCGCGCTCCGGCTTGCCCACCAGCTCCTGGCCTTCGAAGCGGATGCTGCCCGTGACGCGCGCGTTCTCCGGCAGCAGCCCCATCAGCGCCATCGCGGTGATCGACTTGCCGGAGCCGGATTCGCCGATCAGCCCGAGCGATTCGCCGCGTTCGAGGGTGAAGGAGACATCGCGCACGGCGTAGGCCGGTCCGCGGTGGGTTTGCAGTTCCACCGACAGGTCGGCGACTTCCAGCAGCGCCATCAGCGTTTCCTCGCCAGGCGCGGGTCGAACAGGTCGCGCAGGCCGTCGCCCACGAGATTGAGTCCCAGCACGGCGAGGACGATCGCGACGCCGGGGAACACGGACAGCATGGGGGCCTGGAACATCAGGGTCTGTGCTTCGCTCAGCATGCGGCCCCACGAAGGCTGGGGTGGCTGGGTGCCCAGGCCCAGGTACGACAGCGCCGCTTCGGCCAGGATGGCGATCGCGAAGCGGATGGTGGCCTGCACGATCAGCACCGACAGGATGTTCGGCAGCACGTGTTCGACCGTGATGGCGAAGCTGCCCTTGCCGCAGGCGCGCGCGGCCAGCACGAAGTCGCGGCCCCAGATCGAATTGGCGGACGCACGCGTGATGCGGGCGAAGGTGGGGATGTTGTAGATGCCGATCGCGATGATCGCGTTGACCATGCCAGGGCCGAACACGGCGGTGAGCATGATGGCGGAGAGGATCGCGGGAAATGCGAAGCCGAAGTCGGAGCCACGCATGACGACTTCCTCGACCCAACCCCGCTTGGCCGAGGCCAGCAGCCCCAGCGCCGTGCCGATCAGCAGGCCGATGCTGACCGCGATCACGCCCACCGCGATGGAGGCGCGCGCGCCCACCAGCAGCAGCGAGGCGATGTCGCGCCCGAAGGGGTCCGTGCCCAGCCAGTACCTTGCGTCCGGTGCGCGCAGCTTCAGGCCCATGTCGATGTCGTAGGGGTCGTGCGGGGTCCAGACGAAAGACAGGCCGGCAGCGAGCAGCAGCAACACGCTCAGGACCAGGCCGATCATGAAGCTGGGGTTGCGGCGCGCCCGTTGCCAGAACCCGGGGCCGCGCAGCGGCACGATGGGTGTGTTCAGCACCGCACTCATATGTCGCTCGCCTTCACGCGCGGATCGATGGCCGCATACAGCACGTCCACCACGAAATTCACCAGCACCACCATCGTGGCCAGCAGCATCACGCAGTTGCGCACCACGATCACGTCGCGATTGAGGATGGATTGGAAGATCAGGCGCCCCACCCCGGGGAGGGAGAAGACCGTTTCCACCACGATCGTGCCGGCCAGCAATTCGGCGAACTGCAAGCCCATGACCGTGATCACGGGGATCATCGCGTTGCGCAACACGTGTCCCCACAGCGTGGCTCGCTGCGACACGCCTTTGGCGCGCGCGGTCCGCACGAAGTCCTCGCGCAGCACCTCCAGCACCGCGGACCGCGTGATGCGCGCCAGGATGGCCGCCTGGACCACCGCCAGCGACAGCGCGGGCAGCAACAGGGCCCGCAATCCGCCCAGGATGCCTTCGTCCTCCCAGCCCGGGAAGCCTCCGGCCGACAACCATTTCAGCTGCACCGAGAACAGCAGGATCAGCAGGATGGCGAACCAGAAATTGGGGATGGCGATGCCGACCTGGGTCAGCCCCATGATGCCGACGTCGCCCGCCTTGTTGTGGCGCGCCGCGGCGTAGATTCCGGCGGCCAAGGCGAGCACGGTGGTCAGCGTCATGGCCATCAAGGCCAGTGGCACCGTCAGCGTCATCCGCTCCAGGACCAGTTCGCTCACGGGGCTGCTGTACGCGTAGCTCAGCCCCAGGTCGCCGTGCAGCATGCCGGTGACCCATTCCCAGTAGCGGCCGGCGGCCGGCCGGTCCAGGCCGAGCTTCTGCGCCAGGGTCGCGACGGCCTCCGGCGAGGCATCGGGCCCCATCAGGATCTGGGCGGCGTTTCCGGGCAGGATCTCCAGCACCAGGAACACCACCACGGAGGTGCCAACCAGCGTCGCGATGAGGGTGATAAGCCGCTTGAAGAGGAACAAACTCATGCAGCCGGGGATAATGCCAGAACCGTACCAGGAGCCCGTCCCCACATGGCATTGATGATTACCGACGAGTGCATCAACTGCGATGTCTGCGAGCCGGAATGCCCGAACGAGGCGATCTTCCTGGGCCCGGAGATCTACCAGATCCACCCCGACAAGTGCACCGAGTGTGTCGGCCACTTCGAGGAGCCGCAGTGCGTGCAGGTCTGCCCCGTGGCCTGCATTCCGGTCGACCCCGAGCGCGTGGAAAGCCGCGAGACGCTGTGGCAGAAGTACCGGCGGCTGGTGCAGGCCGAGGGTGGCGGGGTCGCTGACGCGAACCCGCCCTACGGGTCGCCGTAGGGCGGGTTGCGCGAAGCGCACCCCGCCAACGTCAACGCTTGGCTGCGGCCGGCCCCTTCGCCGTGAAAGTCTCCGGCTTCCGCAACGGCGGCGTCGGCTTCGCCTTCGCCGCCGACGCAGACTGCTTCGGCCCCATCACGATCGCCTTCGGTGCGTTCTTCTCCCGCGCGAGGCGCGCCTTCTCCAGTGCGTCGGCCCGCTGCGCATCCACCTTGGCGGCCTGCGCGGCCCGGGCGGCTTCTTCCCTGGTGGGCAGGTGCGGCGCGCCGACCGTGCCGCCGCCTTCGCAGGGCTGCGGACTGTAGGTGTTCCCGCAGCGATGGATCGCCGGCGCCGCTATCGCTGTTGTCGCAACGCTGAACGCGGCGGCAACGATCCAGTCCCGGTGGCGCATGGCTCCTCCTTGCCCGCTCAGGGCGTGTCGTCGGGGCGCGGCGGCTTCGGCCGCGGTGGCTTGTGCGTGTGGGCGATCAGCGTCGCCTTTTCCATTTCGCCGGCCAGCATGGCGGGCACGGCCTTCAGCGTGCGATCGATGCATTCGTCGATGGCGGTGCGCTGCTCGGCCAGCGGCTTTTTCAGCACCCAGTTGGTCACTTCCGACTTCACGCCGGGATGGCCGATGCCGATGCGCAGCCGCCAGTAGTCGCCCGTGCCCAGCTGCGCGTGGATGTCGCGCAGCCCGTTGTGGCCGGCATGGCTGCCACCGAACTTGAGCTTGGCCTGGCCGGGAACGATGTCGAGTTCGTCGTGGGCGACCAGGATCTCTTCGGGCTGGATCTTGTAGAAGCGCGCCAGCGCGGCGACCGCCTTGCCGGAGACGTTCATGAAGGTCAGCGGCTGCAGCAGCCACACCACCTGCCCGTGCACATTGGCGCGGGCCACCAGGCCGTGGTAGCCGCGGTCGTGCGCCAGGGTCACCTTCAGGTCGCGGGCGAGTTCGTCCACCCACCAGAAGCCGGCGTTGTGGCGGGTCGCCTCGTACTCGGGGCCCGGGTTGCCCAGGCCGACGAACAGCTTGATCATGATTTCGGACGGTAGTGGATGGCGGCGCTGCGCCGAAGGGGACTATTGTCACCAGGAGGAATGAAAAAAGCCCGCTTGCGCGGGCTTCTCCGGGTCCCCGCCTGCGCGGGGATGACGTGGCTGGCCGCGGCACGCCGCGGCCACGCACGTTACTTCTTCTTGGCAGCAGGGGCCTTGGCAGCCGGCGCCGCCTTGGCAGCGGGGGCCGCCTTCGCATCCTTGGCGTCCTTGCCACCCTTGGCAGCCGGAGCCGCCTTGGCGTCGGCCGCCGGAGCAGCGGCAGCCGCATCGGGCGCCGCATCCGCGGCAGACTCTTCGGCAGCGGACGTCACCACGGACACCAGCACCGGGTTCGGCTTGCCGTGGGTGACGGCCTTCACGCCCTTGGGCAGGGTGATGTCGGCCAGGTGCAGGGACGTGCCCTTCTTCAGGCCGGACAGGTCGACCTCGATGAACTCGGGCAGGTCGGCGGGCAGGCAGGAGATGTCCAGGTCGTTGACGACCGGGTTGACCAGGCAGTGGTCGACCTTCACGGCCTCCGACTCCTCGGAGCCCTTGAAGTGCAGCGGCACCTTCATGTGCAGGCGAGTGTTGGCGTCCACGCGCTGGAAGTCCACGTGCTGCACCTGCTGGCGGAACGGGTGGTATTGCACGTCACGCAGCAGCACCTTGTTGGTGGCGCCGCCCAGGTCCATCTCGAGGATGGACGAGTGGAACGCTTCCTTCTTCAGGGCGTGCCACAGGGCGTTGTGATCGAGTTCGATCAGCTGCGGCTGGCCCGTGCCGCCATAGACGATGCCCGGGGTCTTGCCGACGTTGCGGAGACGGCGGCTCGCACCCGTACCTTCCGACTTGCGCTCGAAAGCGACGAATTTCATGTTCACTCCTATCGGGGACCGACCGCGACCAGTGCGATCCCATTGCAAAAAAGGTCCCGGTCAGGGGACCCACGGTTTCCTCAGAACAGGTTGACCTGGTCCGAGAAGAGGCTCATCACCGACTCGCCCTTGGCGATGCGCTGGATGGTCTCAGCGATCAGGGGGCCGACGGAAAGCTGGCGGATGTTGGCGCAGGAATGCGCCGCAGCCGACAGCGGGATGGTGTTGGTCACGACCACTTCGTCCAGGGCGCCGCCCTTGGACAGCCGGTCGATGGCCGGGCCCGAGAAGATCGGGTGCGTGCAATACGCGTACACCTTCTTGGCGCCCCGTTCCTTCAGCACCTCGGCCGCCTTCACCAGCGTGCCGGCGGTGTCGATCATGTCGTCCATGATCACGCAGTTGCGGCCGTCGATCTCGCCGATGACGTGCATCACTTCCGACACATTGGCCTTGGGCCGGCGCTTGTCGATGATGGCGAGGTCGGTGTTCAGCTGCTTGGCCAGCGCGCGCGCGCGCACCACGCCGCCGACGTCCGGCGACACGACGATCAGGTCGTCGTAGTTCTTTTGCCGCAGGTCGCCCAGCAGCACCGGGGACGCGTAGATGTTGTCCACCGGGATGTCGAAGAAGCCCTGGATCTGGTCGGCGTGCAGGTCCATCGTGAGCACGCGCTGCACGCCCACCGTTTCCAGCAGGTTGGCCACGACCTTGGCCGAGATCGGCACGCGCGTGGAGCGCGGGCGGCGGTCCTGGCGGGCGTAGCCGAAGTAGGGGATCACCGCCGTGATCCGCTCGGCCGAGGCGCGCTTGAGCGCGTCGACCATGATCAGCAGTTCCATCAGGTTTTCGTTGGTCGGCGCGCAGGTGGACTGCACCACGAAGACGTCCCGCGCCCGCACGTTGGTGTTGATCTCCACCGTGACTTCGCCGTCCGAAAAACGGCTGACCGAGGCCGCGCCGAGCGCAATGCCCAGGTGGCCGGCGATCTCTTCCGCCAATGCCGGATTGGCATTGCCGGTGAACACCATGAAGTCGGATGTAGGAGCAGCCTGCATGACGAAACGGGACGGTTGTGACCTTCAATCCGTTGAGGACAGCGCACGCTCGGCGTGAACTGTCCGGCAACATCAAACGGCTGTTTGGCAGGGGAGGAAGGACTCGAACCCTCGCATGCTGGAATCAAAATCCAGTGCCTTAACCAACTTGGCGACTCCCCTACACGGGTCTGCCGCTGCGAACAGCGTCAAACCTAATCGTCGCTGGACGCCCATCCCACCAGGGGGTGAACATCCATCTTGCTGCATTCCCGCACCACCCAGCCCGATCGGACCCAGTGGCCTGGCGCCTGCGCCAAAACGGTGCCTGGCGGCAACCACGCAAAAACCGCGCTGCCGGAGCCCGTCATGCGGGCCTTCAAGCCCTGCGAACCCAGCCATTCGATCGCTTCGCCCACCTCAGGACAAAGCTGCCGGGCCACAGGCTCCAGGTCGTTGTGACCGAAGCCCCAGGGGTTTGCAGCAAAGCCCGAGATTGTAGCACTGTCGCTGTCGCGTTTCAGGGCCGGGCTCCCGAAGATGTCCCTGGTGGCCAGCCCGCGCGGCGGCTTCACCACCGCGAACCTCGCGGCGGGCAGGTCGACGGGCGTGATGCGCTCGCCCACGCCTTCCACCCAGGCGTTGCGGCCGCGCAGGAAGAAGGGGACGTCGGCGCCCAGCTGCAGCCCGATCTGCTCCAGCGCCGCCAGGGGCAGTCCGAGCGACCACAGCCGGTTCAGGGCCAGCAGGCAGCTCGCGGCGTCGGACGATCCGCCGCCCAGGCCGGCTTCGGACGGCAGCCGCTTTTCGATGGCGATGTGCGCGCCTTCCGGGCAGCCGGCCTGCTGCTGCAAGGCGCGCGCGGCCCGCAACACCAGGTCTTCCGCGGGCAACGCGGCGCCCAGGTCTTCGCGGCTGAGCTTGCCGCCGGCGCGGCGCTCGAAATGCAGGGTGTCGTGCCAGTCGACCAGGACGAACGCCGACTGCAGGAGGTGGTAGCCGTCGGCGCGGCGGCCGGTGACCTGCAGGAACAGGTTCAGTTTGGCCGGTGCGGCCACGTCGTGCAGCGAGCGCATCGCGGCGAACTCAGCGCTCGAACACCACGCGCAGGTCGGCCGCCGGCGGCGGCGCGGTGCGGCGGGCGCGCAAGCGGCCTTCCGCTACCTGCGCCACGTCCGCCTCCCAGCCTTCGACGGGTGTCGGCTTGCCGGCCAGCCAGTCGAACAGCGCCGCCACCGGCAGCGGTGCACCCGTGGCTTCCCGCGCCAGCGCCTCCAGCGATGCAAACTGCCGTTGGGTTCCGCCGGCGCGCAGGGTCGCCGTTCCCGGGGACCATGCGAGCACCGCCAGGGTTCCTCCGATGGGGTTGTACAAGGTGAGGTCGCCGTTGTCGGGCGCACCCTTGAGTTCGAAGCCGGCAGAAAACGATTGGCTCGCCTGCCCTTCGACGGTGAGCGCCAGCCGCCCGGTCCAGACCTGCACACCGGGCGACGCGGGGGCGCGCGGAGGCGCTGCGCACGCCGCGAGCAGCAAAGCGGCGAACGCCGCCAGCAGCCAGCGCGCCATGCGCGAACGCGCCTGCTGCGTCACGGCTGGACTTTCAGCCGCTGCAGCGTCTCCACCAGCGTTTCGTTCTCGGCGTTGAGCATCATCCCTTCGCGCCAGATCGCCTGCGCCTGGTCGCGCTGGCCCAGCGTCCACAGCACCTCGCCCAGGTGGGCGGCGATCTCGGGATCGGGCCGCTCCTTATAGGCCGCACGCAGGATGCGCAGCGCCTCGGCGTTGTTGCCCATGCGGAATTCCACCCAGGCCAGGCTGTCGCGGATGAAGGGGTCGCCGGGGGCGAACTCCAGCGCCTTCTGGATCAGCTGGCGCGCCTCGGGCAGGCGCACGCTGCGCTCGGCCAGCGAGAACCCGAGCGCGTTGTACGCGTGGTGGTAGTCGGGCTTGCTGGCCATCAGCTGGCGCAACAGCTTTTCCATGTCGTCGAACCGGCCCATCTTTTCGGCCAGCATCGCCTGGTCGTACAGCAGGTCGGTGTCCGCCGGGTCCTTGGCGATGGCCTGCGCGAGCAAGTCGTAGGCAGGCTGGTACTGCTTGTTGTCGCGCAACAGCTGCACCTCCGCCATGACCTTCATGCGGGCGTCGGCGGGCGTGCGCTCCGGCAGCGAACGCAGCAGCTTGCGCCCCTCGTCCAGCTTGCCCTGGCGTGCCAGGATGGAGGCGCGGCGGTTCTGCGCCGACAGCAGGTCCTGCGAGTTGTCGATGCGATCGAGCCACGCGTTGGCCTGCACGAAGTCGCGCCGCCGCTCCGCAATCTGCGACAGCGACAGGAAGGCTTGCGCCGTGCCGCGGCTGCGCTCCTCGGATTGCGGCGCGTCCTGCATCAGCTTCAGGTAAGTCTGCAATGCCGCTTCGGCCGCCGGCAGGTGGTTGTCCTGCACCAGCAGGCTGCCCTGCACCAGCCAGGCCTCGGCGAATTCGGGCCGCTCCCGCGTGATGATCTGGAGCTGCGCCAGGGTTTCCGCGTGCCGCTGGACGTCGAGCAGCGCGCGGGCGTATCCCATGCGGATTTCGGGCAGCGGCTGGCCGTCCAGGTACTTGCGCACCAGGACTTCCGCTTCCGGCTGCTTGGGGTCCATCAGCTCCAGCGCCAGCAAGGCGGGCCCCTCGGCACGCGCGTTCATGGCATGGCCGCGGCGCGCTGCATCCAGGGCGCCGGCGGTGTTGCCGGCGGCCAGGCGCATCCGGCCGATGGCGCTCCAGGCGGCAGCGCCGGTGTTCGGATCGTTCAGGTAGGGAGCCAGGGCTTGTTCGACGACGGTGGCGGCGAGCTTCTTGTCCGTCGCGCGCGCGAAGTTGCGTGGCAGGCCGGCAATGACCGAGGCGCGGTCGCCCGCGCCGGCGAGCGCGAGTTCAGTCTTCAGCGGCTCGGCCGTCTCCGCGATGCGGTTCAACGCCACCAGGATCTGCAGGACGAAGCGATTGGCGTCGCGCGACTGCGGGAAGGCCTGCTTCCAGGCGCGCGCGGCCTGCAAGCCGGCGTCGCCGTTGCGCGCCTGGAACGCGAGCTCCACCGCGCGCTGGTAAAGGGCGGGGTCGTTGGCCTTGCGCGCTGCATCGAGCACCAGCGCAAAACCGGTGGACGGCTCTTCACCGCGAGCGTTCAGCTCGCCGAGCAGCAGTTGGTAGAACAGCGCGGCGTCGAGTCCGCTGTCCGTGGGCGCTGCAGGGGAGGCGGCAGGGGCACGAGGAGCGGGGGCCGGGGCACGGGACGGCTGCGCGCAGGCGGTCGTGAGCAGGGCGCAGGACAAGGCAGCAGCGCCCAGCGGCGACAGGGGAAAACGCATCATCGAACCATCATAATCCGAAGCTTTTCGCCCTATGCCTGAACTGCCGGAAGTCGAGGTTACGCGCCTGAGTTTCGCCGACCGGATAGCCGGCGCGCGCATCCAGTCTGCGCGCATGGGCAAGGCATTGCGCTGGCCGCTGGGGCTGGACCCGCAGGCGCTGGCCGGTCGCACGGTGCAGGGCGTACGCCGCCGCGGCAAGTACCTGCTGCTGGACCTGGACCAAGGGGTGCTCTTGCTGCACCTGGGCATGTCCGGCAGCCTGCGCTTCGACGCGGCGATGCCCGAGGCGGCCCTGCACGATCACTTCGACCTTGTCACCAGCCAGGGCGTGCTGCGGCTGAACGACCCGCGCCGCTTTGGCGCGGTGGTGTATTGCGACAGCGAATCGGCGCCGCAAGCGCTCAAGTTGCTCGGCGGCCTGGGCGTCGAGCCCCTCGGCGGCGAGTTTGACGCGGACGCTTTCCACGCGGCGCTGAAAAAGCGCAAGGCCCCGATCAAGCAGGTGCTGCTGGCCGGCGACGTGGTGGTGGGGGTCGGCAACATCTATGCATCGGAGGCGCTGTTCCTGGCCGGCATCCGGCCCACGCTGTCGGCTGCGCGCATCAGCAAGCCCCGGTCGCTGCGCCTGCATGCGGCCATCCGCGAAGTGCTGGCGCGGGCCGTGGCCAAGGGGGGCAGCACCTTGCGGGATTTCTCCAACGCCCAGGGCGAATCCGGCTACTTCCAGCTGGAAGCGATGGTCTACGACCGCAAGGGCGAGCCTTGCCGGGTGTGCGGATCACCCATCCGGATGATCCGGCAGGGCCAACGTGCAACGTATTACTGCACGGTGTGCCAGAAGCGCTGAGCTAAAAACGCCTCCGATGCTATAGTCAAAAACAGAGCACGGGGACGCAGTGGCCACATCCTTCAACGAGCAGTTTGACCAGCACGGCGCCTGGCGGCGGGAGTTCGCCCTGCGCCTGAAGCTGTTGTCCGAATGGCTGAAGGACCACGACCTGCTGGATAGCGCCGTCGAAGAGCGGCTGCGCCGGCTGGAAGGCCAGATGCGCTCGGACAAGGTCATGGTGGCCTTCGTCGCCGAGTTCTCGCGCGGCAAGTCCGAGCTGATCAACGCGATCTTCTTCGCCGGCTACAAGCGCCGCATCATGCCGGCCAGCGCGGGGCGCACCACGATGTGCCCCACGGAGCTGGGCTACGACGCCGAAGTGCCGCCCTGCCTGCGCCTGCTCCCCATCGAAAGCCGCCTGCATCCGCAGCCTCTGATGGAATGGCGCATGGTGCCGGAGAAGTGGCTGCGCGTGGACCTGGACGTGAACGACCCGGCGCAGCTGGCGCAGGCTTTCGAGAAGGTCTCCGAGGTGATCCGGGTCACCGTCGACCAGGCCAAGGCCCTGGGCTTCTGGCACGAGGACACGCCCGAAGACAACCCGATGGTTGGCCCGGACGGCCTGGTGGAAGTGCCCAAGTGGCGCCACGCCCTGATCAACATCGCCCACCCGCTGCTCAAGCAGGGGCTGGTGATCCTGGACACGCCGGGCCTGAACGCCATCGGCGCCGAGCCCGAGCTGACGGTCAACCTGATCCCGCAGGCGCATGCGGTGGTCTTCATCCTGGCCGCCGACACCGGCGTGACCAAGTCGGACCTCGCGATCTGGCGCGAGCACCTGATCACCGAGGACAAGGACTCCGATTCGCGCCTGGTCGTCCTGAACAAGATCGACACGATGTGGGACGCGCTGTCCACGCCGGCCCAGGTGCACGCGCAGATCGAGCGGCAGCGCGCAATCACGGCGGAAATCCTCGGGCTGCGGCAGGACCAGGTGATCCCGGTGTCCGGCCAGAAGGGCCTGGTCGCCAAGGTCAACAACAACGCCGACCTGCTGCAGGCCAGCCGGCTG
Organism: Ramlibacter sp. PS3R-8; assembly: GCF_037572435.1. Classification (NCBI taxonomy): domain Bacteria; kingdom Pseudomonadati; phylum Pseudomonadota; class Betaproteobacteria; order Burkholderiales; family Comamonadaceae; genus Ramlibacter; species Ramlibacter sp. PS3R-8. Next base: position 1,590,387 of record NZ_JBBHGT010000001.1, read on the forward strand.
CCGGCGCTGGAGCAGGCGCTGGCGCATGGGGTGCTCGGCCAGCGGCAGAAGATCCTGCGCTCGTCCGTCGCCACCAACATCCACGAGCTGAAAGTGGAGTCCGGTCGCGTGATCGGCATCCGCCGCCGCGACCTGGCCGAGCAGATGGTGGAGCTCAAGGGCCTGCGAGGCAAGAACACCTCCGTCATCAAGCACATGCGCGCGCGCATCGAGCAGGAACAAGCCGACTTCGACGCCAGCGGCGCCAAGATCCATGCGGTGCGCTCGGTGCACCTGAAGCTGCTGCGCGAAGTGTTCGACCTGCTCGGCACCGCCACCATGAAGGTGGAGATGACGGAGCTGACCACGGCGCTGCGCCAGCCGGGCCTGAAGCTGGGCGTGCGCAAGGCCTACGCCCGCACCTTCGACCGCCTGCGCGAAGGCCTGCGCCGCGCCGAAAAGGTCAGCCAGGAAATCCAGACGATGCTGACCGGCACCTTCCGGCAGCTCAATGCGGAATACGGCTTCGCGCTGCAGGCCCCGCGCGAGCCCGACCTGGCGCGTTACGAGCGCGACCTCGACCTGGTGGAGCGCAGCCACAACCAGTACCTGGGCGTGAGCAACGCCCTGAAGCTGGCGCAACCGGAATTCGCCGACCGCCTGGTGCGCGCGCTGGCCACGCGACTGCGCGTGATCTACGAGTCGGCGCTGGGCGAGGTGGAGCTGTGGAACAAGTCCGCCGCCGCGCAATTGGACGCGCAACTGCGGGAGCGCCGCCGCAACTTCGGGCGCCGGCTGGAAGCCATCGAGCGCATCCAGCAGGCCGCGAGCGGCCTGGACGACCGCATCGCCGAAATCGACTCGCAGGAAGCCGCGCTCGACACGCTCGATGCGAAGCTGGCCGAACTGACGGCGCACCTCACCAGCATCCCTTCGATGCCTGACGCCGAGCCGGTGGAACAGCAGGTGCTGAAGACGGCATGAAAGGCTTGCCGGCTGGCTTTGCCGGCCGGGTGGTTCGCTGGCAGCGGACGCACGGCCGCAACTCCCTCCCCTGGCAGAACACGCGCGACCCCTATCGCGTGTGGCTGTCGGAAATCATGCTGCAGCAGACGCAGGTGGCGGCGGTGCTGGGCTACTACGATCGTTTCCTCGCCCGCTGTCCCGACGTGCAGGCGCTGGCGGCTGCGTCGCTCGACGACGTGCTGGCGCTCTGGAGCGGCCTGGGCTATTACAGCCGCGCGCGCAACCTGCACGCCTGCGCGCAGCAAGTCGTGCAGGTGCACGGCGGCAGCTTTCCGCGCACGGCCGCGGTGCTGCAGACGCTGCCCGGCATCGGGCGATCCACCGCCGCGGCGATTTCCTCCTTCTGCTTCGGCGAGCGCGCGGCCATCCTCGACGGCAACGTCAAGCGGGTGCTCACGCGGGTGCTGGCTTTTGGCGATGACCTGTCGTCGGGAGCGAACGAGCGGGTGCTGTGGGACCACGCGCGCGCGCTGCTGCCCGCGCGTGAGTTGCAGGAGAACATGCCGCGCTACACGCAGGGCCTGATGGACATCGGCGCCACGGTGTGCCTGCCGCGCAATCCGTCCTGCCTGATCTGCCCGGTGCAGCCGCAGTGCGCTGCCGCGGCCGAAGGCCGGCCCGAGGCGTATCCGGTCAAGACGCGCAAACTCAAACGCAGCGCGGAGTCGCTCTGGCTGCTGCATGCGCAGGACGGCGACGGCTCGGTGTGGCTGCAAAAGCGCCCGACGCCGGGTGTGTGGGCGGGGCTGTATTGCCTGCCGGTGTTCGGCAGCCGGGACGCGCTGGAGGAGGCGCTGCCGGGGTCGTCGCGGGGGGAACTACGCGACGTGGAGCCCTTCGTGCATGTGCTCACGCACAAGGATTTGCATTTGCATCCGGTGCGGGCGGTGTTGCCGACGGGGTGGAACGCGGGCGAGGGTGCGTGGTTCGGGGCGGGGGATTGGGCGCGGTTGGGGTTGCCGGCGCCGGTGCGAAGATTGTTGGAGCGCGTTTGAATGTCGGGGTGCGGCTGCGCCGCAACTCGACCTACGGCACGACACGGCACGACACGGCACGACACGGCACGACACGGCACGGCACGACACGGCACGACACGGCACGGCACGGCACGACGCGGCACGACACGGCACGACGCGGCACGGCACGGCACGGCACGGCACGGCACGGCACGGCACGACACGTCGTTCGCGTAGGGCGGGTTGCGCGGAGCGCACCCCGCCATTACCGCCCGCTCAACTCCCGGTGCCGCTTCAACGTCGTCCACCGCAACCCGAACTCCTCGGCCAGCTTCTCGACGAGATACACCGACCGGTGCTGCCCACCCGTGCAGCCGATGCCCACCGTCACGTAACTGCGATGGTTGCGCGCCAGCGGCTCCAACCAGTGCTCCAGGAAAGCCGCGATGTCCGCGTACATCTCGTCGACCTCCGCATTGGCCTGCAGGAAGGCCGCCACCGGCGCATCGAGGCCGGTCAGGTCGCGCAGCTCCGGCTCGTAATGCGGGTTCGGCAGCATGCGGACGTCGAAGATGTAGTCCGCATCCACCGGGATGCCGCGCTTGAACGCGAAGGACTCGAACACCAGCGTCAGGTGCGCGTGCGGCGTCGACAGCAGCGACTTCACGTAGTCCTGCAACTGCGAGGCGCGCAGCACGCTGCTGTCGATGACGTGGGCGTGCTCGCGCAGGTCGGCCAGCAGCTCGCGCTCCAGCTCGATCGCCTCGACCACCGCGCGATGCTGGTCGGCGCCCGCCTCGGACAGTGACCTGGACAAGGGGTGGCGCCGCCGCGTCTCGGAAAACCGGCGTACCAGCGTATCCGTGGTGGCGTCCAGGAACAGCGGCCGTACGGCCACGCCGCGCTGCGCCAGTTCGCGCAAATGCGCGGGCACCTGCGGCAGCGAGGTCGCGCTGCGCACGTCCATCGCGATGGCAACGCGCCGCTGCCCGCGTCCCTGCTCCAGGTCCACGAAAGACATCAGCAGCTCGGGCGGCAGGTTGTCGACGCAGAAGTAGCCTGCGTCTTCCAGCGCGCGCAGCGCCACCGACTTGCCGGAGCCCGACATGCCGGTGATCAGGATGAGTTCCAGCGGCGCGTTCATGGTCCGGGTGCCGCGGCGGCGTCGCCCAGCATTTCCTTGGCGTGGGCGAGGGTGGTGCCGGACAGGCGCTCGCCCCCGAGCATCCGGGCGATCTCCGCCACCCGCTTCTCGCCGTCGACGGCGGCCACGGTGCTGGCCACGCCCTTTCCCGCGCTTTGCTTGGCCACCACCAGGTGGTGGTCGGCGCACGCGGCCACCTGCGGCAAGTGGGTGACGGCCAGCACCTGCCGATCGCGCCCGAGCTGCTTCATCAGGCGGCCCACCGTTTCCGCCACCGCGCCGCCGACGCCCGAATCGACTTCGTCGAAGATCAGCGTCTGCGCTTCGCCGAGGCGGCTGGTGGTGACCGCGATGGCCAGGGCGATGCGCGACAGCTCGCCACCGGACGCCACCTTGCCCACCGGGCGCGGCGTGCTGCCTGCGTGCCCTGCCACCAGGAAGGCGACGTCTTCGAGCCCGAAGGCGCTGGGCGCTTCCGATGTCTCCAGCGCCACTTCGAAGCGGCCGCCCTGCATGCCCAGGCCCTGCATCGCCGTGGTCACGGCCCTGGACAACTGCGGCGCCGCCTTGGCGCGTGCCTTCGACAGCAAACGCGCTTCGGCCTGGAAGGCTTCGGCATCCTTCTTCTCGGTGGCCTCCAGCGCCGCCAGGTCGGCGGCGGCATCGAGCCGGGCGAGTTCTTCCTTCCACGCAGCCAGCAGGCCAGGCAGTTCGGCCGGCGTGCGCTTGTAGCGGCGGGCCAGCGACATCCAGCTGCCCATGCGCTCGTCCAGTTGCGCCAGGCGCTGCGGGTCGAGGTCGGTCTTGCGCAGGTAGGCCTGCAGCGAATGCGCCGCGTCCTCCGCCTGCGCGAGACTGGAGGCCAGCACCTCCGCCACGTCGCGGAACTGGGGCTCCAGGTGTTCCTGCCCGCGCAACTGGTCCAGCGCTTGCGACAGGCCACGGCGTGCGCCGCCGTCGTCCCCATCCAGCAATTCCTGCGCCGCCTGCGCCGCATCAATCAAGGCCTGCGCATGCGAAAGTCGCGTGTGGCTGGCGTTCAGGTCGTCCCACTCGTCGGCGCCGGGCGCCAGCTTCTCGACTTCCCCGATCTGCCAGGCGAGCCGCTCGCGCTCGCGCTGCAGGGAGTCCTGCGCCGAGCGGGCATCGGCCAGCATCTTCTGCGCGGCACGCCAGCGCTGCCACAATTGCTGCAGCTTGCCGGTGTCCACGCCCGCATAGCCGTCCAGCAAGGTGCGCACGGAGGCCGGCCGGGTGAGGCTCTGCCAGGCGTGCTGGCCGTGGATGTCGACCAGCTGCTCGCCCAGTTCGCGCAATTGCGCGGCGGTGGCGGTGCCGCCGTTGATCCAGGCGCGGCTCTTGCCCTGGCTGTCGATCGTCCGGCGCAGCAGCAGGCTGTCGGTGCTGTCGAAGCCGGCTTCCTGCAGCCATGGCAGCAGCGCAGGCGGCAGGTCGAATTCGGCGCTGATCTCGGTGCGGGCGGCGCCCTCGCGAACGACGGTGGATTCGGCGCGCGCCCCCAGGGCGAGCTGCAGCGCGTCGACCAGGATCGACTTGCCGGCGCCGGTTTCCCCCGTGAGCACGGAAAAGCCGTCGGCCAGGTCGAGCTCCAGCTCGCGGACGATCACGAAATCACGCAGGGCGATGCGCTTGAGGCTCATGAACCGGCTTCGTTCCAGTGCAGTTTCTTGCGCAGGGTGTCGAAATAGGTCCACCCCTTGGGATGGAGGAATCGTACCGTGTACTCCGAGCGGCGCACGGTGATCCTGTCACCGTGCAACAGTGACGCAAGTGACTGCATGTCGAAATTGGCGCTGGCGCCGCGGCCGGAGACCAGCTCGATGGTGATTTCCACGCCGTCCGGCAGCACGATCGGCCGGTTGGACAGCGTATGCGGCGCGATCGGCACCAGCACCCAGCCCGGCGTGGACGGGTGCAGCAGCGGCCCGCCCGCCGACAGCGAATAGGCGGTGGAGCCGGTGGGCGTGGCCACGATCAGGCCGTCGGCGCGCTGGTTGGCCACGAAATGGCCGTCCACCTCCACCCTCAGTTCCACCATGCCGGAGGTCGCGCCGCGGTTCACCACCACGTCGTTCATTGCCAGGGCTTCGAAGACGGCCGCGCCATCGCGCATCACCTGTGCGTGGATCAGGGTGCGATGGTCTTCCTCGAACTGCCCGGCCAGCATGGGCGGCAGCACCGTGCGGTACTTGTCCAGCGGGATGTCGGTGATGAAGCCCAGCCGCCCCTGGTTGATGCCGATCAGGGGCACGCCGTAGCGGGCGAGCTGCCGGCCGATGCCCAGCATCGTGCCGTCGCCGCCGACCACCAGTCCCAGGTCGCATTCTTTTCCGATGGTGGCGACGTCCGCGGTCGGATGGCTGTTCAAACCGGCGACACTGGCGGTTTCGCGCTCCACCACCACCTCGCAGCCTTGGGAGCCCAGGAACTGCGCGATGTCTTCCAATCCGGCGCGCATGGAGGCCGCCAGCGGCGGTGCAAGCGCGGCGTGGTACTTGCCGATCAGGGCGACCTGCCGGAAGATGGGATTCATCGGCAAATTACATCATTAAAATTGACGCGCAGTCCCCGCCCCGTTCCATGAAGCTCGACGACCGCGCCAAGCTGTTGCTCAAAGCCCTGATCGAGCGCTACATCGCCGAGGGGCAACCCATAGGCTCGCGCACCCTGTCGCGGGCCTCCGGGCTGGAGCTTTCGCCCGCCACGATCCGCAACGTGATGTCCGACCTGGAGGAGCTGGGGCTGGTGGCCAGCCCGCACACCTCCGCCGGCCGCATCCCTACCGCGCGCGGCTACCGCCTGTTCGTGGACACCATGCTCACGGCCAAGCAGGGCGATTTCGCCACGCCTTCGCTGCCGGCGGACCAGCCGCAGAAGGTGATAGCCAATGCGGCGCACATGCTGTCCACCCTGTCGCAATTCGTCGGCGTCGTGGTGGCGCCGCGACGCAGCTCCGTGTTCCGCCACATCGAATTCCTCCGGCTGTCCGAGCGACGCATCCTGGTCATCATCGTTTCACCGGACGGCGATGTGCAGAACCGCGTGGTGCACACGGCCGCCGACTACACGCAGTCGCAGCTGGCCGAAGCCGCCAACTACCTGAACGCGCACTACGCCGGCATGGCCATGGAGGAGGTGCGCGAGCGCCTGAAGGGCGAGGTGGAGCAGCTGCAGGCCGAGATCGTGGTGCTGATGCAGACGGCCGTGGACGTGAGCTCCGAGGCCATGAAGCAGGACCAGGACGAGGTGGTCATCTCCGGTGAGCGCAACCTGCTGTCCGTGAGCGACTTCGCCGGCGACATGACGCACCTGCGCCATGCGTTCGAGCTGTTCGAGCAGAAGACGCAACTGATGCGGCTGCTGGACGTGTCCAGCCAGGCCGAGGGCGTGCGCATCTTCATCGGCGGCGAAAGCCACATCGTGCCCTTCGAGGAGCTGTCCGTCGTGAGCGCGCCCTACGTGGTGGACGGACAAGTGGTAGGAACGCTCGGTGTGATCGGTCCCACGCGGATGGCCTATGACCGGATGATCCAGATCGTCGACATCACGTCGAAGCTGGTGAGCAATGCGCTAAGCCACAAATAGCGGTCATCCCGGCGGAGGGTCCGTCATCCGCGCGAAGGCGCCGGTGCCGGATGGTCACAACAGGTAAACAAGCCGCCGCGCTGCGTCCGCAGAGGGCAACTCGCGGTGGCCGCCCCCCGCGCGCAGGTGCGGCATCGCCGCCCGTTACGCACCGACAAAGGGGCTACCTGCGCGGCCGTGGGATTCCACGCCTGCAATGCCGCAGATCCTTCTAAATTTCACTCCGTCCAAGTCTTTGACAACGAAAGGGAGCACATGGCTTTACGCACCAAACGCGGTCAGTCCATCTTCGGCGACCGCCACGACAACTGGATCAACGGCGGCACCGGCGACGACACCCTGGTCGGCGGCAGCGGCCGCGACAGCCTGTTCGGCGGCGACGGCAACGACTACCTCGATGGCGGCGCGCACGTCGACGTGATGCGCGGCGGCGCCGGCGACGACACCTACGTCGCGCACCAGACCGGCGACCGCATCCTGGAGGAGGCGGATGCGGGCATCGACACCGTCCTGAGCTACGCCCGCTCGTTCAAGCTCGATGCCAACGTGGAGATCGGCCGGATCATGTCCACGGAAAGGGCGCACATGAACGGCAACGCGCTGGACAACGTGATCTATGCCGGCGTGGGCAACAACGTCATGAATGGCGGCGCTGGCACCGACACGGTCTCGTTCGAGTTCGGGGTCAGCGGCGATGCTGGCGTGCGGGTCAATCTGGCGTCGCCCGCGGTGCGCGACACCGGCGGTTCCGGCCGCGACAAGGTCCACAACTTCGAGAACCTGGTCGGGTCCGCGAACGACGACTGGCTGGGTGGCGACAGCGGCAACAACATGCTGGACGGCCTCGGCGGCAACGACACCCTGCTCGGCGCCGACGGCAATGACAGTCTGGAGGGCGGGGCCGGCAACGACATGCTGGAAGGTGGCGCCGGCAACGACACGTTCGACTTCGACGCCGCGACGGACATGTCCACCGACCCTGCAGCCACCGACGTGATCGGCGATTTCGTGGTGGGCGAGGATCTCATCGACCTCTCCGGCATCGACGCCATGGCGGATACGCTCGAGGACGACGGCTTCACCTTCATCGGTGCCGCCGACTTCAGCGGTACCGACGCGGCCGCCGAGCTGCGCTACACGTTCGACGCCGCCGCCGGCATCGGCTACCTGTCCGGGAGCACCGACGCGGATGCGGACGCCGAGTTCGTCATCCAGGTGGTCGGCGTGACCGAACTCTCCGCGACCGACCTGGTGCTTTGATCCGCCCGTAGGGTGCAAGGGCGGTTCCTGCCGGGGCCGCCCTTTTTCATGCCCGCCCGTCACCGACGCTGCGACGTCCTAGAATCGCGACCGGCGGGCCGTTAGCTCAGTTGGTCAGAGCAGGGGACTCATAATCCCTTGGTCGCTGGTTCGAGCCCAGCACGGCCTACCAACGCGACACTGCTCTCTCCGCTCAGTTTCCAGGCGCAAGCGTCCAGCTGCGCGCGCTCGCATCCACGGCCTGCGCGTAGGACGAAGCCCACGCCGCCGCCGGCCTGCACCTACAACCAATTTCAGGCCGCGCACATACGATGTGCGCGAGCGGGCAAACCCCGTGGAAGAAGTGCCGATGCAGCCCGACATAACTGGTCCACCCGCCCGTCCGGAAGAGACGGAACAGCCGCAGCAACAGCCGGCAGGCGGCTGGGGGCAGGGTGCGTCCAGCGCGTTCGCCAGGATGACTCAGCAGCAAGAACACCTGTCAAGACAGATCCTGACCGACCCAGCGTCCAGAGTGGACGGACTGGCGCAAATCCAGAAGGCCGCTGACTGAAAGAAACATCGGAGCGGGCTGCTTGCTCTCTCCGACTTTGAAGGCCAATGAAAAGAAAAAAAGTCTTCCTGGTGGATGACTCCGAGGCAATCACTCGGTCGCTCACCATCCTGTTGGAAGATACCGGCCGCTTTGAAGTGGTCGGCGTCGCGCAGTCCCAGAAAGCCGCCCTCGCCTGGCTGTTCGACGACGCAAACCACTGGGACGTGGCAGTCGTCGATCTCATGTTGAAGCCTGGCTCGGGCATCGAAGTGCTGGTTCACTGCCAGAAGTACCACGCCGGGAAGGTTGTCGTCCTGAGCGACTTCGTGAGTCAGTCCGTGGCCGAAAGATGCATGAAATTCGGCGCCCTGGGGGCCTTCCAGAAATCGCAGCTGCCGGAGTTCATCGAGTTCATGAAGGCTCTTGCCTCCAAGCCGTAGGCGCTCGATCGCGGTTCCTTGGCGATGGCGTGGCCGTCATCGGTTGGCCGCGAGCCAGTCGAGGAATGCCGGGGACTCGTTCTTGTCGAACACGGCGTCAGCGCCCAGCTTCAGGCAATGCGCCCGGATTCCTGGAGAGGCGTAGCTGCTGAACACGACGGGCTTGCCCGCCGGGTGTGTTCGCTTCGCGTGGGCGGATAGCCCGATTCCTGATCCTTGCGCCAGCACGAGGTCGAGCACTGCGATGTCCCACGCCCCGGGGTTTTCTTCCAGCCAGAGCTTTGCTTCAGCCTCCGTGCTGCAGGACCCTACGACATCGAAACCTCCAACGTTCGCAAGCAGCTCTTGAAGCAGCTCGATCATCGGCTGGGAGTCTTCAACGACGAATACGTTTGCCAAAGCGCTTCCTGCGCGAAGTGAAGCGCAGCCTCGTGGACGCACATCATATGTGCGCCATGCTCGACCTTGGGCCTCGTGGCTGGCGCATTTGTTCCAAACCACTCCGCAGCGCTGCAGCAGGGTTCGCGGTCGAGGGTGTATCAGTGGCCAGCGCCGCGGGCCTCCAGGCTCAGCCAACTGATGAATTGCCTGGTCTCGGTCTTCTCGAACACCGCGTCGGCGCCGAGTGCAAGGCAGTGCGCACGAATGCCTGGCGATGCGTAGCCGCTGAACACCACCACCTTGGCGCCGGGCCCGCCCGTGCGCCGCGCGTGGGCGACCAGGCCCATGCCAGAGCCCTGGGCAAGCACCAGGTCGATGATCGCCAGGTCCCACGCTCCGGGGTGCTCGTCGAGCCAGAGTCTCGCTTCGGCTTCGGTCGTGCAAGCGTCCACGATCTCGATGCTGCCGATGGTGGCGAACAGGTCGGCCAGCAGCACATGCATGCTCCGGAGATCCTCGACCAGGAACACGCGCCAGGCCATCGCCCTCGTCTTTCTCGTACGTCGCAGAAGTCTGCCGCGATTTGTCGCGCGGCAGGCTCGGCGTTTTTCAGCTCAGAACACCTCTTACTGCGGTGCTTACAGCATCAAGTCCGCCGCGGTGAACGTCGATACGCCGGCCAGCTCGATGACGAGCTCCGCGGTGCTGTCCGTGTTTGTGCTGGCATACAGCACGCCGCCTTCGAAGCGCACCTGGCCGGCGCCATCGAATGCGTCCACACCGATGAAAGTGAAGGCCTGGTTGCCGGCCAGCGTCGCGTCTGCGTCCAGCGTCCGCAGGTCGATGCGGTCCGCGCCCGAAACGAAGCCCGTGATCACGTCCGCGGTGGCAAGCCTGCTGCCCGTGTCGGTCAACCGGTTGTAGACGAAGACGTCTCTGCCGGTTCCACCGTCCATGTCGTCGGCGCCCGCGCTGCCCACCAGCACGTCATTGCCGCCCTGGCCATAGAGCTCGTCAGCGCCATTGCCACCATCCAACCTGTCGTTGCCCAATGCTCCGGACAGCTTGTCGTTGCCAAGGCCGCCGAGGAGCCGGTTGGCCACCTCGTTGCCGATGATGATGTCGCTGAGGGAGCCGCCCGTCGCGTTCTCGATGGTCGCGCCCTTGGCGATGCCCAAGTTGTCCTCACCGTTGTAAAGGGCGGCCCGGTCAAGGGAGCTCACCCTTTCCAGGTTGAAGTCCGCGGGCAGGCCCATCCCCAGCTTGATTTCGGCATCGGTCCTGCGCAGGCCGATGGAGCTGAACTCACCGTCGCCCAGGTTGATCCTGCAAACCAGGGTCTGGTTGCTGCAGTCGAGCGTATCAACGCCGCCGCCATCCCAGATGGTTTCCAGCATGACCTCGTTGGTGTCCCACTCGTACACGTCCCTGCCGTCGCGGGTGGTCGTGTTGGCGCCGTACAGGTGCTGAAGCGCCTCGATGTCTAGCATCATCATCGTGCTGGGCGACAGACCGTCGTAGGACCACCTATAGCCCCCCGTTGCCTTGGCGGTCACGTCCACGATCAGCAACGTGCGCGGAGCCTCGGTGTATGACATGACAGTATGGGCCTCGTTGTCGATGTCGTCCCGTAGCACATAGTCAACAGGAATCGGATTGCCGAGTTCATCGAATTCTTGGAACGGGTGCTTCAGCCCCAGTGCATGTCCGATTTCATGCAGCAGCGTGGAGTAACCGAAAGCGCCAGGCCGCCAGTCGCTGGCCAACCAGGGAATATCGTTGTTCACCCACACGCTGCCGGCGAGCGGGTCTTCCGTGACTGCAGTGATCTGGCCCGCGGACACCGCAACGTCGTAGAACGGCGTGTAGGCCCAGGCGCTGGAATATTCCTGGTAACACGTGGCAAAGGTGAGCTGGCCCCGCTGGGCAGACTCCGGGGTGAAGTTGATATCGGCGAGTTCCGCGATGTGCGCAAGTGCCGCGCGCGCACCGGACTTCATTGCCGCATCCATGATGCCGAAAGTATTAGCTTCAACGTCAGGCGCGTAGGCAGGCGCGGTGGCCAGAAAGCTGTATGTGAGGGACACACCGTTGCCGATGCCGCCCGGATTGGATATAGGCGTACCAACTGCGTCGATGTAGTTCCACCGCGCCACGTCGAGACCGTTGTTGATATAAAGAAGGCCGTTGAGGGCGTCAGTGGTAACGGTAGGCATGGACTCCGGCTCGGCGAGCATTCGATCAGCCGGCGATTGTGGTTGTCACGGCCCTGTCTGACAAGCGCGTAGGACCAGTCGAACCGCTGCTTCGAGGAATGATCCACGGGCGACACCTCTGGTTTCGTGACCGGAGGTAGCACAGCGCCGCGGAAAGGCGGCTCTTTCGGTGCTGCTATAATTCGAGGCTTCGCGGCTGTAGCTCAGTTGGATAGAGTACTTGGCTACGAACCAAGGGGTCGTGGGTTCGAATCCTGCCAGCCGCACCAAAACGTCAGTTGGACCAAGGGCCTGGAGAGCAATCTCCAGGCCCTTTTTCCTTGTGCGACGCTACTTCTTGCGCAACGCGCGCGGCCGGCCGGTGGGCGTCCTGGCCTCCATGAATTCCCGGATCAGGCGGCGCACCACTTGCGACGGGGTCATGTCCGCCTCGTTGCATGCCGCCTCGAAGGCTTTCTTGCTGGTCGGGTCGATCAAGACCGTGAGCCTGGCGGTTTTGAGCTCCATCATTAGCTGCTTCCGATGTTAACCGGAGTGTAATCACTTCCTGCGCTTGGATGGCTCTGCTGTCCTGGAAATAATCATCGGAGGCTCGGGTTTGTCACCCGCCAGGTACTGCGAGATGAGCGTGCGTACAACCTCGGACGGATTGGTTCCCAAGGTCTTGCACAGTTCTTCGAACGCAGCCTTCCGATCGGCCGCCAGGAGCACCGTCAGGCGAGCGTGATCTTTGGGCATGGCGGACGGTGGGGCGATTGGATGGGTTCCACGTCGGGTGTCTTGCAGCCTCATCCGGCAATGGAACATGATCATAATATGACAATGTTCGGGAGCCGTCCGACATAATCAGGTGCGCCGCGCGTGAAAAGTTACCCAGTGGATGAGCACACATCTGATTATCATCGCGGCCCATGGATGGCGCAGGGCGAGCGAGATCGGCTGAGTTGTTGCGGGAACTGGTCCAACAGGCGCGGGCGGCCGAGGACGACGCCTGGGCGCTGGCCGCCGAGGCGCGCAGGCGCGAGGCCTCCGCCGGCGACCTTGCAGCGGCGCTGCAGATGATCGAACTGACCACAGCCACCCGTGTGCGCCTCGAGGACGAGCTCAGGCGCGCGGGGCCGGGCGGCGTCCAGTCCTCCAAGTAGACATGGAGCGTGGTATTTGGGGGATACCAGTGTCGGGCTGGTGGCAAACGCCCCAGAATCACCGGCAATGACGACTCCCCGGCTGCGCATGGGATTGATGGGCTTCTCGGTGGAGGATTCCCTGGCGGCGCTGCTTCGCAATCGATCGGCGCTGCTCAAGTGGGAGGTGTCCGGCATCGAGGAGGCCGATGCCCTGTGGGTCAACGGCGAGAGTGTCGGGATGGTGAGCCACGACCTCGTGCGGGTGGCCGGCCACGGGTCGCAGCCGGAAGTATTGCTGGACCTGAAGCACCTGGTGCGCCCCACCGCCTTCACCACGCCCATCGCCGACGAGCGCATCCGGCCGCCGGTCACCTTCGACAGCAGTTCGCCGGCAAGCGTCGACAAGGTCCTGCGCCGCGCCGAAACGGTGCTGCAGCCCCTGGTGATGCAATTGGCGCTGGCGGCGCAGATCGCCGAACGCCTTCACGAAATGACATCGGAGACGTACCACGTGGTGCGCGGCGGCAAGCTGGTGGCGGTCGTCAACGTGGGCGGCCCGATCGGCATCGACCTCACGCTGACGCCGCAGCACGTGCAGGAATCGACGTGGAAGGGGCTGCCGGCCGCGGCCGGCGACGTCCCTTCCAGCTTCTTCACGACCACCTATGCCGAGGTGCTGTGGGTGTACGTCAGCCGGGTCGAGACCGACCTCCTGCCGCGCCGCTACCGCAGCGCCAAGCTGTACTTCCGCGCCATTCCGCGCGTGTCGCCGCGGCACCTGACCAATACGCATTACCAGATCCTGTCGGAGCTGGCCTCGGAGCCGCAGAATTTCAAGCGGCTGCAACAAGCTATCGGCCTGCGCAAGGAGGTGCTTGCCACCGCGCTGTCGGTGCTGTATCACGCCGGCAGCATCACCACCGACCCCGCGCGCGCCAGCAGGGGCACGGGTCGCGCGGCGGAAGGCGTGGCGCCGGGCGATTTGCGCCAGATGCTGCTTCCGCAAAGCGCGGGAGCCGGCGCGTCGGCCGCGGACGGTGGCAAGCGCACGCTTCCCATCCCGCTGGACCTGCCCTGAACCCGGGGGAGCGTGCCTAGAGCACTCCGGACCGCGTGGTCGGCATGATGTCGGCCACCTGCGTGCCGCTCAGGAGCTCCAGTTGCGCCAGGCGTGACTGCCAGGCCAGCCCTTCGTCGCCGGAGACCTTGCGAATGCGTTGCCCCATGCGCTGCAGGTCCTTCCAGTTGCGCCGCCGGCCTTCCCTCCAGGCCTGGAGGTAGTGTTCCACGGCGTCGGCCGGCATCGCGCTGCGGGCCCACTCGGCATGCTCCGCACTGCGCGTGCCGAACAGCACGCCGAGCACCCGCAGCGAGGTGATCAGCTGTTGCTCCAGTTCGTCGAGGGCGCGGTCGTCCATGGTGTCCCGATGTTTCGACGACCTTAGGGCAACACCCCCGGCATGTCACCGAGCCGGCGCTAAATGGGCTCGCCTTCGTGGAATACTGCCGTCGCCGGTGTGGACGCGTACCTACACCTTCAGCGAATCCCGCAGCGAACCCTCCAACGTGCGTGCGAGCCTGGCCTCCAGCATGGCCAGCACCGCGGCTTCCTCCGGCTTCAGGCGCGCGAGGTCCTCCCGCAGTTCCCCTTCCACGCGCTCCTTGATCTCCAGCAGCAGGTTGCCCTCCACGTAGGCGTTGAGCACCTCGGGGTGGACATAGCACTTGCGGCAGATGGTGGGCGTGTTGCCCAGGCGGGACGACACGCGTTCGATCGCCGCTTTCAGGTTCTTCTTCTGGGCGGCCTTGGTGTCGAAAGCCTCGAACTCGCGCAAGGCCAGGGCCGCCATCACCGTGCCGGCCCAGGTACGGAAGTCCTTGGCCGTGATGTCGGCGCCGGTGATCTCCTTCAGGTACGCATTCACGTCGGCGGAGGTCACCTCGCGCGGCTCCCCTTGCTCGTCGAGGTACTGGAACAGGCGTTGGCCCGGCAGCTCCTGGCAGGCCCGCACGATCTTCGCGATGCGGCGGTCCTTCACTTGCAGCCGCCAGGTCTTGCCGCTCTTGCCCTTGAACTGGAAGCGCAGCTCCGCGCCATCCACCTTGACGTGCGGGTTGCGCAGCGTGGTCAAGCCGTAGCTCTTGTTCTCGCGCGCGTAGTCGTCGTTGCCCACGCGGATGAGGGTGGTCTCCAGCAAGTGCACCACGGTGGCCAGGACCTTCTCGCGCGGCAGCCCGCGCAAGGCCATGTGTTCGGCCAGGCGCGCGCGGATGGCGGGCAGCGCCCGCGCGAACGCCATCATGTGCTCGTACTTCGTGCTCTCGCGCACTTCGCGGAACTGCGGGTGGTAGCGGTACTGCTTGCGCCCGCGCGCGTCGCGCCCGGTCGCCTGCAGGTGCCCGTTGGCCTTGGCGCAGATCCACACCTCCTCGTAGGCGGGCGGGATGGCCAGCTTGCGGATGCGTTCGAGCGTCGCCTCGTCCTCGACGGCGGCTCCGTTCGCCTTGAAATACGCAAAGCCGTCGCCCTTGCGCTCGCGCCGGATGCCGCGCTCGTCGTCGCTCACGTACACGAGCCCGGCAGACTCCGCGGCCTCACGCGGGTCGGCAGGGATCGCGGCCAGGGCTTCGGCGTCTTTCATGGTCAGTTGCGAAACGCCTGCGTCACCATCAGCCCGTGCTTGCCCGCGTCGAGGATGCCGATGCCCAGCCGGCCGAACTGGGGCCGCAGGATGTTGGCCCGGTGGCCGGGCGAGCGCATCAGCCCGGTGTGCGCACTGTGCAGCGTGGGCGCCAGCGCCAGGTTCTCGCCGGCCGACAGGTACGTCACGCGCGCCTGCTGCAGGCGATTGCCCAGATCCTTGCCTTCGGGCGAAACATGGGCGAAGTAGCTGCGTGCCAGCATGTCCTGGCTGTGCGCGCGCGCCACCTGGACGAGCTCGCTGTCCGCCCGCACCGGCTTCAGGCCTGCGGCGCGGCGCTCCGCATTCACGAGTTCCAGCATCCGGCTTTCCAGTTCCGGCCGCGCCGGCGCCGTCGTCACGCGGAAGTCCAGGGCCAGGCGCTCACGCGTTTCCGGCTGCACGGTCAACGCCTGCAGCGTGCGCTGCACCACCGGGTGGAAGACCGGCGCGAGCCGCACCTCCACCCATTCGGCCGGCGCCGCAAGGCGCGGGGCCAGCGCGCTGTCTTGCGCCCAGGTGCCGATGCGCGCACCCAGCGGCAGCGTCAGCAGCAGCACCGCGGCGATCACGGCGTGGACTGCTCCGTTCACGCTGCCCGGGAGCAGCCCGAAGAAGCGGTTGACCAGGTGCCGGTGCACGCCGCGCGGCAGGCGCGCCGCCAGCTGCAGCACGACCACCCCCAGGACCTGGTGGACCAGCACGAAGATACCCACGAAAGCCAGCGGCGCGATCCAGATGCCGAACGAAGGCGCCAGCTTCGCGATCCAGCCGCTGGCCTCCCGGTAACCCAGGAACGCGGCCGCGAGGCCGGCCGCCAGCGTCAGCAGGTCCAGCGCGGAGAACAGGAAGCCGCGCGCCCAGCCGGTTGCGGCGCCGACCAGCACGAGGAGCAGGAGCAGCAAATCGACCAGGTTGAAATCCACCGGCCGAGCGTATGCGCAGTGGCTCGACACATGGCGTAGGACGTTGCCGGCGGTTCCAGGCGGATCGTCGGGTGCCGCGGGGTCCCCCAAATGGGGTAGACCGTGCCGGCCTTCACAGTCACCACAATAGCGTTCTAAGTTTTATGTCAGGGCTGTACAGGTCATGTTCCGACTCTTGATCTGCGACGACCACCCCGCGATTCGAACCGCCCTGAGACTGCTCGCCTGCGAAGGCATGCCCGGCGGCTGCGACGTCACCGAGTGCGCCAGCGCCGAGGAACTGCTGGCGCTGCTGTCGCAGGACCAGCATTACGACTTCATCACGCTCGACCTGCAGTTGCCCGGCCGCTCTGGCCTGGATGTGCTGGCGGAGGTCAAGCAGCTGAGGCCGAACGTGCCCGTGATGGTCTTCTCGGCCGACGAAAACCCGGAACGCGTGACCGAGGCGCTGCAGGCCGGCGCCACCAGCTACCTGTTCAAGACGGCGTCGGAGCCCGTGCTGGCCGAGGCCTTGCGCGCGGCGGCGGCGCATCGCACCGCGTTGCCTGCCCCTTATGTCCGCGAGTGGAACGGCCGCAAGGGCCTGGAAGACCTTGCGCTTTCTGCCCGCCAGCGTGAAGTGCTGCAGTGCCTGCTGCGCGGCATGTCGGCCAAGCAGATCGCGCGCGCGCTCGGCATTTCGGACGGCACCGTCAAGAGCCACACGGTCGCGGTGTTCCGCGCACTCAACGTGAGCTCGCGCGCGCAGGTCGTGCTGGAGGCACATCGCCGGGGAATCCCCTTTGGCGCCTGAGCAGCACGAACAGGAACGCCTCTCGTTCGCGCTCGAGCAGAGCATCTCCGCGTCGTACATAGGCATCTCGGCGACGCTGGTGCTGGCACTGGCCGCCGCCCTGGGAACGGGGGCGGTTGCGGCCGCCGCCTGGGCCGTGCTGATGGTGTCCATCCTGGTGTTGCGCGGGTGGGTGCTGCGGCGGGCGGTGACGCGTCTGGGTGAGCCCGGCGGGCCTGCGCAGGCGAACAAGGACTTCACGCTCTCCACCGTGGTGCTGGCATTCACCATCGGCTCGCTGCCTGCCATCGCCTTTCCCGGCATGACCCTGGAGCTGCGTATGGTGGTGACGGTGTTCCTGTGCCTCTGGTGCTGTGCGGCGATGGCCTCGCTGGGCCTGACGCCCCGCCTCTTCACCGTCTACCTGCTGCTCGTGCTGGGCGGGCTCGCGGTGGGCTGGGCCCGCACGGAGATGCCCGGGGCCCGCTACACGGCAGTCGCGATGGTGCTCTACATGGTGGTATTGCGGGCGTTCTCCCACAACTTCACCCGACGGATCGTGGAGGGGATGGCCATCCGCGCCGAGAACGACGCGCTGGTGCGCCAGTTGTCCGCCGCCAACGAGGCCAAGACGCGCTTCATCATGGCCGCCAGCCACGACCTGCGACAGCCGCTGCACGCCATCAGCTACCTGGGCGGCGTGCTGGCGCGGGCCCGTGACCCGGCCGACGTGCGCAGTGCGAACGAAGCGCTCACCGCCGCCGTCGAGGGGTTGAACAAGCTGTTCTCGGCGATCCTGGACCTGTCGCGCATCGACAGCGGCGCGGTGCGCATGCACCCCGTTTCGTTCAAGCTGGACGGGCTCGTCGCGCAACTGGACAGCGAGTACCGCACGCTGTGCGTCGCCTCCGGACGGCGCTGGGAGTGCCAGGTGGAAGCGGCCACCGCCTTGACGGATCCCGTCCTGCTGGAGCGCGTGCTGCGCAACCTGCTGGACAACGCCATGAAGCATGGCGGCGACGGCATGGTGCGTTTGGCCGTGGAGCGGCGCGGGGACGAAGTGGTGATCACCGTCAGCGACAACGGCCCGGGCATCCCGCTGGAAAGCCGCTCCCGCGTGTTCGACGAGTTCTATCGTGGCAACGAGACGGGGCCGCCCGGCCTGGGGCTGGGCCTGTCGATCGTGCGGCGCCTGGTGGATCGCCTGGGCTGCCGCGTCGTGATCGACTTCACCGATGCGCAAACGCAGTCCGGCGCCGCTATCTCCGTGCACATCCCGCAAGGCTCGGCGCTGCTGGAGGAGGCCACGCCCGCGCTGCCAGGCCATGGGAGCGCAGATGAAGAAGACGTGTCGGGCCTGGCGGTGCTGGTGATCGATGACGACGCCACGGTGCTGCATGCCACGCGCGCCTTGCTGGTGCAGTGGGGCTGCCGCGTCGCGACCTGCGGGCGCGGCGACGTGCTGGACGAGGTCGTCGCCGGGCTTGGGCCGCTGGACGTCGCGGTGGTCGACTACCGTTTGGATGGGGGCCGCAACGGGCTGGACCTGGTGGAAGGTGTGCGCGACCGGCATCCCGGCATGGGCGTGGTGATGGTGACGGGGGAGTCGGACCCGCAGGTGCTGGACCAGCTTGCCGAAAGCGGCCTGCCCGTGCTGGAAAAGCCGGTCAGCCCGCGTGACTTGCGGCGGACGCTGGCCTTGTTCAAGGCGGCGGATGCATGAGCCGCGGGGCCGCCCCAAGGCGAATCCCGCAGCGCGTAGCGCGGAGGGTAGTCAAGTAAGCCCGTGGATCACTGCGGATGTTCGTTGCGCTGGGCCCGCCGCCACGCGGCGCGGGCGGCCTCGCGCGCTTCTTCCCAGCGCAGGCGCGAACGGCCCCGCACCTGGTCGAAGTCGTTCTTCAATTCGCCTTCCAGGCTTTCGAATTCGCCGCTGCGGCGCACGGGCCCGGTGTAGCCCACGCGATAGGCCGGACCGTAATCCTCGTACGTGAACTCGGTTCGGTAGTACGGCTCGGTCCGGTACGCATGCCGCCAGTACGCTTCTTCGGCGGTCGGGTTGACGACAGGAGGGAAAGTCAGTGTGGCGGTCAAGGGCGTCTCCTCGGACCCGGCCATCGTGCGTCGCCGCGCAGGCTCGGCCATACGGACGCCTGCCTGTCCCCCTGTAGGACGGCCGCCCCGGCCGCCGGCCCACTCGCTATGCTCGGTCCCATGAGCAAGGCGTTCACGCGCGAGACCGACACCGACGAAGACGATGACGTCGGCGAGCTGCCGTCCGTGCCCGCCGGCGGCAAGAACTACATCACCCCGCAAGGCTATGCGCGGCTGCGCACCGAGCTGCTGCAGTTGATCGACGAAGAGCGGCCGAAAGTGGTGGAGGTGGTGCACTGGGCCGCGAGGAACGGCGACCGCTCCGAGAACGGTGACTACATCTATGGCAAGAAGCGGCTGCGCGAGATCGACCGCCGCATCCGCTTCCTGACCAAGCGGCTGGAGATCGCGGAGGTGACGGACCCGTCGCTGCACCACGGCCGCGACCAGGTGTTCTTCGGCGCCACCGTCACCTATGCGGAAGAGGACACCGGCGCCGAGCGCACGGTCACCATCCTGGGCATCGACGAGGCGGACAGCGCGCAAGGCCAGGTGAGCTGGATCGCGCCGATCGCGCGGGCGCTGCTGAAGGCGCGGGTCGGGGACGTCGTCAAACTCGTGACGCCTGGCGGAGGCAAGGACGTGGAAGTGTTGGCGGTGGCCTACCCCAGGCAGGAGGAATCGCGGTGAGGGAGCTGGCCCTGCATGTGGGGATGCACAAGTCCGGGTGAGGGGCTCCCTCGCGGAAGTGTTGCGCGTCTGCCACCCCGCCGCCAATTGCAACCATTTGTTCCCCCTTTCGGGGGATAGACCGTCCCATGCCCGTTTGGCATCGTTTCGCCCTTCAGGCGCGTTGGGCGGCTGACAACTTCGGACAAAGCATGGCAAACCTGGTCAACAACCTCGGCGGAGCCGCGGGCTTCGGCGAGAACTTCGTTCCCCGCAACGACGACTACTACACCACCGGCATCGACCTGCGCACGATCTTCGGCTCCGCGGGGCTGAACTTCTTCGGCACGAACTACAGCTACGTCTCGGTCAACAACAACGGCAACATCACGCTGTCCGACACCAACTCCGGCGGCCTGGGCACGTTCACGCCGTTCGCGCTGGCCAACGGCGGCTACGCCATCATCGCCCCCTTCTTCGCCGACGTCGACACGCGCCTCTCGGGCACCGGCTCCGCGGCGCCGAACCAGGTGACCCCCACGCCGGGCGGCACGTCGCGGGGTTCCGACCTCGTCTGGTACGACATCAATTCCGCCGGCAACGGAACGCTGACGGTGACCTGGGACGACGTCGGCTATTACTCCTACCAGACCGACAAGCTCAATGCGTTCCAGCTGCAGATCGTCGGCCAGGGCGGCGGCAACTTCGACATCATCTTCCGCTACGAGAACATCGACTGGACCACCGGCGGTGCGAGCGGCGGTTCGGGCGGCCTCGGCGGCACGATCGCGCGCGGCGGCTACTCCACGGGCGACGGCGCCTCCTGGTACGAGCTGCCGCAGTCGGGCGACCAGGGCGGCATGCTGTCGCTGGAAGACCTGCCGGGCAACACCGGCGTGGACGGCTACTACAAGTTCAGCGTGCGCAGCGGCACCGCCGCGGGCGAGCGCATGCGCGGCACCGCAACCGACGACCTGCTGGCGGGCGCCGGCGGCAACGACACCATCAGCGGCCTGGCCGGCAACGACTACCTGATCGGCAACGCCGGGGTCGACCGCCTGCTGGGCGGCGCAGGGGACGACACCTACTCCACCGATGGCATCGACGTGGTGGTGGAACTCGCGCGCGAGGGCAACGACACGGTGTTGTCCAGCAGCACCTACACGCTCGGCGCGAACGTCGAGAACCTGCAGCTGACCGGCACGACCGCCATCAACGGCACCGGCAACACCCTGGACAACGTGCTGGCAGGCAACTCCGCCAACAACACGCTCGACGGCAAGGGCGGCATCGACACGGTCGACTATTCGCTCGCACAGTCCAACATCACCGTCGACCTGAACCTGGAGACGGCGCAATACATCTATGGGCAGGGCTACGACACGCTGCTCCACATCGAGAACGTGATCGGTACCAACTACGGCGACCGCCTGACGGGCACCGCCGGCGCCAACGTCCTGAACGGCGGCCTCGGCGCCGACACCATGATCGGCGGCAATGGCAGCGACACCTATTTCGTCGACAACACGTCGGACGTCGTCACCGAAAGCACCGCCGGCGCAGCCGGTGGACGCGACCTGGTGTACAGCTCGCTGGCAGCGTACACGCTCGGCGCCAACGTCGAGAATGGGGTGATCCTGGCCACGGGCGCGGCCAGCATGACCGGCAATTCGCTGGGCAACACGATCTACGCCGGCATCGGCAACAACGTCATCGCGGCCGGCGGCGGCATCGACACCCTGTCCTATGAATTCGGCATCGCCGGCACCGCCGGCGTGAAGGTCAGCCTCGCGGTCACCACGGCGCAGGCCACCGGCGGCTCCGGCACGGACCGGATCAGCGGGTTCGAGAACCTCATCGGCTCCGCGCGCAACGACCGGCTGTCTGGCAGCACCGGCGACAACCTGCTCGATGGGGGCTCGGGCGCGGACATCCTGTCCGGTGGCGCGGGCAGCGACACGCTTGTCGGCGGCATCGGCCGCGACGCCCTCACCGGCGGCGCAGGCGACGACGTCTTCCGCTTCACCGCGTCGCGCGACACCGGCGCGACCAGCGCGGCGGCCGACGTGATCAGCGACTTCGTGCGCGGGCAGGACCTGGTCGACCTCTCGCTCATCGACGCCAAGGCGAGCGTGGCCGGCAACCAGGCCTTCACTTTCATCGCCGGCGCCGCCTTCAGCGCCACCAACGCGTCCGGCCAGCTTCGGGTGCAGGGCGGCGTCCTGTACGGCAGCACCGATGCGGATGCGGACGCCGAGTTCGCGATCGCGCTCACCGGCATCGGCGCGCTGTCGGCCGCCGACCTGGTGCTGTAAACAAGGGGAGCCCGGGCTACGTGCCCGGGCGGATGCGCCGCGCGTTCATCACCGACTGCGTGCGCTTCAGGTTGCGCAGCACCGACTCCAGGTGCGCTCGGTCGCGCACCGACACCACGAAGCGCAGGTCCGTGGCGTCCTGCGCGCGCTCGTCGTCCATGTCCACGTGCGTGATGTCCGCTTCGGCGTTGGCCAGCGCCGCGGCGACGCGGGCCAGCGCGCCCTTGCCATTTTCCACGGTGACCAGCACGCCGGTCTCGAAAGCGCGCACCGGCTCGTCCGACCATTCGACGCCGATGAAGCGCTCCGCATCCTTGTGCTGCAGGCGCTTGGCGACCGTGCAGTCGACGGAATGCACCACCAGCCCCTCGCCGCGGCCAAGGTAGCCGAGGATCGGATCCCCCGGGACCGGTCGGCAACAACTGGCGAACTGCACCGAGGCGTTCTCGCTGCCATCGAGCGTGAGGCCGCCCTGGGAAACGCTTTCGTGCGCCGTGAAGCGCTCGCGGCTCAGGAGCAACGCGTCCGGCTTCTCCCCCATCTCGCCCAGCAGCGTCATCAGCCGCTTGGCCACGATGCTGGCGATGCGCTTGCCCAGGCCCAGGTCGGTGAGCAGTTCCGCCTGGCTCTTGTTGCCGGTGAACCGCAACAGCTTTTCCCACAGCCCATGGTAGGTCTCGTCGTCCGGCGGCAGCTTGTCCATGCCCTCGGCCCGCAGCGCCTGCGCCAGCAGCTTCTCGCCGAGCTGCTGTGACTCCGCGTGCGCCAGCGTCTTCAGGTGATGGCGGATCTTGGAGCGGGCGCGGCCGGTGCGCACGAACCCCAGCCACGCCGGGTTCGGCGTCGACACCGGCGCGGTGACGACCTCCACCACGTCGCCGTTCTTCAGCTCGGTGCGCAGCGGCACCTGGGCGCCGTTGATGCGCGCAGCCACCGTGTGGTCGCCCACGTCGCTGTGGATCGCGTAGGCGAAGTCCACGACGGTGGCCCCGCGCGGCAGTGCCAGGATCTGGCTCTTGGGCGTGAAGACATAGACGGCGTCCGGGAACAGGTCGATCTTCACGTGGTCCCAGAACTCCGCGGCGTCGCGCGTCTCGTTCTGGATGTCCAGCAGCGACTGCAGCCACTTGGTGCCCAGGCGCTCGGTGTTCTCTTCCTGCGGCGCGCTCGCCTTGTACAGCCAGTGCGCCGCCACGCCGGACTCGGCCACCAAATGCATCGCCTCGGTGCGCAGCTGGAATTCCACGTTCACGCCCGAGGGCCCCACCAGCGTGGTGTGCAGCGACTGGTAGCCGTTGATCTTGGGGATGGCGATGTGGTCCTTGAAACGGCCCGGCACCGGTTTGTACAGCTGGTGCAGCAGGCCCATCGCCGTGTAGCAGTCCGTCACCGTCGGCACGACGATGCGAAAGCCGTAGATGTCGGTGACCTGGGCGAAGCTCAGGTGCTTCTCGTCCATCTTCTTGTAGATGGAGAACAGCGTCTTCTCGCGGCCGGCGATGCGCACCTTCAGGGCCGCCGCCTCGAAGCCGGCCTCGACGTCGCGATGCACCCGCTGGATCAGGTCGCGCCGGCGGCTGCGGGCCTTCGAGACCGCCCGGGACAGCACCGCATAGCGCCACGGCTTGAGGTACTTGAAGGCCAGCTCCTGCAGCTCCCGGTAGGTGGTGTTCAGGCCCAGCCGGTGCGCGATGGGCGCATAGATGTCCAGCGTTTCCGAGGAGATGCGCGCCCACTTCTCGCGCGGCACGTCTTCCAGCGTGCGCATGTTGTGGGTGCGGTCGGCCAGCTTGACCAGGATCACGCGCACGTCGCGCGCCATGGCCAGCAGCATCTTGCGGAAGGACTCGGCCTGGTTCTCCTCGCGGGTGTTGAACTGCAGCTTGTCCAGCTTGGTCAGCCCGTCCACGAGTTCGGCAACGGCCGCGCCGAAGCGCTCGATCAGCTGCGCCTTGGTGACGCCGCAGTCCTCGATGGCGTCGTGCAGC
Organism: Ramlibacter sp. PS3R-8; assembly: GCF_037572435.1. Lineage (NCBI taxonomy): Bacteria > Pseudomonadati > Pseudomonadota > Betaproteobacteria > Burkholderiales > Comamonadaceae > Ramlibacter > Ramlibacter sp. PS3R-8. The sequence goes on from NZ_JBBHGT010000001.1 coordinate 1,614,502, forward strand.
AGCGCGGCCATCAGCGCCTGGGCGTCGAGCTTCCACTCGGCGCATTGCGCGGCCACCGCGATGGGGTGGGTGATGTAGGGTTCGCCGCTGGCGCGCATCTGGCCCAGGTGGGCCTCGTCGGCGAAGCGGTAGGCCTTGCGGACGGCTTCGACTTCCGCAGGGTCGAGATAGTCGAGGCGGGCGGTCAGCGCGGCAAAGCTGGCCGCGGCGGCATTGGCCGCGGCAGGGCTGGGACGGATCGGACTGCTGGGCCGCTTGCCGCTGCCCGAAACCGGTGGGAGCACCGCACTCATGGCCTTAATGTAGCGCGCTGCTCCGGCCGCGCGGCGCCACAAGTGAAAAAGGCACCCCGAGGGGGTGCCTTTCCGAGATCTTCTGGATCCCCGCCTGCGCGGGGATGCCGGCACGCTTCGCTTAGCCGGGCACCTTCTTCAGCATTTCGAGCCCGATCTTGCCTTCGGCAATCTCGCGCAAGGCGGTGACGCCGGGCTTGTTCTTGCTCTCGATCTTGGGCGCGTGGCCCTGGCTCAGCATGCGGGCGCGATAGGTCGCGGCCAGAACCAGCTGGAAGCGGTTCGGGATTTTTTCGAGGCAGTCTTCGACGGTGATGCGGGCCATGAATTCTCCGGGAGGGTGTCTAGATGCCGAGGGCTCGGAAGGTGGCCGCTCGGGCGCGGCGCTGGGACACATACTTGAGCCGCTGGGCGTGGACGATCGCTTTCAGGTCAAAAAGCGCTCGCTCAAATAACTCGTTGATTATAACGAAGTCGAATTCCTTTGCCTGCGACAGTTCGGCCTCCGCGTTTCGCAGCCGGGTTTCGATCACCTCGGGGGCGTCCTCGCCGCGCCGCTCGAGCCGCAGCCGCAGTTCCTCCCAGCTGGGAGGCAGGATGAAGATCAGCACCGCGTTGGTGAAGATGCGCTTGATCTGCAGGGCGCCCTGCCAGTCGATTTCCAGGATGACGTCGGCGCCGTGCGCGATGCGGTCCTCGATCGCCTTCTTCGAGGTTCCGTAGCGGTGGCCATGGACGTTGGCCCACTCCACGAAGGCGTCGCCCAGCACCATCTGGTCGAACTCGCCGGCGGACACGAAGAAATATTCGCGCCCGTGCTTTTCCTGGCCGCGCGGCGGCCGCGTCGTGTGCGAAACGGAGGGCTGCACGTGCGAGTCCAGCTCGCGCAGGGCATTCACGAGGCTGGACTTGCCCGCCCCGCTGGGAGCCGCCACGACGAACAGGTTGCCTGGGTAGTCCATGGCGGATTCTAAAGACTCATTCCAGGTTTTGAACCTGTTCGCGCATCTGCTCGATCAGGACTTTCATGTCCACCGAGATGCGCGTGAGTTCGAGCAGGGCCGATTTCGAGCCCAGGGTGTTCGCTTCGCGATGCAGTTCCTGGATCAGGAAGTCCAGCCGCTTGCCGACCTCGCCGCCCTTCTTGATCAGGCGCTCGATCTCGTCCAGGTGCGCTGCCAGCCGCGTGAGCTCCTCCGCCACGTCGATGCGGATCGCGAAGGACGTGGCCTCGGTCAAGGCGCGGTCCTGCGCGGCGTCGTGCGCCACGGCGCCTTCGGACAAGGCCATCGCCTCTTTCCAGCGTTCCAGGAAACGCTGGCGCTGCTGCTCCACCAGTTGCGGCACCAGCGGGCGGGCCTGTCCGGCCAGCGTGCGCAGTTGCTCCAGGTGCCCCAGGAGCATCTTGACCAGGCGGGCGCCTTCGCGTTCGCGCGCCGCCACCAGTTCGCCGAGCGCCTGGCCGGCCAGCTTCATGAGGCCTTCGCCCCAGTCGACGTCGCCGGTGCTTTCCGCCGCGGACAGTCGCAGGATCTCCGCCACGGACAAGGCGGGGGCGTCCGGCATCCAGGTTCGCACCACGTCCTGCACCGCGGCCAGCCGCTGCAGCATGGGCATGCCGGGCTCGCGCACCACCTCCGCGCCGGCGCCTTCGACACCCGCGCGCACTTCGACCTTCCCGCGCTTGACGCGCGAGGAGATCAGCTCGCGCAGGGCGGGCTCGTGGGCGCGCAATTCCTCCCCCAGACGGAACGAAAGGTCCAGGAAGCGGCTGTTGACCGAGCGTATTTCCAGACCGAGACGCATCCCGGCGCCGGGATGTGTTGCAGTCTTGCCGCCATCGTTGCTGGCCGGTGACGTTCCGGGGCTGAGTTGCGCCGAGGCGTAACCGGTCATGCTGTAAACTGCCATGCAGAGGGATCTTTGAAGTTCGTTGCGGGGGATTTCGAGGAACGCACGGGGCTTCGGCAGGCCCGAACATTCTTCAAATTATGTCAAAGGTCAAACCCGCCCCCTTGCCGCCGGACACCGTGATCGGTGGTTACCGGGTCGTGCGCAAGCTTTCAGCGGGTGGTTTCGGCGTCGTCTACCTCGCGGTGGACAACGAGGGCCAGCAGATCGCCATCAAGGAATACCTGCCTTCCTCGCTGGCCACGCGGCCACCCGGGGAGCTGCTGCCGCAGGTCGCGCCGGAAAAGCTTTCCCTCTACCGCCTCGGCCTCAAGAGCTTCTTCGAAGAAGGCCGCTCCCTCGCGCAGATCTCGCACTCCTCCGTGGTGAGCGTGCTGAACTTCTTCCGCGAGAACGAGACGGTGTACATGGTGATGAACTACCTGGAGGGCGCCACCCTGCAGGACTTCATCATCACCGCGCGCGAGCTGAAGAAGCAGAAGGTCTTTCGCGAATCCACCATCCGCTCGCTGTTCGACGAGATCCTGCGGGGCTTGCGCATCGTGCACCAGCACAAGATGCTGCACCTGGACATCAAGCCGGCCAACATCTTCATCACCGACGACAACCGCGCCGTGATGATCGATTTCGGCGCCGCCCGCGAAGTGCTGTCCAAGGAGGGCAACTTCATCCGCCCGATGTACACGCCCGGCTTCGCCGCCCCGGAGATGTACCGGCGCGACTCCTCGATGGGCCCGTGGACCGACATCTACGCCATCGGCGCGTGCATCTATGCCTGCATGCAGGGCTACCCGCCCAACGACGCGCCGCAGCGGCTGGAAAAGGACCGCCTCGCCCTGGCGCTGTCACGGCTGCGCGGGGTGTATTCGGACAACCTGATCGAGGTGGTCGAATGGTGCATGTCCCTCGACCCCCTGTCGCGCCCGCAATCGGTGTTTGCCCTGCAGAAGGAGCTGAGCCGGGAGGGCGAACGGCGCTATACCAAGTTGTCGGTCGGTGAGAAGATGCGGCTCCAGTTCGACAACATGGTCACGGACACCAAGAAGAACATGAAGAAGGCGACCGGTTTCGGGGCGAAAGCCAAGTGAAGTTCTCCGTTTTCCAGGTCAGCCGAAAAGGCGGCCGCGAGAAGAACGAAGACCGCATGGGCTATTGCTACACGCGCGAGTCGGGCCTGTTCCTGCTGGCCGACGGCATGGGCGGCCATCCGGAAGGCGAAGTCGCCGCGCAGCTGGCGCTGCAAACCATCTCGGCCCTGTACCAGAAGGAAGCAAGGCCCGTCGTCCAGGACGTGACCGAATTCCTCTCCGCGGCGCTGATGGCCGCGCACCACCAGATCATCCGCTACGCCAGTGAAAAGGGCATGCTCGACACGCCGCGCACCACGCTGGTGGCGGCCATCGTGCAAGGCCAGCACGCCACCTGGGTGCATTGCGGCGACTCGCGGCTGTATGTCGTGCGCGGCAGCGAGCTGCTCACGCGCACGCGTGACCACTCGTACCTGGAGCAGCAGAACGCCGGCGTGATCCGCATGGACCGGATCAACCGCAACATCCTGTTCACCTGCCTCGGCTCGCCCACCAAGCCCGTGTTCGACGTGACCGGGCCGGTGCAGCTGCAGCAGGGCGACAAGATCCTGCTGTGCTCCGACGGCCTGTGGGGCAGCCTGGAAGACATCGACATCGTGCGCGAGCTCAGCACCAAGCCGGTGGCCGAGGCCGTGCCCGACCTCGTCGAAGGCGCGCTGCGCAACGGCGGCGAGCAATCGGACAACGTGACGGTGATCGCCCTGGAGTGGGAGACGCCGGACACCTTCGAGTCCACCCGCGGCATTTCCACCGACAGCATCAGCGACGGCGTGTTCGCCTCCACCATCCAGGCCGGCGTGCTGGACACGCTGGTGGATGACCTGGACGACGCCGCCATCGAGCGCTCCATCGCCGAGATCAACGAGGCGATCCGGCGGTCCGCGGCCAAGAAGGGCTAACACAGGGGGTCGGGGCCGAGGCTTGGGCGCTGGGTGCAAAATCACGCCCTTCCCAAGCCTTCGAGTCCCTATGCCCTTCCAACGTGCCGGCCGTACCGCCGACCAGCTGCGTCCCGTGCGCATCACCCGCGGCTTCACCATCCATGCCGAAGGTTCGGTGCTGATCGAGTTCGGCGCCACCCGCGTGCTGTGCACCGCCTCCGTGGAGGAAAAGGTTCCTCCGCACAAGCGGGGCAGCGGCGAAGGCTGGGTGACCGCCGAATACGGCATGCTGCCCCGCGCCACGCACACCCGCGGCGACCGCGAGGCAGCGCGCGGCAAGCAGAGCGGGCGCACGCAGGAGATCCAGCGGCTCATCGGCCGGTCGCTGCGCGCGGTGTTCGACCTCAAGAAGCTGGGCGAGCGCACCATCACCCTCGACTGCGACGTGCTGCAGGCCGACGGCGGCACGCGCACGGCCGCCATCACCGGCGCTTTCGTCGCGGCGCAGGATGCGGTGAATAAGCTCCTGGCCGCCGGCAAGATCACCGCAACGCCGGTGCTCGGCCCGGTGGCGGCCATCTCGGTGGGCATCGTCGACGGCACGCCGCTGCTGGACCTGGAATACGTGGAAGACGTCGCCTGCGACACCGACATGAACGTGGTGATGACCGGCGCCGGCCATTACGTGGAGGTGCAGGGCACCGCCGAGGGCGCCGCCTTCACGCGCGCGGAAATGGACGAACTGCTGCGGCTGGCCGAGAAGGGCATCGGCGAGCTCGTCGAGATGCAGCGCAAGGCGCTGGCTGCGTGATGGACCGCCTCGTGCTCGCCTCCAACAATGCCGGCAAGCTGGCGGAATTGCGGGCGATGTTCGCGCCGCTGCGGCTGAGCCTGGTGCGGCAGGGCGAGCTCGGCGTGCCGGAGGCGGAGGAGCCGTTCGGCACCTTCGTGGAGAACGCGCTGGTCAAGGCGCGCAATGCCGCGCAGCACACCGGCCTGCCGGCGATCGCCGACGACGCGGGGCTGTGCGTGGATGCGTTCGGCGGCCGTCCCGGAGTGCACACCGCCCACTATGCGACGCAGTTCGGCTATCCCAAGGGCGACGACAACAACGTCAAGGCGCTGCTGGAGCAGATGCGCGGCATCAGCCAGCGCCGGGCCGCGCTGGTCAGCACCCTGGTGGCCGTGCGCACGCCCGATGATCCGGAGCCGCTGATCGCGGTGGGGCGCGTGGTCGGCGAGATCGCGCGGCAGCCGAGGGGCAACAACGGTTTCGGCTTCGACCCGGTGATGTACATCGAGCGCTTCGACAGGACGTTCGCCGAGCTGCCCGCGGACGTGAAGAACGCGCACAGCCATCGCGGCCAGGCCGCGCGCCAGATGGTGGAGCTGATCCGCGAACGCTGGCTATGACGGCAGACATCCAGCACTACATGCGGCCGGGCACGCTGCAGCTGGCGGCCTTGCCGCCGCTGTCGCTGTACGTGCACCTGCCCTGGTGCCTGAAAAAGTGCCCGTACTGCGACTTCAACTCGCATGAGATTGCTCCCCCCAAGACGCCTGCGGCGTCGGCCCCCCAAGGGGGCGCATTCGGCTTGGGGCGGCCCGGCGCCGAATGGAATCCGTCCGCAATGCCGGAGGCGCGCTACATCGACGCGCTGGTCGCCGACCTGGAGGGCGCGCTGCCGCTGGTGTGGGGCCGCCAGGTGCACAGCATCTTCATCGGCGGCGGCACGCCCAGTCTGTTCTCGCCGCAGGCGATCGAGCGCCTGCTGTCGGCGGTGCGCGCGCGCCTGCAGCTGGTGCCGGATTGCGAGATCACGCTGGAGGCGAACCCCGGCACCTTCGAGAAGGACCGGTTCAAGGCCTTCCGCTCCGCCGGCGTCACGCGGCTGTCCGTCGGCGTGCAGAGCTTCAACGACGCGCACCTGCGCGCGCTGGGGCGCGTGCATGACAGCCGGCAGGCGATCGCCGCGGTGGAAGAGGCCGCGGCGTCCTTCGACACGTTCAACCTCGACCTGATGTACGCGTTGCCCGGCCAGACGCTGGAGCAGCTGGAGGCCGACGTGACGCAGGCGATGTCGCTGATGCCGCCGCACCTGTCGATCTACCACCTGACGATCGAGCCCAACACCTACTTCGCCAAGTTCCCGCCCGTCACGCCGGCGGACGACATGGCTTACGCCATGCTCGATCGCATCACCGAGATGACCGCCGCCACCGGGATGGAGCGCTACGAGGTGTCCGCATACGCCAAGCCGGGGCACCGCTGCTGGCACAACTTCAACTACTGGCAGTTCGGCGACTACCTGGGCATCGGCGCGGGCGCGCACGGCAAGATCAGCTTCCCGCACCGTGTGGTGCGCCAGGTGCGCTATCGCGAACCGAAGCTGTACATGGAGAACGCCTTGCGCGGCCAGGCGATCGCGCAGGACGAGGAAGTGGCGCGCGCGGAGTTGCCGTTCGAGTTCATGCTCAATGCGCTGCGGCTGAAGGATGGCTTCCTGCTGCAGGATTACGTCGCCCGCACGGGCTTGCCCCTGAGCACCATCGAGCCGGCGCTGCAGCAAGCGCAGGCCAAGGGGCTCATCGAGCGCGACCTGTTGCACGTGAAGCCGACGGAGCGCGGCTTCGATTTCCTGTCCGATTTGCAGTCGCTGTTCCTCACCTGATGCCGGGGTGCGCTTCGCGCAACCCGGCCTACGGAGTGCTGCAGTCGCTGTTCCTCGCCTGATGCCGGGGTGCGCTTCGCGCAACCCGGCCTACGGGAGTGCGGCCCTCGTAGGCCGGGTTGCGCGAAGCGCACCCCGGCGTTCCCCTGATTCGGCCACGCCGAACCCGCGTTAGCATGCTTCAAACCACCAGGAGTTTTCCATGCGCATCGGCATCGCCGGCACCGGCAAGATGGGCGCCACCATCGCCCGCCGCCTCGCTTCCCTCGGACACGAGGTGGCCGTCTGGAATCGCTCGCCCGACAAGGCGCAGCCGCTGCTGAAGGACGGCATCGCGTGGGCGGAATCGCCGCGCGCGCTGGCGCAGCGATCCGAAGTCGTCATCTCGCTGCTGACCAACGAGCAGGCGCTCGATGCGGTGTACTCGGGCCCCGACGGCCTGTTCTCCGCACCGGTCACCGGCAAATTGTTTCTCGAGATGAGCACGGTCGCTCCTGCCAAGCAGCAGGAGATGGGTCGCAGGGCTGCGGAGGTGGGCGCGGCCTACCTGGAGTCGCCGGTCGGCGGCAGCGTCGGCCCGGCCAAGGAGGGCAAGCTGATCGCCTTCGTCGGCGGCGCCGCCGATGACGTGGCGCGGGCGCGCCCGCTGCTGGACCAGCTTTGCAAGCGCGTCGAGCACGTCGGCCCGCACGGGGCCGGCGAGACCATGAAGCTCGCCGTCAACCTGCCGCTGATGGTGTACTGGCAGACACTGGGCGAAGCGCTGTCGCTGGTGCAGCCGCTCGGGCTGGATCCGCAGCGCGTGATCGACATCCTGTCCGACTCGTCGGGCGGTCCCAACATGCTCAAGGTGCGCGGCGGAATGATCGCGCAGGCGCTGTCCGGCGAGAAGCCGCCCGCCGTGACGGTGGACCTGGCCACGATGCGCAAGGACGTGCGGGCGATGGTCGAAGAGGCGCGCAGCCACGGCCGGCAACTGCCGCTGACCGTGGAGACGCTGAAGAACTTCGACCGCGCCGCCAAGGAGGGCCTCGACGGCGCGGACTGTTCGCAGTTGCCCGTGTGGTGGCTGGCGGCAGGCGGGAAGAACCAGGCCGATCCTCGCCCGTCGCAGTGACGGGTCACTCCAGCTTCATGTCCCGGATCACCGGGCGGAACTGGTCCATCTGCCGGCGCAGGATCGCTTCCTGTTCGGCCGGCGTCGAGCCGACCGGTTCGGCGCCCAGTTCGACCAGCCGCTTGGAGACCTCGGGATGCTTCACCGCTGCAATCACTTCGCGGTTCAGGCGGTCGATGATGTCCTTGGGCGTTTTCGCGGGAGCGAAGATGCCGTTCCAGCCTTCCAGCTCCAGGTTGGGGAAGCCGAGTTCGCGCACCGTCGGCACGTCGGGCAGCACGGCCATGCGCCGTGAAGCGGTGGTCGCCAGCGCCTTCAGGCTGCCGGCCTTGATCTCCGCCAGCGAGGACGACAGCTGGTCGCCGCCCACCTCGATGCGGCCGGCCAGCATCTCCTGCTTCAGCGGCGCCGCGCCCTTGAAGGCGATGTGCTCCATGTCCACCTTGGCCTCTCGCTTGAAAGCCTCGCCGAGCACGTGCACCGTGGAACCGGGACCGGTGGAACCATAGTTGTACTTCAGGTTGGAATTGCCGCGCAGCAGGGTGGCCAGCTCCTTCAGGTCCTTGGCCGGAACGCTGGGCGCCGCGGTCAGCACGAAGGGCACATACACGGCGATGGAGACACCGGCGAAATCCTTGTCCGCATCGAAGGGCGAGCGCTTGGCAAGCGTCTGCGCCACCGACGACAGAGGGAAGGTCAGGTTGTGCATCATGATCGTGTAGCCGTCCGGTGCGGCCTTCGCGAGCGCGTCCGCGCCGATCGCACCGCCGGCACCGGCACGGTTGTCCACGGTCACCGGCTGGCCCATGCTTTCGGACATGCGTTGCGCGACGAGTCGCGCGACGATGTCGGTGGTGCCGCCCGCCGGGAAGGGCACGATCATCCGGATCGGTTTGGAGGGGTAGGCCTGCGCATGCGCCCCCGGGGCGGCGGCGATGACGCCGAGCGTCGCGAGCACGGCGGCCGTGATGCGACGGAATGGTTTGAACTGCATTGGGGGGTCTCCTCGAGTGTGCGGAGCATCGTAGATGCGCGGTGGCATACCGGCAGAGAGAAGATTCCCTGAGGCGCAGCATAGAATCGCCGCACCCGGAAGCGTGGCAGAGCGGTTGAATGCACCGGTCTTGAAAACCGGCGATGTCGCAAGACATCCGTGAGTTCGAATCTCACCGCTTCCGCCAACCCCTTGCTTGGCTGCCCACGGCTTTCGCCGGACGTCAGTCTGTTCTGCAAAGTCAGCCTGCTCCTACAGGCGATTCGGGGTAGACCAGACACAATCGCGCGACATGTCTGCACTCCAGAGAAACAATGTCCACGTCCAGGGCGAAGGCCCGCCCATGGTCTTCGTGCACGGCTTCGGCTGTGACCAGTCCATGTGGCGACGGCTCGCACCTTATTTCGCGGAGCGCCACCAGGTGATCCTGCTGGACCTGGTGGGCGCGGGCCACTCGGACCTGTCCGCCTACGACAAGCAGAAATATTCGACGCTGCAGGGCTACGCCGACGACGTCTGCGAGGTGCTGGACGAAGTCACCACCGCTCCGGTGGTCTTCGTGGGCCATTCGGTCAGCGCGATGATCGGCATGCTGGCCAACCTGAAGTGCCCGGACCAGTTCCTCGCGCAGGTCATGGTGGGCCCATCCCCCTGCTACATCAACGACGGCGATTACACCGGCGGATTCGAGCGTGGCGACATCGAGTCGCTGCTCGAGACGCTCGAGAGCAATTACCTGGGCTGGTCCAGCACCATGGCCCCCGCCATCATGGGCGCCCCCGACGCGCCGGAGCTGGGGGTGGAACTGACCAACAGCTTCTGCCGCACCGACCCCGAGATCGCCAAGCAGTTCGCCCGCGTGACCTTCCTGTCCGACCACCGCGCGGACCTCCCGCGGCTGAAGGCGCCGACGCTCGTCCTGCAATGCAGCGAGGACATCATCGCCCCCATGGCGGTGGGCGAGTACATGAAGCGCACGCTGCCCAACTGCACGTTGCGGGTGATCGAGAACGTGGGCCACTGCCCGCACCTGAGCGCCCCGAGCGCCAGCGCCGCGGCCATGGAGCAATTCCTGGCCGGCCTGTAGTGATGGACACGCCCCTGCTGCCCGGGGCGGCCGCCTTGTACGACGCGGCTCCCTGCGGGCTGCTCGTGGCGGATGCGGACGGCCGGCTGCTCGCGGCCAACGGGACCGCCTGCCGGTGGCTGCGCCACGAACGCGAGGCCCTCGTGGGCTCCATGCGCTTCCAGGACCTGCTCACCATGGGCGGCCGCATCTTCCACCACACCCACCTGCAGCCCCTGCTGCGGATCCAGCACTCCGTGACGGAGGTAAAGCTGCAGATGAAGGATGGGCGGGGGACCGTGCTGCCGACGATGGTGAACATGACCGAGGTCGCCGGCGACGATCGCATGTTGGTGCACATCAGCTTTTTCATCGCAGAGGATCGGCACAAGTACGAGCAGGAGCTGCTGCTGCAGCGCCGGCGCCTGGAGGAGCTGGCCGATCGCCATGCGCAGGACCAGCGCGACCTGGTGGCCACCCGCGCGGAGGCCGAGGACCGTGCACAGTTCGCCGAGCAGCTGGTCGGCGTGGTCAGCCACGACATCCGCAACCCGCTGTCCGTGATCCACATGAGCACGGTGCTGCTGGAGCGCGGCAACCTGGACGCGCAGCAGCGCGCCGCGTTGGCCCGGGTGGGCCGCGCGGTGGTGCGTGTGAGGCACCTGATAGGCGACCTGCTCGATTTCACGCAAGCACGGCTCGGAGGCGGCATCAGCACGCGCGCCAGCGACGTCGACTTGCACCAGGCGGTGGCCGACAGCGTGGCGGAACTGGCGGTCGCCTATCCGGCGGCCATCTTGCGGCACGAGCGCCTGGGCCACGAAAGCTGCGTGGCCGACGCCGACCGCATCACGCAGGCCTTGGGCAACCTGGTGTCCAACGCGGTGAGTCACGGCGACCCGGAACGGCCGATCACGGTGCGGACAGAGTCGACGCAAGGCGGTTTTCGCATCTCGGTGCACAACGACGGAACGCCGATCCCGCCTGACGTGCTGCCGCGCCTGTTCGAGCCGATGGTGCGGGGCGCGGATGCGGGCAGCCAGGGCGTCGGCCTGGGGCTCTACATCGTGGCGGCCATCCTGCGCGCGCACGGCGGAACGGTCCGCGCGGAGTCCACCGCGCAGGCGGGCACCACCTTCATCCTGGAATTGCCGCGGAACTGATCGCAGGGGACGCGCTCAGGCCGCCGACGGCTGCTGCTCTCCCCACAACTGCACCGGCGCGCGCCGGATGAAGGACGGATCCTCGATGCGGCGGTCCCCGTGGTCGTCGGGGTGCGAGAACAGCAGGTCGCAGCCATGCATGTCGGCCTCGCTGCCCAGGAGGTGCTCGTGCCATCCCAGGTCGCGCAGGTGCTCCGAGAACATCGCCACCTGCCGGTAGCCGTCCAGTCGTCCCGTGGCGAACAGGGTGCCACCGCGGGACAGGCCGACCTGCAGGTCCAGCTTGTGGGTAAAGGGCAGGTGCCGGGCCATGGCATAGGCCTTGACGATGCGGTCGAAGCCCGGGGGCGGTTCGTGCAGGATTTCCATCGCAGGAAAAGTAAGCGCGACGGGAGCGCATCCGTGTAGGACAACCGCCCGTTCACGTTACATCTGCTGACTACCTCGAGCTGATCTTCACGCTTGAGCGAGCATCCCCTTGCGCTCGATGAACCGCACCACGTCGCCCAGCCCCGCGAGCGTCTTGAGGTTGGTCATGACGAAGGGCTTGTCCTTGCGCATCCGCCGGGTGTCCGCTTCCATCACGCCCAGGTCGGCGCCGACGTAGGGCGCCAGGTCGGTCTTGTTGATCACGAACAAGTCGCTCTTGGTGATGCCGGGCCCGCCCTTGCGGGGGATCTTCTCGCCCGCCGCTACGTCGATCACGTAGATCGTGAGGTCCGACAGCTCGGGGCTGAAGGTGGCGGCGAGGTTGTCGCCGCCGGATTCGATGAACACGATGTCGGCGTCCGGGAAGTCCCCGAGCATGCGGTCGATGGCTTCGAGGTTGATCGAGGCGTCCTCGCGGATCGCCGTGTGCGGGCAGCCGCCGGTTTCCACGCCCATGATGCGCTCGGCCGCCAGCGCGCCGCTGACCGTCAGCAGGCGCTGGTCTTCCTTGGTGTAGATGTCGTTGGTGATGGCGACCAGGTCGTAGCGGTCGCGCATCGACTTGCACAGCATTTCGAGAAGCGTCGTCTTGCCGGAGCCGACCGGCCCGCCGATGCCCACGCGCAGCGGCGGCAGCTTCTTCGTGCGGTGGGGAATGTGGTGCAGCAGAATCACAGGGCAACCTCCGGGCGGAGCCCTGCGGTTGGTGCCCCTTCGGGCGGCCGTGCGGGGCGGGTCATGATCGGAACAATCGGGAGTACTGGGTTTCGTGCTGCGCGGAGAGGATCGCCAGCATGGGGGCGAACGCTTGTCGTTCATCGTCCTGCAGCGCGCATGCTGCATCGACGGCTGCGGGAATGTCGGCTGCCAGCCGCGCCAGCATGCGCTGCCCCGAGCCCTGGCCGAGCGGCACGGACTTGATGGCGGACTGCGTCATGTTCTCGGCCCAGCCGAAGGCGAAGGTGAGGGCGATGTGGCGCGGGGAGGCGCCGCTGCTTGCGGCTGCCAGCGCGAATGCAACGGGGTAGGAGGCCGGCAACGCCGGGGTGCCTTCGGCAACCCGGCCTACGGGGGATTGCCATCCGGTAGGCCGGGTTGCCGAAGGCACCCCGGCATTCCTGAGCGACTTCTCCCACTCTCCCAGTGACCTTCCCATCTGCTCGGTCTGCAATCGCAACTCGCTCGTCTCCCGCGTCTGTCGGACCCACGCGTCCAGCGCATCTGCACGGCCGGGATTCGCGGCCACGGCCGCGACCACGGCAAGGTCGGACCGCGCCAGCGCGACATGCAGCTGGTCCACCAGCCAGTCGCCCGCACTCGTCTCGTCGTGCACCAGCCCCGCTTCGACCGCGGCTTCCAGTCCCTCCGAATACGAGAAGCCCCCGACCGGCAGCGCGGGCGAGGCCAGCCAGATCAGCCGCAGCAGCGTCGCATCAGTGATTGTGGTGGTCGTGTCCATCGTGTCCATGCGCATGCCCGCCGTGCGATCCATAGGCGCCGGATTCCGGCTCGAAGGCCGCATCCGCCGGCTTGACGATCAAGTGCATGGCACGCAGCATGTCGGCCAGCACGTGGTCCGGCTCGATCTTCAGGTGGTCCGGCTTCAGCTCGATCGGAACGTGGCGGTTGCCCAGGTGGTAGGCGGCGCGCACCAGGTCGAACGGGGTGCCGTGTTCGCTGCACGGGGTGATCACGAGCACCGGCTGCGGGGAGGCGATCACGCGCACCATCGAGCCGTCTTCCGCCACCAGCACGTCGCCACCCCGCACCACCGTGCCGCGCGCCAGAAACACGCCGAGCGCGCGGCCTTGCGAATCGATGGCGTCGAAGCGGCTTTTCTGCCGTACGTCCCAGTCGAGTTCCACGGTGGCGGCGCGTTGGAGCAGGACAGCGGCGAGGCCGTGGCCCTGGGGGAGGAGTTTGGTGGCGGTGAGCATCGTGAGTGTTGTCGGGGTCGCGTTGCGAACCCGACCTACGGGTTCATGTTCGATTCGATCCACCCTTTCTCGTAGGTCGGGTTCGCGCAGCGACCCCGACACGCAATCTAGAACAGGAAATACCTCTGCGCCATCGGCAGCACCTTGGCCGGTTCGCAAGTGAGCAACACCCCATCCGCTCGCACCGCATACGTCTGCGCGTCGATCTCCATGCTGGGAAGGTAGTCGTTGTGCACCATGTGCTGCTTGCGCACGCGGCGCACATCCTTCACTGCACTCACGTTCTTGTGCAGGCCGTAGCGTTCATGCACGCCCGCCTTCAGCCCCGACTGCGACAGGAAGGTGATCGAGCCCTTGTGCACCGCGCCGCCGAAGCTGCCGAACATCGGCCGGTAATGCACCGGCTGCGGCGTGGGGATCGACGCGTTCGGGTCCCCCATCGCGGCCATCGCGATGAACCCGCCTTTCAGGATGAGCGCCGGCTTGACGCCGAAGAAGGCCGGCTTCCATACCACCAGGTCCGCCCACTTGCCGGGCTCGATGCTGCCCACCTCGTGGCTGATGCCGTGGGCGATGGCGGGATTGATCGTGTACTTGGCGATGTAGCGCCTGGCACGGAAGTTGTCGTGGCGCTCGCTGTCGCCCGGCAGCTTGCCGCGCTGCACCTTCATCTTGTGCGCCGCCTGCCAGGTGCGCAGGATCACCTCGCCCACGCGCCCCATGGCCTGCGAGTCGCTGGACATCATGCTGATGGCGCCCAGGTCGTGCAGGATGTCCTCCGCCGCGATGGTTTCCTTGCGGATGCGACTTTCGGCAAAGGCCAGGTCCTCGGGGATGCCGGCGTCGAGGTGATGGCACACCATCAGCATGTCGACGTGTTCGTCGAGCGTGTTCACCGTGTACGGCATCGTCGGGTTGGTGGAAGACGGCAGGAAGTTCGCCTCGCCCACCACGCGCAGGATGTCGGGCGCATGGCCGCCGCCGGCGCCCTCCGTGTGGAAGGCGCACAGGCCGCGGGCTTTGGTCGCGGCGATCGTGTTCTCCACGAAGCCGGATTCGTTGAGCGTGTCCGAGTGGATGGCCACCTGGACCTCCATCGCATCGGCCACGTCCAGGCAGTTGCTGATGGCCGACGGCGTGGTGCCCCAGTCTTCGTGCAGCTTCAGGCCGATGACGCCGGCGTCCACCTGCTCGCGCAGCGCCTCCGGCAGGCTCGCGTTGCCCTTGCCCAGGAAGCCCAGGTTCATCGGGAAGGCGTCCGCTGCCTGCAGCATCCGCTCGATGTTCCACGGGCCGGGCGTGCAGGTGGTCGCAAAGGTTCCGGTGGCCGGACCGGTGCCGCCACCCATCATGGTGGTGACGCCGGAGGCGAGCGCCTCCTCGATCTGCTGCGGGCAGATGAAGTGGATGTGGCTGTCGATGCCGCCGGCGGTGACGATCGAGCCTTCGCAGCTGATGATCTCGGTGCCAGGCCCGATGACGATGTCCACACCCGGCTGGGTGTCCGGGTTGCCGGCCTTGCCGATCGCCGCGATGCGGCCGTCCTTCAAGCCGATGTCGGCCTTGACGATGCCCCAGTGATCGATGATCACCGCGTTGGTGAGCACCGTATCCATCGCGCCCTGCGCGTTGGTGCGTTGCGACTGCGCCATGCCGTCACGGATGGTCTTGCCGCCGCCGAACTTGACTTCCTCGCCGTAGCCGCCCGCACGCAGCGTGTAGTCGTCCTCGACTTCGATCACCAGCTCGGTGTCGGCCAGCCGCACGCGGTCGCCGGTGGTGGGGCCGAACATCTCCGCATAGGCGCGGCGCGGGATGGTGGCCATCAGAGTCTTCCCTGCACGAGGCCGCGGAAACCGTACACCTTGCGGTCACCGGCGAAGTCGACCAGCTCCACCGTGCGTTGCTGTCCCGGCTCGAAACGCACCGCCGTGCCCGAAGCGATGTTCAGGCGCATGCCGCGCGCCGCGGCGCGGTCGAACTGCAGCGCGCCGTTGGTCTCGGCGAAGTGATAGTGCGAGCCCACCTGGATCGGCCGGTCGGCGCCGTTCTGCACGACCAGCGTGACGGTGCGGCGGCCGGGGTTGAGCGCGTGGTCGCCCGCATCGGTGATCAGCTCGCCGGGGATCGGCATGCTCATCCCCTGCGGGACAGCCAGATCGCCAGCGCCGCCAGCGCCGCCACGACCACGAAGCCGAGGGTATCGCTCGCGTGCCAATGCCATTCCTGCGGGATGCCATGGCCGGGGTGCGCGTGGACCGCTCCCGAAGCCAGCAGCAGGAGGGCGGTGAAGGAGCGCGGCAAGGACATCGGGTTCTTCCTCGGGTTCAGACGATCGGTTGATGCACGGTCACGAGCTTGGTGCCGTCGGGGAAGGTGGCTTCGACCTGGATTTCCGGGATCATTTCGGCGATGCCGTCCATCACGTCGGCGCGGGTGAGCACCGCGCGGCCTTCGCTCATGAGCTGGGCCACCGACTTGCCGTCGCGCGCACCTTCCATCACCGCGGCGGAGATCAGCGCCATCGCCTCGGGGTAATTGAGCTTCAGCCCCCGCGCCTTGCGCCGCTCCGCCAGCAGGGCGGCCGTGAACAGCAGGAGCTTGTCTTTTTCACGCGGCGTCAGTTCCATGGTCGGGGAATCTTATTGCAACACCCGTGCCCGGCACGAAAGATGCACCGTAGCCGCGTGAGCCGCACCATCCCGATCCTCCCCGCGGACCTCCCCGAGGCGCCGCAGCGTGTGGTGAAGGTGCGCCGCGACTACAACACCTGGGTCGCCAGCGAGACGATGGAGGACTACGCGCTGCGCTACACCCCGCAGCGCTTTCGCAAGTGGTCCACCTGGCGGGTGGCCAACACCGCATTCGGCGCCGCGTCGTTCCTGATCCTGGAGGCAGTGGGCGCCACGCTGCTGGTGCAGTACGGCTTCCTCAATGCGTTTTGGGCCATCCTGGCCACGGGGCTGATCATCTTCCTGGCCGGCCTGCCGATCAGCATCTACGCCGCCCGCTACGGCGTGGACATGGACCTGCTGACGCGCGGCGCCGGCTTCGGCTACATCGGCTCCACGCTCACCTCGCTGATCTACGCGTCCTTCACCTTCATCTTCTTCGCGCTCGAGGCGGCAGTGATGGCGTACGCATTGGACCTGGCCCTGGGCATCCCGCCCGCCTGGGGCTACCTGGTCTGCGCGCTGGTCGTGATCCCCCTCGTCACCCACGGCATTTCCGCGATCAGCCGGCTGCAGGTGTGGACGCAGCCGATCTGGCTGGTGATGCTCGTGGTGCCTTTTGTCTACGTGCTGCTGCGCGATCCTGGTGCGTTCTCCGGCATTACGCACTACGCCGGTGAGAAATCGAACGGATCCGGCTTCAACCTGCACTTGTTTGGGGCCGCGCTCACCGTCGGCATCGCCCTCATCACCCAGATGGGCGAACAGGCCGACTACCTGCGCTTCATGCCCGAGAAAACCGCCGGCAACCGGCGGTCCTGGTGGTTCGCGGTCCTGGCCGGCGGCCCGGGCTGGGTGATCCTCGGCGTGCTCAAGATGCTGGGCGGCGCGCTGCTCGCCTACCTGGCGATCCAGCACATGGTGCCGCTGGACCGCGCGGTCGACCCGAACCAGATGTACCTGGCCGCCTACGAGTACGTGTTCCCCCACTACGGCATGGCGGTGGCGGCGACGGCGTTCTTCGTGGTGGTCTCTCAGTTGAAGATCAACGTCACCAATGCCTATGCGGGCTCGCTGGCGTGGTCCAACTTCTTTTCGCGCATCACCCACAGCCACCCCGGCCGCGTGGTCTGGGTGGTGTTCAACACGCTCATCGCCTTCATGCTGATGGAGATGGACGTGTTCCAGGCGCTCGGCGACGTGCTGGGCCTGTACTCCAACATCGCGATCGCGTGGATGATGGCCGTGGTGGCGGACCTGGTGGTGAACAAGCCGCTGGGCCTGTCGCCCAAGGGAATCGAGTTCAAGCGCGCCTGCCTGTACGACATCAACCCGGTGGGCGTGGGCGCCATGGCCCTGGCGTCCACGCTGTCCATCACGGCCTACCTCGGCGTGTTCGGCCCGACGGCGCAGGCGTTCTCGGCGGTCATTGCGATGGGCGTGGCGTTCGTGACCGCGCCGCTGATCGCCTGGGCCACCCGGGGCCGCTACTACATCGCACGCGAGCCGCAGGGCGCCTACCTCGGGCAGGGGGAAAAGCGCTGCGTGATCTGCGAGCGCGACTACGAAGGCCCGGACATGGCGCACTGCCCGGCCTACCAGGGCCCGATCTGTTCGCTGTGCTGCACGCTGGATGCACGCTGCGGCGACCTGTGCAAGCCGCACGCGAGCCTGTCGGCGCAATGGTCGGGCGCGTTGCGGGCGCTGCTGCCGCGGCGCATCTGGCCTTACCTCGATACGGGACTCGGACATTTCCTGCTGTTGATGCTGGTGGTCGCGCCGTTGCTTGCCGCGCTGCTCGGTCTGCTTTACCACCAGGAGCCCGTGGCGGCCGAGCCGGCGGCGCTGCAGGCGCTGCGCGCCACCTTCGTCAAGGCCTACTTCGCGCTGCTGCTGGTGGCGGGCATCGTGGCGTGGTGGCTGGTGCTCGCGCACAAAAGCCGGCAGGTGGCGCAGGAGGAATCGAATCGCCAGACGCACCTGCTGATGCGCGAGATCGAGTCGCACCGGCAGACCGACGACGCGCTGCAGCAGGCCAAGCAGGCCGCCGAACAGGCGCGCCACTCCGCGGAGCAGGCCAACCACGCGAAGAGCCGCTACATCAGCGCCATCAGCCATGAACTGCGCACGCCCCTGAACAGCATCCTGGGCTATGCGCAGCTGATGGGCGAGGACGCCGCGATCCCGTCGCATCGCAAGCACGCCGTGCACGTCATCAAGCGCGGCGGCGAGCACCTGCTGCAGCTGATCGAAGGCACGCTGGACATCGCCCGCATCGAATCCGGCAAGCTCACGCTGCAGGCCAAGCCGATGCGCTTTGCCGACTTCGTGCACGAGATCGCCAGCCTGTTCGAGCTGCAGGCGGCGGCCAAGGGCCTGGCGTTCCGCTTCGAGGCCCAGGGGACGCTGCCGGAGGTGGTGCGAGCCGACGAAAAGCGGGTGCGCCAGATCCTGATCAACCTGCTGGGCAACGCGATCAAGTTCACCAGCCAGGGCCAGGTGGTGTTTCGCGTGCGGCACGCGCGCGAGATGGCCGTGGTCGAAGTCGAGGACACCGGGCCGGGCCTGCGCCAGGAGGAGTTGGCGCAGATCTTCGAGCCGTTCGCGCGCGGCAACAGCGCCAGCCACTCGGCGCCGGGCGCGGGGCTGGGCCTGACCATCGCCAAGATGCTGACCGACCTGATGGGAGGCGAGCTCGGCGCCACCAGCACGCCGGGCGCGGGCTCCGTCTTCCGCGTGCGGCTGTTCGTGCCGGAGGTGCACACGGCCGTCGCGCCTGCGCCTGCGCCGCAGCCCGCGCGGCGCGGCTATGCCGGTCCACGCCGCAAGGTGCTGGTGGTGGACAACGAGGAAGCGGACCGCGAGTTGCTGGTCGCCGTGCTGGAGCCGCTGGGCTTCGAGCTGCGCACCGCGGCCAGTGGCCACGACGCGCTGGACCTGCTGGCTGCCGGCTTGCGGCCCGATGCGATGCTGGTGGACCTGGCGATGCCCGGCATCGACGGCTGGGAAACGATCCGCCGCGCGCGCCGCATGGAAGGCGTGCAGGCCAGGTTCGCGGTGGTCTCGGCCAACGCATTCGACAAGGCGCTGGACAACGACGCCGGCATCCGCCCGGAGGACTTCATCGTCAAGCCGGTACGGCATACCGAATTGCTGGACTGGCTGGAGCGGCAGCTCGGGCTGCGCTGGCTGCAGGAAGCGGCGGAGCCGGCGCCCGTGGCGGTCGCGCCCGGCGCCTGGTGCTGGCCGCGCGCGGAATGGCTGGCGCCCTTGCAGCAGGCGGTGCAACTCGGTTACTACCGCGGCATCCTCAACCAGCTCGATGCGATCGACGCGGAGCAGCCGGAGTGCGCGGCGTTCACGGCCGCCATGCGCGAGCTGGCGCGCCAGTTCCAGTTCGAGGCGATCGGCCGCGCGCTCGCGCGGGCCCTGCCCGATCTCGAAGGAGCCCCGCGATGAAGCCGCTGCTGGACCGCTCCGAAAGCGACGTCGTGCTGGTGGTGGACGACGTCCCCGACAACCTGTCGGTGCTGCACGATGCGCTCGACGAATCCGGCTACACCGTGCTGGTGGCCACCAGCGGCGAGGCGGCGTTGCAGCGCGCGGCGCAGGCGCTGCCGGACATCGTGCTGCTGGACGCGATGATGCCCGGCATGGACGGCTTCGAGGTGGCCAAGCGCCTCAAGAGCCAGGCCGCCACGGCGAACATCCCGATCATCTTCATGACGGGCTTGACCGAGACCGAGCACCTCGTCGCGGCGCTGGAGGCCGGCGGCGTGGACTATGTCACCAAGCCGATCAAGCCCAAGGAAGTGCTGGCCCGCATGGGCGTGCACCTGCAAAGCGCGCGGCAGGCGCGGCAGACGCGCAATGCGCTCGATGCCTTCGGTTACGCCAGCATCGCGGTGCGCGCCAGCGACGGCCGCCTGCTGTGGCAGACACCGCTGGCGCGCCAGCTGCTGGAAACCTACTACGGCACCAGCGCGCCGGAGACGCCCGCGGCCATCCTGGCCTGGCTGCGGCGCCATCTCGCGGAGGCCGAAAGGCAGATCGAGCCCCCGCGGCTGTGCGCGGAGATCGGCGCGCGGCGCTTGTCGATCCGGCTGCACCAGCAGACCGGCGACGACGACTGGCTGATCGTGATGCGCGAGGTGTCGGACGCCGCGATCATCGAGTCCATGAGCCTGGCCTTCAAGCTGACCGCGCGCGAGGCGGAGGTGCTGTACTGGGTGGTCAAGGGCAAGATCAACCGCGACATCGCCGACATCCTGGGCGCCAGCCCGGGGACCGTGAAGAAGCACCTGGAGCGCGTGTTCGCCAAGCTGGGCGTGGAGACCCGCACCGCCGCGGCCGGCATGGCCATGAACCGCATCCGGCAGGTGCATCCGCAGTTCGAGGGTTAGCGCTTTCCTCCCTCTCCCCTCTGGGGAGAGGGCTGGGGTGAGGGGCGTGCGCGGCACCACCTCACCCGCCTGGAGCAGCGTTCTGCGAAACTGCGGATTGCATGTCCAAGCCGCCCCGGGATCTCTTCAAGTCCATCGCGCAGGTCGTCGCGATCCTGTGCTTGGCGGGCATCCTCGCCGTCATCGCGCACAAGGGCTACAAGGACATGCAGGCGCTCACGCGGGAAAGCTCGGGCAAGGGCTTCGGGGTGGACTTGCTGCGGCACATCTTCCGCAACCTGGCGGGGTGAATCCCGGTCACCTTCCGTAGACCGGGGTGACGCAAGACGCAGAAGAGTCAAGTCTTCGCCGGGGTTCGCCTTCGGGCTCACCGCCGCCTACGAAACGTGAGGCCCGATCAGGCACCGCCGCGGCCGGCATGGCCATGAACCGCATCCGGCAGGTGCACCCGCAGTTCGAGGGTTAGCGCTTTCCTCCCTCTCCCCTCTGGGGAGAGGGATGGGGTGAGGGGCATGCGTGCCACACCCTCTGGGTCAGGTGAAACCCTAGTCTCCGCCGCACCCCACCCCCACCCCCCCCGCACAAGAGGGGGGATGCCGACCTGCCTGCTCGGAACAATGCGGCCCCTGAGCCATGCCGCGCCGATGCGCGGCCCGGTGCTTCCCACCCATCCTCAGGAGACCACGTGACCCGATCCAGCCAGGTGCCGCAAGCCAACGGGGCGCTGCGCAGCCTTTCCCTCACCGCCATCGCCGCCGGCGTGCTGCTCGCCTGCGGCGCCGCGGACGCTTTCGAAGTGGACACCGGCAACCCCGACCTCAGCGTACGCTGGGACAACACGGTGCGCCTGAATTACGGCCAGCGGGTGGAGGAACGGGACGCGCGCATCGGCAACTCCGCGCTGGCCGACGAAGGCACGTACAGCTTCGACAAGGGCGACGCCGTCGCCAAGCGCATCGACCTGCTGTCCGAGCTGGACGTGGTCTGGAAGAAGCGGCACGGCTTCCGCCTCAGCGGGGCGGGCTGGTTCGACGACGCCTACGGCAGCTCCAGCCGGGGCAATCCCAACCCGCCGTTCAACGCGATCCCGAGCTACGAGAACAACCAGTACAGCGGCTACACCAAGCGCTTCTACCACGGTCCTTCGGGCGAGATCCTCGACGCCTTCGCCTTCACCGGCTTCAACGCGGGCGAGGTGCCGGTGCAGGCCAGGGCCGGCCGCCACACGTTGTACTGGGGCGAGTCGCTGTTCCTGGGCTCCCACATGCACTCGATCGCCTATGCGCAGAACCCGCTGGACCTGCAGAAGGGCTTCGCCACGCCCGGCACCGAGGCCAAGGAGCTGTTCCGTCCCCTGAACCAGCTCTCCGCCCAGGCCCAGCTGACCGAGGAGCTGTCCGTCGCGGGCCAGTACCTGCTGCAGTGGGAAGCGGCGCGCTATCCCGAAGGCGGCACCTACCTGGGGCCGGTGGACTTCGCCTTCAACGGACCCGATCGCCAGTTCATCTCCCCCACCCTCGGCTTCGCCCGTCGGGGCACGGCCGCCGAGCCCAGCCAGCACGGCGAGTTCGGCCTGTCCGCGCGCTGGAGCCCGAAGTTCCTCGACGGCTCGATGGGCTTCTACTACCGCCGCTTCGCCGACAAGCTGCCGCAGGTGCTGCTCACCGCCGTAGGTCCCGCCAGCAGCGAATACAACATGGTCTATGCCGACAAGATCGACCTGTACGGCATCAGCTTCGCCAAGAACATCGCGGGCCTGAGCTTCGGCTCCGAGGTCTCCTACAGGCGCAACACGCCGCTGAGCGCGCAGGTGTTCGGCGTCGCGCCGGGGCGCCCGGCACAGGGCGAGACCCAGGGGCCGCGCGGCGACACCTGGCACGCGCTGACCAACCTGGTCGGCACCGTGCCCAAGACCGTCCTGTTCGACTCGGCCAGCTGGGCCGCCGAAGCGCAGTGGTCGCACTGGAGCAAGGTGCGCAGCGGCGCCAACCTGTTCAACGCCGAGGGCTTCGCCCCTTGCATCGGCAGGGACAAGTGGGACGGCTGCGCGACCAAGGACTACGTTGGCGCCAGTTTCGCGTTCACGCCCACCTGGTACCAGGTGGTTCCCGGCGTGGACCTCTCCGCGCCCATGGCCTATGCCGTGGGCCTGTACGGCAACTCGGCGACCGTCTTCGGCGGCAACGAGGGGCTGGGCAACTACAGCATCGGCCTGGCGGCCGATGTGCAGCAGAAATACCGCTTCGACCTGAAGTACATCGACTACGTCGGCCGCTACAAGGACAACGGCACCGCCGTCACGTCCACCAACGGCCTCACCACCTACCTGAAGGACCGGGGCTTCATCAGCGTCACCTTCCGCACGACGTTCTAAGGAGACCGATCATGCAATTGCACCATCGCATCGCCGCCGCGCTGCTCGCCGCCACCGGCGCCTTCGCTGCCCACGCCGCCGTCTCCGCCGACGAGGCCAAGGCCCTCGGCACCACCCTCACGCCGGTCGGCGCGGAGAAGGCCGGCAACAAGGACGGCACCATCCCCGCTTACACCGGCGGCGTGACGACGCTGCCCGCCGGCTACAAGTCCGGCGACGGCATCCGCCCGAACCCCTTCGCCAGCGACAAGCCAAAGTTCTCGGTCGACGCCAGGAACATGGCGCAGCACGCCGCCCAACTGACCGAGGGCGCCAAGGCGCTGCTGCAGAAACACCCCACCTTCCGGATGGACGTGTACCCGACGCAGCGCAGCGTCGCGTTCCCCAAATACGTCACCGACAACACGGTGAAGAACGCCGTCAAGGCGAAGACGCTCAACGAAGGCCGTTCCATCGAGGGCGCGCACGCAGGCTTCCCCTTCCCCATCCCGAAGACGGGCAACGAGGCGATGTGGAACCACCTGGTGCGCTTCAACGGCCCCGCCTACGAGGCCAAGTACCGCAACATCAACGTGGACGCGAGCGGCCGCGCCACCCTCGCGACCGAGGGCAACAGCGTGCAGGAGTACCCGTTCTGGGACAACGCCAAGACCAGCGCCGAGACCTACTGGCGCCTGAAGCTCACGTACACGGGCCCGGCGCGCCGCGCCGGCGAGGCGCTGCTGCTGGTGGATCCGCTGGACATCGGCACCAAGGACCGGCGCGCCTGGGCCTACCTGCCCGGCCAGCGCCGTGTCAAGGTCGCTCCCGACCTCTCGCATGACACGCCGAACCCCGGCACGGCGGGCGCCACGACCTTCGATGACACCTTCATCTTCAACGGCTCCATGGACCGCTTCGACTTCAAGCTGGCCGGCAAGAAGGAGATGCTGGTGCCCTACAACGCCTACCAGGCGGTGTACCAGGCCAGGCAGGACGACCTGTTCAAGCCCAACCACCTGAATCCGGACCTGGTCCGCTGGGAACTGCACCGCGTGTGGGTGGTCGAGGCCACGTTGAAGGAAGGCAAGCGCCACGTCTACAGCAAGCGCACCTTCTACCTGGACGAGGACTCCTGGGCGGCGCTCGCCAGCGACGCGTACGACGCGCGCGGCCAGCTGTGGCGCACCGGCTTCGCCTACATGGCCCCGAGCTACGACCTGCCCGCGCCCTACACCGACATGTTCGGCCACTACGACCTGGTGTCCCGCGTGTACTCCGTCACGGGCTTCACCGCGGAGACCGGCGGCATGCGCCACACCAAGGCGCTGTCCGAGCGCGAGTGGACCGCTGACGCCCTCGCCGGCGCCGGCATCCGCTGAGGCCGCGAGGCCAGGGTGCCGCGGTGAACGCGCGCCACTTCCTGATGGCCTTGGCCGCCGGCATCGCGCTGGCGGCCGTGGCGGACTCCGGCGCGGCGCCGGGCTGGACCGACGTGCTCGACACGCCCGCCGTGCGCAGCCCGCTCGCGGCCCGCGGCCTCCTCAACGGCCTGGCGCGCGCCGGCGGCCGCATCGTCGCGGTGGGCCAGCGTGGCCACATCCTCTGGTCTGACAACGCCGGCCAGGACTGGCAGCAGGCCAGCGTGCCGGCCAGTTCCGACCTGGTGGCGGTGCACTTTCCCACGCCGGCCAAAGGCTGGGCCGTGGGCCACGACGGCGTGGTGCTGCACACCGCCGACGCCGGCAAGAGCTGGACGCGGCAGCGCGACGGCCGCCCCGATGCCGCCGACGTGCCGCTGCTGGACGTCTGGTTCCGCGACGACCGTCACGGCTACGCGGTCGGCGCCTTCGGCACCTTGCTGGAAACCCGCGATGGCGGCGCCAGCTGGGGAGCGACGCAGCTGGCCGACAACCCGAAGAAGTTGCACCTGTATGCGGTGCGCCCGGTCGGCGACGACCTGTGGATCGCCGGTGAGCAAGGCCTGCTGCTGAAAATGGACCGGGCCAGCGGCCGCTTCGTCGCCGTGGCGCTGCCCTACCAGGGCACGCTGTTCGGCGTGACCGGCACGGCGAGCGCAGTGCTGGTGCACGGCCTGCGCGGCAACGTGCTGCGCAGCAGCGACGGCGGCGCGAACTGGCAGCCCGTGGCCACCAACGTCCAGGTCGGCATCACCGCCAGCGCCGTGGACGGCGGCCGCATCCTGCTGGCCAGCCAGGCCGGCCACCTGTTCGTCAGCTCCGAC
Organism: Ramlibacter sp. PS3R-8; assembly: GCF_037572435.1. NCBI lineage: Bacteria > Pseudomonadati > Pseudomonadota > Betaproteobacteria > Burkholderiales > Comamonadaceae > Ramlibacter > Ramlibacter sp. PS3R-8. The sequence continues at coordinate 1,639,726 of NZ_JBBHGT010000001.1, forward strand.
GACGGGGCGAAATTCTCCGCCGTCGCGCTCGAGCGGCCTTTCCCCGCAGCGGCGGTGCTGGGCACCGCACCCGGCCGCGTGCTCGTTGCCGGACCCCGCGGCGTGCTGGCGCAGCCGCTGCCCTGACCCCCCCCATCACCCGGACCTGCCATGCATGCCTCCGCCCTCACCGCGGACACGGCGCTCCCCGCCGGCGCCGCCTTCGACTCCCAGTCCGGCTCGGGCCTCGAGCGGCTGGTCTTCAACAACCGCCGCGTGGTGCTGGTGGTCTGCCTGCTGCTCACGCTGGTGCTCGGCGCCATCGCGGCGGCGCGCCTGACGCTCAACGCGAGCTTCGACAAGATGATCCCGCGCGGGCATCCGTACATCCAGAACTACCTGGACAACCGGGGCGAGCTGCGGGGCCTGGGCAACTCGCTGCGCATCGTGGTGGAGAACCCGAACGGGACCGTCTACGACGCGAAGTACCTGGAAGCGTTGAAGAAGATCCACGACGAACTGTTCGTCACGCCCGGCGTCGACCGCGCCTGGGTGAAGTCGCTGTGGGCGCCCGGCGTGCGCTGGACCGAAGTGACCGAAGAGGGCTTCCGTGGCGGCCCGGTGATGCCGGACAACTACGACGGCTCGCCGGCCGCCACCGGCCAGTTGCGTGGCAACATCGCGCGCGCCAACCTGGTGGGCAGCCTGGTGGGCGACGATTTCAAGTCCAGCATGATCGTGCTGCCGCTGCTGGACCAGGATCCGTCGGGCGCCAATCGCCTGGACTACCGCGCGCTGTCGCAGTCGATCGAGAGGATCCGCGCCCGCTATGAAGCGATGGGCGAACAGGCGCCGGTGCGCCTGCACGTCACGGGTTTCGCCAAGCTGGTGGGGGACCTGATCGACGGCCTGGTGCAGGTCTCGTTGTATTTCCTGCTCGCGGCCCTGATCGCGGCCGTGATCATCTTCGGCTACACGCGCTGCGTGCGCAGCACCGCCCTGGTCATCGCCTGCTCGCTGGCGGCGGTGGTCTGGCAACTGGGGCTCGTGGCCGCGCTCGGCTTCGAGCTGGATCCGTACTCCATCCTCGTGCCCTTCCTGGTGTTCGCCATCGGCGTCAGCCACGGCGCGCAGAAGATGAACGGGATCATGCAGGACATCGGCCGCGGAGCAGACAAGCTGGTGGCCGCGCGGTTCACCTTCCGCCGGCTGTTCCTCGCGGGGCTTACCGCGCTGCTGGCCGACGCGGTCGGCTTCGGCGTGCTGATGGTGATCGACATCCCCGTGATCCGTGAACTGGCGCTGGCCGCCAGCATGGGCGTCGCCGTCCTGATCTTCACCAACCTGATCCTGCTGCCGGTGCTGCTGTCGTACGTGGGCGTGGGCCGCGCAGCCGCCGAGCGCAGCCTCGCCACCGAGGACGGTGGCGTGCTGCACCGCAGCTTCGAGGTGATCGAACGTTTCACCGAGCGGCGCTGGGCGCTGGCGGCGATCCTGGTGGCGGCGGCGCTGACGGTGCTGGGTTATGCGGCGAGCACGCGGCTGAAGATCGGCGACCTGGATGCGGGCGCGCCGGAGCTGCGCGCCGACTCGCGCTACAACAAGGACAGCACGTACACCACCGCGCACTACAGCCTGTCGAGCGATACGTTCGCCGTCATCGTGAAGACGCCCAAGGAGGGCTGCCTGCAATACCAGACCCTGGTGGAGGCGGACCGCCTCGCCTGGAGCCTGCAGCAGGTGCCGGGCGTGCAGGCCACCGTGGCGCTGACCAATGCCGTGCGCCAGATCACGGCGGGCAGCAACGAGGGCAGCCCCAAGTGGCTGACGATCGCGCGCAACCAGGACGTGCTGAACTACGGCGCGCAGCAGGCCAGCGTGAACAACCCCGACCTGTTCAACACCGACTGTTCGGTGATGCCGGTGATCGCGTACCTCTCGGACCACCGCGCCGAGACGCTGGACCGCGTGGTGGCGAGCGCCGAAGCTTTCGCGAACGAGCACTCGGCCAAGGACCGCGCGTTCCTGCTCGCCGCCGGCAGCGCCGGCATCGAGGCCGCCACCAACATCGTGGTGCGCAAGGCGTGGGTGCAGATGCTGCTGCTGGTCTATGCCGCAGTGATCCTGCTTTGCTTCATCACTTTCCGCAGCTGGCGCGCGGTGGTGGTGGCGGTGGTGCCGCTGGTGATCACCTCGGTGCTGTGCGAGGCGCTGATGGTGGCGCTCGGCATCGGCGTCAAGGTCGCGACCCTGCCCGTCGTCGCGCTGGGCGTGGGCATCGGCGTCGACTACGCGCTCTACCTCCTGACCTTGCAGCTCGCGCTGCAGCGCCAGGGTGTTCCCCTGGCCGAGGCCTACAAGCAGGCGCTGGCTTTCACGGGGCGGGTGGTGGTGCTGGTCGGCGTGACGCTCGCGGCCGGCGTGTTGACCTGGGCCTTCTCGCCCATCAAGTTCCAGGCCGACATGGGCATCCTGCTGGCGTTCATGTTCCTGTGGAACATGGTGGGGGCCGTGGTGTTGATTCCGGCGCTGTCGAGCGTGTTGTTGCGCAAGGGCTGACGTTCAAGAGTCCCTCCCCCCTGGGGGAGGGTTGGGGTGGGGGTGCTGGCGGCTACTGACGATGACGCATCAGCGCGCGTGCCCTCACCCCGGCCCTCTCCCAGAGGGAGAGGGAGGAAGAGGGCAGCAGCCCTCGCGCCGCCCTCACTCCGGCTTGAAGCCGATCGACTGCAGCACGCCGCCCACGCGGTCGTAATCGGCCTTGAGGCCGCGCGTCATGTCGTCGGTGGTGCGCGGCAGGCCCGGCTCGAAGCCGGTGTCCAGCAGGCGAGCCCGCACCGCGGCATCCCCCAGCACCTTGAGCGTGGCCTCGCGCACGCGTGCCTGCACGGCTGCGGGCACCTCCGGCGTGGACCACAGGCCCATCCAGGCCAGTGCGTCCAGCTGGGGGTACTCCAATTCACTGAAAGTCGGCACATCGGGCAGCTGGGGCAGCCGCTTGGGCGTGCTCACGGCATAGGCCTTGAGCTTTCCCGACCGGATCAGCGGCAGCGAGGTTCCCACGCCATCGAACATCAAGGGCACGTGGTTGCCCATGACGTCGGCGAGTGCCGGCGTGGATCCCTTGTAGCCGACGTGCGTGAGCTGGATCCCGGCGGCCCGGTTCAACAGCAGCCCCAGCACGTGCGACAGGGTGCCGGGACTGTACGACGCGTAATTCAGCTTGCCCGGATTGGCCTTCGCATACGCCACCAGCTCCTTCAGGTCCTTGGCGGGCACAGCGGGGTTCGCCACCAGCACTAGCCCGCCGCGCGCCAGTTCGGCGAGGGGCCGGATCTCCTTGGCCATGTCCCAGCGCAACTTCACGATGTGAGGGATCTCGCTCACGAGCGCATTGACGCCGATGAGCAGGGTGTGGCCGTCGCGTGGCGCTTGCAGCAGGTCGGCGATGGCGATGGCGCCGGCGGCGCCCGGCTTGTTGTCCACGATGACCGGTTGACCGAGTTCGCGCGACAGCGGCTCGGCCACCAGGCGCGCGACGATGTCGGCATTGGCGCCGGCCGGGCCGGCGACCACCAGGCGCACCGGGCGCGCCGGCCACGCCTGCGCGAGACCGTATGCCGGGGCCAGGGAGGCGAGGCCTGCGGCGAGCAGTTGCCGCCGCGACAATGGAAGATGCTTCATGGCTTGGAAATAGTGAGCTTTCAGGGAAGCCAGCGCAAGGGCGCCAGCGTGAGCATTGCCAGGAACAGGGTCTCTCCCGGCATCGGCGAGTTCCACTTCAGGCGCCCGGCAGGCTATGGTCGCGGAACTGCTCGCGCAGCTTGTTCTTCTGCATCTTGCCGGTGGCGCCCAGCGGGATGCCTTCGACGAACACCACGTCGTCGGGCGTCCACCATTTCGCGATCTTGCCTTCGTAGAACTGGAGCAGGTCGCCGCGGCTGAGTTCGGCGTTCGGCTTCCTGACCACCACCAGCAAGGGCCGCTCGTCCCACTTCGGGTGCTTCGCGGCGATGCAGGCGGCCATCGCCACGCCCGGGTGGGCCATGGCGATGTTCTCCAGGTCGATGGAGCCGATCCACTCGCCGCCGGACTTGATCACGTCCTTGCTGCGGTCGGTGATCTGCATGAAGCCGTCGGCGTCGATCGTGGCGACGTCGCCGGTGGGAAACCAGCCATCGACCAGCGGATCGCCGCCCTCGCCCTTGAAGTACTCGCGGATCACCCACGGGCCGCGCACCAGCAGCTCGCCGGAGGCCTTGCCGTCGTGCGGCAGCTCCTGGCCGTCGTCGCCGACGATCTTCAGGTCGACGCCGAAGACGGCGCGGCCCTGCTTGGCCTGGATGGCCAGGCGCTGCCCGGACGCCAGGCGTTGCTGGTGCGGCTTGAGCACGCAGGCGGTGCCCAGCGGGCTCAGCTCGGTCATGCCCCAGGCGTGCAGCACCTGCACGTCGTAGCGCTCCTGGAAGGCGCGCATCATCGCCGGCGGGCAGGCCGAGCCGCCGATGATCGTGCGCCGCATGGTGCTGAAGCTGGCGTTGCTCGCCTCCACGTGGGCGAGCAGGCCCTGCCACACGGTGGGCACGCCCGCCGAGACGGTCACGCCTTCGGACTCGAACAGCTCGTGCAGGCTCTTGCCATCGAGGAAGGGCCCGGGGAACACCAGCTTGGCACCGGTCATGCAGGCGGCGTACGGCAGGCCCCAGGCGTTGACGTGGAACATCGGCACCACCGGCAGGATCGTCTCCTTGGCCGAGATGTTCAGCGCGTCGGGCAGTGCGCTGGCGAAGGTGTGCAGCATCGTCGAGCGATGGCTGTACAGAGCGCCCTTGGGGTTGCCGGTGGTGCCGGACGTGTAGCACAGCGAACTGGCGGTGTTCTCGTCGAAGGTCGGCCAGTCGAACACATCGGACTGCCCCGCCACCAGGTCCTCGTAGCAAAGGAGGTTGGGGATGGCGGTGCTCGCCGGCATGCGCGTGCGATCCGTCATCGCGACGAACGCCTTGATCGTCTTCACGCGATCGGCCACCGCTTCGATCAGCGGCAGGAAGCTCAGGTCGAAGAACAGCACCTGGTCTTCGGCGTGGTCCGCGATCCATACCACCTGGTCGGGGTGCAGGCGCGGGTTGAGCGTGTGCAGCACCGCGCCCGAGCCCGACACCGCGTAGTACAGCTCCAGGTGGCGGTAGCCGTTCCAGGCCAGCGTGGCCACCCGGTCGCCCCTGCGCACGCCCAGCCGCGCCAGCGCGTTGGCCATGCGGCGCGAACGGGCGGCCAGCTCGCGGTAGGTGGTGCGGTGGATGTCGCCCTCGACGCGGCGCGACACGATTTCCTGCTCGCCGTGATGCCGCTCGGCGTGGACGAGGAGGGAGGAGATCAGCAGCGGCTGCTGCATCATGGATCCGTTCATGGCGTGGTCCTTGGGTTCAGGGTGCTGCGCAGGCGCGGGCGGCGTCGGCTTCGTAGGTGCGGGCCGCACGCACGAAGGCAGCGGCGGCGAGGATGGAGAAGATCGGCATCGCCGCCAGTGCCAGCGGCAACCCCCAGGCGTCCGACAGCGCGCCTGCGATCACCGGCCCGATGGCCAGGCCGAACAGGTTCTGGAACAGGGCCAGCACCGCGGCGCCGGTGGCCCGCACGCCGGGATGGATCACGTCGATCACCACCGCCGACACCGGGCCGACGGAGCAGGTCATGACGAAGCCGCCGGCGGCGATCAGGCCGAACTGCGCCGGGTGCGAGAGCGCCCAGCCCAGGGCAGGCAACCCGAAGGCCAGCGCCAGCAGCACCATCGACACGAGGCAGAGCGCCGCCAGCACCAGCAGCTTGTTGCGCGGCCGGCGCGCGCCGGCGCGGTCCACCAGGGCGCCCCAGGCCACGCTGCCGATGGCGCCGCACAGCACGATCAGTGCTGCGCGCAGGCCGGCGCTGTCCGGCTCCACGCCATGCACGCGGTTGAGGAAGCTGGGCAGCCAGGACCACACGGCCGAGACGACGATCAGCTGCGCCGCGCCGCCGATGCAGACGAACAGCATGGTGGGCGAGCGGCTGAGGGCCTTGCCCACGTGGCGCAGCACCCCGCCGACCGACCGCGTCGCCGTGTCCAGCGTGGGCGTGAGGGCGACGGTGCGGTAGTCGCGCACTTTCAGGTACAGCAGGGCCAGCAGCAGGCCCGGCACGCCGACCAAGCCGAAGGCGGCCTGCCAGCCCCAGCGCGCCGCGATCAGCCCGCCCAGCATCACGCCGAGCACCGAGCCGACCGACGCACAGGCGAAGAAGCCGGCCAGCAGGGCGCCGCGCATGCGTGCCGGGAAGTGGCTGGCGATCAGCGCCGCCCCCACCGAGCCGTAGCCGGCTTCTCCCAGCCCCACCGCTGCACGCGCAGCCAGCAGCTGGCCGAAGCCGCGGGTGAACATGCACGAGATGCAGGCGACGCTCCAGACCATCGCCATGGTGACGATGCTCTTCACGCGGCTGGCGCGGTCGGCGAACAGGGCCACCGGCAGCGCGCCAAGCGCCACGGTCACGGAGACGACGGAAACCAGCGCGCCGAGCTGCGTGTCGCTCAGGCCCCATGCCGTCTTCATGTACGGGAACAGCGAGACGATGACCTGGCGGTCCACATAGTCCATCACCATGAGCGCCAGCGTCATGGCGTAGGCGAACCAGGCCGCCCGCCGGCCGAACAGGTACGCGTCGTCCGCGACCGGCCGCGCCTCGAGCGTCGCAGCAGCGGAGCTCATGGCACCAGCACCGTTGCGCCGGTCGTGCGGCGCGATTCGAGCGCCCGGTGGGCCTCGGCCGCATCGGCGAGCGCGTAGCTCTGGCTCGGCTCGCTCCTGATCTTGCCCGCCAGCACCAGGTCGAACAGCTCCCTGGCCATGTCCAGCATGTGGGCGCGCGGCGTGGCGTAGTGGATCATCGCGGGCCGGGTCACCCAGATGGAACCCTTCACCGCCAGCAGCGTGGTGTCGATCACCACCGGGCCCGAGCTGGTGCCGTTGCTCACCAGGTGCCCGCGCGGCTGCAGGCTGTCCAGCGAGGCCATCAGCGTGTCCTTGCCCACCGAGTCGTAGACCACGGGCACGCCCTTGCCGTCGGTGAGTTCGCGCACGCGCTTGGCGATGTCCTCGCGCGACGTCACGATCACCTCGGCGCAGCCGGCGGCCTTGGCGATGGCGGCCTTCTCGTCGGTGCTGACGGTGCCGATCATGCGCACGCCCAGCGCCTTGGCCCATTGGCATGCGACCAGGCCCACGCCGCCGGCGGCCGCGTGGTACAGGATGGTCTCGCCACCCTGGAGCGGGACCACCTGGCGGAACAGGTACTGCGCCGTCATGCCCTTCATCATCAGCGTGGCCGCGGTGCTGTCGCTCACGCCGTCCGGCAGCGGGATGAGGAACTCGGCCGGCATGAGGCGCACGTCCGCATACGCGCCCTGGGGGCCGAGCAGGTAGCCCACGCGGTCGCCGGGTTTGACGTCGACCACGCCGGCGCCGACGGCTTCCACCACGCCGACCGCGTCGGAACCGATGCCGTTGGGAAGCGCCAGCGGGTAGCGGCCGGTGCGGAAATAGACGTCGATGAAGTTGACGGCGACATAGCTGTGGCGCACGCGCGCCTGGCCCGGGCCGGGTGCGCCGACCTCGGTCTGTTCGAGGCGCATGACCTCGGGGCCGCCGGTTGCGTGGAAACGGATTGCGTGTGTCATGGGTCTGTCTCTCTGTCAGTGGCGAGCGCTGCCGGAGCGGGCCGGATCGGTCCGCGCGAGTTGCTCGATGAAGGTGTGGGCGAGCGGCCAGGGGCCGAAGCCCGACGCGGGGTTCAGATGGCCGGCGTCGCCGAGGTCCGCCAGGTCGCTGCCCCAGTCGCGCGCCAGCGCGCTGATGCGCAGGAAACTGCCCAGGGGGTCGGTGCGGCTCGCCGCGACGATGCTGGGAAAGGGCAGGGTGCGGCGCGGCACCGGCAGCCAGCCGCCATCGCGCAACGCCTCGATCGTGGGGTAGCCCTCGGGCATCGGCTTCTCGAAGTCCGGCGGCGTGGCCAGCAGCGCGCCGCGGACCTTGCATCGCGTGCGTTGCGCCCAGTGCGCCACCATGATGCAGCCGCCACTGTGGGCGACCACGATCACGGGGTCGGTCGCCTGCTGCGCGACGCGCTCGATCGCCGCCACGCGGTCGCGGCAATCCAGCTGCTCGCGGCCCATGGGCGGCACCGACAGCACGCGCGGCAGCTGCTGCGCCAGCAGGGTCTGCCAGTGCTGCGCGACGTGGTCGCGCAGGCCCGGCACGACCAGCACCGTGGGCAGGTCGGCGGCAGCCGCCATCTCACGCTGCCTTGCGCAGATAACCCTGCTGGCGCCCCTTGGCGTTGGGCGCGAAGCCGTTCGCCGCCAGCGTCTCTTCCACCGTCTCGTAGAAGACGCCGATCTTGCAGATCCGGCGCGCCTCCTTGCCGTCCGCGATCTCGCGGCCGAACTCGCGCGACACGCGCACCATCTGCTCGATCTGCTTGACGGTGCTGGCCTTCTCCGTGCGCGACTGGTTCCAGAGGTTGTCCTCGATGCCGCAGCGCACGTGCAGGCCCATGGCGATGCCCATCATGTTGATGGGCAGCACGTTGCGCATGCTGCTTTCCACCGTCAGCATGGTGCCGTCGGGGATGGCGCGCAGGAAGTTGGCCAGGCTGTAGATCGTCGGCTGGTCCATGCCGCCGCCGATGGCGACCCAGTTGCACACCAGCGGGCCCTTGTAGATACCGCGGCGGATCAGGCGCTCCACGGTCTCGTAGCTGTTGATGTTGTAGAACTGGAAGGCGCTCTGGATGCCGGCCTTCGACAGGCGCCGGATGTGCTCCTCGAAGAAGCTCGGCGTCGAGGGCACGACCATGTTGGAGTAGGCGCGGAAGCCGGCCGGCTCCGCCAGCGTGGTGCCCGCGATGTCCTCGACGTCCATCTGCTCGATAACGTTCATCTGCGAGGTGTTCACCGTCACCGTCACCTGGTCCGGCTTCGGATCGAGGTCGGCCAGCATGTGGCGCGTGTCGTCGGACAGCCATTTCGCGGCCGCGCCCTCGGATTCCGGCGCGAAGGAGATCGAGCCGCCGACCTGGATCACCATCTGCGGCACGGCCTTGCGCACGCCGGCGATCAGCTCGTTGAACTTGGACAGGCGCTTGGAGCCCGTGCCGTCCAGTTCGCGCACGTGCAGGTGGAGCACCGAGGCGCCGGCGTTGTAGCAGTCCACTGCCTTCTGCACCTGCGCTTCCATGCTGACCGGGATGTCCTCCGGAAAGTCGGAGGGCATCCATTCGGGTCCGTAGGGCGCGGCGGTGATGACCAGCTTGTCCTGGTTCTCGGGGAAGAGCGAGCCGTCGAGGAAGTTCATGTCGGGGTCCTGGGTATGGGAAGTGGTCAGTAGGTGGCGTCGCCGACGATCCCGGCGCGTTCCATCTTTCGGTGGCAGGGCGGGTAATCCATCACCGCGTAGTGCTGGGTGGAGCGGTTGTCCCACATGGCCACGCTGTTGCGCTTCCAGCGGAACCGCACCTGGTACTCGGGGATCGCCGCCTGGTCGACCAGGTAGCGCAGCAGGTCGGAGCTGCCGTGCGTGTGGTCCTGGCCGTAACGGACGTTGGCCGGCGTGTGGTAATTCGTGAAGTGCGTCGTGAACGCGTTGACGAACAGGATCTTCTCGCCGGTTTCCGGATGCGTGCGCACCACCGGGTGTTCGGCATCGGGGAACTGTGCGTGCAGCGCCAGCCGCTTCTCCGCGGCCATCGCGGCGCCGAAGCTGGCTTCGATGCTGTGGCGCGCGCGCAGCGGCGCGATCAGGTCCTTCACCTGCTGCGGCAGCCGCTCGTAGGCAAGCGCCATGTTGGCCCACATGGTGTCGCCGCCGACCGGCGGGCATTCCACGCAGCGCAGGACGCAACCGAACGGCGGCTTCTCACGCCAGGTGGCGTCGGTGTGCCAGGCGTTCTCGTAGCGGTCGTTGGGCTGCTCGGGCGACTTGTAGATGCGCACCAGGCCCGGATGGTCCGGGTCGCTGCCGGCGACCGGGTGGTCCTCCAGCTCGCCGAAGTGCCGGGCAAAGGCCACGTGCTCGGCGCGGGTGATCTCCTGGTCGCGGAAGAACACGACCTTGTGCTGCAGCAGCAGCGCCCGGATCTCGGCAACGAGCACGGGGTCGCGCGACGCGGCCCCCAGGTCGACATTGCCGAGCTCCGCGCCGATGGCGCAGGTCAGCGGCTCGACGCGGATCGAGCGCGTCAGCTGGGATACGAGGGCGGGAGCCGCGGCGCGGCTGGTCTCCTGGGCGGTGAGCATCGTGGCTTCTCCTTCGGAATGACCGAAGGCTAAGCACTGGACGGGCGTGGCGTACCCCCTTTGCAGAGGGGGGCGTCAGGAGGTGTCAGGAGGTGTCAGCCAGCAGGCCGAGGATGCGGGAGCGCGAGACCACCTGCTTGCGGGTGCCGGCGTCGAGCTTGGCGAACAGGTTCTTCATGTGCCACTTGATGGTTTCCTCGCCCACCTGCATGGCCAGCCCGATCTCCTTGTTCGAAAGGTTGCGGGCGAGCAGTTCCAGCACCTCGCGCTCCTTGGGCGTGAGGGCCATGCTCGGGCTGGCCCGTGGCTGAATCGCCGGCCCGCCGGCCACAGGCAGCGCCGCTGGCCTGGCCGGCGCGGACGGCTCCATGTCCCGCAACCAGGCCCCCAGGTCGGGGTGGGCGTCGGCGAACACCCGTTGCAGACCGCCAGCCTGCGCCAGGCTCACGGCCTCGCGCACGAGGCCGCGGGCGCGCTCGCCGCACCGGTCCAGCGCCCAGGCGCGCAGGCCCAGGGCCTCGATGCGAATGCGAGCCTGCCGGGTCTGCAACGCGATCGCCTCCGCTTCGGCGAGTGGCTGGACCGCGGCGCGCCAGTCCTGCGCGGCGATCGCGGCATGGCCGTGGGCCAGCAGGCGCATGCCGGTCACGCCGCGCTGCCACAGGGGGCCGCTGGGGATGTGGGGATCCGCCAGCAACGCGTCGATCTGACGGCACAGCTCGCGGCACGTTTCGGCGCGGTACTCGCGGGCGTGCAGCCGCACCTGTTCGGACAGGCTGGCCACGCGCAGGCGGGGCAGCCGCCGCGCGATGCCGACGGCGTCGAGCGCGCCCAGCAGTTCCAGCGCGCGTGGCTCGTTGCCGCTGGCCGATGCCATGCGCGCGAGGGCGCGGTAGCCGAGCATCAGGCAGTCGGCGATGGCGCTGCGCTCCAGCACGTCCATGCGGTTCGCCAGCAGCGCCTGCACCTCCGCAGGCTGATCGCTCTCCCACAGCGCGGCAGCCAGCAGGGCCGCCAGCATCGCCGCCAGCGGGCTGCGCCGGCCCAGGTCGCCGTCGGCGCCGGCCAGCGCGGGCCGCAGCAGCTGCTCGGCGAGACGGACCTGCCCCTCCCACAGGTAGCTCAGGGAAGTGGCCAGGTCGCCCCAGCGGTCGAGGAAATGCGACGGGTTGCCTTCGGCGCGCGCGCCGTACTGCTGCAACAGCAGCCGCGAGAGCGCCGGCTCGCCCTGGAGCAGCGCGCGCAGGGCCGAGCGGTTCGCGTGGATCTGCCGCAGGCGCGGGTCGGCGTCCGCCGGCGCCTGCGGCCACGGCTCGTGCAGCGCCACGAAGTGGTCGGGGTCGTCAGCGAACATGGCGGCGCCGCCCAGGATCAGCGCGCATTCCCAGCGCAGGCCGGCATCGGCGCCGGGCTGTTCGAGCAGCCGCGCGACCAGGCGGCTGGCCTCCTCGTGCCGCTCGCTGACCGCCAGGCACCAGGCCGCGGCGAGCAACAGGCGCGGGCGGTTTTCCAGCTCCTGCGGCGGCAGGCGCCGCACCCAGTCCAGCACCGTCGACTGCCGGCCCTGGACCAGCATCAGCTCGTAGAGGCTGCGCTCGGCCAGCGCGTAAGCCTGCTGCTCCTGGCCGGAGGCGAGCGCGTGTTGCGCGGCCGCTTCCAGCAGGCCCTGGGCCGCCAGCCAGTCCGTGGCCCGGGCGTGCAGCTCGCGAACCTCCTTGGCGGGGAAGGCCTGCAGCCGCTCGCGCAGGGCCTCGCCGGCCAGCGAATGCAGGCGCACCCAGTCGGAGTGTTCCGCGGCGACGAACACGGGCGTGTCGCTTTGCAGGCGAGCCAGGCGCTGGGCGGCATCCTCCTGCGGCACCAGCGCGGCGCACAACGCCGGGTGCAAGGGGTCGGCGACCGAGACGCGCGTGAGGAAGTCGAGGTCCGCCGGCGCCAGGTTGCCGAGCAGGTAGTCGAGCAGCTGCGAACGCAGGGCCGTGCCCTGCAGACGCGGCCGCGGCAGCTGCGCGCGCACGCCGGAGGGGGCGACGGACAGGGCCAGTTGCACGCCGAGCGGCCATCCCTCCGTGAGCTCGTGCACGCGCGCCGCTTCGGTGTCGACCTCCGCACCGAAGCGGTTGCGCGCCAGCTGGATCGTTTCCTCCAGCGTGAAGCGCACCTGCGCCGTGCCGACCACCACGCACTGGCTGTAGGCCACCAGGTCCTCGAGGCCCAGGTGGACGTCGGTGCGCGCCGCCACGATGCAGCGCAGGTTGGGGGGCGCGTTGCGCAGCAGGTAGGCCAGCGCGTCGCGCGCGGCCGGCGCCAGGCGGTCGGCCTCGTCCACCATGAGCACGAGGTTCAAGGCGCTCTGCGCGACTTCCGCCAGCCACGCGGTGGCTCCTTCGAGCCCGGCGGGGCCCCCCGCCTGGAGCAGCGCGTGCCCGAAGGTGGGCCGGCCGGCGCCCACGCGGACCGCCAGCGCCAGTGCCTGCACCAGGCGAGCGGGGTCGTCTTCGGGCTGCGCCAGCAGCCACGCCACCGCGGCGCCGTGCGCGAGGTGCTCGCGCCGCCATTGCGCCAGCAGCAAGGTCTTGCCAAAGCCCGCCGGTGCCTGCACCAGCACCACCGGGTGGTCGCGCACGTCCCGCCCGGGGCCCACCAGCACGGCCCGGACGATGGCATCGCGCGGCACCCGGGGGGGCGTGACTTTCAGCAGCAGGTCGCTGGTGGCCGGGGCGCGGGAGGAGGACACGGGGTCTCCCAGGATGAGTAGCTATGGTAGCTCCAACCAGTCCCCGTCCCCCCCGCCGCGGGGAGGCGCGGGCGCAGGCCCACCGCCTACGCTTGCTGCACTGAACGGGCCGCGTCGCGGCCTGGAGACCCGCCGTGACCGGCGTCCGGAGACTTCATGATTTCCAAACTCGGCATCGCCACCCGCCTGTGGTTGCTCGTCGCCCTCCTCCTCGCCTGGATGGGTACGGTCGCTGCGCTCGGAGGGTGGCAGTTGCACGCGGCACAACAGCGTGGCGCGGAGCACCTCGCGGCCATCCGGCAGCTGGTCGACCGCCAGGAGGCTTTCGGCTCGATCGAAGACCTGCAGCGGCAGGTGCGCGCGGGAGAAGCGCGCTTGCTGGCGGTCGATGCCGCCGAACTGCGCAGCGCGGCGCTGCTGCAAGTTGGGCTGCTCGGCTTTGCGCTGCTCGCTTCCGCCCTGTGCGCCAGGCTGCTGGTGGCGAGCGTGCGCGCGCCGCTGCGCGAGGTGATCCAGCACGCCATGCGCATTGCCGACGGCGACTTGAGCGGCGACGTGCGGGTGTTCGGCAAGAACGAAACCGCGCGCCTGATGCAGGCCACCGCCGCGATGACTGCGCATCTGCGCGCGCTGGTGCGCGAGGTCGCCGAGCGGGCCGATGTCGTCGCCCACAGCAGCGGCCAGGTCTCCCAGGGCCATGCGGACCTGTCGCAGCGCACCGAGGAGCAGGCCGCGGCGCTGGAGGAAACCGCCAGCCAGATGGAGGAACTGACATCCACGGTGGCGTTGAACGCCGACAATGCGCTGCGCGCGAGCGAGCTCGCGGGCGAGGCGGCCACGCTGGCCGGTCGCGGCGGCAGCATCGTCACCGAGGTGGTGAGCACGATGGGCCGCATCTCGGAATCCTCGGTCCGCATCGCGGAGATCACCGGCGTGATCGACGGCATCGCCTTCCAGACCAACATCCTGGCACTCAATGCGGCCGTCGAGGCGGCGCGTGCGGGCGAGCATGGCCGCGGCTTCGCGGTCGTGGCGGCCGAAGTGCGCACGCTGTCGGAACGCAGCGCGCATGCCTCCGGCGAGATCAAGCAATTGATCGCGAGCTCAGTGGCCCAGGTGGACGGCGGGGCGCGCCTGGTGGCCGACGCAGGCGCGGCCATGGGGGAGATCGTGGAGTCGGTGCGCCAGGTCCATGCGCTGGTAGCGGAGATCGCCGCAGCAAGCACGGAGCAGAGCGTCGGCATCTCGCAGGTGAACACGGCGGTCGCGCAGATGGACCAGGTGGTGCAGCAGAACGCCGCACTGGTGGAAGAAGCCGCCGCGGCGATGGAGGCGATGCGCGAGCAGGCGCAGGGGCTGCGGGATGCGGTGGGGCGGTTTCGGCTGGGCCAGGAAGAAGCGGCGCCGGTACTACCAGGCAGGCTGCAGCTTGCGTAGGCCGGGATGAACCCCTTGTCCACCCGCCGCGAGGAGTCGCGGGCGCATGCCCGCCGCCCAGGGGGCCCCGACTGGCGCGCCCCTGCGCCGCCCGGAGGTCCCGCGCAATGGGACTTCGGGCCAACTTGCGCAAGCGGTCCGGTTTGCCTATGGTGGTTTTTTTGGCGTTCGCGCGCAGGAGTGGGCCATGGACACGAACCAGGTCGTCGGCTGGTGGGACCAGGCGCAGCCCATCCTGCTGGCGTTCGGCTTCAAGGTGCTGGGCGCCGTGGCGGTGTTCGTCGCCGGACGCTGGCTGATCGGCAGGGCCACCCACCTGATCGGCGCCGCCATGGGGCGGCAGCAGGTCGATGCGACCGTGCAGCGCTATGTCGCCAGCTTCCTGGCGGTGGCCCTCAACGTCATCCTGGTGGTGGCCATCCTCGGCTACTTCGGTGTCGAGACCGCTTCCTTCGCGGCGCTGGTGGCCGGTGTCGGCGTGGCGATCGGCGCGGCCTGGAGCGGCCTGCTCGGCAATTTCGCCTCGGGCGTGTTCCTGCTGATGCTGCGGCCCTACCAGGTCGGCGACTACGTCTCGATCGGCGGCACCGAAGGCACCGTGGTCGAGCTGGGGTTGTTCGGCACCACGATCAACACGCCCGACAACGTGCGCACCGTGGTCGGCAACACCAAGGTGATAGGCAGCGACATCCGCAACTACGTCGCCAATCCTTACCGGCGCGTGGACCTGGTGGCGCAGGTGGCGGCAGGCGCCGACGTGAACAGGGCCATGGCCCTGCTCAAGGCCGCGGTGTCCCGGGTGGACAACATCTGCACGACGCCCACGGTCGACGTCGCGATCCTGGAGTTCAACGAATTCGGGCCCAGACTGGCGGTGCGGCCGTCATGCCACAACGCCCATTACTGGCAGGTCTTCTGCGACAGCAACAAGGTGATTGCCGACACGCTGGGCGCCGCCGGCTTCCCGGTTGCGACGCGGCCGCTGCGCATCTACACCCAGGAATCGGCGACGGTGCCGGTCACGGCGATGCCCGCGTCGGCCCCAGGTGCGGCGTTCGAGCCCATCAAGGTGACGAGGCCGCTGCCCTGAGCGGCGCGGCCCTGGAGCGGCCTTGCGCCACGTTCTCCGTCGCTCGCCCTTCACGCGCTGGCTCGCGGTCGCGGTGCTTTTGCTGGCGGCCTACGCCGCGGTCGGCTTCTGGGCCCTGCCGTTCGCCATCGAGCGCCAGCTGCCGCGGTTCGTCGCCGAAGAACTGGGTCGCCAAGCCTCGGTGCAGGAGGTGCGCTTCAATCCTTTCACCCTGCGCCTGGAGACCGGCAAGCTGGGATTCGCCGAAGCCGGTGGCCAGCCGCTGTTCGCGGTGGACGCTCTCACGGTGCAGATGGAATGGCGCTCGATCGCGCAGCGCGCCTGGACCTTCGGCGAAGTGCGGCTGGCCGGGCCGCGCGCCACGCTGGACATCGCGCCGGACGGCCGCTTCAACGTCGCCGAACTGCTCGAGGCGGTGAGCCGCCGCTGGCCGCCGGAGCCGGATGCCCCGCCGCCGCGCCTGCAGATCGCCCGCGTGACGCTGGAACGCGGGCAGGTGCTGTTCCAGGACCGGCAGGCCGGGTACGACAACCTGCTGGCCCCCATCGACATCACGCTGGACCATCTCAGCACCCTGCCGGGGGAAACCGACAACTTGCGCTTCAGCGCGCGCACCAAGCGCGGCGGCGCGCTGGAATGGCAGGGGCAGACCTCGCTCAATCCGCTGCGCGGCCACGGCAAGCTGACGCTGGACGGCCTGTCGCTGCCGGAAATGGCCGGCTACTTCAAGCCTTATACGCGCGCCCGGATGGCGGCGGGTCGGCTTTCGGCCACCTTGCCCTACCGCTTTGCCTACGCCGGGGGAAAGTGGGAAGCGGCGCTGATCGACGCACGGCTGGGGCTCAAGGAGGTCGCGCTGGGCCGCGAAGGCGGGGCCGACGCCTTCGCCACGCTCACGGAACTGGAGGCGACCGACATCGACGCCGCCTGGCCCGCGCGCGAGGTGAGCGTCGGCGAGTTGCGCGGCACCGGCGGCCGCATGGCCGTGCTGCGCGATGCGCAAGGGCAACTGGACCTGGGCAGCCTGCTGCTGGCCGCGAGCGGGCCATCGCAGCCTGCTGCGCCGCCGGCGAACGCGGTGCCGCAGCCCTGGACGTTCGCGCTCCGGCGACTGGTGGTCGATGAGCAGACTCTCAGCGTGCAGGACGAGACGGTGCAGCCGCCGCTGCGTGCCGCCGCCGGCAAGCTGCGGGTGCAGTTGCGGCTCGCGGCGCAGCTGTCGGGGTCCGACCTGCAGATGCAGGTGGAGGACGCCTCCGTGGCACTGGCCGACGTGACGCTGTCGCAAGGCGAGCTGACGCCCTTCACGCTCGCCGAGCTGGGAGTCGATGGCGGCAGCGTCGACCTCGGTGCGCGCAAGGCCAGCTTCGCGCGGCTGCATGCGCGCGGCGCTGCCGTGCGGGTGCGGCGCGACGCGCAAGGGCGGATCAACCTCGCCGACCTGCTGCCGGGGGCCGGCGCGCCGCAGGCGGCTGCCGCGGTCGAGCCGCCGTGGAGCGCGGCGATCCAGCGCGTCGAGCTGAGCGAGCTGGCCGCCGAGGTCGAGGACGAAGCCACCGGAATGAAGCTGCGCGTGCACGGTGCTGCAGCCACCCTCACCGACGCCAGCAGCGACACCCGGCGTCCCCTGCGCTTCGAGGCTGGCGCCCGGGTCGACGAGAGCGGCTTGCTCGCCGCGCGCGGCAGCGTGGTGCCGGACACGGGGGCCGTGCAGGCCGAGGTGCGGGTCGCGCAGCTGGCGCTGGCGCCGCTGCAGCCGCTGCTGCGCAAGTACGTCAAGCTGAAGCTGGCGCAGGGCAGTGTTTCCGCGCAGGGCCGCATCAGCGCCGGCGCCGCAGGACCGGAGCCGGCGCGGCTGCGCTACCTCGGCTCCTTCGAAGTGGCGGGATTGCTCCTGCAGGACGATGAGGGCGCCACGTTCGCTTCGTGGAAGAGGCTGGGTGCGGACCGGGTCACCGCGAGCCTCGGCCCGGACCTCGTCGACATCCCCGACCTGCACGTGAGCGGGCTCGACGCCCGGATGGTGATCGAGCCGGACCGCAGCCTGCACGCCGCGCGCCTGCTGGTTGCCGCGCCGAAGCCGGCGCAGGCGGCGCAGGCGGCCGCGGACGCCGGCACGCCGTTCCCGGTGCGCGTGCGGCGGCTGCACGTGCAGAACGCCCGGCTGGATTTCGCCGACCTCAGCCTGCTGCCGCAATTCGCCGCGCGCATCCACGAGCTCAATGGCGTGGTCACGGGGCTGTCGACCGAAGCGGCGGCGCGCACGCAGGTCGAACTCGATGGGCGGGTCGACGAATTCGGCGCGATGCGCGCCCGCGGCGACCTCAACGTGTTCGCGCCGGCGCAGAACACCGACCTCAACGTCGTCTTCAAGAACGTGGACATGGTGCCGGCCTCGCCCTACTCGACGAAATTCGCGGGCTACAAGGTGGCCGAGGGCAAGATCTCGCTGGACCTGCAGTACAAGCTGCGCGACCGCCGGCTGCAGGGCGAGAACCAGATCGTCATCGACCGCCTCACGCTCGGCGAGCGCGTCGACGGCCCCGACGCGTTGAAGCTGCCGCTGCAGCTGGCGATCGCGATCCTGAAGGACGATCAGGGCCGCATCGACATCGCGCTGCCGGTCAGCGGCGACCTCGACGACCCGCAATTCAGCTACGCCGCCCTGGTGTGGAAGGCGATCGGCGCCTTGCTGGCCAAGATCGTCACGGCGCCGTTCCGCGCGCTGGGGGCGCTGTTGGGCGTCAACGGCGAAACGATGGAAGCGATCCACTTCGACCCGGGCAGCGACCGGCTGGCGCCGCCCGAGCGCGAGAAGATCCAGCAGGTGGCGCAGCTGCTGGCGAAGAAGCCGCAGCTGGTGGTGTCGGTTGCGGCGCCATATGGCGAGACGGCCGATCCCGCGGCGCTCAAGGTGCGCGCGGTGCGCATGGAGGTGGCGGGCGGCGCCGGCATTGCGCTGGCGCCCGGCGAGGAACCGCCGCCGGTGGATTTCAGCGACGCCGACGTGCGCAAGGCGCTGCGCCAGCTCTATGTCGCCCGCTTCGGCGAGCCCGCGCTGGACGAGCGCAGGCGCGCGGCCGAGAGTGCGGCGCCCACCTCGTCAGGCGCCGACGCGGCTGCCGGCAAGTCGGCCAAGCAGATGGTGCCGGCGTGGCGGCGGGTGGGCCAGTTGCTGCAGGGCGAACCGCAGGTGCCGGACGCGGCGGCTTTCTACCAGGACTTGCTGCAGCGGCTCAACGAGGCGCAGCCGCTGCCCGCCGAGGCCGTCGTCGCGCTGGCCAGCCGGCGGGCCGAAGGGGTGGCCAGCGCGCTGAAGGACGCCGGGGTCGAGGCGACGCGTGTCACCGCGGGCGCCCCGGAGAAACTCGAAACGGAGCCGAAGGGGCAGGTGCCGGTGAAGCTGGCCCTCGACGTCCGCTGACCCAGGTTCAGGTCGACGCGATCCGCACGCACAGGTCGAAGGCGTGCTGCAGTCCCTCGATGCGCGCGATGCCCTTGCCGGCGATGTCGAAGGCGCTGCCGCTGGCCGATGTCGCCACGGGAACCGGCAGGCCGCCGTGCAGCGTGACGCCGCGCTCGAACCCCATCAGCTTCATCGCGATCTGGCCCTGGTCGTGGTACATCGAGACCACCGCGTCGAAGTCGCCGCGGCGCGCCGCGATGAACACGGTGTCGGGCGACCACGGACCGCTCGCATCGAGGCCGTCGCGACGCAGGCGCTCGACGGCCGGGGCGATGATCTCGATCTCCTCGCTGCCGATGGAGCCGCCGTCGCCCGCGTGCGGGTTCAGGCCCGACACCGCGATGCGCGGCCGCGCGATGCCGGAGCGGCGCAGGGCCGCGTCGATGATGTGCACCGCATCGGCCACGGCAGCCTCGGTGATCAGCGCGGCCACGTCCTTCAACGGCACGTGCGACGTGACGCGCGAGGTCCACAGCTGGTCGGTGATGTTGAATTCGCAGGTGAAGGTGTTGACGTCGAAGAGGCCTTGCATGTAGCGCAGCTCGTCTTCCTCCTGCATGCCCGCCATGCGCAGCGAATGCTTGTTCAGCGGCGCGAAGACGATGCCCTGCACCTTGCCCTCGCGTGCCAGCAGCGTGGCGGCGGTCAGCGCCTGCAGCGCGGCCTGGCCCGCGGCTTCGCTGCACTCGCCCATGCGCGCGGCGCCGCTGGCGGGCTCCGGCTGCAGCAGGTGCGTGATGCGGCCGGGCTCGAAGCGCAGCGGCTCGCCGGGCTGGATGCGCAACACGTCCAGCCGGCTGCCGGCCAGGGTCTCGCCGCCGGCCAGCACCGACGCCGGCGCCACCAGCAGGATGTCCGCGGCTTCACGGTTCGGCGCCCGCGCCAGCAGCTTGACGCCCATCTCGGGGCCGACACCCGCGGGGTCGCCGAGCAGCACGGCGAGGCGGGGTTTTTGCGGGGTGCTCATTGACCCTCCGCCTTGATGTTGGCGTCCTTCACCAGCTTGCCGAAGCGCTCGAACTCCAGCCGGTTCATTTCGGCGAACTGCACGGACACCAGGGAACCGACGTCACCGCCCATGCCCTTGATGCGCGCCTGCACGTCCGGCATTTTCAGGATCCGGGTGATTTCCGCGGTGAGCGTGTCGACCACCGGCTTGGGCGTGCCCGCGGTGACGTACAGGCCGTACCAGGTGGTGACGTCCACGCCCCTGATCCCGAGTTCCGACATGGTCGGCACGTCGGGGATCTCGGGGGAGCGGCGGTCCGCCATCACCGCGAGCGCGCGGAACTTGCCGCCCTTGATCTGGCCCATGGCCGACGACGTGGAGTCGAACATCATGGTGACGTCGCCGCCGATGATGTCCACGTGCGCCTGCGCGCTGCCCTTGTAGGGGATGTGGATGGACTTCGTCCCGGTGGCCAGCGAGAACGCCTCGCCGGCGATGTGCTGCGTGCTGCCGATGCCGGACGATGCGTACTTCATCGCGCCCGGGTTCTGCGCCATGGCGGTGGTGAGGTCCTTCACCGTCTTGTAGGGAGACGCGGCGGACACCACCAGCACGTTCGGCATCACGGCGACCAGGCCGATCGGCTGCAGGTCCTTCAGCGGGTCGAACTTCAGCTTCAGCAGGTGCGGTGCGATCGCCTGGGCCGTGTTCGTGGCCAGCAACAAGGTGGTGCCGTCCGGGGTCGCCTTGGCCGTGATTTCCGCGGCGATGGTGTTGGAGGCGCCGGGACGGTTTTCGACGACCACGGACTGCTTCAGGTCGGTGGCCAGTTTCTCGGCCAGCATGCGCGCCAGGATGTCGGTGCCGCCGCCCGGCGACGCGCCCACCATGATGCGCAGTGGCTTGTCGGGCCAGGCTTGCGCGAAGGCCGGGGTGCCGGCGGCAAGGCAGAGGGCGAGCGCTGCCAGGGCAGCGGCGCGGCGGGTGGGGTGCGTCATGGGATGTCTCCTGCGCGCCGATCGGCGCCGGCGCTTGGCTCGCAGGGTAAGAGCTCCAGCCATTCCCGGCAAATGAAATTCCCGGAATAATCCATATTCATTCGAATATATCTTCCAATGGCCAAGACCCCCATCTCCGATGCGGCATTGCTGCTGAGGCTGCGCACCCGCCAGCTGCTTCTGCTGGAGGCATTGGGCCGGGAGAACAACCTCGGCCGCGCTGCTGCCGGCCTGGGCATGAGCCAGCCCGCGGCGACCAAGCTGCTGCAGCAGGTGGAGGAGGCGATGGGTGCGCGCCTGTTCACGCGGCTGGCGCGCGGCATGGAGCCCACGCCAAGCGGCGAGGTGCTGGTGCGCTACGCGCGGCAGGCGCTGGTCGACTTCGGCTTCGCGCGCGAACAGGTTGCGGCGCTGCGCTCGGGGTTGCGCGGCCGCCTTCGCCTGGGCACCGTGCCCGGTGCGCTGCCGCAGTTGCTGGCGCCGGCGCTGGCGGAATTCAAGCGGCAGCACCCGCGCGTGGCGGTGTCGTTGCTGGTGGAGACCAGCGACGTCATGATCGCGCTGCTGGAGCGCGGCGAGGTGGACCTCGTGCTTGGCCGCCCGACCGAGCGCCACAGCGATGACGAGCTCGACATCGAGCCCTTGCTTGCCGAACCCCAGGTGGCCGTCGTGCGCACCGGCCACCCGCTGCTGTCCCAGGCCGGGGTGACCCTGGAAGACCTGGCGCACTGGCCGTGGGTGCTGCAGCCACCGGGCTCCCCGCAGCGCAGCCGCTTCGAGTCGGCGTTGCGCGAGGCCGGGCTGCATTCGCGCCTGGACATCACCGAGACCGCATCGACCGTAGCGACGACGGTGCTGCTCGAAGCCAGCGACATGGCCGCGATCATGCCGGCGTCACTGGCTGCGCACTATGCGCGGCTCGGGGTGCTGCAGGTCGTGCCGCTGGAGCTGCCGCTGCGGGTGCCGTCGATCCACCTCATCACCCGCCGCCACCGCGAGCTCACGCCCGCCGCGCAGGGTTTCGCGCAGGCGTTGCGCAGCGGGGTAGCATCGACGCCATGATCGTGGTGTATTGGCTCGAACGCGAGAGCGCGCAGGCGCCGGCGCAAGCGCGGCATGCGGAGTTCGCGGAGGACGCATTGGGGGCCGGGCTGCAGTTCGCAGAGCAGTTGCGTGCGCGGCGACGGCAAGGCGAGGGGATCAGCCATGTGGCGATCCAGTCGGAGTTGCCGCAGTCGGTGGGGCATGCGGGGGTGGCGGATCCGGCCGCGGGGTACGCGCACTACAAGAGGCGCATCGATCCGGCGCTTCCGCTCGGACGGCCGTCGGGCGAACAGCCCAAGGACTGAAGAGAGCGGAGACCTGGGCATCATGGCGGGGTCGCTGCGCGAACCCGCCCTACCGGAGCGTGCATCATGGCGGGGTCGGTGGCGCGAACCCGCCCTACCGGAGCGTGCATCATGGCGGGGTCGGTGGCGCGAACCCGCCCTACCTGAGCGTGCATCATGGCGGGGTCGGTGGCGCGAACCCGCCCTACCTGAGCGTTCTTCGTAGGGCGGGTTCGCGCAGCGACCCCGCCTTCCCAGGCCATCTTCAGGGCCGCGAGAAGCGGCTGCGCGCGGCGGCCAGGCGGTCGCCGTAGCGGTGGCGCGTGAGCAGCTGCGCACCGGCGAGCAGCGCGCTGCCGGCAGCGACGATGCTGCCGGCGCTCAGCGACCGGGCCATGCTGCTGGCCAGTTCCGGCGTGCGCGGGCCGGCCAGTTCCAGCCGGCGGCGCGTCATCTGCGCGCCCAGGTCAGCCAGTTTGTTCGGCAGCAGGCGCTCGGCGGCCGGCAGCAGTTGCGTTTCTTCGTCGGCCACGTGGTGCATCACATGCCGCATCAGCGAGAAGAAAGTGTCGTCGAAGGCGGGGTCGCCCACGGGCATGTTGCGCAGGCGCGAGATCAGCCCGCGCATCTCGTCGTGCTCGGGCGTGCTCTTGCGCAGGATGTCGGTGTCGGCCACCACGCGCAGGGCGGGATAGAAGATCTCGTCTTCCAGCTGCGTGTGGATCTCGATCGCCAGGCAGACCTGGTCCGCCAGCCCTTTCTTCAGCCGCGGCGGCGAACTCACCTCGTACTGGTGGAAGGCGCTCAGCACGTGCGTATGGTCCAGCCGGATCTGGTTGGTGATGCTGGGAGACAGCTGCGACAACAGGGACATGGGGGCGCCTCTTGCTTGGCAATGCAATGGGGAGATTGAGCCCGGCCGGGCGGAGGTTGACTGTCGGACGGCGCCTGCGGGCCCCGTAGTCGGGCGAAGCGCCCGGCCGTACGCCATGTGTCGTACAGACCTGCCATCCGCTCATCCCTAGCATGGCCCTGCGTCATCTCTTCGCGCACTTCTGGAGCACACATGCAACGTCGATTCACCCTCAAGGCCCTCACCGCGGCCGTCGCGCTGGCTGGCGCCGGCTTCCCTGCCTTCGCGCAGTCCAACACCATCAAGGTCGGCGTGCTGCACAGCCTGTCCGGCACCATGGCCATCTCGGAGACGGTCCTCAAGGACACGGTCCTGATGGCCATCGACGAGATCAACGCCAAGGGCGGTGTGCTGGGCAAGAAGCTCGAGCCGGTCGTCGTCGACCCGGCCTCCAACTGGCCGCTGTTCGCCGAGAAGACCAAGCAGCTGCTCACGCAGGACAAGGTTTCCGTGATCTTCGGCTGCTGGACGTCGGTCAGCCGCAAGTCGGTGCTGCCGGTCGTCGAGGAACTCAACGGCCTGCTGTTCTACCCCGTGCAGTACGAGGGTGAAGAGCTGTCCAAGAACGTGTTCTACACCGGCGCCGCGCCCAACCAGCAGGCCATCCCCGCCGTCGAATACCTGATGTCCAAGGAAGGCGGCGGCGCCAAGCGCTTCGTCCTGCTGGGCACCGACTATGTGTACCCGCGCACCACCAACAAGATCCTGCGCGCCTTCCTCAAGTCCAAGGGTGTCGCCGAGGCCGACATCATGGAGGAGTACACCCCCTTCGGCCACAGCGACTACCAGACCATCATCGCCAAGGTGAAGAAGTTCTCCGGCGAAGGCAAGAAGACCGCGGTGATCTCCACGATCAACGGTGACTCCAACGTGCCTTTCTACAAGGAGCTGGGCAACGCCGGCCTGAAGGCCAAGGACGTGCCGGTTGTGGCCTTCTCGGTGGGTGAAGAGGAACTGCGCGGCGTCGATACCAAGCCGCTGGTGGGCCACCTCGCCGCCTGGAACTACTTCATGTCCGTCAAGAACCCGACGAACACCGAGTTCACCAAGAAGTGGGGCACCTACGCCAAGGCCAAGAACATCGCCGGCCACAAGGACAAGCCGCTGACCAACGACCCGATGGAAGCCACCTACATCGGCGTGCACATGTGGGCCCAGGCCGTGGAGAAGGCCAAGTCCACCGACACCGACAAGGTCATCGCCGCCATGGCCGGCCAGACCTTCAAGGCGCCGTCCGGCTTCACCGCCACGATGGACATGAAGAACCACCACCTGCACAAGCCGGTGTTCATCGGTGAGGTCAAGGCCGACGGCCAGTTCAACGTGGTGTGGAAGACCCCCGGGCCGGTGAAGGCCAAGCCCTGGTCACCGTACATCGACGGCAACGACAAGAAGAAGGACGAGCCGGACGGCAAGACCAAGCTCTGATCCTGTCTTCCTCCCTCCCCCTGCGGGGGAGGGTCGGGGTGGGGGCGCTCTGCGGTGCGCCCCTCACCCCAGCCCTCTCCCCGGCGGGGAGAGGGAGCCTTGGGACCCTCATGCTCCGAATTCTCATCCTGCTTCTTTCGCTCGCCGCATCGAGCGCCCACGCGCTGACGGCCGCCGAAGCGTCCGCCATGGCCGTCGGCGAATCCGACGCCCGCATCGAAGCGCTCAACAAGGCCGTTGCGGCCGCGGACGACAAGACGGCGGCTTTCATCCAGGCGCTGGCCGACGATGCCGTCAAGACGGCGGGCGGCAAGGTCTTCGTCGTGCGCAACGACAAGGGCAGCGACCCGGTCACCGGAGCGGAGCTGGCGGTGCCGGCGGACGCCGAGGACGTGGTCAACAACAACAGGATGCGCGGGGAGCTCGATTCGGCTTTGTCCGCGCTGAAGCTGTTCTCGAAGGACGACAAGCTGCGCGCCTCGGCGGTCGCCGAGTTGCAGAAAGACCCCGACGAATCCAAGCTGCCGCTGATCGAGAAGGCCTACGCCTCCGAACAGGACGCGGCCATCAAGGAACAACTCGGGCTGGTGCGCGCGGCGGCGCTCCTGAGCAGCTCCGACAAGTCCCGAAGGCTCGAGGCCGCGCAACTGCTGTCCACCGCGCGCAGCCCGGCGACGCGCAGCCTGCTGCTGCAGCGGCTGAAGGACGAAGCCGACGCCGATGTGAAGGCGGCGCTGCAAGGGTCGATCCGCAGCATGGAGTCCTCGCTGGTGTGGGGCGAGCGCGCCGCAGCGGTGTTCTCCGGCATCAGCCTGGGCTCCATCCTGTTGCTGGTGGCCCTCGGCCTGGCCATCACCTACGGGC
The DNA here is from genome assembly GCF_037572435.1 of Ramlibacter sp. PS3R-8. Classification (NCBI taxonomy): domain Bacteria; kingdom Pseudomonadati; phylum Pseudomonadota; class Betaproteobacteria; order Burkholderiales; family Comamonadaceae; genus Ramlibacter; species Ramlibacter sp. PS3R-8. Next base: position 1,665,242 of record NZ_JBBHGT010000001.1, read on the forward strand.
TGATGGGCGTGATCAACATGGCGCACGGCGAGCTGATGATGATCGGCGCCTATGCCACCTACGTGGTGCAGGGCCTGTTCCAGAAATACCTGCCCGGCGCCTTCGACTGGTACCTGGTGGCGGCGGTGCCGGTGGCCTTCGGGGCATCGGCGTTGATGGGCGCGGTGCTGGAGCGCGGCGTCATCCGCTTCCTCTACGGCCGCCCGCTGGAAACGCTGCTGGCCACGTGGGGCATCAGCCTGATGCTCATGCAGCTGGTGCGCACGGTGTTCGGCGCGCAGAACGTCGGCGTGGAAAACCCCAGCTGGATGAGCGGCGGCCTGGCCATCACGGGCAACCTGCAGCTGCCCTGGAACCGCATCGTGATCGTCGGCTTCGCCTTCGCGGTCCTGCTCGGCATGGCCTTCCTCATCTCGCGCACGCGGCTCGGCCTGTTCGTGCGCGGCGTGACGCAGAACCGGCCCATCGCTTCCTGCATGGGGGTGAACACGGCGCGGGTGGACACCTATGCCTTCGCCCTCGGCTCGGGGATCGCGGGCCTGGCCGGCTGCGCCTTGAGCCAGATCGGCAACGTCGGCCCCGATCTCGGCCAAGCCTACATCGTCGATGCCTTCATGGTCGTCGTGCTCGGGGGTGTCGGGCAACTGGCCGGTACGGTGTATGCAGCGCTGGGGCTGGGCGTGTTGAACAAGTTCATCGAGGGCTGGGCCGGCGCGGTGCTGGCCAAGATCGCGGTGCTGGTGCTGATCGTGATCTTCATCCAGAAACGGCCGCAAGGGTTGTTCGCGGTCAAGGGACGGAGTGCGGAGGCATGAGTGCGGTGCTCGATGTTCTGGAACCCTCCCCCCCTGGGGGAGGGCCGGGTGGGGGCGCTTCGGCGAGCGG